>NZ_CP083723.1:1200000-2400000 GCF_020150815.1 Haloprofundus salilacus | reverse complement strand
CCTCAGCATCGTCGGTGTGTTCGTCGCGTTCCTACCGATGATTCTCATCGGCTACGGCGGCCTCCCGCGCCGCTCGGCGTCGTATCCGGGCGCGTTCGAGGCGCTGCAACAGCTGTCGTCGTTCGGTGCAGTCATCATCGGCATCGGTGCCCTCATCTGGCTCACCAATCTAGTGCAGTCGTACCGCCTCGGTCCCATCGTCACCGACGCCGACGTGTGGAATCTCCGCGAGACCGGGCAGTTCTCCCGCGAGTGGCAGTGGTTCGAAGAACAGCTCGAAGACCGGACGAAGTTCCGCCGCTGAGCGAATCGCGCCCGCTTCCGCCGCCGAACGAATCGCGCTCCGACGCTGATGCGTTGACCGCTCACACCCGAGTCGACTTCTTCTGTCCCCCTCCCGAAAACGAGATACCATGAGCGACACTGCCGGCGGCGAGACTGACGCACCGACGGAGCGACTCACCGTCTACTCTGACTACGTCTGCCCGTTCTGCTACCTGGGCCGACGCTCTCTCGAACAGTACCAGGAGACGAGAGACGAGGAGCTACAGATCGACTGGCACCCGTTCGACCTCCGAAGTCAGAAGCGCGGTCCCGACGGCGAAATCGACCACGGCGTTGACGACGGGAAGGACGACGAGTACTTCGAGCAGGCCAAACAGAACGTCCAGCGTCTCAAGAAGCGGTACGACGCCGACGATATGTCGATCGACATCGCCCGCGAGGTGGACTCGCTGCCCGCGCAGGTCGCCTCCTACTACGTCAAACAGCACTACGACCACGAGACGTGGCTCGCGTTCGACGAGACCATCTTCGCAGCGCTGTGGCACGACACGCGCGATATCGGCGATCCGGACGTACTCGCCGACTTGGCTGCAGACGCCGACCTCGACCCCGACGAGATTCGGTCGGCGCTCGACGACGACGGTCTCCGCGAGGAACTCCGCGGGAAGTTCACCGAAGCGCACCAACAGGGCGTCACCGGTGTGCCGACGTTCGCCTACGACGGCTACGGCGCTCGCGGCGCGGTGCCGCCCGAGCAACTGAAGCGACTCGTCGAAGGCGTCTAATCTGGACGCTTACTCGTCAGTCAGTTCCGGCGACCCTGCCCCCCACGCCGTCTTGCCGTCGCCGCCGCCGGTTTTGAACACGCCCCGCGCGTCCGCGACGTGGGTCCCCTCGACGTCGCGAATCTCGACCTCCGTGACGGCGACGCTCTTTCCGTCTCGGACGACTTCCGCCTCGGCGACCAGATCGTCTTGTCCCGGCGCGAGATAGTCGATGCGCATATCGACGGTCGGTGTCGGCGCGTAGTGCAGCGACATGACGGACGCGCCGCCGACCGTGTCGGCCAGCGAGTAGGCGACGCCGCCGTGGGCTATCTTCCGCCCCGGAACCGACGACAGTTCGGGCGTCAGTTCGACGCACCCCTTCGCGTAGCCGTCCTCGGCGGCGTCGATCTCGATGCCGAGGTGTTCGACGAACGGCAGGCCGTTCAGCAGGGACTCCAGACTCATCGACGAACCCTCTCGGCGACGGAGTAAACGCGTGTCGGAACCCAAACCAACCGTCTCGTGATTTGCCGTCTCCCTCGCGTGCTTCCGTCCGCTGCGGCGTTCTACGGCCTGCCGGGGAAGTTGACGAACCGGTCCAGTTTCTCCTTCGCCCCCTCCAGTACCGACGACCCGTGGAAGACGAGCACAGCGTCGAACTCGTACTCCAGCAGGCGTTCGAGGCTCTCCTCGGCCTCGTTGAGGTCGTCGGAGAACACCGCCGGCGGGAGAATCAGATACCCCTCGGGGAGGCCGCGCTGGTCCGACCCCGAGACGGCGTCACCGGCGACGACGATCTCGCGGTCGGCGTCGACGAGCGCGTGGTTGTCGGGTTCGTGACCCGGCACGTGGACGGCCTCGAACGGACCAATTTCGTCGCCGTGGCCGTAGCGCGTCACGCCCCCGTCTTCGACGCCGTCGACACTCCCCAGTTCGGTTTGTTCGGGCACGAACACCTCCGGGTCGAAGCGGTCGACGACGGACGCCAGCCCGCCGACGTGGTCGCCGTCGCCGTGTGTGACGACGACGCGCTCGGGTTCGACGCCCAGGTCGTCGAGTTCCGCGAACAAGCGGTCGGTCGTCGATTCCAGTCCGGTATCGACGAGCGTCGGCGCCGGGTCGTCGAAGAGATACGCCCTGAGACGGCGGTCGGTTCCTTCCATCACGGTGATGTCGTATACGCCGGAGAGCAGCTCGGTCGGCATGGGTGACGGTCGGCCGCGACGGTTATAATTCACGTGACGGTCGGCTCTCGCGCGGCGCTCGGGTCTGCGTGGCACTCGGATTTGCGTAGCGCTCGGGTATAGCCGTCGCGCGACGGCTCGGCGGAACGTCGACGGTATCCGAGCCGAGACTTATTTCGGTGGATGTCGTAATCGGGCTCGTGCCGAGTCAAGTCGTCGACGCCGCAGTTATCGTCGTTAGCATACTCGCCCTCTGGGCCGGCGCGCGCCTGTTCGTCGATTCGGCGGTGAACGCCGCCCGCCGTCTCGGGTTGTCAGAGCTCACCATCGGTCTCACGGTCGTCGCCGTCGGCACCTCCTCGCCCGAAATCGCTGTCTCGCTGGAGGCGGCGCTGGAAGCACGCCCCGACATCGCCGTCGGCAACGTCATCGGCAGCAACATCTTCAACATCGCCGTCATCCTCGGCGTCGTCACCCTCGTCCAGTGGCTTCCTATCTCTCGGAAACTGGTCAAACGCGACGGCGCGGCGGTGCTGGCGACGGCTATCCTCGGCGTCGTGGTGCTGTTCGACGGCGTCGTCTCCCGAATCGAGGGACTCGCGCTTGTCGCGCTCTTCGGCGCGTACCTCTACGTGCTATTTCGTTTCTCGCCGGACCTCCCCGATCTCCCTGACCCGGTCGACCTTCCGCCCCCGATTGTCGGTGCGACAGACGGGGGCGGAGAAGAGGCCGACAGCGACGGAGAGAGACCCACTGAGTTCGGCCTCCGGGAGGCGGTACTGCTCGTCGTCGGTCTCGCGTTGGTCGTCGTCGGCGGACAACTGCTCATCGACTCGGCGACGTCGCTCGCGCGGGCGGCCGGAATCTCCGAGTGGGTCATCGGCGCGACCATCGTCGCAGCGGGCACCTCCTCGCCGGAGTTCGCGGTCTCGCTCGTCTCGCTGAAACGCGGGCAGGCGGGCGTCTCCGTCGGCAACGTGCTCGGCAGCAACATCTTCAACTTCCTTTTCATCCTCGGGCTGGCGGCGACCATTACGCCGCTGTCGGTCGCAGCGGCCGCCTTCGACGGTGCGCTGTGGCTCCTCGGATTGACGGCGCTGCTCGTCGCGGCGCTGTGGTCCGGCCGCCGCCTCTCGCGTCCGGAGGGAGGGCTCCTCGTCGGGTCCGAGGCCGTTCGGTGGCTGAGTTCGTTGCTGTAACAGATTTATGCCGCCGTCGGCGCATCGTTTCGACGTGAACGTCACGATTCTCGTTTCGCTCGCGCTGCTCGTCGTCGCTGTCGCCGTCCTCTGGGTCGGAGCCGAGCAGTTCGTCGAGGCGGCGGTTCGCCTCGCCCGCCAGTTCGGCGTCTCGGCGACCGTCGTCGGCCTGACCGTCGTCGCTATCGGCACATCGTTGCCGGAACTCGCGGTCACCGTCGAAGCGTCGCTCGCTGGACGGTCGGTGCTCGCCGTCGGCAACGTCGTCGGCAGCAACATATACAACATCGCCGTCGTGCTCGGACTGGTCGCGCTGGTTCGACTGATTCGCGTCTCCCAGCGGGTGCTCCACCGAGACGTGCTCGCCGTTCTGGGAGCGACCGGTCTCCTGTTGGTCGTCCTCTTCGACGGCAAGGTGTCTCGCATCGAAGGGTTGGGTTTGCTCGCGGTGTACGCGGCGTACGTCGCCGTTCTGCTGCGCTTCGCCGACGCCCCGCCGCAAGCGCCCACAGACGTTGATCCGCCGAAACGGTTCGACGCGCTCCGTCTCGTCGGCGGCCTCGTGCTCGTCGTCGGTGCCGGCCAGCTTCTCGTCGACTCCGCGGTGACGCTCGCGGAGTTCGCGGGCGTCTCCGACTACGTCATCGGCGCGACGGTGGTCGCCGTCGGCACCTCGACGCCGGAACTCGCCGTCTCGGTCGTCGCGCTCACCCGCGGGCGAAGCGGCGTCTCCGTCGGCAACGTGCTCGGGAGCAACCTCCTGAACGTGCTCGTCGTGCTAGGTCTCGCGGCGACGATTCGACCGCTCGCCGCCAGCGCCGCCGCGTTCGACGGTGCGCTGTGGCTCGCAGGGCTGACGGCGCTGCTCGCAGTCGCGCTGTGGTCGGGACGACGGCTCACTCGCCCCGAAGGGGGAGTGCTCGTCGGGTCGGAAGCCGTGCGTTGGCTCCTCGGGTTCGGGTGACAGTGAAGGTAGAAGAACTCAGTCCGCCTGTACCGCGCAGCCGCCGGTGTACTCCACGTCGGCGACGGAGTCGATGGGGTCGTCGCCACAGACCGGGCAGTCGGGGTTTTGGCGGTACGGAACCGTCTCGAAGCTCATCTCCATCGCGTCGTAGAACAGCAGTCGACCGGCCAGCGGTTCGCCAGCGTCGATGAGGAGTTTGACGGCCTCGGTCGCCTGGATGCAGCCGAGCGTCCCCGGGAGCACGCCGAGCACGCCCGTTGTCGCGCAGTCCGGAACCGTGCCTGGTTCGGGCGCTTCGGGGAACAGACACCGGTAGCAGGGGCCGCCGGGGACGAGCGTCGTCGCCTGCCCCTCGAACTTGTAGATAGCTCCGTGGGCGACCGGAATCTCCGCGAGGCGACAGGCGTCGTTGACGAGGTAGCGTGTCCGGAAGTTGTCGGAGGCGTCGACGACTACGTCGTAGTCGGCGACGAGTTCCTCGACGTTGTCCGGACCGACGCGCAGGTGGTGCTGTTCGACGGTCACGTCGGGGTTCAGCCGTTCGACGAAGTTCGCGGCGCTCTCGACTTTCGGAACCCCCACGTCGGCGTCGGTGTGGATGACCTGTCGCTGGAGGTTCGACCGTTCGACCACGTCGTCGTCGGCGACGCCGATGACGCCGACACCTGCCGCGGCGAGATACTGGATTACTGGCGCGCCGAGACCGCCCGCGCCGACGATGAGGACGCGCCCGTCGAGCAGTTTCTTCTGTCCCTCGGGTCCCACCTCGTCCATGATGATGTGCCGCGAGTAGCGGTCCAACTGCGTCGCGTCGAGAGAGAGGTCGCTCATAGCTGGGCGTTTGCGGTTGGCGGACATAAGGGTGCGGGAGCGTGTCGCACGCGATTCGGCAAGTGTCTCCGATTTCTGCGTCGCGGCCGCTGTCGACTCGTCGCCACCGTCTTCGACGCTCAGGGTTCGAGAAGGCTATTTTCGACCGTAGTTGTCAGAAACGGCATCGATAACGCGTGACGGGCCTCGGCAGGCGTTCGTCCGACGGTGCGGCTTATCCGTCGGAGTCGACTACCGGGGACTGAATGGTGTCGAACGTACTGACCGCACTCGTCGTTGGCGTCGGTCTCGGCGTGTTCCTGCAGAAGGGTCGCTTCTGCTTCGTACACGCCTTCCGCGACTTCTTCGCGTTCAAGGACTCGCGGGTGACGAAGGCCGTGCTGGTCGCGACGACGCTCACGATGGTGTTCTGGAGCATCGCCTACGCCCTCGGCTACTACCAGGGCTTCTGGACGCCCGACTGGGGGCTCACCGGCCTCCTCGGCGGCTTCGTCTTCGGCGTCGGGATGACGTACGCCGGCGGCTGTGCCTCCGGCACGCTCTACCGCGCCGGACAGGGCTACCTGCACTTCTGGCTCACGCTCGCGTTCATGGGCGTCGGCTACGCGGTGTTCACCGTCCTGTTCCCGACGCTCGAGTCGGCCTACTTCGAGCCGCTGACGTTCGGCACTGGCGTCACCCTCTTCGAGGTGTCACCGGTGCCCGCACCCCTGCTCGCGCTCGGCGTCGCCGGCCTCGTCCTGCTGGCGTACGCGACGATCGTCGGCCGCTCCGCCGCGGGCGGTGCAGGTGGAACCGACGACGCCGCGGCGGTCCGCGCCGACGGCGGTACACCGACCAGTCGTGGGTTGGGGGCGTCGGCGCCCGCCGTCGGCCTCCGCCAGTTCGTCGCCGGGACGCGCGAGTACTTCCGCGGCTTCGCCGAGATAGACGACTGGAAGGCCGCCTCGAAGCGCCCGTGGGACCCGCGGACCGCCGCGCTTGGTATCACGGCGCTGGCGGTGCTGTGGTTCACGCAGGTCTCCATCGTCGGTGTCACCGGCCCGGAGGCGCGCTGGACCGGCTACCTGCTCCAGCAGGTCGGCGTCGACGCCGGTTCGTACGAGTACTGGGGCTCAATCCTCTTTCAGGGGAAGGGCGTCGGCCTCACCGTCGACATGGTGATGATCGCGGCAGTCATCCTCGGGGCGTTCCTCGCCGCGTTCTGGAGCGGCGACTTCTCGATTCGCGTCCCGAAGCGCCGCCGCGTCCCGAACGCCGTCGTCGGCGGCTTCATGATGGGCGCGGGCTCCCGACTCGCACCCGGTTGCAACATCGGAAACATCTACTCCGGCCTCGCGGAGCTTTCGGTGCACTCCTTCATCGCCACCGCTGGCATAATCGCCGGCGTCTATGCGATGACGCACTGGATCTACCGCGATGTCGGCTGCGCCATCTGAGTTCCGAAGGCGACCGAGTTCCAAAGACACTCCACTCCACAGCGACACACGCGAAACACAGACCACACGAACCATGACCGGACCATCACTTGACGACTTCGTCGAGATGCCCGACGAAGTCGACGACGAGACGGCCGAACAGCTCGCAGACCAAGCCACCGAGACGCAGGACATGACCGGCGAGGTTTGTCCGTACCCGCAGGTCGAGGCGAAGAAGGCCATCCAGACGCTCGATTCGGGCGAGTTGCTCGTCCAGGAGACCGACCACGTCCCCTCGACGGAGAACGTCCCCCGCGCGGTCGGCGACGACGCCGACGCGCGCGTCTGGCGCAGCGGCAGCGGACTGTACCGCATCTTCCTCAGAAAACGATGAGCGGCGTCGACGAACTCACCCCCAATGAGGTGCGCGCCCGCCTCGCCGCCGACGCGGAGTTTGACCTCGTCGACATCCGCGATCGCGAGGACTTCGAGGACGCACCCATCGACGGCGCGGAGAACGTCCCGGTCGACGAACTGGAGGCGGTCGTCGAGGAGCGCGAGTGGGCCGACGAGGTGGTCGTCGCCTGCTACGTCGGCGAGACCTCCGTGCAGGCGGCGCGGCTCATCGACCACTACGCCGACGACGCCGAGGTGGCTAGCCTGACCGGCGGCTACGAGGCGTGGGACGACTCCTGAACGCCTCTCCTTCGCGGTCACCATCCCGTCTCTGACTCCGCTGACTCGTCCCTTTCTGTCTCTCGTCGGGCCTCTCTCGTTCGCCGCGGCCGTGGTTTGACGCGGTCCGCACACAACTGGACAACCGGTAACTCTCCGGTCGTGGCCCCCACCGTGTGAGCTTACTCGAACTCTACACGCACGACGAGGCGGCGACAGACACCGCCGCCGAACGGACGGGAGCGGCGTCTTCGTCGGAATCGTCGCCCGACAAGCCGTTCGTGCTCGGTCGACTCCTGTTCGGCGCGACTCTCGGATTCATGGCCGCGACGAACTTCAAGCAGATGGAGGGGATGATTCAGTACGCCGAGTCGAAAGGCGTCCCCGCCCCCGAAACGCTGGTCCCGTTCGCCAGCGGCATGGGCGCATTCGGCGGTCTCGGCGTCGCGCTCTGGCGTCTCCCGACGCTCGCTTCCGGTGCCGCCTTCGCGTTCCTCGCGGGCGTCACGCCGGCGATACACGACTTCTGGAACCTCGACGAGGACGAAGGCAGACAGGACGAACAGATTCAGTTCATGAAGAACCTCGCGCTCATGGGTGCGGCGCTCACCTACCTCGTCCGCGCCGCGAAGCAGTAGCGCTTCGGACGAAGTCCACTGCTTGGCGCTCCCGACGACGCCCCCTCACGTCCCGAACGACCACTTTTGGTATCGGGACTGTTTCACTTCGTCACTGACCGTAGCTTTATCCCCGAAGACGGCTACCGTCGACCATGTCCTCCGCCGAGACGGCTGCGAACCGCGGAGCCTCCGCCTCCTCGCGACGGTCGTTCGTCCGCCGGAGCGCCGCACTGTTCGCGCTCGGTCTCCTCGGCGTCGCGGCGCTCGGAACGACCGTCGCGACCCAGCTCCGAAGCATACCACTTCCGCCCGGCGCCGACCTCCCGCTGTCGGTTCTCGTCGCAGTCTCGCTGCTTCCGACCGCGCTGTTACTGCTCGTCGCCGTCGTCGTCGGGACGTACTGCGCGCCGCGCGCCGGTTTCCGCTCACACGTCGACGACCGCGTCGCGCGCGGCACCCCCGCGCTCGCGAATCTCCGACCGGAGCTCCCGACTGCCGTCGGCGTCGGTCTCGCCGCCGGCGTCGCCATCGTCGGTCTGGACGCGGTCGCCGCGCTCGTCATCCCCGAAGTCGCACAGCTCCAGCGAGCAGGCGGCACTCCGTCCGTCGCTGCCCTGCTGGCGACGGTACCGTTCCGATTTCTCTACGGCGGCATCGTCGAGGAACTGTTGCTGCGATGGGGGTTCGTCTCGCTTCTCGTCTACCTCGGTTGGCGACTGGTCGGAACCGGCGTCGGTCCGTCGCGGCGCGTCGTCTGGGCGGGCATCCTCGTCGCCGCCGTCGTCTTCGGCGTCGGCCACCTCCCGGCACTCGTCGGAACCGCCGGGTCGCTCGGCATCTCTGCGAGTCCAGGTCTCGTCGCGCGGACAGTTCTGCTCAACGCCGTCGGCGGCGTCGCGTTCGGGTGGCTGTTCTGGCGCAAGAGCCTGGAGGCGGCGATGGTCGGTCACGCCGCCTCACACGTCGTCCTCGTGGGGGCGTCGTTGCTCGGGATGCTGGTTTGAGCCCTGATTTTCGCGACCGGTTCGTGCTTCGAACCCTGACGGTCTGTATCGGGTGAGACGACGTATTTGCCCGGCGACGGAGTATAGTACTGCAGTGGTCCCGATGAAAGGAGAGACCTTCCCCATCCAGTGTCCGATCTGTCGCCACGACGTCGCTACCGACCTCACCCACCACCTCTCAGCGTTTCACTCGAAGGAGGAGTTGGCCGAGCGCGTCGCCACCACGTACAAAGAGAAACTGGGCGAAGAGGGCGTTCTGAACTGAGACCCGACGCTTGGCGTGTCGACTGCCCTGGTCCGAGAGCGCTCGCTCGCGGCGGCGATAAACGGGAGAATCGGGTTTCGGAGCGAGCGCTTACTTGCCGCGGCTCTTGCCGCTGTTGGCGCTCGGACGGTTGTGCTCGGTCCCTTTGCCGCGGTTGTTGAGACCGCGGTTTCGCTTGCCCTCGTTGGTGAGGCCGCGGAACGCGCGACCTTTGTGCTTGTCCGAGCAGATCCAGTTGAGGTCGTCGTCGTTTTGGATCGCCGGGTGGTTCGGGTCCACGAGGATCATCTCGAACCACTTCTGCGAGCCGTCCTCGCCGACCCAGTAGGAGTTGAGCAGGCGGAGGTTCACGTACTTGCGCGAGGCGCGCTCCTCGGCGATGCGCTGGATGCTCTTGCGGCGACCGATGCGGTTGACGCCCTGACGCTTCGAGCGGCGACCCGCCTTGTGGCGGCGCTTGCGGGCGTTACCTTTGCGCACCGCGACGCGCACCACAATGATGCCCTGCTTGGCCTTGTAGCCGAGTTCGCGGGCTTTGTCGAGGCGCGTCGGGCGCTCGATTCGCTCGATAGCGCCCTGTCGGCGCCATTCCTGTTTTCGCTGCCACTGGAGTTCGGCGAGTTTGCCGTCGCCGGGGGTCTGCCACGCGTCGCGGATGTGCGAGTAGAAGCTTTTTGCCATCGTGTATCACCACGGGCGCTTGCGATTCAGCCGTTCGAGGTACGAGACCCCGGTTAGCCACATTTCGTCCCGTCCGCCGTGCGGCGGGGTCGGGTGCCCGCTGGCGGCCCGTCGTCCAGCGAGTTGTCCCTACTTTCGGTCATCCCCGTTTAAGAACTTCGAATCCGAGTGATTCGCGTGCGTCCCCGTCGCAAACTGCGACATGGTCGGCCGCGCCCCGCCGACGTCGACGCCTCCGCGCGGGCGTGACGCTCTGACAACCGTTACGTCGTCTCCGCCGGACCGAAACGTATGGACGCCGACCCCGACTGGCGCGCGTACGACCCGACCGACGACCACACCGTCGTCGGCGACGTGCTCGTCTCCGACGAACTCGACCCCGAATCGTCGCTCCTTCCGCCGCGACGTATCTCCGTCTATCTCCCGCCGTCGTACCGCGAGAGCGACTGGAACTATCCCGTCCTCTACATGCACGACGGGCGTAACCTCTTCGACGAGCGCACGAGCAACGACGGCGAGTGGCGCGTCGACGAGACGATGCAGGCGCTGAGCGAGGAGGGAGTTGAAGCAATCGTCGTCGCGATTCCGCACGGCACCGACAACCGCCGAAACGAGTACACCCTGCACGAACACGCAGAGTTCGGCGGCGGCGACGCCGACGCCTACCTCGACTTTCTCGCCTCGGAACTCAAACCCGTCATCGACAGGGAGTTCCACACTCGAACCGACCGCGACGCGACGGGTCTGATGGGGTCGTCGCTGGGCGGCCTCGTCAGCCTCTACGGCTTCTTCGAGTACGCTCGAGTCTTTGGCTTTGCGGGCGTGATGAGTCCGGCGTTCTGGTGGAACCGCGAGATATTCGACTACGTCAACACGCGGTCGTACGCCTCGGGACGACTCTACGTCGACGTCGGCGGCAACGAGCGACCTGACGACCCCGAGCGGACGCGCGAGTACATCGAGGACGCCGAGCGGATGGTGAGGCTGCTCCGCGAGAAGGGATACGGCGAGGACGAACTCCGATTCGTCGTCGACGACGAGGCGATTCACCACGAGGACGCGTGGGCCGAGCGGCTGCCGGACGCGCTCCGGTTTCTGTTGGCCGGGTCGTAGTCGCCCGGTTTCGCCTACTCTCCGACGACACACGAGCGCCGCCGTTCGGCGTCTCGGTCGCTTCTCGCAAAAAACGGAGGCAGAAGGCGGCTACCCTTCCATGCCGCTGAACGACAGGCCGCCCTCGATGTAGCGCTGGGCGAACAGGTAGACGAGCATGATGGGTGCGGCGAACGTCAGCGCGAACGCCGAGAACCGCGCCCACGGGATGGAGTACTCGCTGATGAGCGAGAACAGTCCCACGGGGAGTGTGTAGTTGTCCGTGCCGAGGAGCGTCTGCGCGACGACGAACTCCGTCCACCCCGTCAGGAAGACGAAGATGAACACTGTCGCCAGCCCCGCCGCCGACAGTGGGATGATGACCTCCGTAACGACGCGCCACGGCGGCGCGCCGTCGACGACGGCCGCCTCCTCGTAGGAGACGGGGATGCCGTCCATGTACGTCTTCAGCAGCCACGTGTTGAACGGCACCGCCGTCGCCGCGTAGTAGACGGCGAGCGCGAGTTTGCTGTCGTTGAGTCCGATCTGGACGTACACCGCGTACAGGCCGATGAGCAGCGCGATTCCGAGTCCGCCGCCGACCTGCGTCAGGAGGACGTAGGTAAACAGAATCTTCCGCCGGAAGATGAACTCGCGGCGCGACAGCGCGTACGACGCCGGCACGATGAGACACATCGCGATGATGACCGTCGGAATCGAGACGGTGAGGCTGTTCCAGAAGAACTGTTTGAACTCCGACGGCCGGTCGACGCCGTGGTCAGAGGCGTCGAGGAACGTGATCTCGGGCGTGTTGAACACAACCGCGAGGTCTGTCAGCGGCACGTTGACGCTGATGGCGTAGCCGGGGACGATGAGGTCGCCGACGACCCAGATGAACGGCTGTAGCGAGGGATTCTCCGGGAGCAACCGGAGGCCGCCAGACGAGTAGATGGAACCGCCGGAGCCCGACAGCGCCGCCATCAGAATCCAGTAGATGGGGAACATCAGCCCCGCGACGAGGACGAGCGCACCGAGCGTCGCCACGACGGTCTTCAGCGGCTTCGACGGGGGAATCTCCCCCCGACGGACGCCGTCGACGGTGTACTTCGCGCCGCGGGCCGTCTCGACCGGCGTCATCGCGACGTTCCGGGCGTCCTCCTTCAGCTTCCGTGTGACACCGCGCAGGAAGCTCACGAGTCGCTCACCCCGTCGGCGAGTTTCCCACGCTTGACGTTCAACCACATGAACGCGCCGATGAAGGCGACGGCGATGATGGAGATGGCCGCCCCCTCGCCGTAGGCGGAGAAGGAGAACGCCTCACGGTAGCCGTAGACGACGACCAGTTCGTTCTGCCGCGCCGGTCCCCCTTCGTTGAACACGTAGGGGATGAGGAACTGCTGGAACGACGCCGCCGCCGTCAGAATCGACGCGAACAGCACCGGCCGCTTTATCGAGGGCAGCGTCACGTGGAAGAAGCGCGAGAGGTAGCCCGCGCCGTCGACCATTGCCGCCTCGTGCAGTTCGTCGGGGACGTCCTGCAGCGCGCTGACGGTGATGATGACCATGAACGGGTAGGCGAGCCACGCCTCGGTGATGTTGTACGCGACGAACGCCATCCAGCGCTCGCTCAGCCACGAGACGGTTCCCATCCCGAGCGAGCGGAGAACCTGATTCGCGAGACCGAACTCCGCGGAGCTGAAGATGCCGCGCCACACCGTGATGGTGAAGATGGCCGGCAGCCCCATCGGGAGGATGATGAGCGAACGCATGAAGCGCTTCCCTCGCACGCGCTTGCCGGTGACGACGAGCGCGATGCCGATGCTCAGAACGAGCTTCAGCGCGACGCTCGTCGCGACGAACAGCCACGTGATGCCGAAGGAGTTCCAGAACTGCGGGTCCGTAAGGACGCTCGCGTAGTTCTCGAGTCCGACGAACGTCGCCTCGCCGAACGTCAGCACCGCCACTGCCCCGTCACCCGCGAAGAGGTTCGCCGGTTCGGCGTTCGTAAAGGAGATACCGACGAGGTACAGCACCGGGAACAGCATGAACGCCGAGAAGACGAACAAGCCAGGGAGGACGAACAGTAGCGACGCGTCCCGCTTGTCGAGGAACGGAACGTCCTCGACGCGGCGAGCGACGCGTGACACGGTGCTCATCTGTTGGCTTACTCCCAGTTACTGCGGATCTCGTTCGCGGCCTGCTTCATCGCCGACTCGGGGTCGGCGTCGCCGTTGAACATCTTCGTGAGCGCGTTCTTCACGGGGTCCCACACCTGGTTCATCTTCGGGTCCGACGGCATCGGGACGCCCTGCTGGACGGCTTCGGAGAACCCTTGGACGGTGTCGGGAAGGTCGCCGCCCTCGACGAGGCTCTTCAGCACCGGAATCATGCCCTGTTGCTCGGCGTTCTCGAGGATGAGGTCCTCGTTCGTGGTGTACCACTCGATGAACTCCTGTGCAGCGACGGCGTCGTCGTCGCCCTCTTCCATCCCCGATGTGAAGTACCACATCGTGATACCCGTGTACGGGGTAGGGCTTCCGCCTTCGGGGGTGGGCAGCTTCGTGACCTCGTAGTTGACGCCCTTCTCGTTGAGCGTCGCGAGATACCACGGGCCGTTGATGGCGAAGGCGGCGTTGCCCTCCGCGAACGCCGACGCCTGCGGTTCGTACACCGGGTCGTTCGGCATGTAGGGGACGAAGTTGTCGACGGCGAACTGCGCACCTTCGATGGTTTCGGCCTTGTCGACGCCGAGTTCGTCGTCGCGTGTGGGGTCGAAGAGGTAGCCGTCGAACGCCTGCAGCCACGCGCTGAGGAAGTACGGGTCGGCGAACGGGTAGCCCAGCCCGTACTGGTTGTTGCTCGGGTCGTGATACTCCTCCATCACGGACTTCATGTCCGCGACCGTCTCCGGCGCTTCGTCGACGATGTCAGTGTTGTAGATGAGCGTCACCGTCTCCGCGTCGTGCGGAAGGCCGTACACGCCGTCTTCGAACTGGACGGCGTCGGCGGCGGCCTCGGTGAACTGGCCGAGGTCGACGTTCAACTGGTCGCTCCGGTCGACGATGAACCCGCGCTCG
Source organism: Haloprofundus salilacus (assembly GCF_020150815.1). NCBI lineage: Archaea > Methanobacteriati > Methanobacteriota > Halobacteria > Halobacteriales > Haloferacaceae > Haloprofundus > Haloprofundus salilacus. The sequence continues at coordinate 2,385,935 of NZ_CP083723.1, read as the reverse complement.
GAGTAGTCACCGACCCAGTCGTGAGCCCACTCGAACGTGTGCGGCCCCTGTCCGGCGGGGATGGCGCTCGTCGTCTTCTTCTCCATGTCGGAGATGTCCGAGTTCTCGATGCTGTGGTTCGTCTGGTCCTCGAACTGCTGTATCGACTCCTCACGCTCGTCTTTCTCCGATTCTGGCAACGAGTACCACACCGTCGCGGTTCCCGATGGACCGGAGTCGGTCGACCCCGACGATTCCGACGACTCGCCGTCGGAGCTGTTTCCGTCACCGCCGGAGGAGTCCGTCTCGCCCTGTTCCTGTACGCCGACACAACCCGCCAGCGCGCCGATACCGCCGGCGACGCCGAGGTTCTTCAGCACGGTTCTGCGGTCCATTGTCATGGATGAATATGAGATGAATAAGTAGTTCAAACCTTAAATCTTCGGGTATGGCATGATTGTTCACACAATCGTCACATACGGCTTACAGCGCCTGTGGCTCTCGAATAACCAATCATCCACAAACGATTCTGTGACACGAAACCCTCCCCGTCGGCCGACTCACCGGAATCTACTACGAAATTGTGCGTCACAAATTCTATTTCGAGGGTAAGAACTATACCACCTGCTCTCCACTCGTGGAGACAATGGGAACTGTAACGCTCGATGATCTCAGAAAGGAGTTCGACAACGGCCAGATCGTCGCCGTCGACGACGTCTCCCTCGACGTCGCGGACGGCGAGTTCATCACCGTCGTCGGTCCCTCGGGCTGCGGGAAGTCGACGACGCTGCGGATGCTCGCGGGGTTGGAGCAACCGACCTCGGGGCGCATCACCATCGACGGCGAGGACGTGACCAACGTCCACGCTCGGAAGCGCGACGTGGCGATGGTGTTCCAGAACTACGCGCTCTACCCGCACAAGACGGTCCGCGAGAACATGGCGTTCGGCCTCCGAATGAGCACCGACCTCTCGAAGGACGAGCGCCACGAGCGCGTCCGCGAGACGGCCGAGATGATGGGCATCGAGGACCTGCTCGACGACCGGCCGAACGAACTCTCAGGCGGGCAGAAACAGCGCGTCGCTCTCGGCCGCGCCATCGTCCGCGAACCCGACGTGTTCCTCTTCGACGAACCGCTGTCGAATCTGGACGCCAAACTCCGGACGTCGATGCGCACCGAGATTCAGCGCCTCCAGAACGACCTCGAAACGACGTCCATCTACGTCACCCACGATCAGGAGGAGGCGATGACGATGGGCGACCGCATCGTCATCCTCAAAGACGGCGAACTCCAGCAGGTCGGCGCGCCGAAGGAGGTGTACCGGAACCCCGCTAACGAGTTCGTCGGCGGGTTCGTCGGGTCGCCGTCAATGAACTTCATCGACGTTCGCGCCAGCGTCTCCGGCGACGCGGTCCGTCTCGAAGACAACTCCGGGCGCTTCGACTACGCCGTCAGCGCCGCCGACTACCCGAGCGTCTCCGACGGCGACCGCCTCTCGTTCGGCATCCGCCCGGAGGACGTGTACGTCGTCGACGCCGCCGACGGCATCCGGACGACAGTCGAAGTCGTCGAACCGATCGGCAGCGACAACTACCTCTACTTGGACCTCGCTCCCGATTTCATCGCTCGCGTCGACTCCGACGTCGAACCCGAACCCGAGGACACTATCGCCATCTCGTTCGACGAGATGGACATCCATCTCTTCGACGGAGAGACGGGCGAGTCGCTCGCGTTCGAAGAGCGCGCGGAGACGGTGACGACGCCCTCGGCGTAAGCGTCGGCTGACTCCAGTTTCAGTTCCAGCGGTTCCAGTTTCGGTGGCTCTCGCAGCTCCGGCGGCTCTTTCTCTCGGCGCTCAGTCCGCGAGCGTCGGCGTTCGAGCGCCCACGTCGAGACCGAGTTCGTCCGCGAGCGCGACCGTCGCCAGTCGAAGCGCGTGCGGCCATCCCAGCGGCGTCGCGCTGTCGGGCGTCCCGTCGTCGAACACCTGCTCGGGCAGGTAGCCCGTCTCCATGCAGAGCGGGCCGTCCGGGAGCACGAGCGACAGCAACTCGCCCGTCGTCGTTGCGAACGCCTCGGCCCGCGCGTCGCCGTATTCGCGAAGGAGGGCAGTCGTGCTCGCGGCGGCGTGTGCGCCCCATGCCGTCGAGACGGTCCAGATCTTCTCGTGGCCCTGCCAGCGCTGGCGCCACCCGTCGCCCTCGTAGCGGACGAGGCCGCGAACTTCGCTCTCGTCGGGGTCGTGCCAGAGACCCTCGACCGTGTTCTCGACGTGCGAGACGAGTCGGTCGAGTCGCTCGTCGTCGACCTCGCCCACACGGGCGTACAGTCGGTGCGCCGCCGCAAGCGCCAGCGACGCCGAGTCGTAGCGAGAGTCCAGTTCGCCCGCGTCGAATCCCGCCGCCTCGTCGGCGCTCTCGCACTCACGGAGCGCGTAGATTTCGCGCTCACCGACCCAGAGGTCGTCGAGTGCCTCGTAGATGCGGTCGGCCTGCTCCTTCGCGTGCGCCGTCGTCTCCGCGTCGAGGTCGGCGTCGGCGACCGCCGCGTACGCGCCGAGGAACGTCGCTGCCGTGTGGCTGAACCGGCCGTTCATGTTTTCCCACGCGTTCTGACAGGCGATGGGTCGCCCGTCGTCGGCGAGCGTGTCGTCGAGTCCGTCGAGGGCGGCATCGAGCGCCGTGACGACTTCGTCGCGGAGGGCACCGTCGAGTTCGCCCGCGACCGACGCCAGGAACGTGACGACGCTCCCGGTCTGGTCGGCCTGATAGTCGACGCCGTCGCCCGCCTCGAGACGGCCGTTCGCCCACCCCGGAGCGAGCGTCCCGTCGCGGGGCCAGACGCGGTGCGGCCACGTCCCGTCCGACTGTTGCGTGGCGAGGTACGCCCGCGCGCTCCGTTCGGCCCACGCGTCGAGACCGAGACCGACGTATTCGGACGCCTCGTCGACGAACAGCGATATCTCGGCGTCGTCGCGGAACCACGTATAGCCGTAGCCGCCCGAGTGCGCGTAGTAGGGGTCGAAGTCGGGTCCGGCGATGCGCAGGCCGGTCTCCGCCGAGAGCAGGCGAAGCACGCGAACGTCCGCCGCCACTGCGTCGGCGTGCGGCGCGTCGTCGGGGACGTCGACCGTCTCCGCTTTGGCGGCCCGGCGAAGCGCCGCGACGTCGGCGTACGCCGTCGCGAGTTCGTCGAGGCGGCCGAGCGCCGCCTCACGGGCGGTCGCGTTCTCGTCCGTCAGAAGCGTCACCAGGGTCGCGCGCCCGGATTCGATGGGGAGGAACGCGACGACGTCGCCGCTGAGGCGGTCCTCCTCGTAGCGGTCCTCGGAGACGGGTCGCGGGAGTTCGACCGCCGCGTCGCCCAGCACCTCGGCGAAGCGCGCCGGAACCTGCCCGTGGAGGTCCGAGAAACCGGTCGCGCTGCCGACGAAGTCGTGTTCGGTCGTGTGGTACACTTCGACGGAGTCCTCGTGGCAGAGTTGACCGATTCGCGTGTCCTGCGCGTTCGGGGCGAGGCCGACGTACGCGACGAGTTCGAGTTCGTCTCTCTCGCCGTCGAATTCGACGTGCGTCACGTGGGCGTCGTCGACGGTGAGGTCGTACTGCGTGAGGGCTCCGAAGGGCGTCTCGCGCTCGGTGACGACCAGCGCCGTCCCGTCGTGGTACGCCTGCGAGACGGTCTCGTCGGTGTCGAACCAGTGAACGTCGCCGTCGACGCGGAGTCCGAGACGGCTCCGGTCGACGCCATTGCGTCCGGTCAGCGGGTAGCCGAAGTCGCGGAGCGACCCGTCGCGTTCGACGTGGACGAGTCGGCCGCCGAGACCCGAGAAGAGACCGGTCGTCGAGCGGCGTTCGCCCGGAAATCGGGTGTCGTGGCCCTCGTGTCGTTTGTAGTCGTCGAGGGCGTCGCGAAGTTGCATTGGAAGTGTGACGCTGCGCCGGGGTAATAACTCTTGGTGAAATATTCGTTCACAGTTTTCAGCCGAAGCGCAACAGTGATACTCCCTCACTCGTCTCCCCTCTGTATGCACCACCCCGGCCCGCCGCGCTTCGTCTCGGTCGGCGAATCCGTCGAACTGGCCCCACGAAACCCCGACCCTGCCGCGGAGTATCGGTGGTCGGTCGCCGCCGCGCCCGCCGAAAGCGCGTTCGAGTCGAGCGAGACGCTCTCGGTCGGCACGCCCGCGGACTACCCGGCGTGCGAACGCCGCGAGAACGAACTGGGTCCGGTCGTCCACTTCCATCCGGACGTCCCCGGCACGTACGCCGTCGAACTCGACGCGCCCGACGGCACCCACGAGCTGACGGTTCGCGCCTTCCCCGACGAGCGGCGCGACGCGCAGTTCTCCGTCGCCGTCGACGACCTTCCGGTTCCGGAGTCGAAACTGGAGTCGACTCCCATCTCCGTCAGCGGCCCGTTCAACAACCACCTGATGGCGACCGAGCGTCCACGCCGCGTCGGCGACGACTACGTTCTTGACGTGCGGTTGCTACCGGGCGAACACTCCGCCGCCTTCGCCGTGAACGACGACCTCGCGGAGGGCGTCCGAACCAGCGTGGAGGTCGACGGGCCGGGACGTCCCCGGGTTCGACTCGACGCGACCGTCGAGGGCGACGAGGTCGTCGTCGCGGCGACGCCGAGAAGCGCTCCCGACAGCGAGTTTTCGGACGCCGACCTCCCCGTCGAGTTCTACCTCGACGGCCGCGACGAACTCGGCGACGATGACGTGAGTATCGACGGCCGCGAACTCCGCGTGCCGGTCGACGCGCTCCCGGAGCGCGCCCGCGTCCACGCCGTCACCGCGGGCGAACGACGTAGCATCGGCGACACCGTCGTTCTCGACGCAAACGCTGATTCCGAATCCGTCGCCGTCATCCGCCTGAACGACCCGCCGGAGTGGGCGGAGTCGCCGACGGTATACGAGATTTTCGTCCGCTCCTTCGCGGGCGAGACGCTGCCGACGACGTTCGGCGAGATCGAGCGCCGCGTCGAGTACCTCGAATCCTTGGCGGTCGACTGCCTCTGGCTGACGCCCGTGCTCGCCAGTCCGACCACCCACGGCTACCACGTCACTGACTACTTCGACACCGCCTCCGACCTCGGCTCTCGCGAGGCGTTCGAGTCGCTCGTCGACCGCTGCCACGAGGCCGACATCAGGGTCGTCTTCGACCTCGTCGTCAACCACACCTCGCGGGACCACCCCGCGTTCCAGCTGCACTCGGCGGGCGTCGAGTCATACGCCGACCACTACCGCCGCGTCGACGCCGACCGCAACGTCGTCGACGTGGAGTGGGCCGACGTTCGAGAGGAGGGCGACGACATTCCGGAGTACTACTTCAACTGGCAGCGAATCCCGAACCTGAACTACGACTCGCTCGCCGTCCGCCGGTGGATGCTCGACGTGGTCGACGAATGGGCGACCGTCGTCGACGGCTTCCGCTGCGACGTGGCGTGGGGCGTCTCACACGCGTTCTGGAAGGAGGTCCGCGACCGCGTCCCCGAGGACTTCCTGCTGCTCGACGAGACCATCCCGAGAGACGCCGACTATCACGAGGCCGAGTTCCACATGCACTACGACACGACGCTGTACGAGACGCTCCGCGACGTCGGCGCGGGCGAGAAAACCGCCGACGCCGTCCTCGACGCGCTCGACGACGCGGCGTGGGCGGGGTTCCCCGATTCAGCGGTCCACCTCCGCTACGTCGAGAACCACGACGAGGACCGCTACATCGACGAGTGCGACGAGGCGTCGCTGCGCGCGGCGGCGGCGGCGACGTTCACGACGCCGGGCGCGCCCATGATCTACTACGGACAGGAACGCGGGGTTCCCGAACAGCGCGGACCGATGCGCTGGCACGACGGCGACGCCGAACTCACCGCGTTCCACCGCGCGCTCGCGTCGCTCCGGGCTGAGACGCCGACGCTCCGCGACGGGAGTGTCGAAACCGCCGACTACACCGTCTCCGACGACGAGGTTGATGCCGACGCGGTGACCGCCTACGTGTGTGAGGACGAGAACGGCCGGTACGTCGTCGTCCTCAACTTCGCCGCCGCCCCCGCGTCGGTGTCGCTGGGCGAAGCGGTCGAACCGACCGACCTCGTGTCGGGTGAGACGGTCGTCGACGGCGACGAGCTCACCGTCGCCGACGCTGTTGTGCTCCGCGCGGCGTGACCCCCGCGTCCGGATTGGGATTTTCGACCGTACGCGCGTCGTTTCGGCGTCTCTTGCCGGAAAACTGTCCCTCCGCGGTGGTTCTACCACTGTGTCTTAAGTACCCCACCCCGATTTATACGGGTATGGACGACGCCGCACTCGGGGACGTGCTCCAACAGTTCGGCCTTTCGGACAAGGAGATAGACACGTACCTCACGCTCTTAGAACACGGTGAGGCGAAGGCGAGCACCGTCGCCGACGCCGCCGGCGTCTCGAAGCGCTACGTCTACAGCATCAGCGAGAAACTCGAAGACCGCGGCTTCGTCTCGGTGAACGACCACGTCGTGCCGACGACGATTCGCGCCAACCCCCCGGAGGAGGTAATCGAGTCGCTGACGGAGAACATCGAGACGATGCGTCCTGCGCTGGAGGCGCGCTACTCGAAGGCCGCCCCCCAGACCGAGCGATTCGAGGTCATCAAATCCCGCGTGACGGTGCTCAAACGCATTCGCTCTCTCATCGACGACGCCGACGAGGAGGTGACGCTGTCAATCCCGGCGGCGAACCTCGACGAGGTCACCGACTCGCTCCGCGCCGCCGTCGAACGGGGGGTGTTGGTGCTGCTGGTCGTCGCCGACGCCGACAGCACGCTACAGACCGAGTTGGATGGCGTCGCCAGCGTCGCCCGCGCGTGGACCGAACCGATGCCGACGATGCTCACCGCCGACCAGCGCGCCGGCCTGGTCGCGCCGACGGAGATGATAACTCGGTCGAACAGTGGCGCGCGCGCCATCTCCTTTACCGAACCTCGACTCGGCCCGGTCATCGTCGGGTCGTTTCTCGGCAACTACTGGCCGATGGCCCAGCAGGTGTACGCCGCCGACCCGGCGTCGCTCCCGAAGACGTACACGAACTTCCGCCACGCGGTGCTGCAGACGACGCTCCACCTCCGGGCGGAGACGCCGCTTCGCGCTCGAATCCGCGGCCGCCAGATCCGGGGCCACGACGGTCACGACGAGATCGTCGGCCGCGTCGTCGACGTGCGGCAAGGACTCGCCGCGCCGTCGAACAACTCCTTCCCCGTCGAGAACGCGCTCCTCGTCGAGACGGCCGACGGGTTGGTCACCGTCGGCGGCGGCGGCGCGTTCGTCGAGGATGTCGAAGCCGAGAGCGTGACGCTCGAACTCGCCGAGGGTGACGAGTCGACCGACGGCGAATAGGAGAGACGACGAACAGGAGAGGCAGCGAACAGGAGGGGCGGGACGGACGAGAGCTGCGGCCGGTAGAAGACGGCGGACGATGGTCGACACGGGCCGAGCCGTTACCCTTCGCCGCCGACCAGTAACGACCCGCCGAGCGCGACCAACACGCCGCCGCTGGCCCACCTGAACAGGCGTCCGTCTCCGCCGCCGCCGACTCTCTCTCCGACCCGCGTCGCGAACAGCGCGACGCCGCCGAGGTAGGCGAGCGTTAACACCGCGTAGATGCCGCCGAGCGTCGCCAACTGCGTCGGCGTCGCCGTCCCGGCGACGAACTGGGGGAGAAACGCCAGAAAGAACAGCGCGACTTTCGGGTTCGAGACGTTGACGACGACGCCTCGGAGGAACCCACTTCGGGAGGTGGCGGTCGCGACGCCCTCGTCGGCGACGCGTTCGGTCGGTTCGGCGGCCGCCAACTCGTCGACGGGCGACGACTCGACAGCCTCCGAAGCGTCGCCGCCGCGGAGGGTCTGGATACCGAGATACAGGAGGTACGCCGCGCCGAGATACTTCACGAGTCGGAACGCGAGCGCCGACTCGCGGAGCAGCACCGAGAGACCGACGGCGGCCGCGGCCGTGTGGACGAGGATGCCGACGCTGACGCCCGTCGCCGCCGCGACGCCGACCCGTCGAGGGCCGCCGACCGACTGACTGAGCACGTACAGCGTATCCGGTCCGGGCGCGAGAATCAGCGCGAGCGAGGCGGGGACGAACGCCGCCAGCGTCTCGGGACCGATCATCGTCGAGGCGTGCGCCGCCGACTTACTTAGTTCGCTACGCTTCCTCGTCGCGCAGCGACGGTACGTCGCCCGGTGTGTCGAAATCGTGGTAGTTCTCGCCTTTCTCCTTCGAGAGGATGTCGAGCGCCGCCGCGCCGCCGTCGCCCGCCGAGATGATCGCCTGCCACTCCTGGTCGCGAATCAGCGCGCCGGTCGCGTACACACCCTCGACGCTAGTCTCCATGCTCAAATCAACGTCGATGGTGTCGTTGTCGTTCTTCTCGCAGCCGAGCGCTTCGGCGAACGTTTTGTTAGTGCCCGTCGCGAGAACGACGTAGCGCACGTCGTGGTCGCCGTCTTCGGTACTGACAGTGAATCCACCGTCGGTCGCTTCGACGGCGGTCACTTTCTCTTCGCGCAGTTCCGCGCCGCGGTCTTCGGTCTGCCCGCGCGCGATGGCCATGAACTCGTCCCCGGCGAGGCTCCGGACGCCGAGGTAGTTGTACAGGTGTGCCTTGTGCATCCACGTCTTGTCGGTGTCGAAGACGACGGTGTCGAGACCGTTCTTCGCGGTGAAAAGCGTCGCGCTCAGTCCAGCTGGACCGCCGCCGACGACTGCTACGTCCGTCATATGCGTTCGCACGGACTCGTCACAAATAACGATTGACCAGGCGGTCAACTCGCCGGACGTCTACGACACTGGGTCCCCGATTCGCGTCCCTCACCGCGTCCGCGACCTGTCGACGCGACTCCGAACGACACGCCAGCCGGCGACGACCGCGGTTACGACGACGAGAGCGACGACGGTCGCCGCTCCCGGGTTCGCGCCAACGGCGGCGACGAGGCGGTCGAACTGCGTGCGGAGTATCTCGCCTGCGACGCGGTAGACCGACTGCTGCCGCCCGTAGTAGACGACTGCGGCCACCGCGGCGTTGAACAGCAGGCTACCGACGGTGGTGTAGACGAGGAACTTCCACATCCGCATCTTGGCGAACCCGGCAGGCAGCGAGATGACCGACCGGAGAACGGGGAGCAGTCGACCCCAGAGTACCGAACTCTCGCCCCACTTCTCGAACCACCGCTGGGCGAACTCTAGTCGTTTCTGGGAGACGTTGACCGCGCCGCCGCGGGCTTCGAGCGCCTCGTGTCCCTTCTCGCCGAAAACGCGATAGGCGACGACGCTGCCGACGGTCACGCCGGCCGTCGTCGCCACGACGAACAGTGCGAACGACGCCGGGTCAGAGACGAGCAGTCCGGCGGCCACGGGGAGGACGACCTCGCTCGGCAGGAGCGGAAACAGCATCGAGGATTCGAGGAACGTGAAGACGAAGATGGCGAGATAGCCGTACTGCGCGACGAGGTCCAGCGCCGTTTGGGTGAGTCCGGAGGGCACGGACGAGCGTACGTTCCCCGAAAGTATCGTTCTTGTCGCCGACGCCGAGGCGGTTCGGCCCAGGGAACTTTCTCGATTTTGGCAGTGCTCACTCGGCGTTACTCGGACCGAAAACTCATGTACGACCTGGTCAGCCAGAGAACGACCGCGAGCGAAGCTCCGAGCAGAAACGGCGATTCCGGAAGTGGGAGGAGTATCGCCGAGAGGACGAGCAGGAGTACCACTAGCAGCCACGCGCCAAATTCGCGCGCAGATACCCCCAGCAGGGATACAGTACCCACTCTCATGCCTCTTTCTACGCTATTGTCATATAAACTGATTCCGCCGCTTCCAAACGCTAAACGGTGATTTCGCTTTTCCAGTGCTTCGTCAGAGTCTCGAAGATTTTGACACGTGTTCACCGACGGGGTCGGTGTGGCGCGGTCTTCGAGGGAGAACCGGTGGGCGACCTGCCTCGTTCGATCAGACGCCGAAGTTGTGATTCGGTAATCAGGGCGGATTTAGTATCGCAGTTAATAGTTTATGTCTCGGCGTACTCCAGTACCGTCTCGAACGAACCGTCGGCGATAGCGTTGGCGACGGCGGCCGAATCGACCGAATCGGGCATCGACTGCGGGTACTTCCGCTGGAAGTAGTCCACGAGATTCGTTACGTCCCGTTCGAGAAACTCGGCGGCGTTGTCGTGGTCGGTGTCGACCGCCTGCGGCCAGTCGAAGATGGTGATGCCCTCCTCGCTGACCGAGACGTTGTACTCGCTCATGTCCGCGTGGATGTAACCGAGTCCGTACGCTACGACGAGTTCCCGGAGGACGAGATCGAGAACGCCGACAGCCTGTTCGTCGGGGAGCTTCGCGCGCGCGAGTTCCACTCCGGGGAGTTTCTCCATCACGACGGCGTGACGGTTCTGGTCGACGGGTCGCGGCACCGAGACACTCGGGTAGAGGTCGTGGAGCACCTCGTGCTCGCGCTCAGCGGCCTTCCGGGCGGTGTAGAGCCACGAGACGTGCTGGTTCTCGGAGGTGTAGTCGCGCTCGCGGTTCACTTCCCGGAAGTTCGTGTACCCCTCGCGGTGGTACTTCAGCGCCAGCGGCTTGTACGACTGCACCTCGTACACGTCGCTCTCCTTGCCGACGCCGAGCGGAGCGCCGATTCCCTCGACGGTGTCGCGCTGGGCAAACGCCCGAAGCGCCAGCGCGTCGTACCCCTCGAACGTGAGACGGTAGCCCTCGTACTGGATGGTCCGTTTCTCGACGAGGTCCCGTCGCATGCAGCGGTCGAGGCGGTAATCGACCTCCTCCTCAGTAAGACCCGAGTAGTCGGGGAGCTTCTCGCGGTTGACCCACTTCCCGAAGCGCATACCTTGCTCGACGCCCGAGAGGAGATAGAAGTCCTCGGGCTCGAGGTCGACCATCACGCCCGCGATGTTCTTCACCATACCCTTCGGTGGGGTGTCGTCGCCTAAAAGCGCCACGTGTCGTAGAACGCCGACGCATAAACTGCTTAGCGCGATATCAATGCTGGGGCTGCGTCTCGCAAATTCGGGGCCGAAGTGCCGAGGGCACCGCTCGACAGTTCGACTACGCGTTCGGATGTCGCTCTAAAAACGGGTACGGCTCGCCGTCGACGGTCACGCGGTCTGCGCGCGCCGCCCGCGGACGGCGTAGGCGACGCCTGTCGCGGACGCGACGAGTGTGCCCGTCACGACGCCGACGACGAGTAGTTCCGCGAGTACCGGGACCAACACCGCTTCGACACCCGCTGCTGACAGTGCGGCGAGCCACATCGCCGCCGCTCCGGCGAGAAATCCGAGTCGGTAGCGTCCGTGGGCCTCGTGTGCTGCATCGAGGCAGAGGACGCCGCAGCACAGAAACAGCGCGAGCGTCCCCGGGTCAGCCATCGGCCTATGCGTGTTCCTCTCGATTGGTGTCGGCGCGGCGGTAGCGGTCCACCCGACGGTAACCCGTCACGGTACCGTCTTTGTCGAGGCGAATCTCGTACGCGCCGAGGATGTCCTGGGTGTCCGGAACCGACGGTCGCTCGACGACTTCGACGACGGCCTCCCACCCGTCGTCGACTCGACGGATTTCGGTGACGCCGCTGAGTTCATAGCCGATGAGTTCGGTAGCCACGTCCTGGACCGACTCCTTGACCGCCATGACGTCCGTGTTCCGGCTCTCACCACCCGTCTCCGACGCTGAGTCGCTCTCGCCTTCGTCCTCCTCATCGGACGAGTCGGACGACGACTCCCCATCGCTGCCTTCGTCGCTCTTCTCTTCTACTTCTCCTGATCCGTCCGTTTGCGGCTCCGGTTCGCTTTCGGCGACCTCGTCGAGCCGCTTTCGGATCGCTTCCTTGGCGCTCGAACGGTCGTCATTCGATTCCTCGGTCTCGTAGGCGTCGCGAAGCTCGGCCGGGTCGTCTACGTCGGCCAATTGGTCTCTCAGCTCGTCAACGGTGTGTTCGGTTGGATTGAGTTCTGGCATCGGTGGCATGAATCGGGCTCCTCACCCGTTGCCGTGGTCCTGCCCGGACCGCCCGCGAACGCGAGTGAGTCGGTTAGCTCGCGTTCGGTCGGTTCGTCTCGACTTCAAGTTCGTTGATGTCGACTTCGCCCTCGCCGGACGTCGCCTGCTCTATCTTCGATATCTCGTGTGCGTAGTGCAGGAACGTGTCGACCGATGCGACGACGATACGAGCCTCGACAGTGAGGATCTCGATACCGACGACCGACACCCGCGCCCAGATGTCGATGACGATTCCTTTGTCGAGAATGCGGTCGAGGACTTCCGCGAGACTCGTGCTTTCTGGTGTTTTCTGCATCGTACCCGTAGGAACAGCGAGGACAGGGTTAGCCACTTGGCCTGCAAATGCAGGGTGTACATGTCTTCCGATAGCGCGCCTGTCGAGTGGATGTCACCTCGTCCGCCGGGTCACGTATAAACACCCTGCACTTGCCGGCACAAGGGTCCCCTGTGTTGACGACTATATTAACGGCAACGGCAGTCGATTTCCCATGACTGAGTATCTTTACACGTACGGGGTGACAGACGACGGGTCGTTCGAGTTGGACCTCCCGGCCGTCGAGGACGCGACGTCGGTGTACACCGTCGACTACCGACGCTACTCGGCCATCGTGAGCGACATCGACACGATGGAACCCGAGCAGACCGACGAGAACGCCCGACTCCACGACGACGTCCTCCAGGCGCTCATCGAAGACCGAACCGTCGTCCCGATGCGCTTCGGGATGACGTTCAAGAACGCCCGCGCGCTGAAAAGCGTCCTTCGCGGTGGACAGCGCGCCTTCCGTCGGGCGTTGATGAACGTCGACGGCAAAGTCGAACTCGGGGTCAAACTCGTCACCGAGGAGGGCGTCGACGTCGACCGCGAGGCGGTGCGCGACGACGTGAGAGAGCGCCTCGGCGAGGTGAGCAACGACCGCGCCGAGAACGACCTGTTCAGCGACCGTCTCGTCGTCAACGATTCCTATCTCGTCGCCCACGAGGACCGCGAGGCGTTCGACGAGGTGATGGGTGACGTGACGGAGGCGTACGAGGGGCAACTGAAAGTACAGTACACGGGGCCGTGGGCCCCGTACAACTTCGTCGACATCGAGATCGGTGCCCAGGGAGCCCAGTGATGTTTATACTCGATACACTCCTGGTGAAGCCGCTTATGACCATCGCGGACACGCTGCACACGATGGCGGTGAACGAGGTGTACGACGTGGGCGCGATTCAGGACCAACTGAAGGAGACGCGATTGCTGTACGAACTCGGCGAACTGGACAGAGAGACGTACGAAACGCGGAGCGAGGAGCTCCGAGACGACCTCGAACTGGCCGAAGAGATGCAACAAAAACTGCTCAGCGGTAACGTACAGGTGGCACAGACGTGACCGACGACCGACCGACCGACCGACGCGACGACGAGCCCGACGACGAACCGGTCGACTGGCCGCCCCGCGGACTTCTCGGGCGCGTCCAGTCGTTTCTGGAAGCGCTCGCTGAGACTGACGACCGCGGCGAGAACCGTAGCATCGGAACCGGCAGCACGCGCTTCGGGTCGGCCGACGCCGACTTCGACTACTCGATCAGAACGGGGCTGTCCGGCCGACCGAACGCGGAGCCGGAGCGGTCCGACCGCACACGTCGCGTGCAGGTAGACGACTCGTTTGACGCGTCGAACCTCCACCTCGACAGCCGCGTCGACGGCGACTCCTACTACGTGCTCGCCGACGTTCCCGGCGTCTCAGAGGAGCGCGTCGAGACGACGTTGAGCGACGACGGCGAGACGCTGGTCGTGAGCGTCGACGACCGACCGGTCGGCCGGGTGACGTTCGACCAGCCGATGACGCTCGTGGAGACGACGTTCCGGAACCACGTGCTCCACGCGCAACTCGAACTGGCGGAGATGGAGGAAAACACATGAGTACCGACGCGGAGACCGGATCCGATCCGATGGACGCACTGGACGGCGTCGACGACCTCTACGACACCGCCGTCGAGATTCTCGGCCGCCTCTCGGACGACGGCGACGGCGAAGCGACCGCGGGCGAGCAGCTCGCGACCGACCTCGACCTACTGGTCGATGTCGCCGTCGAAGCGGCCGAACTCCTCTCGACGGTCGACCTCTCGACGCTCCTCGATAACACCGACGTAGACCGACTGCCGGAGGCAATCTCGTTCGACGAACTCCCGGAGGCGCTCGCGGACGGAAACCCGAAGGCGGCGGTGAACGTCGCAAAACTCGTCCAACTGGTCAACCTGAGTTCGCTTCTGACCGAGACGGATCTCCAGCGCACCCGCGAGGAGTACGCCGAACTGGAGGAAGCCGTCGACGCGTTCACCGACGACGGGATGGTACAGACCGACGACGAAAGCGACGAAAACGACGGCGGTATCGGCGGTTTCGGGGGCGACGGCGACCTCTTCGGCGACTCGCTTCTCGGCTCCGACGAGGAGACGACGATGGCGCAGACGGAGGTGTCGCAGGCGGTCATCCAGTCGGAGCTGAGAGCGGCCATAGAGGAGTTCCGTCGCGGCATCATCGTCGCCCACCAGGAACTCGACCGGATGCGGGAGTACAACGAGAAACGGTTCCGGCAGCGGGCCAGTTCGACCTCGAACTCCCGGAACCCAACCGCTCGGTCGTTCATACCGAGCACCCGTCCCGACGCCGGTGCGACGCGGCACTCGACGGTTCCGAAGCAGGTGCGACACTCCGACGCCGAGGGTCTCGAACGAATCTACGGCCCGCGGTTCGAGAAGGGGGTGCCAGACGATGAGTAGCCCCGGTCCCACGCGGACGAGCGACAGTCTCGCCGACGTAGTCGAGATGTTGCTGGACAAAGGCATCGTCATCAACGCGGACATCGTCGTCTCCGTCGGCGAGACGGAGTTACTCGGAATTGAGCTCCGGGCGGCCATCGCGTCGTTCGAGACGGCCGCCCAGTACGGGCTACAGTTCCCCGAGGGGACCGACATGCGGCGCGTCGAGGCGGCGTCGGGTCGAGAAGCACTCCCGGAGGGCGAAGACGGTCCGCTCGCGCCCATCATCGACGCGTCGAGCACCGACGTGGAGGCAGAGACGACCAAGGAGCACGAAGAGGACGACGAGGATACCGAAACCGAAGCGGACGACTCGTCCGAGACGCCCGAAGCGACCGCCGAGTCGGGGGGTGGCGATGTCGACCGTTGAAATCGACGGCGACGACGCCTCCGACGGCCTGTTCGCGCTGGTCGTCGCCGTCGTCGAGATACTCATCGACGCGCTCGAACGCGAGGCGATACGGCGCATGGAGTCGGGGGCGCTCACCGACGAGGAGATAGAGCGACTCGGCGGCCACCTCGCGCAGCTCGAAGACGAGATCGAGCGCCTGAAAGATGAGGTCGGTGTCGGCGACGACGTGGACCGACTGCGCGGGGACCTCGACGCGCTGGTCAACGACGCGCTGATCGACCTCCGCGACGGCGAACTGGGGGTCGAGTCGCGGTGAGCGCGCCGACCGCCGAACCGGGTACGAACGTCGACGACGGCCGGTACGTCTACTGCGTCGTCGGCGTCAACGAAGACGACGACGAATCCGAGTGGAGAGAGTCGAACGGCGTCGACGGCGCGGAGGCGTACCTCGTCGCGGCCGACGGCGTCGGCGCAGTCGTCCACCGCTGCGAGGCGACGCCGAACCCGAGCGACCTCTCGGCGGTCAAACAGTCGCTGCTCCGCCACCAGCACGTCGTCGACGCGGCGGGCGAGGCGTTCGGAACGCCGCTGCCGCTCCGGTTCGGAACCGTCGTCGAAGGCGGCGACGCGTCGGTCGAACGCTGGCTGGCGGAGACGGTCGAGACGCAGCGACAGTATCTCAACGCGTTCTCGGGCAAGTGGGAGTACCGTATCGAGGTCGGATGGGACGAAGACGCATTGACCGAGACGGTCCAAGCGTCCGACGAGAAACTGGGCGAACTCGCCGAGACGCTGGAGTCCTCCTCGGAGGGAACGTCGTTTCTCGTCCAGAAACAGTACGACAAGCGGCTTTCGGAGCTCGTGTACGCCGAGCGGGAAGAGCGCGTGGCGGCACTCGCCGAGCGGCTCGACCCGCTAGTCGACGAGATGGAGGAGCTCGGCCGCCCGTCGGTGTCGCTCGACGACGCCGGCGACTCCGAGGGCGGTCCCTCGTTTCGGGTCGCCGTCCTCGCGCCCGAAGAGAACGAGATACCCATCGGCGACGTTCTCGACGACGTCGAGGCGGACCCGGCGACGACCGAGGTGCAGTACACCGGCCCGTGGCCGCCGTACACGTTCGCACCGTCGCTCGACGACGAAGAAGGCACCGACGACGGAGACGGGAGAACAACCGACGCTGGCGACGAAGCGAGAACTACCGATGGCGACGCGGAAGCACCCGACGCCGGCAACGCGGGAGGTCGCTCGCGGTGAGACCGACGCGTCGCTCGGACGACGCGGTCGTCGATCTCCTCGACGTGTTGCTCACCGAGGGGGTGATGATACAGGCGGACGTGGTCATCGTCGTCGCGGGCATTCCGCTCGTCGGACTCCAACTGCGCGCAGCGCTGGCCGGGATGGAGACGATGACCGACTACGGACTGTTCAGCGACTGGGACAGTACGGTGCGCGGGCGAGCGCTCCAGCGACCGAACGAATCGCGAGGGGTCCGGCCTAGTTCGGGACGGCGTCCCGAACCGATTACGCCCGGCGGAGACGACGAGACAGGCTCGGATTAAGTGCGTGTGCGCGACTGTTCGCGCGGCGAAACGAACCAGTAACGCGAACAGTTTCGGATATCCGTCCCATTACTAATCCCCTTCGAGCGCGTTCGAAGTCGGTATGAGCGTCGTCGCAACCCTCGAACATCCGACCGAGCAGTTCCCGCTTCAGAGCACGCTCGCCACTGTTCCAGGTCTCGAAATCGAAGCGGAGTCCGTCGCCGCCCACGGAACTGACCGCCTGCTCGCGTTCGTCTGGATGCGCTGTGAGGACTGGGGCGCGCTGGACCAGGCGCTGGCCGCAGACCACACGCTCACCGAAGCGGCGCTACTGAAAAATCAGGGTGAGAAACGGCTCTACCGTCTCGACTGGGCCGAAGGTTTCGAGCCGGTCGCCCGGTTGCTCGACGACGAGGGTGCGACAATTATGAACGCCTCCGCGCGCAACGACGCGTGGACGTTCCGCATCCTCTTTCCACACCGAGACTCGCTCTCGCGGACGCTCAGTATCACCGAAAAAGAAGCGGCTGGATTCTCCGTCCAGCGGATTCGTGAGTTCGAAACTGCCCGAGAAGGGTCGAACGTCGACGACATGTTCGGACTCACCGCCTCACAGCGCGAGGCGCTCCGAGCGGCGCTCGACGGCGGCTACTACCAGGTGCCGCGCGGGGCCGAACTCTCCGAACTCGCCGCCGAACTCGGAATCAGCCATCAGGCGCTCTCGGAACGACTCCGCCGCGCCCACGGTCACCTCGCCGCCTACGCGGCCGAACAGTTCGGCCCGTAACCGGCGGTATACGCCCCGTCCAAATACCCGTCTCGCTCTTCTCCGTGCTCTCGCCGCACGTCGTAATCGCTTTCCGCCGCTCGCGCCTACTGTCGCCTATGACCGACGACGCGCCGTCGGCCGACCAGCAGTGGCGACTCGTCCGCGAGGAGTCCCGGTCGGGACCGATGAACATGGCGCTGGACGAGATCGCCGCCGAAACCGCCGCCGACGGCGGCCCGCGAACGGTTCGCGTCTACCGATGGGAGCCGAGCACGCTCTCGCTCGGCTACCGACAGGAGCCCCAGACGGTCGACTGGGCGCTCTGCGAGCGCGAGGGAATCACCGTCACGCGCCGCCAGACCGGCGGCGGCGGCATCTACCACGACGCGTACGGCGACATCTCCTACTCCATCACCGCCCCCGCGGCGGAACTGCCGAGTCGCCTGCTCGACTGCTATCACCTGCTCTGCACGCCGGTCCTCGACGGCTTCGAGCGGATGGGAGTCGACGCCGACTTCGCCGACGAGCAACTGCCGGCCATCCACCAACCGGCGTGCTACCTGCGGGAACTCCACCCCGCCCACGACGTGGTCGCCGGCGGGCGGAAAATAAGCGGCAATGCGCAGTACCGCCGCCGCGACGCCGTCATCCAGCACGGGTCGCTGACGTACAGCGTCCTCGCCGACCGACATCTCGGCGTGTTCGCCGACCCCGGCATCGACGCGAAGGCGTTCCGAGAGCGCGTCACCGGCATCGACGAGCAAGCCGATATCTCACGGGAAGAGGCGGTTTCGGCGCTCGAAGACGCACTCGGCGAGTGGGTCGAAGCCGAGGAAGGTGAGTGGACCGACGAGGAACTGGACCGCGCACGGACGCGAGCGCGGGAGAAGTACGAGTCCGACGACTGGGTCCGGCGGCGCGCCGAGTCGCGGTAGCCGGGGCGGCGACTCAGAACCCGAACGTCTCCTCCTCGTCGCCGAGTTCCGCCCGAACCGCCTCGTGAATCTCGCCGACCGGCGGCGTGTCGCGCGTCGGGTCCAGCCAGTGTTCGCCGACCCACTTGTACCGAACCGTCATCGACTCGTCGAGGAGAAAACAGGAGCGTCGCGCCTGCCGCGAGATGCCGAACGCGCGGTAGTCGACGCCGAACGCCTCGGCGATGTCGAGGTCGGCGTCGGAGTACAGCGGAAAGCCGAGGTCGAGCCGTTTGATGAACTGCCGGTGGATTCGCACGCCGGATTTGCTCATGCCGACGACCTGCACCCGCTCGCCGGTCGCGAACCAGTCGAAGTCGCGGAACGCGCACCACTCCTCGATGCAGTCGGGGCTGAAATCTACGGTGTAAAACGACAGCAGCACCGGTTTGTCCGCCGCCAGCGCCGAAAGTGACTCCTCCGCGACGTTTCCGTCCGGTCGAACGAGCTGCCCGGTGACGTCCGGGGCGGTCGTACCCACCTCGACGCCTACGTGTTCGGATATACGACAGTCTTCGATCCCGATACGTTAGCTCTTCGCGTCTCGGAGCGCCGCCGCGACTCCGAAGTTCCTATGCCCGTTGGATTCTTCCGCGCTGATATGCGAGTCGGAGCACACGTCTCGATTGCGGGCGGCGTCGACAACGCCGTCGAACGGCAGACGAACGTCGGCGGCAACTGCGGGCAGATATTCACCCACTCCCCGCAGGTGTGGAAACACGGGGAGATAGCCGACGAAGACGCCGCGGCGTTCCGCGAGGGGACGGAAGCCGAGTTGAAGGGTCCGTGGGTCATCCACTCGTCGTATCTCGTCAACCTCTGCACCCCGAAGGACGGTCTCCGCGAGAAATCTATCGACTCGATGCAGAAGGAGGTCGACGCGGCGGCGCGACTCGGCGTCGAGTACGTCAACGTCCACCTCGGCGCGCACACCGGCGCGGGTGTCGAGCAGGGCCTCGAAAACGCCGCGTCGGCGCTCGACAAACTCGACGTTCCCGACGGCGTAACGGTGCTCGTCGAGAGCGACGCCGGCAGCGGCACCAAACTCGGCGGCGACTTCGCGCACCTCGCCGCCGTTATCGAAAAAGCCGACCTGGAAATCGACGTCTGTCTCGACACGGCCCACGCGTTCGCCGCGGGGTACGACCTCTCGACGGCCGAGGGCGTCGACGAGACGGTGGCCGCTTTCGACGACGAAATTGGTCTCGAACACCTGAAGTGCGTCCACCTGAACGACTCGAAACACGAGTGCGGGACGAACAAGGACGAACACGCCCACATCGGCGAGGGGTACATCGGCGAGGAGGGGATGGACGCGTTCGTCAACCACCCGGATCTCGCGGACGTGCCGCTGGTTCTGGAGACGCCGAACGGCGAGGAGAAAGGCTTCGAGTGGAACATCGCGCGCGTGAAGGAACTGCGCGAGAACTGAGCGCCGACTCTGCAACGCCTTTTCGACGCCGAATCCCCCCGTTTATCAGCGACGCTCTCGAACGCCGTGTCATGCGTCGGTTCTCCGCTGAGTATCTCAGTCGAACCCGAGAGGGCATGTGGGGCGGGTCGCGGGAAGCGCTGGCCGACCTCGACCTGCCCAATCGGCGTCGGATTCTCGACGTGGGGTGCGGCACGGGCGAACTCGCCCGCGTCCTCGCCGACGAAGCGCCCGACGCGCAGGTCGTCGGCGTCGACGCCGACCCGAACCTGCTCCGGGTCGCCCGCGAACAGACCGGTATCTCAGCCGTCGCCGGCGACGCGACGCGACTTCCCGTCGTCGACGACGCCGCTGACCTCGTCGTCTGTCAAGCCTTACTGAGTAACCTCCCCGACCCGCGCGCGGCCGTCTCCGAGTTCGCCCGTGCCTCCTCAGACCTCGTCGCGGCCGCCGAACCCGACAACGCCTCGGTCGGGGTCGACTCGACGGTCGACCGTGAAGTGACGCTCGAACGCAGCGTCCGCGAGGCGTATCTCGACGGCGTGGGGACGGACGTGGCGCTCGGCGACCGGGTCTCGGAACTGTTCGCCGACGCGGGCCTCTCCGATATTCGGACCCGCCGCCACCACCAGCGGAAAGTCGTCGAACCGCCGTACGATGATGGCGACGTGCAGAGCGCGCGACTGAAAGCGACCGGCGAGGGACTCGACGGCTACGAGACGGAACTCCGGCGGACGCTCTCGGCGGCGGAGTTCGACGCCCTCCGCGCCGAGTGGCGCGAGATGGGCCGGTCGGTGGTCGACCAGATGCAGGAAGGGACGTACCGACGCGCGGAAGTGGTCCCGTTCGACGTGACCGTCGGACGGGTGTAACCGAAGCGAGGGCGGTCAGGTCACTCGTCGGCAGCCGGTCCGGTGACCGAGTCGTCTTCTTCGCCGCCGTTTTCTCCTTCACCACCTTCTCCACCCTCGCCGCCCTCTCCGCCTTCTTCGTCATCTCCCTCGCCGCCCGGCGTCGAACACCCCGCCAGACCGACTGCGGTTGCGACGCTCGCGGCGCCGGCGATGCGGACGAACCGTCGTCTCGACGTGCGGTCTCGACTCATCGAGCGAACGGTCACCGTCGAGGAAAATAGAAGGTCGGACTGTCAGCGGTTCCGAACGGTTCGAACCACTCAGACCACGTCGCCGCGGACGGTCGTTCCCGTCTGCTCGGCGCGGTACTCGCGCATCCGCGTCGCCGCAGTCTGGGCCTCGTCGTCGTCCATGCCGAGCATCTCCAGTGCGCCCGAGAGCGTCGGGAACGGCAATTCGCCGCCGCGGAGTTTTTCGAGCGTCTCGTCGCCGCGCTGACCGTCCAGCCAGAGGCAGACGCCGCGGGGGTCGAGAATTTCCTCGTAGGCGTCGCGGGCGACCGCCCCGCGGAGGCGCTGGGTGACGTTGTCGTCGAAACTCGCGTTGCAGACTTCGAGGTGGATCGGTTCGCCGTCGTCCAGCAGGTGGGCCGCGAGACACTTCTCGGGGGCGGCGTAGCCGTTGTCATTGGCGCGGACGTGTTCGGGGAACTGCTCGGCCCAGTCGGTGGAGACGCTCTTGCCGATGCCCTTCACGCCGAATCGGGCCTCGAGTTCGGCCGCCCGGTCCGCGTCGGCGTCGCCGCGCATCATGATGTCCTTCGTGAGGTAGACGTCGAGGCGGTCGATGGGGTCAAGTCCGAGCGCCACGTCGCCGTACACCCAGATCTCGCGGACGGGGACGGGCATCGTCTCCGACTCCACCGTATCGACGAGCGCTTCGACGCGGTCGAGGGCTTCCTGTCGCTCCATCGCCGGAACGTCGGCGCGCCGCGGGGAAAACGGTTTCCGACTCCGCGGCCGACTACTCGTCGAGTTCGACCGTCGAGTTGTCGCGCGGTCGGTAGCCGATACGGTGCCGCGTCTCGGTCAGCGAGAGGTAGCGGTCGTCGTTCGCCGAGACCCCATGGACGGTCACCGCTTCGCCGCCGCTGTCGCCGAGACCGTCGTCTTCGAGCGCCGCCGTCGCTGCGGTGCGGACGACCTGCCGACAGTCGCGCGGGCTGAGCCACATCGCGCGGAGAAACCGAGAGTCGACGTCGGGGCCGGTGTCTTTTTCGCGGAGGTCCTCCGGCGGAAGTAGCCAGCCGATTCGGAGGTTGACGACGTCGACATCGTGGCGAGCGGCGTACAACTGCCCCAACGCCTCGCCGGAGACTTTCGAGACGCCGTAGAAGGAGTCCGGCAGCGTCGGGTCGTCGGGCCGGACGGTCCGCACGGGGTCTGCCAGCGACTCCGGATTGTCGGGGGCGTCGACGTTGTACTGGTGGACGGCGTGGTTCGAGGACGCGAAGACGACCCGGTCGAGGTCGTTCTCGACGGCCGCCTCGTAGGCGTTCTGTGTCCCCTCGATGTTCGTGTAGAAGACGCTCTCCCAGTCGGCGGTCGGCGAGGGGTTCGCCGCAAGGTGGACGAGTACGTCCTGTCCCGACAGCACCTCCGAAAACGCCTCGGCGTCGGTCACGTCGAGGACGACGCTGTCGATGTCGTCGTGTTCGCGGTGGGTGATGGGCGTCACCTCGTGGTCGGTGTCCTCGAACGCGCGCAGCGCCTCTCTGCCGACGTTTCCCGCCGCACCGGTGATCGCGATTTTCGTCATACGAGGTGTACAGGAATCAGCGCAAAATAGCTCGGGCCGTACTATCGAGGCTTTCTGCTCTCGGAGCGCTCACTCTTCACGACGGACGTAGAGCGTCTTCGACACCTCGACGTACACCTCACCGTCGGCGTCGAACAACTGCAGTCGGTACTCGCGGTCGGTCGACTCGCCGGGGTCGAGCGTCTCGTAAATCGCGTCGACTTCCTCGTCGGAAAGGCGGAAGTCGGCGTACAGCGTCCGGTCGCCCGGTTTCTTGAACTTGATTTCCGCGGCGCGGTCCCAGACGGTGAAGTCGTCGCCGAGGCGGCGGTTCAGCATGATGACGTACACCGGGTCGACGGCGGCGTACATGCTGCCGCCGAACAACGTCCCGTAAACGTTCTTCGTCCGCCACGTCAGCGGGAGCTCGACCTGCACGCGACTCCAGTCGGCGGCAATGTAGCGAACTCTGCCGCCGGTGCTTCGATACGTCGGGTGGAGGTTGAACCCGAGGCGCGCGAGACGGGTTCGGAGCGATTCGCTCATGCGCGTTCGTCGCAGAGTCGCGGGAAGTTAGTTCGGATGTGGGTTTGGTATCGTCGTCGGGTTAGATAACGACGCTCAACGCATCGCGTCGACATAGTCGTCGAACGCCGAGACGGCGCGCTCGAAGGTCGGCTTACTCGTTACGTCACATCCGAGCCGAACGAACGACTCGACCGCACTGTACCGTCCGGTCGACCGAAGGAACTCGCGATACTCCGTCGTGTCGAACTCGCCTTCGGTGAGCTTTCGGTGGACGACGAGCGCACCCGTTGCTCCAAGGACGTACTGGTAGTTGCTGTAGAGTTCACGGGTTCCTCGCCCGAGCCAGTCGCGGCCACTGCGGTCGCCGTACTCGACTACGGGTCGAAACTCCGACTGCAAGTCGGCCCACGTCTCTCGGGCACGATTGGCGGCCACGTCCTCGCCCGATTCGACTTTCGTCGAAAGGTGGTGGACGAACACGGAGGACATCGTTGCGCCGTAGAGATTACCGCCGAGACACTCCAGTAACCGGTTTCGTGCGGCCGCCGCGAGTGCGCCTCCCGCATCGATGAAGCGGTCAGCGAGGAGAAGTTCGTGTAGAAGCGACGGAACCTCCTCGACCGGGCGCGGGCACGTCGCGTAGCGCACCGGCCCGTCTCTGTGATGGTCGACGTGCATCGCGTGCCCAAGTTCGTGGCAGACGAAAAACGCCGTTCGAACGTCTTCTTGGAAATTTGCGAGTATGTACGCGCCGTCGCTTGCCGACGACGGACAGTACGCGGGGATGTCCGTCCGCTTGTTCTCGGTCGGGAACACGTCGATTCGGCGGTCGTCGAAGAACGCGCGCACTTGCTCGACGTAGTCAGGTCCGAGCGGTTCGAGCGCGGCGAGAACGTGACTTTGGAGTTCGTCGTATTCGACCGTGGGTGTCTCGCATTCTGCTACGGAGACCTGCAGATCCCACGGACAGAGCGTCTCGACGCCGAGTCGTCGCTTCCGGAGTTCTTGCACCCGGTGGTACGGTTCGAGATTGTCACGGACGCCGTCGAGCATCGCCTCGTGGACTTCACTGGAAAGCGCGGACTTCAGGCCGGATTCGGGATAACACCGCTGTCTGAAGTCGCGGTCTCTGATGGAGTCGTAGCCGCGGACCTCGACTACAGACGCCGCGGAACGGAGTTTCTCGACGTACGCGCGAGCCAACGTGTGCTCGAACCGGTCCAACTCCTCGTGGTATGCCTCGTACACCCGCTTTCGATACTCTCGGTCGTCGCGGGACAGTTCCGTCCGGACGTTACCCGGCCGCACGGACACGCATTCTTCGTCGAGTCGTTCGACGGTCGGCGGGTCGAAATCACCCGTCAGAATGGATCGAATGATGCGGGTCGGTGCGGTTCGAGGACTTTCGAACGCTTCGACCGCTCGCTCGATTTCGTCGGAGCGCGCGTACGACGCCTGTTCGCGGAGATTTTCGGCGTACCGGCGGTACTGGTCCTCTTCGAGGTCGACAACGAGCGCTTCGAAGTGCGCGTCATCGATTTGTCGAAGTCGTCGCCGGATCGCGGCGACCGCCGTATCGAACGCTGACGCTACCTGCCGATACCGAGTGAGACGGTCGTTCGCGGCCTCGCCGTCGGTATCCACGTTTCGTACGAGTGTCGCGTAGAGTTCGAGCCGCTGTTTTCGGCGGTAGCACTCCTCGGTTGCTTCGAGTAGTGTTTTGAGGTCTGTTGTCGTTCTAAGCGGTTTTTCGGCGTAACTCTGCAGCTCTCGAAGATCCGATTGGAGCGTCTCGTACGCTACTTCCCATTCGGTAGGGGTCTGGAAGATACTGGTGAGGTCGAATCGGTGTTGAGGGCTAATGTCGTCGCGTGCTGGCAAACTCATAATGTATTTGATTGCATCGGAATCCGAGTGCGGGCGCTACCGGGCGAAAGCGAGTAATGGGCTGACTGCGGAGCGTCCCTCGGTGGCGGAGTGGCGGCCGGTCAGACGTGGTGGAGAAAGGTCTCCATTCTCACTTCGAGCGTCACGGAGGCATCGAATGAGTATTTCGGTGGTCTGTGAGTCCGTCTCACGCTCGACCACGACGCCTTCGACAGTCCTCACAGAGACGAAACGGTCATACGCGCGAGACGGCAACACTCACGAAAATGGAGTGCGACAAGTGCGACCGCGACGCCGTCATGGTCGCGGACTACTCTGGGGCGCATCTCTGCGAGAACCACTTCTGCGCCTCGGTCGACAAACGCGTCCGGCGACGCGTCCGCGAGGATAGCCTCGTCCCCCGCGACGCCAGCCCCGACGACCCCGACACGTGGGTCATCGGGCTCTCGGGGGGCAAAGACAGTGTCGTGCTCACCCACATCTTAGAGGACACGTTCGGGCGGGACCCCCGAATCGAACTCGTCGCGCTCTCCATCCACGAGGGTATCGAAGGCTACCGCGACAAGAGCCTCGACGCCTGCGTCGAACTCTGCGAGGAGCTCTCGCTCCGCCACGAGGTCGTCTCCTACGAGGAGGAACTCGGCGTCCGGATGGACGACGTGGTGGAGAAAGACCCCGAGAACATGGCCCCCTGCGCGTACTGCGGCGTCTTCCGACGCGACCTGCTCGAACAGTACGCAGAGAAACTGGGCGCGGACAAACTGTTTACCGGCCACAACCTCGACGACGAGGCGCAGACGGCGCTGATGAACTTCCTCGAAGGCGACGTGACGCAGGTGGCGAAGCACTTCGACGCGAGCATCGGCGATTTCGAGAAGCGCGCTCTCTCGGAGAACTTCGTCCCTCGCGCGAAACCGCTGCGCGACGTACCGGAGAAGGAAGTCGCGCTGTACGCGCACCTCAAAGACCTCCCGGCGCACATCACCGAGTGCCCGCACGCGAGCGAAGCTTACCGGGGGGAAATCCAGCAGTTGCTGCTCAAACTCGAGGAGAACCACCCCGGCACGCGTCACTCCATTATGGCCGGCTACGAGGAACTCGCGCGGATGGCCGCCGAGCAGTACCGCGGCGACGGCGACGAGGACGTCGAACTCAACGAGTGCGAGCGCTGTGGGTCGAAGACGGGCGGCACCGTCTGCCGGAAATGTAAACTCGTCGAGGCTGTTCAGGCGGTCTGACACCGCTCGATACGGCGTCCATCGGTGCTCGAGTCGCGTCTTCGCCTTCGCGAAGCGTCGCTCGCGACGTGGATGCGAGTGTCTAAGAAACCGAGTACGGTCGAAGTCGCCAGGCCGTTAGCGGATAACGTCGAGGCCGTTGTTGCGTTCGACCTCGTCTCGTCCGCCGTCGGACTGCCACGAGCCGTTCGAGTTCGCGCTCGTCCGGCGCTGGCGGTTCTGGCTCGTCTCGAACTCCGAGCTCCCGTCGAGGCTGGCGCGTGAGCGGTCGGCCTGCTTCTGGGTCGTCGGGCCGAGCACCTGCGCGCTCTGGACGCCGGTCATGATGGCCATGACGCGGACTTTCCCCTTGTACTCCTCCTGGATGCGCGCGCCCCAGATGACGTTGGCGCTAGCTTCGAGGCGTTCGGTGATGTTGTCGGCGATGCCCTCGGCCTCCTTGAGCGTGAGGTCCGGGCCGCCGGTGATGTGGACGAGCCCGCCGGACGCCCCGCGGTAGTCCACGTCGAGAAGCGGGTGGTTCATCGCGTCGCGAACCACCTCTTCCGTCTTGTTTTTGTCCTGCGTCTCCCCGACGAGCATCACCGCGACTCCGCCCTGGTTCATGATTGTCGACATGTCAGCGTAGTCGAGGTTGATGAGCGACGGCTGGGTGATGGTCTCCGAGATACCCTTCACCGTCTCGGCGATGATCTGGTCCATCACCGAGAACGCCTTCCCAATCGGGAGGTTCGGGACGTAGTCGAGCAGGCGGTTGTTGTCGAGGACGATGATGGAGTCCGCCTCGTTGCGGAGTTTCTCCAGTCCCTCCTCGGCTTTCACCGTGCGGGCGCGCTCGACGTTGAACGGCGTCGAGACCATGCCAACGACGATGGCGCCCTGTTCTTTGGCGATCTTCGCGACGACGGGTGCCGCACCGGTACCGGTGCCGCCGCCCATCCCCGCGGTGACGAACACGAGGTCGGCGTTGCCGAGGACCTCTTTGATGGTTCCCTGCGCCATCTCAGTAGCTCGCTCGCCCATCGAGGGGTCGCCGCCGGCCCCCAATCCCTGCGTCAGCGACTTGCCGACGAGGATCTTCGTGTCGGCCTCGATCATCTTCAGGTGTTGTTTGTCAGTGTTGATAGCGACGGTGTCGGCGCCCTCGACTCCGATGTTGTAGAGGCGGTTGATGGTGTTGTTGCCAGCACCACCGCAGCCGACGATGACGATGCGGGGTTCTCCGAAATCGTCGTCGTCGGATTGCGCCTCCATGTCACGCTGCTCGGCCTCGGCGTTTTCGAGTGCGTCTTGTACGATATCTTGCATCGATTACACCTTCGCCCAGCTGCGCTTGGTTCGCTCGTGGCGTTTTGCGTCGCGTTCTTCTGCCTGCTCGTTGAGCATCTCGCGGACGGCCGAACGGATGGCTTCGCTGCGGTTCGGGAACTCTCCCGTCTCCACCATCTGTTCGACCTCCTCGATCTGCTGCTTCGGAATTCGTAGTGTCACACGCTCCATATTTGCATTCCCCCGGTAAGACGGTCGGGCACACGCCCGACTCCGTCTTACGCCCCGGAACCGCACGAAAGGGGCGACTTGCCCCTCGCTGACTCCGGGACGTAAGACGACCGTCTTACGCGAACGTAAGCACAGAGCGATAGGATATAAATGTAACGGCGACTGTAAGACACAGCTGTGAAACTGCGTTTGCGCGGGTATAGCGGCGCGCTACCGGCGTTCGAGCACGTCCGCCGCCGGCGTCCGTCGGCCGCAGCCCGGACAGAACGCCCAGTCGGAGCGCACTTCGTCGCCGCAGTCGCAGAACAGCCGACGGGACGCTTTCTCGCCGCAGTTGGGGCAGTACATCTGCTCGTCGGACAGCTCCTCGCCGCACTGGTTGCACGACTTTTCGTCGGTCGCCTCCGACTCGGCGACGGTTGTATTACGCGACTGCGAACCGTCGTCACTCGAGCCGTCGAGACTGATGTTTACGTTGACGTCCTGGGGGCGACGGCTCCCGATTTCGCGGAGCTGTTCGTCGACAAGTTCGTCCACGCGCTCGCGGACGAGTCGGTCGACCGTTTCCTTGCTTAAGTTGGGCGTCGCCTCCGACCACCCGTCGTCACGTTCCGACGCGTCGAGGTACGCACGAAGCGCCTCGCGCATGACCTCGCTCTTTGAGGCGTCTAACGCCTCCAGCCGCTCGACGAGGTCGTCGTCCGCGCGGAACGTCACTTTACTCATCTTCGTTGAGAGGATTTATGCCACACTATTTCAATCTTGCCCAATCTCCGTCATTCGTTCACGCACCACGTGCTGAACAGTAATCGTTATACGCGAGAGTGCGGTACGAGAGGGCACCGCTCTTAGCTCAGCCTGGCAGAGCAGCCGACTGTAGATCGGCTTGCCCCCCGTTCAAATCGGGGAGAGCG
Organism: Haloprofundus salilacus; assembly: GCF_020150815.1. Lineage (NCBI taxonomy): Archaea > Methanobacteriati > Methanobacteriota > Halobacteria > Halobacteriales > Haloferacaceae > Haloprofundus > Haloprofundus salilacus. The sequence goes on along the minus strand of NZ_CP083723.1, from coordinate 2,357,313 downwards.
GACTTTTCCTGCGAACAAATTGAGCAGTGAAAGCTCTCATCCGATTCGAGCGTTCGGAACTCGGGTTCAACTGTCCGACTTGCGCGCACCCTTGAACTGAGTGACGTGCGTAAACGTCACCAACCCGAGTCCGCCGACGAAGTTTCCGAGCGTGACGGTGGCCGTCATGACGGCGAACGATGCGACTCCGATGTCGGCGCCGAAGAGAACGCCGAAGAAGACGTGTAACATGGTGACGACGACGTGGTCGAAGGGACCGAGCGCCAACAAGAACCCGACGATGTACGCGACGGTGATACGGCTTCTGACGCTGTTGACGGCGGCCAAGAGGAACGACAGCAGTGCGACGAGCGCACCGCCCGCGACGCCGTTTGCGAACTCCGTGAACACTCCACGGCGGACGAATTCCACGGCGAACGATCGCAGCGCCTCCGCGGCGTGTGCGGACAGCGCCCCCTCCACAGAGAAGACGAGCGCGAAGAGACCGCCGCCGAGCAGATTGAACATGAAGGTGACGACCCACAGACGAAAGAGCGACGAGAGCATCCACGAGTCCGACTTGACCGCTTTCGCCGTCGGGTCGAAGAAGTTCTCGGTGAAAAGCTCCGTCCGGCCGACGATGAGAAATACGACCGCGATGCCGAACGCGAGCGCGCCAGCGATCTCGGCGAACTCGCCGAGTAGCGGTTCGGCCGCCCCGTGAACGTATCCGAGCGTGACGATGCCGAACACGACCGTGAATCCCGCGATGAAACTCGTCGAAACCAGTTCGAGCAGCGACTGGTCGAGGCGTCGCTCGCCTTCCGCGACCGCTCTCTCGAAAATTTCGGCGGGGTCGGGAGCTACTGACACGTTGGTGTGGTCAGTCGAGAGGATGAAAAGCGTCGGGGCGGCCCCCGAAGGCCGACAGCGCCTGTAGTAGCGAACGAAACAGTTGCATCAGCGCGGACGTCTCGCGGCGTCGGTTCCGGGAATTCCTTCCGACGTGGGGACACTTACAGTCGGACGCGCGTACGATAGAATATGAGACATCGCGAACTCGGCACCACCGGCTACGACGTGACCGAAGTCGGCCTCGGCACGTGGAACATCGGCAGCGACTGGGGTAACGTGAGCGAGGAGGAGGGCCGCGAAGCCGTCCGCACCGCCCTCGATGCGGGCGTAGACTTCATCGACACCGCAGACGTCTACGGCGACAGTGCGAGCGAGAGACGCATCGCGGAGGTACTTGACGAGGAGGACGCCCGCGACGACGTGACCGTCGCGACCAAGGCGGGTCGTCGCCTCGACCCGCACGAAGCCGAGAGGTACACCCGTGAGAACCTCGAACGGTTCGTCGACCGGAGTCGCGAGAACCTCGGCGTCGACTCGCTCGACCTGCTCCAGCTGCACTGTCCGCCGACGGAGGTGTACTACCAACCCGAGGTGTTCGACGCGCTGGAGAACCTGAAGGCGGCCGGGAAGCTCGACCACTACGGCGTCAGCGTCGAGAAAGTTGAAGAGGGACTGAAAGCCATCGAGTACGACGGCGTTGAGACGGTGCAGATAATATTCAACCCGTTCCGCCAGCGCCCCGGCGAGCTGTTCTTCCGGGAAGCCATCCGCCGGGAGGTCGGCGTCATCGTCCGCGTGCCGCTGGCGTCGGGGCTGCTTACGGGGAAGCTCTCCGTCGACGACGAGTTCCCCGAGAACGACCACCGCAACTACAATCGCGACGGCGAGGCGTTCGACGTGGGCGAGACGTTCGCGGGCGTCCCGTTCGAGACGGGCGTCCGCGCCGCCGACGCGCTCGAACCGGCGGTGCCCGACGACGCGACACTCGCGCAGTTCACGCTCCGGTGGATTCTCTCGTTCGACGCCGTGAGCACCGTCATCCCGGGTTCGACCAGCCCCGAGCACATTCGCCAGAACGTCGCCGCCGCGGACCTCCCCGAACCGACGGCCCAGCAGCACGAACTCGTCCACGAAGTGTACGACGAGCACGTCCGCGACCACGTCCACCACCGCTGGTAGTCCGCAAACGGCTTTTCCGGGTTCCGCTCGCCGGCGTCGCGACCCACCCAATGACTATCACCGTCGTCGTTGTACCCAATCAGGTCACGATGTCGGAGAAAACACACAGCGACGCCCCGATTAGAGTTGGTATCGTCGGTCTCGGTTACATCGGAACGACCGTCGGCGGCGAGTTCGCCCACCACCCGCAGGCCCGCGTCACGGCCGTGTGCGACCTCGTCGAGTCCGCACGCGTCGACGCGGGCGAGCAGTTCTCGGTGCCGCCAGAGTCGCGCTACGAACAGTATGAGGAGATGCTCGACGGCGAGAACGTCGATGCGGTTCTCATCGGTACGCCGCACACACTCCACTACGACCAGGTCGTCGCCGCGCTGGAGCGGGGTCTGCACGTGCTCTGCGACAAACCGCTGACGACCGACCTCGAACGGGCGCGGGACCTGTACGAACGCGCGCGCGACGCCGACGAAGTACTGATGGTCGGCTACCAGCGCCACCTCAACCCTGCGTTCGTCGAAGCGCGGGAACTGTGGACCGAGACGGATCGAACGCCGCAGTGGATAACCGCCGAGATTAGCCAGGACTGGGTCGACCGCTTCCGCGGTACGTGGCGCGCGAATCCGGACCTCAGCGGCGGGGGCTACCTCTACGACACCGGCAGCCACATCCTCGACGCCATCCTCTGGACGACGGACCTCACGCCGACGGCCGTCCGCGCGGACATGACGTTCGTCGACGACGAACAGCGCGTCGACGAGCGCGCAGAGCTGTGGATAGAGTTCGAGGAGGGGGCTAACGCCAGCGTCTCGGTGTACGGAAAGACGCCGTGCACCCGCGAACACATCCACATCTGGGACGACGAGGGCGCAGTGTACCTCGACGGGCGCGAGTGGGAGGACCGCGAACTTTCCGAGATCGACGCCGAAAGTACGACGCACACCCCGTATCTCGGGGGCCGGTCGCACCCCAACAAGGCCGAGACGTTCATTCGCTCCATCCGCGAGGGGACCGAACCGCCCGCGACGCCGATGGACGGTCTCCGCGTCACGGCAGTCACCGAGGCGGCGTACGAGTCCGCGCGCAGCGACGGCGACTGGGTGAGCATCGACCTGTAACTGTCGCGGCCGCTCGAATCCGAATCTCTCACCGAAAACGGATCTCCGCCCGCACGACTCTTCCTCCCGCACCCGAGTCGCCACTACGCCTATCGCCACTACGCCTTTTTGACTCCGAGCCGTACGGTGAGCCATGGCCGACGAACCCGACGAGAACCACGAGACAGACTCGAGTCACGAGAGCGTCATCGAGAGTTCGCGGCAACGAAAGGACGAACGCGCTGACACCGTCGAGGAGATCATGGCCGATGTCGACCGCCACCTCGATGGCCAGAAGTTCCCCGTCCGCGGCGAGGAGATCGCCGAGGAGTACGGCGGCCAGCCCGGCGACATGCCGAACGAGACCGAGTCGCTCGGGAGCGTCTTCGACCGACTCGAACAGGACGAGGAGTACGAGTCGGCCGCGGAGGTCAGAGAGGCAGTGTACGGCGAGCTCACCGGCGAGGCGGGCGGCCAGGAGGAGTACAACACCGAGCGAGAGCTACAGGAGATCGCCGAAGAGGTCACCGACGACGAGTCGAACACGAGCAGGAACTGATTCCTCCGAACGCCAGCGGTCGCGCCGTCCGGCGCGGCGAGCGCGGCCTCGAACGATGGGATTCCGGAAGTCGGTGTCACCCATCCCCACGCTTTTGAGGGCCGCGAAGAAGGTGGCTTCATGGCAACCAGACTCCCGCCCTCCGAGTTCGAGGCGCGTCTCGACAGCATCCGCGGCGCGCTCGCCGATACCGACGCCGACGCCGGCGTCTGGTTCGGCGCGACGAGCATCGAGTATCTCACCGGCTTTCATCACATCCAGACGGAGCGACCCGTCGTCCTCACGGTGACGCCGAACCGCACCGAGATTACCGTACCCCGCCTCGAAGTCGAGCGCGTCGAACCGAACCCCCGAATCGACGCCGTCCACCACTACTTCGACTACCCCGGCGGCGAACCGCTGAAGACGGCCGTCTCGATGCTGCGCGGGATGGGCGTCGACGCCGTCGCCGCCGACAGCGACGGCGCGCCCGGCGTGATGGGCTACCAGGGGCCGAAGCTCTCCGAGTTCCTCGACGTCGAGAGCCAGCGCTGGGTCGACCGGATGCGCTGGGAGAAAACCGACACCGAAGTCGACCTGATTCGCGAGTCGGCGAAGTGGGCGAACCTCGGCCACCGCTACCTCGCCGACTACACCGAAGTCGGCGCGCACCCGGCGACGGTCAGCCAGCGGGCGTCGACGGACGCCTCCCGCGCGATGCTCGACACGCTCGGCGACAGGTACTCGGTTCGGGTCCGCGGCGACGGGCCGGTCCACGCGGGCTACATCAGCGGCACGGAGACGTCGCTTCCGCACGGGCACACGCCGAACGAACGCCTCTCGGAGGGCGACGTGCTCATCACCGGCGCGTCGGCGAACGTCGACGGCTACCACTCCGAACTGGAGCGGACGATGTTCGTCGGCGACCCGACCGACGAGCAGGAGCACTACTTCGAACTCATGCTCGAAGCCCAGACTATCGCCATCGAAGCGCTCGGGCCGGGCGTCTCCATCAGCCACGTCGACCAACTCGTCTGGGACTACTTCGAGGAGCAGGGCGTCACCGAGTACGCCCAGCACCACGTCGGCCACAACATCGGTCTCGGCGGCCACGAACCGCCGTACATCGACCGCGGATGGGACGAGGCGCAGGACGACCCCGCCGACGCCGAAATGGCGCCCGGCCAGGTGTACACCATCGAACCCGGCATCTACACCGAGGAGTTCGGCTACCGCCACTCCGACACTATCGCCGTCACAGAGCGGGGCACTGAGTGGCTGACGTTCTTCCCGCGCGACCTCGAATCGAACGTCATTCGGTAGGCGTACTCGACTCTCCGTCCCCTCTTGCCGTTCTTCCACGTTCTCATACCGACACGTTCAACCCGGTCACCCGGCGAATCAGTGCTTCGAGCGCCACCGGATTCGACAGCGGGTCAGAGCGGTCGACGGTCCAGACGTTGCGCGATTCGACGACCACCACGTCGTCCTCGCCGTTGCCGTCGCCGTCGGTGAGTGCGAGGACGACGCGGCGGACGTGGTCGAGTCTGACGCCGTTCGCGCCGTTCTCTCGGGTCGTACTTTCGAGAACCGCCGACGCCGTGACGCGCGTGAGTTCTACCCCGTTGTCGGCGTTCTCGTTGGCGACGTTGCGCGCCAGCACCGCGCGGTGAACGTCGGTCACGTTGATGCCGTCGGCGCCGTTGTTCCACACGGCGTTGTCGAGCAGCCGGGTCTGCGCCGAACGGTGGAATCGGATACCCTCCGCGCCGTTGTCGAACACGTCGTTGCGCTGGACGAAATTCCGGTCGCCGCCGTAATCGACTTCGATGCCGTCATCGGCGTTGTCGCGCACGACGCTCCCTCGCACGACGTTCCGCGTCGCGTTTCTGAGGACGATGCCGTCGCGTCCGCTGTCGCCGACGGTGTTTCTGACGATGTGGTTCTCGCGAGCGCCGAGTCGAACCAGGATTCCGTCGCGGGCGCTGTCGGTCACCGTGTTGCGGCGAACGAGGTTGTTCGCTGCCTCCCCGCGGAGCAAGATTCCGTCGCTCCCGCTGTCGCTGACGACGTTCTCCACGATTCGGTTATCGTCGGCGGCACCGACCGGGATGCCGTCGTTTCGGTTCCCTGTGACTGTGTTCCCGAACACGGTGTTGTCGTCCGAGCGCGCCACGTCGATGCCGTCGTCGAGGTTGTTGCGTACCGTGTTCCGCCTGACGACGTTGTCGTCCGAATCGCGCAGTTCGATGCCGTCAGCGTTCTCCAACCCTTCGTTCCCGCGGACGAGATTCGCCTCGAGCAGATTGCCGCTGGCGTAGTCGAGATCGATGCCGTCGTCGGCGTTCTCGTCGGCGACGCTGAGGCGGACGACGTTCCCGTCGGAGTCGTTTCGCAGCAGGATGCCGTCGCCGCCGTTCTCGCCGCCGTTACGTCGGAACGCGCCGTTCTCGATGCGGTTTTCGTCCGAATCGTCGAGGACGATACCGTCGTCGACGTTCCCGTCGGCGCGCGTCGAGACGACGGCGACGCCCGTCGTCGACGCGAGGCGAATTCCGTCGTCTGCGTTGTCGACGGCGGCGACGCCGCGGAGCGACCCGTCGTCGACGCCGCGGAACCGGACGCCGGTCTCGAAGCCGGTGATGGTGAGGTTCTCGACGGTGACGTTCGTCGCGCCGTCGGCCAGTATCCCCGTTCCCCGGCCATCAGCCGACAGCGTTCGGCCGTCGCCGACGAGTCGCACGTCGTCGGCGCGTACGGTCAGACACGGGGCGGAACCGTTCGCGTTCAGGTCGTCGCCGAGGACGTACGTTCCGGGGTCCGATATCGTCGTACACGAGGATATCTCAGCCCCGTCTACGGCGGGGCGCTCCGAGGTCTCTGCGGTCACCGCTCCTACACCAACCATCGAAAGAAGCACCGCGACGACGACTGCCCACGTCGTCACTCGGTACGTCCTGTCTCTCACAGACATCTATCTCGTAGACGTATCGGAGCATCCATTGATTAAGATTCACATGTATTAATACGGAATATATTGCCCCGCGCGTGTCTGTACGGCCACCCAGTCTGTCTTTTCGACGGGTCACACAGAGCGGAAACGTCCGCATCAGTATCTTCAAGTCCGTTTTCGCTAATCACAGTGCAGTGGCAGTCACGTTTGACCTCTTCGGCACGCTCGTCGACGCGGCGTATCCGGCCGACCCCGCGGCGGCCGTCGCCGTCGAACTCGAAGGCCTCGGCGTCGCCGTCCCCGACGACTGGGACGACGCGTACCGGGAGGTCCACATCGACGCCCCCGAGGGGGCTGAAGTCCCGCTCCCGGCGCACGTCAGCGCCGCGCTCGGCAGTCGCGGCGTCGACGCGCCGAACAACGCCGCACGCCGCGTCGTCGTCAACGCGTTCGACCCAGAGGTGCAGACGCGTCCAGGCGCGGTGGCCGCCGTCGCCGCCGCGGCCGAACGCGGTCCCGTCGGCCTGCTTTCGAACTGCAGCGTCCCCGAACTCGCGCGCCGGGCGCTCATCCGTTCGAACCTCTCGAACGACGCCTTCGACGCGACGGTGACGAGCGTCGCCTGCGGGTGGCGAAAACCCGACGCACGCGCGTTCGAAGCCGTCTCCGAGGCGCTCGGCGTCCCGCCCGAAACGCTCCTGCACGTCGGCGACGACGCCCGCACCGACAGCGGCGTCGAGCGCGTCGGCGGCGAGTTCGTCGACGTGACCGACACGTCGCTCTCGGCGTTCGCCGCGCGGATGGAATCGTTGGAACCGGAGGACGACTGATGACGGTCGCTGCGAGCGCGGCCGTCGCCCTCGCGGCCGCGCTCGACTGGATTGTCCTCGAACCGCCCGCTCGAATCCATCCGGTCGCCCTCTTCGGTCGCCTTGTCGCCCCGTTCGACCGGGAGTGGACCCGTCCGAAACTCGTCGGCGTCGCCGCCGCGCTCTCGTTGCCACTGGTCGCCGGCGGCGTCGCGGCGGGGACAGTCCGCGCCGCTTCGGCACTTCACCCGCCGTTCGCGCTCGTTGCCGTGGCTCTCGTCCTCTTCTCGACGACGAGTCTCCGGATGCTGTTGGACGCGGCCCGGCGCGTCGTCGCCGACAGCGACGCCGACCCCGATGCCGCTCGGCGAAACCTCTCTGCGCTCGCGGGACGCGACCCGACGGACCTCTCGTCGGGCGAACTCCGCAGCGCCGCCGTTGAGAGCGTCGCCGAGAACCTCTCGGACGGCCTCGTCGCCCCGTTGCTGGCGTTCTCGCTTCTCGCACCGGTCTCGCTCTCGCTCGCGGCGGCGGCGGCCACGTGGGTGAAGGCGGTCAACACGCTCGACTCGATGCTCGGCTACCGACACAAGCCGGTCGGCTGGGCACCCGCGCGACTCGACGACGCGGTGATGTGGCTCCCGGCACGCGTCAGCGCCGTCCTCGTCGCCGTCGCCGCGGGCGACCTCGGTGCCGTCGCACGCGCACGAGAGTGGGTGCGCGACCCGCCGTCGCCGAACTCGGGGTGGCCGATGGCGACGCTCGCGGCGGCGCTCGACGTTCGCCTCGTCAAATCGGGTGTCTACGTGCTGAACCCGAACGTCGCGCTGCCGACGCCCGCCGACGCCGAGCACGGCATCCGCGTCGTCGCCGTCGCGGGCGCGCTGGCGTGGGCGCTCGCGCTCGTAACTGCGCTTCTCGTCGGCCAGATCGAGACTCTCCCTGTCGTTCCGGAGGCGCTAGCATGGTTCTGACGGCGCTCCGCGGCGGCGTCGCGTTTCTCACCCGCCTCCCGGTCGGCGGCGGCGAGCGCGAGTGGGACGCGTTCCGAACGACGCCGGTGACGTTTCCGCTAGTCGGCTACCTCGTCGGCGCGCTGGCGGCGCTCCCCTTTTCGCTGCTGTCCGCCGTTCCGCAACCCGGCACCGTTGCCGCGCTCTACCTCGCCACGCTCTACCTCGTCACGGGGATCACCCACGCCGACGGACTCGCAGATATCGGCGACGCCGCGGTGGTTCACGGCGATGCCGAGCGCCGCTTCGACGTGCTGAAGGACTCGCAGACGGGCGTCGGCGGCGCGCTCGTCCTCGTGCTTTCGGTCGTCGCACTCGCGCTCGGCGCGTTCGGCGTCGCGACGGCTACCGCGAATCCGGTCGTCGCTTTTCGTATCATTGTCGCTGCCGAGGTCGGGGCGAAAGCCGGAATGGCGCTTCTGGTCTGTCTCGGGAACCCCCCACACGAGGGCCTCGGGTCGGCCGTCGTCGGTGAGAACGACGCCGCGGGGCTGTTGCCCGTTGCCGCCGCGGTTCTTCCGGCGCTCATCGCCGCACCGCCGTCAGCGACACCAGCGCTCGTCTGTGCGCTCCTCTCGGGACCGGCGGTTGCGCTGCTCGTCCGGCGGTGGGCGCGGGGTGCAGTCGGCGGCGTCTCCGGTGATACGCTCGGCGCGACGAACGAACTCGGGCGCGCCGTCGCCCTCCACGCGGGGGTGGTCGCGTGGACGCTCTTCTGATGTGCGGCGGGCGGGGGACGCGGCTCGGCGGCGACGCGGAGAAACCGCTCGTGGAGATCGGCGGCACGCCGATGGTCGACCGCGTTCTCGCGGCGCTCGCGGGAAGCAGAGTCGACGGGATTCACGCCGTCGTCTCGCCGCACGCGCCGGAGACGCGCGAGCATCTCGCGGCCGTCGCAGACGCTCGTTCGTCTGCGGTGACGGTTCTCGACGCGCCAGGCGACGGCTACGTCGAAGACCTCGGAGTCGCGCTCGACAGCGTCGAAAAGCCGGTCGTCACCGTCGCTGCCGACTTGCCGTTGCTCGGCGCCGAACTCGTGAACGAGGCCATGGCTGTCGCGGTGAACGGCGACGAACGCGCGTGCGGCGGCGACGGCGGATCTGCTCGCGACGCCCTCGACGGCGACGCCCGCTCGGTCACGGTCTGCGTTCCGGCGGTACTAAAACGGCGTCTCGGGGCGAGTTCGGACACGACGTTCGACTCAGGGGGTCGCCGCCTTGCTCCGACGGGGCTAAACGTCGTCGCCGCCGGAGATGAGACCGTACACGTGAGCTACGACGCCCGACTCGCCGTAAACGTGAACCGCCCGCCCGATGTCGCTCTCGCGGAGGCGCTGTGCGACTGATACTCGTCGCCGGCGCGACCGACACCGCGAAGATAGACGGTATCAGCGCCGCCGGAGCGAATTCGGACCTCCTGGCACACACGCCGAGTGCCGACCTCGAACTCGTCGAGTACGGCTCGCTCGTCCGCGCGCCCGAACTCCCCGTGAGTCCGACCGGGTGCCCGACGCCCGCGGCGGTGACGCGGGCGGTCCGGGAGTCGCTGGGGCTCGACTTCCTCGCCGTCGATGCCGGACTCTCAGTGCCGACGGGCGCGCCGACGGTGAACGTCGGCGCGAAACGCGGCCGCGACATTCGCGAGGTTGACCCTGTGCCGACCGCGCCGGGGGCGTTCCTCGCCGCCCGACAGCTGGGTCGCAGCCTACCGGACGACGAACTCGTCGTCGGCGAGACGATTCCCGGCGGAACGACGACGGCACTGGGGACGCTCCGCGCCCTCGGCGAGGGGTGGCCCGTCTCCTCGTCGTTTCCCGAGAACCCGACGGAACTCAAGGAGTCGGTCGTCGCCGAGGGACTCGACGCCAGCGGCATCGACGCCGGGGAGTTCGCCCACGAACCGCTGCTGGCGGTGCGGGCGATGGGCGACCCCGTGTTAGCCGTCGTCGCCGGGCTGACGGCGGGCGCGCTCAGCGCCGACAAATCGGTGATTCTCGGCGGCGGAACGCAACTGCTCACTGCCGCCGCGCTCGTCCGCCACGAGGGTATCGCCGACCCGCTGACGCTGGCGACGACGAGCTATCTCGCCGCCGACGTGCCCGCGCTGGACGAGGCGGCGCGGTCGCTCGACGTCGACCTCGTCGTCACCGACCCCGGATTCGGTGAGCGCGATGACGCGCTCGCCCGCTACGCGGCGGGCGAGGCCAAGGAGGGTGCGGGGATGGGCGGCGCGCTGTTGCTCGCCGAGCGCGCGGGCGTCCTCGACGACGTCGCCGCACAAACCGTTAAGGTAGTCGAAACTGCTGGTGTCGAACATGGACCCTGAGGCCGTCGAATCCGTCGAACGGGTGCCCCACGGCGGCGTCGACGACCCGACAGTGCTGGATTTCAGCGCCAACACGAACCCGGAGCGGCCGTCGGGTATCGTCGGCGTGTACGACGCCGCGCTCTCGGTCGCCCGCCGCTACCCTTCCGACTACTGCGAGTTCCGCACGGCCGCCGCCGAGACGGTCGACTGCGAACCGCGGTCGGTAATTCCGACGCCCGGCGGTCTCGCCGCGATCCGTCTCGCGCTCTCGGTGACCGTCCACCCGAACGACCGGGTGCTGGTTCCCGCGCCGAGCTTCGGCGAGTACGCCCGCGAGGTGCGACTGCAGGGCGGCGACCCGTGCTTTCTGCACCACGACGAACTGCTCGACGCCGACCCCGTCGACTACGCCGTCGCCGTCGTCTGTACGCCGAACAACCCGACCGGCGAGGCGGCCGACCCCGACCGACTCCGCGAGTTCGCCGCCCGCTGCCGGGATACCGACACGACGCTGCTGATCGACGAGGCGTTTCTCGACTTCACCTCGTTGCCGAGCATGGCCGGCGAATCCGGCATCGTCGTCGCCCGCTCGTTGACGAAGATGTACGGGTTGCCGGGCCTCCGCGTCGGGTTCGCCGCCGCGACCGGCGACCTCAGAGACCGACTCGACACCGCGCGGATGGCGTGGTCGCTCGGGACGCCCGCCGCGGAGGTCGGGACGTACTGTCTGAAACAGACCGAGTTCGTCGAGGAGACCAGACGACGGGTCGCCCGCGAGCGCGATCGGATGCGCGCGTCGCTCTCCGAGCAGTTCGACGTGTACCCCTCGGACGCGCCGTATCTCCTGCTCGATGTCGGTAGACGCGAGGTGTCGGACGTCGTCGACGCCGCGCGCGCTGAGGGTATCGCCATCCGCGACGCCACGACGTTCCGCGGTCTCGACTCGCACGTCCGCGTCGCAGTCAAACGCGAGCACGAGAACGACCGCCTGCTCGACGCGCTGGCGGATGTCTGAGGAGGCCGCGGAGGCGGCGGCGGTCTTCGAGGCGACGGTTCGCGACGGCGTCTGCCGGCTTCGACGGCCCGGCACGCGCTGGCTCTCGACGGGCTACGCCGGCGGGACCTCCGTCGGGCCGGTCGCGTACAACGTCACCGTTCCCGATGGCTGGTCCGAGACCGACCTCGACGTCTACGTCCGCGAGCGGCGCGAACGCGCGGGCTTCGACGAACCCGGACCGACGCTGTTGACCGGCGTCGAGCAGGGGCACGCCCGGCGGGCGCGGCTCGGTCCCGTCGAGGCGGTCGTCACCGCCGGCGTCTCGAACCCGGCGGCGCTCCCGACGGACGCGCTCTCGGAGAGCGGACGGACGGCTGACGAACGACACGACCGTGACGCGCCGCCGCACCCCGGCACGATCAACGTCTTCGTCGGCACCACGCGCGCGCTCGCGGCGGGGGCGCTCCCCAACCTGCTCGCGGTCGCCGCCGAGGCGAAGGCGGCAACCCTGCTCGCACGGACGGGATTCCCCGGGACGACGACTGACGCCGTCGTCGTCAGCTGCGACCCGAACGGGGAGGTGGAACGGTTCTCAGGGAGCGCGACCACCGTCGGCGCTGCGGCTCGCGCGTGCGTCCGAGACGCCGTCTGTGCGTCGCTGGCGTCGCGCTACGCGGATCCCGACGGACGCCCGATGCCGGACTCCGTCGGCGACGCGAAGTACGGCGTCGTGACCGACGAGCGGGCGAGGGTTTCGCGGCTCTGACCGGCCGGCCCCTCGCGCCCGCGGTCGGCTGCCACCGTGCCGTCACCTCCGTCGCCACCTCTTCGATACCACCTCAGAGCACGACTTCGCTGTCGAGCAGCAGTTCCTACTCCGTCCGCCGCGCCTCCTCGCTCGCCTCGACGAGAATCGGCTCGTCCGCCGGCTCCGAGAACCGGTTGGGATCGGGTTCGACGCGTTTCAGCATCAACGAGAAAGTCGAACCGCGCCGCCCGCCCGCGGAGACGATGCCCCCGTACGCACGCTCCTCGAACGGGGCGTCGGCGGGGTAGGGAACTCCTCGCGGATAATCTGCGCCGTTTCCCTGATGTACGCCGCCGTCCGCCGCTGTGAGTAGTTGCTCTCCTCGTAATACGTCTCGGGGTGTTCGTCGTCCAGTTGCTCCGTCGATGCTCCGGGGACTCGTAGAGGACGGACTCCCTCGCCCGGTAGCCGCTGGCGAACCTGATGTTCACCGTGAAGCTGTCGGGATACCGCAGGATGTGCGGGAAGAAGAGCGAGTCTACCACGGTGGTGCGCTGCTGTATCCGCCAGAGGCCCTCGAAGTAGTACGCCGCGAGCGCGCCGACCCGGTCGTCTCGCTCGCCGCGGCTGAACGCGAGCGCGACCTCCCTGTAGTCGTCGCCGGCGACGCGTCGGAGCCGCCGCTCGAAGCTCTTGGCGACGCGGTCGAACTCCGCCTCGTAGGCCGCAAGAAGCGGCACGTCAGGGTCTTCGAGCAGCTCCGCCCTCTGTTCCCGTGCTCTCGACACGTTCATCATGTTCTCGTGGAACACACGCTCCGCGTCCTCGTCCGGGAGCGGAGTTCTGACCGCCAGACCGCGGATGACCTCCGCGTCACCGTCGTACCGTTCCCGTTGTCCCCCCATACCAGGCGCTCGCACGGGCCGAAGCGATATTAATCGAATCGGTCGCTCGTTCCTTCGACCACCCGCGGGTGTACCCTACGCGACCGAGAGGTCGCGGCGGCGCCTCACGTGACCGAGAAGCCGCCGTCGACCATCAGCGACTCGCCGGTGATAAACGACGCCTCGTCGCTGGCGAGGAAGGCGATGGCGTCGGCGACTTCGTCGAGTTCGCCGAGGCGACCGAGCGCGTACCCCTGCCGCGCCCGCTCGCGCGCCGCTTCGGGGTCGTCGAAGGAGTCGAAATACTGCGTTCCGAGGCCGCCCTCCACGAATCCGGGGCAGACCGCGTTCGCGCGGACGCCGTAGCGACCCGCCTCGACGGCCACGGTGCGAGTGAAGTTGACGACCGCCCCCTTCGACAGCGAGTACGCGCCGAGGTTCGGCGACCCGATGACGCCCGCGAGCGAGGCGACGTTGACGATAGCGCCCGACTCCCGGGCTTTCATCACCGGCAGGGCCGCGGCGCAGCCGTTCCACACGCCCGAGATATTCACGTCGAAGACGAAATTGCGCTCGGCCTCCGGGAGGTCCTCGACAGGTTTCGGCGCGTGGCCGACGCCCGCGTTGTTGACGAGCACGTCGAGTCCCGACTCCTCGTCGACGGCTTCGACGACCGAGTTGAACGCCTCGCGGTCTCGCACGTCGAGTTCCGAGAAGGTCGCGTTCCCGCCCTCGCTCTCGATTCGGTCGACCGTCTCCTCGCCGCCGCCGGTGTCGACGTCGGTGACGACGACGCGCGCGCCCGCCTCCGCGAGTCGCGAGGCGGTGGCTCTGCCGATTCCCGATGCCGCGCCGGTGACGAGGACGGTCCGTCCGTCGAGTTGCATGTCCCCCAAATCGCGACGAAGCGACATAATCTTCCGGGCCGACGTCGGCCGAACCGGAATACGGCGGGCCGCCGCTGCCGACTCGGTGACCAGTCGCTCTCCGGTGTACGGCTTTTCCCCACCGCGAATCTTGCCGTTGTAGATGTCTACCGGGCGAATTTGCGGAGTATTAGACTTGTCTAATTATTATATTAGACCAGTACTATTATCTTCTTTTGGCTGTCTATTCCTACTATGGATACCGAGACACCACGGACAGCGCGACAGAAGATAACCCGCAGACGAGCCCTCGCCGGAGGGTCGAGTCTCCTCGCGGCCGGTCTCGCGGGCTGTATCGATAGCGGACGCGGCGAAGCGACTACTGGCGCTGCAGAGGATGAAGCCGATGGGGCTCCCGTCGTCGTCATTTCCTTCTTCAGCTTCTACGACTTCGCACGGAAAATTGCCGACGGAACTCCGATTCGGGTACGCAATCTCGTACCGACCGGACTTCACGGCCACGGGTGGGAGCCGAACGCCAGCATCACGAGAGCCATCGTCGACGCGGACGCGTTCGTCCACGTGGGCGAGAACTTTCAGCCGTGGGCCGACAGGGCCATCCAAACGGTCGAAGACGACGGTGCCGACACGCAGCTCGTAAACGCCCGCGAAGGCGTCGAACTGGTCGACCTCGCGGCGAGTCTCGACCCCGAAGAGGAGGGTGTCGGTGAGGACCGCGGCAAGGACCCGCACTTCTGGCTGGACCCACAGCGCGCTAAACAGTCGGTCGACAACATCGCCGAGGGACTGGTCGAACTCGCGCCCGCCCACGAGGAGACGCTCCGCGAGAACGCGTCGGCGTACAAGACGGACGTTCTCGACAGCATCGACCGCGAGTATCAGGCGATCTTCGACGCGGCCGACCGCGACGTGATCCAACTTGCCGCCCACAACGCGTTTCAGTACGTCGGCGTCCGCTACGGCGTCGAGATGCGGCCACTAGTCGTGAACCTCGCCGCCAGCGGCGACGTCAAGCCCTCTGACATCACCGACGCGAAGCGGGTCATCGACGAGAACGATATCGAGTACATCGGCGCGGCCGTCTTCGAGACGCGGCGACCGGCCCAGCAACTGCTCTCGGAGACGGCGGTCGAAGCGTACTTCCCCGTCACGCCGTACGCCGGCGTCCGCGAAGAGTGGGTCAAACAGGAGTGGGGATACGAGGAGATCGCCTACAACGTGAACATGCCCACCTTCGAGATCGTCCTCGGAAACGAGGCGCCCGAAGACGCAGGTCCCGACGGGTGGAGTGACCGATGGAGAAACTTCGCGTGAGCAGTACTCCCGAGACGAGCGTCGCGTCGGAGCGACCCGAGCGTCCGGTCGTCGAACTCTCTGGGGTCGAGTTCGGCTACGCGACCGCGCCCGTCGTCGAAGACGTCTCGCTCCGAATCGACCCCGGAGAGTACGTGGCCGTCGTCGGCCCCAACGGCTCCGGGAAGTCGACGCTCATGAAACTCGTGCTGGGGTTGCTCCGCCCGGACGAAGGTCTCGTTCGGTTGTTCGGAGAGCCGTCGCACCGGTTCGACGGCGGAGACCGTATCGGTTACGTGGCCCAGCACGCCAGTGCCGCAAAGGAGATGCCGATTACGGTCCGCGAAGTCGTGAAGATGGGACGATTTCCCCACGTCGGGTTCGGCCGCCTCTCCGCGGACGATTGGCGCATCGTCGACCGTGCGCTCGAGACGGTCGGTATGAAAGCGTTCTCGGACCGCCGAGTGACTCAGTTGTCCGGCGGTCAGAGACAACGGGCGTTCATCGCCCGTGCGCTGGCGAGCGAAGCTGAGCTGCTAGTCCTCGACGAACCGACAGTCGGCGTCGACGCCGACTCGGTCGAGGCGTTCTACGAGCTACTCGACGCGCTGCACGCGAGGGGCATCACGATTCTGCTCATCGAACACGACCTGGGTGCGGTCACCGAACACGCCGAACGGGTACTCTGTCTCAACCGCGAGATATACTTCGACGGGCCGACGGCGGAGTTCGTCGAGAGCGACGCACTCGCTCGCGCGTTCGGGACGACGGCGAGACTCGTCGGAGGTGACCAATGACCGGGACGGCGGCCGGAGCGCTCCAGCTGGCCGCGCGAGAGACGATTCTCGCACCGCTGTACTTCCTGCTCGAACTGTGGTCCGGACTCATGTACCGGGTCGGTGACCTGACCGGACTCGGTTTGCTGGAGTACCCGTTCATGCACCGGGCGGTGCTGGTCGGACTCTGTATCGGCGTGATGGCTCCGCTCATCGGGACGTTCCTCGTCCACCGTCAGTTAGCGCTTATCGGCGACGCGCTGGCTCACACCGCGTTCGCCGGCGTCGCGGTCGGGCTGTTCGCCAACGCCGTCTTCGAGTTGAGCGTGTCGCCGTATCTGACGGCCGTCGTCGTCGCAGTGCTCGCTGCGCTGCTCATCGAACTCATCTCCGAAGCGACGGACGCCTACAACGACGTGTCGATGGCTATCGTGCTCTCGACGGGGTTCGCGCTGGGGTCGACGCTCATCAGCGTCAACGCGGGCGGCCTCTCGGTCGGAGTCAACCAGTTTCTGTTCGGCAACCTCTCGACCGTCTCGAAGGAGAACGCGGCGATACTGCTCGTGCTGTTCGGCGTCATCGTCGCGACGGTGGCGCTCACGCGGAACCAGCTCCTCTACGTGACGTTCGACGAGACAGCCGCGGCGGTGTCGGGAATCCCCGTCGCGTGGTACAACCGCATCATGGTAATGCTGACGGCGCTCGTCGTCGTCGGCGCGATGCAGATTATGGGCGTCATCCTCGTCGCGGCGATGCTTGTCGTTCCCGTCGCGGGCGCGACACAGGTCTCGCGAAGTTTCACTGAGTCGCTGCTCGTCTCGGTCGTTCTGGCCGAGCTCGCCGTCATCTTGGGTATCGGCGTTTCCTACTACGGCGAGGCAACCGCGGGTGGCGTCATTGTGCTGGTCGCGGTCGCAATCTACGCCGTCGCCGTCGGAGTCGGGAAACTTCGGAACGCTACCGACGACGACTCCGCGCCGGAACTGGGAGCGATGAACGTCGGCGACCCCGACTCAGCGTCCGAGTAGGCTCTCTCCGCTCCTCTCCTCGTCGTGAACCGCATCGAGACGCGTTCGCCACCCACCGAACAACTCAAATACAGTTGCAGTAAAACCACTATAGTAGATTATGAACGGAGTCGTCATCGCCGGGGTCGCCTCCGGCGTCGGAAAGACCGTCGCGACGCTCGCCGTCTGTCGGGCGCTCCAGCGGACCGGACGGGTCGTCCAACCGGCGAAAGCCGGGCCGGATTTCATCGACCCGAGTCACCACGAGGCGGCGACGTGGCGTGCCTCGAGAACCCTCGACCCGTGGCTCGAAGGTGAGTCGGGGATGCGCCGCAACTACGCCCGCGGGTCGGGCGACGTCTGCGTCGTCGAGGGGATGATGGGGCTGTACGACGGCGAGACGAGCACCGCCCGCGTGGCAGAGGCGCTCTCGCTCCCAGTCGTCCTCGTCGTCGACGCCAGCGCCGGGATGGAGAGCGTCGCCGCGACGGCGCTCGGCTTCCGCGAGTACGCTGCTCGCTCGGGACTGGACCTCGACGTCGCGGGGGTGCTCGCCTCACGCGCGCACGGAGGACGACACGAGGACGGCATCCGCGAGGCGCTCCCCGACGAACTGACGTACTTCGGCCGGATTCCCCCGCGCGAGGACCTCGAAATCCCCGAGCGGCACCTCGGACTGGAGATGGGCGACGAATCGCCATTGTCGACCGAGACGCTCGACGCGGCGGCGGACGGCATCGACGTGGACGCGATAGTCGACGCGGCGCGAGAACCGGAGTGGTTCGCAGCGGTCGAAGACGAGGACGACGCTTCCGCCCGCACCACCGACGCCGCCGACGCCGCCGACGCCGACGACCGTCCCACCGTCGCCGTCGCCGCGGACGACGCGTTCCGGTTCGTCTACGCGGCGACGCGCGAGTTCCTCCGCAAGCGCGCCGAGGTGGTCACGTTCGCGCCGACGGCGGGCGACGACCTCCCCGACTGCGACGGCGTCTACCTCCCCGGCGGCTACCCCGAACTGCACGCCGCCGAACTCTCGGCGAGTCCGGCGCTGTCGACGCTCGCCGACCGCGCCGCAGACGGTCTGCCGATTTTCGGCGAGTGCGGCGGCCTGATGGCGCTGGCCGAATCGCTGACCACCGTCGACGGCGAGACGCATGAGATGGCGGGCATTCTGCCCGCCGACGTGACGATGCGCGACCGCTACCAGGCGCTCGACCACGTCGAACTCCGGGCGCGAACGGAGGCGCTCATCTGTCCCGAGGGACGGACGCTCCGCGGCCACGAGTTCCACTACTCGGAGGCCGACCCCGCGATCGACGCCCGCTTCGCGTTCGACGTGATTCGCGGGAAGGGCATTGACGGCGAGCACGACGGCCTGACCGAGCACCGGACGCTCGGAACCTACGCGCACGTCCACCCCGAGAGCGGGGCGTTCGACCGGTTCGTCGACGCCGTCGCGGAGTCCGGCGGCGGGAGCCGAAACGGTCACGACAGTTCGCGTGCCCAGCATTGACATGGACGACGGACGCGACGAGAACCTGACGGATGGCCGTGCCGCCACCGCCGAACGCCGCGCCGAGGCGCTCGACGTGCTTGAGTCGAACCGCGCCGAGGGCTACACCGTCCCGTCGGCGACGCTCTATCCGTTCCAGTGGAACTGGGACTCGGCGTTCATCGCGCTCGGCCTTGCCGGCGTCGAGCCTGAAGCAGCGAAAGCGGAACTGGAGACGCTCTGCGCGGCGACGTGGGAGAACGGCCTTCTTCCGCACATTGTCTTCCACACCGACGCCGAGGGCTACTTCCCCGGCCCCAAGGAGTGGGGCGTCGACGTCGAAGAGGTCGCCACCAGCGGCATCACCCAACCGCCGATGGTCGTTCCCGCGGCGCGGCGCGTCTACGAGACGACCGGCGACGACGAGTTTCTCGAACGCGTCTACCCCGCTCTCGAACGCCACTTAGAGTGGTGGATCCGCGAGCGGTCGTTCGACCGAAAGGTGGTCTACGTCCGCCACCCGTGGGAGACGGGGATGGACGACTCGCCCGCGTGGACCGACCCGCTCGAGGCGTTCGACCCCGGCGCGGTCGAGTACGAGCGCGAGGACCGCAAATCCGACGACCTGGCGGACCAGCGGCCGACCGACTGGGACTACGACCGCTACGTCGCGCTCGTCCGCGCGGCCCGCGCCGCCGACTGGGACGAGTTCGACCTCCGGGAGTCCTGTCCGTTCCTCGTCGAGGACGCGCTGACGAACGCCATCTTCGTCCGCGCCTGCGACGACTTCGCGGTGCTGTCCGCCGCCCGGGGCGACGACGCGGCGGCAGCGATGTGGCGCGAGCAGGCCGAACAGTCCCGAGAAGCGATTCGCGACCGACTCTGGGACGACGAACTGGGGACGTTCGTCTCCTACGACCGCGTCGGCGACCGCAAACTCCGAGCGAACTCGGTGGCGGGACTCGCGAGCCTGTTCGGCGAAATTCCGACGAACGAGCGGTTCGAACGGCACCGCCGGACGCTCCGCAAGGAGTTTCTCGCCTTCGAGTTCGCCGCCCCCTCCTACGTCGGCGACGCGTTCGACCCCGACCGCTACTGGCGCGGGCCGGTGTGGATAAACACGAACTGGCTCGTCGCCGACGGTCTGCGCCGCTACGGCGCGACCGACCTCGCCGACCGAATCGACCGAGACAGCCGCCGCCTCGTCGAGCGCGAGGGCTTTCGCGAGTACTTCAACCCGGAGACGGGCGAGGGTCGCGGGAGCGACCGTTTCTCGTGGAGCGCGGCGCTGTACCTCGAACTGACCGACCGTCAAGACGACTTCCGAGACGACGAACGATGACCGAAGATAACTCACAGACCGAGGAACTACGCAAGAACACCCCCGGCCGCGGCGTCACTCCCGAGGCCCACACCATCGAACCGAGTACCCCCGAGGAGTTCGGCCTCGTGCAGGTGTGGTGGGGCGACGGGAAGGGGAAAACTACCGCCGCGATGGGGATGGGCTTCCGCGCCGCGGGTCACGGCTTCCGCGTCCACATGCTTCAGTTCATGAAGGGCGGCGCGGACAGCGTTGACGCCGTCCGCGGCGAGTACAACGCCGTCACGGCGATGCCCGGGTACAGCTACGAGAACACCGGCCACTACGGCTGGCATGGTCTCAGAGACGGCAGCGACGACGACGACCATCGCGCGAAGGCGCGGGGCGGGCTCGAACGCGCGACGGAGCTCCTCGCCGCTGCGGACGAGGTGGACCTCGACTCTCCGCTCCCGCTCGACGGTCCGCCCGAGGACGGCGTTCACATGGTCATCCTCGACGAGGTGCTGTACGCCGTCGACCAGGGGTTGCTCGACGAGGCGGACGTGCTCGAACTCGTCGACGCGAAACCCGACAACCTCGAACTCGTGTTAACGGGGAGCCACACGAAACCCGAGTACGTCTACGATGTCGCGGATCTCGTGACGCGCGTCGGAAAAGAGAAACACCCCATCGACGCCGGGCAGCGAGCCCGTCGGGGCACGGAATACTGAGACGGCCGAACGCCTTCGTTCCCGGTCACTGGGCGGTCAGCGTCCGGCGACCGGGAGGGCGAGCGTACCGAGGCGGTCGGCGAAGCCGTTCTGACCTCGTTCGACCGTCTGCGTCTCCGAGTCGTAGCGGACGAAGTCGAACGCGTGCAGTTTCGGGAGGTGCGTGTGGTGGAGCATCGTGCGAACGTCGTCTCTAACGCGCTCCGTTCGTACCGCGTCGGTCTCTGTCGCCTCCGCTTCGAGTTCGCGCTCGACGACGCGCGCCGCGAGTTCGTCGAGCGAAAGGGCGGGCGAGCCGTCAAGCACCGAGAGCACGACCCGTCGTCGCCGGTTTGCAAGCGCTTCCAACTCCTCGTCGACCGTGTCGGACGACTGGGCGTCGACCGCCGATAACACCGTCGCGACTGCGTACTGGTGAGAGAGGAGTTCCGCGCTCACCTCGACGGTCTTCGACTCGGAGTCGTACGTCACGAACCCGGCGGTTTCGAGCGTCGGCAGGTGCTGGTGGACGAGCGAGACGTGAACTTGCTTCCGCTCGCTCGCGTCCGGCGTCTCGAACGCTCGTTCGGCCACCTGCGTGGCCAACTCGCGCACTGCGATCGACGTTCGATTGTCGAGGAGAATCGATACCGTCTCCCGTCGGATACCGTTCGCGAGCGTCGTGAACAGCGCCTCTCGGGACTGACTATCCGGTCTGCCGCCCCTCTTCCAACCCGACAGGTCGATCGAATCTGAACTCATTACATCCCCCTCTGTGACCAAACCCGTTAACGCTGCCACCTAAGTGTTTAGTGTCGAATCGTCTACTCCACATTTCGGTGGTCGGCTAAACGGCTGATTTCCCGCGCAAGAGGTTCTCAAAGTGGCTTTCACGACCGCATCTGGAAGGGCGACAGTCGTTCCCACCGACTCCCGACGAGGAAGATATCCTCTTGGGCTGTCGGAGCGTCGACCGAGACGTCCACCGATGGCCCGAACGCTACTCGTCGCCGGAACCGCCTCCCACGTCGGCAAGAGCACCGTCGCCGCCGGTCTCTGCCGCCACCTCGCCGACCGCGGCGTCGCCGTCGCGCCGTTCAAGGCGCAGAACATGAGCAACAACGCGCGTGCGGTCCCGCGGTCGCCCGCTCTCCTCGACGGGGGCGGCAGAGGCGACGCGGAGAACGAGTGCGACGCCTTCGGCGAAATCGGCGTCTCGCAGTTCGTCCAGGCGCGGGCCGCCCGCGTCGCGCCGACGACGGACCACAACCCCGTGCTCTTGAAACCCCGCGGCGACGGCGAGTCGCAACTCGTCGTCGACGGCGTCGCCGTCGGCCACTTCGCCGCCGGGAGTTACTACGACGACCACTGGCGCTGCGCCCGCGACGCCGCGAAAGCGGCCCACGCGCGACTCGCGTCCGACCGCGAGGTAGTCGTCGCCGAGGGCGCCGGCTCCATCGCTGAAATCAACCTCCACCACCGAGATCTGGCGAACGTCGAGACGGCCAGACTGACGGACGCCGATATCCTCCTCGTCGCCGACATCGAGCGCGGCGGCGTCTTCGCTAGCCTCGTCGGCACGCTCGAACTGCTCCCCGACGACCTCCGCGAGCGCGTCGTCGGCGCGGTCATCACGAAGTTCCGCGGCGACGTCTCGCTGCTCGACCCCGGCCTCGACGCCTTCGAGAAGCGCACGGGAGTGCCGGTGCTCGGCGTCCTCCCGTATGACGACCCCGGATTGCCCGAGGAAGACAGCGTCTCGCTTCCCCCTGCGGACGAGCGGACGGTCGTCGGCGACGGCGACGGCGTCACCGACGACGCCGCGGTCACGGTCGCCGTCCCGCGTCTGCCGCGCATCTCGAACTTCACCGACCTCGAACCGCTCGTGGCCGAACCCGGCGTGCGCGTCGCCTACGTCCCGCCGTCGGACGGCCTTGACGACGCCGACGCCGTCGTCCTTCCCGGCACGAAGAACACCGTCGACGACCTGCTGGCGCTCCGTGAGGCGGGTTTCGGCGACGCGCTGGCGGCGTTCCACGGCCCGATCGTCGGTCTCTGCGGCGGCTATCAACTACTCGGCGAGCGGATCACGAACGCTGGCGTCGAGAGCGCGGACGAGGCGACGGCCGACGAAATACCGGGGTTCGGCCTACTGCGGGTCGAAACCACCTTTTCGACGGAGAAGCGGGTCGAGCAGTCGACGCTCCGCCTCTCTGGGGTCGGACCGCTCTCGGGCGTCGACGGCGAGGTCTCCGGCTACGAGATTCACGCCGGGGAGACGCGCGCCGTCGAGACGGCCGACGTCCTCGACGGAACCGACGCGGTCGAGACGCCGTTCTCGCGTGACGGCGCGGCGTCGGTAGCGCTCGGCGCGGCGTCGGGGCGAGTGCTGGGGACGTACCTCCACGGGCTGTTCGAGAACGAGAGCGCGCGGGAGGCGTTCGTGGATTCGGTGTTCGAATCGGCCGAGAGAGAGCGTCCAGCGGCGATTTACGACGGGTCGCGGTCGCCGTACGACCGCGCGGCGGCTCTCGTCGCCGACCACGTCGACCTCGCGGCGCTCGGACTGCCGGAGTAGACGCCGGCGGCGGTTGACGGCGGACTGCCGTTGCCACCGCCGTCCGGCGGTCGGCGACGCGTCGCTCAGTCGTCGTCCGCGCCGGCGCGCTCGGGGTCCTCATCGGCGTCCGCGCCGAAGTCGGGCCGTTCGTGGGTCAGCGGCTCCTCGTCGGGGTCGGTACCCAGCGGCGCGATGCGGACGCTCGTCACCTTGTACTCGGGGATGAACGACGTCGAGTCGAGTTCGGCCTGCGTGAGTTCGTTGACCGCCCCCTGCGCGAAGTGCATCGGGACGAAAACGACGCCGGGGTCGGAGGTCTCCTCGACGTTCGCCTTCACGACGATGTCGCCGCGCCGGGAGGCGACGCGGACGTACTCGCCGTCGGAGACGCCGAGGTCTTCAGCCATCTTCGGGTGGATGGTGACGAAGCTCTCGGGGACGTGGTGCATCAGCGCCTCGACACGCCGGGTCATCGTCCCCGTGTGCCAGTGGTAGAGCACCCGTCCCGTGGTGAGCATCAGCGGGAACTCCTCGTCGGGCATCTCGACGGGGCCGGCGTAGTCCGCGGGGACGAACCGCGCCAGACCGTCGTCGAAGTTGAACTCCTCCTCGTAGAGATACGGCGTGCCGGCGTGGTCCTCGTCCCGGACGGGCCACTGGAGACCGTCGGGCTTCGATTCGAGGCGGTCGTAGCCGACGCCGCCGTAGATGGGGACGAGCGACGCGATCTCGTCCATCACGTCGGCGGGACCGTCGTACTCCCACTCGTAGCCGAAGCGTCCGGCGAGATCCGAGAGAATCTCCATGTCGGTGCGGGCCTCACCCGGCGGCGAGACGGCGGGTCGGACCATCTGGATGCGACGCTCAGTGTTCGTGAACGTGCCGTACTTCTCGGCGGCGGACGCCGCGGGCAGCACCACGTCGGCGTGCTCGGCGGTCTCGGTGAGGAAGATGTCCTGCACGACGAGGAAGTCGAGTTCTTCGACGGCCTCCTCGGCGTCGCGGATGTCCGGTTCCGACAGCACCGGGTTCTCGCCCATTACGTACATCCCGCGGATGTTGCCGTCGTGGATGGCCTCGTACTGTTCGGGCAGGTAGAGACCGATCTGTGATGGCGGGCGGACGCCCCACGCGTCCTCGAACTTGTCGAGCACGTCATCGTCGGTGAGGTCCTGGTAGCCGGGGAGGTTGTGCGGCGCGGGCCCCATGTCGCCGCCGCCGCCCTGCACGTTGTTCTGCCCGCGGAACGGCGAGACGCCTGACCGGGGTTTGCCGAGGTGGCCTGTAACGAGCGCGAGGTTGGTGATTGCGAGCACGTTCCGCGTCCCGTGAGCGTGCTGGGTCATCCCCATCGCCCAGCCGAAGATGCAAGAGTCGGCGTTCGCGATGGTCTCGGCGGCGCGCTCGAGGTCCTCGGGGGCGACGCCCGCCAGTTCCTCGACCTTCTCGGGGGTGAACGGTTCGACCTTCTCCTTCAGTTCCTCGAAGCCGGTCGTGCGCTCCTCGATGAACTCGCGGTCGTGGAGATCCTCTTCGATGATGTGACGGACCATCCCGTTGAGCCACGCGATGTCCTGTCCGGGTTGCGTCCGCGTGTACTGGGTGGCGTGCTCGGCGAGACCGATTTTGCGCGGGTCGAAGACGAACAGGTCCGCGCCGTCGCGGACGTTCTGCTTGATGCGCGTCGCCAGCACGGGGTGACTCTCGGTCGTGTTCGACCCCGTGATGAGATAGCAGTCGGTCTTGCCGATATCCTCGTTGATGCGGTTGGTCATCGCGCCGAAGCCGAGCGTCTGTTTCAACCCCGCGACGGTCGACGAGTGACAGAGGCGCGCGCAGTTGTCGACGTGCGGCGTCGCGAGCACCTGCCGGGCGAACTTCTGGTTGAGGAAGTTCTCCTCATTCGTCGCCTTCGACGACGACGTGACGGCGATCGAATCGTCGCCGTGCTCGTCCTGAACCTCCGAGAGCCGCTTGACGACCAGATCGAGCGCCTCGTCCCACGAGGCCTCGCGGAACTCGCCGTCCTCCTTGACGAGCGGCGTTCTCAGGCGGTTCGGACTGTTGACGAACTCGTAGCCGAACTTCCCCTTGACGCAGGTCGAGAAGTCGTTGGCCGGCGTCGCCTCCGAGTCGGCCGGGCGGACGCCGAGCACCTCGCCGTCCCTGCCGTAGAGTTCGAATCGACAGCCGACGGCGCAGTACTGGCAGGTCGTCTCGGCCTTCGTGACGCGTTGCATCCGCCCGGTGCTTATGACCTTGGCCACGTCGAACAGTTGGCCGACTCTCAGCGAGTTCGCCGCCGTCGCCTCCGCGGCGTGTTCGACCCGCTCCAGCGACTCGTCGGTGACACGGCTGACCGCGGACTGCGCGCCCCGCTTCGCCTTGGCCATGAACCGCGCGACGCCGGATCTCTCCGCTATCTCTTCGTCGCACTCGCCATCGAGATGCTCGAACTCGCCGGGGACGCGGCGGTTCGGCGACGGCGAGGTGTCGGTCGTCTCCGCGTCGTGGTGTTCGATGACCTTCCCGATGGAGTTCTTCTGAGTGAATCCGGGGAAGGGGATCGTCGTCGTGTCGGCGAGTCCCTTCTCCACGAGCGACCCCGTCGGACAGACCGTCGCGCAGTGCCCACAGGAGACGCACGTCGAGTCGGCCATCGTCTCCGCGTCGCTCTGAAAACCGATTCGGGTGTCCGGTCCCTGCCCCTCGATTCGGAGGACGCCCTCGACCTGCACGTCGTTGCAGGCCTCGACGCAGCGGTTACAGAGGATGCACTTGTTGCGGTCTATCTGGATAACCGACGAGGTGTCGTCGAGCGGTTCGTACTCGTCGCGGTCGTCGAAGACGCCGTACCGTGGTTCGTTGACGCCGTTGTCGATGGAGGCGTCCTGCAGTTCGCAGCGGCCGTTCTGTCCGCAGGTCGTACACCGGAGGTTATGGTTCGACAGCACCAGGTCGAGGTTCACGTCCCGCGCCTCCTCGGCCTCCGTCGCGTCGGTCCGGACCGTCAGGCCGTCCTCGGCGGGGAAGCTGCACGAGGGGACAAGACCGTGCTCGTCGGTGTCGACCATACAGGTCCGACACTCCGAGCGGGGACCGACGTTCTCGCCCTGCTCGGTGTCGCGGTCGTAGTGACAGAGCGCGGGGACGTCGCTCTCGGTCTCCAGCGCCTCGACGGCGTTGAGCAGCGTCGATCCCGGCGGCAGCGCGATGGGTTCGCCGTCGACGGTGACGGTGGTCATCTCCGAACCCGTCGACCCAACCTCGGGGTCGTTGGCGGTGCCGGTGACGAAATCCTCGGTCAGCGGCGTTTTCGGGCGGGGGTCGGCGACGTTCGGGACTCCCGGTAGCGATTCGCCGGGGGCGGAGTCGACCGGCCCCGGTCTACTCGGTTCGTTGCTCATATCTTCCGGATTTTCGATGCTCATCTCAGACCTCCTCGCACGCGCCGCTCGGACAGCGCCCGTCGACGTGGGCGCGGAACTCGGTCTCGAACTCGTCCATCGCCGTCGTGACGGTGCGCGCGGCCGACGACCCGAACGCGCAGGTGCTCGTCCCCCGCATCACCCGCGCCAGCTCTCTGAGTCCGTCGTCGTCGAACTCGCCGTCGTAGACGCCTCGAAGTTTGCTCAGCAGCTGTTTCGACCCCTCGCGGCACGGAACGCAGCGGCCGCAGTTCTCGTCGCGGGCGAACCGCGAGCGACTCCCCGCCATCGCCAGCGCGCAGTGAGAGTCGTCGAACAGTTCGACGACGCCCTCGGTGCCGAGTTCCGCGCCCGCGAGCGCCGGGGCGCTCGGCGTGTGGTCCAGCGTACGGGTGAAGCCGCCGAACTGCCCGCCGACGCAGGCCATCTTCAGCGGCCCCGCGAACCCGACGGCGTCGACGGCTGTCGAGAGCGACCCGCCAGTCGGGAGTTCGACCGTAACGGGCGCGTCCACGTCGCCGGTGACCGTGACGAGGCGGGTTCCGGGGTCGGCGTCGGCGGCGTCGAACCCCTCGGGACGGAGCAAGAGTTCGCGGACCTGCGCGAGCGTCCGCGGCGTGTGGACTAGCGTCGGTCGTCCGTACAGGCCGTGTCGCGCGGGCGAGGGCGGGCGGAGCCGCGCCTCCAGTCGGTCGTTCCCCTCCAGCGATTCGAGCGCCATCGTCGGTTCGCCCGCGATGTATTTGTCGGGTCCCGCGACGACCTGCGGTTCCGCGTCGAGACCTCTCGCGTCGACCAGCAAATCGACGGCCGCGTTCAGCCGGTCGCCCGCGAGCGCGTCGGCCTCGTTGAGGTAGACCACGATATCCGATATCTCGACGCCGACCAGTTCGGCGACGGCGAGCGCGCCGTCGAGCACCGACGCCGGGTCGCCCTCGACGAGCGTCCGGTCGGTGTCGTTGCGGCGGTCGCTCTCGTTGGCGTTGACGACGAGCACCGGGTCGCCCGCCGTCTCGCGGGCGACGGACCACTCCTCCGCGACGGGTTCGTCGGGCGTCGCCTCGCCGCGGCCGCGGCCCAGTAGGCCGACTTCCCGGACGCGTTCCATCGCGGCGTCGGCGTCGTCGCCGACCGCGTCGACCGCCCACTCGTCGGAGGCGCCGATGTCGGTCGGGTCGATCCAGCCGCAGCGTCCGAGAACGCGTCGCGCGCCGACCGACAGCGGTCCGGTCTCCGGGACCGGCAGCATCCGACGCTCGGCGTCGTGTTCGACCGTCACGTCACCCGCTTCGGTCTCGGATCCGGCTTCGAGCGCTTCGACGACGCGCGTCGCCCGCTCCGGTCCGCAGTCGCGGTAGAACGCCGTCTCACCTCCCTGCGTCACCAGTACGAGCGGTGCGTCGTCGCCGACCCCTGTTGGGCCGACTTCGACGACGCGTACGTCGCCCGCGGCCGCCTGTGCGGCGTCCGCTGTGGCTCTCGCCCCGTCTGTCGCGCTCCCGACGCAGACGCGGACGACGGTGCTCGGTTCCGTGTGGTCTGTCATCACGTGTACGTGCGTGGGCGCATCACGAAAGAGTTACTTCACCAAAGCGGACTATGCGGCGAGCGACCAGACTAGAACGGCGATACGAGCGTCGATTTCTGGGTCCTGCGCGAGGACGACGTCCGTTCTCTGCGTCGAACGTGACGTGACAGCGGCGCGTGTTCGCGCCACGTCCAGAGGAGGGTCGCGCCGACGAGCAGTACTGTCGTCGCGGCGGCCGCGGCGGCGATACGGCGACTCCGGGTCCGGTCGTCCGTTCTCTCGGTGGACATAGGCGGTCGTTCGGCGGACGCCGAGATAGGCGTTCGGGCGGCGGGAGGTTCCGTGGACGCGTCTCGAGCGTCGAACTCGCCAGCGGAACGGACGTACTGCTGTTGGACTCGCCGCGGCGCTGGGGTCGAGGAGCGTCGTCCTCCCCGTCGTCCTCGCGGACCGCGTCGTCGTCGTCCTTCAATCGACGGTTCCAGCGCTCTCGGACGGGTTGAAGGTTCAGGAGTACGCTCGCTCCTACGGCACCGAGACGGCAGGCGTGCTGTTCAACAAAGTCCACGACGACGCCGGAATCGACCGCGTCGTCGACCGGGCGAGCGAGTACTTCGGCGGGCAGACGCTCGCGACGGTGCCCAACAGCGACGTGATCCGCGCGGCCAGGCGCGCGGGCGAGCCGCTGCTGGCGCACGCGCCGGACTCCGTCCCGGCTGAAGCGTATCGAAGAGCGGCCGCCCGAATCGAAGTTCGCACGGCGACGAGGGCGACGTGGCGGACCGCTTCCGCAGCGCGGTCGTCCCCGACACGCCATGACCGAGCTGGGTGACTCCTCGGACGGCCGATTTTCGATCCCGCGCGGCGACCTCGTCCGGTCCCGCGTCGTCGCCGATGTCGGAACCGCGCTCTCGACGGCGTTGGAGCGCGAACTGACCGGCTACGCCGTCATCGAACCGCAGGACGCGCTGCTGCTCGGCGGCGAGACGCGCGGCGTGCTCAAAGCTCGACGCGATTCGCGAGCAGGCGCGCGCGGAGGCCGAACAGCGCGCCGAGCGGTGGGGACTGACCGATCAGTTGGCCGACGACACGTAGCGAGTCGGACCGGCCGGCGGCTACCGCTCGCCCTCGAACGCCTCGAGTCGCGAGGAGACCATCTCCGAGACGCCGGCCATGGTGCTGCCGACGTTCAGGATCTGGTAGCCCTGCTCGGCCTTGTCGTTCACGTCGTCCATCCCGAAACCCAGCCCCCCGAGTGCCACGTCGCTGTCGAGCGTCGCGTCGCGGATCGTCTCCACGCGCGATTGCACCTCCTCGTGGTCAACCTCGCCGGGGTGGCCGGTGCCGACCGAGAGGTCGTACGGGCCGACGAAGACGAAGCCGAGCTCCGGAACCGCGAGGATTTCGTCGATCTCGTCCACCGCCCGCTGGTTCTCAACGGTGACGCCGACGAAAATCTCCTCGTCCTCGGTCGCCGGGTAATCGTCGGCGAGGCCCCACCGACTCGCGCGCGGGGCGGCCAGTCCCCGTTGACCGGGTTCGCCGTCGTACTCGAAGCGCGCGGCGCGGACCGCCTCGCGGAGTTCCGCTGCCGACCGGACCCGCGAGAGGAACACGTTGCGGACGCCCGCGTCCAGCACCTTGCGCATCAGCGCCGGTTCCGTGACTGGGATGCGAACCAGCAGTTCGGTGTCCGTCGCGTCCGCGGCGCGCAGGAGGTTCGACAGCGTCGTCGCGTCCCACGGACTCGGTCCCGCGTGTTCGAGGTCGTGCCAGACGAAGTCGACGCCGAGGTCGCCGCAGAGTTCGACCACGTCGGGATTGTACAGTCCGTCGAGCACGCCGAGGGCGACGCCGCCGGAATCGACCGTCTCTTGGAGCGCGTTCGTTCGTGCGTTCGTCATCGGGGTGTGTGCCACGACCTCGGCTATAGTTTCGCGCAACCGTCATCTATGCGACTGTTCACGGAACTGCGACACTCAGCGAGAGCAGCGCTCTTGACGTTGCGGTTCCTCTCTCGACCGTGACCGTCCTCCGACTCCTCGCGCTCCGAACGGCCGACGATTTCGCCGACTGGTACCGGGTCGGCAGCGAGTACGTCGACTACGTGGCCGACGGGATGGGATTCGACCGCGGGTCGTTCAGCGAGGACGCCGAAATCGGCATCGAAGCGATGCGAGCGGGCCGAACCGACGTGGAACCGCGAATCGCCCGGTCGATCGCTGCCACGCTTCTGGCCGACGCCGCGTTCTCGGAACCGTTCTGCGAGTGGTTGCCGCTGTGGTACGAACTCGCCTTGGCGGGACCGGTCGCGCTCGCGGACTACCGACTCACCCGTCTCGCGCGGGCGTACGCCGGCGACCTGTCGCACGTCTCCGTTCCTCACTTCAGCGCGCCGGACGACGTGCTGGTCGAGGGTCGACCGGCACTCGCGCACGTTTCGGGGTTCGACGAGCGGTTCGTCCTCGCGGACGCGGTGCTCCACCTGGAGTGGTTCGTCCACGTCGCGCGCGAGTCGGGTATCGAGGTGCCGCAGGAGTTGGTGTCGCGTACGCGAGGGGAAACCGTCGCGTACTACACAGGTCGTCGAGCGTCGCTCTCGCCGGACGTGCACCGATTTCAGTCGCTGCTGTTCGCCGACGACGTGTGGGTTCGGGACATCGACGGGAGCTACGGACTCGACAGCGCGCTGTTCGGCGTCTGGGAGCGACTCCTCCGCCGCGCCCGGACGGAGCTAGAAAAGTCGAACGGCTGATCGAACTCAGTTGCAGGCGGATTCGAGCTGCGACTCCATTCGGTCGCGGCAGGCGTCGGCATCGGGGTTCGTCACCTCGACGCTCTCGTCTCCCTCCGCGATGGCCGACTCGACTATCTGGTACTCGGCGAAGTAGCCGTCGGGGAGGCTGACCGTCGTCGTCCCCTCGATGGTCTCGGAGTCGGCGAGTCCGTAGACGAACGTCTGTTCGTAGTAGCGGGTGCCCATCTCGCAGTCGGCGTCGGCGGCGAGTACTTCCAGCGACACCTCATCGAACTCCCCGGTCACTTCGACGGACGTGCAACCGGTGAACTCGATGTCGGCGTCCGAGCTTCCAGTTCCGCCGCGGCCGCCGTCGCCCGGCCCGGCGTACTCCTGCCCGTTGAGGTATGCCGTCCCGCCCGAGAGGTCGAACGAGGTGACGTCACCGGCGACGCGGAAGGCGTCGACGCCGCCGAACACCGTCCCGCTGACCGACCCGTCGTCGATGCTGTCGCCGCTCTGTATCGAGGCGTAGCGCTTCGGCGCCCCGCCTGTCACGTTCGTCTTCGCCACGTCGCCGTCGACCTCGAACTCGTAGGTCGTCTCGTCGCCGTCGCCGACGATAGCGAGGTAGTCGTGGCTCTCGCCGACGCTGTCGGGGTCGATCTGCGACCCATCGAGATAGACGTTCGCGTCGCCGTCGACGGTCAAAAGCGTCAGGTCGCCACTGTACCGATACGCGTCGACGCCGCCAACGACGACGCCGCTCGCGAAACTCCCGTCGAGGACGTCGTTCGCGTTTATCGACGCGCCGTCGACCGGTGCGCCGCCCGTCTCCGTCGTCTTTTCGAGCGCTTCGGTCGTCTCCAGTTCGTAGCGAACCGGTCCGGAACCCGGCGTCCCGGAGACGACGACGTGTTTCCACTCAGTTTCCTGTGCGCCTACGGTCATCGTTGTCGCGGTCGCGCCGAGGGCCGTGAGACTGCCAGCGAGGAACGTTCGGCGGCTTGTATGTGTTTCCTTCATTGATTTCTCCACTTCCGGCTAAGGCCACACTGAGTTGCATCTTAAGTTTTATTCAGGAAGGTGTACTTGTGTATTTATCCGACTGTTTTTCGTTCGTGAACGTTAATGGTCGTGCTGGGATGTCAATCGTCTATTAGGTTCGGGGCGGCGGCCGTAACGACGGCGTTACGTCGTGAACCCGTCGCCCCGCCGTCCTCGAGTGTCCGCTCCAACTCGGGGCTGTAACCGACAAACGACGCGTTACGCCTCGGTCTCGTTTTCTTTCACTCGCTCGGGAACGTCTCCGAGCGACACGTTTCCGCGTCGGGGTTGGTCGCGTCGACGGTCTCGCCGTCGGGGTAGATGACGGTCGCTCGCTCGGCGACCTGATACGTACCGAACTCGTCCTCCGGAACACTTACGGTGGTCTCCGCGGACCCGTCCTCGTTCTTGACGGTGTAGACTTGTTCCATCGGCGTAGTCGGGTAGTCGTCGCGGACGAGCACCTCGATGGAGAGCTCCTCGAACTCGCCGGTCACGCTGACGGACGTACAGTCGACGAACTCGACGTTCCGGTCGGCGGGGAACGTCTCCTCGCGGCACTCGTTCGCGTCGGGGTTGGTCTCCTCGACGGTCTCTCCGTCGCCGTAGGTGACCGAAACGTACTCGAGGACCTGATACGGGCCGAACTCGTCGTCAGGCACCGAGACGGTCACGTCGGTCTCGTCGCCGTCGTTCTCGTACTCGTACACCTGCTCCATCGGCGTCGTCTCGGGGTCGTCGTCTTCGACGAGCACCTCCAGCGACGCCGTCTCGAACGCGCCGGAAATCTCGACGCTAGTGCAGTCCGGGAACGCCAGTTCGGGGGCCGCCGTACTGTCGTCGTCGCCTTCAGTTTCGCCGCGAACGTTCGACGGACCCGCGTACTCCTCGCCGTCGAGGTAGCCGGTAAGTCCGTCTTCGAGGTCGAACTCGGTGAGGTCACCGTCGACGACGTAGGCGTCGGTTCCGCCGAACACCGATCCCAAGACGTCTGTCCCGTCGACGCTGTCGGCGGCGTTGATCGAGGCGGGCGGAACGTCGGCACCGCCGGTCAGCGTCGTCTTTTCGACGGTGTCGTCCGTGGAGAACGCGTATTCGCCGTCACCGGTTATCGCGAGGACGCTCGGCGCCGAGTAGTCGCCGGGGTCGACCGCTTCGCCGTCGACGTAGATGCCCGCGCCGCCTTCGACGACCAGACTCGTCACCGACCCGGAGATTCGGTACGCGTCCGCGCCGCCGTAGACGCGACCCTCGACGGTCGTGTCGGAAACGGCGTCGTCGTTGTTGCGAGAGGCGAACGCCTTCGGCGCACCGCCCGTCTCCGTCGTCTTCTCGACGTCGCCGTCAACGGTGAACCGGTACTTCGCCGGGCCGTTACCGGTCGCGTTGACGACGGCGAGTGTCCGCGTCGACGTCTGCGCACCCGCACCGTTCGCCACTAATGACAGTGAACTGAGTGTCGCTACGCTCCCTGCGAGAAACCGCCTTCGGGTCTGATTCTGTCGTGTCATGCACTTTCGCACCGGGCTAACCCACGGAACTGTCGGAGTTTAGTATTGTCTGGCTATCCGAGCGTAGGTGTCTCTCAGCCGACGCGTTTCGATTTCACCGATTCGTCTGACACACGAAAACCGGTCGTCCGCGGAGCGGCGTTCTGCGACGGCGATGGTGGCGCTCTCGATACCGGTAATCGCCTCATTCTCTGGACTAGGTCCTCCGATACGCGTACTACCGGCCCGCTACCGGACTGTTTCACGTTCGAGAGTACGTCCCCGCCATCGCCGCTTCCGTCCGTTTCTCCGCCTACTCTCAGTAATCGGGCGCTACGTTCTTCTCAGTTGGTGGGTTGCGCTGATTTCGAAGATTCGACTCCGAGTCGACACGCGTTCGAACATATTTTATAGTAGATATGTCTTGCTACGGCCACGGTTTAGAACGAACATATATCATTTTGCATATTGTCTCTGTTTTCTGACTGTTTGTACACAAACCCCGAATACAGGCCATTTCTAGGGGATTTCTAACGGTATTGTTGTCTACTGATTCTAGTAATTCATCTCACACATAATTAATTAGAAACATATATAACCGGTTACCTGACTGTACTACTGAACAGAGGGAAACCGAAATGCAGAAGCAATACAAGTCGACGAAATCCGCCCGCTCAGAAACCCGCTGTACGCGACGCGGGGTTCTCCAGGCCTCGCTCGTGCTGGGCGTCGTCGGGACGCAGGCCGCCTCCAAACGAGTAAGTGCTGCCTCCACCGGTCCCCTGGCCGAAGCGCACCGCCTCGCGGCGACGCACAAGTGGGAGACTCAATCGCTGGACGGCTCCTACTCGTCCCCCGTCGTCGTCGCGCTCCCCGTGTCGAAGAACGGCTACCAACCGGCGACGTCGCGGATACAGAACGTCGGCGGCGACTCGTTCGACTACCGCATCCAGGAGTGGGACTACCTCGACGGCAACCACATCGAGGAAGTGGTCGGCAGTCTCGTCATGGAGGCCGGCGCGTCCACCGCGGGCGAGCTGCGCATCGAGGCGGGCGAAGCCAAAGCCGGGACGACGTGGACGAACGTCTCGTTCGACGAGCGGTTTGCCGAACGGCCCGTCGTCATCACGCAACCGCAGTCGACGAACGGGCGGCATCCCGTCGTCTCGCGAAACCGCCGCGTCTCCAAGCGGGGCTTTTCGACGCGCCTCCAAGAGGAGGAAGGCGTCGACGGCTGGCACCACGACGAGTCCGTCGGCTACATCGCCGTCGAACCCGGAACGGGGACGCTCGGCGACGCCCCGTTCGAGGCCGGACGCGCTACGGGCGTCGACCACGAGTGGCAGACCATCGAGTTCGAGGGGACGTACGAGAGCCCCGTCGTCGTCGCGGACATCGAGACGTTCAAGGGGAACCAACCCTGCACGCTCCGTTACCGAAACCTCACCCGGACGAGCGTCGAGGTTCACGTCGAGGAAGAACGCAGTAGCGACGACGAAGTGTGGCACAAGCCAGAGACGGTCGGCTACGTCGTCGTCGAAGGCGACGACATCGACACGTTCTACGGCGAGGGTGGCTACGGCAG
Source organism: Haloprofundus salilacus (assembly GCF_020150815.1). Taxonomy (NCBI): domain Archaea; kingdom Methanobacteriati; phylum Methanobacteriota; class Halobacteria; order Halobacteriales; family Haloferacaceae; genus Haloprofundus; species Haloprofundus salilacus. The sequence goes on along the minus strand of NZ_CP083723.1, from coordinate 2,322,117 downwards.
CGACGGGTACGGTGCGTAGTCGGTAACGCTCGCCGCTTCGCCTGCCATCGCCTCTTTTTACTCCGTCTTTCCGGTCGATTTCACCGAAATCGGTGTGTTCACCACGTGAGTCCCTCGTACTCGATGCCGTCGCGCGGTTCGACGATTCGGCGGCCATCGACGACGACCGGGCGCTTCATCGCGTCGAACTCGCCGTCGAGCGCCGCGAACTCGTCCCAGTCGGTGACGACGACGGCGGCTATCGCCCCGTCAAGCGCGTCGGCGGCGCTCTCGGCGTACTCGATGTCGGGAAACTGCGCACGCATGTTCTCGGCGGCGACCGGGTCGTAGCCGACGACGTCCGCCCCCCGGTTGAGCAGGCCCTCGATGGTCGGTATCGCCCGCGAACTCCGCACGTCGTCGGTGCCGGATTTGAACGCCAGGCCGAGAACGGCGACCCGTTCGCCCTCGACGTCGACGTGGTCGTCCAGAAGCGAGAGCAGTCGTTCGGGCTGGCGGTCGTTGACGCCGACGACCGCTTCGAGCAGTTCGGGTTCGTAGCCCGTCTCCCGGGCGGCGGCGATGAGCGCGGCCACGTCCTTCGGGAAGCACGACCCGCCCCACCCGACGCCGCTGCGGAGGAACTGCGAGCCGATTCGCTCGTCGAGACCGATGGCGTCGGCCACCTCGTAGGCGTCGACGCCGAACTCCTTGCAGATGTTCCCGAGTTCGTTGATGAGGCTGATCTTCGAGGCCAGAAACGCGTTGTTGGCGTACTTTATCATCTCCGCCTCCCGGACGCCGGTTCGGACGACCGTCGTGTCGGTCTGCGCCACCAGCGGGTCGTACAGTTCGTCGAGCGTCTCGAACGCGCGGTCGGCCGTCGCGCCGAAGACGACTTTGTCCGGGTGGAGGAAATCGCTCACCGCGCTCCCCTCGCGGAGGAACTCGGGGTTGACGGCCACGTCGAACTCCTCGCCGGCTGTCGCACCCGACGTCTCTTCGAGCGCCGGAATCAGCTCTCGCTCCGTCGTCCCCGGCGTCACGGTACTCTTGACGACGACCAGCGGCATCTCCTCGGCCTCACCGAGCACTTCGCCGAGTTGCTCGGTGCCCGCCGTGATGATCGACGTATCGATGCGTCCGCGCTCGTCCGTCGGCGTCGGGAGCGCGATAAAAACGATGTTGGCCTTCGAGGCGGTTGCGTAATCCGTCGTTGCCCGCAGTCGAGTACCGCCGTACTCGGCGACGAGTTCGTCCAACCCCCGCTCGTGGATTGGGGCGACGCCGTCTTCGATGGCCGCGACGGCGTCCTCGTCGATGTCGACGTTCGTGACCTCGTGTCCGAGGTCGGCGAGGCACGCCGCGAGCGTCGTCCCGACATATCCACTCCCGATGACGCTGACCTTCATTACGGCGAACTGTCGACAGACGCGGATATAAAAGGGGTTGTTCGTCCAGTCGACTCCCGTCTCGTCGTGAGCGATTGTCGGATATTGTATCGGATGTAGAGAACGTTTGCCGCGCAGTAGCGACTGTATAGTAATGTCACTGCGACACGCATCCCTTCGGGATGAAGGCAGTAGTGCTCGCAGCCGGTAAAGGAACGCGACTCCGCCCGCTGACGGACGACAAACCGAAGGGGATGGTCGAGGTAAACGACAAGCCGATTCTGACCCACTGTTTCGAACAGCTCGCCGAACTCGGCGTCGAGGAGTTCATCGTCGTCGTCGGCTACAAAAAGGAAGTCATCATCAGCCACTACGGCGACTCCTTCGACGGGATTCCCATAACGTACTCCCACCAGCGCGAGCAGAACGGGCTGGCGCACGCGCTTTTGACCGTCGAAGAGCACATCGACGACGACTTCATTCTGATGCTCGGCGACAACATCTTCCAGGCGAACCTCGGCGACGTGGTGAGACGCCAACGGGAGGAGCGCGCCGACGCCGCGTTTCTGGTCGAGGAGGTACCGTGGGAGGAGGCGAGTCGCTACGGCGTCTGCAACACCAATCCGTACGGTGAAATAACCGACGTCGTCGAGAAACCCGAAGACCCGCCGTCGAATCTCGTGATGACCGGCTTCTACACGTTCACGCCGGCGATCTTCCACGCCTGTCACCTCGTCCAGCCGTCGGACCGCGGCGAGTACGAGATAAGCGACGCGGTGAACCTCCTCATCCAGAGCGGCCGCACCATCGACGTGTTGCGTCTCAAGGGCTGGCGCGTCGACGTCGGCTACCCGGAAGACCGCGAGAAGGCCGAACGGTTGCTTCGCGACGAAGCCGACGTGGAGACGACCGAAGATGTCGAACAGATCTCGGTCGAACAGTCATCCGCCGAGTAGTCCCCGAAGCGACGCCGACCGGCCGAGACATTGACGCTCGCGCTCGCAATCGGCAATGCGCCCCGTCGCGAACGCGTCTCGTGTCCGTCGTATCACCAAGGGAGTCCGCTACGCACCGATAATCCTCAATTCTTGACATTCTAGTACTCTGTCCACATATACCGAGAGTTTCCCCGGTCGAAACTTCACACCTACCCGCGTACCGTCGATGAACGCTGCACAACATACAAGCGCCGCGCCGTGGCACGGTGTTTCAACAGATGAACACAGACCGCAGACGGCTTCGGACGAAGCTCCTCACTCTCGTCGGAACGGCGCTTCTCGCCGTCTGCTCGGTCTACATCGCGACGAGTCCGGAGGCGACTGGGTACGAGATAAACCTCTACGGGGCCTACCCCGTCTGGTTCTGGGTCGCCATCTCGGGGTCGCTCGTCGTCGGACAGCTGCTCGTCCTCCGGGCCGTCACCGCCGACGAAAAGCAGGCGAACACGACGGGGTTCGGGTGGCGCTACGGCGTGGGTCTGCTCCTCGGCGCGAACGCGCTCCTGTTGTTGCTGCCGTTCATCCGATACTCGCTGTTCGCCGTCGGGAAGGGGGACATGTTGACGTTCGTAGGCATGCTCGACCAACTCGCCCAGACGGGACGCCTCGACCCCGAGAACTACTACCCCGGGCTGAACGTCGAAACGATCATCTTCTCGCACGCGACCGGACTCGACGTCACCGAACTGGTCAACCTCCTGCCGCCGTTTTTCTCGCTGTTCTACCTCGGCGGGCTCTACTTCCTGCTCGACACCGTCGCCGAGCGGAAGCGCGACGTGCTGTTCGTGTTACCGGTCGCGTACCTCCCCCTGTTCGGCTTCGAGAACGTCATGTTCTCGCCCAGCGTCTTCGCGTTCTCCTTCGTCCCCTTCGTGCTCGCACTGCTGTTTCGGACGAGCGCGTGGGAGCGGCGGACGCAGTACGCGACGTTGCTGGTGCTCTCGGTCGTCGCGGTAGTGTTCTTCCACCCGCTCACTACGCTGTTTCTCCTCGCGCTGTTCGCAATGGCGAAAGCACCCGACCTCTACGGCCGCGCCGCGGCGCGGCGACAGTCTCGCTCCGTTCCGGTGCTGGAAGTCGGAACTATCGCCGGGACGCTGTTTTTCGCGTGGTACTACACGTACGAGTCCATCGCGGGAAGCACGTACCTCGTAGTCGCCCGACTGCTGGGCTTCGATGCCGTCCAGTCCTCCGAGTTCGGAAGCCTGAGCGGAACCGTCGCCCGCACCACGCCCCGACTCGTCGACCTGCTACAGACCGGCTTCTACGTCTACGGCGTCTTCGGTCTGCTGGTGAGTTTTGCCGTCGTCTTCGCGGGCTACTCGCTCGTACGCCTCCACCGCGGAGACGCCCGCCTCAGCGGCTTCGCCGCCTTCTTCCTCGCGGTCTTCACCGCGTTTCTCGGACTGTCGACGGTCGCGTTCTTCGTCGACCTCACCATCGGGTTCACCCGAATCTCCCGCTACGTCCGGTTTGCGGCCCCGATACTCATCGGCTTCGGCGCGTCGCTGCTGTGGGCCCGCGCCGACCGGCAGTGGCAGCGGTCGACGCTCGTGGGCGTGCTCTCCGTCGCGTTCGCCGCCATCGTCTTCATCTCGGTGTTCTCGGTATACGCGTCGCCGCTCTCGAACTCGTACAGCGGGCAGATAACCGAGAGCGAAGTCGACGGGATGCAGTGGACGCTCGACCACCGAAACGAGTCGCTGCTCATCGACGAGTACGGAACCTCGCAGGCGCGGTTCCAGTCCATGCTCGAATACGAGGTGGAGGACCCGCCGAACATCCGCTCGGAGAACACGACGCCGCCGATACACTTCGGCTACGGCGAACCGCCGCCGAGCGGACCGAGCGAACAGCGGTACCTGCTCGTCACGGAACTCGGCCGCCAGACGAATCCGACGTTCTACCCCGGCTATCAGGAGTTCTGGCGGTACACTCCGACCGATTTCCGGAGCTTAGAGAACCGGTCGACGGTCGGCAAAGTGTACGACAACGGGGAGTTCGAGTCGTATCTCGTCACGACGAATCAGACGGCTGACGAGGCGTCGGCGGCCGTCGGGTCGGGGATAGACGACTCGACACCTGACGCGTCCGCAGTCGACAGAAATCAACCGGTCAGGCCCGCTCCTCTCGCAGCCGATTCGCCGACTGAAACAGCCACCGACCGAGCCGAAAGGCGTTCCAGCGGACCGGCGCACAGCCGCGTTCCCACGACAGCGTCGGCACCGCCCGACCGCCGAAGCGCTCCTTGAATCTGAACAGCCCGTCGCGGAAATCCGGACTCGTCTCGCCGAAGTCGTAGTACCGATAGCCGCGCTCGATACCCCACTTCATCGCGTGCTCGTGCAGTAGCTCCGAGGCGTTGTGTTCGAAGTGGTCACGCTCGACCGCCGAGAAGAAGTAGTGCATCGTCGACTGCTCCTCGTCGACGAGGTAGAGCAGGCTCCCGGCCGGATCGTCGTCGACTTCCAGCGAGAACAGCCGAAGCCGGTCGTCCATCGACGCTAACTCCTCGAAGAACGACCGCGGGTAGGCGTCGCCGTCGACGCGGTCCATGACTCGTCTGTACCCCTGGTAGAACGACCCGAGTCGCTCCCGGTCTGGAACCTCGTCTCGAACCCGGAAGTCGGCTTTGTGACCCGTACGTATGGCCCGTTGGCGCGAACTGCTCATCCCGTCGCGGATCGACTCCCAGCCGTCGCCGAGGTCGACGACGAACCGACAGCTCGCGAGCGTCTGCCAGTAGCCTCGCTCCTCGAGTCGGCGCTGGTACCGAACCGTCTCCTCGTCGAGCGTGCGGAACGCGTGCGCGACGATGCCGTCCTCGCAGGCGCTCTTGACGGCGTCGAGGAGTGCGTCGAGCGCGTCACCCTCGTTGGTGGCGATGACCGGGCCGCCGAACCCCGGCACCGGCGACGAGAGGCGTTCGAACGGCGTCATCGGTATCGACTCGACGACGTTCGGGAAGACGGCGACGGGCGCGTCGTCGGACACGACGAGTACGTGTCGAACGGTCTCGTCTCGTCCCCGCTCGACGGCGGCCAGCCACCGATACCGGTGGAAAACGCTCCCGTGCGGCGACTGCTCGACGACGTGGTTCCACTGTCGCTTCGGGACGCTCTCGATGGAGTGGTGTATCTCGACGTCCATCGCTCACCCGTGCCGACTTCGCTTGCGCTCTCGATACGCTCGATGACTCGGCCCTCTCACTGTGACACACATAGGACAGGTAACAGGAGACTCCCCCATATACGTTGTCGAAAACGGGGCTATCTTTTTTGGTTACCACTGCTGTCGTCAACGTATGTCTCAACTCGGTATCAGGTTACCCTCCACCTCCCGACGCGAAACCACGTTGTCAACAGCATCTCACATCCGAACGACTGCTGGCTCGTTCGAACCGTAGATGACTCGGATGCGATCCAAACTCGGCGGCCTCAGGCCCCTCAGAAAGACTGCGTGGTCCGTAGGCGAGCGCCTCCACCGCTCGTCCGTCGCCGACGTCGGCGTCCCGGCGGCGTCGACGGCGATGACCGCCGTCGAGTCGAACTGGGACGGCTACGGCGAACCGAAGCCGACGCCGACACCGTCGCCCGGTCCGTTCTCGCTTGTCCCGGGACGCGGCGTCGTAAACCCCGTCGTCACCGCGGCGGACGTGACCGACTTCGGCGACGCGGAGTTCGTCGCCGACCCGTTCCTGTTCGTCACGCCCGACGACCGCTGGCACCTGTTCTTCGAGGTGTTCAACCGCGACCGGACGCCGACCGCCGCCATCGCGCACGCCGTCAGCGACGACGGCGGTACGCGCTGGTCGTACGACCGGGTCGTCCTCGAGCCCGACGACCACCTCGCGTTCCCATACCTATTCAGGTGGGGCGAGCGGTACTACATGATACCCGAACGCTGGAACCGCGAGACGCCGGCGAGCGCCCTCCTCTATCGGACCGACTCGCTCCCGGACGGGTGGGAACCGGTCGCCGAACTGGTCGCGCCGAGTCGGTTTCTGAGCGACTTCGTCGTCTTTCGACACGGGGGTCGGTGGTGGGCGCTCGCGGGCAGCGACGACCACAGCGCGGACCTCTTCGCGTTCTACAACGACGAACTCGAAGCCGACCACTGGACGCCGCACGAGAACAACCCCGTCGTCCGTGGGCGACCGTCTGCGGCCCGTCCAGGCGGTCGGCCGCTCGTCCGCAACGACGACGTCATTGTGTTCTTTCAGGACTGTGAGGCCCGCTACGGTAACCGCGTTCGAGCGTACGCAATCGACCGACTGACGCCGTCGACTTACGAGGACCGCGAACTCCGGACCTCGCCGATTCTCGAAGGCGCGGAGAAACTGCTCGGCTGGAACTCGGGACGGATGCACCATCTCGACCCGTGGCCCGTCGGCGACGGGTGGCGCTGCGCCGTCGACGGCAACATCGGACTCGGCGGGCGACTGTTCGGCCCGGACCACTGGGCGATCGGTATCTACGATTCGCTGTGAGTACGTCGCTGCGACTCGCCGCGAGTAGGCCGGTCAGACGAGCGCCCGGACACGGTCCGGCAGTCTGTTGTAGAGCATCGATGCCCCCTGCATCCACGGCTGCTGTCGCTGGACGAGGTACAGCGCCCGGGGTTTCGGCGAAAACTGCGATTTGTAGCGACAGAGGCTCGGAACCATCCCGCCGACGAAGTCGTACCGCGACAGTCCCCGCTCGGCGGCGTCGCGGATGGCGTACCACTCGATGAGTTCGTTCACCGGCGCGTCAGCTTCGATGTCCGCCGCGCTGATCCACGCGTAGATGGTGTCCCCCAGTTCGACGGTGAGCCTGCCGCCGACGGGTCGACCGTCGATCGATATCACGTACGGTCGGACGCAGCCGTCGGGCAACGCGTCGTACAGCGCCTTGCAGAGGTCAAGCGAGACGCCGGCGTTCTCGTATCGCTTGTGGTACTGCCGGACGGTGTACTCGATTCCCGAGTAGCCCCGCTCGCCGATGTCGTAGTCGTCGACGTCGCGGACGTACCGCCTCGTGCTTCGGCTGAACCGGCTCTTTATCTCCTCTGCGCCCGGTTCGAGGTCGAGGACGTACGTGTAGGCGGGGCTGACGTCGTACTCCGACCAGATGAACGGACGGACGTCCGGGTAGCGGTCGACCGTACGGATGTCGACGTGGTCGGGGTCGACGTGTTCGTCCATCCACCGGAAGCTCTCCTCGACGAACTGGTGGTTTCGCATCTCGGTCTTCCGCTGTGAGAGGTGCTCGAAGTTGAGCCACACCGGACCGAGATACGGCACGTCGTGTTCGGTCGGCGGACACCGAACCGACGAGAACGGCCCTACCGTGCCCTCGAACAGCGGGAAGATGCCGAACACCTCCTCCCCCTCCCGTCCGACGAGGAGGTGCAGTTTCGTGTCGCTCACGTCCCGCAGCGCCTCCAACGCTTCCAGTCGGTGAAACGGCGTCGCGTGAGGTGCGCGCTCGACGTAGTCGTTCCACGAGCGGCGGTCCTCGCCCGTGGCTCTGGAGACTTCTATCGTCATCGGTACTCTGTGCGAAAGCTGACGTTATCAAACATCGTTCTTGTCAATCCTTTACCTATTGAGACGACATCTCCCCGGCGACGAGCACCGCACCGACGACGGCTGCGAGAACGAAGACGACCCACGCGAAACGTACCTGCGCGAGCATCTCGCCGCCGCGACTCGTCGCGAGTGTAACGCTGTGGACGAGTAGAAACGCCGCGACGCCGGTCATGAACACGGCGAGCGTCGCGACCTCTATCGGCCGTCGACCGAGGCTGTTTTTCAGATTCATTAGGTACGTTCACGAAACGCGGCGAGATAAAACGAAGCCCCGCTCAGTACGCGCTCGCCTCCCACCACCAGCGGAGGTTTTCGTTGCCCTGTCCTGGCGGGTTCCGGTACGTGACGACGATGTTGTCGTTGTCGGCGGTCACGCTGAACGGACTCGCCGCCTCGCCCGTCGCGGGCGTGACGGTGACCGAGCGCGGTTGTTCTGCGAGGTAGTGCTGCCAGCGGAACGTCGTGGTCGACCCGTCGCCGCTTCTCGACAAGTCGCCTCGGTTCGAGGTCCGATAACCCGGCGTGTTCGAGACAGTGAGCGCCGACGGGTAGCTATTGACGACCGCGAGCGTCTGCTCGCCGGCGCCGCGCAGGTCGATATCGCGGAGGGTTATCGGGCCGACGTCGGAACTCGTCTCGATGCGGACGTTCCGACTGTTGTTCGTCGCCTCGCCGCCGTAGATGACGACGTGGCTTGGCGACGCCGACACTCCGTCGCGAATCGTGATTCCGGCGGATTCGGGGCCGCTATGGTCGTTGGTCCGCGGGTTGAGTATCGACGCGCGGACGCCACCTTCGAGCAGGAGACCCGAGTGACCGTTCGACTGCGTGACCACGTTGACGGCCGACGCGCGGCAGTTCGTGAACTGTATCCCGTGACTCTCGTTCTCGAAGGAACGACAGCCGATGACGTCGTACTGTGTCGTCACGCGGTCGCTCTCGACGCCGCCCGCGAGGATGAACCCGCTCCGACCGTTGTTGCGGCTGAGGCAGTTGTAGAAAGCGTTGTTGAGCGACTCCCCCGCCACCGTCGTCCCGCGGTCGTTGATGCCGTCGACGCCGTTGTTGTCGGTGATGCACTGGATGAGCCAGTTGAAGTACCCCCGGTTCTCGGTGTCCGATCCCGGGTGGATGCCGTGGCGGTAGTTGTCGCGCGCCCGGATGCCGCTGAGCAGGCAGTTGTTGCACTCGTAGAGGTTGACCCCGTAGTAGCCGCCGTTCCTCACCTCGCACCCGTCGACGACGACGTGGTCCGCGCCGTTGAGCGCGAGGACCCCGAGATACTGCTCGCCGTCGGTCTGGTTGCTCCCGTCGAGCACACCCCCGACAACCGCGGCGTTCGAGACGCCGTCCACCGAGATGACGGCGTGGTTACCGCCGGCGGTGAGGTGGGCGTCTCTGAGGTTCAATACGGTCTGCCGCTTGAGGTTGACCGGTTCCGAGAGCGCGTAGTTTCCGACCACCTCGATGCTCTGTATCCCCGGCCGCTGCGCGGAGATGTCGATTGCGGCTTGAATCACCGCCGCCGGCTGTCGGCCGGACTGTACCTGTCCGTCCCCCGCGTCCGCACGGACGACGCCGCCGTCGTCCTGCCAGACGACGATAGCCGGCACCGTGCCGTTGACGCCGCCCCCGCTCACCGTTCCGTTCTGCACCTGCGGCTGCGACTGGTCGGAATCGAACAGACCGAAACAGCCGGCGAGGCCGGCGAGACCGGAGACGCCGGCGACCGCCGTCAACAACTCCCGTCTCGCTACGCCCTCGACGCCGTCCGGGTCCGCGGGTTCGCTATCTTGTCCGTCCTCAACCATCCGTCGCTATCTCGCTCGCGACTGCCGCTCTGGGCTCGGTGCGACCCGCGTTTAGTAGCCACTCTCCGTCGAGGCGGAGGGTGGGATACACATTCATGACGTAATGATTACTAGATTGCCAGAAACCTAAGTGTAGTGTACGCTCCCGACACCGACTGTTCAAGAGAGTTGAAATACACGAATGAATGCCAATATATCAGTATTGTGAACAACGTATAATATGTAGTCCGAACTACAATGGCGTAGGATGTGGCCATCGGAGTTGGGGTTCGTCTGTGACCGCTGCGGGAGTCGCCTCCGTCGGCGCGAGGAGCTGCGGACCCACGAGTGCGACGTCGACTGGTGGGTCGACGACGACGGCATCGTTCGACTCCTCGGTCCGGCCGACGTCTCCGAGGAGATGGAGGCGCTCATCGCCGCGTTACACGCCGACGGGATGACGCCGTTCAAACGCGCCGACAAGTTCGAGTCGGAACTCTGCGACATCTATCCGGCGTTCGAGTACGAGTCGTGGCTCAACCCCGACCAAGCCGACTGGCTCCGTGTCGAGCCGCTCGCCGGGAAGACGGTGCTCGAACTCGGCGGGCGCTACGGCGGTCTCACGCGCTCGCTCGCGAAGCGAGCCGACCACGTCGTTTCCGTCGACGCCAACCTCGACAGGCTGACGTTCTCGGCGTCGATGCGCACCGCTACCGGGACGGAAAATCTCACGCTCGTCCACGCCGACGCGACGGAGCTACCGTTCGACGACGGCCAATTCGACGCGGTCACGCTGAACGGGCTTCTCAAACACGTCGGCACGGAGGGCTCCTCGACCGACGCTCGACGCGCACAGCTCACGTTCCTCCGACGAGTCCGTCGCTGGCTCCGCCCGGGCGGTCGCCTGCTGCTCAGCGAGTGGAACCGATACGACCCACTCCACCTGGTCGCTCCCGCCGTCCCCGGCGTGGCCCGCGACCGACTCCTCCGGATAGGGGGACGCCACCGTCTCGCCGACTCCGGCGTGCGACTTCACTCCGAACGAGGGTACCGAAAACTGCTCGACGAAGCCGGCTTTCGTAGTATCGACGTCTCCTACGCCATTCCCGACAGGCGCTCTCCGGCGTTCGTGTTCTCCGACGAGCGACTCCTCGCCGCGTTCCTGAAGCGGAAGATGGTGTCACTTGGTGCGTGCACGCTCGCTTCGATTTCGCCGGGGTTGCTGTCGCGCATCCCGTTTCCGCCGGGGGCTGACCGCCTCGCGGGACTGCTCGCACCAGCGTACAAGATCAGGGCCGACGCACAATGATAGGGCATCTGCTCGACGCCGTCGCCGAGCGATTCGACGCTGACCGGTCGGCGCTGTCGTACAGTTTGTACAGCGGAACGCGCGGGCCGACCGGCTACATCACCGTGTTCGTCCACGAGCGGGACGAACCGATCGCAGTCTGTCGCTTTGCGAGGTGGGACGACGACGAGGTCCGCGGGGAGTGGGAGCGACTCACCCGACTCCAAGCGGTCGTCGGCGAGACCGACTGGCTTCGGACGAGCGTCGAGACACCCGTCGCCGTCGAGACCATCGATGGGACGCCCGTCATCTTCAAGCAGTATCTGGGCGGGTGGCCCGCCCACTACACCTTCCGGCGGTTCGACCGGTGCGCGAAGCGGTTTCTCTCGAACGCGACGGAGTGGTTGATCGAGTTCGTCCAGGAGACCGCCGACTACCGTACGTACGACTCCGACGCGAAGCGACAGCGACTCCGAGAATCGGTACTTCCGGAGGCGAAGGCGTACGCCCGGCGGTACGTCGACGCGGACGACCTCTTTCTCGGACCGGTCCACGGCGACTACGACGGGACGAACATCCTCCTCGGGCCGAAGTTGGAGGTCACCTCGGTCATCGACTTCGAGTACTTCCGCGTCGACGGCGTTCCCCTCGTCGACCTGCTGAAACTCGTCGTCGAGACGGGGCTGTACGTGTTCGGAAGCTACACCGAGGCCACGAATCGGGCGTTCTTCCGCGACTGCGATTTCTCGCGCACGGTCGGTCGGTGCGTCTCGGCGTACTGTTCGAACCTCGGCATCGACGAGGAGCGGTTCGTCCGCGTCCTCCCGCTGTATCCGGCGCTCAGACTCGGCCCGACGCCGAAGCGGGACCACACGCCGTGGAACCTCCGCTTCTACCGGCACCTCTACGACGCGCTCTCGCTCACTGACGCAATCGTCTGGTCGGAGGCGAGCGGTCGGTAGACCGAGCGCGAAAAAGAACGGTCGGTAGCTGTCGCAGACGCGACGGCGTTCGGCGTGAACTGTTCTATTCGAGCGGACCGCTCGTCGACATCTCCAGGCTGTCGCAGTAGAGATAGTTGTCGCTGGGCGACGTGTCGCTCCCGCCGTGGTAGATGTTGAACCAGAGCGTCTCCACCTTCAGGTCGCTCGTGTCGCGGAACCGGATGTCCTCTTTCTCCATGGCGAGTTCGCCGTCGATCCACCCGCGGAGCACGCCGTCGTTCTCGCCCGGCGTGTTGAGTTTGACGTAGCTGTCGATCTGGTAGTACCGGTCGGGTTCGATGGTGCCGTCCCAGCTCCACCAGTCGCCCCACGAACCCATGTCGGCGTGGTAACAGTAGTAATACAGCCTGATGCCGTCGCTGGCCGGCATGAACGACATCCGCGCGGACCAGCCGTTGTCGCCGTTCGCGGGCTTTCCGCCCCACCCGCCGTCGTCGTACGTCCCCGCCGGACCGGGGAGCTTTCCGCCGTCGGAGGTGACTTCGAAGCCGGGGTCGATGCGGAGGTAGTATCGCGTCCAGAGTTCCTCCGGTTCGGACATCCCGTTGTCACTGAAGTAGTACTTCATGTCGGTGCCGTAGTGCTCACCCTCTTCGAGGTGCACTTTGAGCGCCGTGTCGGTGCGCGCTTTCTCGCCGTCGATAATCGAGTTCCAACTCGAGCGCCGAGCGTCGAAATGGTCGAGATACGAGCCGTCCGCGAAGTTGATGGTGACGTCTGCGTCGCCGCCGCTGCCACCGTCGTCGCCCGAGGCTTCCCCGCTAGCCAGCGTCTGCACGCCGTTGGCCATCTGGATCTTCAGCGAGTTCTCGTCGGTTCGAAGCCACAGGTCGCCGACCACCGCGTTCTCCGGGTCCTCCGTCCGCGTCGGAACGCGGAACCGGTTCTGCGCCGTGAGATTTCCGACCGTTCCACGCTCGGGCAACGGCGCGAGCGTCCACTCGTCGCCGTCGCCGAGGTACCGGTTGCCCGTGTCGGTCGCGAGGAACTTGGTTCCCGCCTCTGGCTCGTACTGGTCGAGGTTCGACTCCGTGTCCCGAATCTCGACGTCATTATCAATCTTTTTGAAATTCTCGTTTAGAGGTACGTTCCAGTCGGCACTGCCTTTTTTCGGTGTGTTGTAGCCGTGGTTTTTCGTCATAGTTAGTTCGATTTCACCGTCGTATCTTTTCAGACTATGCCGTCCACACCGACGTGCCCGTCGGTCGGTGAGGCGGCGCGATGGGGAAGTCTGCGACGCCAACTCGGCGCGAACCATCTCCCGGAACTATCAACTTTCATAGTTATATGTTTCCTCGTGTAGACTTCTGCTCCCCACGCATAACCGCAGTTCACACAGTCGTAAGTAAGTCTTCTGATTTTTCACACGCACACGTATTTTCAGCTAGATTTTCTCATAGGTGTCGCGTTCGATTCGGAAAAATACGCCCGTCGGTCGACGACAGTCGACGAGCGGTGGCGAGTACGGAGGTGGGCGAGGCGAGACGGGAGTGACTCGACGGGAACTCTCTCCCTAAGTCAACGCTCTTTCATGACTGTAGATTTATGGTTCGGCCCACAGTTAATCGAACTGATGTCTGTGCGCGACTCGTTGTTCACCCAGTTTCTCGACATCGCCGTCTGCGTCGCGTTCCTCGTCGTCTACGCGGTGTTGGCGTTGCTCTTCGGCATCCCATCGCCGGGAATCGCCTTTCTGGGGGGTCTCTACGTCGCGTTCGTCCCCGGGTATGCCATTGTCTCGGCGCTGTTCCCGCGGTCTGACGCCGTCGCCGAAGCGACGGGCGATTCACGACGACTCACTCTGACGCACCGAGTCGTCCTCTCGGTCGGAATGAGTCTCGTCGTCGTCGCGCTCGTAGGACTGGTCCTAACTGCGTCGCCGCTCGGTCTCTTCGCCAGGCCGAGCCTCGTCGCCGTCGGCGGCGTGAGCGCCGTCGGTCTGCTCGTCGCGACGATACGCCGCTTTTCGACGCCGCCCGACCGCCGGTTCAGCGTCACAGTCCCGCGCGGAACGGGGTTCTTCAGCGCGTCGAGCGGCGCTGAGGCGGTCGTCACCCTCCTCATCGTTCTCTGCGTGCTCGTCGCGTTCGGTGGCATCGGGTACGCGGTCGTCACCCCCGAGCAGGGGGAGACGTTCTCGGGACTCTCCGTGCTCACGCAGAACGACTCAGGACAGTTGACCGCGAGCGACTACCCGACGGAGTTCGTCCGCGGCGAAACCCAGCAGGTGTTCGTCCAAATTGCGAACGAAGAGAACCAGCAAACGGAGTACACGGTCGTCGTCTCGCTCCAGGAGGTCGACGCCGACTCCGGGGCGGTCACCGAGAGCTCGGAACTCGCCCGGTTCGAAGAGAGCGTGCCGTCCGGCGAAACCGTCGTGCAACCCGTCCAGTTAGAACCACAACGCGTCGGCGAGCAGTTACGGGTACAGTTCCTCCTGTACAAGGGGTCGCCGCCCGCGGACCCGAGCGCACAGAACGCCTACCGGAACGTCCACTTCTGGACCACGGTCCGAGAGAACGGCGACGCGGCGACGAACCGGAGTCTCGACGGCGCGCCGCCCGCTCCCGTCCGGGGAGGTTCGGCGTGACGTCGCGCGGTCCGCACCGAGTCGTCGTCGTCACCGCCTCGTGGACGCTGTTCGCCATCTGTTGGCTCGCGCTCGTGGACGCGCTCACGCCGGGGTTCGTCTTCGCGATGGGTATCTCGGGGTTCGCCGTCGCGCTCGAACTAGCGACGCCGTCGCACCTCCGTCCGGCGTGGTACCGCCGAGCGCGGCGCGTTCTGTACGTTCAACTGGCGTTGTTCGGGGTCTACGTTCCGCTCAGGCTGTACGACCTCTACTTCGGGTTCTGAACGGCCCCCAGAATCAGGCGGAGGAGTAGTCAGCGTCTCGGGCCGCCGTCTCCGCGTCGACGCGACAGTCGACGACGTAGCTGTCGTCGCTCCGTCTCCGCTCGACGACAACTCGGGCCGGTCGGTCGAGACCGGCGGCGAACGCCGACCCGAGAAACGAGACGGTCGGGTGGTCGAAGCGGGTCAGCGGGCCGAGGGCGCACCCCTTCAGACGGAATCTGACACTGTCGTCGGTCCGCCGTACGATGTCGACCGAGTCGACGAGACCGAAGCCGTCGACGAGGCCCGCCGCCATCTGGTCCGAGAGTTCGCTCGGCTCCGCGGCGAGCGGCTCGTCGATGTCGGCGACGAACGAGTCGAGTAGTCCCGCGCCGATGGGCCGGTGCCGTTCGCTCGACGGGTCGTGCCCCAACTCAGTCGCCAGGCGGGTTGTCGACCCGTCGTAACCGACCGCCGCGAGGCGGATACTCGGTACGCCGTCGCCGTTCGACGCCGTCGGTACGTAGAGGTGGCTCGTCGCTCTGTCGCTCGCGGAACGTCCGTCGGCGTACGCTCGGTATATCTGTTCGGGGACGACCTTCGAGACCGGTTCCTCCGGTGCGAGATAGTAGGTGAGGCCGGCGACGTACACCGCTGCTCCTCCCAGTGCAACCAGTAGCCATCGTTGCGTGAACAGTCCACCCCCGACCGAGAGAACGCCGACGACGGCACCGACCGCCGCTGCCGCGACCCACCGAGAGGAGCGTTCACGACCCGGTCGTCCGAGTCCCGTTCCCGTTCTCGAACTACTCTCGGTGCTCACCGAGGAGACGCTGGCCCGACTCTGTTCCGACTTATCTATCACGTCAGAAGACTGTTTTTCGGTCATAACTCTCTCGTTTCCGTAGACCCTCGTGATTCTCGTTCGGGTTATACACATGTTCGGCGAGCGACGCCATTATACTACTCATTTTTTCACTTGAATCAAATAGGCGATAACGAATGAACGTCAGACTGTACTTTCCCGTTCACCGTCGTGTCTCGGCGGGCGTTGGCGTGGAAGTCGTCTCTCCGGCCGCTCTGTTTCCGTTTGACAACCCGTCGCCGAGTTCCAGGGTTCCGGACGCGTCTCGTCGTCCGCTCGACGTCGGTCAGCAGTTCGCTCGGACTGCCACCGGTCCGTGACCGTCCAGCGAACAGTTATCTGTCCTGCTTCTGAGTGGTGACGTGGATGGTCGAAGTAACACTTACCGAACAACTCCGCGGATTCGGTGAGCCGTACCGCGGCGCGACGGCGCGTCTCCGACGCGAGGGAGACGACTGATGCGCGTCGTCGGTTTCACCGACCTCAGACCGTTCGAACTCGAAGCGCCGCTCTCGGCGATGGACGCCGACAGCGTCGTCGTCGCGCTGGACCCCGGCGCGAACGCGCTCGAACGGACCGTCTCGCAACTCAGGCGGGGGCGCGCGGCGCTGCGCGCGGACGACACCGACGCCATCGTCGTCTACAACGGGTCGGGGATGTTGGGTATCGTCGCCGTCTTCCTCAGCCTCGTCTACGGCGTTCCGCTCGTCGTGCGCGCCAACGGCGATCTGTTCCGACAGCACGACGAGAAACGGCGCGAGCACCGCCAAACCGGACGCTGGGGGGCGTGGCTCGGCTACTGCGGTCTCGCCGCGCTCACCCGCGTGACGTTCCACTACGCCGACGGCTTCGTCGCCGTCTCGGAGTCGCTCGCGGAGACGCTCGCCGGGCAGACCCGCTGTCCGCGCGAGCGGATTCACGTCGTCCCCGGGCCGGTGACGCCGTCGCAGTACCGCCCCAACCCGATCGCCGACGGCGCGTCCGACTCCGATACCGGGAGCATGACCGTCCTCACCGTGACCAATCTCCAGTACCGCGGGAAGTACCTCGGCGCCCGACGACTCGTCGACGCGATGGTTGAACTCGGCGAGCGCCGAGACGACGTGAGTTTCGTCATTGCCGGCGACGGCCTGTACTTCGACGCGTTGGAACGATACGTCGAATCGCGCGTCGAGGACGACCCGCTGGGGACGCGCGTCCACACGCTCGGGTTCGTCAGCGACGTGGCGGGGCTGTACGCCTCCGCCGACGTGTTCGCCTACGTCTCGCACATCGACGCCTACCCGAACGTCGTCATCGAGGCGCAGGGGGCGGGACTCCCCGTCGTCGCCAGCGGCGGGTACGGTATCGACGAGCAGGTAGAAGACGGAGAGACCGGTCTCTTGGTCGACCCGGAGGATACGACGGCGCTCGTGACGGTCCTCGACGGCCTGCTCTCCGACGCCGAGAGACGCCACCGCCTCGGCGCCGCCGCCGCCGAGCGAGTCGCCGAGCGCAACGCACCCGAGTCGCTCGGCCCGCGGATGCAGACGGTGCTCGAAGACATCGTCACCCAATGCGCCTGAGTCAATCGACCGCTACCCCGCCAAACGGACCAAAACACTATCTTCGAGAACGCTGACGTATCCCAAGATGGAGTTGGATATTCTACAGTTGCACCGCGGTCCGGTGTACCCGCCGTCGAACGGCGAGGAGGTCCGCATCTGGGAGACGACCAAAGCGCTCGCGGACACCGGCCGGGTGTGGCTCGCACATCCCGGAGCTGACGGGGCGGAATATCCCCCCGGCGTCTACGCGCTCGACCTCGACAACCCGTTTCTCGACTACAAGACGACCCGAATCTACCTCTGGAACGCGCTTCTCGGACTCGGTGCGAACACGGCCGTCGAGCGACTCCAGACGCGCCGAACCCTCCGAGCGGTTCGCCGCCGCCCCGTCGAGTTCGACGTCGTCTGCTGCGAGTCGCCGCAGATGCTCCGCGCGTCGCGACTGCTCGCCGAGGAGTACGACGCGGCGCTGTTGTTGAACAAGCACAACGCCATGTTCGACCTGCTCGACCAGCAGTTGCGCTCCCGGTCGGTTCCCGCGCCGATTCGGCGGCGAGCGGTGGCGAACCTCCGCGCGCACGAACAGACGGGCATCGACGACGCCGACGCCGTCGTCTTCCAGTCCGCCGCCGACCGCGCGGAGTTCGACGTTCCCGACGGCGTCAGGTGCGAGGTCATCACGAACGGGACGAACTACGACGACATCGCCGCCGGCGGCGACCCGGAGGCGGTTCGCCGACGACTCGGCGTCCGCGACGACCGGACGGTCTGTCTGTTCGTCGGCGCGTGCGACTACGAACCGAACGAGGAGGCCGCCCGCCGCATCGTCGACGAGCTCGCGCCGTCGCTCTCGGACGTCGAATTCGTCATCGTCGGCCGCGATCCTCCCAAGACATCGCGCGAGAACGTCTACACGCCCGGATTCGTCGACGACCTCCCCGGGGCGCTTGCGATGGCCGACGTCGCGCTCTGCCCGCTGACGATGGGATCGGGAACGAAGCTGAAGATGATGGACTACCTCGCCGCCGGACTCCCCATCGTGACGACGCCGGTGGGCGCACAGGGCATCGACATCGTCGACGGCGAGACGGCGCTCGTCCGCGACGTGACCGAGTTCGAAGAGGCGATTCGACAGCTCTCGTCGTCGCCCGAACTCGCCGAGCGACTGGCCTCGAACGCGCGAGAACTCGGCGAGCGGTACTCGTGGGACGAACTGCTCTCGGCGTACGACGAACTCGTCACCGACATCGCCGGGCGGCGCGTCGCCGCCAGATAACGACCGTTCTCCTCCGTCGCCGCAGCGGTCAGTCGTTGGCCGTCTCCCACGTCACGATGTTTCGGCTGTTGACGAAGTTCCACGCGCCGACGAGGAGGCTGTAGTTCCCGACGAGGAAGTAGTACGGCACGTGAAACACCGTCGGAACCTGTCGTCGGCCGTCGTCGAGCAGGAAGCCGACGGCCCCCAGGAGCAGGAAGCCGACGGCTGCGAGAAAGAGCGCGACGAACGCTGGCGAGAGCGTCAGTGCGGCGAGAGCGCCGAGCGCGACGAACGCCACGAGCGACAGCAGCGGCGTACTCCACCAGAGCACCGTATCACTGGCGAACTTCACCGAGAAGAAACCGTAGCGAAGCGGGTTCAGCAGGTGGAGGTACTGGACGACCGTGTGCCACGAGCGGGTCGTGATGCGGACTTTCCGGGAGAGTTCCGCGTCGACGCTCCTGGCGGTGCGTTCGCGCGCGACGGCGGCCGGTTCGTAGACGACGCGCCAGCCGTCACTGCGAATAGAGAGCGGTTCGGCGAAATCGCTGATGGCGTCGGCGGGCAGCGGCACGTATGCCTCCGACCGAACGGCGTAAATCGCGCCGTTTCCCTTCACGACCGACCCGAGTTTCGACTCGAAACGCTTGATGAAGCGGGTGTAGCGCCACCAGATGGACTCACCCTCCACGTCGTCTTCTTGCCGCGTGTGTCGGAGTTCGCCGACGACGCACCCGACGTCCGGCGCGAACGACGAGACGAGTTTGCGGACGGCGTCGGGTTCGTACATCGAGTTCGCGTCCGAGAATACGAGCAGGTCGGCGTCGACTCGCTCGGCGACCTCGTTCTGACACGCCGTTTTGCCGACGCGACCCTCTATACGGACGAGTTCGACCCCGCGGTCGGCGTAAGACCGGACGATGTCGTCGGTCGCATCGGAGGAGGCGTCGGAGAACACGACGACGTCGAACTTCGACGCCGGGTAGTCGAGTTTGAGGCAGTTCTCCAGCTTTTCGCCGATGACTGCTTCCTCGTTGTACGCGGCGACGATGAGCGCGACGTCCGGCAACTCTTCCTCCTCCCACCGGGGCGGCGTAGCCGGAACGACCTTCGCTAACGCCCACAGTGCGAGCGGATACAGCGCGTAGGCGTACACCACGAGAAACGAACAGACGAGCAAGACCACCAAGAGTGTCATCCCTGCGACAGTCATACACCATTCTAGACTTCACGAAATCATAAAAAGTTGCAGTCAACTGTTGAGACTTTCTTTTTATGAGGCCAATTTCTTCCCACAATGCAAATCTTCAACTGACTGCACGCTGCACTGACCGGTATGCCTGCGGCTTCTCGTCCGCTCGTGAGCGTCGTCATCCCTACCTACAATCGGCCGGCGTATCTCAGGTCTGCGGTCCGCTCGGTGCTCGACCAGACGTACGACGCGGTCGAACTCCTCGTCGTTGACGACTGTTCGCCAACGCCGGCCAAGCCGGTTGTCGACGAGATGGAGACCGAGAGTCTGGCTCACGTCCGCGTCATCCGTCACGAGGAGAACAGGGGCGGCTCCGCGGCCCGGACGACCGGAATCCGCGCCGCCGCCGGCGAGTATCTCGCGTTCCTCGACGACGACGACGAGTGGCTGCCCACGAAACTCGAAAAGCAGGTCGCGGTGCTCGAAGAGCGACCCGACGTGGGGTTCGTCTACACCGGCACGCAGATCGTCGGCGACGACGGCGAGCGACTGGAGACGGTGACGCCCGACGCGAACGGGAACCTGACGAAGACGCTCCTCTGTTACAACGTCGTCGGAACGTTCTCGCAAGTGATGGTACGGCGCGACCTCGTCGAGGAGGTGGGGACGCCCGACAACCGGTTTCCGTGCTGGCAGGATCTGGAGTGGTACGTCCGCCTGTCGAGACACTGCTCGGCCGCGGCGATTCGCGAACCGCTCATCCGGTATCAGGTCGAATCGCCGGGTCGCATCACCGACGATGTCGACGACGCAGTTGTCGCGCACCGCCTCTTCGTCGAGAAGTTCGATCCCCTCGCCCGCGAGTATGGCCGCCTGTTCGGTCGGAAGATGCGGGCGTGGGCCGCCTTCCGGGTCGGCCGCCTCCTCGTCATGCACGGCGAGTTCGACCGGGCGCGTCCGCTGCTCGCGTCGGCCGTTCGCCTCTATCCCTTCGAGCCCTCGTTCACGAAGTTCCTGCTCCCGACGCTGGGCGGACAGCGGGCGTACCACCTGATCAGAGCGGCGAAACGACGCGTCGGCGACGCGGCCTGAACGTGAGAGACGAGCGAATGTGAACTCGCGCGCTGGTTTCGCGTTTTCGTGTCGATTTTTCTCGCGGGTATTGCCGCTCCGTACCCTCCCCCGTCGCTGGCACCGCCGCTCTGTACTATTTCTTCTCGCCGGCACTGTCGCCTGCGCCATCTCCCATCGCTCTGTACTATTTCTCTCTCCTCGCTAACACCACCGCATCGAACCGTTCTTCCACGCCGTCGTCGAGTACGTTTCCGCGTGAAACGTATCGGTGAAAGTGTATTCTACACTATGCTTATACCCAGAGGTTCTGACAGTAGTCCTGATGGGACGGAACGTCCTCCGGGGATTTCTATCGGTGTTTAGCTCCGACGTTGGCGTGTTGATTCTCTCGCTGGGGATTACGCCGATTCTCGTCCGGGTGCTGACGAGCGCCGAGTACGGGAACTACGCGTTCGTGATGTCCGTGCTCAGCATCACGATGATCGTCATCAACGCCGGTATTTTCGACGGGATACGCAAGTACATCGCCGAGCAGCGCCCCGACGAGGACTGGTCTTCGAACGTCTTCGGGTTCTACATGCAGGTGGCGCTCGTCATGGCGTTCACCGCGGCGGTCATCGTCGTCGCGCTCGCGTATTTCGGCGTCGTCGGGCAGTACTTCGGCGCCGTCTTCGAGGTGTACTTCTACCTGCTCGCGGCGCTGATCCTCATCCGCCAACTGTGGGCTGTCGGCCGCGGGACGCTGATGGGACTCGGCTACGAGCACATCTCCGAACCGATTAAACTCACTCGGTGGATCATCTTCGCCCTGGTCGGCGTGCCGCTGGCGGCGATAGGCTGGGGCGTCGTCGGCGTCCTCGTCGGTCGCATCGTTGCCCGCGGAATCGTCGCCGTCGCCGTCTTCTGGTTCGTCTCGAAACACATCTCCTTCGATCCGGTCCGTCGCCGGATGCCGGCGGGGTTCCCTCGCCGGGAACTGCTCTCGTACAACTCCTTCAGCGTCATCCTCATCCTCCTCACGAGTTCGCTATACAACGTCGACCTGATTCTCTTGCGAACGATCTCCGGTGCCGAACAGACAGGGTACTACAACGCCGCGCTCATCGTCGCCGAGTTCCTCTGGTTCGTCCCGACGGCGCTGCAGACGGTGTTGCTGCAGTCGACCTCCGAGTGGTGGTCGCAGGACAAAGTCGACACCGTTACCGCCGTCACCAGTCGGGCGGTGCGTTACGTCGTCCTGATCACGACCATCATGTGTCTCGGCATCGGCGCGCTCGCAAACCAGTTCGTCTCGCTGTACTTCGGCACCGAGTATCTGGCGGCGGTGACGCCACTGCTGTTGTTGCTCCCGGGGACGCTCGGATTCGCCGTCGCTCGACCGATTTTCGCCGTCGGACAGGGGAAAGGCGACCTTCGACTGCTGATTATCGCAACCGGCGCGGCCGCCACGCTCAACCTCGTTCTCAACCTCCTGCTCATCCCTCGCTACGGAACCGTCGGCGCCGCCGTCTCGACGAGCGTCGGATACGGGTCGATGCTCCTCTTCCACATACTGACCGCGAGGCACATCGGCTTCGACCCGATTTCGGACCTTCGGCTCGGCCGTATCGTCGCGACAGCCGTGGTCGCCGCCGTGCCGGTGTACGGGCTTCCGCTCGTCCTGCAGGGCGACCTGATAGCGCTCTTCGTCGTTCCCCCGGTCGGCTTTCTCGTCTACGTGACGGCGGCCGTTCTCTTCGGTGCTATCGACTGGTCGGAGCTGACCGAATTCCGACAGCGGCTCTCGACGATGCTCCCGGTCGGGTGAGGCGAGTCCGCTCTGGCCTCCGAAACCGACGTCGAACACGACCGACCGAACTCGGCGGGGTGGTCAATCTCCGTTCGGTTCAAATCGTTCGTTCGACCCAAATCGATCGTTCTGCCCAAATTAGTCGTCCGACCCAAACTGGTCGTTCGGCCGAGCCCGTTCGTTCAGTTCGAACGAGCTGCTCGGCTCAGTCCGTCTCCACGTCCCGCAGCGACTGGTGGACGATAGCGACGACGCTGGCGACGAAGCCGACGAGAAGCAACAGCAGCGAGAGTCCGGCGATTCCGAGCGGGAACTCTCCGGTTTGGCCGTACTCGAACATCGTCCAGTAGCCGAAGCTCAACCCCGCGAGCGCGCTGACGAATCCGGGGACGCCGAGCGCGGTCAGCGGGCGGTCCCGTTCGATGAGTCGGAGGATGCCGTTGACGACGGAGTACCCGTGCAGTATGGGATTCTCGGTGTAGGTATCCTCGAGGTCGTAGCGCACTTCGATGCCCACTTCGTCGATGTGATACCCGCGTTCGCGGGCGTGGAACAGGATGTCCGTGCTCGCTCGCATGTTCGACCCGAGCGTCTCGTCGTCGGCGAGCGACTCGATGGCTCTCGGACCGTACGCGCGAAAGCCGCTCTGCGTGTCACCGATCCGGTTCTCCTTTCGGAGTGTTCCGAGTCCGACGTTGGTGAGGACGTTGATGACCCAGATGCCGAACCGGCGATACAACGGGATGTCGCTCGTGACGGTACCGGTGAAGCGACTCCCGATGACGATGTCGGCACCGCACTCCTCCTGTCGCCGGAGCAGTCGCTGAACGTCGCTGGCGCTGTGTTGGCCGTCCGCGTCAAGCACGACGAGACTCGACGCGTTCCGCCGTTTCCCCTCTTCGAACAGCGTCCGGAGCGCCGCGCCGTAGCCGCGGTTCTCCGAATGCTCGACGACGACGGCACCGGCCTCGGCGGCTCGTTCTGCGGTTTCGTCGACGCTTCCGTCGTCGACGACGACGACGATGTCGGCATACTCCCTCGCCTCGGCGACGATTGAACCGACGGCGTGTTCCTCGTTGTAGGCCGGGATACCGACGACGACCGGTGCTTCGAGCGGTTCGGCCTCCGCCCCCTGCGCCTGCGCCTCGACGGTGAAGTCGCTTCCGACCTCGAGCGCGTCGAAACTCGCGTCGAAGTCGATCTTCGTCGCCGGGTCCGTCTGGACGACGAGTCCGCGCAGGCCGTACGACCGCGCGAGTTCGACGAGTGTCTCTCGCGCCGTCTCCGCGTCGGCGACGAGTGACCCGGCGTGCAGTCGCACCTCTACCGGTTCGTCGCCGGACCCGATAGCGTGCAGTATCGACCCGTCCCCCCGGACCGCAAACAGTGGGCAACCGTGCTGTACCGCACGGGCGAGAATACGGAGAAGATGCCGCTCCTCGCTCTCACCCATCACCACCCCGAGCGCGTACGCCCCGCGCGTAGAGACCGCTATCGAGTCGGAGTGGTTGCTCTCGACGTATCTCCCATCCATCGCGTGTGACCCTCACGCTTCGAATAGCAGACGAGTATCTTGTTATGGAGTCCATAGCCACGACGCCCGCCGACGCCCGCCGACGGCCGCCGCCCGTAAGACGTGATTTTCAGTTGAAACTTTCACGAGGAGCGTTCTGTCTTCCCTGTTGTCCTCGGAGACGATGTATTAGCGGTGCGAACGTCCGAACAGCGACTTCGGATCGGTTCGATTTGCGGAGGAGTTGTCGATTTCCCTGCTCGGCGAACAGGTCTTCGACTTCGGGGAGGAGAGCGACCGACGAGCGCGTCATCGAATCCTCGTACGCGGCTAGTTGGTGAAAATGCGACATTATCGGCCCCTCTGAACGGTAGAGAATCGTTCAGACGGCGACTCATCGCATCTTCGGCGTTACTCGTCACCGACGTCGACGGGTCCGTCGTCGGACCGTTATCACACGCGTCATCTCGATTCGACTGCGATCCGTCGCTACCCGGCCCGGACATCCAGACTCACCGCGACGACGACAGCGTCTCCCGCTCGCTCTTGAACGACAACGCCGCCGAACGACTCGCAGGGGCCAAACTCGCGATTCGGCCCGCGCGGACAGTTCGTCTCCGCCCACTGCGTCCCCGCCGTCGTCGCCTGTCCGGCAGGGACGCCCGTCGGAATTCGGGCTCTGACCCTCTCTTCCACATCGGCTCTCATAGTCGAACGCGCTCATCCTCTCAATCGGAGCGTTCGCTCGGTCGGTTTCGAAACTACGTCAGAACACCCACGGAAACTCCTTTTTCTCCTACTCTCAGTCATCACATCGGATGGAAACTGGGAGCGTTCGAGCGACGGTTCGTCAAGAGCGATGGGGGTGGAGACCGGACGATTGGTCATTTTATCGACGCAACTCGGAATTTCCGCGAAATGTCTGAGGGTTGTCTCTGTATAACAATGCCCCCGAACGCGGTTTGTTCCGTGAGCTATGAAAGATGTATGCCCGCTCGCGGAGGTGGCAACTACTGAAGACGTGGAGAACGTCGTGGTTTTCGTCTCCGACGCGCTCCGTTTTGATTTTCTTCCGGCCTTCATCCGTGAACTCGGCGTGACTGCGAAGGCCGTCGCGCCGAGTACCCTCACGGCGTCGTCCGTTCCCTCGCTAACTACGGGAGAGTATCCGGCGACTCACCGGTCGTGGATGTTTAACGACCAACTCCAGAAACGACCCGAACTGCTGACCCCGAACGGGACCGACGTTGGCTTCGACGCTGAGACCGTCTGGCTCGAACTTCCGTCGTCCGACAAGCCGCCGCTTCAGATAAACCACGTGGACCACGAGAGGCAGCTCGACGAACTCGAACCGCCGTTCACCCATTACATCCACGACGTCGGTCCGCACGCTCCGTACGGCTTCGAGAACGGTGTGTTCGAGTCGACGAAGGCGTTCTTCCGTAACCACGAGAAGCGTCGTCCGCAACTTGTCTCGCTGTACCGCCAAGACTGCAGAAACTCGGCGAGACGATTCCTCGACGTATACGACCAACTCGTCGACCGAGACCTTCTGGAGGAGACGCTCGTGATATTCACGAGCGACCACGGACAGGCACTGGGTGAGTGGGGTAACGGTGGGCGGTTCGGTCACGGCCACCCCCTCTCTCCCGAGACCGTCTACGTACCCATCGTCTTCATGGGTGCGGGACTACCGGCAGGCGAGACCTATCCTCAACTGCTGAGCGGGACGGACATCGCCCCGACGGCGCTTTCGGCCCAGCGAAACGTCACTCCAACCGACGTAGATGGGACGGACCTCTGGCGCGGGACGCCCGACCCTGAGCGAAAGGTTCGTTGCGACGTTTGGCAGCACCTCGATGTCGAGGTGCGCGACAGAGAGGTCAAACTCACCGTCTACGCCGCAACCTCTGCGTGGAACGACGACGGAGGGTTCGTGTTCAGTCGGAAATCACCGCTCCACCGACTCGCCGGAATGACGTACGACAACCTGTTCAGGGGTTACTCACCAGCGTGGCGTCACAACTTCTCGATGGCGAATGCAGCCACCATGGTCACCCAGTCGCTCACGGACGAGATGGTGTTCGGAACGCCCGAATTCTCCGCTGAAGAAGCAAAAACTTGGTTACCCGATACGTTCGAGGAGCGCAGTGGGGACGCCGAGAGTCGGGACCTCTCGGAGGAACAGCGGTCACAGCTGCGCGATCTCGGCTATCTTTCGTAGCCGAGAGAGTCCACCCTCCGCAGTTGACCGAATCGCTGGACAGCCCTCCACGAGTATCCCACCGACGCTGGAGAACAGAATTCACAGTCAGTCAGATTCCTTCCACGGCTAAAGCCGGCGACTTCCTCCTTGCATCTCTGTGAATTGCTCGGCGAAAACGGAGACGCTCGTTTGATTAGATCGTGACCACCACGATAGTTAAACAATATCCTCGATATGGGCGCGGTTATTTATTATTGGAGGATATTTTGAGACATATGGGACAAAGTAAGTGGACACCGAGGAGGTCTTCCTAAAATGAGCACAATCGATTTCCTTTCTGTCATTCATCCTCGGGCACCGATGGTCGCCGACAAACTCGGCACTCACGGCCTTCTGAAATCGCTGTGGTACTCTCTTCGCTGGACCGACCGACTCGATTCGATACTCGTTCACCCGAACGTAATCGTGGACCTTTCTCCTGGCGCCGAACTCGATTTGGACGGCCGGCTGGTGTTGGGTTTTCTCGGCGAGTCCAGCGCGTCGCACCCCGACCTCATGAAATCGAAGTTCCATCTCGGAGAGAACGCGACGCTCACCGTCTCCGGAGGGAGCGCTCGTATCGGACCGTGTTCGGTCACGCACGTCGAAGGGGACCTCGAAATCGGAGACTCCTATCTCAACTCTCACGGGAAGATTCTCTGTAAGGACTCCATCACGATCGGTGACGATTGCATGATCGCCTGGAACGTCGAGCTATGCGATAGCGACATGCACCCCTACGCGATCGACGGGGAGAAAGTCCCTCATCGGTCACCGATCAATATCGGCGACGGAGTGTGGATCGGAAGCAACGTAGAGGTGAAGAAGGGTGTGACGGTCGGTGATGGAGCAGTCGTCGCCAGCGGCAGCGTCGTCACGGACGATGTCGCCTCGAAGACGCTGGTCGGCGGCGTTCCCGCCGAACGGATTCAAGCCGATATCAAGCGGCTCGACTGAGACGAACTCGGTGAGTGAATGCTCCGGGAGGGGTTCGACTCTGTTTCCTCTCGGCACAGTTCCCTATCGCTCCCACGTGAGACGTTCGAGTTCGCCGTTGGGTCCGAAGATCCGCATCGGATGCGGCCCGTACCACCACGCAAAGAGCATCGTGTTCCGTGATTTGATTCGAGCGATAGTCTGGGAACTGACGACGCGGCGATGGTCTCGTAAGTCGGTACGTCGTTCGTACAGTCGGCGGTAGATGTTCCACAGCGACGAAATCTGTCCCGTCAACCAGACGGCGTACACCGACCAGATGAGGAACGAACAGACGACGTACCGTCCGGGGAGATTTCGAATCGCGACCTTCATTCGGTTCTCGACCATCCGCTCTTGGGTTTCCGTATCCGATATCCTCGCTGCGGGCGATTTCTTGTGGTAGACGACGACGGATGGCGTGTAGAGGATGTCGTACCCGGTGTCGTGGATACGAAGCGAGAGATCCATCTCCTCGAACCCGTACACGAAGTCCTCGGGATACCCACCGACAGTCTCCAGCACCGAGCGTCGGATGGCGTTGCCGACGCCGACGAAGTTCGTCGCGCGGTACTGGCTCAACGGCGTGAGGTCGAAGCGGGGAGGATTCGGAGTCTCGTTCGACTTCACCGCCCGTGTGTGGTAGTTGCGGCACTGGAACGCGATTGCACCCACGTCGTCGTGCTCGTCGAACAACGAGACGGCGACATCTGTCGCGGCGGCGTCGGCGATAATCGCGTCGTCGTCGAGCGTGATCACGATGTCGCCGTCCGCATAGTCGAACCCCGCGTTTCTCGCTCCCGGGACGCCCATCCGCTCCGGAATGTGGTGATAGTGGATGTTCTGTTCGTCGAATCGCCCCCCGTCGCCGAACAGCTCCTGTTCGGGGACGACGTCGGTCGAGTTGCTGACGACGACGAGTTCGAGCGGCCGATACTTTTGGGCGAGCACCGACTCGACTGCGCTCTCGAGGTCGTCTGCCCGATTGTACGTGACGATAACGTAGGAGACGAGCGGCTTCTTATCTCTGCCGAACACATTCTGACACCGTCGAAGAGAACAGCACCGAGAACCATGAGTGTTCGCTGACTGACGATTTCTCGGACTCTGGAGACTGTCGATGTCCGACTTACGCGCCTCCGGAGCGGACCTCTCGGGTTACGACGAGGTGTCGCGGCGTTCCGATCGGACGACAGTTACTGCACCGTTGCTGTAGACGACGTTATCCGAGCTCGTGAGGAGACGCCGCTCTCTCGGAGTGAGTTCCGAAACCTGCACCTCGTTTGGGGGGCTTTCCGCATCAACACTCCGTTCTCGAATGAAGACGTAGCCGTCGTCGATCTGGTTCGGATCGAGAGTCGGTTGCTGATCGCTCTTCAGAAGTACGGTATCAGTGTTATAGTAGTTTGAGGGGAGTTCCGACCGAAACAGTTGGTTCGTCACGGAGTCCGTGTAGATGGGCGTTTGGCCCGGCGCGCCGTCCGGAGTGGGCAGGTACTCGGTTCCGCCGTCTACAGGGCCGTTACTCTCTATCCACTGAACTCCGGCTCGTTCCTGCTGGCTAAACGCCAGGTCGTGGGCGTTCGGATTGAACGTCGAGGTGTGTGACTCGCCGGCGAGTGAGAAGACCGCACCAGCGTTGAACGCGAGCAGCGAGACGAGGAGTACCGCCAATATCACCCACTGCGTTCCTCGTACAGAACTGTTCGCGGGGCGGAGAGACCACCGTTTCGCGAGTCGGAAGACCGTGCGAAATACGACGAAGAATCCGAACGCCGTGAACGGTGCGAGGACGACGAGCGCCAGTTGATACGCCCGATCTGCCCAGAGATTGATCGTCAAGAAGTACGAGGACGCGAGGAAGACGAAAACGGGCACCGCAATCGCCGTATACTCGATGTACTGCGGTTTGTTCCCCCGGAGCGCAGTTCGGAGGTGGATAATTACGCACCACCCGATACCGATCGTCAACAGAACGGTGAACAGGATGTACAAATAGAGCTGCAGACTCTCGAGGAGCGCCGATTGCTGGGAGACGTAACTGGTTCCCGACTGCGAGACCGTCCCCGACGTGAGCACTAGTGATACTTGCGACGCCAGAGACGCCGGAATAGACGCTAACGTGGCCGTGAGTTCGTCGGAAGCGTAGCTGTACCACGCCGTCGCTCCTCCGAGCAGAAAGAGCGGATACGTCACCGAGAGGCGGTGAGTCGCTCGCGGTTGGACACCCCGCAACACGGTGAGAGCGACCCACGCGACGAGCAGTGAGAGTCCCAAGACGTAGCTCATGCCGTAGTGGGAGAAGATGAGGCCGGTAGCGAGCAATGCCGCCACCGCTTTTCGTGAGAGCGTGTCGAACCCGTGGTGGACGAACAGCCACAGCAGGGTGACGACGAACAACTCCGAGATCAGTTGTTTTCCAGGCGTGAAGTAGAACGAACCGTGATAGAACACGAAAAACATCGCACCGAAGAATCCGATATCCTCGTCGAATATCTCTCTCGACAGATAGAACACGCCCACTGGGACGAGGGCGAACAAGAACGCGTAGACGACTTTGAACGTTGTCGTGAGCTCTAGTCCCGTGAGCAGAGAAATCGTCGACGGAACGGTCGTGACGACCGGAAGAGCCAGCGAAACGCCACCCATCTCGGGCGACCACTGGTGGGTCCTGCCGACGAGTTCAGCGGCGAAGTACACTCCTTGAATGTCTGCACCGACGACGTGGTTCGTGAGTAGATTGCGGTGCAAGAGCGTCGAGAAGGCGATTGCGAACACCAGTACCGGATAGATGTTGGACGGAATTACTCGCAGTGCTGTGGCGATGACCAGGAGCGAAACGACGCCGACGAAGACGAACATCCCGACGTTGGTATCGAACCGATTCATCGCCGTCGCGGAGACGGCCGCGAGTCCGGGGAGTGCGAAGATGGTAAACAGCACCGGTACGGGCGCTTGGAGGTCGATACGCCTCATCGAAAACACCGTGTCTGTGTGGTACACTAACCCCGTGAGTACACCGATTACGAGCGTGAGGAGGACGGCGAGCGGGAACGGAGACAACGGTGCGTCGATGCCCAAAAGCGGAAGGACGACGGCCGCCGCGGGCGTCAGAACCCCTAGAACTGCGAGACTCACCGCGACAGAGACGAGCGCGAACGTTCCGGACGTACTCGCTCGTCTCTGACAGAGGTGAGCGGTCAACGCCCCCGGGACGATCAGGAGGAGCGCGAGGCCCGTGACGATTCGCACGCTCGCGACGACGAAACCGCTTGTTGGCCACTGCAGTGCCACCCAGAACACGGCGAGAACTGCAACGACGACTGTACCAACTACGGTCGGTCCCCATCCGACCATCCTCTCAGTTTGCGTGACATTTAGCGTCATGAATCGTATCTGTTCTACCCTCAGCTCAGGATACTTCGCCTGACAGACGGGTACGGTAAATTACGCGATTGTGCCTACCAGAGAGAGTGAGATATATCTTGTTCAGTTGAGATGTTACTCCCTGTCAATTTGACTATCTTTTTGGAGATGTAGTTCGGCGTTCGTTCGACCGAGAGGCGGTCTCAAAGGGGCGAACGTGGACTCATCGTCCGACCGGGAGATCGAACATCCGGACGCTCGGGATAATTATCCGGTTTCTGACCTCCGGGATGACCGTCGAGAACCCGACGTACAGCGCGGCACCAAGCGCAATCTGTACGAGGAGAATCAGTATCCCGTCGACCGGAACTGCAGATTTCACGGCCGCCAGCGTGATGCCCATCAGTACGGACGAGAGCGCGTACCATCCGACGAGTCTGAACGGGATCTGGACCGTAACGTGTTGCTTCAGGTAACGCAGGTGAAGCAGCGTGTTGACCAACCACGAGAGCAGCGTCGCGAGTGCGGCACCGACCAATCCGATGCTCAGCAGAAGCACCGGGCTGAGTACGAGATTGATACCGATGGAGACAACCGTCGCTCGGGCGGCGAGGTCCGGCCGATCGATTGCACGGACCGAGATACCGATAATGTCGTTGAACGACTGGAACAGTTTCTCCACCATGAGGACGACGAGTACCGTCGCCGCGATGGTGTATTCGGGGCCGAACGTGTATCGGAGTATCTCGGTCGCATAGATGGCCGATCCGACGATTGCGGGAATCGAAATGAAGGTGGCGAACCCGATGGCCGTCGAGATGGTCGACTCGATCTGGTTCGTCGAGGCGCTCGCGTTCCACTGGCTGATCTGCGGAAAGAGCGTCAGCGAGATGGAGTTGCTCAACATCAACACGAGGAGCGTCACCTGCCACGCGATCTCGTACGCGCTGACGAAAGACGACGCGAGGAAGAATCCGATGATCGCCGTGTCCATCCACTGGTAGACGTGTCCACCGATAGAGTTCACCGTGTCGTATTTCGAGAACGCGAACAATGATTCAATGTGTCCACGGCTTGGTCGCCCGATACCGACGTTGCACTTAGTGTACGCCCACATGAGCGAGACAAGCGAGCTACAGATGAGCGCCATGACGATACCTTCGACACCGTATCCAGTGCTGACGAGGTACGCACCGATTCCCACCCACGTGAGTCGTCGCGTGAACTCGATCGGTGCAGTCTCGCCGACGCGCAGTTCACCGCGAACGGCGTGGATGTAGAACAGCGAGAGTTCCCGAAGGATCACTGTGATGATGAGAAACATCGCCAAATTTGCGCCGAAGTAGCGGTTGATTGGCCCCTGCGCGAGAAAAATCACCGTTCCGACGACCGCAAGTAACCCGAGTTTCAACGCAAGTGCAGACCCGAGTATCTCGTCAAGGTCTCCGCCCTCGCTCAATCGTTTTTCGAGTGCGCTCCTGAGACCGAGGTCCGCAGGGATGGACAACAGTCCCTGAACCGCGAAAAACAGGAAGAAGATCCCCATCTGTGTGGCGTCGAGCGTCCGAGCGAAGTAGAGGATCCCTCCGAACATGAGGATTCCCATCCCCGTCTTCGAGAGGAAGAGACTGAAACTCGAACGACCGAGGTCCACGGATTAGTTGCTCCTGTTCGACGTCATCCGTTGGTCCGTCGTCTCCACCGGGAGGCTGTCGTCAGTGAGTGACTGCGTCTCCGGGAGCTCCTCGTCGGCGTCGGCCCCCCGTAGCCGTCTCACGGTCTCCTCGATGCTGAGCGTGTTGAGTACGCCGTGCGCGAACGGTCGCGGGTCTCTGAGATTCAGATAATCGAAATTCGGCTGGTGGTACAACGAACTGCCCACCTCTCGGAGCGCCTCCGCAAACGTCGGGCGTTCGACGTTCGGGAAATCGTCTCGTAGGACGCTCGAAAGATATTTGAGTTCCCCGAACAGCAGGTGGCTCGCGACGCCGACCTCGTACGTCGGGTCGATACGGTCTCTCTGTCCGGTTGCGAGCAGCCAGTAGTTGTACGGGTAGTCCGCTCCCGCTCGAACGTCGAGGAGGATTGACCCCCAGATACGGGGGTTGATCTCGAGGAGTTTGAACTCGCCTGTCTCTCGGTCTTTCATGAACTGTACCGTGGCAAGACCGTGCCAGTCGAGATGTTCGAGCAACCGTCTCCCGTGCCCTTCGACCGTTTCGTCGTGTGTCATCTCCCGGTAGACGCTCGCACCTCCGGCGTACGTCTTGCCTCGAATCTGTTTTCGGAGACTCGTCGCAACCGGTTCGCCGTGGTCGAACAACGCTCTGTAAGAGTACTCGGTTCCCCACGTACACTCCTGAACGATCGGCGTCTCGCCGAGAAACGCCTCGGTGATCGCCACCTTGTCCGGTTCGACGCTCGTTTCGAGATAGATGGGCTCCTGTCCGCCACCTTCGCACTCGTGTTCGGCGAGCGAGTCGGTGTAGTCGGAGGTCAGTATCGCGTACCGCTGCTTGACGATGAGTTCTCGATTCCAGTCGTCGACATCGTCCAGCAATTCCGTCTTCGGAACCGGTATGTCGACCTCTTCGGCGGCCTTCGCCAAGCGGTAGCCGTCTTGGGCTATCGCCAGTGACTCGTACGGCGGCCACAGGCCAGTGACGTGCGGTTCGAACTCCGAGCGATACTTCGAGAGAACGTACGTGTCCTCTTCGCGAGTTGGCACGATCGTCGCCACGTCCGGCCGCTTTGCTAGTGTCAGCAGGGCCCGAGCGTATGCCAGGAGGTCATCGTGCGGGGACGGGACGGCGATTGCTTCGTCACAGTATCGTGAGTATGCTGCCGGAACCGTCCTGTCGTCGGAGACGACGATCGTACGGACGCCACGGGGGCCGAGCGAGCGAACGCAGCCCACAGCGTGCACTGACTGGTTAGCGGGGATGACTATCGATCGACTGTCTCTCCCCTCTTCGTTCCTGAATCTCGAAGACGTCATGAGCTACGGACACCACAACCTGACAAGATATCAAGGTATTGTGCCAGAGATCGTACTGTCTTCTCTCTCTGAACCCTAATGCCTCAAGATACGTTCTCAGAATCTCTCTCCGGACATCAAAAATGAATTTCTCGTATCCATTTGCCTTCGTTTTATTGTCAAACAAGTTATGGGTCTGTCCGAGGTAGTTCGAGCGTATGGCGCTCATCGGCACCCTCGGCGATCTCCTCTGGGGGACGCCCGCATACGAATACGGAAGCCGAGCGTACACGTCGGCAGTCGGTCTGTACCTCCGCACCGACCCGACGTACACCCTCCGAACCCGAGGCGCCTCGGCCGTCTTCCGACCATCCACGTTCGTCGAGTGGAACAGCCTTCAGAACCGCATCTGGGACGAAGAGGCGGTGTTAGAACGCGTCCTGAAAAACATCCGTGAAGACGACGTGTTCTACGACATCGGAGCGACCATCGGTATCTATAGCTGTCTCGTCGGCAATCAGCTACGAACCGGGACAGTCGTCCCGTTCGAGCCCTATCCGCCGAACGTCGAACGATTGCGCGTAAACCTCGCGGCGAACGATATCGTCGCCGAAGTCGAAACTCGACCACTCGCCGCGGAGAGCCGAGAGACGGAGTTCTACGTCTACGACACGGAGTCTCCCGGTGCGCAGCACGGCTCTCTCGACACCGTGTATCCGAGTGGCGAGCCACTCACTTCGTTTCCCGTCGAGACGGTCGCAGGCGACAGACTCGTTCGGGAGAACGAGATTCCTGCGCCGACCGTCGTGAAAATGGACGTTCAAGGGTCTGGCGTCAACGTACTCAAGGGGCTTCGAGAATCACTCTCGTCGGAGCGTTGCCGGCTTGTCTACGCGGAGGCGCACCATAACAGAGACGTGCTGCAGACGCTGCTCGAATCATTTGGATTTACGACCGAGACGCTGGCAGTGTCGAGAACCGACAAAGAGCCGACCATCGTCG
The DNA here is from genome assembly GCF_020150815.1 of Haloprofundus salilacus. NCBI lineage: Archaea > Methanobacteriati > Methanobacteriota > Halobacteria > Halobacteriales > Haloferacaceae > Haloprofundus > Haloprofundus salilacus. Next base: position 2,287,457 of record NZ_CP083723.1, on the reverse strand, counting down.
CAGCCCGAACTCCGACAGGAGACTAATACGGCCGATACCGGTAACGTGAGTTCGCGGCTCGTATCCTCCTCGCTCCGAGTTACGTCTTCTCAGGTTCGGGTGAGACGACGGTACGTCCACCCAAGTAGCTGCACGAGCGCTCCGGGACCCGGTGTTCCGTCCCGAACCCAGATAGCGACGACGAGAAGGATGACGAGCGTCTCGGGGCCGAGAAACTGCGTCAACCGAAGTTCCGAGAGGTGATAGAGAAATCCCTGTTCGACGCCGTAGTCGGTGTAGGTGATCGGATAGAGCAGAAACGCGAGCATCTCGAACTCACCGCTGAGTAGATGTTTGAGCGAATCTCCGACGAGATGAGAGAAGTACCCGATACCGAACGCTACCGCGTACTCGTCCACGCCACGTCGTCGGAGGAGCACGAAGACACCGGCGATGACGATGACAGCAACGAGGAGCGAGTGAGTGAGCGACCGCCCGCTCGGTAGAACCCCGAACGTCCACGCCAGCGGCTTGTCGACGAGGTCCGGAAACTGTGTGCCGAACGCGAGTGCGAGCGCTTCGAGACCGGTCGGCGAGCGGCGGTGGACTAGGTGTATCCAGGTAGTGTATAACAGATAGCCGAAAGCGAGGTGTCCCCAAGGCCACATACCACTATAAATAGTCTGAATTGTGATATGTGTTTTTCTACTTTTCTGGTATTTCCTTTCCTGTCAGCGCTTACCCCGAACGTCGGTGTCGTGGCTAATTTAATATCAATAATCGGAATAGTGTGCGTGTATTCCTCCGAGTTCTCCCCCTCGGACTGGGGCCGATTTCTCCGAATCTATTTGGCCCTATTATGCCCGCTATGGCACAGATACGGCAATTGTCTAGGGGAACGATATATTAAGTATTTCGTCGTGAAGATCGTTTTCTGAACGCATATACGGTAGAAGACACATCAGAACAGGTGTATTTCTATTTTGAATTTGGGTTATTCAATTTTAGACTCCATTTCTGCTAGTTATTTCTGTTTACGGAGCTAGACGTACAATTTGTACAAAAGAACTACAGTGAAATCAACACTTACAAAATAGCAAGTATTATATGAGAAACTGATAGTCACCGAAGTGGACGCATGGCACGTGAACACTCAGAAAGTAGAGAAGAAAAGCATAGAAAAAAAGAGGTAAACTCAGGGATGGCCCGGCGTGACTACCTGAAGATGACCGGCGCAGGCGCGGTGGCGCTCGGCGGGTTCGGCCTCGGTTCGACGACGGCAGCGGCAGCAGTCGACGAGGGAGGCCCGCAGGACCCCGAGAACTGGTCTATCGTCTTCGAAGATTACTTCGACGCGGGGTCGCTCGACTCCTCGAAGTGGGACCTCGGCTTCGGATGGGGGACGACCGAGAACAACTCCCCCGCGACGGTGACCTCCTCGCACGTCAACGTTCAGAACAATCAGCTCAGTCTCTCTGCCAGTCACGACGACGGGAGCAACATCCAGACCGGTGCGGTGAACACCCGCGGCATCGCCGCGTACGGTTCCGGTCACTACTGGGAAGCGAAGATCAAGATGCCCAAGCGCGAAGGGTTCCTCCCGGCGTTCTGGTCGAAACCGGACACGGAAGCGTGGCCGCCCGAAATCGACTTCGTCGAAGTGATGCAGGACGGAAGCGGGTGGGACGACACCCACCTCTCGCGGCACACGCTCCACTGGTCAACGTCGACCGAACCCGGCGACTCCTCGACGCACACTCACTCGCAGGAACGGTACGAACCCGGCGACGACGTCACCGAGAACTACCACATCTACGGTTGCTGGTGGGGCGACGGCTTCATCCGTCACTACGTCGACGGCGTGCAAGTGTCGGACTTCACCGACGACAACGCGCTCACCGCCATGTCGAACGGCGGCCCACAGTACATGATGTTGAGTCTCCACATCGACCGCATCGGTGAGACCGACAAGTCCGTCTCGTGGGACGAAGAGATGCTCGTCGACTGGGTTCGCGTCTGGGAGCGCGGCTCCGGCGGTGACTCCGGTACCGGTGATGGCGATGACGATGATACTGACGACGGAACGACCGAAGGCGAACACTACCTCTGGCTGCGCTCGGCCGACGGCAGCGAGGCGAGTTTCGAGTTCGAGGCGAGCAACATTCGTCTCGACGACAGCGGAAACACGGCCGATTATCAGGTCGCGAGCGACGGAAGCAGCGCCAGCGGGACCGTCTCGAAGACGAGTTCCTTACCCGGTTTCTGGTACGACGGCGAAATCACCGCCTTCACCTACAGCGGCGCGCTCGAAGCATTCATCGACGATCAGCCCGTCGACCCCGACACGCTCGGCGGTTCGTCGGATTCAGACGACAGCTCTGGGAGTTCACTCCCGAACACGCTCGCCATCGACGGCAGTAGCTACAGCGGGTCAGCGTCCTACTCGCTGACAGTCTCTGGTGCTATCGAGAGCGCCAACGGACTCGACGAGGAAGACTCGATCTCGGGGACGACCGCAACTGGCGGCGTCGCCGGCGGCCGCGACGAGTACGCCTTCGAGGGAGAGCTCACGTCGCTCTCGCTCGACGGCCAGGCGGATGTCTTCGTCAACGGCCAGCGGGTGAATCTCCTCCGCATCGACCGCGCGGCGGACAGCGACGGAATGGTGAGATACATCGTCGAGACCACAGCCTCGGTGTTGAAGGCTGACGTCTCCGGTGCATCGATCAACGGAGACGACAGCCTCGACGGCAGTACGATATTCGGGAAAGTCGTGGGCGGAACCGACGCCTACTGGATTATCGACGGCGAAATCATCGACGTGTCGACGTTCGGCGGCGACGTGACGACCACGGTCAACGGCGACGTGGTCGACTACACCGACTGACCGACCTCAGATAACTGTCGGAGGGAGACACTGGTTCTCTTTCGTTTCCCCCTCTCTTTCTCTTTCCCACCTACCGCTCCCACGCCTGCACACGCTCGATTTCGTACGTCGCCGGGAACGTCTCTGGTCGTGGCTGCGCCAAGAAGTTCGCGCCAACGCCGAAGTTGAGGATGAGCCACATGTACTCGTCGCTCACGTACTCACCGGCGTAGCGGAACCGTTCGACCCCATCGACGTACCACACGATTCGCTCCCTTGACCAGTCGACGGCGAACGTGTGGTATTCGGCGCTAAAATCGGGACCGCTGAACGTCTTTCTCACTCTATCCGGCTCCTCGTCGTCGCCCATGAAGTGGTACGTCATGTAGAGTTTCGGGTCCCTACCGAACACCTCGAAGATGTCAATCTCCGGCGGCCAGTACGAAGCGGAGGTCAGCCAGAACGCGGGCCAGAACCCCGGTTCGACCGGGGGAAGTTTCATGACGCCCTCGAAATACCCCGGTTTGAACACCTTCTTCGCCGAGACGACGCCGGTGGTGTACGGCTTTCCCATCCGTGGTTGGTTCTCTGCTTTGAGCACCAACCTCCTGTCGGAAACGAATGCGTTGTCCTCCGCCGCGTAGGCGTCGTGGTTGTGAGTTCGCGCATCTCCATCCCACGGATACTTCGTTTGCCACTTCGAGCGGTCTATCGCGTTCTTCCGAAACCGATCTTCGAACACGAGTTCCATCTCGGAGATGTCGACAGGGCGCATCTGCTCGACCGAACCGGGTTCGGTGACAGAGTCGGTGCGCGTTCGGTCGAGACACCCCGCCCCCACTCCGCCGACGCTGACCGCACCGATTCGCAGAAACTCGCGTCGTGATCGATGCCGTTCGGTCACGGTCGTTCCCCGTGGTCGCGTGCTCTCATCGCTATCGTTGGCACTCCTCTTCGAGCCATATCTCGCGCCAGTTCTCCGGATGTTCCTCTTGGAGCCGGTAGATATCTCGAATTTTCGGATACGCGACGGCGAGTTGATAAAACTCCATGAACGCGATGAACACCCCCCGGTAACCGTCGAGTACTGCCTTGTCGACGACAAGTCTGCTCGCCGCGACCGCGAGCCCTCGGCCGAGCAGTGCGAGCGCCCCGTCGCGTTTATCCGATTCGACGATTTGAATCGCCTCTAAAGCGCTGTACTGCTGAATCTTTCGCTCCATCTCCGAAGTGCGCTCGAACCGATAGTGTTCGATGCTGTTCGAGAGGTCTCGCGTTCGCCCCTCGAACTCGTCTTTGACCGAGAGACGCTCCCAGATGAAGTCCTGCTGGTAGTAGAGGACATCTTTACGGGCGAGGTACGGCCGTCTGAAGTGGTACTGATGCGTTCTCGCTCCGAGCATGTGCTCGCGTTTCCGCATTCTGAACGCGACGATGCCAGGAGCACCGAACTCGCGGAAGATCTCTTCGCGCAGTGCATTCGGAATCTCCTCGTCGGCGTCCAAGACGAACACCCAGTCGTTCTCGGCGTGGTTTATCGCCGTGGTCTTTATCTGCGCGAATCCCTCGAACTCGTGCTGATACACCATGGCACCGTACGATTCGCATATTTCAACCGTCCCGTCGGTACTCTCGGTGTCCACGACGACGATCTCGTCGGTCCATTCGCTGACACTCTCGAGACATCGGCCGATGGTGTCGGCGTTGTTCTTCGTCGTGATGCACACTGAGACCGGGAGTTCGTCGCTCTCCTGTCGACGTACTGTCGGCGCTGAGTGGTTTCGTGTCGTTTCCCGTGCTGTCGAGATTCGCTCTTCTGGTGAATCCATCTGTTAGTGGTTCTCTATCGGTCGGTCGTCTGCGGTTCTACGGCTCACAGGCTTATCTTCCCCCGAATCCGCGGGCCGACGTACTGCGTCACCGGAATCGGCAGTCGCTGCCAGAGCTCCTTCGCCCGGTCGTACGTGTCGTCGTCGGGGTGCGGAAGTTCGCCAGTTCCGGTCGGGAAGTAGTGGTAGTCGTCGTACCACGTCTTCTGTCCCCCGAAGCTCTTCTTGAACAGGTAGACGCCCGACCCTTCGCGGGTTCGACCGAACTCGTACGTCTCGTGTCCCGCCTCGCTGGCCCATTCGAGCGACTTCCAGAGTGCGAGGCTCCCTCCGTTCAGATCGCGGTACTCGTAATCGTTGACGACGCCCCACTGATAGACGGTCGACCCGAGCGAGAAGTCCAGAATCGCGTTTATCAACTCGCCGTTCCGTTCGACCATCCCGAGGTGGACGTTGTCCTCACCGAGTTCCTCCCAGAGCGTCCGGTGAAACGCGAACGAGTGCGGCGGCGTTCCGTGCCCGCGCATCGACCGCAGCGACAACCGGTAGTACGCTTCGAGGTCCGAAAGCGAGTTACCTTCTCGGTAGGTGAGTTCGGCGTCTTCGGCCTGTGCAACCTGACGCTGTCGGCTGTCCTTGATTCCGTCCCAGATCGTCTCCGGAGACTCCAGCGGGAGTTGGAACGTGACAAACCGCCTCCTGTGCTCGAACCCCGAGAGGCCGCTGACGCGACTCCCTCGAAGGCTGACGAACTCGACGCCGAGCGCATTCGCGAGCGCCCGTGTCCGTTCGAGCAGACGGTCGACAGCGCGGTCCGTTGCGGCGTCGGAGTCGTCGCTGAGCAGCACCGACCCGCGCTCGCCGTACGGCGGCGAGACGAGTTTCGAGCCGAACAGCCTGCTCGACATGTGGACGAGTGGGAGGGCGGCGACGATATCACCGCCCTCGCGGGCGACGAGATACCACCGGTCGTGGCCGTACGCCTCGGCGGCGTCCCCCCACGCCCACAGCGCGAACGGCGGTCCGTCGACGCGTTCGACGAATCGATTCCACGCCGTCGAGTCGGCGCAACGTTCGATAGTCGGTTCTTCGTTCGCCGTGCGTGTCGTTCGTGAGTCGCTCATGCGTACTCTTCGGTCGCGGTCGTCTGCAGGTCGTTACCCTCTGAAGCGTCGAGTTCGTCGCGTATCGTTCCGAACTCGAACGTCCGAAGCAACCGCTCTAGTTTTGCGGCCGTGCCCTCGATGCCGTGGAAGCTGACGAACCGTTTCGGGAGCGACGGTTCCGGCGTCCTTACGGCGGGGTTGAACTCCCAGGGGTGGAAGTAGATCGTCGCCGGGATGCCGCGTCGATTGAGTCCGCGAATCCCCCATTCGATGAGACGAATCGGCAGTAGGCGCGCGTAGAAACCCCCGGCGACGGGAAGTCTGGCGGGTGTGTCCGTAACGGCGAGCGGGTACTCCACTAGGTCGGTCGCCGGCATAGCCGATAGCGGCGGACGAAACGGCGCGTTCCCCGGAACGTGATAGGATCGAAACGGGTCGTTCCCCGGAACGTGATACGGTCGAAGCGGCGCGTTGGAGACACCGTACATCGGCGTCCGCATCGGGAAGACGCTCGAATCGTAGCGGTAGTCGCTCGATTCGAGTACTTCGAACGCCCACTCGGTCTTCCGCGTAACCGAGAAGTTCGGCGCACGGAACCCGACCGGCCGGTGCCCGCAGGCTTCTTGTATCGCGTCCGACGACATCGTCAGTTCGCGCTCGAAGGTGTCGGGCGATAGGTCGAAAAGCGGCGTGTGTGTGTGTCCGTGCGAGGCGATTTCGTGACCCTCGTCGGCGATTCGGCTGACGAGCTCCGGATACTGTTCGGCGACTTTGCCGACGATGAAGAAGGTTGCACGGACGTCGTACCGTCTGAGTACGTCGAGGACGATTTGGGTCGAGGTCTCGATGCGGTCGACCGGGCTGTCGACGGTCCCGTCGAGGAGCGTCGCGGAGTGCCAGTGCTCGACATCGAAACTGAGGATGTTCGTCGGGTGAGCGTGTATGTTCATCAGTAAACCTATAATATAGTTCTGTAATTTTATCAGCGTACTATCATCTCGTGCGTTCGTATCGTTGAGATTGACACCTTTCACCGACTTTCCGGGTTTCGGGCGCGTTCGACCCCTCTCGCTGGTGACGTTGTCGCGGTGGGTTGGTTCGCCGTGGGGGCGGCAGGTCGTCGAGATGCCGGCCGTCAGTCATCGGAAACACTCACCCAGATGTGAGCCGCCCGGTATGCGTTCTCGACGGTCGGCTGTTGCGGCGCGTCACCGCGGTAGAGGAGGTACGTGAGCCTGACTCTCTCACCGCTGACGCGTTGGTCCGGAACGACGCGGTGCGAAATCTGCCACCGCTCGCCCGGATCGACGCTCCGGTCGAACTGGCCGACGAGCTGTGTCTCGCTCACGACGGGTTCCGACGCCGAATCGGACCCGGCGTCGACCCGCTGGAGCTGGACGACGAGTGTGTACGGTTGCGTCGTTCCTTCGTGGTTTTCGACCCCGGCGAGCAGCCGAGTCGGTTCGCCGACGACGAGTTCGTCCGGGTACGTCGAGGCCATCGATTGACCGTCCGCGCTGTCGTTGAGGACGTACAGTTCGGTGTACTGGTCGCCCTGCGCGTCCGTGCCGACGCTGTAAGCGACCGTCCCGACCGAGAACACGAGCGCCGCGGCGATGACGACGTTCGTCGCCGAAATCGACCTCACGGCGACGGCGAACCGCCTTCGGAGACGACCCGCCCTCGACCGCCAGTCGCTCCTTTTTTCGGCGTCTCCTGCGTTTTCGCGGCTCATCTAATCTCGGCCTCCCGCAGCGACTGGTGAACGATGGCGACGACGCCGCCGACGAAGCCGACGAGGAGCAACACTAGTGAGACGAAGACGACCTCTATCGGGAACTGACCCGACTGGCCGTACTCGAACACCGACCAGAAGCCGAGACTCAGTCCGACGAACGTGCTGACGAACCCGGGGACGCCGACGGTGGTCAGCGGTCGCTCCCGTTCGATGAGAGGAAGGACCCCGCGAACGACCGAGTAGCCGTGTGAGATTGGGTTCTCCGTGTACGTGTCTTCGAGGTCGTATCGGACGCGAACGCCCACCTCGTCGATTCGGTGGCCCTGCTCGCGGGCGTGAAACAGGATGTCCGTGCTCGCTCGCATGTTCGACCCGAGCGTCTCGTCGTCGGCGAGCGTCTGCAACGCCTTCGCGCCGTACGCTCGGAACCCGCTCTGCGTGTCGCTGATACGGTTTTCTTTACGAAACCCTCCGAGTCCGACGTTGGTGAGGACGTTGATGACCCAGATACCGAACCGTCGGTACAGCGGGATGTCGCTCTCGACGGTACCGGTGAAGCGACTCCCGATGACGATGTCGGCACCGCACTCCTCCTGCTGTCGGAGCAGTCGCTTGATGTCGCACGGACTGTGTTGGCCGTCCGCGTCAAGCACGACGAGACTCGACGCGTTCCGCCGCTTGCCCTCCTCGAACAGCGTCCGGAGCGCCGCGCCGTAGCCGCGGTTCTCCGGATGCTCGACGACGACGGCACCGGCCTCGGCGGCTCGTTCTGCGGTTTCGTCGACGCTTCCGTCGTCGACGACGACGACGATGTCGGCGTACTCCCTCGCTTCGGCGACGATCGAACCGACGGCGTGTTCCTCGTTGTAGGCCGGGATGCCGACGACGACCGGCGCTTCGAGGGTTTCGGCCTCCGCCGCCTGCGCTTCGACGACGAACTCGTCTCCTGCTTCGAGCGCGTCGAAACTTGCGTCGAAGTCGATTCGCATCGTCGGGTCCGTCTGAACGACGAGTCCGCGCAGTCCGTACGTCCGAGCGAGTTCGACGAGTGTCTCTCGTGCCGTCTCCGCGTCGGCAACGGGTGATCCCGTCTGCAGATGAACCTCTATCGGGTCGTCGTCGGACCCAATAGCGTGCAGTATCGATCCGTCACGTCGGACCGAGAACAGTGGACAACCCTGCTGTACCGCATGGGCGAGAATACGGAGAAGATGCCGCTCCTCGCTCTCTCCCATCACCACTCCGAGCGCGTACGCTCCGCGCGGAGACACTGTAACCGTCTCTGAGTGATTGTCTTCGATATAACTCCCATCCATCTGTGAAACCCCCAAGTGTTGGATAGAGGACAACTATCTTGTTATGGTGTCCATAGCTATTGAGCCATTTTACGGCAGTTCCCCGAAATACCTGATTTTTAGTTGAAACTTTCACGAGAGTCGGTCTGTTTTCCGTGTCATCTTCAAGAGAACAATATTAGCCTCGAAGATGGTCGAACGGTAACTTCCGTTGTGCGGAACGACCAGCAGTGTAGTCGAATCGTCCCCCCGTTAGCCGGTGTAACTGACGAATCGAGCTGTTCGTGGCTACCCCGTTGTCGAAGCCGTTATCCGGTCGCTTCGCGTGACAATTTGGTCGAAAATGAGACATTATCGGGGCGCTCAGCGGCCCTACAGCCCCCTTCACCTCCTCAGTCTATTTCGGTCGTCACCGTCTCAGACCGTCACCACGCGCGTCATCTCGATTCGGCCGCAGTCCGTCGTCACTCGGACATCCAGACTCACCGCGACGACGACAGCGTCTCCCGCTCGCTCCTGAACGACGATGTCGCCGACAGACTCGCAGGGGCCGAACTCGCGGTTCGGTCCGCGCGGACAGTTCGTCTCCGCCCACTGCGTCCCCGCCGTCGCGTTCGCGGTCACCCAGTAGACGACGCCGCGTTCGACCCGCGACGACTCGATTCCGTCGACGTAACCGTCGAACGTCTCGTTGAACGCGTCGACGGCCGCGGCACGTTCGTCCCACGCGTATTCGCCGTCGTACCGCGCCGCGGACGCGTGAACCGCTCTGTCGAGCGCGCGTTCGACGTTCCCGCCGTTCGCGACCGGTTCGCCTCGGCTGTCTCGACGGCGAACGCCCCCGTCGACGCTCCGGAGTCGCTCCCTGCGTCCGATTCGTTCGACATTTTTGAGAATTTAATCTTGTTTTCTGTTTTAAACTCTTCGTATCGCATATGATTGGAGTAATTATCTCGACTCACTCATCGACAGTTGGGCGAGGAACGATCGTGAACGGTTCGCGCGGCGAACTCACCGGACGATGACGACGTGTCGATCGAGGAAGTGGCCGGTCGACTGGCGTATCTGAGGAAACATCCTACCGAGGGCCGTACGGTTTCAGACGATGAGCGACGTAGACCGACTGAAACGACGAGTACATACGCTCGAACGCCACGTTCTGGGCGCGGAGGCGGAGGAGTTCGGCGGCGTTCCTTCGGAGCGAACGGAGTGGCCGCTCAGCGGGCTCGTCCATCGGGTGGACCGACTCGAAAAGACGGTCGTCGAAGACGAGGAGTCGTCGAGTTTAGAGCAGCGCGTCGAGGAACTCGAACGGCGTATCGAGGAACTGACCGCCGAGTCCGAACGGAGCGGAGACAGCCGCATCGACTGACGGCAGCGGTCGGTAGCACTCCCCGGTCGCCACTCGACGACCCCCGCAGAGCGAGTGACGAACCGGGACCTACGGTACTTTCGCCTCGTCTATCGCTCGGAACGACAATATAATCGTGTCGAGCGCCTCGAAATCGCGTTCTTCGACGATCTGTACCTGGACGCCGACGCCGTAGGAGTCGTCCGGCGAGGTGGCACCGATGTTCGCGAGCACCGTCTCTCCGCCGCCGCAACTCCTCTGGATCTGAGAGAGGCCGGTGTAGTAGCCGTCGTCGTACGATTGCGGTTGCTCCGAGGTACAGCCTTGAACGGCTAACTGCTGGAGAATCCCCGCTGGGTCGGTTCCGAGTCCGCTGGACGCGACGAAGAACACGCCGGGCACGTCGAACGTCTGATTGAATGACTGGACGTCCGTCGACGCTGTGATGCTCGGCCCGACTTCGAGCGGTCGGAGGTCCCTGTCCGCCCACTCCGTCGGCACGGTGACCGCGATAGCGCCCGTGGCGTCGACGATGTCCTCGTACCCGCTGTAGCCATCGCCCGAGGTGAGGTTCGCGGAGTCGTCGCCCGGACTCGATCCGGCGATGGGTTCGAGCGGCCGGCCGTTCAGCTCGCCCGCTAGCAGTTCGCCGGTCTCGTAGCGAAGCACCTGCACCGACATGACGTCGCCGGGCGTGTGACTTCGCAGCACCTGACAGTAACTGCTCATCGTCCCGTCGAGACCGAGACTCACACCTTGCAGTTGCGTGAGTATGTCGCCCGCCTGGACGCCGGCGTCGCTCGCCGGACCGCCGGGTTCGACGCCGACGGCCCACACCCCCGAGATGGAGCCCTCCTGATTGAGAACGGCCAGGCCATTCACGCCGATGGACTCGACATCTCGGCCGGTTCGGAGCTGTGCAGTTATTCCGCGCGCCGACGCCGAACTGATAGCGAGGTAGGTATCGAGTTCCGTCGACCCGGCGTAGTTCACGCCGACAACTCGCGCAGTCCGGCCGTGAAGCAGGGGACCGCCAGAGCTTCCGGGTCGGATGACCGCGCTGTGTTGAATCATCTCGTCGACCGACGCCCAGGTCGTCGAGAGCGGTCTCGCCTCCGAGGCGATACTCCCCTCCGAGAACTGGTACTGCTGCGTTCCGTCCGGACCGACCGGGTAGCCGACAGCACTTACAGGCAGGCCGGGCGAGACACGCCCGTCGAACCACTCGAAGTACGGATATCCACCGCCCGACACTTCGATGACGGCTAAATCACTACACTCCGACACCCCGAGTACGCGCGCGCTCTCCTGCCGGCTGTCGTCTCCTCCCACGAAGACGACGAGAGATCCGGCGCCCGTGACGACGTGGTTGTTCGTGACTGCGATGCCGGACGGGTCGACGAAGAAGCCGGTTCCACCCCCAACGGACTCCGCCGTCTGTGCGGAGAGGTTCTCGTCGGGGTAGGTGTACGTACCCTGCGCCTGAATTCGCACCGTCGCGGCCTGAGCCTCGGTGACGTTCGAGACGGGACTCGGTTGCTGCTGCGAGTTTGCCGTTCTGGTGTGGGTTCCGACGACTGCCGAGCCGCAGACGCCGGCCGCTGTGGTCTGAACGAACCGCCGCCGACTCGATTTCGGGTCGAACATAGTATCGGTACCCGAGAAAGCATCTTAGATTCCGTTACAGGCGATTTTGACACTCTCGAAGGGATTAGAGTGCGTCTCGATGTAGAGTACGTCTATACGTACAGTATCACCCGTAGGATCGACGGGTGCTGAGGATCGGAGACAGAATCACCGTTGTTCCGACGCACCTCAGAGTACATGTGGCGTGAAGCCGTACACGGGGTACGATGAGCGACGTAGACCGACTGGAGCGACGGGTGCAGACGCTCGAACGGCACGTGCTGGGCTCAGAGGCGGAGGACTTTGCCGGCGTTCCCTCGGAGCAGTCCGAGCGGCCGCCCAGCGGGCTGGTCAATCGGGTGAGGCGGCTCGAAAAGACGGTCATCGAAGACGAGGAGAGGCCGAGTCTGCAGCAGCGCGTCGAGGAACTCGAGAGACGCGTCGAGCAGCTCGAAACAGCTTCGGACGTTCGGATCGACTGAGAGCGACGAATCTACGCCGTTCCCGATTACTCCGCCGCTTTCACCAACCGCTTCAGGTCGAGGTGGCCCGCCCCGTGGTAGGTTTCGCCGCCCTCGGCGCTGCTCGCTGTCTCCATGATGAGCGACTCGACCTCCTCGGCGCTGGCGTCGGGGCGCAGCGAACGGACGAGCGCGACCGCGGCCGAAACCTGCGGTGCGGCCATCGACGTGCCGGCCTTCCAGCCGTAGCCGGAAACGACGGAGCCGTCCTCCTCGACGATATTGACCGTCGAGAAGACAAGGTCTCGCTCTGCGCCCTTGACGCCGCCGTTCAGCGCGTCGAGGTCGGCGTCGCCGCCGGCGGCGGAGACGTCGACGGCGCTGCCGTAGTTCGTGTAGAAGGCGGGGTCCGTCGTCTCCTCTTCGAGTCGATCGCCGGTGAGCCACTTCTCCTCGTTGTCGTCGTGTTTGTCGCCCCAGCCGTAGCCGATGGGACCGGTGGCGGAGACGCCGAAGATACCCTCCACCTCGGTCGGCAGGCTCAGGATGCCCTCGGCGTCCATGTCGAGTCCGTCGTTTCCGGCGGAGTTGACGATGACCATCTCCTGCGAGCGGGCGTACTCGGCGACGCGTCTGTAGGCCTCTCGGATGGCGAGAAGTACCGGGAACTCCTCGGGGTCGACGTATGGGTACGGGTAGCCGAGGCTGATGTTGGCGGCGTCGCAGCCCTGCTCGGCAGCGTAGACGAGCGCAGCGAGCGTGTCGCCGGTCGCGCCCTCGACGCCCGAGAAGACGCGCAGCGAGAGCAGTTCGGTCTCCGGCGCGGTGCCGAGGACGCCGCCGGCGGGACCGTCGTTGCTGTTCGTCGCCGCGACGATGCCGGCGACGTGCGTCCCGTGGCTGCCCGCGCCGTTCGGACGGAAGTCCAAGCCGTCGGTCGTGAAGTTCGCCGACAGCTCTTCGTTCACCACGTCCACGAGGTCGGGATGGACGTTGTAGACGCCGGAGTCAACGACGGCGACGCGCGTACCTGCACCCTTCGTCACGTCGTGGATGGGCGTGCCATCACCCGGCTTGTCGGTCAGGTCACTGACGTTCTGGACCCGCTTGTCCCACTGGAGTTCGGTGTTCGTCGCCGGTCCGTCGTGGTTGTGGCTCGCGCCGTCGCCGCTGGCTTTCGGTCCCGTTTTCTCGGCCGCGACGCCCCCGTTGGCCTGATACACGGTCACGTCCGGCGTCGTCGCCGCCGCACCGCCGACGGCGGCCGCGTCACCGCGGGCGACCAGCAGGTCGACCGCTGACAGGTCGTGGATGATTTCGACGTCGTCCGGGATCTCGGATGCGGAGACCTCGCGCAAGTCGACGAGGAACCGCTCGTCCGCCCCCGTCGCGCCCGCCGCGGTACCCGCGCCGAGCGCGAGGCCGCCGAGTGCTGTGCTGGTGAGCTTCAAAAATGTCCGTCTGTTATGTTGTATCACGACAGACAGTTCCACACGAGACGTAAATATTTTACTGCGGATTACTTTTGTTGAACTTAGTAAAACGAGGCGATAGTTGCCCGAATTTCGACGGTTCGTGCCGACGTCCGTCGGACGTAATTCTACTCTCGAAGTCGTGAGCGATAGGGGCGACGGTACGATCGTGAGCGATAGAGGCGACGGTGCAACGTCGTCGAAGGTGGCGGAAAGCAGTTGACGGCGGTGGAAACCGGCCGATTGTACCGGAAATCGGTCGACGCCGGCGGAAACCGGTCTACACCGGCGAAATTTACTGCAGTCGAGACCAACCCACGAGTATGGTACTCCTGCTAGCGATGGGGTGGCGGCATCTGCTGTTCGAAAACTGGCGCGTCGACCCCGCCCGCCTCGCCGATCATCTTCCCGAGTCGCTCGCCGTCGACGAACACGACGGCTCCGGGTGGCTCTCGGTGGTGCCGTTCACCAACGTGAACGTCCGGCCGAAGGGGCTGCCTCGATGGGCGGGTCTGCCGCTTCCCGAACTGAACCTTCGGACGTACGTCACCCGCGACGGCGAACCCGCGGTGTACTTCTTCAGCCTCGACGCGCAGGGGGTTCTGAGTGTTCTCGGCGCGCGCGCGTTCCACCACCTCCCGTACTACTACGCCCGGATCTCACTCGAACTGGACGACGACTGCGTCCGATTCCGGAGTCGGCGACTCCATCCCGGCGACAGACCCGCCCACTACCGCGCGACGTACCGACCGACCGGCGAACCGTTCTCGTCGGCCGACGACCCGTTAGCCGAGTTCCTCGTCGAGCGCTACCGGTTCTACACTGAAGCGCCCGACGGCACGGTTCGGTACACCGACGTCGACCACGACTCGTGGACGCTGTATCCGGCCGACGCGACGGTCGAAACCGAGACGCTCTTTCGCGCGAACGGCTTCGCTCGCCCGGAGGGTGAGCCGATTCGCTACTACAGTCCGGGACTGGACGTCGTCGCGTCGCCGAGCGCGCGTCTGCCCGATAGCGAGCGACTCCGAACCGATTAGATCGCCGTTTTCGCGCCCGAGCGTGCCCGTTTCACACCATTCGTCGAAACCGAAACTGTGACGGGGGTGACCTGCGTAGGAGGGACGTTACTGGCGTCCACGCCTTCGACACTGACTGGACCGCCTCGTCGATAGCGTCGGTGGAAACGGCGGTCGGGTGGGGGTCAGACGGGCGTCAGTCTGCGGCAATACGGCTCGAAACCCATGACGACAGACGCCGACATCTCCAACGTGGTACTCGTGACGGTCGACTCGCTTCGCGCGGATGCGGTCAGTCCGTACGATGGCGAGCGGCACACGCCCGTACTGCAGGAACTGGCCGACGAGGGGACGGTATTCGAGCACGCGTTCGCGACCGGCAACTGGACACCCTTCTCCTTTCCCGGACTACTCGCCTCCCGACCGACGTTCGCGGATACGGGTCACATCGGCGTGACCGAGTCGCCGACGCTCGCCGATACGCTCTCGTCGGCCGACGTCGCCACCGGTGGCTTCAACGCTGCCAACGGCTTTCTCACCGAGCACTGGGGCTACGACGAGGGCTTCGACGAGTTCGAACCGTTCGTCGCCGACATCGGGTCGAGCCTCTACGGCCAGTATCTCGCTGCCCACCCGACGGTCGAGGGGTGGCTCCAACTCGCCGCGTCGCCGTTTCGCCGACTGGCGGCGCGACTGAGACGGGACGAGGACGACCTCCCGTTTCTGGACGCTTCGCGCATGCTCGACGCTGAGCGGGCGGCGACTTCGTTCGTCGCCGACGCCGACGAACCGTTCTTCCTGTGGATTCACTACATGGATGCCCACACCCCGTACGTCCCCGCGCCGCGCTACATCCGCGAGGTCTCCTCGGCGATGTTCGGCACCCACCGGATGCTCTTGGCGCACACACGAACCGGTCTCGGGTGGGAGGTCGGCGACCGGACGCTTTCGGACCTCCGGACGCTGTATCAGGGCGCGGTCAGACAGGTCGACGCGAGTATCGGGCGCGTGCTCGACGCGCTCGACGCGGCGGGACACCGCGACGAGACGGCGGTCGTCGTCGCCGGCGACCACGGCGAGGAGTTTCAGGAACACGGTCACCTCGCCCACTACCCGAAGCTCTACGACGAACTCATCCACGTCCCGCTCGTCGTCGACGCGCCTGGAGCCGACGCCCGGCGCATCGACGGACAGGTCAGTCTCGACGACGTTCCCCCGACGGTTTGCGATCTCTTCGGCGTCGACGCCCCCGACGAGTGGACCGGCGAAAGCCTCCTGTCGAGCGTCGTCGACGGTGCCAACCCCGCCGACGAACCGGTCGTGTCGGTCGCCGTCCGCGGCGACGACGTGACCCAGCAGCCGATTCCGCGCAGCCTCGACGACGGCGACCTGCTCGTCAGCGCGCGGACCCGCGAGTGGACCTACATCGAGAACACTGAGACCGGCGAGCACGAACTGTACCACCGCCCGAGCGACCCTGACCAACAGACCGACCGCGCAGTCGACCCGACCGCCGAGGACGAAGCCGTCGTCGCCCGACTCCGCGAACCGGTCCGCGAGCACGCCGAGATGGTAACCGCGACGACCGAGGGAGCCGACCCCTCGGAGGAGAGCGCCGTCAACGACGCCGTCGAGACCCGTCTGTCAGCGCTCGGATATCGATAACGATGGTACGAGCGCTGCTTCGGAACCTCGTCGACGGCCCGCTGGCCGTCCGACTGCGTCGGTTCGTCATCGTCGGCGCCATCGCCGCGGGCGTCCAGATGGTGTTGCTGTGGCTGTTCGTCGAGCAGGCCGGCGCGAACTACCTGCTCGCGGCGACGGTCGCCATCGAGATAACCATCGTCTTCCAGTACGTGTTGAACAACACCTGGACCTTTCAGGCGTTCGAGAACACCGGTGTCAACGCCTTTCTCGTCGGCTTGGCGAAGACGAACCTCGTCCGCGGCAGCGCCATCCCGATACAGCTCGCCATCCTCTACGCGCTGGTGTCGTGGCGCGAAATGCCGTACCTCCTCGCCAACGGCGTCGCCATCGTCATCAGCGGCGTCTACCGGTACGTTCTCGATTCGCGGTGGACGTGGGCGGACTGACCTCGCCGGTGGGTCCGTCCCGAGACGCGTCCGTGTCGGCGCGTGGACCGGTTCGTCCGTTCCCTCTTTTTATCGAACAACAATCGCACAAAATCGCACGACTGAAGCCGATCGTTCACTTCCGCTGCGGATGGAAAACATTCTAATGTGTCCTGCGGATACTGACTTCCTGAAGAGTTCCGGAAGCGGTCCACCCACAATCTATGTTCGAATCTGTCAAAGCAGCCGTCCGACGCGGAACGTGCGACGCGACACTCTATGAATGCCGTCGCTGCGGGACCACACTCGACTCGGACGACGAGCGCTGTCAGTGCTGTGGCTCCAGCGACGTCGCCGAGTACGCCGCCGAGTCGTTGGAGTGACGCGTCGCGCTTCGCTCTGCGCGCGCAGGCACGCACCAACAGTCACTGGCGGGTTCTTCTCGGCGTAGTCCTCCTCCAGAGAGGTCTTATTCGCCCTCGGAACCTACGTCGAACCGATGGAGTACGCCGCCCTCGTCGACGTGTACCGGCGCCTCGAAGCGACCGCCTCCACCACCGAGAAGACGGCCGTTCTGGCCGACTGCTTCGCCGCCGCGAGCGAGACGCAGTTGCCGCTCGTCGCCACGCTGGTCCGCGGAAACGTGTTTTCGGCGTGGGATAGCCGCGAACTCGGCGTCTCCTCCAGTCTCACCCGCGAGGCGATATGGAAGGCGACCGGCGTCGACGACGACCAGGTCGAGACGTGGTGGCGCGAGCGCGGCGATCTGGGCGATGCAGCCGCGCTGGCGGTCGAAAACCGGGCCCAACGGACGCTGTTTTCGGAGACGCTCACGGTCGAACTCGTCCACGAGACGCTCACGGACGTGGCCGAGTACACCGGCGAGGGAAGCCAGTCGCGACGCGTCGACGATGTAGCGAAACTGCTGACGAGCGCCGACCCCGACGAGGCCCGATACGTCGTCCGAACCGTCGTCGGGGCGATGCGTCTCGGTATCGGCGAGGGAACCGTCCGCGACGCCATCGCAGCGGCGTTTCTCGACGGGAGCGACTCGGCCGTCTCGGCGGTCGAACGCGCGCACCAGTTGACGAACGATTTCCGCGTCGTCGCCGAGACGGCACGCGACGAGGGAATCGAGGGGCTTCGGGCGCTCGACGTGGAACTGTTCCGCCCGGTGAAGGTGATGCTCGCACAGAAAGCCGAGAGCGTCGAGAACGCACTGGTCGAGGTGCGCGGCGACGATGACGGAGGCGACGACGTCGATGACGAGGCGGAGGCCACGGACGCCGGACTCTCGAACCGCAGGCCGACAGTTCGCTGCGAGTACAAGTACGACGGCCTCCGAACGCAGATTCACAAGCGCGGCGACGAGGTACGCGTCTTCACGCGCCGTCTCGAAGACGTGACCGAGCAGTTCCCCGAAGTCGTCGCGGCGGTCCGAGAACGCGTCTCCGCGGACGACTGCATCCTCGAAGGCGAGACGGTCGGTTACGGCCCCGAGACGGGCCGTCCGATGCCGTTTCAGGAACTCTCTCGGCGCATCAAGCGCGAGAACCGCGTCGAGGAGTTGGTCGAGTCCGTCCCGGTCGTGACGCACCTGTTCGACGCGCTCTACGTCGACGGCGAGTCGTTGCTCGACGAATCGCTTCGCAAACGCGTCGAGCGACTCGGCGATTGCTTCGTCGGCGAATCGAACGTTCTCGAACCGGCGACCACAATCGCAGTCGAAGACGAACGGCAAGCCAGGGTGTTCTACGAGGAGGCCCTCGCGAGCGGTCACGAGGGAATCATGGTGAAGAACCTTGACGCGGCGTACCAACCCGGTTCGCGGGTCGGCTACATGATGAAAGTGAAACCGGTGATGGAACCGCTGGACCTCGTCGTCGTCGGCGCGAAATGGAGCGAGGGGCGAAAGAGCGAGTTCCTCGGCCGACTCCACCTCGCCTGCCGCGACGCCGCCACCGGCGAGTTCCGCGACGTGGGCTGGATGTTCTCGGGCCTCACCGACGAGCAACTCGCGGAGGTGACGAGACGACTCGACCCGTTAGTCATCGAGCGGACGGGTCGCGAGGTCCGCGTCCGACCGGAAGTCGTCGTCGAAGTCCAGTACGAGGAGATACAGCGATCGCCCGAGTCGGAGTCGGGGTACGCACTCCGGTTCCCTCGTTTCTCGGCGTTCAGAGACGACCTCTCGCTCGACGAAGTCGACTCCCTCTCGAAAGTCGAGCGACTGTACGACGAGCACTGACTTCTCCCACGACTAAAGTCGTGGGGTTCCCTCACTGAGGGTTAGGCCCACGGAATCTTGGGAGTTCTCAGGTTCAACGACGACATGAGTTTCGGGCCGAGTCAGTACAGCCCCCGTGTCGGATAACGGTTTCGAGAACTTACCCAACACTCGGTTTCCGATGTTCGTCGCGCCGTTCTTGTCCGCGTTGTCGTCCAAGCCACAGTGCGGACAACAGAACCGCCCCTGCGTGTTCCGCACGCCCTCCTCGGCACACCGATTGCACGTCTGAGACGTGTACGCTTCGTCCACCAACACTACCTCGATACCTTCGCGGTGGGCCTTGTACTCGATGTACGAGAGGAGTTTGGCGAACGGCATCTTGTGAAGTTTGTCGTTGAGGTCCGTCCCTTGCGTTACCTTCACGGATACCGCCGAGGTCGCCCACAGCGATAACCGCATTTCGGGCTACGGCGTCGTCAACGATTGTTCGAGAAATCTTGTGGAGACAGTCGTCTACCTTTCCTCGAATCTTTGTAAGGCGGCGAAATTGCCGTCGCGGGAGGCGAATTGGCAGAACCGACTTTGTCCGTGAAACCGTCTCCCAACTCAGTGACCGGCAGCGTCAGATACACCGACGGTATCCGAATCGACCTTGCGACCGGCGAGACGGTGGCGGCCGACAGTGAGTACGTCAACGGCGAAATCAACGTGCTAAGCCACGCCCACGGCGACCACCTCTACCGCTCGGCTCCCGGCGACATGGTCTGCTCGGAACTGACTGCCGCGCTGGCGAACGTCCGCCGCGACGACACGGAACCGCTGAACCCAACGTCGCACCCGGCAGTCGAACTCGTGAGCGCGGGACACGTCGCCGGATCGACGGCCGCCGTCGTCGACGACGCCGAGCGAACCTACTGCTACACGGGCGACATCTCGACGCGCGACCGTTTCTATCTCGACGGATTCAGACCACCGAACGCGGACGTGTTAATAATCGAGTCGACGTACGGGAAACCCGAGTACGTCTTCGCGCCGCAGGACGAAATCGAGCGCGAACTGGTCGATTGGCTCGACGATACCTACGAGACGCCCGCCATCCTGTTCGGCTACTCGCTGGGTCGTGCCCAGAAGCTCCAGTTGCTCGCCCAGCGCTCCGACCGGTCGCGACTGTTCGTCACGAAAGCCGTTGAGCGAATCAACGCCGTCATCGAAGACCATCTCGACGTTTCGTTCGACGCCTCGCGGTTCTCGCGCGAGGTCGAACTCGGCGCTGGCGACGTGCTCGTACTGCCGACGCAGACGAGTCGACTCGCGTTCGTCGACGATATCGTCGAGGAGACGGGTGCGCTGAAAGTCGGCGCCTCGGGATGGGCAGTCGACCGGAGTTTCCGGTTCCGCGGCGACTACGACGAGACGTTCGTCCTCTCTGACCACTGCGATTTCGATGAACTCGTCCGGGTCGTCGAACAGGCAGGCCCCGAGCAGGTGTACACGAACCACGGCTTCGCCGACGAGTTCGCCGACTACCTCGCCGCGGAACTCGACTACGACGCCCGGTCGCTGAAGCGCAATCAACTTTCGCTCGGCGATTTTTGAACTGCAATCCGCCTCTCCAGTGTAGTCGGTCGAACGAGACGGAATCGTTTACTGACAGTGTGAGAGTTCGTCGTTCCGGAGTCGCCGGAGTCGGCGCACGGAAATCACAGCGACTCAGTCCCTTACTTTCACTTTCACTCCACTAGGCTCGCTTACAAGTCAATTCAGACGAACGTACTGGCATGAGCGCGACGATAGAACGCCGACGAACGACGCAGTCGCGGAAGTGGAAGTGCATCGACGTCACCGACCTCCCGGCCGCGGAGATTACAGCGTACGTCGACGAGCAGTGCGAACCCGGCCTCGAACTGTACCTCGAACGCAGAGGGGTACGGACGTTCCTCGTGGCCGCTCCGGCGGAGAACCAGTAGTCCGTTGTCGGATTTCTCGCTCTCGGCGCATCGAACGACGGCGAACTGTTATGCCGCCCGCGCAACTGTCTTCACCCAATGAGCGACCGAGACTGGAACCGTCCGAACGAGGGAGACGACGGAGACGGCGACTCGCCGTTAGAGCAGATCGTCGCGGGCGTCGTCATCGCGCTCGTCTTCCTCGTCGCCTTCGGTCTCCTCGTGATGGACTACCGGTGGTTCTGGGTCGCGTTTCCGGTCGGGTTCGCCGGTCTCCTTCCGGCGGCCATCGGACTGGTTCGCTGGTACGAACGCCGTCACGACACCGCCGACCGATCGGCGACGGCGCGTCCGTCGACGGCCGGGACGAGCGAGACCGACCGTGCGCTGGCCACGCTCCGCGATCGGTACGCCAGCGGCGAACTCGACGAGGAGGAGTTCGAACGGCGGTTGGAGCGCCTCTTGAGCACCGAAACGGCGAACGACGCGCGCGCCGAACTCCACCGCCGCGAGTCCGCACCCGAAGTCGAACGCGAGACGGAGCGGACGGATAACCGATAGGTTGCGTCGGCCGGCGTCGACGATGTCGCTCGTTCTCCGCTCGCCGACCTCCGTAAAGCACGTGTGCGCTATATTGTCAAAGTTATAACGTGGCCGATATGTTTACCCGGCCCGACGAACTAGCCCCGCCGAACACCGATGCCAGGTCCCACCCGCGAAATCGAACTTGCCCACCTCGATCGACCGACCGCCCCCGAAACGACGTTCGCCGTCGTCTCCGACGCCCACGTCACCGCCGACGCCGAGGGGACGTGGAAAGTGTTCCACCGGACCGAGTCCCACCTAGAAGCGGCCGTCGACGACGTGAACCGCCGAGGCGTCGACGGCCTCGTCTTCGCGGGCGACCTGACGAAGGACGGCACGCCTGCGGAGTTCGACCGCGTCGCCGAGATCCTCTCCGGTCTCGACGCCCCGTATCTCGCCGTTCCGGGTAACCACGACGTGCCGAAGGCGTTCGATGCTCACGAGACGCCGCCGCTGTCGGCGTTCGTCGCCGCGCACTGCCCCGAGGAACTCCCGTATCGAACCCGTCTGGGCAGCATCGACATCGTCGCCCTCAACAGCGCCTCTGACATCGACGGGACGCTCCGCGGCGGCCACGCGGGGCGCATCTCCGAGGCCCAGCTCGACTGGCTGGCTGACGCCGTCGACCCCGAGACGCCGACCGTCGCCGTCTTCCATCACCCGACGACGCACGTCGGCGACCTCGTCGAGCGGTTCCCTCGGACGGACCACTACCAACTTCGAAACGCCGACGCCGTGACCGAGGCGCTCGACGCCGCCGGCGTCGAATTGGTGTTCTCGGGGCACATCCACTGGCCGACGATCGCCCGTGTCGCCGGCGTCTCCGCGGGCCGCGAGAACGACGGCGGTTCGGTGAACTCCTCCGACGGCGTGACGCAGGTGACGACGCCCGCCGCCTGTTCGTTCCCGCAGGGCTACCTCCTCGTCCGGGTGACGCCCGAGGGGACCACCGTCTCGATGGTTCCGCTGGGCGACGACGACGCCCGGACGGAGGCGTACCGCTACGCCGTCACCGACGGCGCGCGCGACGGTGCAGTCACCGAGAGCGTCGACGACGGTTACTTCGACTCGTTCCCCCTGCTCGACGAGCGCGCGCTGGAACCCACCACGTCCGACTGAGTCCGTCTCGTCGCCCCGATTTTAGTGATATATAGTTGATTAGTCGGCGTCGAAACCACTATACGGCGTTGCCACGCTATCACGTGACGTGCAGAGAGAGACAGCCCTCCGGATTGGTCTTGCCGCCCTCGCCGTCTGCGCGCTCGCCCTCGCCGCCGCGACGCTCGACTCCGCCGTCGTCACCGAGGACGGCGGCAGTCTCGGCCTCGGCCCGTCTGACAGCGGTGCCGTCGGAGGCGGACAGGAGGGCGAAACCGCCCCGCTGGGCGGCGAGGATGGGTCGGCGGCCCCCTTGCTGAGTTTCTGCGTTCCGTGGCTGACGCAGTGGTGGGTCGCCCCCGCCATCGTCGGTGCGTTCCTCATCATGAACGCTGTCGCCCGGTACCGGACGGGGTCGTACCTCCTCGGCCTCGCGTTCACGGTCTCCTTCGGGAGTCTCGTCTTGATATTCTACGTGTTGCTCACGTCCTGTGTCACAGCAGAGTCGTCGTTCGGTCTCGGCGGCGGAGAGATGACGAACAACAGTTCGATTTTCCCGGGGTCGGCCGGATCGTCGGGACTCACTGGCACCGGGCAGACCGTCACGACGCCGACGATAGTGCTGCTCGCGGTTCTCGGTGTCGTCCTCGTGGGGGCGCTGCTCCTGCTTTTCGTCTCCACTGGCGACGACGACGCCCTCGGCGGCGACACCGTCGAAGACGACGCCGACCCGATACCCGACGTGGCCGCCCTCGGGGAGGCCGCCGGGCGCGCCGCCGACAGAATCGAAGCTAACGCCGACACCGACAACGAGGTGTACCGAGCGTGGGTCGAGATGACCGGCCTGCTCGACGTCGACAACCCACGGACGAGCACGCCGTCGGAGTTCGCCGCCGCCGCCAAGGACGCCGGGATGGCCCGCGAGGACGTGCGCGAACTCACCGACATCTTCGAACACGTTCGGTACGGCGACGGTGAGGTGACCGCCGAGCGCGAGCAGCGTGCGGTGGCCGCGCTTCGGCGTATCGAGTCGGCCTACGGCGAAGGTAGCGAAGGCACCGACGGTGGTGAGCGACGGTGAGGACCGTCACCGCGTTCGTCGGTCTTCTCGCGACGGTGTTCGGGTTCGCCGTCGTCGCCGACCGGGGTCTCGCCGGACTGTTCGACCTCGACTACCTCGTCGTGACGCTCGTCGGCGCGCTCGCGCTCGTCCAGGGCGTCCGGTACGGTCTGAAGCGCCGCAAGACGCCGTTTCACGCGACGAAGACCGACGACCCGGAGCTCCGATACCACGTGCCGACGCCGGGCGACGACATCGACATCGACTCCGCGAGCGGGCGCTCGCTGGGACGCGCACAGAAACAAGAGCGAGTCCGAGAACGCCTCCGCGAGGCGGCGCTGGAGACGCTGACGGGTTACGGTGGACTGACGCTCGAGGAGGCGGAGGCGCGGCTCGACGCCGGGACGTGGACCGACGACCCGGTCGCGGCCGCCGCGCTGCAGGAGTCGCCGCCCCGTCCGTCGCTCGCCTCCCGACTCCGGGCGATGTTCCGCACCGAGTCGCCGTTCGCGCGGAGCGCCCGCCGCGTCGTCGACGAGCTCGTGGCGATTCAGGAGGGGAGACGGTGAGCGCCTTCGAGACGAACCGCTGGACGGGCGTCGAAGCGTTCGCGCTCCTGGCCGGTAGCCTGGCGATTCTCGTCTCACCCCGACAGCCGGCGCTGTTGCTCGCCGGCGTGGTGGGCATCGCCTACGCCGCCTACGCCTACGGCGGTGACGTCCCCGAGCCGTCGGTGGCGGTGGAGCGCGAACTCGACGACGCGACGCCCGACCCCGACGACGAGGTCCGCGTCAGCGTCACCGTCCGCAACACCGGCGAGTCGGCGCTGTTGGACCTCCGCGTCGTCGACGGCGTCCCGCCCGCCCTGGAGGTGACCGAGGGAACCGCCCGACTCGGAACCGCGCTCAGGCCGGGGAAGCGGGCACGCTTCTCCTACGCCGTTCGCGCGGTGCGCGGCGAACACGAGTGGGAGCCGATGCGGCTCATCGTCCGCAACGCGAGCGGGAGCAACGAGCGTTCGACGGAGACGAACGCGAAGACGGTGCTTCGCTGCGAGCCGACGCTATCGGCGACCGAAAACCTCCCGCTTCGCGGCCTGACGACGCAGTACGCCGGACGCGTCACGACGGACGTGGCGGGCGCGGGACTGGAGTTCACCTCGACGCGCGAGTACCGCCGCGGTGACCCGCTCAAGCGCGTCGACTGGAATCGACTCGCGCGGACCGGCGAACTCGCGACGACGGAGTTCCGCGAGGAGCGCGCGGCGACCGTCGTACTGCTCGTCGACGCCCGCGAGCAGGCGTATCTCGCGCCGGAGGAGGACGCGCCGAACGCCGTCGAGCGGTCGGCGGAGGCTGCCGGCGAGACGTTCGTCGCGCTGCTCGACGGGGGTGACCGCGTGGGGTTAGCGACGTTCGCCGCCGAGGAACTCTGGTTGCCGCCAGGGACGGGCGAAGACCATCGAGCGCGCGGGCGTCGACTGCTGGCGACGCACCCGTCGCTCGCGCCGACGCCGTCCGAGGACAGTGCATTCTTCCCCTCGATTCGCCTCCGTCGGCTCCAGCGTCGCCTCCCGTCGGACGCGCAGGTGATTCTGTTCTCGCCGCTCGTCGACGACTACGTCGTCACCGCAGCGCGGCGACTCGACGCCTACGGCCACCTCGTCACCGTCGTCAGCCCCGACCCGACGGCCGACCAGACGCCGGGTCGCCGCCTCGCGCGCGTCGAGCGCCGGAACCGGATGAGTCGGCTCCGGCGCGCCGGCATCCGCGTCATCGACTGGGGAGACGAGTCGCTGGCGACCGAACTCGCCCGCGCGCGGGAACGGTGGTCGTCGTGAGCGAAATCACGCGGAAGCCGGCGCTTCTGAGCGTCTCGCTGTCGATTGTCGGCGCCAGTGTCTGTCTCGTGGCGGCGGCGCTGAGTTCGACCACGGCGCTGACAGCCGCCGCCGCCGGTGTCGTCGTCCTCGCCGGAGGACTGCTGGTCGGCGCGCGGCGGGTGGTGACCGCCGGCGGCCTCGCGCTGTTCGCCGCCGTCGTCTTCGGCGGCATCGCGGGGTCGGGTCCCGAACTGCTGCTCGTCGGCCTGCTGGCGGCGGTGTTCGCGTGGGACGTCGGCGAGAACGGAATCGGAATCGGCGAGCAACTGGGTCGAGAGACGGACACGACCCGCGCCGAACTCGTCCACGCGGCGTCGACGCTCGTGGTCGGTACCGTCGCCACCGTCTTCGGCTACGGCGCGTACCGAGCCGCCGGCGGCGGGCAGCCGGTGACCGCGCTCGTGTTCCTGCTGTTGGGCGTCGTCGCGCTCGTGGCGGCGCTCCGCGAGTGAGAACGAAGAACCGAATCGGACCGACGGTGGGCGCTACCGCCTCTCGAAGTCGACGGTCGGTACGTCCACGGAGTTGAGCACGTCGTCGACCACGTCGCCTTTGTCCACGTCGGAGACTTTCGCGTCCGGCGTGAGCACGAGGCGGTGGGCGAGTACGGGGTGGCTGACGCGTTTCACGTCGTCGGGCGTGACGAACTCGCGGCCCGCGTAGACGGCGCGCGCGCGGGCGGCTTCGAACATCCGCTGGGTTCCGCGCGGGGAGACGCCGACGGCGACGCGGCGGTCGCTGCGCGTCGCTTGCGTCAGTTCGGCCATGTACTGCAGCAGGTCGTCGTGGACGCGGACACGCTCGGGCGTCGCGCGCATCGCCAGCACCTCGTCCTGCGAGAGCACTGTCTCGACGGACGGACTGCGCGTGTCGCGTCCGGCGCGGCGGCGCAGCAGTTCAACTTCGCCGTCGAGTTTGGGGTAGCCGATGGCCGTCTTCACCGAGAAGCGGTCGACCTGCGCCTCCGGCAGCGGGAACGTCCCCTCCTGTTCGACGGGGTTCTGCGTCGCGATGACGAAGAACGGTTTCGGCAACTGGTGGGTCTCGCCGTCGACGGTCACCTGTCCCTCTTCCATCGCTTCGAGGAGGGCGGCCTGCGTCTTCGGCGGCGCGCGGTTGATCTCGTCGGCGAGGACGATGTTCGCGAAGATGGGGCCTTCGGAGAACTCGAAACTGCGGTCCTGTTCGTTGAAGATGTTCGTGCCGGTAACGTCGGAGGGCAGTAGGTCGGGCGTGAACTGCACGCGGGAGAAACTGAGTCCGAGCGCCTGCGCGATGCTGCGGGCGGTGAGCGTCTTTCCGGTGCCGGGAACGTCTTCGAGGAGGACGTGACCGCGGGCGAGGACGCCGAGCATGATGCGCTCGAAGAACTCGTCGTCTGCGATGACCGCGCCCTTCACCGTGTCGAGGACCTGGTCACAGGCGGCGCTTGCTTCGGAGATATCCATGTATTCGGACAGGCGTTCTCGGTGAACTTAGACCCATTGGCCAATCCAGAGTGTCACCGACAGCGGTGAGTCGTCTCGGAGAAATCGAAACCGATTAAACGAGGGCGGGCGATAGTGGAGACGTAAGCCGAGGTAGCCTAGCCTGGCCAAGGCGGTAGATTCGAAATCTACTGTCCATTCGGACTCGAGAGTTCAAATCTCTCCCTCGGCGCTTTTCAGAAACCAAACTCAGAGCGGCGCGAGAGAGTTCCGTATCTCTCGTCGCCCGAAACACCCCTTCATTTCGGACGGGTACGAAAACATACATACCATCTTCCCTTGAAACGGAGCGTATGCGAAGGTCAGTCGGCAGGCGAAGGCTCCCGCAGTCGACGTCGCAGGTTATCGTCGCTCTCCTCGCGCTCACGCTGAGTGTCGAGTTAGTTCTCTCGGGTGTCTCGTACCTGCTCGGCGGACTGCTCCGCGAAGGATTTCTCGAACGGACGCTCGACTCGTTGGCGTTTCTCCTCGCCATCCCGGACGGAATCGTCTCGGCGTGGGGGTTTCTACTGTTCGGCGTCGTCGGACTCGCGGCGACGTACTCGCTGGCGTGCGAGACTGTCGGCCGCAAACCCGCTCTCGACCGCCGCCCCGACGGAGCGCCAGTCGACCGCTCTCGCGACCCGGACCCGGTAAGCGTGTTACAGATGCGGTACGCCGACGGCAAAGTGACCGACGAGGAGTTCGAACGGAAACTGCGCCGGCTGTTGCGAAGCGGCGAGGAGAGCGAGTCGTCGCCGGAGGATGCATGGACGGACGAACTCGCCGAGTAGCGTCACCGGTTTTCGAACGCGACGCGTCGCCGCCGTCCGCGCCGACTGCCCGCCTGACTCGCCGAACCGAGACGTTCAGCCCAGCCGATTTATCCACTTGTCACTCGTTGTACGAGTATGGATCGCGACCGCGCGTTTCTCCTGTTCGCAATAGGAGCAGTCGGCGTACTCTCCGTACTGATGTTGTTCCCGTTTCTCCAGTACGTCCTCGCCGCGGTGCTTCTCGCCTACGTGCTGAAGCCGCTTCACCGCCGACTCGAACCCCGAGTCGGAGCCCGCGCCGCCGCCGCTGCCCTCATCGTCGTCTCGACGTTGGCCGTCCTCCTCCCCATCGCCCTCGTCGTGCAAGTCGTCCTCCAGGAGGCGCGCTCGGTCGTCGACGCCGTTCGCGACCTGCTGACGGGGTCGACGCCGTTCGAGGAGTTCACCCGGATGAACGTCTCCGTCGAGGCGCTGTTCGGCTCTGCGCAGGGGAGCGGGTCGACGCTCGTCGGCAGCGTCGTCGACGTCTTCGGCGGACTCTCGAGCGCGGTCATCGGTGTCACTGTCCTCCTGTTTTTGCTCTACTACCTGCTGACCGACGGGACGGCTCTCATCGCGTGGATTCGAGAGGCGGTCCCGCTGCCGCCGCCGATACAGGATGAACTCCACGCCCGCATCGACCGACTCATGTGGGCTGTGCTGGTCGGCAACGTTCTCGTCGCCCTCGTCCAGGGTCTCCTCACCGGAATCGGATTCGTCGTCGTCGGTTTCCCGAGCCCCGTGTTCTGGACCGTCTTGACGATTCTGCTGTCGCTGTTGCCGCTCGTCGGTGCGTCCATCGTCTGGCTCCCGGCGTCGGTGTATCTGGCGTTCACCGGTCAGTACGTCTCAGCGGCGTTCCTGTTCGTCTACGGCGCCGTCGTCGTCAGTCTCTCGGACAACTATCTCCGCCCTGTCATCGGCGGGCGGGAGGCGCACCTCAACCCCGGACTGTTCGTCATCGGTATCTTCGGCGGCATCGCGGCGCTCGGCTTCATGGGAATCTTCTTCGGTCCGATCGTCCTCGGCGTGCTGAAGGCGCTGGTCGACGTGTACGTCCGCGAGTACGCCGATACCAACCCGTTTCCGGTCGGGAGCGATTAGAACCGGTCGAACCCGGACTGCTCGCCGCCGCTCCCGCCGCGAAGTCGCCAGCGTCGCTTGTCGTACGCTCCGTCGAGCGGTATCGTCCCGCGTCGCCCGACGAGGTAGCCGTCGGTGTCGGAGTCGTCGCGAGGGTCGGCGACCCGAATCCAGACGCGGCGCTCGCCGCGGTCGGAGAGCGACGCAGCCCACGATTCGGCGTCCGCGCGCGTCCCGAAGCGGCGGCGGGACCCGCGGCGGACGACGGCTGCACCGACCGCGCCGTTCGTCCGTCGGGCCGACGGTTTCACTTCGACGAGGAACTCGCTCACGGTGACGGGTCGGTGTTGGAGTTCGAGTTACTTCGATTCATCTACTTCCGTCTTCACCCCACTTCCAATCGCTTCGCGCCTCCGCCCGCTGCAGTTCGTTCTCCCCTCGTCCGCTAAAACGGACCGCAACCCATCGTCGTCGTCTGCGTCGAGGCCTCGAACGTCCCGTCGCTCCGCACCGCGACGGTCGTCGCCGAGTCGTTACAGTCGAAGTTCGACCGGTCGACGCCCACCGTCGCCGACGCTTCGGCGGCAGCGACGACGATAGCGTACGCCGCCGGACGGTGGAGCGTCAGCGAAACGTACGCGTCGGCGGCGAGGTCGAACGCCTGTTCGAACGCCTCGTGGGCCGGGAACGTGTTGCGGTGGACCGAGACGGTTATCTTGCGGGCCGGGCCGTCGTTCCACACCCGCAGGTCGTGCGGTCCGTTGGTCTCCGGGCGGAGCACCCCGAACCGGGAGCCGACGTCGACGCGTTCGGCCGGGCTGCTGTCGAGCGCCATGTCGGACTCGGCGTCGCGGGCGGCGGGCGGAAACTGGGCGTCTCTGCCGGACGTCGGAAGTCGCGTACAGCCGGCGGTTCCGCCGACACCGACCGTTCCGAGGAGAGCGCAGAAGCGGCGACGTTTCATGCGCCCACTATTTTCACCGTTCGTTATAAGTTTCCTGATAAGTAAAACGACTGACTTCGTTACGCGGTCCTTCGAGTTGTGACCGGGGACGACGACCGCGGTCGGTGGTCGGTCGCCGATCCGTCATCTCCAGTCGACAGTCGGCGGTCGCCGGTCAGTCGTCGGCGAGGGACGCATCAGCGACCGCTTTCGGGGCGCGTAGTCGGTCTAGCGCGTCGACCATCGCGACGACGCTCGCGCGGGTGATGTCGGCGTCCGACGCCGCGACGCTCACCGACCGGTCGCCGCGGGAGAGTTCGACTTCGACGGTGACGACGGCGTCGGTGCCGCCGGAGATGGCGTCGACGTGGTACGACTCCAACTGGAAGGCGGCGTCGGGACCGAGCGCCGTCCGAACCGCCTCAACGGCGGCGTCGACGGGGCCGTTGCCGGTTCCGGCGGCGACGCGTTCCTCGTTGTCGACGGCGAGGCGGACGCTCGCGGTCGGCACGCCGCCGCCGCTGGTCGCCTGCAGGTCGACCAGTCTCACGCGTCGCTCGCGGGAGCGACCCTGCACGTCCTCGGCGATGGTGAGGAGGTCGGCGTCGGTGACGCGCTTGCCCCGCTCGGCGAGGCCCTTGACGCGCTCGACGACTCTCGCGAGTTCGTCGTCGGACACCTCGACGCCGTGTTCGTCGAGCGCCGCGCGGACGCCTGCGCGCCCGGCGTGTTTGCCGAGCACGAGGCGTCGCTCGCGGCCGACCAGTTCGGGCGGGTACGGTTCGTACATCGCCTCGTCCTTCAGCGTGCCGTCGGTGTGGATGCCGCTCTCGTGGGCGAAGGCGTTCTCGCCGACGACGGCCTTGTTCGGCGGCAGCGGCGTCTCCGTCGCACGGGCGACGGTCTGTGCTAACGTGTAGAGTTCTTCGAGGTTCGCGCACTCGACGCCGTAACAGTGCGAGAGCGCGACGGCCACCTCTTCGAGCGCGACGTTGCCCGCGCGCTCGCCGACACCGTTGACCGTCGCGTGGACGAGGTCCGCACCCGCCCGGAGGCTGGCGTGGACGTTCGTCATCGCCAAGCCCAGGTCATCGTGGACGTGCGTGCTCGTCGGGCCGTGCCCGGCAAGTCGCGAGACGACGCGCTCGGTGTGCTCGGGACTCCCGTGGCCGACGGTGTCGCAGTAGCAGAAGCGGTCCGCTCCGGCGTCGTGTGCCGCCGCCGCGAGGCGGTCGAGGAAGTCGACGTCGGCTCGGGAGCCGTCCTCGCCGAGCACCTCGACCCACAGACCGTGGTCGCGGGCGTACTCGACGAGTTCCACCGTCGTCTCGACGACGGCATCGCGGTCGGTGCCGACCTTCCGCTCGACGTGGCGGTCGCTGGCGGGGACGACGAGGTTGACGCCGTCGACGCCGCAGTCGAGTGCGAGGTCCACGTCGGCGCGGACGCCGCGGGCGAAACTCGTTACCGTCGCGTCGAGACCGAGGTCGGCGACGCGACCGATCGCGTCGCGCTCGCCCGCGCCGGTGCAGGCGCTCCCGGCTTCGACGAACGGCACCGCCGCTCGGTCGAGCGCACGTGCGATTTCGACCTTCTCGGCCGTCGAGAGCGAGACACCCGGCGCTTGCTCGCCGTCTCTGAGCGTCGTATCCAAAAGCAGTACGTCGCGTCCGTCGAGCGACGCTGCGAACGGGTTGGCAGTCGCGTTCGCGTCGTCGGTCGAGAAGTTATCTTTGGCGCGGAATTTCTCGGCCAGTCGCCTCGCGGCGACTTACCCTATCCTCCGTGCCAGGACTGGAATGGTCCGACATTGTAGATGCCTCCTTGGACCGTCGCCATATCAACTTGTGGGGTATGACAGAACTTGCCAGTCGGATCCACCGCCGCGGTCGGTTCGATCGATGCCGGTTCAGTCGCCGGTAGTTCGCTCACTCGACAAGTTCCACCGCGTCGCCGATGTCGACGCCGTCAGCGGCCCCGGCGGGGAGTTCGACGATGGTGTCGGCGGTTCCCCACCCGAGACCGGTCCACCCCGAGAGTCGAGCGCGCTTCGTCACCTCTCCGTCGACCAGCCAGAGCGCGTCGATCGGAAACGGCACGAACAGCATGTGGAGGCTCCGTCGCTCCGCCTCGTTGAACCGGAAGACGAGTGCGTAGTCGTCGGGGACCGACCGTCGAAACATCAGTCCGCGGGCCTGTGCGAGAAACGTATCTGCGAACTCGACGCTAGTCGCGATAGGTCGCCGACCCTCGTGAACGAGTTGCACGACTCGGCGTCACGACGGAACCACAAAAGTATGTCAGATTCTCCGACGGTCGACTACCGCATCCCGGCCGCGAGCGCCCGCCGCCCGCCGCCGTCTTTCTGTTCGTAGACGGTGATTCGACCGTGACTCTCGACGACGACGGTGTAGCTGAGCGCCTCGAACGCGACCGAACCGCCGAGACCCGTCTCCTCGGTTCCGGCGAAGAGACTGTTCAGCGCGTCGGGGTTGATAGATTCGTGCATGAAGGGGTCGAGGTCGAGCGGATCGACTCCTTCGACGGCGGCGATAGCGTCGATGACGGCGAACGAGAGATCGGTCTCGCCGGGGTCGACGATGGCTTCGTGTCGTTGTCGGTAGCGGTCCGTGTCGTAGGAGTGCCCGGTGTGAGATGGTGAGTGGTCTTTCATGAGTATTTCGCGCCCGTACTGGCGTCTCCGACCAGCAAGTACTCTGGTTGTAATCCATCTTCCAACATCCGGGGGTTTCAAACTACCGTTTCATCCCCAGTATGTCTGCAGTTATTTTATATAGGATTTCGAACTCGAATAAGGCGGTTTCAGTGAGTGTCTTCGAATCTAGCCGATACTGTTGGACCGACATCGAACGTCGAGAGTACAAGTAACAGCGGGACGATACGCAGCGATATGGAGAAGACGCCGAAGGGGACGCCGGTCGGGGTGGACGACCCCTACGAGTTCGCCGGGCGATGCGACCACTTGACCGGCGACGGCCGCTGTCGCTACGCGCTTTCGCACGCGGGCAACGATCCCGAGTTCGCTCGCGAGCGCCGGGCCGACGACTACTGCTGTCTCGTCGGCGAGGCGGACTGCGAGTGGCGCGACTGCCCGCACTACCGCTCGACCATCGACGGCCGCGAGTGCGTCCGCTGCGGGTTGGCGGAGATTCGGATGGCTCACGAGTCGGACGCGCGTCCCCTGTTGGAGGAACACCACCTCTCGTACGGCGGCGGCGGTAGCAACGATGTTGACGGCGACGACGAAGGCGACTTGAGCCACGAGATTACGGTGTCGCTCTGTCGGTGGTGCCACGCCAAAGTTCACACTTCGTTCGCGCGCGTCGACGACGACGCGAATCCCGACACGGAGGCGCTGGCGGCGCGCGAGCAGCGCCGGAGCGAGGAACAGGCCGAGTTCGGCTTTCGGTCGGCGAGCGAGCGGTTCGACCGCACGACTGACGAACGTTCTTGACAGTCCGCGTTCTACACGAGTCATGCCGCACCTCGGCCACATCCACCTGAAGGTCAGAGAACTCGACCGCGCTATCGACTTCTATTCCTCGGTCTTGGGTCTCGACGTGACCGAACGCCACGCGAACTACGCGTTCCTCTCGTTCGGGTCACACCATCACGATTTGGCGCTACAAGCGCTGGGCGACGACGCCCCCGATCCCGGTCCGGGCGTCGGTCTCTACCACAGTGCGTGGGAGGTCGAGACGCCTGCGAAGTTGCGAGGGACGTACGAAGCGCTCGACGAGCGAGGCGTCTCGGTCGCACCGGTCGACCACGGCATCAGCAAGGCACTCTACTTCGACGACCCCGACGGCAACGGCGTCGAGGTGTATCTCGACACGCGCGAAGCGAACGACCAGTTGGAGTGGGACGGGAGAAACCGACGGTTCGATCCAACTGCGATCGGCGGTTCATCCCCGTGATTGGCCGTCCACCGCGTTCACCGTAACCGAGCGGCTCTCGGATTCGTCGATGCACGAACGTGCCCACTTCGACCCGACTCCGATTCGTTTTTAGGCTTGTCGGTCCAACCCCCGCCATGACCAGAGTCGTCGTCATCGACAACCACGGGCAGTTCACACATCTGGAGGGTCGCGCGTTGCGCGACGCGGGCGTCGACACGGAGATCGTCGACAACGACACCCCGCCGGAGGAGGTCGACGCCGACGGTGTCGTCCTCTCGGGCGGTCCGGACGCCGACCGCGTCGGGCGCTCGGCGGAGTATCTCGACCTCGATATCCCCGTTCTCGGCATCTGTCTCGGAATGCAGGTGATGGCGAGCGAACTCGGCGGCCGCGTCGACTCCGGTGACTACGGCGGGTACGCCGACGTAACCGTCGAGGTGCTCGACGACGACGACCCGCTCGTGGGGTCGCTCGCGCCCGAAACTCGGGTGTGGGCGAGCCACGCCGACGAGGTGAAGGAGCTCCCCGAGGGGTTCATTCACACCGCGACGAGCGACGTCTGCGGCATCGAGGCGATGAGCGACGCCGACCGCGACCTCTACGGCGTCCAGTGGCACCCGGAAGTCACCCACACCGAACGCGGGCAGGAAGTGTTCGAGAACTTCATCGCCCGCTGCGAGAACTGAACGGCCGGAACGACGGGAACGGCCGGGACGATGGGCCGTTCGGGACGTAATTCGCTGCCGGACTGACAGCGACGCGGACAGTCTGCGCGGAGAAACAAGTAGCGAGGTTTTAGGAGGCAGGCGCACAATCTCGTCGGCATGACAGCGACGCAGAGCAACCTCGCCGGGTTGTCGCGGTTCATCTTCCGTGCCCCGTCGTGGTACGCGAGCCTCGGGTTCGCTCTGCTCATCGCCGCCATCGCCGGCGTCGGGGCGTTCGACTCCGGCGTCAGGGACGGGACGTGGCGGGGCTTATTCTTCGTCGGCAAAGACGCCTGGGAGGGGATCTTCTTCGTCGGGATTCCGACCGTCGTCGCCAGCGTCGCGACCACCGGCGTCGACCGGTTTCTCGGCGGTCGACTGACGCCGAACCGGTCGTCGCTTCTGGCACTCGCCTGCGAGATAGTCCTCGTCGGACTCCTCACCGTCGGTGCCATCGTCGCCGTGTTCGCTTCACTCGACCAGCGGTTCGTCTACGACGTGCTCGTGGTCGCGCTCGCGTCCATCTTCGCGCTCCGACTGCTCGTCATCATGGCGGTGTCGCGCTCGTCGATTCTCGTCGCGTCGATTCCGGCGAGCATTCAGACGCTCGCCTCCGCCTTCCTGCTCTTCATCTACAGCGGGACGCTAAGCTATCTCGAAGTCGGCGGTCCGATCCTCGACGCGTACCTCATGCCGTACTTTTCGCGTTCGGCCCAAGCGCCAGACGTGGTGTCGGCGCTCGACCCGGACCACTTCGTCCTCCTCGGCGTCATGTGCGTCATCTACGCGATGAGCGTCTACGCGTTCCTCGAAGTCATCGACCGGCCGTGGCGCAACAGCCTCGGCGTCTCGGTACTCGATTTCATCCGAGGGTTCATCGGTCACATCGCCGAGGGCTCCCGCGAACTGGAGGATTTCTTCGAGCAACTCGGTCAGGAGGCCATCGTCCCCGTCACCGTCCTCGCGTTTCGCGACGCCGACGGCGACGAGAAAGCTCAGTTCGTCCTTCCGATGATTCACCCGGGACCGATGGGCGAGATTGGCGGCGGCAACTTCCCCGAGCGTGTCGCCCGCCGCGCGGAGGGACTCGCGTTCCCGCCGCACGCGACGGCCGGCCACGACTTCAACCTCGTTACCGAGCGGGAGGTCGACACCATCCTCGAAGCCGCCGAGAACGCTCACGAGCGAATCAACTACAGCGCCGAAGCTTCGAAGAGCGTCCGCGTAGACTCCGGCGAGGCGAAACTGATCGGGCAGCGCTTCGGCGATGACGCCCTCGTCGTCTCGACGTTCGCGCCGAACTTCGCCGACGACGTGGAGTACTCGGTCGGCCTCTCGGCGGCAACGGAGGCGCGCACCGCCGGACTCGACGACGTGCTGCTCGTCGACGCCCACAACAGCAACAACGGACTGGATGGACCGGACCTCGGCCACGTGACGCCCGGCAGTCGCCGATCGTTCGACATGATTCGGGGGGCCGGAGCGGTCGGACGAGCGCTCGCCGACACCGAGGGCGGACTGCTCCAACTCGGCATCGCGTCGGACCGAACCGACTGGACGCCCCGAGACGGTATCGGACCGCTCGGCATCCGCGTCGCCGTCTCGGAAGTCGACGACCAGAAGACGGCGTACGTCCTCGTCGACGGCAACAACATGGAACCGGGTCTGCGCGACGAAATCGTCTCGGACCTCTGCGAGGCGGTGGAGTCGGCGGTGGTCGAGGAACCGCCCGTCGTCGGCGCGACCCGCAGCGACGGCGGCCACGCATGCGACGCGGGCGCCGAGCGAGTCGCCGACGGCGGCGCGTTCGTCGACAACGCCGAGGTGATGACCACCGACACGCACATCGTCAACACGGTGAAGGCGGACAACCAGGTCGGCGCGGCCATCGACCACGACGAACTCCGGTCGTTGATTCGCCGCCTCGTCTCGGAGGCCGTCGCCGACTGCGAACCCGTCGAGTCGGGAATGGCCGTGGAACACGCCGAAGTGACCGTCTTCGGCAACGACCGCACGGAGACGCTCGCCAGCCACGCCAACGTTGCCGTCTCGATGGGCGGGGCGTTCGCCGCGGCCATCGCCTGCGCGACGATACTCGTGAGCGTCCTCATCTTCTTCCTCGCCTGAGACTGCGGTCGGCGTCGCGACGGTCGCCGCCGCGGGCGCTCACCGGACGATGGCGTAGCGCCACGTGTCGTAGTCGACGGAGTACCGAGCCATCGCCGCGAGACGTCCGGCGGTCGGCAACGGGTCCGACCGGTCGATGATGTCGTAGTGGGCACCGTCGTTCCACACGGGGAAGAACTCCCGAACCGCGGCCCCGTCGCGCCGACTGAGCAGATTCAACACGTCGCCCGGAAGCAGAAACCGACACTTGACGCCGTCGGGATACGTTGTCACGGGGTCGAGGTTCTCGCCGAGCGCACACTGTACGAGCAGCCACGGGAACTCGACGCCGCATCTGTACGGCAGATGCAGCGACCCCCAGAATCGGGGGTTCACCTCCAGCAGTTTCGGCGTGTCCGTTCGCGGGTCGTTCTTGAACTCCACCATCGCGACGCCCCGCCAGTTGACGTCGTCGAGCAGCGCCTCGCCCGCCTCGAACAGTCGCTCGTCGTGGATACTCTCGCGGAGTGTCGACGGACCGCCGCTCGGTGGAAACTCCCGAAGTCGTCGGTAGGCGAACCGCGCCTTTATCTCGCCGTCCCAGCGGAGAAACGCCGCGCCCACCCCGTTTCCGTCGCGCGGAATCTGCTCCTGGACGATGGGCACGTCGTACTTCCGGAAGGCGTCGCGGTAGGCGCTTGTAAACGCCTCCGGACGCTCGACGTACTGCAACCCCTTTGACCCGGCCTCCGCGCGGGGTTTGATGACGACCGGAAAAGCGAGTTCCTGCACCGACTCGCAGGCCTCGTTGACGTTCTCGGGGTATATCGTTCGCGGGTGCGCAACGCCCAGCCGTTCGGCCTGTCTCATCACGGAATCCTTGCGCACGAGTCGGTCGAACTTCTCCGCTCCGGGGACCGGGACGATCGCGTGCTCGGCCAGCTGCTCTCGCGACTGGCTCACCAGTCGCGTCGATTCGTAACCCACCGGCAGCAACACGTCGACATCGTTGTCGCGCAGGTAGTCGACGAGCGTCCCGACGAAAGCAGCCGGACGGTTCTGCGGGTCCGGATAAACGACGCGTTCGTCGACATGTTTCGAGGCAAAGCTGGTCGCGAACCGGGTCGACTCGCCGCAGACGACGCGGACGCCACGGCGACCGAGCGACCGAACGACGGCGAGCGAGCTACGACTCCCTGCGTCCGTGACGAACACAGTCGTCATCGTCGCTACCTCCTCTTGTGGCAGTGTTCTGAATCGAATACCAACGGTGACCGTCGACGGTATCGGTTTCGCGCGTCCGATTATTTTCGGTCTCGGGTACTAACCGCGCTTTCGTCTGCGGCCGACTCGTACATTCCATCGGTACGGCACTTTCCGCATGGAGACGTTTAACCGGTGTGCTGGTGTATGGATTCGGCGATTCCAGCCTGTACGGCCCGGTACTTCGTTCGGCGATCTTCCGAGCGCTGTGACTGCTTACCAGTCAGAAGAAGGAGAGATGTGGCAGACGCTCGACGACTGCCAGCGACGGTGCTACCCGTCGGCCCGCGCTCACTGGCCGAGTCGAAGCGTCCGCGTCCGAATCTCGCCGCAACTCGGACAGACGTGCCGGTAGAGCACCTGCGAACCGGTCGTCCGCGCGGTCCACCGTCCGTCGTCGTCCTCGTACCCGCACTGGGGGCATCGCAGGTCGATCCGTTCGTAGTGTGACCGCAGTCTGTCTAACGCCGTCGTTCCGCTCCGTCGACCACCGGTGGCCATATGCTAACTATTACCACTGTATCCGCTTAGCTGTTCGCCTTCGAAGAGGTACACGGAAAGAAACGAGAGTCGGTTACTCGCCGGACGACTCGGTCGCGGCAAACAGGTCGTCGACGGCGTCGCGCGCGGCCAGCGCCGCCTCGTCGGCGACGGCTTCCGGGTCCGCGTCGTCGTCGGGCGCGTTCAGGTACACGTCGACGTCCAACACGCCGTCCTCGAATGTGACCGTCACGTCCATGTCGCGCACCTCGGACTGCTTGTAGTGCGCGAAGATGACGCCTTCGGCGGCGTCTGCGGCGGTCTCGACGACTTCGTCGTCGCTCGGTTCGGCGTCGGCGTTCATCTACGCGCCGCCTGCGCCGGGACCGCCCATCCCGCCGGGACCGCCCGCGCCGCCGCCCTGCAGCATCTGCTGGAGTTCTGACTGCAGACTCTCGAACTCGTCCTGCACGCGCTCTTCCTGCTTCGAGAGCTGTTCGACGCGGATCTCGAGGCTCTCGACGCGGTCTTCGAGTTGCTCGCGGGCCTCGTCGTACTCGGTCTCGACGAGCAGTTCGCCGACTTCGCGGTACATCGTCGCGTCCTCGTTGATGTCGTCGAGCGCTTCGAGCGCCGTCTTCGACTCCGAGAGCGTGCTCTCGGACTGCTGTTTCTGCGCGCCGACGCGCTGTGCAGTCTCCTGCAGGTCCTGTAGTTCTTCGAGTTTCTCCTGCGCTTCCGGTGGCAGACTTCCTTGCATAGTCGGTCCGATGCGCGCCGGACTGAAAAAGCCCCGTATTTAGTCTCCCTAACCGGCGGTCCGCTTCCGAAGTCGTCGTCCGAGTACCAACCCCGCTACAGCACCGGTGACGAACCCTCGGACGAATCGCTGTCGTCCAGTGGTCGGGACGAACCGTACGTCCTCGGCCGTGATTTCGACGACGCCCAGGGGTGTCACCGTCGCACCCCCACCGAATCCACCGCCTTCGCCCGCACGTTCGCTCTCCGTGTCGTTGTCGATTTCGCCGCTTCCGAATCCGCCGCCGAAGCCGTATCTGAGGTGCGCCACTGGGACCGTCGTTCGCCCCTCCGCGACGATGGGGTCGCCGTACACCGCATCGACGGTCGCTTTCTCTCGGAGCTGTTCGACGAGCGACCGGATTGTCTGAACGCTGCTGATTGCTCCCATGCCACACGGTACGCCACCACCGTGAATAACGGTTCCAGTGATTTGGTGACAGAGCGGGGCGAAAACAGGATATCTCCGAGCGGCGGATTCGTTACAGCGACGACACGCGCTCGGCGACGGCGACCATTCGCGTCCACGAGTTGATGCCCGCGCGAAGCGCGACGAGGTCCGAGGCTTCGACTCGAACCTCCACGGTGTCTCCGTCTCTCGCAACGTTCGCCCGCGACCGCTCGTCGTCGATTTCGCCGACTTCGACGCGGACGCTCCGCTCGACGACGCGGGCGCGTCGCTCGTCGGAGTATGAAAAGCGGAGAGCGCTCAGATGCGACACTACCCGTCGGTCACTGCACGTCGATCTCTTTCACGACGCGGGCGCGTTCTTTCAGTAGCACGCGGTGACCGCAGTACGGACAGCGGACGCCCCCGTACTCGTCGAGTTCGACGTCGCGCTTACAGCGGGAGCATTTGTAACTCATAGTTGGGTGGGATTACTCGTCTTCGTCGAGCGCCGCGCGGATGGAGCGTCGGACCGAGCGTCCGCCGGGCGTCTCTGGGCGGTACGCGCCGCCGGTGAACTTCTCGCCCGTCTCCTCGTTGAGCCAGATGCCCGTGCCGAGGCGCTTGACGGAGTCTCCGTCGACGCTGGCGTTTCGCATCTCTGATTCGATGTCGGAGACCCGCTTGCGAGCGACGCGACCGTAGCGCGCGCCGAAGCGGCCCGAGCTACCGGTCTGTCGTGCCTTGTTGTCGGCCATAGTGCTGCCAACTATCCCGAGCGGACAGATAAAGCCTGCGAGTCTACGCTCCATTCGACCGAGATACCACGGAGTGATAACTCGCGACCCTCTATATAAAACCATGGCTGTGAAAGCGCCACAGTTTGGAGTATGTGGAGTCGGTTTCTACCCGCGCTGGGGCTTCCCCGGGTGCTCACCTCAACCATGTCAAATGACCGCACGTTCGGACGCCAGAGCGACCATCCGGCACACGCACCGTCTACGACCGTCGACCGCGCGCGCTTAGACGAAGCGTTCGACGCGCTGTCGAACCGACGCCGACGCGACGTGCTGTACTATCTCCACCAGGTGAACGGGCGGGAAATCGACGTGTACGACATCGCCGACACGATGACCGCGTGGGAGGTCGAGTGTCAGGAGAACGTCGAACCCGATCACTTCCGGAGCCTGTTGGTGTCGCTCCGACACGTCCACCTGCCGAAACTGGACGACATCGGCGCGCTCTCGTACGACGAGGACCGCGACACCGTAGAACAGACCGACAGCCCGATACTCCACGACTGGGTCGACCTCGCGGCCGTCGAAGAGCTGACGTAACGGTCGGCCACCCCTCGCGTTCGAGTCGAGCAGCCCGGATGACCGTCTGGCGCATCTCTCTCCGCCGGACGATACTTTTTAGCGAGTCGCAGAGAATTCGTCGACCGAACGGGACCGACGACAGATGCTCATCGCCGAACTCACCCTTTCGACGTCGATTCTCGAGACGGCGTTGGCGAACGCGCCGACGGTGACGGTCGAACTGGACCAACAGTACACGCGGCAGTCCGGAACGGTCCTGCTCCAGATTCGAGCCACCGGCGACGATCTCGACAGGTTCGACGCGGCGCTCGACGACGACCCGACCGTCGCGGACGCGACGGTGCTCGACGAAAGCGACGACTGGCGACAGTACCGCCTCACGCTCAGCCCCGAGGGGAGCGACGCCTCGACGTACTACATCCGTACGGAGCTCGACGCGGTGATGCTCGCCGCGGAAGCCGACGCCGACGGGTGGTTGCTCCGGATGCAGTTTCCCGACCGCGCGTCGGTTTCGGCGTACCGCCAGCGCTGCGTCGACACCGGTCTCTCGTTTCGACTCCACCGCCTCTACCACGAGTCGAACGCCGGCGGAACGCAGTACGGACTCACCGACGCTCAGTACGACGTCTTGACTCGGGCCGTCGACGCGGGGTACTTCGAGGTTCCACGCCGGTGCTCGCTGGCGGAGATCGGCGACGAGTTAGGTATCTCCGGACAGGCGGCGTCGGAGCGCCTCCGGCGCGGACTGCAGACGCTGTTGCGGCGCACGCTGTCGGAGCAGGAGATAGGGTGGCGCTCGCCGGCGGACCGGCAGCGGCTGGACCGAGAGAAGTCGGACGGGACCGCCGACTGATACACTCCCCTCCATCTCATTCCCGCCGATATCTCCCCCGCCTGTCGAACCGTTTCGATTCAGTCCATCGGTCGGAGCTCCGCGTCGACGAGCGCCTCGTTCAAATCGTCGCGGACGCGTTCGCCCGTCTCGCGGTCCATCGCCGTCGTCACCACGCGGTTCTCCTGAACGCTCGACCCGTCGCGCAGCAACAGGCGGACGTTGCCGTTGTCGTCGGAACGGGTCACTTTCGCCCGCAGACTCGTCCGCGACCCCTTCCCCCCGGCGTCGATGGGGCCAGGCACGATCTTCTTGACGTGCGGGTGGCCGGCGACGACGCCGATGGCTCTCCGCCCCTTGCGTCCGCCGATGACCGTCGTGTGCGACCCTCCGAGTTTCTCGCCCGGCGACGCCTCGACCACTTCGAGCGTTCGCTCGCCGCGGCTCTCCAACACGGCTTGCACGGGGTCGTCGTCGCGGACGCGGTAGAACTCGTAGTGGAGTTGGGCGCGCGTCTCGCGGATGACGTCGCGCTCGCCCGCCGCGTATACGGTTTCGGGCCGTTTGCGGCGGATCTCGTCGGCGAGTCGCCCGGCGAAGTTCCGGAGTTCGACGACGCCCGACTCCTCGCCCGTCTCGGGGACCGTCGTCACCGTCGTCTCGCCGATAACGGTTTCCTCGTCGAGAAACGTGAGCGTCGCCCGGTCGCGGGAACAGTCGAGGACGACGGCGTCGCAGGTTCCGGTGCGGCAGGTCAGACAGTAGTCTCCGGGTTTCTCCAACGGCGTGCCGCACCGGCCGCAGTGCATATCGCATCTGCTCGGCGACGACCTATAACTTCGTTCGTTTCGAGGCGTCAGAGAAGCCAGTCGAACGCCTCGCGTACTGCTTCACGTCCGCCGGACTCCAGCACCGACCCGTGTCCGACGACGACCCGGTCGAACTCCCATCCGAGCATCCGCCGAACCGATTGGCGCGCTGCCGCCTCGTTCACGACCGTTATCCGGAAGTCCGGCGGCACCGACAGGCGGTCGTACATCCCGGCGAGACGGGCGACCGCTCGCGTCGCGAACGGCGCTTCGGCGGTGACGTGATAGCAGATATCACCGATAATCAGCGTTCGACTCGGGCGGTGGTAGAATTCGATCTCCGAGAGCCACCGGTGGCCGAGAAACGCCGTCTGGTCGAGGTCGGCGCTCCACCGTGGGTCGGGCGCCCCGCCGAGCAAGCCGTCGAAATCGAGGTCCGTCCGCCGGTGGTCGAGTCCCGGCGCGGCCAACAACTCGGCGCGTGGGTACGCCTCGCGGTACTGTTCCATGTACAGGTGCCCGTGGAGTTTGCTCGCAGGGACGACGAAGCGCACGTCGCCGAGTTCGGCCAACGCTCGCCGGAGGTCAGGCGTCAGTTCTGCCGGAGAGTGGATCAGCAATCCACCGCCCGAGAGGCGGACGACGACCATCACCCGGCCGATTTCGACGCCGAAGAAGCG
Organism: Haloprofundus salilacus; assembly: GCF_020150815.1. Classification (NCBI taxonomy): domain Archaea; kingdom Methanobacteriati; phylum Methanobacteriota; class Halobacteria; order Halobacteriales; family Haloferacaceae; genus Haloprofundus; species Haloprofundus salilacus. The sequence continues at coordinate 2,244,233 of NZ_CP083723.1, read as the reverse complement.
CAGCGGTTCGCGGTAGGTCCAGAGACCGGTGTCGAGGCGTTCGAGGAGTTCTTCGGAGGTGGCCATAGCGACGAGACGAGGGCGGAGAAGAAGCCAGTTCGCTGTCGATCGGATCCCGCGGCGTCGGTTCGCGCGACGCCGTTGACTACAGGTCCAGCGGTTCAGACTTCAGATACTCGCGCATCACCGCCGTCGCGTACGATCCCGACGGGAGCGAGAACTCGAACTCCAGCGGACTCTCCTCGACCTCCATCCGCGTCCGAACCAGAATTGCGCGACGGGTCCCCGTCGACTCGAAGTTTCCGGGGAGGTCGAAGTCGCCCGGTTCGAGGTTCAACTCCGACAGAATCTCGCGCTCTATCCCGCCGGGTTCGCCGTCGCCTAACTCAGTCTCTGTCCCAACGAGCGGCGCGGTGACGAACGCTCGACCGCGTTCGCAGTGTTTGCCCACGATGTCGACACGGCGACCCGTCACCGCCTGCAGGCGGTCGGTGTCGGGGCGGAACAGGTCCTCGGGCGCGTCGCGGTCGACGAAGCAGGCCACGTCGCCCTCGACGGGTCTGTCGAACGGCAGCCCGCGACGGAGACGTTCGGAGAGGATGCGATTGAAGACGTACGACTGCGCGGCGTTGACGAACAGGCGCTGGAGGTTCGACGGGACAGCTTCGAGTGCGTGTCGCCAGTCTTCTTCGGACTCCGCGCCGTCCTCGTCGAGTCGGTGGAGCATCGAGCGCTCGTAGCGGAGGTAGCCGGGCATCCAGTCAAGCGCGCGGTGCCAGTCGGGGTCGGCGCGCTCGGCCTCGGCGTCAACGACGGCGCGGGCCTCCCGCGTCTCCTCGGGTTCGTTCTCGTGGGGGTTGCCGACGTACGAGAGGACGGCCTCGCGCCACTCACCGCGGACGACGTGGAGGCCGACGACGTGTGTGACGGGGCGGCGACTGCCGAAGCGCTGCTGGCCGAAGTAGTTCGGAACGCCGACGACCGGCGCGTCCTCGGCGTCGTCGCTCTCGATACCGCCGAACTCGCGCAACTGCTCGGTGATCTCCTCGGCGCGCTCCGGACGCTCGACGTCGCGGACGCGGATGCCGAACGCGTTGCCCGCGAGGTCGCCGAAGGAGATGTCGCGGCCTGCGCGGCCGACGACCTCCACGTCGGCGTCGCGCACGTCCGGCAGGTCGGCGGGGTCGCCGCCGCGAACCGTGAACAGCTGGGTTGTGACGGCGTGTTTGTCCTTCGTCCCGGCCCATGAGATGCGCTCGCGACTGACGCCCAGCGCGTCCGAGAGACGCGCCGCGAAGTCGTTGGTGTCCCACCCGCGCAGCGTCGCGCGGACGACGAGGTTCGCGTACGCACCAGGGTCGGAATCGACGGGTGCGGCATCGAACGCCTCCAGTTCGCGGACCCGGAAATCCTCGGGGTCGACCCGGAGTTCGCCGCCGATGCCGTCGGCGTCGCTCACGTAGTACTCCATGCCGACCTCGCGCTCGATGGGGTGGGCCTCGCGCATCAGCGTTTTCCCCTCACTTCGGTCATGACACGCGGTTCCGGCGGCGCGGGTAAAAGCGCTGTAGTTCGTCGGCCGCAACGGGCAAACCGCTAGCGACCGTCCGTTTGCTCATGACCGACTCCTCGACTGCCTCCGACGCCGGCTCGGAGACCGACCAGACGCGGGAACTGCCGTTCGACTCGGCCGTCGTCGACCGTGTCGCCGGCGCGGAGGGCGTCGAAACGAGCGACCTGACCGACGCGCTCGCCGTCCTCGATGCCGAACTGCTCGGCAAGCACTCCGAGTTCGAAAGCGAGTACGACTACGTCACCGCCGACGGACGGCGCGCCTACCTCGTCGACGAGGCGGCTTGGGAGTCGTTCGCCGACTCGTTCGACTTCGAGAACGACCTCCGTTCGGCCGCCCGCCACGCTCACGACGAGCAGGCGCGACTGCTGTACGACTCGTTAGTCGAGAGCGCTGAACTGGTGGAAAACGCTGTCGGCGTGGTCGTCGGCGTCGACACCGCAGAGGAAATGCTGTAGGCTAGTACAGCGAGAGGTCGCCCGTCACCTTGTCGACGAGGTTGTCCTGCCCGGGACCGACCGCCAGCGCCGTCACCGTCCCCGGCTCTAGCTGGGTGTGCCCGGCGTCGCGGACGATGGCGTTCGGCAGTCCCTCGCGCTCGGCGAGGTCGGCGAGGCGGAACAGTTCCTTCTCGCCGCGGGCTTTCACGACGACTTTCTTCTGGCCCTCGCCTTTCCACTTCTTTCGGGTTCGCGAGTCGGCGTCCTCGTACGCCGACAGCGACGCGTGGGCGACCTGCGCGGCGAGTTTTCCGCGGCCCATCCCGATGTCGGTCCGGGCGACGATGACCTGCTTCATACCCACCTCTCTCCGTCGCCGCGGTAAATCTCTGTTCACTCAGCCGAATCGGCGTCTCGGCCGCCCGTTACTCGGTTTGCTCGCTCTCGTCCGGCTCGCTTTCGCTCCGGTCGCCCCCCGAGCGCGACCCGCCCTCGCGCGCGACGGCGGGGTCCGAACCCATCGACACCGGGGCCGACACCCACGGCGTCAGCGGCTCGCCGCGGACGAGTTCGGCCAACACGAGGCGGACGACCTGGACGACGAGGACGGTCACGAGCGGGAGGAGGAAGAAGCCGTACCAGCCGAACAGCATCGGCCCAAGCAGGTAGGCGAACAGCAACAGCCCCATGCCGAGTCGCTGCCCGGAGAGGTACGGCTGGAGGAACGCCTGTGGCAGGAGATCGAGGACGAGCACGCAGGCGACTAGAAGCACCGCCGGGAACCACAGCGAGACGGCGTTCGTCCGAACTGCCTGTACGGCGAGATACAGCACCAGCGGAACGTACACTATCTTCCCGACTACGACGGGGACGATGCTCGCAGCACCGGTCAGCACTGCGAGCACGAGCGGCATCGGAATCGACAGCGACGGCGGCGCGAGGAGGCTCGCCCCGTAGTAGACGACGGCGGCGACGACCGACATAACGACGACGAAGGCGAGGTTCCCGAAGTAGACGCTCTGGAGGTCGCGGTCCACGGCGGTCGCGTACGCGTGCGCCGTCGACCCCTCACCGCCGAGAACCGACTCGAAGATAGCCGCCAGTCGGTCGTCGAACCGGAGGAGGTAGTACGCCAGCGTCAGCGACAGCCCAACGAGCAACAACCCCTTGGTGAGCGCCGCTAACGCGTTCGCGCCGAGGCGAAACGCCGTCCGCAACACGTCGCGGTACTGCCGGAGCGCCTCGGTCGGGTTTCGCAACTGTCGGGCGAGTTGTTGCACCTGTACGTCCGGGAGCGGTCCGAAGCCGAGCCACTGGCCGAGAATCTGCCGATAGCGCTGCGCGCCGCCCGCGCCGACGAACAGGTCGATCGAGTGAACGAACTGAAACCCGGCGTAACCGACGAGCAGCAGCACGGGGAGGAAGATACCCAGTAGCGTCGTCGCGGCGGCGACCCAACTCGACCCGACCACCCGCTCTAGCCGCCGGTGGAGCGGTCGCGTCCCGTAGTACGCGGCGACGCCGAGGACGACCATGCCGACGAACGAGTAGAGCACGTACCCGACGACGCCGGCGAGAGCGAGGACGAACAGCCACCATCCGACTCGGTTTCGCTCGAGTGGCACATCGCGGCCGAACAAATCCATCACCGTGTGTCCCTTCGCCGGCCCCGAGTTGCTTCTGCATTACGTAGCAAGGTCGCTGCCGTGGTCGTTGTAGTCGCCGCGCTCGTTGCGCTCGCGACGGTAGTCCTGTTTCTCGCGTGGAGTGTAGACGTATCCGACAAGATTTATTCTACAGCGCCGAGTCGCCGTGACCGATGCCCCGCACGCCTCTCCTCCACCCGGACGAGTACTTCCGAGAGCGCACGCCCGGACTCGGGTTCGGCCGCGCGCTGGCGGTCGCGCTCGTCGTCGCACTGTTGACGACTGCCGCCATCGGCTTCGTCGGATGGCAGTTCAGCGAGGCGCTGGACACAACGGTAACCGTCGAGAACGAGAACCGGCCTCCCGATTGGGTCTGCGAACAGAACGGCGACGACTGGCCCGGTTGCGACGAACCGGCGACGCGAGAGATGAACCTCGGCGACGAACTCTGGGACCGGTTCGCCGGTCTCCTCCCCCTCGTGTTTCTGCTCTCGCTTCTCGGGTGGGTCGCCGTCGGCGTGCTCTTGCACCTCCTCTCCCGCGGCGGCGACAGAGGGACGTTCGGCGACACGCTGGCGGTCGCGGCGTGGGGCGGCGTGCCGATGCTCGTCCAGTCGGTCGTCGGCGTCGTCGGAGCGATGCGCGTCATCCGCGAGACGTCGTTCTCGCAAAATCCCCAGACGCTCGTTCAGCAGTTGCAGGGGTTGCAGTCGTTTCTCGACTGGCCCGTCGCGACGGCGCTCGGTCTGATCGTCACCGGATGGCAACTGTTCGTCTGGCGCGCCGGTCTCGAACACGCGCGCGGACTCGACTCCGACGTGGCGCTTCTCGTCGCGGGGTTCGTCGCGTTCGTCACGTTCGTACTGGGACTCGTGGGCTGACCGGCGACCCGGTCGAACCGGACCGGTCGAATCGCTCCGAGTCGACCGGGAGGTTTTACGTGTTGGCACGCGGCCACCCCAGTATGATACTCTCGGACGTAGACCTTCTCGAACGGTTGGAGGCCGGTGACCTCGTCGTCGACCCGCTCGACGACCTCGACATGCAGGTACAACCGGCGAGCATCGACCTCCGACTCGGCGAGGAGTTCCTGGAGTTCCAGCGGACGAACATCTCCTGTATCCACCCCAACAAAGCGGAAGAAATCGGCCAGTACGTCACCGAGACCCACGTCGACGAGGGCGACGAGTTCATTCTCCACCCCGGCGACTTCGTGCTCGGAACCACCAAAGAGCGAGTCGAGATTCCGCCGGATCTCATCGCCACCGTCGAAGGCAGGTCGTCGCTCGGCCGCCTCGCCATCGTCATCCACGCCACAGCGGGAATCGTCGACCCCGGCTACGAGGGCCAGATTACGCTCGAACTGTCGAACCTCGGCACCGCACCGGTCGCGCTCACGCCGGGGATGCGCGTCTCCCAACTCATCTTCACCGAACTGAAGACGCGAGCGAAGCGACCGTACGGCGTCGAGCGCGGGTCGAAGTACCAGAACCAGCGCGGTCCGCAGGCGTCGCGGTTGGGCGACGACCCCGAGTTCCACGGATGAAGTTCGTCGAGGAAGTTGTCGTCGAGGAGTTCCTCCCGACGTTTCGATCGATGCTCGCGGCGGAACTCCGCGACCGGGAGTTCACCCAGCAGGAGGTCGCCGAGGCGCTCGGCGTCAGCCAGAGTGCCGTCTCGAAGTACGCCCACGGTCGGGTCGCCCGCAACGAGGTCGTCGAGGCCGACGAACGCATCCGCGAACTCGTCGGGCGCGTCGCCGAGGGACTGGCGACGGGCGAGATGAGCCAGTTACAGGCGCTCGTCGAAGCCGAGGTGCTCATCCGCCACCTCGAAGACGGCGACCTGCTGGCGGAGCTCCACGAGGAGGCGATGCCCGAACTCGCTGAGTTCGAGGGCGGCTTCGACGTTCACGACCCCGATAGCGCACTCAGAGCCACCGAGCGCGTGCTCTCGTCGGTTCGACGCGGCCTGCGGACGCTGACGAACGCCAGCGGCTTCGCCGGACTCATCCCGCACGTCGGCTCGAACCTCGCCGAGTGCCTGCCCGACGCCGAGGAGATAGAGGACGTCGCCGCCGTCCCCGGTCGCATCTTCGACGTGAAGGGTCGCGCCACCGTCGCAGGCGACCCCGAGTTCGGCGCGAGCGGCCACGTCGCGTCCGTCCTCCTCTCGGCCCGGAAGGTGGGCGCGCCGGTCCGCGCCGCGGTCAACGTCCGCTACGACCCCGACATCGTCGCGTCGCTCGAAGAAGCTGGCTACCAGACCGTCGAGTTCGACCCCGACGCGCCGACCGACGCCGTCGCCGCCGCGCTCGACGGACTGGACCTCGACGAGACGTTCGTGCTCTACCAGTCGGGGAGCTACGGCATCGAACCCATCACGTACGTGCTCGGCCCGGACGCGCCCGCCGTCGCCGACGTCGTCCGCGAGTTACTGTGATGAGCGACCACGGAACGAACAGTAAATCGGGCGCCGCGAACGCTCAGGAGTTCTATACCCGCTGGGCGCGACTGTACGACGCGCTGGCGACGTACGGACCGGGCGTCGCGACGCTCCGCGAGCGCACCGCCGCGGCGCTCGACCCGCGGCCGGGCGACACCGTCGTCGAGATGGGCTGCGGGACGGGCGCGAACTTCGCGTTCCTCCGCGAACGAGTCGGCTCTTCGGGTACCGTCGTCGGCGTCGACTTCTCGCCGGGGATGCTCGCCGTCGCCCGCGACAGGGTCGCCCGCGAGGGATGGGAGAACGTCCACGTCGTTCGTGCGGACGCGGCTACCCCACCAATCAGAGATTCGGACGCAATCGTCGCCTCGTTCGTCTCCGGGATGCTCGCCGACCCCGCGGCCGTCGTCAACGAGTGGTCCGAGCTCGTCGGGCCGGGCGGCCGCCTCGCGCTACTAGATTTAGCACGGAGTACGCGCCCCGCGTGCCGCCCGCTGAACGCGCTGTTTCACGGCCTCGTCTTCGCGGGGATGCCGTCGAAGCGCCCTGCCGACCTCAGCGCGGCGACGGACGTGCTCGACCGGCGAGTCGTCGCCGCACAGCGGGCACTTCGCGAACGGTGTGCGGATGCGTCGTACTCGACGCACGCGCTCGGATTCGCCCGTCTCGGTGCGGGGACGGTCGACTGAGACGGAGACACCGACGAAACTGCCTGTAAACCCTTATGTGCGGCCGTGGCAGAGACACAGTCGGAAATGAGCGACCTCCCCGACGAGTTCAAGTGCACTATCACCAACTGGGAGTACATCTACGGTCTCTGCCGGGACGTGAGCGACGACGTCAAGGAGTCGGCGTTCGAACCGGACGTGGTCGTCGCGCTCGCCCGTGGCGGCTGGTTCGCGGGTCGGTGTCTCTGCGACTTCCTCGGGTTGGACGACCTGACGAGCCTGAAGATGGAACACTACGTCGGCACCGCCCAGAAGTCGGGCGAACCCGAGGTCCGCTACCCGATGCCGGAGGGCAGTGTCGAGGGCAAGAACGTGCTCATCATCGACGACATCGCCGACACCGGCGGCTCCATCAAGCGCGCCGACGAGTACGTCCGAGAACGCAACGCCGACGAAGTCCGAACCGCGACGCTACAACTGCTGCAGACGAGCGAGTTCGAACCCGACTACGTCGGCGAGCGCCTCGGAGAGTGGGCGTGGATCGTCTACCCGTGGAACTTCATCGAGGACATGGTCGACCTCATCTCGGGCGTGATGGTGAAAGCCGACGAGGAGACGTTCGAACTCGAAGACGTTCGCCACTACCTCGACGAGTTCCACGAGGTCGACCCCATCTGCATGGAGATCGCCCAACCGGACCGCCTCCATGAAGTGATGGCCGAGATGGAGCGCCGGGAGTTCGTCGAGACCACCGGGTCGGGCGCGTGGCGACTCATCGACAACGAAGGCGTCGGCGCGTAGCGGGAGCGTCCTGACCCCACGCAAGTCGCCGCATCCGAAACGCTTGGTATCGCCGCGCGGGTGGCTTCGAGCGTGTCACTGGTCTCTATCTTCGCCACCGCGATACTGCCGATTCTCGCGCTGGCGGGCATCGGCTTTCTACTCGGGCGGACCCAAGAGGTCGACCCCGGGCCGTTGAACACGATCACCCTCTACGTGCTCGCGCCGGCGCTCGTCTTCCACAGTCTCGCGACGACGACGCTCGGCGGCGGGACGCTCGTCCGGGTCGCGCTGGGCGTCGCCGCCTACACCGTCGCGATGATTCTCGTCTCCGAGGGAATCGGTCGACTGCTCGGCGAACCCGAACCGATTCTGAGCGCGCTCGTCCTCGTCAGCGCGTTCCCCAACTCCGGCAACTACGGCGTCCCGCTCTCGGAGTTCGCGTTCGGCGCGACTGGACGCAGTACGGCGGTGCTCTACCTCGCGGTGCAGGGCGTGCTCATCTACACCATCGGCGTCTACATCGCCTCCCGAAGCGGCGGGTCGGCGGGTCTCGACGGGTTCAAACGTGCGCTCCGCATCCCGCTCGTCTACGCCGTCGTCGCCGCCATCGCCGCGCGGTGGCTCGGCGTCGTCCCGCCTGCCGACGGCGCGGCGATGGAAACGCTGCAGCTCGTCGGCGACTCCTCGATTCCGGTGATGCTGCTCATCCTCGGTATCCAGCTGGCCAACACCGACTACGGCTCCGCGCTCTCGCGCGTCGGCGTCGCCAGCGCGCTCAAGATGGTCGTCGCCCCCGTCGTCGGTCTCGGCGTCGCGTTCGCGCTCGGCTTCACCGACCCCACCGTCGCCCGCGTGTTCGTCCTCGAATGTGCAATGCCCGCCGCCATCACGCCGCTCATCCTCGTCATCGAGTTCTCCGAAGGTGCGACAATCGGCGGTCTCTCGGCGGCGGAGTACGTCAGCGCCGTCGTCTTCGCGACGACGCTCGTCAGCATCCCCATGCTGACGCTGCTGATTGCGGTGTTAGAATCGGGGGTAGTCATCTGACGGACGCGGCGGTCCTTCGTACATTCGCGCCCCGCGCAGCGAATCTCTATCGCCTCAGAAGTCGTACACGAATATTGGTGACAAATATGGCAACCACCGAACCGATGACACAGATGGAGACGCAGTTCCGACGCGTGGCCGATGAGGCGTGGAGCGAGGGAGAGTACGACGTGCTGGACGAGATGCTCGCCGACGAGTTCGTCGCGACGCACTACCAACTCGAACGGTCGTTCCGCGGCGTCGACGAGTACCGAGCGCTCATCGAGACGTATCGCGAGGCGATGCCGGACATCACTATCCACATCGACGAACTCGTCGTCAGTGACGACTGCGTCACCTGCCGATACCGCGTCACGGGTACGCACGAGGGGACGCTTCGCGTCCGAGGTATGGAAATTCCGCCGACCGGAAAGTCGGTGGAGACGCCCGGCATCGTCATCTCCCGGTACGACGGCGACCGGTGCGTCGAGGAGTTCAACAGTCCGCACGCGCTCGGGATGATGGAACAACTCGGCGTGATTTCCGGCGGGTCGACCACGACGGACGAGGCGAGCGCGTAACATCGCGTGACGCTCGTCGGTGCACGGCCTCAGTTCTGGCCGGGGTCCCGCGAGGGCAGGAGCCCCGAGGCCATCAGCCGGCGCGTGAGAACCACGAGTCCGTTGTCGAACCCGCGTCCGAAGACGGCGTGTTCCTCGACCTTGTTCGGGTCGAGGGAGCTCATCAGAATCGTGTTTCGGTCCACGAGGAGGATGCGCTCGATGCTGACGTCGTCGTTGGTATCGGTGGCTTCGGACTCGTGGAGCCATTTGAGTTCGGAGACGAATACGTTGATCTCGGCCACCCGCTCCTGTAGCCGTTCCCGGATGTCCTCGGAGACGGTTCCGACGAGCACCGGAACTCCTCGGTCCGTCGCATCATTCAGACTCTCGACGAGCGCGTCGGTCAGCATCTCCTCGGACCCGACGATCAGCACGACCTCGCTGGTCGCGTTTTCGATAAGGTTGTTCGTTCGGGCTGCGATAGTGTTCGTCCCGGACAGTCCCCAGACCTCGTGGGAGGTCGAGTCGTCCTCGTCCAGTTCGACCGGCTCGATGTTCTCCAACATCGTCGAGAGCTGGTCGACGCGGTTCTCGTACTGTTGGCGCAGCGTCTCGGTCGCCTCTCCGAGCGAGACGGCCCGAAACTGCTGCGGGCTGGTGTGTTGAATCTCTACCAACCCTTTCGCCTCCAGCACTCGAATCGCGTCGTACACCCTCGTCCGGGGCGTGTCCGCGATGTCGCTTATCTGCTTGGCCGTCCCTTTCGGAAGTCGAGAGAGCGCCACGAAACATTTCGCCTCATATTCTTTCAAACCAAGCTGTTGGAGCAATCCGACCGCTTGCTGCTGTGTATTTTCTGAACTCATGGTCCCCACCATCGTCTCCGAGTGGATTCGAAGACGGTCGTTCTTCCTTTTTTCAGCCAGCCGCAAAGGCGTTTGTATTACGCGGGCCGCTTTTTGGGTGATTCGCGTGCAAGTTATCGCTAGAGATTCACTCAGTTAATCACACAAAGCACATATCGGTCGGTCCCATAATCGCAACCGGCACGCATTGAAACGTGGTCCCCACCACCGTCCGATGCGTGCCAATCTCATCCATTCTGTTGAGTCCGCGTGCGTATGACCGACGACGGTGAGCGAGCGCGAATGCCAAAATCTGTTGACTCCTTACTGTGAGACACTGTAACGTGATACTAAACCTTCTGGAAATGATTGCTTATTCATATGTGAGGATATGAGTGACGGGAACAACCGCAATACTGTTGCCTATTCCCCCACGTTACGAACCCCTAGTCGGGATTCTGAACGCATTTGTGTGGGACTGAGTGAACGTCCGGTCTTTTCCCGTCTGACGTTGTTTCTACGGATGCAATTCCTGACGGGAAAATATTATGTTGTGTCCCACGGTGTTTCAAATAAAGGTAAATAAAAGGAAATAAATGACGCAGAAATCTCATACGGAAATCGTAACGACGAGTAAACTGCTCAGCAGCCAACGCCGAGTACACGCTCTGTTGACGCTGCGCGAAGCAGGCTCACCGATGACGATTCCGGTGTTGGCGTACGAAACCGCGCTTCGAGAGGTCGATTCGCCGAGCGACGTCACCGACGAACATCTAGACCAGGTCGAACTCGCGCTCAGACACGTTCACCTGCCGAAGTTAGAGGAGTTCGAGGTGATCCGGTACGGCGCGGACGGCCGACGTATCTCGCTGGCCGACGACATCGAGGCGATCGAATCGGTCATAGAAGCGACCTTTTCGCGGTGACGTGTCGTTTCCAACTGCGACTACCCTCCGCCGAACTCGTTCCGTAACGCCGTCCGTCAGTCGTCGATCGGCGTCCGGTCGGCGGCGCACTCGCTCTTCGACGACTCTCCTTCGTCGGTGTCGACGACGGCGCTCTTCCACGTGCCGCGGGTGAACCACGCGACGGCGACGATAGCCCCGCCGATGTCGCCGAGGGCGACGGCGACCCAGATACCCGTCTCCGCCCAGCCTTCGACGAAGACGAGCACGTACGTCGCCGGCAGGCGGACGACCCACAGCGTGATCGCCGACATGACGAGCGCCGTCTTCGTGTTGCCCGCGCCGCGGAACGTCCCGAGCATCACCTGCAGCACGCCCATGAAGACGAACATCACCGACGCGATGCGGAGGTAGTCGCTCGCGTGGACGATGGTCTCCGCCGCCCGCGGACCGCCGGCGCCGAGGAAGACGGCGACGATGGGTTCGGGCGTGACTGCGGCGACGACGGCGAACGGGAGCAACACGACGGCGACGAGTTTCGTCGCGAGTTTCGCCGCACGCGCCGCCCGCTCCGGTTTGCCCGCACCGAGGTTCTGGCCGACGACGGCGTCGATGGCCTGGCCCATCCCCATCGCCGGGAGGAAGATGAGCGACGTGAGGCGGTTGCCGAGACCGTACGCGGCGACGACTGCCGGGGGGAACGTCGCGACCATCGCGGTCATCAGAATCATCGCGAGCGCGCTCGTCGACTGTTCGAGCGCTGTCGGCACGCCGAGCGAGACGATGTCGCGGACGCGGTCGAACTGGAGCGGGAGATGCTCGAAACGCACGTCTGGGCCGACGTCGGTGCCGAAGAGGACGTACATCCCGATGGCCGCGGCGACGGCTCTGGCGAGGATCGTCGCGATGGCCGCGCCCTCGATTTCGAGGCGTGGGAACGGCCCGACGCCGAAGATGAGAAGCGGGTCGAGGACGACATTGATGGCGACGCTGACGACCATTACCAGCATCGGGACCCGCGTGTTGCCGTAGCCGCGCATCAGCGACGAGAAGATGAAGAAGCCGAAGAGGAACGGCGATCCGAGGAAGAACAGGCGCATGTAGTCGCCCGCCAGCGGGACGATGTCGCTCCCCGTCTGGGCGTCCGTCGGCAGCAGCGATAGCATCGGGTCGGTGAGGAAGAAGCCGAGAATCCCGATAGCGATAGCCAGCAGCGTCACGAACGATATCGTCTGCCCGGCGATGAGATCCGCCGAGCCCTCGCTGTCGGCGCCGGTGTACTGCGCGACGAGAATCGTCCCCGCGGCGGTGAACCCGCCGCCGATGGAGATGAGAAAGAAGATCATCGGGAACGCGAGGCTCAGCGCGCCGACGGCGTTCGCCGAGAGGAGACCCAACCAGAACGTGTCGGCCACGTTGTACATCACTTGGAGGAGCTGGATGACGACCATCGGCACCGCTAACCGGAGCATCGGCCTGACGAGGTCGCCGTCCGTTAACTCGCTCTCGTAAGAGGGCGCTGTCACTGTCACGTGAAACGCGTCAAACTACTTCAAATCTCGTGATAGTAGATATCACGAATCAGTCGGGATTGCCGGAAGATAGCGGCAGTTTTGGGAGTTCCGGCGAGTTCGGCCGGAACGGAGGCGTCCGCGCCGCCACGTCGTCGTTTCGGCAGCACGCGACCCCGTCGTTTCGACCGTACGCAACTCCGTCGTTTCGACCGGTTCGCCGGACGAAGGGCATCCGTCGAGACCCGATTTGGTCGTCGACCCGACACATCACGGCGAACGTGACATACCGATCGTACGGAGAAATACTACAAATGGACATCAACTGATCATTTCATATGTCAATATCGGTCGCACGACTCTCCGAGACGTCGGATGCCGACGACTGGAACTCGTGGGTCGAGCGGTCCTCGATGGGGACGCCGTTTCACCAGTTCGAGATACTCCAGGTGATAGCGACCGAAGCGGACGCGACGCTCCACCCGCTCGTCGGATACAAAGGCGAAGAACCCGTCGGGCTTCTCCCCGTTTTCCAAACGGACAAGGGCCCGCTTCGCATCGTGAAATCCCCTCCCGAGGCGGTCAGCGTCCGAAAGCTCGGCCCGGTGCTGCTGAACCACGAGGAGTTGAAGACGCGGAAGCGAGAGAAGCGAAATTCCCGGTTCGTCGACGAGTGTTTAGCGTGGATCGAAGAACGCTGTTCGCCCCACCGTACGCTCGTTCAAACGAACGACCGGTACGACGACTTCCGACCGTGGGTGTGGAACGACTTCGACGTCGAGATGGACGCGACGTACGTCGTCGACCTCGAACGCGACCTCGACGATATCGAGCGCTCGTTCTCGGGGTCCGTCCGGCGGAGCGTCCGAAAGGCCGAGGAGGCCGGGTGCTCGGTCGAAGTCGGCGGCAGGTCGGAAGCCCGTCGCATCGCCGAGCACGTCGAACAGCGGTTCGCGCAGTCCGACATCGAGTACTTCGACTCCTCTCCGGAGTGGGTGATGAACTACGTGGACGCGTTCCCCGACGGGCAGGTACGCCCCTACGTCTGTCTGAAAGACGGCGAGTACGTCGGCGGGAAGATGCTGCTCCGATTCGGCGACACGACGTGGTGGTGGAAAGGAGGGGCGAGACCGCTGGCGGACGTCCCGGCGAACGAACTCCTCAACTGGCGGATCATCCAGGACGAAAAACGGGGGGGAACGTCGCGCTACAACCTCCACGGTGCGCTGGAAGCGCGAACCAGCGGCGCGAAAGCGAGGCTCTCGCCGGAACTCGTCCCGATGTACAAGTTGACGCGACAGCATCCGACTCTCGAACTCGGGACGTGGCTCCAAGAACAGGTCGAGAACGCGTCTTCGGCGTTGCGTACTGGTCTCGCCTCGGGCGAGCGGTCGCCGGCCGTTCTGCGACGACTGCAACGACGGTTTGACGCGGGAGAGAGACTAGTTCGGCTGAAGAGACGATTGTGAAAACGGTACTACGCGGAACCGACGCGTTCAGGAAACTGGGCGTCGGGTACCTCTTCGCCTCCGACGCCGCGGAGTCGGCGGCTACCTCGCCGGATGTCTCGACTAACTGTCGAAAATAAACTCACTCGCCGAGTCGTCACCTCACGGCGGTCCCGACATACTCCTTCTCCGTAGAAATGTTACATGGGCACGTCGATTGACCGTTCCGTATGTCGATATCAGTCGCGCGACTCTCCGAGACGTCAGATACCGAGGACAACTGGGACTCGTGGGTCGAACAGTCGTCGATGGGAACGCCGTTTCACCAGTTCGAGATACTCCGACTGACGGCTGCCGAAGCGGGTGCCACCCTTCATCCGCTCGTCGGGTACAAAGGCGAGGAACCGGTCGGACTTCTTCCCGTCTTCGAAACCGAAAAGGGTCCACTTCGACTCATCAAGTCGCCGCCAGAATCGACTTCCATCAGAAAACTCGGTCCGGTGCTCCTGAACTACGAGAAGCTGAAGACGCGAAAGCAGGAGAAACGACACCGGAGATTCGTCGAGGGCTGTCTGTCGTGGCTCGACGAGAGCGACCCGCCCGACCGCATCGTGATTCAGACGAGCGACCGGTATCCGGACTTCCGGCCGTGGGTGTGGAACGACTTCGACGTTGAGATGGACGCGACGTACGTCGTCGACCTCACGCGCGACCTCGAAGAGATCGAGAACTCGTTTTCGAACTCCATGCGGTCCGGTGTCCGGGAGGCCGAGGAAGCCGGATGTTCGGTCGAAGTCGGCGGGAGAGCGGAGGCCCGTCGGATCGTCGACCACCTCTGGCAACGGTTCGAGGAGTCCGACATCGACTACTTCGACTCGTCTCCGGAGCGAGTTATGGAGTACGTGGACGCGTTTCCCGAGGGACAGGTACGCCCGTACGTCTGCCGACTCGACGGCGACTACGTGGGCGGAATGATCTCCATTCAGTTCGGTGACATGGCCTACTCGTGGAAAGGAAGGGCGAAACCCCAGAAGGACGTTCCTGCCAACGAACTGCTCGACTGGCGAACCATCCAGGACGCCAAGCGAGACGGGGTGACCCGATACAATCTCCACGGCGCGTTAAACCCCCGAGTGAGCGGCGCGAAAGCGAGACTCTCGCCGGAACTCGTCCCGATGTACACACTGACGCGACAGCGACCGAGTATCCAGTTGGCGAGTTGGCTCCAGGAACAGTTCGGGACCCGTCTCGATGAACAGGTCAAACCGCGCGTCAGAAACCAGCTCAAACCTCGACTCAACCTCTGACGACGGAGTACCGCCTCGATAATTCGGCTCGGGGGCGAGCGAGACGCCGCAAATCAACGTTCTTTAGGTGGAGACTCACGCGAGTACGACCATGACCATCGGCTTCATCGGCGGAAGCGGAATCTACGAGGCGCTTCCCCTGTCGAACACCCGCGAAGAGGAGATCGAGACCCCCTACGGCGACCCGAGCGCCCCGGTCACCATCGGCGAGTTCGGGGATACGGGCCGCGAGGTAGCGTTTCTGCCGCGCCACGGCCCGAAACACGGCCGCTCGCCGACGAATCTGCCGTACCGCGCGAACATCTACGCGTTCAAGAAACTGGGCGTCGAGTACATCTTCGCCTCCAACGCCGTCGGCAGCCTGAAGGAGGAGCTTCCGCCGGGGACGCTCGTTGTTCCGGGCCAGATTTTCGACCGCACCAAACACCGTACCTCGACGTTCTTCGGCGACGGCATCGTCGTCCACCAGCCCATCACGGAGCCGTACAGCCCCGAACTCGTCTCGCACCTCGTCGACGCCGCGGAGTCGGCCACCGACGCCGACGTGCAGGAGGGCGGCACGTACGTCTGCATCGAGGGACCGCAGTACTCGACGCGCGCCGAGAGCGAGTTCTACCGCGCCCAGGGGTGGGACGTCGTCGGCATGACGGCGGTGCCAGAGGCGAAACTCGCCCGCGAGGCCGAGATCGCCTACGCCACCGTCGCGGGCGTCACCGACTACGACGTCTGGAAGCGGGACCACGAGGTGACGCTCGAGGAGGTGCTGGAGAACGCTGAGAAGAACCAGGAGGCCATCAAGCGCACCGTCGAAGAGGCCATCCGAACGCTTCCCGACGAGTTCGACTGCGGCGCACACACGGCGCTCGAAGGAACCATCAACACGCCCGCCGACGCCATCCCCGAGGAGACGCGCGAGCGCGTCGAGCTGCTCGTCGACGACTACCTCGACTGACCGCTCGAGTGTCGGCGTCCGTCGGTTTCCGAGGGCGGACGAGCCGCGTACTCGGCTCTAGCTCCTCCAACAGATTATTACTCAAATCCACAAATATAATTTTTAGATTTCATATTTCTGTAAAAGAGCCAACATTTACTACGAGGACGTTGTACGGTGAATGGGATGTCTGACGATGAGTTCGGGACGGATGGGGGTAATAACAACGGTGGGGGAAGCAAGTCACATCAGTTAGTGCGATACTCACGGGTCTCCGCCGACCTCGACGCGATCTTCGATCTTCTGAGCGTCGCCCGCCTCCGCTACGTGCTCTACCACCTCTACGGGATGAATAGCGACGTGACCGAAACCGAAGCCGTCGTCGACGCGGTGTGCGAGTACGAAGCGGCGGGCACGGAGAGAGCCGACCCCCCGTCTCGGAACCAGGTCAGAATCGACCTTCACCACTCGAAGTTACCGCGCCTCAACGCGGCGGGACTCGTCGACTACGACCCGCGACAGAACGAGATAAGATTCTACCACTCGCCGTCGCTCGAAGAGTGGCTCGAACACGCCCGACACATGGAGTTCGAGTGACCGATTCGGGCAGTCGGTTCACTACCACCGTCGGCGTACTGCCCGTCGAACCGCCCGTTGACGGCCTCAGTCGGCGACTGCCGGCGTTTTCTTCTCGTCTTTCTCCCGCACCCACAGGTCACCGAACAGGTCGTCCTGTTCGAGCGTGACGACGCTGCGGTGCGCCAAAAACAGGAGCGCGAGATACGTCTCGACGGGTCGACCGCCGACGCCATCGAGTTCCGCGAACAGCACCTCCTCTCGACCCTTCTCGTACTGCTCGCGGAGGTGGGCTTCGACCGTCTCGATAGTCGCCTCCATGTGTTCGTCGTGGGTCGTTCCGGTGACGTCCGCCTCGCCGGGTTCGCCGTCGCGGCGCACGTCGTCGGCGGCGTGGTAGTCGAGTGTCTGCGTCCCCCGGCGGAATCCGCGGGGCGAGGACGCCGTGTCGTACTCGCGCGACCGTTTCCACCACGACTCGCGCTCGGCCTCCCGGAGTTCGTGGACGAGTTCGTCCAGCGTCTCCGGCGATCCGCGGGCGCTCCGGCGTTCGAGGCGGCGGTCCATCTCGTCTTCGAGCGCGTCTATTGGGTCGAAGCCGGGGGCCGAATCCTCGCCGCCTTCCATCGCCATCTCCCACGGCTCCGGTTCGGGTTCCTCGGGTTCGTCGGGCGCGAGCAGTTCGTCGCTCTTCATCCGCAGCAGGACGCTCGCGTAGAACAGCGCACGTCCCGAGGTTCGGAGATCCGTCGCGTCGAGGCGTTCGAGGAACGCGTCGGTGACGGCGACGATGTCTATGTCCCACGGCTCTATCTCGCCGTCTTCGGCGAGTTGGACGAGCAGTTCCACCGGTTCGACTTTGTCGTCGGCCGTCTCTTCGACGACGGCCACGCCGTTTTCGAGTTCGTCGGTCGGCTCTTCGACGACGTCGAACTCAGTCATCGGTGCTCACCTCCGGGGCGAGCCCTTCGTCGGCGTCGCTCGCGTCACCACCATCGTCGCTACCGCCACCGTCGCCATCGTTGGTGTCGTCCCTGTCTCCGCCCGCTTCATCCCCGCCGTCGTTTCCGAACCGAATTCCGGTGACGGCGCTGACGTTGTCGCCCTGCATCGTCACGCCGATGGCGCGCTCGGAGCGTTCGAGCAGCGCCGACCGGTGCGAGACGACGACGAACTGCGCGTCGCCCGCCAGGTCGTCGACCATCTGGCCGACGCGTTCGGCGTTGGCGGCGTCGAGGAAGGCGTCCACCTCGTCGAGCGCGTAGAACGGCGCTGGGTTGTGTCGCTGGATGGCGAAGATAAACGCCAGCGCCGTCAGCGACTTCTCCCCGCCGGACATCGCGTCGAGGCGCTGGATCGGCTTGTCAGCGGGTTGGGCCTTCATCGTCAGACCCCCCTCGAAGGGGTCGTCGGGGTCTTCGAGGTGGAGTTCGCCCGAACCAGCCGAGAGGCGCTCGAAGATGCGCTGGAACTGCTCGTCGATGGCCTTGTACGCCTCCATAAACGTCCGCTTCTTCTGGGTCTCGAACTGCTCGATGCGCTCCTGGATACCGTCGCGCTCTTCGACGAGCACGTCGCGACGCTCCTGTAAGTCCGAGAGGTCGTCTCTCACCGAGTCGTACTCGTCGATGGCGAGCATGTTGACCGGTTCGAGTGCCTCCATCTCGGATTCGAGCCGTTCGACGTTCTCCTCGACCGTCTCGTGGTCGGGAATCTCGTCGGGGTCGTAGTCGCCGACCTCCGCTTCGAGTTCGTCTATCTCCCACGAGAGGCGCTCCTTCGCGCTCTCGAGCGATTCGAGTCGGGACTCGACCCGCGAGACGGCCTCCTTCTGCTCGTCGCGCTCCTCCTTCGCCTCTCGGAGCGTCTCGCGGAGCTCGTTCCGTTCCTCTTTGAGTTCGACGAGTTCCTCTTCGAGCTCCTCGACCGCCTCGTGTTTCTCCTCCAGCACCGCCTCCTTCTCCTCGATGGCGGCCTCCGCCTCCGCTATCTTCTCCTCGGCGGCGGCTTTGCGGTTCTGGGCGTTCTCGACCGTCTCTTCGAGGTCTTCGACCGCGTCCTCGGCGTACTCCTTCTCCAATCCGAGTTCGTTGAGTCGGTTGTCGAACTCGCCCATCCGATGTTCGAGTTCGTCGATGTCCGCGCGAACGTCGTCGGCGCGGCTCGTGAGCTCGGGAATCTGTGAGTCGGCGAGTTCGCTCTCCAACTCCTCGATGTCGGTCTCTACAGCCGCGATTTCGGCGTCTATCTCGGCAATGTCGTCGTCGAGCGCGCTCATCTCCTCGTCGACGGAGTCGCGTTCAGCCTCCAACTCGTCGAGCGTCGCTTCCAGTTCCTCGATATCCGACTCCGCGTCGTCGAGGTCGGCGTTCACCCGCTCGATGTCGCCTTCGATGGCGCGGACCTTGTCGGCGGCGTTCGACTGCCGCTCGCGGGCGTCGTCGAGTTTTCCCTCTATCGCACGGATGTCGCTGTTGAGCGACCGCCGCTCGTCTTCGAGTTTCGATATCTCCTTGGCGACGCGTTCGAGTCGACCTTCCCCGGACTTGGAGAACGAGTAGCGCGACCCGCCGCGACTGCCGCCGGTCATCGCACCGCTCTTCTCCACGAGGTCCCCGTCGAGCGTCACCATGCGGTAGTCGCCCATGAACTGGCGGGCGGTCTGCATGTCCTCGACGACGAGCGTCGACCCGAGCACGTACGAGAAGACGCTGTCGTACCGGCTGTCGAACTCCACGAGGTTGTACGCGAAGTCGACGACGCCCGGGTCGTTCGGTTTCCGCGGCAGACGGCGGTTCTGCATCTTCGTGATGGGCAGGAACGTCGCCCGACCGGCGTTGCGGGATTTGAGGTAGTCGATACAGGAGGAGCCGACGCCGTCGTCGTCGACGACGACGTTCGCGAGTCGCCCGCCTGCGGCCGTCTCGCAGGCGACGGCGTACTCGCCCGCGACGGAGCCGAGTTGACCGACCGCGCCGTGGACACCGTCGATCCCGGCGTTGAGGACGGTGGTGACCGAGCGTGGGAACGAGTTGTCGCCGTTCTGCCCGGCGCGCGCCTCCAGTTCGGCGTACTCGGACTGCTTCGAGCGGATGTCGTCTTCGACGTCGCTCAGGTCGTCCTGCAGCGCCTGCTTCTTCTCGCGGAACTCCGAGACGACTGACTCGGCCTTCGAGGCGTTCTTCTGGGCCTTGTCGAGTTCGCTGTGCAGTTCCGAGCGCTTCGCCTTCAGGTCGGGAATCGACTCGCGGGCCGCTTCAATGTCGTCACGCGCCTCGCTGACGCGGTTCGAGCGCCGCCGCGCCTCGTCTAGCAGACGGTCCTTCTCGCGCTGTTTCTCGTTCTTCTCGGTTTTCAGCTCCTCGACGCGCTCGCGGCGCTCGGCGAGGTCGGCTTTGAGTTCGTCGAACTCCGTGTCGACGCTCTCTATCTCCTCCTCTATCTCGGCGAGCGTCGTCCGTTTGTCGACGATGTCGCTTTTGACCGAGGCTTTCTCGACTTTTACCTGCCGCATCTGAGTCGAGACGTCGTCGACCTTCTCCTGTTTGTGGTCGATTTCGACGAACGCCTGCCTGCGCTCGTTCTCGGCCGTCTCCTTTCGCTCCTCGGCGTTCTCTATCTGGCCTTCGAGGCGACTGATGTCGCCTTTGACCGACTCTATCTCGCGCTTGATGCGGAGCTGTTCGTCCTCGCCTTTCCGTTCGACTTCGCGGTTGAGCTCCTCCAGTTCGTCTTCGAGCCGCGAGAGACGGCCCTGTCGGCTGTCGAGTTCCTCGCGGAGCTCGGCGAGTTTCTCCTCCTTCGACTCGATTTTCGTCGTCGTGCGCTGCAGGTCGGCGCGCTTGTTTTCGAGTTCGGCGGCTTTCAGGTACCCCTCGAACTCCTCTTTCTCCTCGCGCAGCGCTTTGTACTCGAGCGCCGTCTCGCGCTCGTCGGCGAGTTGGTCGAGGCGGTCTTCCTTCTCCTCGATGCGGAGATCGGCCTCGCCGATGCGCTCCTCGACCGTCTCCAGTTCCTCGAAGGCGGCGTCCTTCTTCGCGTCGAATTCGGCGACACCCGCGATCTCGTCGAGTATCTCGCGGCGCTGGAACGCGGTCATGTTGATTATCTCGGTGACGTCGCCCTGCATGACGACGTTGTAGCCCTCGGGGGCGACGCCCGCCTGCGAGAGCAGGTCCTGAATGTCCGAGAGGTTCACCGAGCGACCGTTCAGGTAGTAGTACGAGTAGTAGTTGTCCTCGGTCTGCTTCACCCGGCGGCGGATGGTGATCTCGTCGACGTCGCCGACGCTGTCGGTGCCGGCGGCGGTCGTCACCTGCGACCGGTCGAGGGTGCCGTCGCTGTTGTCGAGAACGACTTCGACGCTGGCTTCGCGGGGACCGCCCGAGAACTCGCCGTCGTCGTGACCGGGGTTGTAGATGAGGTCGGTCAGCTTCTCGGCGCGGATGCCGCGCGTTCGGGCGAGACCGAGCGCGAACAGTACGCCGTCGATGATGTTCGACTTGCCGGAGCCGTTCGGCCCCGTGACGACGGTGAAGTCCTCGTAGAACGGGATTCGGGTCTTACGCCCGAAACTCTTGAAGTTGTCAAGGACGAGCTCTTTGATGTGCATGTGTTGCTCGTGGGGGAGCCGACCCGACGGCTCAGGCGACGATGATGTCGCTTTCGTCGGATCCGGACTCGCTCTCTTGAGCCTTCTCCTCGGCGGATTTAGCTTCTTCGGCCTCGCTTTCGGACGGAGATGTCTCGTCGTCGGCCTCCGACTGGGCGTACGACTGGACCGACGGTTCGGCGTCGGTCGCCGCCTCCAACTGCCGCAGTCGCTCTTTGGTCTCGACGAGTTCTTCGGTGAGACCGTCGACCGCAGCTCTCAGTTCCGACACTTGGGATTCGAGTTCCTCCACCCGGTTACTCATGGACGTACACCGCTTCTCCGCCCCCATAAATGTACGTCAGACGGAGAGCGGACGGTTCGTCGAGAGCGCCCGAATCCGCCGAAATTCCCGGATTCGATTCGGCGGGGAGTCGAAGTGGACGGGTCGCTGCTCCGACGGGTCGAGCGTACCGCCCGCGGCAGCCGTTCGCTGGGCGTCCAGATCATCGGACATTGTGTCGATGCGCCGGGCAGTGCTGAATCTCGCTATCGACTCCCGACGACGTCTCTCGACGGGACGGGAGCGCCGAGGCGTTAGTATTTAGCCGCCCGCCATCATAGCCCGCCTAATGACCGCGCAAGCGCTCGAACAGCGCGACCTCGCCGTCGTCATCGGGTTGGAAGTCCACGTTCAACTCGAAACCGCGACGAAGATTTTCTGTGGCTGTTCGACCGACGCCGCCGAGGACGAGGAACCGAACACGCGGACCTGCCCGACCTGTCTCGGACTCCCCGGCGCGCTCCCCGTGCTCAACGAGGGGGCCGTCGAGGCCGCCGTGAAGGTGGGCAAGGCGCTCGACGCCGACATCCCCGAGCAGACGCGCTTCCACCGGAAGAACTACTACTACCCCGACCTCCCGAAGAACTTCCAGATCACGCAGTACGACGCGCCCATCTGTCAGGACGGGACGCTGGAGTTCAATGTCGAGGGCGAACGCCGGAGCGTTGCCGTCCGTCGTGCCCACCTCGAAGAAGACCCCGGCAGTATCAAACACGTCCGTGAGGGTACCCGAAGCCTCGACTCGCGGACGGTGTCCATCTCCCGTGCAGACTACACGCTCGTCGACTACAACCGCGCCGGGACGCCACTGATGGAGATCGTCACCGAACCCGACTTCCGCGACCCTTCGGAGGTCCGTGGGTTCCTCGCGAAACTGGAACAAGTCCTCGAATATCTCGGCGTGTTCGACTCTACCCGTGACGGGTCGCTCCGCATCGACGCGAACCTGAGTCTCGTCCCCGCTGACGAGATTCGTGACGACGGGTCGATTCCCGAGGACATACTCGACGAGGCGAACCGCACGGAAGTGAAGAACATCTCCAGCCACAAGGGTGCGGAGAAGGCGCTGGCCCAAGAGGCGAGTCGTCAGAAGACGCTGCTGAAGCGCGGAAAGACGGTCAAGCAGGAGACGCGGCACTTCGACGAGACGCGCGGCACGACCGTCTCGATGCGAACGAAGGAGGAGGAGAAGGATTACCGATACTTCCGCGAGGCCGACCTGCCGCCGCTGGAAGTCGCCGGGTGGAAGGAGACCATCGAAATTCCGGAACTTCGAGACGCACGACGTGACCGCTTCCGCGAGGAATACGGTCTCGACGCCGAATCCGCATCGAAACTCACCTCCACGAAAGAAGTTGCGGACTTCTACGAGCGCGTCGCCGAGGCGTTCGACCCGGACCTCGCGGCGACGTGGGTCGCCGACAACCTCCTCGGCGAACTCAACTACCGCGACATGACCGTCGAGGACGTCAAGGGTCGACTCGACGAGTTTGCCCGCCTCGTCGAACTCGTCGCCGAGGACGAGATCACGACGAAGAACGCCGAGGAGGTCGTCCTCCGGCGGATGCTCGACGACGGGATGGCGCCCGACGACATCATCGACGAGGAGGGCCTCAGCAAGGCCGACGACGACGCCGTCGTCACCGCCGTCGAGGAGGCCATCGTGGAGAACCCCGACGCCGTCGAGGACTACCACGAGGGCGAGGGCGGCGCTATCAACTTCCTCGTCGGCCAGGTGATGCAGAAGACAGGCGGCAGCGCCGACCCCGGGAGCGTCAACGGGATGCTCAGAGAGCGGTTGGACGAGTAGGTTCTCGACCGGGACTTTTTGGATCTCTCCAGGTCCGTTCCTCCGCCATTGTCGGCGAGTGACTGCCCCGTGGCTACTTTTAACGAAGGCTGTCGGATTCGAAACGAGTTCCGGACGATTCCGACTAGTTGCGTCGTCCAACCGGTCGTTCCCCAGTTTCAATCGGTGACAACTGCCCGTCGTCTGCACGAGAGTCAGCCGGTGCAGGAGCGTCACTAGGTGCCCTCACGTCGGCATTCGCTGATGTATCACGAGTTAGTTACCTAACACGTGAAACCGTAGCGACTCTCGCTGGAAGGCGGGTCGAACTATGACAACAGAGACGCGAACGGAAGCGGATCCGATCGACGAACAGAAACTGAACGAACTCGTGGGGACGTCGCTCGTCGACCTCGGCGCGGCAGTCCACGCGGCGCTGGCTGTCATCGGCGACGAACTCGGTCTGTACGCGGCGCTGGACGACGCGGGACCGGTTACGTCCGCCGAGTTGGCCGCGGAGACGGATACCGCGGAACGCTATGTCCGTGAGTGGCTGCGCTCGCAGGCCGCCGGCGGGTACGTGAGCTACGACCCCGAAACCGATCGCTATCGTCTCACTCCCGAGCAGGCGTACGTGTTAGCCGACGAGGAGAGCCCGGTGTTCATGCCGGGCGCGTTCCAGCTGGTGACGTCGGCGGCCAAGATCGAACCCGAACTCCGCGATGCGTTTCGAACGGGCGAGGGCATCGGCTGGCACGAGCACGAGGAAGACGTGTTTCACGGCACGGAACGCTTCTTCGGACCGTCTTACGGCGCCTTCCTCATCGACTGGGTCGGGGCGCTCAACGGGGTCGATGCCGCGCTGAAAGCGGGCGGTCGAATCGCCGACGTCGGCTGTGGACACGGCGCACCGACGATTCGCATGGCCGAAGCGTACCCCGACTCGACGGTCGTCGGCGTCGACTACCACGAGGCCTCGATAACGGTGGCCCGCGAGCGAGCGGAAAACGCGGGCGTGGCCGACCGCGTCGACTTCGAGGTGGCGACCGCGAAGGAGTACGACGGAACCGACTACGACCTCGTAACGATGTTCAACTGCTTTCACGACATGGGCGATCCCGTCGGTGTGGCGGCTCACGTCAGAGAGACGCTCGCCGACGACGGTGCGTGGATGATCGTCGAGCCGTACGCCGAGGACCGGGTCGAAGACAACCTCACTCCGTTCGGACGCCTCGCGTACTCGATTTCGACGGTCGCCTGTACGCCGAACTCGCTCAGTCAGGACGTCGGCTACGGTCTCGGCGCACAGGCGGGAGAGGAACGGACGCGGGAAGTCGTCACCGAGGGTGGGTTTACGCGCTTCCGCCGGGCCGCCGAGACGAAGACGAGCCTGGTCTTCGAAGCGAAGCCGTGATCATCCGCAAGGTCGGTTCTATCGCACCTGGTTTTTCGTTCGGACGACTCTCCGCGAGACGTTCATGTGGACGCGGCCGCTAGGATTTCCGCCCACCATGCCCGAGTGCGGCCTCTGTGAGCGAACGGTCGCGAAGACGACACGCCACCACCTGATTCCCAAAAACCGAAAGGAGAGCGACACGGTCGACCTCTGTGAACCGTGTCACCGGCAGGTCCACGCGACGTTCACCCACCACGAACTCCGCTACTACTACGACACGCTCGAACGACTGAAGAAGAGCGAAGAGATGCGGAAGTTCGTCCGCTGGCTCCGGAAGACGAACCACTCGAAAGTGAAAGTGCGCGATAGCAAGCGCGTCCGCGACTGGCGGGGCTAACGCACTCAGTCCGCCGCCGACGGCCGCGACTCCGACTCCTCTATCACGCTCTGCTGCCATCCGCCGCGCTGGAACCAGAGCACGGCGACGACGAACGCCGCCGTCGCGCCGACGGCGAACGCCCACCAGAGGCCGTCTACGCCCCAGTCGAACGCCCGCACGGTCATCCCGCCGGGCAGCGGAACCGTCCACGCGAACGCGAGGATGAGCGCCACCGGCACCCGGAATATCCACCGCGAGAGGAACGACAGCGCCATCGCCACTTTCGTCTGGCCCGCGCCGCGAAACGCGCCCTGAATCACCATCGTTCCGCCGAAAAAAGCCCAGAACGGCGCGATGATGCGGAGGAAACGGATGCCCTCGGCCACGACGGCTTCGTCGCCGACGAAGATTCGCATCGCCACGTTCGGAAAGGCAAAGACGAGCGCGGCGGCGGCGAACAGCACGCCCATCGTGCCGACGGTGGCTTTCCACGTCACCTCCGCCGCTCGTTCCGGCGTCTTCGCGCCGAGATTCTGGCCGACGCCCGTCGCCGTCGCCTGTCCGACGGCACCCGAAACGGTCCACGAGACGGACATGAGGCGGACGCCGATGCCGTAGGCGGCGATGGCGGCGACGGTGAACTGCGCGACGAGCGTCGCCATCGCGACGGCGGCGAAACTGCGTGCCCACCCGTCGAGCGTCGCCGGGTAGCCGACTTCGACGAGTTTCTTCAGCACCGATTTGTCGGGTCGGAGGTCGGGGATCCGGAGGCGGACGCCCCAGTCGCCGCGGAGGAGGATGTAGACGCCTGCAACGGTGACGAGCGCCCGCGAGATGAGGGTGGCGACCGCCGCGCCGCGCGTCCCCCACGCGGGGAACGGTCCGAAGCCGAGGATGAAAAGCGGGTCCAACACGACGTTGAGGCCCGCCGAACCGACCATGAGCCACATCGCGGTCTTCGTGTCGCCCGCGCCCTGCAGCGCCGCGCGGAAGGCAAAGAAACAGAATGTGAACGGGAGCGCGACGAAGATGACCTCGATGTACGCGAGCGCCTCCGTAAAGACCGGTCCGGAGAGACCCATCGCCGACAACAGCGGGCGCTGGATGGCGAGGCCAAACAGGGCGAGGGCGATGGAGACGCCGACGGTGAGCAGGATGGTCTGGCCGACGACGTGGTCGGCCTCCCGATCGTTGCCCGCGCCAACGTGTTGGGAGACGAGCGCGATGGTCGCCGCGGTGATGCCCATCGCCGTCGAGACGAACATCCACGAGAGGGGAAACATCAGCGAGACGGCGGCGACGGCCTCCGGACTCACGCGGCCGACCCAGAACATATCCGCGAGGTTGTAGAACGTCTGCAGTAGGTTCCCGGCGACCAGCGGCCACGCTAACGCGACCAGTTTCGGGGAGATCGCGCCGGTGGTCATATCGATGCGGCTCTCTCTCTGCTTCGACACGTTCTCTCGTGAGTCTCGGCGTTTCGACAGATAAGGGCACGGCTTCCGGCGAGGGAGACCAACGGAAGTCGACACCAGCGCGCCTCTCCCGGCAAGCGGCCGCCGGATGCTGAATCCTTATCCGGGCCGCGGCCGCTGTGCAACCATGCCACAGTACGCCGTCGCTCGCTATCTCGGCATCGACGCCGCCCGACAGCCCGCATTCTCGCCGAACGGCGACCAACTCACGTTCCTCCGCGACACGACCGGCACGCCCCAGATCTGGACGCTCGACGAGGCGGACGCGCCGCCGACGCGACTCACCGCCTTCGAGGAGCGCATCTCCTTCGTCGACTGGTCGCCGACGCGCGAGGAGTTCGTCTTCGGAATGGATCGGGGCAGCGACGAGCGCGACCAACTGTTCCGCTACGACGCCGCCGACGGGACGATTCACGGCCTCACCGAGCGCCCCGAGGCGATACACGGCTGGGGCGGGTGGTCGCCCTCCGGTGATCGGTTCGCGTTCACCTCGAACCGAAGGGACGCGCAGGCGTTCGACGTGTACGTCCAGTCGCGAAACGGCGGCCCCGACGACGCGGAACGCGTCTTCGACTCCGACGGTTGGCTCGAAGTCCTCGGTTGGGGACCCGACAGGGAGACGCTTGCGCTCCGCGAGGCGCACGCGAGTTTCGACCAAGAGTTGTCGATTCTCGACCTCAAAACCGGCGAGGTACGCGTTGTCACCCCCGAGGGCGAGGCCAGCTACGACTGCGTGGCGTTCGGTCCCGACGACGACGCGCTGTATCTGGTGACGAACTACGACGCGGATACGAGCTATCTCGGCCGACTCGACCTCGACTCGGCCGCTCTCGACGTCGTCGTTCCGGGCGGTGACTGGAACGTCGAGGAGTTCGTCTTCGACCGCGATTCTCGAACAATCGTCTACGGTCGCAACGTCGACGGGTACTCCGAACTCTACGCGGGCGAACTCACCGACGAGACGGCGGTCGAAGTCGAAGAAGTCGACCTGCCGGAGGGTGTCGCCGCCGACGTGACGCTCAGTCCCGACGGCGAGCGATTCGCGTTCACGCTCTCGGAGAATAGCGAACCGTTCGGCGTCTACGCCGGAGAGGTAGAATCGAACAGTGGACCGACGCGCTGGACGCCGATGGACACCGTCGGCGTCCCGCGGTCGACGTTCCGGAGCGCCGAGACGATTCGGTACGAGTCGTTCGACGGTCGCACGATACCGGCGTACTGGACGCTTCCCGAGGACGCCGAACCGGGCGTGACCCCGGTCATCGTCGACATCCACGGCGGCCCGGAGCACCAGCGGCGACCGTGGTTCTACCCGACGAAGCAGTTCTTCGTCAACGAGGGGTACGCCGTGCTCGAACCGAACGTCCGCGGGTCGTCGGGCTACGGGAAGGCCTACACCCACCTCGACGACCGCGAGAAGCGGATGGACTCGGTGAAAGACGTTAGAGCGGCCGTCGACTGGCTGTACGAGCAGGACGCCGTCGATCCCGATCGGATCGTCGCCTACGGCCGCTCCTACGGCGGGTTCATGGTACTCGCGGCCATCACTGAGTATACCGACGTCTGGGCTGCGGCGGTGGAGTTCGTCGGCATCGCCGACTTCGAGACCTTTCTAGAGAACACTGGCGAGTGGCGGCGCGACCACCGAAGCGCCGAGTACGGGTCGCTGGACGACCGGGAGTTGCTGCGAGAGATCAGTCCGATTCACAACATCGATAGAATCCGGTGTCCGTTGTTCGTCCAACACGGCGCGAACGACCCGCGCGTCCCCGTCGGCGAGACGGAGCAGATAGTCGAGCGGGTGCGCGAGCGCGGCGTGCCGGTAGAGAAACTCGTCTTCGAGGACGAAGGCCACCACACGACGACGCGGTCGAACCTCGTCGAGGAGTTCGAGCGGATTGGGGCGTTCTTGGACGAGCACGTCTGAGAGCACGGTCGGGAGGGGACAGACCACGCGTGTCCGCGAGCGAGCGCAACGTTGCACGGGCGCTCACACGCGGGCGAATCGACGCCCGCTTGCGGTTTTCGGAGAGCAGGACCGCGAAAGCTTTAGGCCGCCCCTTCGCATATCGCCTCTCAATGAGCAAGGGGCCGGAACTGATCATCACCGAGAAGGACAACGCCGCGAGACGCATCGCGGACATCCTCAGCGGCGACTCCGCAGAGGCCGAGCGGATGAACGGGGTGAACGTCTACAAGTGGGGCGGCAAGCGCTGCATCGGGCTGTCGGGCCACGTCGTCGGCGTCGACTTCCCGTCGGAGTACAACGACTGGCGCGACGTCGAACCCGTCGAACTCATCGACGCACCCATCGACAAACACCCGACGCAGGAGAATATCGTCGCCGCGCTGCGACGTCTCGCCCGCCACGCCTCCCGGGTCACTATCGCCACCGACTACGACCGTGAGGGTGAACTAATCGGGAAGGAAACGTACGAACTCGTCCGCGACGTGAACGAGGACGCGCCCATCGACCGCGTTCGCTTCTCCTCCATCACGAAAAACGAGGTGACGGAGGCGTTCGAGAACCCGGAAGACCTCGACTTCGACCTTGCCGCCGCGGGCGAGGCCCGTCAGATTATCGACCTCGTCTGGGGCGCAGCGCTGACGCGTTTTCTCTCGTTGTCGGCCCGACAGCTCGGCAACGACTTCATCTCCGTCGGCCGGGTGCAGGGACCGACGCTGAAGCTCATCGTCGACCGCGAGCGCGAGATCGACGCGTTCGACCCGGAGGCGTACTGGGAGCTGTTCGCCGACCTCGAAAAGTCGGAGACGGGCGAGAACTTCGAGGCGCAGTACTTCTATCCCGACGAGGACGGCAACGAGGCCGAACGAGTCTGGGACGAGGAGACCGCGAACGCGGTGTACGACACCCTGCAGACCGCCTCGTCGGCGACGGTCCGGGCGGTTCGACGCCGCACGCGGACGGACAAGCCGCCCGCGCCGTTCAACACCACGCAGTTCATCCGCGCGGCGGGCAGCATCGGCTACTCCGCCCAGCGCGCGATGAGCATCGCCGAGGACCTCTACACGGCCGGCTACATCACCTACCCGCGAACCGACAACACCGTCTACCCGGACGATCTGGACCCCGAAGAACTGGTCTCCGAGTTCGTCGGCACCCGGCGCTTTGGCGACGACGCCGAGTCGCTGCTCGAACTCGACGAACTCACGGCGACGGAGGGCGACGAAGAGACGACCGACCACCCGCCGATCCACCCGACGGGCGAACTCCCCTCCTCGGCGGACGTCTCCGAGGACGAGTACGAGGTGTACGAGCTCGTCGTCCGGCGCTTCTTCGCCACCGTCGCCGAGGCGGCGAAGTGGGAGCATCTCCGCGTCGTCGCCGACGTGGACGCCGACAGCGAACCGCTCTCGCTGAAGGCCAACGGCAAGCGCCTCGTCAAGGAGGGCTACCACGCCGTCTACCCGTACTTCAACAACACCGAGAGCTTCGTCCCCGACGTGGCGGAGGGCGAGGAACTCGCGGTCACCGACACCCGCTTCGAGGCCAAGGAGACCCAGCCGCCGCGGCGGTACGGCCAGTCGCGGCTCATCGAGACGATGGAGAAGATGGGCATCGGGACGAAGGCGACGCGCCACGACGTGATTCAGAAGCTCTACGACCGAAACTACATCGAGAGCGACCCGCCGCGGCCGACCCGCCTCGCCCGCGCCGTCGTCAGCGCGTCCGAGGAGTTCGCCGACCGCATCGTCTCCGACGAGATGACCGCGCAACTCGAATCCGATATGCTCGCCATCGCCGACGGCGAGAAGAACCTCGAAGACGTGACCGAGGAGTCCCGCGAGATGCTCGAAGCCGTCTTCGAGGGGCTGATGGAGTCCAGCGACGAGTTGGGCAGCCAACTGCAGAAATCCCTGAAGGCGGACAAGACGCTCGGGCCGTGTCCGGAGTGCGGCGCGGACCTGCTCGTCCGCAAGAGCCGGTACGGCTCGTACTTCGTCGGCTGCGACGGCTACCCCGACTGCGAGTACACCCTTCCGCTTCCCTCGACGGGCAAGCCGCTCATCCTCGAAGACGAGTGCGAGGACCACGGCCTCCACCACGTGAAGATGCTCGCCGGACGCAAGACGTTCGTCCACGGCTGTCCGCAGTGCAAGGCGGACGAGGCCGACGAGCAGGACGACCTGATAATCGGCGCGTGTCCCGACTGTGGTGAGGAACACGGGGGCGAGTTGGCTATCAAGCAACTCCGTTCCGGCTCTCGTCTCGTCGGCTGTACCCGCTATCCGGAGTGCGACTACTCGCTGCCGCTGCCGCGCCGCGGCGAGATAGAGGTCACCGACGAGGAGTGCGACGAGCACGGACTCCCCCACCTGGTCGTCCACAACGGCGACGAGCCGTGGGAACTCGGCTGTCCGATCTGCAACTACCGCGAGTACCAGGCCCAGCAGGTCGGCGGCGACGAACTCCAGAGTATCTCCGGCATCGGCGAGAAGACGGCGGAGAAACTGAAGGAGGCGGGCATCGACGACGTGCCCGGATTGAAGGACGCCGACCCCGACGACGTAGCGTCGAGCGTTGAGGGCGTCGGCGCGGACACGGTTCGGGACTGGCAGGCGAAAGCGGACTAACTTCCACCTTTTACGCTGCGCAGTTTCGCTCGGTAAAAGCTGGACCAAAAACACTACTCCTTCGTTTCGGTGCTTCGCACCTCCACTCAGTTGTCGGCCTGCTCGCTCACTTCGTTCGCTCGCAGTGAATCCACTAGCTACTCCGCCACCGGGGAGCGTCGTCTCCGACAGCGTCCCGAATCCAAGCGCTTCTATCACCTCGTCTATCCACGAGTCCAGCAGTTCGTCTTCCTTGTATGAACCGAGCAGCCCTTTCTCTACTTCGTACAGCGACTGGAGTTCCTCGAAGACCGCTTCAGCCTCATCGTCACAGTCCCACTCCCCGAGTCGGAAATTCGCTCGTTGAGGTAGTGGTTCAAAAACAGATTCGAGTTTAGATATGCTAACTCTGTAAGCGTCGCTTGAGCCATAGTAACTACTTCGATTGAGTTATTCTAGTTGACATGAACCCATGGTATCTCGCCAAGGTTCTCTTGTATAAGTCGGTTGCTGGCCCTCCGAACTAGCGTTCCGCACCCTTTTTAACGCCTCCCCGGAGTACACAGTCCAATGACTCTGTCGTGGGAATCGTGGGACCACATCCTCAAAATCGACCCGGACAAGGACCTCGTCGACGGCGAGACGTTCGCCGACGTCTGTGAGACCGGAACCGACGCCATCGAAATCGGCGGTACGCTCGACATCACCACAGAGAAGATGCAGCGCGTCGTCGACGCCTGCGCCGAGTACGACGTCCCGCTGTACCAGGAACCGTCGAACCCCGCCGTCGTCGTCGACGACGACGCGCTTGACGGCTACCTCATCCCGACCGTGTTCAACGCCGGCGACTCCTTCTGGGTCACCGGCGCGCACAAAGAGTGGGTCCGCATCGAGAACGGTCTCGACTGGGAGCGCACGCACACCGAGGCGTACATCGTCCTCAATCCGGAGGCCTCGGTCGCGCAGTTGACCGACGCTGACTGCGACCAGTCCGTCGACGACGTGTCGGCGTGGGCCGCCGTCGCCGAGAAGATGTTCGGCCAGGACATCGTCTACGTCGAGTACTCCGGCATGTACGGCGACACCGAGAAAGTACAGGCCGCCCACGACGCGCTCGACGACGCGACGCTGTTCTATGGCGGCGGCATCCGCAGCTACGACGCCGCCTACGAGATGGGTCAACACGCCGACGTAGTCGTCGTCGGCGACCTGCTCCACGACGAGGGCGTCGACGCGGTCCGCGAAACCGTCGAAGGCGTCAAAGACGCCCACGCCGAGTAACGTTCGGTCTCTCGTTTTTCGGTATCTTCGCTCTCGGTCGCTTCTCCGCCCGCTGCGGCGTCAGTCCGCCGTACCGACGGCTTCCTCCTCGTCGAGCCTGACGAGTTCGCCCGCGGACTCGAGCAGTTTGACGCCCCAGGTCATCGTCATCGGGACGAGCGCCGTCGTGAAGATGGCGATGAACACGAGGATGGAGAACATCTGCTGGTCGATGACGCCCGCCGACAACCCAATGGAGGCGATGATGATCTCGACGGTGCCGCGGCCGTTCATCCCGAACCCGATGACCAACCCCTCGCGGGAGGTGAGTTTTGTCGGCAGCGAGAAGAGCCACGAGCCGGCGATTTTGCCGACGAACGCGATAGCGACGAGCAGCGCGAGCAGGCCGAAGTTCTGCGTGAACACGTCGAACGTTAGCTCGAAGGCGACGGTCACGAAGAAGATGGGCGCGAAGAAACCGATTGCGAGGTCGTAGATGACGTTCTCCATGTGCTCGTACAGTCCCGGCGTGATGTCCGCCTGACGGAGGAA
Source organism: Haloprofundus salilacus (assembly GCF_020150815.1). Classification (NCBI taxonomy): domain Archaea; kingdom Methanobacteriati; phylum Methanobacteriota; class Halobacteria; order Halobacteriales; family Haloferacaceae; genus Haloprofundus; species Haloprofundus salilacus. The sequence continues at coordinate 2,211,206 of NZ_CP083723.1, read as the reverse complement.
CATCCCGGCCATGAAGCCGCCGATGATCATGTGCAGTCCCGCCAGCGCGGCGAGTTCGGCGAACAACAGCGCGACCAGGAGCGCGAACGTGAACGCCGTCGTTTTGTCGACGAAGCCGTACCGTTCGCGGAGGTCTTCGAGTTTCGACCACAGCGGCGGCAGGAAGCGGTCGCCGATGAACAGTGTTACGGCGAAGAACGCCAGCGCTTTCGCGAGTATAACGCCGATGTCGAGGGGGTTCACCGACCCGGCTTCGACGAAGCCGATGATGCCCGCGAACGCGACGAGAACGCCGACGTCGGAGACGAGCGCACCGCCGAGTAGCACCCCCGCGATACGCGTGTCGAGCAGGTCGAGGTCCGAGAGGATGCGCGACTTCGTCGCCAGCGACGTCGCCGCCATCGCGAGTCCGAGAAACAGCGCCGCACCCATCGACTCCCCGAGGACGATGCCGGCCCCGTAGCCGAGACCGAACGGGATGACGAACCCGCCGATAGCGATGAGAAGCGCCTGCGGGCCGAGTTCGAAGAGCTTGTGGAGGTCGACCTCGGTGCCGACGTACACCATCAACAGGAAGACGCCGAGTTCCGAGAGCACCATCAGCACCTCGGACGGTTGGATGATTCCCAGTATCGGCGGCCCGAAGACGAGTCCGGCGAACAGTTCGCCCATCATCGCCGGGTAGCCAAGGCGTTCGGCGAGCGCGCCGAACACCCACGCGACGGCGAGAACGAGCAAGAGACCTAGAATGTCGATCTCCGCCGCTTCGACCACTCAGTTCACCCCCGGAATCCCCGCTGTTCGTTCCGCGTCGACCCGATACCCCGCGCCGTACGCGGATTCGTCGTGACCCCTCGTCAGTCGAAGCGCCGACTGACGCCGGTTCAGTCCCGAACTCGTTCCGCTCGGCTGTCGGGCTGTTTCTCTCATACTCCCGCCTTGCTCCTGAAACAGCATAAACGGGACGATATTCTGTTGATTTCGCATATACAATTCGTTATACTGTTTATTCCGTATTCAAAGACGTTCAACGTACCTTGGGTCACCGTGAGTCGTCCAGTTGCAGTGCGCATCGCCGCACGTCGCCGCGTATCGCCGCACGTCGCCGCGTATCGCCGCACGCCGTCCGGTGGCGTCGCTGGGCGAACGAGGTTCAGAGAACGGTGAAGGGCGTTTCGGCTACTCCTTGGCGACCTCGCTGAACGGACTGTACGGACAGGTGTACTCGTTGCGGATGAGTTCCTCCTCGACGATTTCGAAACCGAGCGAACTCAGGTCGCGGCCGATCCGGCTCAGGTCGTCGCTGTCCTCGCCGACGACGGTGATGTGGACGTTCTCCTCGCCGGTCATTATCTCGCGAACCGAGACGACGCCGTCGACGTTGCACGCCTCGTGTGCGAGTTCTTCGCGCTTGGGAATCGGGGCCGTACAGAGGATGAGCGTGTACAGTTGGTAGCCGGCCGCCTCGAAGTCGATGTCGAGGTGGCTCCCTCGGACGACGTCGCTCTCTTCGAGTCGGTGAATCCGGTTGCGAACGGTACTGGGGGAGACGCCTTTCATCTCGGCGATCTCCCTGGCCGACGTTCCGCGAGCGTCGCCTTGGAGTGCGTAGATGATGTAGCGGTCGAGGTCGTCGAGTTCCCGCGACATACGCTGAATCGTGACCGACAAACGCAAATGTGTTTTGTTCCGTCTCATTCTCTGCTGACGACGGCTTCCGTCGACGAGAGTGCCGCTGACGAGAGTACCGCTGACGATAACAGACGCCGCCGACGATTCAGACGGACGACGACTCGGCCGACGCACAGGGGCGAGCGCCGGGGACCGCGACCGGGAATCGACCGTTTTTAACCTCCCGACGCGGAACGCGTAGGCATGCAAAACCGAACGTACGCAGCAGACGCCGAACCCGGCGACACGGTGACGCTCGCCGGCTGGGTCCACGAAGTTCGTGACCTCGGCGGCATCGCTTTCCTCATCCTTCGGGACACCACCGGCAAGATTCAGATCAAGTTCGAGAAAGACGAGATGGACGAGGAGCTCGTCGAGACGGGACTCAGCGTCCACCGCGAGAGCGTCATCTCGGTGACCGGCGACGTCGGCGAGGAGCCGCGCGCGCCGACGGGCGTCGAGGTCGTCCCCGAGAGCCTCGACGTCGTCGCTGAGGCGGACCCGCAACTGCCGCTGGACCCCTCCGGGAAGGTCGACGCCGAACTGCCGACGCGCCTCGACAACCGGACGCTCGATCTCCGCAAGGAGGAGGTGAAGGCCATCTTCGAGATTCGCGCCGAGGTCCAGCGCGCCGTCCGCGAGCGGTTCCGCGAACTGCACGCGACCGAGATCAACACGCCGAAAATCGTCGCTACGGGAACCGAGGGCGGCACCGAACTGTTCCCCATCACGTACTTCGGCCGCGAGGCGTTCATGAACCAGTCGCCGCAGCTGTTCAAGCAGCTGATGGTCGGCTCCGGGCTGGAGCGCGTCTTCGAGGTCGGTCCCATCTTCCGCGCCGAGGAACACAACACGCCGCGGCACCTCAACGAGGCGACCTCCATCGACTTCGAGTCGGCGTTCGCTGACCACACCGAGGCGATGGACGTCTGCGAAGCCGTCGTCAAGGCGGCGTATGAGGCGGTCGAAGAGAACTGCCAGCGTCAACTCGAAGCGCTCGGACTCGAAGACGAGTTCGAGGCACCGTCGGGCGAGTTCCCGCGTCTCACCTACGAGGAGGCCATCGAGCGCATCAATGCGTCGGGCGAACTCGACGAACATCTCGTCTGGGGCGACGACCTGCCGACCGAAGGCGAGAAGGCGCTCGGCGAGGACGTCGGCGAGCACTACTTCATCACCGACTGGCCCAGCGAGATCAAGCCGTTCTACATCAAGGACCACGACGACGACGAGACGCTCTCGACGGGGTTCGACATGATGCACCCGAACATGGAACTCGTCTCGGGCGGTCAGCGCGAACACCGCTACGACGAACTCGTCGCCGGCTTCGAGCAGCAGGGTCTCGACCCCGAGTCGTTCGACTACTACACGAAGATGTTCAAGTACGGGATGCCCCCGCACGCCGGCTTCGGTCTAGGCGGCGAGCGTCTCATCATGACGATGCTCGGCCTCGAGAACATCCGCGAAGCGGTCCTCTTCCCGCGTGACAGGCAGCGTCTGTCGCCCTAGACGACAACGCAACTGCCACGTGGGAGCTCGACAGACGAGCAGGGCGAGTCTGCTGGCGTTCCCGCGAGATCGCCAGCGGCTGACCCTGTAGACGGAACCGGCGGTCGGTGCGCCGTCGCCGTCTTGCACAGGCACGCGACTTATTTGCGTCCACTCCTAAGCTGGATTTGATGCCCGAACTGAACGAACACGTACTCGAAGAGGCGGGTGACCGCGGACGGACGCTGTTGGTCTCGGACCTCATCGGACTCGTCGAACTCTACGAGCAGAGCGACCGACCCGGCGCCGACCCGGAGCGCGTCGTCACCTACGCCGAAGCGCTGGCCGAAGAGGGCGCGCGAATCGACGCTGGGAGCGTCCCCTCTGCGATCGAAGAACGCCTGACGGACGCCACCTCGTGGGTCGGCGACGACGTCCTCTACACTGTCGGCGACGGTCGCGTGAGTACGTTCCCCCAGCGTTGGCACGAGCAACTCGAAGGTGAGAACGACATTCGGGGGTACCTCAAGGTGATCCTCGACGACGTCGGGGAGAGCGAGGAGGCGTTCGACGAGGGTGGCGCGGGGACGGGCGTCCCGCGGAGTCTCCTCTTCGGCGTGACGGCCGCCCTCGGCGAACTCAATCCGACCGAGGCGAAAGCGCAGATACAGGCGCTCCGAGACGAGGGAGTCCTCACGGAGGACGCGGACCAGCACCCGAACGCTCGGGTCGCGTTCGCTGGACAGCAGCGCTGAGGCGATTCGTTCCGGCGCGCCGGAACCCGTCGGGCGTGTTTCGAGTCGTCACACGACGAGCGGCACTCGTGTCTTCTACAGCAGTACCCCCGACGCTTCGAGCAGTACGTATCGCGTCGAGTCACAGCCGGTCAGACGGTCGGGGTCGACTTGAGTACAGAGAAAACGATGGATTGGACGCGAAACGGCGGTGCGTCCGGGAGTGATGCATGTCTGACGTGCCGACCGTTCGGCGATTAGGTTCCGAACGGCGTGGTGGGCGCGCCGCGCGTCACACGTCCCGACGAAGTCTGACTTCGTCGTCGGTGACCGATTCGACGGCTTTCTCCTGGAGCGGGTACGTGTCCTCGTCCCTCTCACCCCAACCGAGCTTCGACTTGAGTTTCTCGGTGAGTCCGGGGTTCGGTTCGACGTACGCCGTTCCGTGTTCGACGTCCGCAACGATGCCTACGGTGTCGCCGTCGCCGGCGACGACCTTCTTCCCTTCATCGTCGTCGGTGATCTGAGTTGCCATCGGTAGGTCCTCCATCAGTCGTCTGCGACCCGCTGGTCGCGTCAGCGACAATGACGCGGTTAGGTAAAAATCGGAACGACCGTTTCCGGCGTCCCAAACCCGTTGATTCCCGGCGAACCCCGCCGAGAGACGCCGAAATCCCTTGCTAGCGAGAGCAACGCGAAGCCACTCGCTACGGACAGAAATACAGCGTTTATCGGCGTGAACGGGCTGAACGACCGCCGTCCGGGATTGTAACTGTTAAACCCGCGGCGTAGAGATGACCGTGTATGGCTGGCGAGGCAGTAGCGTTCGTCCCGGGGCACGTGACCGGATTCTTCAGCGCCCATCCGAACGACGACCCGAGAGTCGCCGGCTCTCGGGGGGCGGGCGTGACGCTCTCGACCGGTGTGACCGTCCGGGTTCGCCCGGCGGAAACCACGACGGTGACGCTCGGCCGCGACCCCGTTCGGATCGATCCGGTCGAGCGCGTGCTGAACGCGCTCTCGGTGACGGCGGCCGTCGACGCCGAGACGTCGCTGCCGCTGGGTGCGGGGTTCGGCGTCTCGGGCGCGATGGCGCTCGGCACCGCGCTCGCGGCCAACGACGCGTTCGGTCGCGCGCTCTCGGAGAACGAACTCGTAACCCTCGCCCACGGCGCGGAGGTGCAGTCCGACACGGGTCTCGGCGACGTCGTCGCGCAGGCGCGCGGCGGCGTGCCGATTCGCCTCGAACCCGGCGCGCCCGGCGAGGGGTTACTGGACGGCGTCCCCGCTCAGACCCGCGTCGAGTACGTCACGTTCGGCGAACTCTCCACCGAGGACGTGCTCTCGGGTGACACGACCCGACTCTCGGAGGCCGGCGCGCGCGCGCTCTCGACTCTCGTCGAACGGCCGACGCTCGACCGGTTCATGTTCGCCTCGCGCCGGTTCGCCCGGGAGGCGGGACTGCTTACCGACCGCGCCGAGGCGGCGATACGCGAGGTGAACGCCGTCGACGGCGAGGCGTCGATGGCGATGCTCGGCGACTCCGTCTTCGCGCTCGGCACCGGGCTCTCCGACGCGGGGTACGACCCGTCTGTCTGCCACACTCACCCCGCGGGCGCGAGACTGCTCGGGGGCGACGAAGCCGACGCGCTCGCGGACCACGAGTCGTCTCCCGCTGCGTCGCGCCGCGAGTAGCACCGGTTTTTACCATCCCCCGTCAATCGCCGGTATGACCGAGATTCCCGAGGACCACCCTCGATACGAGTCGCTGCTGACACGACATCGCATCGAGGAGGGGGTCGAGAAGGGTATCACCAGCAGACAGGGACTCATCGCGCAGGGACGCGGCGAGGCGTTCGACTACCTCCTCGGCGAACGAACGACCGAGAGCGCTGACGCCGCCGAGCGCGCCGCGGCGGCGTATCTCCTTCTCGCGGAGCACCCCGTGCTGTCGATAAACGGTAACGTCGCCGCGCTCTGTCCGGGCGAACTCGTCGAACTCGCCAATGTCGTCGGCGCGGACCTCGAAGTGAACCTGTTCAACCGGACCGACGAGCGGATGCGGGCCATCGCCGACCACCTGCGCGAACACGGCGCGAGCGAGGTGAAGGGGTTGTCCGCCGACGGCCGCATCCCTGGTCTCTCGCACGAACGCGCCAAAGTTGACGCCGACGGCATCGGCGACGCCGACGTGGTGCTCGTTCCGCTGGAGGACGGCGACAGGGCGGAGGCGCTCGCGGCGATGGGGAAAGTCGAACTCGTCGTCGACCTGAACCCGATGTCGCGGTCCGCACAGACCGCCACCGTCCCGATAATCGACAACATCGTCCGCGCGGTGCCGAACGTCACCCGTCACGCCCGCGAGTTGCGGGGCAAGTCCCGGGAGGAACTGGAAGCTATCGTCGCCGTATTCGAGGCGAAGGCGGCGCTGGAAGCTGCCGAAGAGGCGATTCGGAGCGGCACGTAGCCGTCGCAACTCCTTCGACGCCGGTCCGTCTCCGCATCTCACCGGCGCGAGAGAGCGCCGCGACCGACAGGTGCGACTGCGGGTAGTGCCGCTTATCAACCCCCATCGCATACGGCGGCCCATGACTCGTCGGGTCCTCGTCGCGAACGCGAGTGGACGACTCGGGAAGACCGTCGTCGAACAGCTTTGCTCGGGAGAGTTCGGTTCGTTCGAAGTTCGAGCACTGACGGATACGCTGAACGACGACGCCGAGGACGCGCTCTCTCGAGGGGGTGCGACGCTCGTCGAGGCGGACTCCCTCGACGCGGACTCGCTCGCGACTGCCGTCGACGACGTTGACGCCGTCTTTCTTACGGCCGACGTGGGTGACAGCGACGCGGAGGCTCTCGAAACAGCGGGGGGCGCGCTCGTCGACGCCGCCGAACGAACCGACCTGTCGCAGTTCGTGTACGCGAGCGCCGCTGCCGCCGGTGACGGAACCGACGTCCCGAAGTTCGAGGCCGTCTCCGCCGTCGAACGGCGCGTCAGCGAGTTGGAACTGCCTTGGACGGTGGTCCGTCCGGCGTTTCTCATGCAGTGGTTCGAGGAGCACCGACGCGGCATCGAGTCCGGAACGCTCACGCTGCCGCTGGACGACGACGCACCCCTCTACCTGGTCCACGTCGACGACGTCGGAGCGATGGTCGCTCGCGTGCTCGCCGACCCCGACTCGTTCGTCGATGAAACCCTCGAACTCGCCGCCGACTCGTACACGCTCGACGACCTCGCGACGGCGTTCGCGGAGGCGCTCGGCCACGACGTGACGGGCGTCCAGACGCCGATGGACGTCGCCCGCGAGGAACTCCCCGAGGAGCACGTCGCCCTCTTCGCGTTCGTCAACGGCGGCGGTTACGAGGTCGACCTCGACGCCGTCCGCGACCGGTACGACGTCGAGTTCAGGTCGTTCGAGACGTACCTCGACACGCGCTGGTCCGGGGAGACGGCGGAGTCGTCGGAGTCGACCGCCGACTGAAGCGGGCGAGTTAGTCGAAGCCGCTTATCAGCGTGACGAGCCACTGCGCCGGGTCCCCGCGGCGGCGGACGGACACCTCGTCGACCCACTTCACCCACTGGAACCCGCGGCGGCCCGGCGCGACGAGTCGCATCGGTGCGCCGTGGCCGTGCGAGAGCGGCTCGTCGCAGATGTGCGTCGCCAACAGCGCATCGCGTGCCTCCTCGACGGGGAGACTCCAGCGGTAGCCGGTGACGGAGACGAACCGGACGTAGTGGGCGTCGTCAAGGACGCCCGCGGCGTCGAGTACGTCGCCGACGCGGACGCCGCGCCAGTTCTGGACGGTGTACCAGCCGCTCGTGCAGTCCAGCAACGCTTCGAGTTCGGCGTCGACCGTTACCTCGTCGTAGCCGAGTTCGAGCGCCTCCTCGACGCGGCCGCCGACCGACAGCGTCCACGCTTCGGCATCGACCGGGTCGGGGTCGTCGGCGACCCAACTCGTCACCGGAAACGACGACCCCTCGACGGGTTTCGACCCCGTGAAGCGGCGCTCGACGCCCGCCGTACCGAGTAGTCGGTTCGTCGTCTCCTGGGCGCGAAACAGCACCGCGCCGCCGACAAATAGGCCTGCGTACTGGAGCGCGGCGCGGCGCTCTGCGAAGTCGACCCTCTGCGGCGGACGAAAATGCGTCCGGAGGTGGAGCAAGACGACAGGGACGAGCAGTAAGCCGAAGAAGACGTGAACGTTCAGCAGGTTCCACAGCAGCACGTCCGCGTCCGCGCCCAGCACCCACGCGATACCTGTTCCGAGGGCTGCCAGCGCGAGAACCGTCAGGAGCAGCGACAGGCCGGTCGCGTGGTTCCACAGGCGCCGGTTCGTCACCCGGTAGCGGACGCGGTACAGTTTGGAGCCGACGAGCGCGACGAGCGTCAGTCCCGCGACAGCGTGCAGCCAGAACAGCCACGCGCCGTCGGGCGTCCCGACGGTGAAACTCAAAAGGCCGGACGCGACCTCGAAGAGAACGAGCGCGAAGATGGACCAGTCGACGAGACGTGGCCGCGGCTCGATTCGGGAGACGAGCCGCCTAGTCGCGCCGCTCGGAGACACGTCCGCTAGAAGGAACGGCGGCTACAAGAGCGCGTCGTCGGGCGTGACGCGGTGTTACTGGCCGGGCGACTCGTTCGTCGCTTCCTCGTTCTCGTCCTCGGCTTCGAGCGGCGACTCGCCCTCGCCTGACCCGTCGGCGTCATCCGTGGACGCGTCTGCGTCCGCACCGTCGTCAGCCACGGACTCCTCTTTCGTCTCCTCGTCGCCCGCGTCGCTACCTACTTCGCCCGTCTCAGTCATCTCCTCGCCACTCACTTCGCCCGCCTCGGTCGTCTCCACGTCGCCTACTTCGCTCGTCTCATCGTCGTCTGCCTCGTCCGCCTCCTCTGCGTCAGTGTCGACGTTTTCGTCCGGATCCTCCTCGGATTCGGTCACCGCGTCGACGATGTCGTCTTCGACGACGGTCTCGCCCGGTTCGGGCGGTACCTCGCCTTCCTCGTCCTCGACGGCTTCGACCATCTCGTCGACGTCTGACTCGTCCGCGGCGTCCGTCTTGTCCACAGCGTCCGTCCCCATGACGTCCTCCTCGGCGACCGACGTGTCGGTGATATCGCGTTCGGTCTCGTCGGGTTCGCGCTCCTCGCCGGAGCCGCGACGCTTGCGGACGGCGTACGCGACGCCGACGAGTACCGCGGTGGCTACCGTTAGCTGGAGGGCGCGTCCGAGGACCGACCGTCCCTTCGACGACGAAGACGCGGGTTCCGGTTCGGGTTCGTCCGCCATCGCCGCGCTTCGCAGCCGCTCTACCGGGTTATCTACGGACAGCCGTCGCAGCACGCCGATTGCGACGAGTCCGAGCGCGACCGTTCGTTTCACCGCTTGCCGCTCGCGGGGCGCTTCGGCGCCCTCGTCGGCGAGCACTCGAATCAGTCGCCAGACGTCGAACTGGTCAGTCTCGGCCGACGTCGATTCGGCGCTTCGTTCTTCGACCATCGTCAGAACGGCCTGCTGTACTTCCTTTCTCGTTCGCTGTAGTGTAGTCGTCACGTATGTTCGCCCCGTAAGGAGTCAGTACGGAGCGTCGAAAGGCTTCGGGGGACGTTCGTCCGAGGCTGTCTGTCTCCAAAACGAGAGAGTCGTCCGAACTATTCAAAGAGCGCCGCGGGCGGACCGCCGGGGAGTCGGTCGCGGTCGTGCGGTTCCGAGAAGTCGATGTCTGGGCCGGTGGGGACCAAGCGCTTCGGGTTCACGTCGCCGTGACTTCGGTAGTAGTGTTCGGTGATCTGTTCGAGGTTCACCGTGTCGGCGATTCCGGGCAACTGGTACAGTTCCTTCGTGTAGTTCCAGAGGTTCGGATACTCGTGAATCGCCCGGCGGTTACATTTGAAGTGGGTGTGGTAGACGTGGTCGAAACGGACGAGCGTCGCGAACATCGCGAGGTCGGCTTCGGTGAGCACGTCGCCCGCGAGGTAGCGCTGGTCGTTCAACACCGCCTCCCAGCGGTCGAGCGCGTCGAACAGGTCGCCGACCGCCTCGTCGTACGCGGCCTGCGTGTCGGCGAACCCCGCGCGGTAGACCCCGTTGTTGACGGATTCGTATATCTCCTCGATGAGTCGGTCGACCTCGTCGCGGTAGCCCTCGGGGCAGAGGTCTACGTCGCGCTCGGCGAGGCGGCCGAACTCCGTGTCGAGCATCCGCATTATCTCGGCGGACTCGTTGTTGACGATGGTCTCTTTCTCTTTGTCCCAGAGAACCGGCACCGTCACGCGTCCGGTGTAGTCGTTGTCCGCGCGAACGTAGATATCCCGGAGGTACGGTTCGTCGTACAGCGGGTCCGGAAACCGCTCTGAGAACTCCCAGCCGTCGTTGATGCGCACCGGCTCGGTCAGCGAGAACGTAATCGCGTGTTCGAGACCCAACAGTGCGCGCGTCATCGCCGCCCGGTGCGCCCACGGGCAAGCCCGACAGATGTAGAGGTGGTACCGACCCGCCTCGATCGGGAACTCGGCATCGTCCGAATCCTCGATGCGGTCGCGGAACGACGTCTCCTGTCGGTCGAACTTCCCCTCCTCGTTCGTCGATTCGTAGGCGTCGGTCCGCCATTCGCCGTCGACGAGCATGTTCATCGACTTTCCCCTCCAGGCGTCGCTAGTCGAATCATTCTATTCACATGTAGGAGTCGACGAAGCAAAAGCGTTCGGCGCCCCGACGATCTGTTACCTCTTTTCTCAGTACGATCCGCTTACCCTCCGACGGATCGCAGCCGAACGACGCAGCACGATTGGATGGCGGTGCATAACGAACTCCACCCCACCCGTGACGTCACCTTGATGGTCGATCGTGGCTCGGACCGACCGTACGTACCGCTCGCTCTGCTGGTAGTCCTCGGAGTCGGCGCGATCGTTATCGGCGCGGGTGTCGCCTCTCAGTTCGACGCCGGCACACTCTCGCCGGGCGGCGACCCGGAGACGCCGGTGAACGACTCGACGTCGACAGCGGCGACTCCTAACGCAACCGAGACGACTGTTTCGCCGACGCCGACTGCGACACCGACTGAGACGCCGACGGGAACGGCCACAGCAACCGTGACGGGTACGCCGACAGCGACTTCCACTCCGACGGCTACGCCGACTCCAACTCAAACAGCGACCCCTACATCGACGGCTACTCCCACACCAACTTCGACTCCGGCGCCGACTCCAACGTTGACACCGACTCCGACGGCAACCCCTACACTGACCGCGACTTCTACATCAACGTCGACTCCGACGGCCACGCCGGCTCCAACGTCTACGACGACCGAAACAGCGACGCAAACGCCGACGGAGACACAGACAGAGACGGAAACCGAAGCTACGGTCGGGACGGCACCGATCGTCGGCGCGAGCGTCCCCGTCGCGGCTGGTCTCGGTCCGATGCTCCTCTGTCTGTTCGCGTCCGGCGCACTCGCGATGCGTCGGCACGAGTGACCCCGACCGAACCGGAATCGCACGGCGGCACAGAACAGGTTCGGCAGCCGTGCAGAACCGGTCCTTCGTCGGGTGTACGCTCGGGCTAACAGCAGAGTATGCCGACCCATACCGCCGAAACGGTGTATCGGCTGCCCATAACAAAGCCGGTTCTTTTCCTTGGCGCACGCGATGTCCGACCCTGGTTCGAAACGACAGTACGTGCCCTTACTGGTGCTCCTCGTAGTCGCCTTCGGTGCGATAGCCCTCGGTTCCGGGTTCGCGTCGGAGTTCGACGCCGGATCGCTCTCTCCGGCCAACGACTCCACCAACGAGTCGAACAGCGACGCTGCCGGAACCGTAATCGAGACGAACGAAACGAACGAAACCACCCCCACCTCGACGGCCGAGTCGACGACGACACCGGCGACAACTACCGACGCACCGCCGAGCGACGGCGACGACAATACCACCGACGAGAGCGACGCCGGTAACTCGAACGACAACGCTGGTAGCTCCTCGAACTCGGATTCCAATTCGAACTCGAACGACGCCGACGACTCTAACAGCGGTAACGACGGTAGCGCGGGCGACGCGACCACCACGACGAGCACGCCGACGGAGACTAGCTCGCCCGTCGAGACGACTGAAACCCCGACGAGCGAACCGCCGTCGGTGCAACCGCTGACGGACGTCTCGAACCAGTGCGGTCAGCTCACTGTCTCGAATCCCAACGAGTTCGCGGTGACCTACAGCTACACCGTCCAAGAGACGAACGAGGGAGACCAGGTCCAACTCGGGCCTGGCGAATCGATGACCATCGACCTCGACCTGAGCGGGTCGGAGGGTGACCAGTACTACGTGGTCACCGAGGCAGTGCGCAGCGACACCGGTGAATTGGTGCCCGTCGAGGACGAGTCGACCTCGGCGATAACCGAGAGCGTTCAGGTGTGCGGTTCGTCCGAGACGACCACGTCGACGCCGACTGAAACGCCGACCGAGACGAGCACACCGACCTCGTCGGTCGAACCACTGACGGACGCCTCGAACCAGTGCGGTCAGCTCACGGTCTCGAACCCCAACGAATTCGCGGTGACGTACAGCTACACCGTGCAGGAAGCGTCGATGAGCGGGAACGTCGAACTCGGTCCCGGCGAGTCGACGACCATCGACCTTGACCTGAGCGGTCCGGAGGGCGAGCAGTACTATGTGGTCACCGAGGCGGCGCAGAGCGACACGGGCGAGTCGGTCCCGGTCGAGGACGAGGAGACCTCGGCGATCACCGAGAGCGTTGAGGCGTGTGGGTCGACGCAGACGACGACCGAGACGGCAACCTCATCGCCGACGACTGAGATGACAACCGAAACGACGACCGAAACGAGTACGACGACCGCACTCACCACAGAGACGGAGACGGCGACGGAAACGACCGAGACCCTGCAGACGCAGACGACGGAGTCGCAGTCGACGGAGAGTCAGACAGAAACACAGACTGCCGAAGCGACGGAGAGCCAGACCGAAACCGCGACGCCGACCGACTCCGACACAACGACCACCACCGAGACGGAGTCCGCGAGTTTCGCGACGCTGCTCCCCGGCACCCGATTCGGAGCGACGCTGAGTTGCCTGCTCGCCATCGCAGGGCTGTCGGTCCGGCGGCGCCACCGCTGAGCCTCGCCGATTGATACTTTCTTTGTCCCTCGGTCGGTGGTGAGTGCATGAACACTCGTCGCGCGCTGTTAGTCGACGCGTTCACCACCGAACCGCTCGCGGGCAACGCCGCCGGCGTCGTTCCCGACGCCGACGGTCTCTCGGTCGAGCAGATGCAGGCCGTCGCCCGCGAACTGTCGGTGAGCGAGACGGCGTTTCTCCATCCCTCGGCGAGCGCCGACCGCCGCATCCGGTACTTCACGCCGACACAGGAAGTCGACCTCTGCGGCCACGCCACTGTCGCAGCGCACGCGCACCTGTTCGAGGAAGGCGTCCTCGACGCGGGTGTCCACACGCTGGAGACGAACGTCGGCGACCTGGACGTCGAGGTGACCGAGGACGGCGTCGTCTGGATGACCCAGTCGCAACCGACCGTTCGACCCGTCGACGTCGACTACGACCGCGCGAGCGACGCGCTCGGCGTTCCAGTCGACTCGCTTCGAGCCGTCGCCGACGATCTCCCGGCGGCCGTCGCGTCGACCGGGCTCCCGTTTCTCGTCCTCGGCGTCGACTTCCTCGAAGCGATGGGCGGCGCGACACCCGATACGAGTGCCGTCGCCGCGCTGGCCGACGAGTACGACGCGACGGGCGTCTACCTGTTCACCTTCGACACGTTGGCAGCCGAGTCGACGGTGCACGCGCGGATGTTCGCGCCCGGCGCGGGCGTCCCCGAGGACCCCGTCACCGGGACCGCCAGCGGCGCATGCGGGGCGTACCTCCGGCACGTCGGCGCGTTCGACGCGCTCCCCGAGGAAATGCAGTTCGAGCAAGGGGCGTTCGTCGACAGACCCGGACGAGTTCGCGTCCGAGTGGGCGACGCCGTCCGCGTCGGCGGCCGAGCGGTGACGGCGTTCGACGGCTCGCTCGTCGTCCCCGACATCGAGGACGACGAGATTCTCGAAGCCTGAACGGGTCGAAAATCAGCGTTCGGCGTCGGGTTCCGACCACGTGATGGCCGACGTGCACCAGTGACAGAACTCCAGTTCCGTATCCAGCGGATAGCCGCAGACCGGGCAGGCGACGGCGTCGTCGTCAGCTTCGGCCGGTTTGATGGCGATGCGGCAGGCGTCGTAGATGCTCAGCCCGAGGAGGAACAGAAGCGGCGGGTAGATAGTCGACGCTTCTACGTCCACCGACGCGACCGTCTCCACCGGCGCGGCGACGAACGGCGAAATCGACGTCACCGACGGGTCGAGTGCGACGGCGAGCGCGACGCCGCTACCGAGAACGAACAGTAACCAGGCCACACCGCGTCGCCACCGGCGAAGGTAGAAGTGGCCGACGCCCGCGACGCCGACGGTGGCGAACAGCGTCCCGAGAACCGCGGCGACGAGCGCGCGTCGGGGTATGCCGATCATGTCCCCAACGTCCAGAGCCGTACCGTATAAAGTCGCAGGTTCTGCGGTGAATTTCAGACAGAGAAAAGATAATTGCCAATTGTTATTTGGTGTTTATGCGGCAACTACACGTTGAACGCCGAGCGGCGTTCGACGGTTCGACGCTCTGGTCCGTCGCTCGTCAGTCCGAAACTACAGGCGTTCGACGAGTCCGGCGAGCGTTTCGAGGTCGTACTGACCGGGCGCGGTAGCGTCCTCGGCGTTCGGCGGCGCGTAGCCGATTTTCGACCCGTAGACGGGGGCGACCGCGCGCGTGTGGCGTCCTGGTTCGCCCATCGCCATCGTCGCGACGCGCCGGCCGGTGAGCGTCGCCTCGTGCGTCGCCGAGAGCAGCGCGAGCGCGTCCGACCGGTCGGTCGCGGTCACCGCTAGCTTCCCCACGTCGCCCGCCTCGCACGCCGCCGAGAGCAGGCCTCTGAGGTCCGCCGCCACCGGCGTCTTCTCGAAGTCGTGAACCGACGCGACCACCGAGAGACCCCGCTCTTTTGCTTCCGAGCGCAGCGCGACCGCACTCGGCACGTCCGGTCCCTGCGGACCGAGCGCGGCGAGTTCGAGGTCGACGGCGACGACGGCGTGGTGGTCGAACGTCGCTTCTAGTGTCGTCAGCCGGTTCTCGTCGCTCGCCTCACCGCCCTCCCAGTCGGCGCGGTTCGTCACGAGAAGCGGCAGTTCGCCGTCGTAGTCGTCGAGCGCTTCCAGCGGGTTCGACGCGAGGTCCATCCGGAACTCGGCGACGTCGGCGTGTTCGCTCGCCGCCTCGACCGTCCCGAGGTCGGCCGTACTGACCGCCAACACGAACGAGTCGAACTCCATGCGCTCACTCCCTCGCGGAGACTGAAAAATGGTCCAGTTGCGGGCGTTAGTTGCCGTCGGTGAAGGGGCGGTGTTCGACGACGTACCGGCGGTTGGGTTTGGTTCCGTCGCAACCGCCGACGCGGGCGACGCCGTCCACGACGTACAGTTTGAGCCGGCGCTCCTGCTTCGTGACGACGGGGAACTCGTAGTTCGCGGCACTGTACGCCGTCTCCGTCTCGGCTTCTTCGACGAACGATTCGTGGCGGGTGACCCGCTCTCTGACCCGCTGTCGGGACTCCGACGGGAGTTCGTCGATTCGCCGCTCGAACGCGTCAAGCACCGTCGCGTCGAGTTCGTACCCGACCGAGTTGCGGACAGAGAGCATCGCCGCCACCGTCGTCGTCCCCGTTCCGGCGAAAGGGTCCAACACGGTGTCGCCGTACACCGAGTACATACGAACCAGTCGAAGCGGAAGCTCGAGCGGGAACGCCGCCGAGCGCTCGCGGCGGTCGCTCGGCGCGGCCAGCGTCTGATCGGTTCCGGTGAGTGTCCAGAGGTCGGAGAACCACTCGTTTCGCTCCTCCCAGAAGAACGCACTCTCGTAGCGGCGGTCGTCACCCGCCTCGAACTGGCGGAGACCGCCCTTCCTGAAGACGAGGACGTACTCATGTTCGAGCGTGACGTACGCGTTCGGCGGCAGTGTCCCCGACCCCATGAACTTCGTCAGGCGGTTCGTCGGTTTCCGCCAGAGGATGTCCGGAAGCGGCCGCAAACCGCGCTCTCGCAGCGCCGACAGCACCCGCGCGTGGTTCGGAAACTGCCGAAACTCTCCCCCTATCGACCGCGTCGCGTCGCCGACGTTGACGCAGACGACGCCGCCCGGTGCGAGCACGCGCACGACTTCGTCCCAGACCGCGTCCAGTTGCGCGTGCATCCGCTCGAAGGCGGCGTCGGCGTCGCCCTCGTCCAGCGCCTCGCCGACCGCCGGGTCGCGCGTCGAAAAAAGGTCGTCCCACAGCGAAATCATCGGATACGGCGGCGACGTGACGACCAGTTCGACCGACTCCGACTCGACGTCGTCCATCGCCGCGGCGTCGCCGAGTCGATGGACGTGTTCGGTCTGCACATCCTACCTGTGAGTGCATTGTTATGTAGTGTTTTGGGTCCGTTGCAGTCGGTGCGCCACCGACACTGCCGCGTCGGCTTCGCACTCACCGAACTGGAAGCGCTCGGGGCGAGCGCCGCGACGTTTCCCCACATCGGCTACATCGAGGTGACTCCCGCGCTTGTCCTGACGCGGACGTACTGGCGGGAGTAGTCGACAACGGTCGAAAATGGAGAAACCGAGTTACGCGACGCCGATGCCTTCCTCGGCTTCGAGCAGTTCGTGGTAGCGGTTTCGGATGGTGACTTCGCTGATGTCGGCCACGTCGGAGACGGCCGACTGCGTCGTCTTCTCGTTCGTCAACAGAGCCGCGGCGTAGACGGCGGCGGCGGCGAGGCCGACGGGCGATTTGCCGGAGTGGACGCCTTTCTCCTTGGCGTTTTTCAGCAGTTGGCGAGCGCGATGCTCGGCCTCCTCGGAGAGACCGAGCGACGACGCGAACCGCGGAACGTACTGCTCGGGGTCGGCGGGTTTCACTTCGAGTTTCAGTTCACGGACGACGTACCGGTACGTCCGGGCGACTTCGCTCTTCTCGATACGCGACACGTCGGCGATCTCGTCGAGGCTGCGGGGGACGCCCGCCATCCGCGCGGCGGCGTAGACGCAGGCGGTGGCGACGCCCTCGATGGAGCGGCCAGGAAGCAGGTCCTCGTTGAGCGCGCGGCGGTAGATGACCGAGGCGGTTTCGCGGACGTTCTTCGGCAGGCCGAGCGCCGAGGCCATGCGGTCGATCTCGCCGAGCGCCTGCTTCAGGTTGCGCTCCTTCGAATCGCGGGTGCGGAAGCGCTCGTTCCACTTGCGGAGGCGCTGCATCTTCTGGCGCTGGCGGGAGCCGAGCGAGTTGCCGTAGGCGTCCTTGTTCCGCCAGTCGATGTTCGTCGACAGTCCCTTGTCGTGCATCGTGTTCGTCGTCGGCGCGCCGACGCGGGACTTCTGGTCCTTCTCGCGGGCGTCGAACGCGCGCCACTCGGGGCCGCGGTCGACGGAGTCCTCACTGACGACGAGACCGCACTCCTCGCAGAGCGTCTCGCCGTGTTCGGTGTCGGTGACAACGTGTCCGCCGCACTCGGGGCACTGCACGGATTCGTCGCTCACGGGGTTTTCGCGTTCCTGTTCGTCCGGTCGTCTGGTGTACGTCCGTTCGCTCATGGTGTGAGACGGCAACTACTCCGGGGTCGAAACTGGCCAAAGAACGTGGGCCGAGCGCCCAGAGCGGTCCTTACCCGTTGCAGGATGGAGTATTATATAAATAGTTTGGTGTTGGGCGCGCATCGTACCGATTCGACGCCTGAAAATGGCTTTTGTGAGTGAATATCGAAGTGGTTAAATACTAAAAATTGCGCCAGATACTTCTTCGCACGATACTCAGTGCACGGCATGAGCGGCAGTTCGCCCCGGCGTCCGACCGTGGTTTCACTGGCCCCGAGCGCGACGGCGACGCTCGACGCGATGGGCGCGACCGACCGTCTCCTCGGCGCGACCGTCCACTGCGACGCAGACGTTCCCGCGGTCGGCGGGTGGCTTAACCCCGACTACGACCGCCTCGCGGAACTGAACCCTGAGTTGGTTTGTACGAGCGACGCGCTCCAGCGGGAGATCCGCGACGAACTCAGAAACCGAGGCTACCGCGTCCACCACGTCGAACCCGCGACACTCTCGGACGTGCTCGACTCGTTCGTCGAACTCGGTGAGGCGATCGGTCGCCGGGAGGCGGGCGAGGCACTCCGCGCCGACGCGGAAGCGCGCCTCGACGCCGTCGCCGAGCGCGTCGCCGACGAGCCTCGGCCCGTCGTCTACTGTGAGGAGTGGTCCGACCCACCGATGGCCGCCGGCAACTGGGTTCCCGACGCCGTCGCCGCCGCCGGGGGACGGTACCCGTTCGTCGCCGCCGGCGAGCGCTCCCGCGAGATCGACGAAGCGACCGTCATCGCGGCGGCCCCCGACCACGCGGTTCTCCACGTCTGCGGACGCGGCGACCGCGTCGACCCGGCAGTCGTCGCCGAACGCGACTGGGCAGTCGACCCGGAAGTCCACGTCGTCGACGACTCGCTTCTGAACCAGCCGAGTCCACGACTCGTCGAAGGTATCGAGACGCTCGCCGACCTGCTCCACTGAGGACGACGGTTCGTTCGCCCGTCACCTTCGTTCACCAGTTCCGATACATCGATAACGTTTCACGGGGAGTCGGTGGTATGCGAATTGCCGTCGGAAGCGAGAATCCGGTCAAGCGGCGCGCAGTCGAAGCGGTCACCGATGGTGCGACGGTCGAAGCGGTCGCCGTCCCGTCGGGCGTCTCCGAACAACCGCGGGGTCACGCAGAGACCATCGCCGGTGCGGAGACGCGGGCGTGGCACGCGTTCGACGCTGGCGAGTACGGGACGGACGAGTACGACTACGCCGTCGGCTTGGAGGGCGGCGTCGCGACGTTCGACGAGGTCGACGACCTGTATCTGGTGATGTGGGCCGCGGTCACCGACGGTGTCCGCGTCGGACGCGGGTCGGGGCCGAGCGTCCGCCTCCCGGCGACCATCGCCGTACGCATCCGCGACGGCGAGGAGCTCGGCCCGGTGATGGACGACGTGCTTGACACCACCGGTACCGCGAGGGGAGAAGGCGCGGCGGGTGCGTTGAGCGGTGGGAAAATCGACCGCGAGACGGCGCTTTCGACCGCCGTCGCGGGCGCGTTCGGCCCGTTCGTCTCGGAGTTGTACTGACCGAGGGCCATCGTCCTCGGCTGGGCTCGGTCAGCGGTCAGAATTGGTCGGTTCGTCGTCAGTCCGATTCGACCGGCTCCGCCTGCTCTCGGGCGCTGGAGCTCTCCTCGACCGCTTTGGTGAGCGAGACGTTGAGCGCCAGCATCGAGGCGACGCCGCCGATAACGGTGACGATGTTCTTCACCGCGTGGTCGAGGATCGCAGCGCCGACAGCGACGGTCACCGAGACGGGGCTGAGCGCGACCACCAGGATGGTGAACGCGCCCTCGTACAGTCCGATGCCGCCGGGCGACAGCGGGAGCACTTTCGCGAGGTTGCCGACGCTGACGGCGAAGAAACTCACCGCGACGAGCGTCACGAGCGACATCTCGGCGTTCGCCCCGAGCGCGACGAGCACGAGAATTGCGGTCACGACGTCGAGCGACCAGATGGCGAGACTGCTCACGCCGACGCGAGCGAACGCGTCGCGGCGACCCGCGGTCCGCTGCAGGTCGACGACGAATTGCTCGACGATGCCGGCGACGTAGTCGGCGTACGAGTCCGAGGAGAACCGACCGAGCGTCTTTCGGACGAGGTTGCGGTCCGACCGGGCGCTGGCGACGATACCCACCACGGCGAGTATCGCGGCGAGACCGACGCCGGTGGCGACGATGGCCGCGGTGCGGCCCGCCCGCCTGTTGTCGGCTCCGATCTGTCCGCTTCCGCCCCCGACCAACCCCTCGACGAGCGCCGCCGTGTTGCCGGTGGCGACGAGACCCAAGAGGATGCTTCCTGCCAACACTGTGATGGTGAGCAGGTCGAACACGCGCTCGGCGGCCAGCGACGCGAATCCCGAGGGGTACGGGATGCCTCGCCGGGCTTTCACGATGTAGGCCCGAACCGCGTCACCCGCGCGAGCGGGGAACACGAGGTTGCCCGTCTGGCTGATGAAGATCGCACCCGTCAGGAAGCTGGTCTTCTCGCGGAACCCGAGTTCGGCGAGGATGTCGCGGTAGCGAAGCCCGCGAATCGGCCACGAGACGAGGTAGATGACGGCGGCAAGCAGCACGAGCGCGGGGTCCGCCGCGCCCATGACTTCGAGTACCTCCTGCGGATTCAGGTAGACAGTCATGAGCGCCAGCGCGACGAGCGTGAGCGCGATGCCCGCCGCCATCGTCACGCGGCGGTCGATTCGCGGTTGAACCGACAGCTCCCACCACGTGCGACCGATCTGACTCCCCATCCCGAAGATGTCGCGAACGAGGTCGACTTTCGTGTCGCCTTTCGGCTCCCAGTCGACGGAAAACTCGGCGACTCGAAGTCCTTTGCGCTGGGCGCGGACGAGCAGTTCGGTGTCCCAGAACCAGTGGTCGTCCCGGATGTCGTCCTTGAGCTGGTAGAACGCGTCGCGGCTCATCGCTTTGAAACCGCACTGATGGTCGCGGAGGTCCGACCGAAGGAACAGTCGGACCAATCCGTTGTACGCGCGACTCGGGACACCGCGTTTCGCCGGCCGGTCGGCGACGTTGTCGGGCATCCACCGCGACCCGGTGGCGACGTCGTAGCCGTCGGAGCGGACGCGCTCGACCAGTTCCTCCAAATGCCGCATGTCCGTCGCGAGGTCGGTGTCGAAGTAGACGAGTGTCTCGCCGTTGGCGGCTGCGAACGCTCGCTCTAACGCCCCCCCTCGTCCGAGTCGCTTGTCGGAGTGAAAGTGGCGGACTCGGCTATCCTCGGCGGCTAACTGGTCGGCAATCTCTGGTGTGCGGTCGTCGCACCCGTCTTCCGCAACGATGACTTCGACTGCGTCTCGCGGAAGGAACGCTGCAAGCGTCTCAAGCGTGGTCTGCACCGTCTCCTCTATCGTATATTCCTCGTTGTACGCAGGAAGGACGACGCTGACCTCGACCGGGCGGTCCATTGTTCATCCATGCACCGACGATGGCTAAGAAGCTTCTGACTCTCAGGCTCCGCGGAATTGAAAGGTGAGTATCGTTTCCGTCGAGCGTCGACTTCGGAGGTCAGAAACGGACAGTTTCGGGGGCGTAATCCGACGTTACCTCGAATCGACGGACGTAAATACAGGCTTACGTGATGGTATTTACGAACGTATAGTCACGATATATTTACTATTAGACCATCGTACCAGGTGGCGCTCTGGGCCCCGGGTTACGCTCACCTTAGCGCCGAAAAACGCAAGACTGAGGGGAGTTAACCCCACGTACCAAATACCATATTAGTAGCAACCACCACGGCTGAGATATGAGCGTTACCACGGCCACCGAGCTCAGTGACAAACAGCAGCGAATCCTCCAGTACCTCCGGACGCACGCCGCGACGAAGACGTACTTCAAGTCACGCCTCATCGCCGAGGAACTCGGACTGAGCGCCAAGGAAGTCGGCGCGAACATGACGGCGATCCTGAACGGCGATTTCGACGTGAAGGTCGAGAAGTGGGGCTACTCCTCGGGCACGACGTGGAAAGTGAGTACGTAACCGCGTAGCGACTCTCGCTGACCGTGGCCCTCCTTCGGTCCACTCTGAGCATCGTCGTCTCCGGGCGGCGCTCTTTTCGTACGAGAATAATAGAAGACGACGAGTGACGGCGCGGAGGGGTGACCGAACTACGGGTCGAAACTGACGAGTTGATCAGCGTCTGCAGCGAACGCGATAGTCTCGGAACCGAACGAGTCGGCGTACCGGACGAGCAACATAATGAGCGTCTCGGGCCGCTCGACGACGAGGTCTCGCTCGCGCGCGAGCAGTCCGGCGTCCTCCAACTGCTTTCTGTACGAACTCACCGTCGCCGTCGAGACGCCCGCGGCCTCGGCGAGTTGGACGCCGGTCGCGTCGGGGTTCTGGAACAGTTCGAGCAGCATCTTCCGCGGCGTGTCGCGGCGGAGGTAGCCGAGCGCGGTCTGTTCGAACGTCGAGAACCGCTGGGCGGGGAAGAACCGGCGGTAGTCGCCGTCGCGGCGCGAGAGAACGGTGCCCTCCGACAGCAGTCTGTCGAGGTGGTGTTGCGTCTCGCCGGTTCCTAGACGGAGGTCGTCGCGAACCTTCGAGAAGTGAGCACCGGGAGTCGTCAAGAGGTACCCGACTATCGCGTCGCGAACGTCGCTGCGCGACTCGCCGTCGGAACCGTCGAGACGAGCGAACGGAACCGCCGCACCGAGCGCGGCGAACCGGCGGAGCGTCGCTCGTTTCTCTTCGTCTACCCGGTCGGACATCTACCTCACTTACGGGAGGTGGAGGACAAAAACGCTTCGTTTACTGGAGTTCTCGGTCGAACTCCATCTCCTCTTCGTCTTCGTCTTCGTCTTCGTCTTCGGCCGCGCCGTCGGCTCTGTCGTCGACTTCGTCATTCGACGGCGACTGTTCCGTCTCCTCGATAACTTCGTCGGCGTCTTTGATGGCGGCCTCGTCTTCGGAGTTTGCCTTCTGGATGACCTCGTCGGCGCTTTTGATGTCGGTGTCGCCGGATTTGACGGCCTGGGCCTCCTGTTCGAGCTGTTGGACATCCATTTCCGCGGCCTGGTCTATCTGGCCGAGTATCTCCTCGATGTCGTCGAGACCGAGCATCTCGCGGGTCTCCTCGTCGAAGTCGAGGCTGTCGAGACCCGCCTGCTCCTGTACGTCGCTGCCAGTCAGTTGCTTCCCGTAGCGGCCGACCAGCGAGGTGAGTTCCTGCGGGAGGATGAACGTCGTCGACTCGCTCGAGCCGATGTCGGCGAGCGTCTCCATTCCCTTGTCGATGACCGCGCGCTCGCCCATCGACTCGGCGGATTTCGCGCGGAGGACGGTCGAGATGGCGTCACCCTGCGCCTCCAGAATCTGACTCTGTTTTTCACCCTGCGCGCGGATGATGTTCGACTGCTTCTCACCCTCGGCGCTCTCGACGGCGCTGCGCCGCTCACCTTGGGCTTCGAGAATCATGGCGCGGCGACGGCGCTCGGCGGACGTCTGCTGCTCCATCGCCTGCTGAACGTCGGCGCTCGGGTTCACTTCGCGGACCTCGACGCTCTCGACGCGGATGCCCCACTCGTCGGTGGGCTCGTCGAGTTCCTTGCGGATGCGCGCGTTTATCTCCTGGCGTTTGTTGAGCGTGTCGTCGAGTTCCATGTCGCCGAGCACGGCGCGCAGCGTCGTCTGCGCGAGGTTCGAGACGGCGGTCTTGTAATCTTCGACCTCCAAGAAGGCTTTCTTCGCGTCCATCACCTTGATGTAGACGACGGCGTCGGCGGTCACGGGCGAGTTGTCGCGCGTGATGGCTTCCTGCCGAGGCACGTCGAGCGTCTGCGTCCGCATGTCGAAGGCGTACGTCCGCGAGACGAACGGCGGGATGAAGTTGATACCCGGTTCGAGCAGTTTGCGGTACTCACCAAACACCGACAGCGCACGCTTCTCGTACGCCTGCACGATCTCGACGGATTGGAACACTACGAGGACTGCCAGCAACAGGAACAACACACCCACGAAGAGGATTGGTATTCCCAGGCCGGTCTGTAACAGGACGGGGTCCATAACTGGACCTTTGTATGTTTGATTGATAAGGTTTTCCTCAACTTCGGCGGTCTGTCCGCCGAAGCGTCCGTCGTCTCGGCTCTCGTCCGAGAGCGAGACCGCTTAGGTCCGTTCGGTCTCCTCTTCGCGTTCGTGTTCGCGCTCGACGACCTCGTCGGCGGCCGCCTCGCGTTCTCGCCGCCCTTTCGCCAGTTCGCGGTCGATCTCGTCCTCGACGACGTCGAACGACTCGACCATCACGACGTTGCCGCCGCCGGGGTCGACGACCATCACCTCGGTTCCCTCGGGAATTTCGCCGTGGTACGACCGGGCGGCGTAGTAGGGGTTAAAACCGCCGCCGTCTATCTTTATCTGTCCCTCCGAGCGCGTGACGCGTTCGGTGACGCGGCCGGTCTTCCCCTTCAACGTATCCGAGCTCGAGGTCTGGGCGGTTCCCTTTCCGCCGTAGAAGTCGAACTCGCGGTAGACGTAAAAGGAGAGTGCGCCGAAGACGAGCACGAGAACGCCGAGGAGCAGCGGACTCGCCAGCGCGGGCAGGAACAGGCCGACCAGCCCGGCCGCCAACAGCGCGATACCGACGATGATGAAGTGGGCGCCGGGTGCCAGCGCCTCCGCGATTGAGAGACCGAGTCCGGCCGTGACGAGCAACAGCGGAAGAGCGTCGGGCCCGATGTCGAGCTGTAAGAGCATTTGCGCGAGACGCGGACGTGCCATAGCTGACCTAAGAACGTTAGATGATTAACGCTTCGGCTATCGGTTACAGTACGCTGAAGATGAACACGAGCGTGCCGACGATACCGAGGAGGACGAATAGGCTGTTCTCCAGTGACGGCGACTCAGGTTCTAACGGCGGCAGTTCGCGCTCCTCTCCGCGGCCGTCGGTCCCGTCGTCCGCCGTCTCGGCGTCTTCGCCGACCTCGTCGATGCCGAATCGCCACTCCGACTCGTCGTCGTCGCCGTTTTGCTCTCGCTCCGCGGTGTGAGAATCGCGCATACGTTCCGTAGGAAGCGCCCGCTAAAATGTCTGCCGCCGGAGCGGAGGAGCGGTAGACGTCCGGCGGGGGTCGGCCTATCGTTTCGCCTCGTGGCGGATGACGTTGCCGTCGTAGACGATGCCGCGCTCGGCGTCGAGCGTGACGAGCGTCCCGTCTGCGACTTCCTCCGGCAGCGACGCGCCGCTTATCATCGGGATGTCGACCTCGCGGGCGACGAGTGCCGGGTAGCCGGTCATCCCCTCGCGCGCGTCGACGATACCGCCGAGTCGGTTCACGTCGCCGGAGAACTCGCCGTCGAACTCGGCGTCGAGCGCCACCAACGCCCCCTCGGGCATCTCCGAGAGGTCGCCGTCGGTCGACCGAACGACCGATCCGGCCACGCGTCCGCCGACGACGCTGCGGCCGGTCGCGATCGCCTCGGCGGCGATGTGGACCTTCAGCATGTTCGTCGTGTTCGTCTCCTCGAGTTCGGTCATCATCCCCGAGAGGACGACGAGCGTGTCGCCGCTCTCGGCGACGCCCGCTTCCAGCGCCGCGTTGACCCCGCCCTGCATCACTTCCTCGGCGCTCTCGCGGTAGTCGGCATACTGCGCGTTGATGCCCCACGACAGCGACAGCTGGCGGCGGACGCGGTCGTTCGGCGTCGTCGCGATGACCGGTACCCCGGGGCGGAACTTCGCCGTCTTCCGGGCGGTGTAGCCCGATTCGGACGCCGCGACGATGGCCGTCGCGCCGATGTCGCGGGCGAGGTAGCGCGCCGAGCGGGCGAGCGCCTCGGTCCGTGACTCGCCGGTTGCCGTGGGAACGCGCTGCTCCTGGGTCTCGTCGTACTCGTCGCTGGCCTCTATCCGGCGAACGATGCGGTCCATCGTCTCGACGACGCGAACCGGGTGGTCACCGATAGCCGTCTCGCCGGAGAGCATCACGGCGTCGGTGCCGTCGAGGACGGCGTTGGCGACATCCGAGGCTTCCGCGCGGGTCGGTCGCCGCGCGTTGACCATCGAGTCGAGCATCTCCGTCGCGGTGATGACGGGGACGCCGTCGGCGTGACATTTGCTGATGATGCGCTTCTGTATCATCGGCACGTCTTCGAGCGGACACTCGACACCTAGGTCGCCGCGGGCGACCATCACGCCGTAGGCGGCGTCGATAATGCCGTCGAGGTTCTCGACCGCGCCTGCGCGTTCGATTTTCGCGATGACGGGGATGTCACCGCCGGCCTCCTCGATGGCGTCGCTGATGGCGTACACGTCGCCCGCGTCACGGACGAAACTCGCCGCCACGAAGTCGGCGCCCTTTTCGGCGGCGAGTTCTATCTCCCGTCGGTCTTTCTCGGTAATGAGGTCGATGTCGAGCTCGACGCCCGGCACGTTGACCCCTTTGCGACCGCCGAGTTCGCCGCCAGAGTCGATGCGGGCGACGACACCGTCGTCGACGACGCGTTCGACCGTCGCCTCGATGCGGCCGTCGTCCAACAGGATCGTGTGGCCGGGGTCGGCGGCGTCGATGGGCAGCGAGAGGCCGACTTGCTCGGGCGTCGCAGTGTCACCCTCGAAGAAGTGGACCTCGGAGCCGGTCTCGAGCGTGATCGGTTCGTCCAGCGGGGCGGTGCGGACTTCGGGGCCCTGCAGGTCGACCATCGACGCCAGCGGGTCTTCCGTCGCTTCGTCGACAGCCTGGATGCGGTCGACGACTGTTTCTCGGTGGTCCGTCGTACCATGACTCGCGTTCAACCGCGCGACCGACATTCCGGCATCCGCAAGCGCCCGAATCGTCCCTCGGTCGTCCGACGCCGGACCCAGCGTGCAGACGATTTTGGCGTTTCTCATACTGGGCGATACGCCTGTGCAGCTAAAAAACCCCGACGATGAAACTCGCCTCCGAGTGAACGATTATATAGGACGGCCATGGGGTGACCGCCCGCGACTCGGCCCCCAAGCTTTTCGTCACAAACCGAGCTATAAATCGCTCGCAGTCGTACGGTTTCGTGCTATGGAGCACGTCACTGAGAAAGCGGTCGGCAAGCCCGTCGTCACGCCGGACGGCGACGAAATCGGGCGCGTGAACGCCGTCGAAAACGACCGGGCGGGTCAAACCGTACACCGGCGTCGAAGCGGACATGGCCGACTCCGCCGCGCCCGACGAAGAGTCGCTGACGCTCGACGCGAACCAGATAGCGTTGGTGACCGACGACTACGTGCAATTGGTCGACGAGTTCCGCAGAGAAAGCTGACTCCGATCCGTGTACGCCGCCACCCTTTTTCTGAGACGATACCGCCGCCGGGTCGAGGTCGACGCGCTCGCTCGAACGCAGACGGCGAAGTCGAACCGCCCGCAGTTACCGAACTTTCGTCCCCGGAACCGAGTCGCCGTGCGTCGTCAGGATGTCGGCCTGCTCGCCCGCGGCCAGCAGCATCCCGTTCGACTCGACGCCGAACAGTTCGGCCTTTTCGAGGTTGGCGACGACGACGACGCGCTTGCCAGGCAGTTCGTCGAGGTCGTGTAGCTGTTTGATGCCGGCGACGATCTGGCGGACTTCGTGGCCGATGTCGACTTCGAGTTTCGCCAGTTTGTCCGCACCGTCGACGCCCTCGGCGGAGACGACTTCGCCGACGCGAAGGTCGAGCGCCTGGAACTCGTCGAAGCTGATTCTGTCTTCGGCGATGGGTTCGAGGTCGCCCGCATCGGCGTGGGCGTCCGTTTCGGGCTCCTCGATTTCGACTTCTTCGTCGCCCTCTTCCTCGGCGCCGCCTTCCTCGCCCGCCGTCGCTTCGGCGACGCGCTCGTCGAGTTTCTCGTTGAGTTCCTCGACGCGCTCGTCTTCGATCTTCTCGAACAGTTCGGTCGGTTCCTCGAACGACGCGGGCGGCGCGTCGAGCGCTGCGTGAACCTCGACGTCGTGGACCGAACCCTTCTCGCCGAGGGCGTCCCAGAGGCGCTCCGACTTGCCGGGCGCGACCGGTTCGAAGAGGACGGCGACGGCCTTCGCGATCTGGACGCAGTCGCGGATGACCTGCGCCGCTTTCTCCGGCTCTTCGTCCGTGAGCTTCCACGGCTCGTTCCGCTGGATGTACTCGTTGCCGAAGCGGGCGAGTTCGACCGTCGCCAACCCCGCCTTCCGGACCGAGTAGTCGTTGACGGCCTCGCCGAAGTCGCGGATGGCTCCTTCGATGCGACTCTTGACCTCCTCGGACACCGCCGCCTTGGGCGTCCCCTCGTAGTTCCGGTAGGCGAACAAAAGCGATCGGTAGAGGAAGTTGCCGACGGTGCCGACGAGTTCGCCGTTGACGCGCTCCTGGAACTTCGACCACGAGAAGTCGACGTCCTGCTGAAAGCCGCCGTTGGTGGCGAGGTAGTAGCGCAGCAGGTCGGGGTCGAACCCCTCGTCGAGATACTCGTCGGCCCAGACTGCTCTATTTCGGGAGGTAGAGAAGCCCTTGCCGCCGAGCGTGACGAAGCCGCTGGCCATCACGGCGCGCGGTTCCTCGTAATCGACGCCGCGGAGCATCGCGGGCCAGAAGACGGTGTGGTGCTGGATGATGTCGCGGCCGATGACGTGGACGATGTCACCGTCTTCCTGCCAGACCTCGGTCCAGTCGTACTCCTCGGCGCCGACGCGCTCGGTGTACTGCTTCGTCGAGGAGACGTACTCGATGGGGGCGTCGACCCAGACGTAGAGAACCAAGTCCTCTGCCTCCTCGCCGGGGTAGTCGATACCCCAGTCCATGTCGCGGGTGATACACCAGTCCTGCAGTTCGCCCTCGATCCACTCGCGGGGCTGGTTCTGGGCGTTCGAGGTGCCTTCGAGGCGGTCGATGAACTCCTGCAGATACTCCTGGAACACCGAGACGCGGAAGAACTTGTGCGTCCGCTCACGGTACTCGGCGGGGTTGCCTGTGATGGTGCTGACGGGGTCGACGATCTCGCCGGGTTCAAGGTGGCGCTGACAGCCCTCGTCGCACTCGTCGCCGCGGGCTTTCGCCCCGCAGTACGGGCACTCGCCCTCGACGTAGCGGTCGGGGAGGTACTGGTCCTCCTCGGGGTCGTAGGCGACCATGATGGTCTTCTCGTAGACGTGTCCGTTCTCGTCGAGGGTTCGGACGAACTCCTTGGTCAACTCCGTGTTCGTCCCGTCGTGGGTGTGGCCGTAGTTGTCGAACTCGACGTTGAACTCCGGGAACGTCTCCTCGTACGTCTCGTGCCAGTCGAGGGCGAACTCCTCGGGGGTGACGCCCTCCTTCTCGGCGTTGACGGCGACGGGCGTGCCGTGCATGTCCGACCCGCTGACGAACGCGGTTTTCTGGCCGAGTTTGCGCAGGGCACGCGAGTAGACGTCGCCGCCGACGTACGTTCGGAGGTGGCCGACGTGCAGGTCGCCGTTGGCGTACGGCAACCCACAGGTCACCACCGCTGGCTGGTCCGTGGGAAACTGCTCGTGACTCATCTGTTTTTTGTATCGTGAATGCGGGCCTAAAGCCCGCTGGTTCGTGGTTCGTGTGCTCGACTCGCGGTACGCCCCTCCGCGGCGACGAGGCGCGCCGCTGGACGGGAGGAATCGACAGTCCGAGTTTCACGGCGAACGTCCGTCGAGTCGCGTTACCGACCGACGGACGAACCGACAGGTCCACCCGGCGCTAGAAGAGTCGCATACGCATCCCGGAATCGTCGAAGCGAACGCCCGGTAGGCGGGTCTGTCGGGTCACACTGGCCGAGAGAGCCTCAAGCGATTTAACGCTCCCGGCACTGGGCGCACTGAGCGCAGTCGAGGAGACCGGAACGAGACCCGCTCACAGCACCGCGGCGACGCCGTGGATGAGCGCCAGCGTGAAGAGCAGTCGCCCGGCGCTGCCGACGAACGTCGCTGCCGCGAACTTCACGTAATCTTCCTCCAGTATCGAGAAGGCGTATATCGAGAGCGTGTCCGGGAAGAAGGGGACGCAGAGCGCGATGGCGAGACCGCCGTACCCCCACTTACGCGCGATCTTCAGCGTCTGCTTCTCGGACCACGCGATAACATCGACCGGCAACCGCTGGAGCCACCGCATGATGATACCGGAGTCTTTCGCCTCTTGGCCAATGTGGAACGCGAAGAGGCTCCCGAGAGCTTTGCCGGAGGCGCTGACGAGGATGATGACCGTCATCCGCCCGGCGTAGTCGAGACCCAGATTCAGCGGCGCGGCGAGGACGACTTCGCTCACGCCCGGCAGCGCGAAGGCGATGAGAAACGAGTAGACGAAGATGATGACGAGGCCGAACCACCCGGTGGCATGTTCGACGGCGCGCTCCATCCACGAGAAATCCGGAAGGATACCGAGTGCGAGGTCGAACGCGGGGAGCAGCGCGGTCACACCTGAGTCTGGACTGTGTGACGTTGTAAACCTTCAGGTTTGGCCGGACTGCGGTCCGGCGCGGCGACGTTCACGCCGACGAGAACGAGTCGACGTCGGCGACGAACCGCCGGAGCGTCTCGCGGGTCACGTGCGGCATGCAGACGACCCGGAGTTCGCCCGCCGACGTCCGCGAGATGCGCCACCCGGCGTCGCGGAGCGCGTCGAATAGCGGGTCCGGTATCGAGGCGGCGACGAGCGGGAGTTCGGGGTCGACGACGGCGAACCCGCGGTCGGCGAGGGCGTTCGCCAGCCACTCGGCGCTCGCCGTCGACACCTCGAACTGCTCGCGGTAGCCATCGGGCCAGAGCGCCTCCATCGCCGCGGCCGCGCTCGCGACGCCCGCGCCGCTCCGCGTGCCGGTGAGCGTCGCCTGCGACGTGGATTCCAAGTAGGGCGTGTCGACGGCGAGCGCGTCGAGCGTCGCGCGGTCGCGGGCGAGGAAGCCGCCCGCCGGAACCACCGCTTGCCCCATCTTGTGCGGGTCGATCGTCATCGTGTCCACGTCCGCGTGCGCGAAGTTCCACGCGTGGTCGGTGAACGGGAGCGCGAACCCGCCCCACGCGGCGTCGACGTGGAGGAACGCCCGATTGTCGACGCCGGCGTCGTGGGCAATGGTCGCGAGTTCGGGAATCGGGTCGACGCGGCCGTACTCCGTCGAACCGGCGACGCCAACGACGAGCACCGTCTCCGAATCGACGCTCGCGCGAACGGCGTCGAGGTCCGCACGGTAGTCGTCGTCGACCGGCACCGTGCGCAATTCGACGCCGAGGACGTCGGCCGCCTTCCGGAAACTGAAGTGAACGCTCTCGGGGGCGACGACGTTCGGCGTCTCCGGCGGCGTCGACCACTCGTCGCGGGCGCGGTTCCGGGCCGCCCGAACAGCTTGGACGTTCGCCTCCGTGCCGCCGCTGGCGACATAGCCGTGTGCGTCCGGGAGGCCGGTCATCTCTCCGAGCGCCGCGACCACTTCCCGCTCCACCTCGGCGACCGACTGGTAGGTGGCAGGGTCGCCGGGGTTCGTCGCGAGAAAGCGCACCGCCGCCTCCCGCGCCGCGGGATGCGGTTCCGTACACATCGACGAGAGCACGCGGGAGAAGTCCTGCGGGACGGCGCGCTGCATACGGCGACAGTAATTTTTGCCATCGTTTATCCGTTCCGCTCTCGCTCGGCGGTGGAGTCGCCCGGTGGCGGCGAGGTGACGGGGTGGCGACAAGACGACGGAGTGGCGGCGAACCAGTGTCGGGCGTCGAACGCGGTGAATCGGGGTCGCCGTCGACTCAGAGTCCGACGAGTTGAACGTACGATATGGTGAATAGCGTCGTGTTGTAGGCGGCGTGAATCAGTATCGGGACGGCGAGATTACCGGTTCGCTCATAAGCGATACCGAGTATCGACCCCGTGACGAAGATGACGCCCGTCGCGGCGACGACAGCGAGGGAATTCCCGACGAAGTTGAACACGTGGATCGACGCGAAGATCGCGCTGGCGAGCGCGATACCCGCGACCGGGCCGTAGGCGGTTCGGAGGCGGCCCTGAATCGCGCCGCGGAACAGCAGTTCCTCGGCGGGAGCGACGAGGAAGATAGAGAGGACGGCGAGTACGAGCAGCACCGACGGGTCCGCTTGGGCCACCTCACCGATGACGCTCTCGACCGGTTCGATTCCAATGAGCGTCAGCGCGTACGACAGCGCCGACGCCAGCACGACGGCGACGACCGTCGTTCCCACGACGAACCGCAGTTCTCGGCGGTTGGGTTTGCGAATCGGTAGCGAGTCAAGACGGAGATGCGCGTAGAGCGCGCCAATACCCGCGAACGTCAGTTGCTGTGGAATTGACCCGAGGACGAGGACGGCCGTCGAGGTGACGCCGAAGCCGAGAAACAGCAGCGGAACGATGACCGCGAGACTGGCGACCGTTCCGACTACGAAACTGGTGACGAGGAGACTGACGGCGACGAGCAGCGCGACGATGCGTCCGGCGACGGACGAACCGTCGTCGTTGTCGCCGTCACTCCCGTCGGCTACTGGCGGGTCGGTGGTGGCTGTCGGTGTGGAGGACATAAGCAACTCACCGTGATGTTAGCCGTCACCGACATAAAATGGTACTGAGGCCTGAGAGCAGTTGGCTCGGCGAGTGACGGAAGCGCCGCTCAGCGAACCGAGTCGAGCACCAGTTTCTGTTCGACGCGCTTGACCTCGTGTTGGACGTCGCGCACCGCGTCGATGTTGGCGCTGATGGAGGTGATTCCCTCGTTGACGAGGAACTGGACCATCTGCGGTTTCGACCCGGCCTGCCCGCAGATGCTCGTATCCACGCCGAGTTCGCGGCACGTCTCGATGGTCGAACCGATGAGTTCCAACACGGCGGGGTGGAGTTCGTCGAATCGGTCGGCGACGTTCTCGTTGTTGCGGTCGACCGCCAGCGTGTACTGGGTGAGGTCGTTCGTCCCGAAGGAGGCGAAGTCGATGCCCGCCTCCGCGAGTTCGCGGACCGACAGGGCGCTCGCGGGCGTCTCTATCATCACGCCCCACGTCCGCTTCTCGGGGTCGATGCCCGCTTCGCGCATGAGTTTCGTCGCGCGGTAGACGTCCTCGGCGTCGTTGACCAGCGGCAGCATCAGTTCGACGTTGTCGTAGCCCATCTCCCAGAGGTGGCGGAACGCCTCCAGTTCGTGGGCGAACGCCTCGGGCGTGTCGAGACTCCGACGGATGCCGCGGTAACCTAGCATCGGGTTGTGTTCCTTCGGTTCGCCGTCGCCGCCCTCCAACTGGCGGAACTCGTCGGTCGGCGCGTCGAGCGTTCGGACCCGGACCGAACGGGGGTAGAACTCGTCGGCGACGGTCCGGATTCCCTCGACGAGTTCGTCGACGTACGCCTTCTCGCCGTTGTCGGCGATGTACTTCTCGGGCGTTTTTCCGAGCGACAGCACCATGTGCTCGATCCGGAGCAAGCCGACGCCGTCCGCGCCGGTGGCCGCGGCGCGTTCCGCCGCTTCGGGGATAGAGACGTTCACTTTCACCTCCGTCGCGGTCATCGGTTTGACCGGCGTCTTCGGCCGAACCTCCTCGACGGGTTCGTGTTCCTCGTCCTTCTTCGTCTGCTTCCCCTCGCGAATCGTCCCTTTGTCGCCGTCGATGGTGATTACTTGCCCGTCCGAGAGTTCGCGAGTCGCGCTGCCGGTGCCGACGACGGCGGGGACGCCGAGTTCCCGCGAAACGATGGAGGCGTGGCTCGTCATCCCACCCTCGTCGGTGACGATGCCGGCGGCGCGCTTCATTGCCGGCACCATGTCGGGCATCGTCATCTCGGTGACGATGATGTCGCCGTCGGAGACTTTGTCGAGCTGGTCGAGTTTGGTGACGATGCGGGCCGCGCCCGAGACGATGCCGGGACTCGCGCCCAGTCCGCGGAGGAGCGTGTCCCCGCTCGACGACTCCGTCTCGTTTTTCCCGCTGTTGCCGTTCGACGATAGCGTCGTCGCGTCGACCCCGTCGCCGTCAGCGGCCATCTCGACGCCGCTGTCGTCGGATATCGTCGTTATCGGTCGCGACTGGAGCATGTACACCTCGCCCTCGTGGACAGCCCACTCCACGTCCTGCGGCGTCCCGTAATGGTCTTCGACCTCGCAGCCGAGTTCGACGAGGCGCTCGATTTCGCCGTCCGAGAGCACGCGTGCGGTGCGCTTCTCCTCGGGGACGTCCACGGTCGACGTCTCGCCCGTCTCTTGGTCTTTGACCATCATCAGCTTCTTGTCGGCGAGCGTCTCCTCCTCGACGCTCGCGGTCTCGCGGTCGACGACGTAGTTGTCGGGCGACACCGACCCGGAGACAACGGCTTCGCCGAGTCCCCACGCTGCCTCGATGATGATGCGCGGTTCGCCCGTCGAGGGGTGCGACGTGAACATCACGCCGCTCTTCTCGGCGTCGACCATCTGCTGGACGACGACGGCGATGTCGACTTTGTCGTGCGAGAAGCCCTGTCGCGTCCGGTAGTAGATGGCGCGCTGCGAGAACAGCGACGCCCAGCACTCCTTGACGCGCTCGACGAGTTTCTCCTCGCGGACGTTGAGGAACGTCTCCTGTTGACCGGCGAAGGAGGCGTCCGGCAGGTCCTCGGCGGTGGCCGACGACCGGACGGCGACGAACGCTTCCCCGTCCCCGACGGAGCGGTACGCCTCCAGAATCTCCTCGCGAACGTCCTCGGGGAGTTCCGTCTCCGTGATGAGTTCGTGAGCGCGCTCGTGGGCGGCGGCGAGCGCCTTCGAGTCCTCGGGATCGATCTCCATCGCCTCGAACAGTTCCTCGTCGATGCCTGCCTCCTCGATGAACGTCCGATAGGTGTCGGCGGTCACGACGAATCCCGGCGGGACGGGAAGCCTCGCGGCCGTGAGTTCGCCCAGCGAGGCACCCTTACCACCGACGGAGTCGATGTCGGCGGCGCGTACGTCATCCAGCCAAAGTACAGCCATTGCGTATTCGATTCGTCCACAGGATTCCTAAAGAAGCTTGCGTATGGGACATGGCTGAAAATTACTGACTCGGATACGAGTGAGATTTCGTGAACCTCTCGTCGAATTTGGCGTTCGTAACCTCTCTCGACCCTGTATCCGGCTCTTTCATCCCTCGGACGATTTCATACAACGTATTTAGCGCAGGAGGTGTTCTCGTCGCGCATGATCCGACTCGCTACGCAGAAGGACGCCGACGACGTTCGGCGGATATACGAACCGTTCGTCCGCGACACGGCCATCTCCTTCGAGACAACGCCGCCGACCGAAAACGAGTTCCGCGAGCGAATCGCGACGACGCTCGAAGCGCATCCGTGGGTTGTTTACGAGCGCGACGGGCGCGTCGTCGGCTACGCGTACGCCGGGGCACACCGCAAGCGCGACGCCTACCGGTGGTCGGTCGACTCCTCCGTCTACGTTGCCGACGACGCACGGCGGCGCGGCGTCGCCCGCGGACTCTATACGGCACTGTTCGGGATTCTCGAAGCGCAGGGCTACGTGAACGTCTACGCGGGGACGACGCTGCCGAACCCCGCGAGCGTCGGCTTTCACCGCACGATGGGTTTCGAACCGGTCGGCGTCTACAAAAAAGTCGGATACAAACGCGGCGAGTGGCACGACGTGCAGTGGCTCTCCCGAGCGCTGCGCCCGCGTCCCGATGACCCCAATCCGCCCGTGGCGCTGGCCGACGTCCGGGGCACGGCAGCGTTCACGGAGGCGCTCGCAGCCGGAGAATCGGAAATTGACCGCTGAGCGCTCGAAGACCGTGAGTCCGCCTACTTCTCGATGATACTCTCTTCGACCGCTTCGCCGAAGTGCCGCGCCACCTGCTCGTAGTAGAGCAGAAGTTCGTCGCCCGCCTGCAGGTCGGTGACGGCTTTGCGGCCCTCGCTCGTCGGCACTTTGATGGTCTCGGCGTTCTGCAGCAGCGTCTCGACGTGGTCTCCCTCCACGTCGACCTCCACGCGGAACATCGGGCGCTTCTCTATCTTGACGCGTCCGACGATGACTTCGCGGGTCCGACCCTCGGTGTCGACGACCTGTACCTCGTCGCCACTCTTCAGTTCCGAGAGGTACTTTGTCCCACCGTCGGGTGTACGGACGTAGGCGTGGACCGCCCCAGCGTTGACGCGGAACGGTCGGGAGGCGACGTACGGCGACTCGGCTGTCTCGGCGTGGACGAAGAACAGCCCCCGCGACATCGACCCGACGAGCATCCCCTCGTCGTGTTCGAGGAGGCTCCCGGTGTCGACGCAGACGCGGTCGGCCATCCCGACGCGTTCGACCGAGACGACTTCGGCCCACTGGAGGTCGAGCTGCTCGCGCTCGGTGGCGTCGCGCACTTTGACGGTCTCCCGAATCTCGTCGGGATTGTCCGAGTCGAGAAGTACGCCGTCGGCGCCGTGCTCAAGCGTCTCGAACGCCGCGCGGGCCTCCTCGGCGGAGGTGACGCCCGCGACGAGTTCGGTCTGGTCGCCGATGCGCGCGATGAGATTTTCGAGGGGGATTATCTGCCAGTCCTCGCCGACGACGAGCGTGTGGTCGGCGTCGCGGGCGGCCTGTTCGGCGAGAGTCTCGTACTCCTTCCCCCGAATGTGGATGTACGCGCCCTGCGCGCGGTCGTCGCTGTGGCGGAGCGTCGTGAGGTCCGCCGACCCCGAGAAATCCGAGGGGAGGTCGACGGTGCCGTCGCCCTCGCCGTCTTTGCCGACGACGTAGGCGTCGGCCTCGGCAGTCTCTTCCCCCTCGTCCTCGGCGTCGGCGACGTGGACGTCGGCGTCGTCGCGGAACGCCGCCACCTTCACGTCGCCGAGTTGGCGGACGCGGCCCACGTCGGACTCGTCGACCAGCACCCAGTCGACGCCCGCTTCGAGTCCCGTCGTGATGCGCTGCTTTCGAACCTCCCAGTCGCCGACCGTGTCGTCGGCCTTCAACCAGACGCTCCGTGTCATTATCGCTCACTCTCGGCGACGTGGCTTGAACGTGGCGGATGCGACAGGGAGCGTCGGTAAAAGTCGGGGTCGGATACGGTCGAGAGTCGCACAGCCTCCGTGAACGACCTCAGTCGTCCGCGACTGGCGCCGCCGCCGGGGTCGCCCCGTCGCGGGCGTTCGCGACTTCGGCGAAGGCGCGACCGAACATGAACTGACTGGCGAGGCCGAGCCAGAAGTAGTAGAACGGCGCGAGCACGATGCCGACGAGGATCGCGCTGAGGAAGCTCAAAATCATCCCGCCGACGATGGAGACGACGAACACGAGCACCGTCGCGACGATGTACTGCTGGCTGAGCAACACCGGCTTCAGCGTCGAGAAGTCGAACGCGGCGCCGAGCGAGTCCTCGCGCGCGAAGTTGATGAGCGCCGCGGGCAGCAGGTAGGTGACGACGAGTGCAGCCGGAAGCACAAGAAGCATTCCCAGCAACCCCACGCCGGCGAGAAGGCCCCCGGCGTTGCCGCCGGCGGAACCGCCGCCGAGGACGACGAGCAGCATTACGGCGACGATGGCGACGGGGACGAAACTGTACGCGACGGTGATGACTGTCGCTTTTAGACCGTCGACGAGGAGGCCGCCCCAATCTTCGAACGCCGGTGGGTCCTCGTCGCCGTACGACACCGACCCTGCGGTGCGGACGAGGTAGCCCGAGACGAGAAATACGGGGACGACGAGCCAACTGAAGAACAGCAGAACGCCGCCGATGAGTAGTCGCGCGATTCCACCGTCACCTTTCGTCGGGTACGAGAGTGAGTCTTCGAGCATCGACCCCGATTTAAATCACTGGATAATAAAGTTTGCTCAGATGATATCTTTTGGTCAGTACTGGCGTCGTCGGGGGCGGACGCCTCAACAGATCTGCCAGCCGCCGTCGACGTGCAACAGTTCGCCGGTGATGTAGCCCGCACCTTCCGTCGCCAGAAACACCGCCGCGTCGGCGACGTCGTCGGGTTTTCCGGCGCGACCTAGCGGAATCGGCTTCAGAAAGCCGCCGTGTTCGGCTTTCTCTTGCTGCTCTTCGGTAAGTCCCTCCACGAACTCCGTCGCTATCTGTCCGGGCGCGACGGCGTTGACGCGGATGCCGTGTTCGGCCAGTTCGAGCGCCGCGCCGCGGGTAATCATCCGCACCGCACCCTTCGTCGAGTCGTACTGCACCTGCCCGTGCTGGGCGAGGTTCGAGGAGATGGAGGCGGTGTTGACGATACAGCCCGGTTCCCCGCGGTCGAGCATGTCGCTGGCCGCCGCCTGCACGCCGAAAAAGACGCCGTCGACGTTGACGCGGTGAACCTGTCGGAACTCTTCGGGCGAGAGGTCTAGCATGTCGCCCTCAACGAACAGGCCCGCGTTGTTCACCATCACGTCGACGCCGCCGTACTCGCGGGCCGCCTCGACGACGGATTCGACTTCGTCGCGGTCACTCACGTCCGTCTCGACGTACTCGGCGTCGCTGCCCATCTCGCGAATCAGTTCGTGCGTCGGCGTCTCCTCGCCCACGTCCTTGGGGTCTTCGCGTACGTCGGCGACGACGACCGTCGCGCCCGCCTCACCGAAGCGCGTCGCCATCGACCGCCCGATGCCGGAGGAGCCGCCCGTCACGATGACCGTCTCGCCGTCGAAGTCGAAACTCGTCGTTGCCATACCTCCCGTTCGCGCGACGGCGACAAAAAGTTCCGTTCGCTGGAGGGCCGAACCCCCACCCGTCCGCCGGTTCAGGCTTCGATGCCGAGATCGGCGTGTTCGAGCGCTTCCTCAGTCGACTGGTCGTCGTGGAGCACGGCAGAGACGGCGCGCGTGATGGCCTCGGGGTCGTCGTGCTGGAAGATGGAGCGGCCCATCGAGACGCCCGCCGCGCCCGCGTCCATCGCCCCGCGGACCATCTCGACCGTCTCGTAGTCGGTTCCTCTGCTCCCGCCGGCGATGACCACCGGAAGGCGCGTCGACTCGACGACGTGCTCGAACGTCTCGGCGTTGCCGCTGTAGCCGGTCTTGACGACGTGCGCGCCCGCCTCCTCGGCGAGTCTGACCGCGTGGCCGAGCGCTTCCGGGTTACTGCCGTCGATGTCGGGGCCGCGGGCGTACGCCATCGCGAGTACGGGAATACCGAGTCGCTCGGCGTCGTCGGTGACACGCGCGAGGTCCTCCAGTTGTTTGGGTTCGTAGTTGCTGCCGACGTTGAGATGCAGAGAGACGGCGTCGGCGCCGACGCGAACCGCTTCTTCGACGGTACCGGTCATTCGTTTGTCGTTGCTGTCGGGGCCGATGACGGTGGAGGCGTTGAGGTGGACAATGTAACCGCGGCCGTTCTTGTGCGGGTGGACGCGCGGGGCGATTCCCTTCTGGGTGAGGACGGCGTCGGCCCCTCCGCGCGTCACCGCCGAGATAGTCGATTCGATGTTCTTGAGGCCTTTTACGGCCCCGAGCGTGATTCCGTGGTCCATCGGGACGACGAGAAATCGGCCCTCTGTGGAGATGCGGTCGAGTCGTGCGTGGATTCCTGTGTTCATGGGTATGTGAATCTGTGCCAGTGTACGGTTATGTGCGTTCCGGATGCGGTGGGCGTTGCGCGAACCCGCGGGACGCTCCCTCGCTCAGTTCGCGCGCCTTCGTTTCGAGGCGGTCAGCGACCGCTTCGGCCGAGTCGCCGTTCTCGTGGCCCTCGGCCACTATGTCGACCAGCGCGCTGCCGACGATGATGCCGTCGGCGCCGCCGGCGACAATGCGCTCAGCGTGGTCGCCGGTCTTGATGCCGAAGCCGACAGCTTTCGGCACGTCCCAGTCGTCGAGTCGAGCGAGACTCTCGTCGGTCTGCGCCGACACGTCGCTTCGCGCGCCCGTGACGCCGAGGCGTGCCTGGACGTAGACGTAGCCCGAGACCTGCTCCATGATTCGCTCCAGTCGCTCGCCCTCCGTCGTCGGCGCGACGATGAAGACGAGGTCGAGGTCGAACTCGTCGCACGCCTCCCGGAGTGGGTCGGCCTCCTCGGCGGGGAGATCGGGGACGACGAAGCCGTCGAGTCCGACCTCGGCGGCCCTCTCGACGAAGGCCCGTGGACGATTGGCGTCCTCGTCTCCGTATCGGTAGATGAGATTGTAGTACGTCATGCAGACGAGCGGCACGTCGACGTCGAGTTCCTCGACGAACTCGAAGAAGCGCGTCGGCGTCATCCCGCCTTCGAGCGCGCGGACGACGGCGTTCTGAATCGTCGGCCCCTCCGCGACCGGTTCCGAGAAGGGGAGGCCGAGTTCGATGATGTCCGCACCGCCGCGTTCGAGCGCCTCGACGTACGCCAGCGACGACTCGTAATCGGGGTCGCCGACGGCGAGATACGGGATGAACGCGGGTCCGTTCGCGAACGCCTCGGGAATCCGACTCATCGCAATCCTCCTGAGAACATCGACATGTCCGGCGCGTTCTCGATGCCCCGCTTCTCGGTCTCCTCAATGACTGACTCCAGATCCTTGTCGCCGCGGCCGGAGACGTTCACGAGAACTGTTTCGCCGAGGTCTTCGTGGTTTTCCTCGAGATACGCGAACGCGTGCGCCGTCTCCAGCGCCGGGATGACGCCCTCCATCCGCGAGAGCCGGTGGAATGCCTCCAGCGCCGCGTCGTCGTCGACGGTGACCGGCGTCACGCGCCCTCCGTCGACGAGATAGGCGAGTTCCGGACCGACGCCCGCGTAGTCCAATCCCGAGGAGACGCTGTGCGACTCCATGATCTGGCCGTCGCGGTCCTGCAACAGTTTGGTGCGCGCGCCGTGGAGCACGCCCTCGCCGCCGGTCGATAAGGAGGCGGAGTTGGGCGCGACGCCGTTCTCCTCGTCGACTGCGAGCGACGACCCGCCGGCCTCGACGGCGTAGAGACCCACGTCCTCGTCGTCGACGAACTCGGCGAACGCGCCCATCGTGTTCGACCCGCCGCCCGCGCACGCGAGCACGGAGTCGGGAAGCGTCCCCGCCCGCTCTCGCATCTGCTCGCGGGCCTCCTCCGAAATCACGGACTGGAAATCACGGACCATCGCCGGGAACGGGTGCGGGCCGACGACCGACCCGATGACGTAGTGGGTGTCCTCGACGTTCGTCGCCCAGTCGCGCATCGTCTCCGAGATGGCCTCCTTGAGCGTGCCGCGGCCGACGGTCACGGGCGTGACCTCCGCACCGTTTATCTTCATCCGGAAGACGTTCGAGCGTTGGCGGTTGATGTCGCGCTCGCCCATGTACACCTCGCAGTCGAAGTCGAGGTGCGCGCACGCCATCGCCGTCGCGGTGCCGTGCTGACCCGCGCCGGTCTCGGCGATGATGCGCTCTTTGCCCATGTACTTCGCCAGCAGCACCTGCCCGAGTGCGTTGTTGAGTTTGTGCGCGCCGCCGTGGACGAGGTCCTCACGCTTCATGTACACGTCGCGGCCGTAGCGCTCCGACAGTCGCTCGGCGTACTGCGTCGGCGTCGGTCGCCCGCCGAAGTCGCGAAGTCGCTGCCGGAACTCGTCCATGAACCCGTCCCCATTTTCGAGGACGTAGCGCTCGTAGGCCTCCTCCAGTTCCTCGATGGCGGGCATCAGCGCCTCGGGGACGTACTGTCCGCCGTACCGACCGAACTTCCCGTCGCTCGTGCTCATGGTTACTCGTGGGCCTCCGCCTTCACGAACCTCTCGGTGTTCGTCCGAACGTCTCCGTCCATGATGGCCGACCCGACGAGCAGACCGTCGGCGCCCGCTTCGCGCATCCGCCAGACGTCTTCGGGCGTGGTCACGCCGCTCTCGGCGACGAGCACTACGTCCTTGGGAACCGCGGGCGCGACGGACTCGAACGTGGAGAGGTCGACCTCAAGTTTCGCCAGGTCGCGGTTGTTGACGCCAACGATGGAGGCCCCCGCCTCGACGGCTTCGGCGAGTTCGTCGCCGTCGTGAACTTCGACGAGTGCCTGAAAACCGCGGGCCTCGGCCGCGTCGAGGAGGCCAGAGAGGTCGTCGACGAACCGCGCAATGAGCAACACGACGTCCGATTCGACGACGTCCAACTGGTCCTCGCGGACGACGAAATCCTTCCGCAGCACGGGCACGTCGACGGCCTCACGAATCTGCCGGAGATTCTCCGTCGATCCGCCGAAGTGGTCGGGTTCGGTCAGTACCGACAGCGCCGCCGCGCCGCCGTCGACCATCTCGCGGGCGAGTTCGACCGGGTCGTCGTCGCGCGTCCCATCGGTCGTCGGACTCGTCGGCTTTACCTCCGCGATAACCGGAATTCGGCCGTCGGCCTCGGCGGCGGCGAACGCCTCGGGCAACGACCGCGCGTCGACCGAGAGCCGCTCGCTCCCGCCGTCTCGGTCGCGCGCGGCGGCGAGTATCGACTGCACCGCCGGGGCGACCTCCTCTGTGTCGTTCATCACTGTACACTAATGCACTAATCTGTTCATAAGTATTGTGTCTGTGGAACCGCGAGCGGCCCTTTGAAGAGCGGCCCCGCCCTCGGTTCGACCATGGAAGACGCAGGAATCTACGCGCGTGAGTCGCCGACGCTCGGCGCCGTCGTTCAACTCGGCGTCGTCGGGGGTCGCGTCATCAACGTCTCCTTCCCCGACTCGATGCCCGACGACGCCGAGACCGACCACCCGCTTTTGAACCGCATCTTCGACTACCTCGACGGCGCGAAGGACCACTTCGACGACGCGCCCGTCGCGCTGACGGTGCCGACCGACCAGCGGAAAGTGCTCGAGGCAGCGCGGAACGTCCCGTACGGCGAGACGATTTCCGTCGAGCGACTGGCGCGGCTGGCGGGTCTGGACGACGACGAGGCGAAGGACGTTCGACTCGTCGAGGAGGCGCTCCGTTCGAACCCGGTGCCGCTTCTCATTCCCGACCACCGAATCGAGGCGACGGGCGCTACGCCGGAGGACGTGGCCGCCGCGCTTCGGCGGGTCGAGCAGGGGTAGCGTCACGTCGGTTGTATCTCCATCGATGGGTCGGTCTCTTCGTATGCGTAGACAGCGAACGCGAGGACGTTCATTGAGTAGTGGGCGATGACGACGGTCAAGAGACTCGCCGTCCAGAGGTAGACGGCCCCAAAGGCGATACCGGAGATACCCATAATGACGACGCCACCCCACTCTTGTTGCCGGTGTGCCAGACCAAACAAGACTGCGCTCACCGCGACAAGGGTCCACGTGTCGACCCCGAAGGCACTGTATCCGAGCGCGATGAGTCCGACCCTGAACACGAGTTCTTCGTACACCGCAACCACCGGCAAGAACAGTCCGAGATGCAACACCCACTCGTCACTCGTGTCCGGGGAGAGCAACTCGAAAGTCGTCATGTCGTGTTCGTACCCGAACCGGTAGGTGACGCCGAAGAACAGCTTCTGTGCGGCCATAAGCCCAACGCCGACGAGGACACCGATTCCCAGCGCGGCCAAAACGGCATCGAGCGTGGTCTCTAAGAGCAGAAACTCGACCGGTAGTCCGGTGAGATACACAACGCAACCGATACCGGCGATTCCGAGCGCACCTCGTACCAAAATCGGACGAACGGTATCCCAGTATTCTCTTGAGTCCGACGCTTCGCTCAACTCGTTACCGGAGGCGTCGAAGGACCGTACTGCGAACGCCTCGTACACGGTGAGAACGGCGATTAGAACTGATACCGAACTCAGAAAAACCAACGCGAGACGCGCACCGTCCGACAGCACGACTTTACTCATGAGCACACTGTTCAGTTAGTAGCTAAGTAATTTCCTGTCAGCTGATCGACCACACGTTCAGCACCGATATCACCGACCCCGTCATCACCGATGAAGCCCATCGTGGCGACGATGGGAAGCGAGGATGGCTGAGTCTCGAATATGGTGGTTCAGCCCTGTTCGTCGCCGAACGTCTCCAGTTTGAGGTACGCGCCGACGCCGAGGACGACGGCCAGAAGCGTGACCACGTCGACGACGGCACCTACGGCCCCGCTCCGGAACAGGCCGGCGAACTCCAGCGTCCAGACGAACGCTGCGACGAAGAGCGCACCCGCGCCGACGACGCGCAGTGCCGACCCGTCGCCGCGGCCCTCCCACAGCTGTACCGCCCAGACAAAAAACAGCGTCGCGTAGACGAGCGTCCACAGCGACGACAGCGCCGCGTCGCCCGTTGCAGTGCCGTACATCGCGGCGACGGCGACGACGACGACGACGACGGCGAGGAGGACGCGAACGCTTCGCGGCAGCGATTCGAGGGTAGCCATTCGCTCCGCGATTTCGACTCCGGGACCCTAACTCGTTCGTTCCCGGCCCGTCCACTCCCAACCGAGTCCCTCGTGGACGGCGAACTCCAGCGCGTTCACCAGATAGTGGGCGACGACGACGACGAGCAGACTCTCCGTGAGGACGAACGCCGCCGCGAGCGCGAACCCGAGCGCGCCGGTGACGACGACGCCGACCGGTCCCTGCGCGCCGTGGCCGAGACCGAAGGCGACCGAGGAGAGGAGGGCGAGGAGCCACGGGGAGACGCCGAACCCCTCGGCGAGGACGCCGACGAGCGCCCCGCGAAACAGCAGTTCCTCGAATCCGGCGACGACGGGGAGCACGACGAGAAGCAGCACGACCCACCCGCCCGCGGAGTCGGGTGCCAGCGCCTCCCGGAGCGCCTCGCCGCCGCCCAGACCGAACCGCTCGCCGACCGTCGCCGCCGCCTCGTTCGCGACGTAGAGGACGACGCCGACGGCGACGCCGACGCCGAGCACGCGGAGGGTTGTCGTCGACGCGGTGACGCCGAACGCCGATGCCGGAATCTGCGCA
Organism: Haloprofundus salilacus; assembly: GCF_020150815.1. Classification (NCBI taxonomy): domain Archaea; kingdom Methanobacteriati; phylum Methanobacteriota; class Halobacteria; order Halobacteriales; family Haloferacaceae; genus Haloprofundus; species Haloprofundus salilacus. The sequence continues at coordinate 2,166,921 of NZ_CP083723.1, read as the reverse complement.
TACCACGCGCCGGCGAGCAGCAGTCCGGCGAATAGCCCCTGCGAAAGGGCGACGTTCGCCAACAGCGCCCCCGTGGAGAGTTCGCCGAGCGCCGTCCTATCGTCGGACTCGTCGACGCCGCTCACCGCCCTCTCTCCGCCGTCGACCGTCTCGGCTCCACCGTCGACCGTCTCGCCTTCGCCGTCTTCGGCACCGGCGGGCCGACGGTCGGGAACGGGACCGTACTGGACCCGCCCGGGGAACTGCACGTCTTCGAGGTGTCTCGGACGCTCGGGAGCGTCGGATTCGGCCGTCCGGTCGGCAGCCTCGTCGGCGACGGGCGCGTCGCTCACGACTTCTTGCGACGCGCGCGCCAACAAAAGTAGAAGAACGAGGACGACGCCCGCGAACCCCGCGAACGTCGTCCAGTCCGCCATCTACGCTACTGCGGGCTGGGGTTCGAGGGGTTCGGAGTACCCTGCTTCTCGAACGCGGAGCCGGTGATGCTCTTGAGGCGGGCGACGAGCGAATCTTTCTCGGGTTCGCCTTCGAGCGCCACGTCGAGTACTTCGCTGATGTGGCTGACGGGGATGATCTCGATCATCTCCTTGTACTCGTCCTCTATCATCACGTCCTGCTCGTTCGCCGCGGGGATGATGACGCGGTCCATACCCGCCTTGGCTGCGGCCTCTATCTTGTGGGTGACTCCGCCGACCGGGAGCACGTCGCCGCGGACCGACAGCGACCCGGTCATCGCCAGCGACTGGTCGACGCCGACGTTCTCCAGCGCGCTGATGACGGCGGCCGCGACGGTGATCGAAGCGGAGTCGCCGTCGACGCCGCCCTGTCCGGCCTGGACGAACTGGATGTGGATGTCCTTCTCGGAGATGTTCTCGTCGGAGAACTTCTTGATGATGGCCGAGACGTTGTCGACCGCCTCCTGTGCCATCTCCTTGAGCTGCCCGGTCGCGATGACCGTGCCGGGGCCCTGCGAGGGCGTAACCTCGGCCATCACGGGGAGAACGATACCGGAGTCCTCGCCCATAACCGCGAGTCCGTTGACGCGACCGACAACGTACCCCTCGCTGACCGAGAGCTCGTAATCCTTGCGCCGCTGGATGAAGTCGTCCGCGAGCTGTTGTTCGATGCTGCGGGAGCGCCCTTTCGCTTGGAGCACGTGCTCGCGCGTGGTGAACTCGGCGTCCTCGGCGCGGGCCATGTCGCCCGCGACTCGGACCAACCCGCCGAGGTTGCGCAGTTCGAGCGTGAGGTGGCCTTTTCGACCCGCGCGGCGGCGCGCTTCGAGAATTATCTCCTCAATGGCCTCGTCGTCGAACGAGGGGAGGCGACCGTCTTTGGCGACCTCCTGGGCGACGAAGCGCGCGTACTTGCGGCGCATCTCGGGGGTGTCCTCGATGGTGTCGTCCATGTACACCTCGTAGCCGTACCCCTTGATGCGGGAGCGAAGCGCCGGGTGCATGTTCTCCATCGCGTCGAGGTTCCCCGCCGCGACCATCACGAAGTCCGTCGGGACCGGTTCCGTCTGGACCATTGCGCCCGAGGAGCGCTCGGACTGGCCGGTGATGGAGAACTCACGCTCCTGAATCGCCGTCATCAGGTGCTGCTGGCTGCGGATGTCGAGCGTGTTTATCTCGTCGATGAACAGCACGCCTTTGTTCGCCTTGTGAATCGCGCCCGCTTCGACGCGGTCGTGACTCGGCGTCTCCATCCCGCCAGACTGGAACGGGTCGTGGCGGACGTCGCCGAGCAGTGCACCGGCGTGCGCGCCGGTGGAGTCCTCGAAGGGGGCCGTCGACGTGTCTGCGTTGTTCACGAGGAGGTTCGGAATCATCGCGTCGCTGCCGCGGGAACCGTAGCGGAACGCGAGGAAGATGATACCGGCCGCGAGGATACCTAGAAGCACCTGCTGGGCGATGATAAGCGAGTAGCCCACGACCACCGCGATGATGATCCACATGAGGAACGAGCGCATCTGGTTGCGCTTCCTGGCTTCCTCTTTGTGGGCCTCGACGATCTGTTCGCCTTTCCCGGCGGGGACGGTCCGGACCTTCGGTTCGTTGCCGTCGTCGGGGTTGTGGTAGACGAGAACGTCCTGGAGTTCCTCCTTCGGCAAGAGTTCACTCATCGCCTTCGCCAACATCGACTTCCCAGTGCCCGGAGAGCCGATCATCATGACGTGACGGCGCTGCTTGGCCGCTTTCAGGATGACGTCACGAGCGTGTTCCTGTCCGATGACTTGGTCGACGAGGCGGTCGGGGACCTCGATATCCTCGGTCGACCCGATTTTGAGGCCGCCGAGGAGGTCGTCGTCGTCGACGTCGTCGGCCACCTCGGCTGACACTTCGACTTCACTGCCGAGGTCGTCGATGGTCCGCTCGTCGGTCCCGTCGCTGACGGGGTCGGAGACGTCCTCTTCGGACGCCGGCGCGGACTCGTCTGCCCCCTGTTCCGGGAGGCTGTCGTCTTTGTCCATGTCGTTGCTCATAGAACTGTGTCGCTACCTGTCCGGAGGGTCGCTCGCTTGATATACTTTCTCCCCGAGCGCCTGTTGCTGTTCGAACCAGTCTGCCACCTTATAGGCGTCTCGAGGCCGTTTTCGGCAGTTAGGGCGACTCGCCGTGTTTATAAATAATGCGACAGTACAGTTCGACTATGCGGGGGTTCTACATTGGGCGGTTCCAGCCATACCACAACGGTCACCACCACATGGTCGAAGAGATCGCAGCCGAGGTGGACGAACTCGTCCTCGGCATCGGGAGCGCGGGCGACTCGCACAGTCCGCGCAACCCGTTCACCGCGGGCGAGCGCGTGCTGATGCTGACGAAGTCGCTCGCCGACTTCGACATCACCACCTACGTCGTCCCCATCGAGGACCTCGAGCGCAACTCCGTCTGGGTGAGCCACGTCCAGAGCATGTCGCCGAGTTTCGACGTCGCGTACTCGAACAACCCGCTCGTCGTCCAACTGTTCGACGAGGCGGGCGTCGAGGTGCGCCAGTCGCCGATGTTCCGGCGCGAAGTGCTCGAAGGGACGGAACTCCGCCAGCGGATGATAGAGGACGACGACTGGCAACATCTCGTCCCGCCGGCGGTCGTCGACGTCGTCGACGAGATCAACGGTATCGAACGCATCCAGCGCGTCAGCGACTCCGACGCCAACGGCGACGACAACACCGACCCCGAGTGAGATGATCACGCTCGCCTCCGATTTCGGCACGCCCTACCCCGCCGCGATGAAAGGGGTCATCCTCGCGGAGAGCGACGCCCGTCTCGTCGACGTCGCACACGACTTTCCGAGACAGGACGTGCGGACGGCCGCCTTCTGGCTCCGCGAGGTGCTGCCGTACTTTCCGCCGTCGGTCCACCTCGCCGTCGTCGACCCCGGTGTCGGCACCGACCGCGCCGCCGTCGTCGTCCGCGCGGGCGATCACGCGCTCGTCGGCCCGGACAACGGTCTATTGCTCCCGGCGACGCGACGACTCGCCGAACGGCAGCGGAACCGGGCGGGGGCCGACGAAGTCGCCGTCGAGGTGTTCGACTACGCCTACGAGAACCCTGACTCCGCGACGTTCCACGGCCGGGACGTGTTCGCGCCCGCCGCCGCCGCCGTGCACGAAGTCGGCGTCGACGCCGTCGAGACGCTCGACACCGTCTCACCGACCGACGAGTACGTCGACCTCCGGTTCCCCGACCCCAACGTTCGAGACGGCGGCGCGACGGGTGAAATCCTCGTCGTCGACGACTTCGGTAACGCCGTCACCAACCTCCCCGGCGCCCTTCTCGACGGCCGAGACGCCGCGACCGTCGACGGCGAGCGCGTCCCCGTCGGCGCGTCGTTCGCCGCGGTCGATCCCGGCGAGCGTCTGCTGACGGTCGGAAGTCACGGAAACGCAGAACTGGCGGTCAACCGCGGTCGCGGCGACGACGCGTTCGGCGTCGCGGTCGGCGACGAGGTTCGACTCGGGTTCGATGATTGACGCGTTCACCGCGATGAATCTCGTCGGCCTCGTCGCCTTCGCCGTCGTCGGGTCGCTGAAAGCCGCCGACGCGGATCTCGACTTCTTCGGCGTCACAGTTCTCGGCGTGTTGACGGCGCTCGGCGGCGGGACGATGCGCGACGTGCTCGTGGGCCGGACGCCCGAGTCGCTCCAGTCGATCACCGAGATGAGCGTCGCGTTCGTGGGGGTCGGCCTCGCGGTCGCGCTCTCCTCTCTGGTGTCGGGACGACTCCGCGACCACGCGGCGGTACAGTTGCCCGACGCGGTCGGCCTGGCCGCGTTCGCGGCGACCGGCGCGCTCGTCGGATTCGAGGCAGGCCTGTCGCCGTACGGCGTCGTCGTACTCGCGACGCTGACCGCTGTCGGCGGCGGGAGTCTAGCCGACCTGCTGTTGACCAGAGTGCCGATAGTGCTCCGCGAGGATTTCTACGCGACGCCCGCGCTTCTCGGCGGTGTCGTGTTCTGGGCGCTCGTGACGGGCGGTGCGTCCGCTGATTTCGCGGCCGTCGCGTGCGCCGCGTTCGTCCTCGTTGTCCGACTCGTTGCGCTTCGGCGCGACTGGTCGCTGCCGAGGGTGTGAGTCGCCGTCGTCGCCCCGTCGCGCTGACAGCGGGTGTGAGCCGATGATGAGAGAGGCGAATTAGCTACACGTCTGAGCCGTCGCTCAACGAAAACGAACGTCTCAGGGTGAACTCCCCACGGGCTCGACCGGGTGCTGCACCCACGTTTACGCACAGCGTCCCCTCGTCGGGGTAGACGACCACGTCCGGGTCGACCATCGTCGAGACGACGAGGTATCTGAAGGGCACGTCCGACGCGTTCTCGACGGTGTGCGCGCCCTCCTCGCCGACGGGGAACGAGACGTAGTCACCTGCGCCGATATCGAACTTGCCCGCTGGCGTTCGAAGCGTTCCGCAGCCGTCGAGAACGTACATTGCCTCCTCGTTGGCAGTGTGGTAATGGTACGGGAGCGGGTCGTGGCCCGGGAGCAGTTCTTCGAGCGTGCAGCCGAGGCGGTCGCCATCCGCCAGTCGCCCGAGTCGCTTCCACCGACTCCCGTCGTCACTCTCTCCGGTCCAGTCGTCGGTCGCACGGACGACCTGCGGCTCGCGCGATTCACCCGGTTCTTCGGACATGAGCGAGAGACGCCCGTCTCCGAGAAATATGTTTGCGGATGTGCGAGCCGAATCCGAAAAAGTCGCGGTTGGTCGGCTTACTCGGCGGCGATGACGTCGTCGATGCGGACGATCATCGTCGCGGCCTCGGTGGCGGACTCGACGGCCTCGCGCTTGACCGCGGCGGGGTCGATGATGCCGTGTTCGACAGGGTCGCCGATTACGCCGGCGCGCCCCGAGGAGATGATTCCGGCGCGGCCCTCTTTCTCGTGGGCAGCGCGGAGGTCGACGAGCGCGTCGATGGAGTCCATCCCGGTGTTCTCCGCGAGCGTGCGCGGGAGGCTGTCGACGGCGTCGGCGAAGGCGGTGACGGCCAGTTGCTTGCGACCCTCGATGCCTGCCGACTCCGAGCGGATGTAGTCGGCGATGGCGATCTCGGTCGCGCCCGCGCCGGGGACGACGCCACCCTTGTCGAGCGCGGCGATGACCACGTCGACAGCGTCGTTCATCGCGCGTTCGAGTTCGTCGACGACGTGCTCGGTGCCGCCGCGGAGGAACAGCGTGACGGCCTTCGACGCCTCGCCGCCTTCGATGAAGGTGAGTTCGTCGTCGCTGTACTTCTTCACACTGACGCGCTCGGTGTGACCGAAGTCGCCCTCGTCGAGGTCCGACAGCGAGCCGAGACGCTTCGCGCCGGTCGCGCGGGCGAGCGCTTTGGCGTCGGACTTCTTCACGCTCTTGAACGCGAGGATGCCCGCGTCGGCGAGGTAGCCCGCGACGCGGTCGTCGATAGATTTCGTGCAGAACACGACGTCGACGCCGGCGTCCTTGAGGGTTTTCGCGTAGCCGCGGAGTTCGGAGTCCTCCGCTTCGATGGCCGCGTTGAGCTGGTCGACGTTCGTGATGTTGTACTCGGTGTCGGCCTCGGCTTTGCGTACGTCGAGTTTCATGTCGAGGACGACAGCGGTGGCGTCCTCGACCGTCCGGGGCATGTTCTCGCTGACGGGTTCCTTGTCGATGACGACACCCTCGACAAGTTCGGTCGCGCTGGAACTCGCGCCCGTCTTGGTGTGGACGTGGATGTCGTCGCGGTCGATGCGCTCGCCGTTCGCGACCTGTCGCACCGCCTTGACGACCTGCTTGGCCAGTACGTCGGCGGTCACGTCGCCGGTGCCCTTGCCGGTCATCGAAGACTCGGCGACCTGTTCGAGAATCTCGTCATCGAGGTCGATGTCGAGCAGTTCGGCGTCGATGGCCTCCTGAGCGAGACGGGCGGCCTCGTGGTAGCCCTCGACGATGACCGTCGGGTGGAGGTCGGCCTCGAGGAGATCCTCGGCCTGCGCGAGCAGCTCACCGGTCAGGACGGCGGCCGTCGTTGTGCCGTCGCCGACTTCGTCCTCCTGGGTCTGGGACACTTCGACGATCATCTGCGCGGCGGGATGTTCGATGTCCATCTCCTTGAGAATCGTCGCCCCATCGTTGGTGATGACGACGTCGCCCGAGGAGTCGACGAGCATCTTGTCCATGCCGCGCGGCCCGAGCGTCGTTCGGACGGCGTTGGCGACGGCTTTCCCCGCTCGAATGTTCGAGTCCTGGGCCGCCTGTCCGTGCGTTCGCTCGTTGCCCTCTGCCAGAATAAACATCGGTTGCTGCATGCGTGATGCCATGGTGGTGAACCTCAGCAGGTCCATGGTTTGCAGTTCTATATATAATTTTCGCAGATCTGGTCGAAAAACGGCTGCGGAGACGGCGCTCTGTCAGATAGTGTCACGCAGAAAGTCGTCCGGGGAGCGTCAGTTCGTCGGATCCTCGACGCAGACCGTTCCGTCGCCCTCTATGAGAACGGACCGACCGGCGTACGAGAAGGCAAACGACCAGGGGGTTTCGCCGTCGAACAGTTCCTCTAACGCGTCCGGGTCGACGCCGCTTTCGTACAACGGCGGAAGATCGTTCAAATCCGCGTACTTCGCCGCCGCTACCGCGTCCACGACGGCGACGGTCACCCACTCGTCGCTCGTCGGGTCGTACGAGAAGTACTGTACTCTGGCCCCGTCCCGCAGCACGGGTTTGCTCGTCGGTTTCGTATCTGTCGTTTCGTAAGACATTCTCTCGTCGTCGCTCGCGATTGATTCCTTGTTGATTCGCCTGTCGCGTCTCTCTCTCTCCGTCACTACCTCGTTCGCCACACACTTCGCGCGTCTTCACGCGCCGTAGACGGTATTATGCCGTCGACTACCATAGTGTTTCGCCGTCGGGTGCTCGCAACGCTAATAACGTCGGGAGAAAACCGGACGCACGATGCTGGAACTGGAGCACGGATTTCGCGTCGTCGACGTACACACGCGTCTCGACCCCGACGCGAGCGACGTCGCGACGCGCGGACGTGACGTCTCGCCCGAGCGCCTCGAACGGGAGATGCACCAGGCGGGCGTCGTCCACGCCGTCGTGGCCGCGGGACGCCGCCCCGGCGACGAGAGCTACCTCCGGGCGAACAACGCCGTCGCGCGACTGAGCGTCGACCGCCCGTTCTCGGCGTTCGCCCGCCTCAACGGGCCGCGCGACCCGACGCCGACGACGGGGGCGAAACTCCGCAACCTCGCGGCGTCGCGTCGGGACCACCACAGTTCGCCGGGCGACGTCGAACAGTACAGCTACGACGACCGATTCCACGGGTTCGTCCTCGACCCGTCGACGGACGGACTCCCCGACGAGGACGTGCTCGACGTGCTCGACGACGTGGGATTGCCGGTGCTCGTCCACGGTTCCGCGGCGTTCGCGCCGTCGACAGCCGCCGAGACGGTTCTCCGGCGGTCGTTTCCCGTCGTGCTGACGAGTTTCGGCGGCTTTCCGCTCGACTTCGCTCGGATGGAAGCGGCGCTCGAACTCCTGGACGACTACGACCAACTGTATCTCGACACCAGCGCCGTCCGATACCGCTCGCTGCTCGAACGCGGACTGCTCGAACACCCCGACCGGATTCTGTTCGGCAGCGGCGCGCCGACGGTCCACCCGAACGTCGCGGTCATGGAACTGCTGACGCTCGACGTCTCCGAGGACGCGATGATCCGCGCGTTCTCGAAGAATCCCGCCCGCGTCGTTCCGTCGCTCGCACCCGGCGGAGAGTGACGCTCAGAGTGCGGGGGCGGCGGCGTCTCGACCGACGCCGTCAGTCGTCCTCGGGCGTCCCGTCGCCGGTCGTGGTCACCGCGTTGCTGCCGACCGCGCTCTCGCGGAAGTCGGCCTCGATCTCCTCCAGCGAACGACCTTTCGTCTCCGGTACGAGGAAGTAACAGAACGCGAGTCCGGCGAGACTCAGCGCCGCGTAGAGCCAGAACGTTCCGCTCTGCCCCAGCAGCTCGACGACCTGCAGGAACGTGAGCGCGACGGCGAGGTTCGCTGCCCAGTTGACGACCGTCGCCACGCCCGCCGCCGACCCGCGGACCGACAGCGGGTAGATTTCGGAGATGAGCAGCCAGAACACCGGGCCGAGACCGATGGCGAAGAAGGCGACGTAGAGCATCAGGCTCCCCGTCGCCACCCACCCCAGAATTCCGGAAAGACCCGGGAGGTAGAACACCGCGCCCAATACGACGAGCGTCAGCGACATCCCGCCGAGACCGACGAGCAGGAGGGGTCGACGGCCGACCCGGTCGATGAGCGAGATAGCGACGACGGTCATCACGACGTTGACGACGCCGATGCCGACCGTCGCGAGGATGGACGCTGAGTCGCCGAACCCGGTCGACGAGAGGATGGTCGGCGCATAGTAGATGACCGTGTTGATGCCGGTCACCTGCTGGAACGCCGCGAGTCCGATACCGACGACGAGCATCGGGCGGACCCACGGTTCGAGCAGTTCGCGGAGGTTGTTGGACTCGACGGCGACGGTCTCCTTTATCTCGGCGATCTCCTCGGACACCGTCGTCTCGTCGCGCGTCTTCGACAGCACCTCTCGGGCGTCGTCTTCTCTACCCTGTTCGACGAGCCACCGGGGACTCTCGGGCATGAACAGCATCCCGACGCCGAGAACCACGGCGGGAACCATCCCGGCGCCGAGCATGACGCGCCACGCCCCGGAGTCGGCGAACGCGTAGTTGACGAAGTACGAGACGAGGATGCCGCTGGTCACCGCCAACTGGTTCAGCGAGACGAGCGACCCGCGAATCTTCGGCGGGGATATCTCGGAGATGTACAGCGGCCCGACCATCGAGGCGAAGCCGATGGCGAGGCCGTCGATGATACGCCCGATGACCAGTATCTCGACCGTCGGTGCGACGGCCATCAGGAGCGACCCGACGAAGAACACCACCGCTCCGACGAGGATGAGTCGACGGCGGCCGATTCGGTCCGCGAGGCGACCGCCGACGGCCGCGCCCGCGACGGCACCGACGAGCGCCCCGCTCACGACCAGTCCCTCGACCCACGCCGTCCCGAGCCGTACCCCGAACAGCGTCGTCATCTGGAACGAGCGCTCGATGTAGAGAAACGCCCCGGAGATGATGCCTGTATCGAAGCCGAACAGGAGTCCGTTCAACGCCGCCAGAGCTGCGGTCACGTAGACGAATCGGTCGTAGTCGCCGAATCCCGACCCGTCGCTAGCTCGTGCGCTCATGCTATCTATCAGTGTTACATATTACAAACACAGTATTACAAACGTATTGGCTTAATTACTTGAGAAAATAATTATAGATAGTAGACGACCGTGTATTATTTCAAACGGTACGTTCCGCTGCGATGATGTGAAGCCAGCGAGAGAGGCGAGGGCAGTGAGCGACGAAACTCGTCTCGCTTCGCTCGACTTACCGCCGACACTCGCTTCACCCGTGTCGAGATTCGTCTCGTTTTACTCGGCTCACCGCCAGTCGTATCGTGCGACGGCGCGGTCAGCGCGCTTGGAGACGCCGTGGGGGTTGCGGGTGATCGAGCGGTCGCGGGCGCGGGCGACCAACCCGTCGGACGCACCCATCGAGATGCCGACGACGACGTCTCGGCCGTTGCCGACCCATCCGGTCGGCGTCGCCTCGCCGCGGGCCACGTCGCGGGCGGCGGCGTACGCGTCGCTGCCCGCGTGCGATATCGTTCGTCGGACGGTGGTTGGGCGGAGACCGTAGTTCTTCGCGAGGCGGTACGCCAGCGCGCGGTACTTCCAGTAGAGGTCTCGACGGTCGGTCCCGCCGTCGGCTTCCGTCTCGTACTCGCGGCGGACGCACGCGTCGGCCTGCCACGAGACGGTGCCGCCGAGTCCGGCGAGGCGGTGGGCCGCGTCGCGCGCGCCGCCGGTTTCGAGGTATTCGTCGAAGCCGTCCAGTTTGGTCAGCGTCTCGCTCCGGAAGGCGACGTTGCCGCCGCTAAAGTACGTCACCTCGCGGTCACGGATTCGACGGTGTTCCGGCGTCTCGGTCGTCATTCCCGCGCGTAGCGTTCGGTGGGTCGGGCCGGTGACCGCGTCGGCCTCGGCCAGTCCCTCGACGACGGCGTCGCGCCACGTCTCCTCGACGAGCAGGTCTTGACCGACGAAGGCGACGGCGTCGCCGGAGGCGACTTCGATGCCCGCGTTGCGGGCGACGTTCAGCGTCCGCGCCGACACTTCGACGAGCACGTCCACGTCGTCTCGGTCGCGGACCATCCCGGTCGTCCCGTCCGCCGAGGGACCGTTGACGACGATCACCTCTGCGTCCGGCGCGGCCGCCGCCAGCGCGTCGAGGCTGGCGGCGAGTTGGTCCCGACTGTTGAGCGTCGGGACGACGACCGAGAGTTCCATACCCCTCAGTATGCGACGAAGTACTTAAATTTCGTTACCATCCAACTGCGAGAGATGTCAGTCACTGCCACGCAAGAAGTCGGACGAGCGCGTTCTCGTCTGAACGCGTGACGTGGCCGATAGATATCGGCGACAGCGTACGTCGATACGGCGCTCGTCAACGACGGTGTTCGAGGACGGTCGGAGCCGATATGGTCGGGAGCGGAGAACGTGTGACGCCCCTGGGCAGAGTTACGTCGGCGGAGTCACGTCGGCGGAGAACTGTTCGGGGTAGTCGGTCGCTGTCGGTCGCTTACGTGTTGAGGAAGTACACCTGCTTGCGAGCGTCCTTGAAGCTGTAGCGCGACCCCACGAGGTCGGACTCTTCGAGGCGGTTCAGCGCGTAGCGGACGGTCCGGTCGGGGAGCAGCGATTCCTCGGCGAGTTGCCCCTGCGACAGTGGCGCGTCACCCTCCAGAACCTTGGCGACGAGTTTAGCGCTCGGCGGAAGTTCACGAAGGCGGTCGCGAAATTCGGTGTTCGAGAGGCGGTCTTGCTGGTTGGTCTCTGCGGTCGTGGTGCTCATACCGACTTCTTCCCTCGGTCCGTGGTAAAGCTTGGCTACATATGCGGCATACGTATCCAGACAGTATTAGTTCCTAATATCAATATATATGTCACCCCTTTGAGAAGGGTTTTGACGCCACACGCCGATGGTTCGAGCGTGATTCCATCGTCGCACGTCGACATTCTGGAGAAGGAGTCGTTCGCCCACGTCGCCACGATACTGCCCGACGGAACGCCGCAGGTGACGCCGGTCTGGGTCGACCACGACGACAGAGAGGCGATCCTGATAAACACCGCCCGCGGTCGTCGTAAGGAGAAGAACATCAAACAGAACCCGAACGTGAGCGTCTCGGTGCTCGATCCCGAGGACCCGTACCGCTACATCTCGGTGCGCGGGGAGGCGACGCTCACCGAAGAAGGGGCCGTCGACCACATCAACAAACTCGCGAAGAAGTATATGGACGTCGACGAGTACCCCCACCTCGGCGACGAGTCCGGCCCGCGCGTCATCGTGCGCATCCCCGTCGACCACGTCGTCACCAGCGGCTGAGCCGGTCGTCGACGTTCAGCCGCGGAAGTGGTCGGTCCGCGGCGCATCGCCGTGTCGCCGGTAGCGACCCATGAACGCCTCGCAGTTCGGACAGTGCACCAGCGTCAGCCCCGGGAGCTCGTGACGAACCAACTCCTCGGGCGGATTGTCGGCGTGGCAGTGTCTACAGGTGGCCATACCGGATCTATGTCGCGTGCGAGCATAAGGCACAGTTCGCGGATTCCGACCTGTCATCCAGTACGGTTTTGGTGTTTCGGTGTGCAGTCGGAAGTAGCGTGAAAGGACAGGAGTGGTACCAGGCCGACGACGTAGCCCGCGAGTACGACTCGAAGCGGTTCTCGAAGGGCGGGAGACTCATCGACCGCCGCGAGAAGAAGGCGGTGCTGTCGGCGCTCGGACCGGTCGAAGAGAAGAACGTGCTCGAAATCGCGTGCGGAACCGGTCGTTTCACCGTCGCGCTCGCCGAACGCGGAGCCAACGTCGTCGGACTCGACATCTCGGCGGCGATGATGGCGCAGGGCCGACAGAAAGCGCGGAGCGCGGGCGTCGGCGACCGCATCGAGTTCATCCGCGGCGACGCCGCCCGACTGCCGTTTCCCGACGACCATTTCGACGCCGTAATGGCGATGCGATTTTTCCACCTCGCGGACACCCCCGCGAAGTTCCTCGCGGAAATGTGTCGCGTCTCCAAAGAACAGGTGTTTTTCGACACGTTCAACAGTTTCAGCACGCGCGTCGTCTACAACTGGCTGTTGCCGATGGGGTCGCACCTCTACTCGCGCGAGGACGTCGAGCGCCTACTCGAAGGCGCGGGTCTCCGCTTGGCCGACGAGTCGCACGACTTCATCCTCCCGTACGGTCTCTACCGGAAGATCCCCAACGGTATCGCCGGAGAACTCCGGGAGTTAGACGAGACAATTCGAAACAATGCGCTCGGCGAGAAGCTCGCGTCGGTGTCGTACTGGAACGCGGAAGTCGTGTAGCGACTCCCGTATCGGGAGCGCCCGACGGATCAGAACTCGTCTTCGATGACTTCGCCGACGGCGAAGTTCGATTTCACTTCAGTGATCTCTATCTTCACCCGTTCACCGACGTCCGCGTCCGGGACGATGATGACGTAGCCGCGCTCGACGCGGGCGATGCCGTCGCCCTGCTTGCCGATATCTTCGATTTCGACGTAACGCAGTTCGCCGATTTCGACCGGCGGTTGCGGTTCGTCGGCGTCGGTCGCCGACGCCGACTCTCCGGTCGACGCGCCGGAGTTCGCCTCGCGGGAGATGAGCGCGACGCGGTACGTCTCGCCCGCCTCGATAGATCCGGTTTCGACCTCCCGACGCGGGATTTCGACCGTGTAAGAGTCGCCGTCGCTGCGCACTTCCGCGCTGAACAGACACAGGAGTTTATCTGAGATTTCCAAGGGAGAGGCCTCCACCGTGTGGGTCGGTGTCCGTCGTTAAAGATGTACCGCCGCCAACACTGTTCCGACTCCTGATACGCGAGCGCCTCTGAGCGGCCGGTTCAGCGCGGCGTCCCGTCCGGTCGTTTCGCCCCTTCGGAGTCGTGGACGACGACCTCGCCAGACGCTCGCTCCGTCGGCGCATAGTTGTCTCGAACGCCTATCGCCTCCTCGAGTTCCCGGACGGCGCGCGCCTTGAGCGCCGCTGCGAGTTCCTCGGCGTCCTCGCGAGCGATGTCGCGGCCGAGCCCTTCGCACTCGTGGGCGCGGACCATCCCCTCGCCGTCGACGGCCTCGCCCATCGGCTGGGTCGTCCCGCCGAGGTCGACGGAGAACGGATACGTCCGACAGATGATCGGGCGGTTCTCGTGGACTGAACACGCGCCCGTGCCGTTCTCGTCTTCCTCGTAGAACGTGCAGTCGCCGCAGGCGTCGGTCTGTAGCGCCCACTCGAACGTTTCGCCCTCCGCGTCGCCGTCTTCGCTCTGGGCGAGTCCGTACGGCATCGGCCGGGCGACGTCGCGCCATTCCCGCGAGGGGACCGAGCGGGGGCTCGAAGTGACATCGTCGCTTCGGTGGTCGTACTCTTTCGGGGTCTTCGCGTTGAGCTCCCGAATTTCGTCGGGAAACACGGTCGCCGTGTGCGGTTCCTCGTCGCCGTCCTCGGCGGTGTACCCTTTACAACAGGCTCCGCAGCGCGTGCACTCGAAGCCGATCGACTCGATAGCGTCGGCTAACTCGTCGGTGTCGAGGTCGGTCGCGCGTTCGAGTTCTGCTTCGAGCGATTGCACGAGCACGGATCAGGGTTGGAGGGTGAAAACGACATCGGGGCTCGTCGGCGAACCGACGTACACTACCGGTGAATTAATAGGGGTGCTGCGATTGGATGAATCAATGAGTAACGAGGCGAACACCGGCGAGTGGTCGAGTTCGATTCCGGATGAGGACTCCCGCCCCGAGTCGTTCGGGTTGGTGAACGGACTCGACGCGCTGCGGTCAAGCCCCGAGTTCCGCGGCCCCGTCGAACCGCTCGACGGACAGGCGCTCAACGAACACATCGCGCTCTTCTACGAGAGTCTTGACGACCAGCTCTCCGTGACGGTGCCGTTCATCCGCCAGGGTCTCGAACAGGACGAACGGTGCATCTACGTCGTCGACGAGGTCTCGACGGAGACAGTCGTCGAGGCGATGCGCGACTACGATATCGACGTCGAGGCGGCCCTCGAATCCGGCGCTCTGGAGTTCTACACGATCGGCGAGACGTACCTCCGGACCGGGTCGTTCGACCCCGACGACATGATCGATTTCTACGCCTCCTTCATCGAGGAGACGACCGCGGAGTACACGGCCCTGCGCGTGACCGCCGAAACGTCGTGGATTCTCCACAACGACACGACGATCTCGAAGTTTATGGAGTACGAGAGCAAGGTGAACACTCTCTTCGACGAGGAGCCCGCCACCGCGCTCTGTCAGTACGATCTGAACGCAGTGCCGTCGGACGTCATCTGCGACATCATCCGCACGCACCCGCATCTCATCTACCAGAACACCGTCTGTCACAACTTCTACTACACGCCGCCGAGCGAGTTCTTCGAACCCGACCAGCCGAACCGGGAGGCCGACCGGATGCTCCGCACGCTCGTGGAGCGGACGAACGCGAAGGTGGAACTGAGCGAGAAAGTCGAGGAGCTCGAGGAGTCGAACGAGCGGCTGAAGCGGTTCGCCTACATCGCCAGCCACGACCTCCAGGAGCCGCTGCGGATGATCTCGAGCTACCTTCAACTCCTCGAACTGCAGTACGGTGACGAGCTCGACGAGGAGGCGAACGAGTACATCGGGTTCGCCGTCGAAGGCTCCGACCGCATGCGGGATATGGTTGAAGGACTGCTGGAGTACTCGCGGATCGACATGCAGGAGTCGTCGTTCCAACGGGTCGAGACCGACGTCATCCTCGAGAACGCCGCGAACGACCTCCAGTTGAAGATCGAGGAGAGCGGCGCCGAGATCATCGCCGACTCGCTTCCGGCGGTCGTCGGCGACCCGAACCAGCTCGAGCAGGTGTTCAGCAACCTCCTCTCGAACGCTATCAAGTACAGCGGCGACGATACGCCACGCGTGGAAGTCACGGCGGAACGCGTCGACGAGGGCTGGCGGTTCTCGGTCGCGGACAACGGCATCGGCATCGACCCGGCGTACGCCGACCAGATATTCGAGGTCTTCAACCGGCTCCACTCGAACGACGAGTACCAAGGGACGGGAATCGGCCTCTCGCTCTGTCAGAAGATCCTCGCCCACCACGGCGGCCGCATCTGGGTCGAGTCCGACCCCGGCGAGGGGTCGACGTTCTACTTCACGCTCCCCGGCGCCGACACGGAGGGCCAGTCGGAGTGACCGCTCGCCGCCGGCTCCCGCCGACGATAGACTGACGACGACTTCGCTTTCGCGCACATGACACACGACGCAGACGACCGAACGCTCGAGATACTGTTAGTGGAGGACAACCTCGGCGACGTCCGTCTACTCGAAATGGGGTTCGACCAGACCAACATCGACGAGACGTTCCACGTCGCCACGGACGGCGAGGAGGCGCTGGATTTTCTGTTCCGACGCGACGGCTACGAGTCGGCGTCGCACCCGGACGTCGTTCTATTGGACCTGAACCTGCCGAAGCTGAACGGTATCGAAGTCCTCGAGAGGATGCAGTCCCGCTCCAAACTCCGATCGGTTCCGGTGGTCGTACTGACTAGTTCACAGTCCGAAGACGACCGCGCCACGAGTCTCGAACGCGGCGCGAGCGCGTACCTTTCGAAGCCGGTCGACCCGTCTTCGTTCGTCTCGCTCGCGGAGGCGATCGCCGAGTTCGTCGACTCCGGGCGACTCCCCGAGCCGTTCGCCGAGTGACCGCTCCGAGCGGCCCTCACCGCCAACGTCGGTCGTACCGGATGCTGAGATCCGAACGCGATCTCCGTAGCGCCGACGATACGGCGATCCTCGCGTCGCGTCGGTCTCAGTCCGCCGGCCGAACCGTCCCGCCTTCGGGGTCCCACCCGACCCGCCCTGCGCGCGCCAGCTTCTCGACGTGGGCCGCCACCGTCGCCTTCGCGAGATCCTCGACCCCAGTGAGGTCCTTCTCGTAGGCCGCGTTGACCACGTCGTCGACAGTCGATGCGCCGCCCCGAATCGCCGTTTCTACCGCTCGCTCCCTGTCGAGTCGGTGCCGAATCAGTCGTTCGAGCGTCGCGCTCGGGTCGGCGATCTCCGGTCCGTGCCCCGGCAGGAGCCGCACCGGACGCTTCGCGCGCAATCGACGGAGCGCTGTCAGGTACGCGCGCACGTCGCCTTCGGGCGCGCCGACGACGACGCTCCCCTCGACGACGGCCAAATCACCGCAGAGAATCCGCTGGCGTCCCTCGCCGACACCGAACGCGACGTGGTCGACGGCGTGGCCCGGCGCGTCGAAGACGGTGACCGGCCCGGCGTCGGTCGCTATCTCGGTCCCCTCGGCGAACGTCCGGTCAGGTTCGACGCCGGTCGCTCGTTCGAATCGCTCTTCGCGCCAGCGACGCGCCCACACCGTCGCGCCGGTCTCCTCGGCGTAGTCGGCGACCGCGCCCACGTGATCCGGGTGGGTGTGTGTGACGGCGACGTGCTTGACGTTCGCCTGGGCGACGAAGGCGTCGAGCGCGCTGGTCCGCGCGGCGGGGTCGACCAGAACTGCGGGGTCGTCGCCGACGAGGTACGCGTTCGTCGCGCCGGTCGGCGCGCGGGTGGCGACGGAGACGGAGACCCGGCGAACGCTCGACTCCATCAGTCGGCGCTTCCCACGTCGCCGTCGCCGACGCTGACGAACTTCGCGAGGGCGTCGTCCACGTCGTCCGCCGACTCGTACGGTCGGTTGACGATGACGTCGCCCGCTTTCGACCTGCCGAGACCGGGAATCGCGGTGAGTTCGTCCATCGACGCAGTGTTGACGTCGAGCGGGTGCGGCACGCCCGTCACCGAGCGGTAGCCGTAGTCGACGATGGCCGCGTCGACGGTTCGGCCGAGTTCGCGCTCGCCGGGGATGCCGACGAGGAGGGGGTACGTCCCGAGTTGGCGGCCGAACGTCGTGCCGTCCTGATGGTATTCGAGGTGGACGTTCTCCAGCACCGTCCCGGGCGGCGCGACGCGCTTGAGCATCGGCCGGTCTATCTCCTCGCGGACCTCCCGTTTGTACTTCTTGAACAGTTTCTTGTGCTCCTTCGCGATCTGCGACCCGGTCGACGACATCTCGGTGCCGTCGAACGCCATCACTTGTCGGATGTTGATGCGGCGGACCATCAGCCCCTCGTCGTACACCCGATGGAGGAACCGCTTATTGTGCGCGAACGTTTCCTCGCGCTCGCCCATCAGTCCGTGCAGGAGGTTGATGCCGGGGAGCAGTTTGGGGAGGCGGCTCGCGGCTTCGTCGCCGAACGTCGGTGCGTCCGCGGGGTCTTCGCCGGGTCGCCACCCGCCCTCCTCGTTGACGATTTTCACCGCCTCGAAGCACTCGTCGGCGCTCACGTTGAGGTTGTTCTCCTCCTGGACGACGGGGTCGGCCGATTCGAGGCCGAATGCAGCAGTATCGCCCGGCGTGTTGTGCTCGGCGATAATGCGGATGCACTCTCTGGACTCCTCGGGCCACCGCGCGATGGTGATGGGGTTCATGTTGTCGAGGTGGAGTGTCCCCAGATCGGGAGCTACCTCGCGGATGCCGCCGTAGAGTCGGCGGAGCGCGTCCGGGTTCGGCGCTTCGCCGTCACCGCCGAACGCGAGGATGTCGGCCTGGCGGCCGAGGCGGAAATGTCGCGCCCCGCGGTTGTAGAGGTTCCCGACCTCCTTGACGACGGAGTCGGCGGTCCGGAAGGACGGATTCCCGTAGAGCGGCTCCGTGCAGAATGAACAGCGGTAGGCGCAGCCGCGGGAGGTCTCCATCTCGCAGATCAGATAGTGCGGATGGTTCGGATGCTGTTCGACGACGAACGCGCCCTTGGCGGCCCAGCGGTCGAGTTCCTCGTTGTCGCGCATCCGGTTTCCGAACCCCTCTAGGCCGCTGTCGACGAGGTCGTAGGCGGCCGCCTCGACGTCGCCCTTCGCGACGAAGTCGTAGTCGAGATCTTTCCGTTCCATGTCTTGGCCGCCCGCGTTCTCCTCGCCGACGCCGAAGCGGATGGGACCGCCCATGAGCGTTGTCCCGTCGGCGGTCCACGCGAGTTCTTTCACCTCGTCGGGTTCGGCGGGCGTCCCACCGACGTAGCTGCCGGGAACGGTCATCCCGCCGATGTAGACGAACAGGTCCGCGTCGGCGACGTCGGCCCACTTTCGCCTGTCGTCGCGGAGTTCGTCGATGGTGTGGTACGTGATCTGCTCCTCGGGCACCCCGGCGTCGACCATCGCACCGGCGGTGAAGCGCGGGTACGTCGAGATGTACGGCGGCACGCCGAAGTGCGCCGGTTCGTCGACGTATCCGTCGACGAGCGTCACCCTGAGGTCGGCGGGGTCGGTCATAGACCCGGGTTGTCGGGCGACGGGTAAAACGGTGCGGTTCCGGTGCTCTGCCGACTACCGGAGTCGGGAGTCGTTCCTGCGGTCGGGCGGGCGTTGCGCCTCGGTGCTCAAACGTAGATGTAGCCTTCGACCGACGGGAGCTCGTCGGTCATCCGGAGGTTCGCGGGGTCGACGGCGTTGCGGAACGTCGCGAACGCGGCGACGACCGCTTCGAGGGCGCCGTCGCCGCCGTCGCGGACGCGTTCTCGAACCGACGAGGACAACTCGACGGCTCGGTCGGCGAGGTTGTCCAACACGAACGCCGGCGTCGGAGCGTCGTCGGCTGATTCTTCTCGCTCGCGATACCGGAGCGTGTCGAGCGTTCCGGCCGGGTACGTCTCCAGGACCAGCGGGCGGCCTTCGCGCGGCAGTTGCATCGGGACGATTCGCGCGGTGTCGGTCAGCACGAGCGGTCGCAACAGGTCGCGGATGCCGTAGAACGTCTCCGCACAGAGTCGCTCGTCGTAGGCGGCAACGGCGCTCAGCGGTTCCTCGGTCGCGCGGAGCACGCTCGACTCCGCGCCGTCGGTGACGAGGCGAGCGTGCATTCGACAGCGCTTGGCCATGTCCTCGGGCCCGGAGAACCAGTCGGGGAGTTGGTCGACGAAGCGTCGCCACCGTCGCTCAGGGACCACCGCCTTCGGAAGTCCGAACGGGAAGTCGAGTCCGACGGCGCACCGGCCGTCGAGACCGGCGACGAACGAGACGAGCGCGGCGACGGTGTCGGGTCGGTATGGGGAGACGCCGAACCGCTCTGCTACCGGGGCGCAGTCGACGATGCGCAACGACTGCTCCGTCACGTTCGCTTCGACGAACCAACTCCGTTCCCCCGCCTCTCGGGCGTGCGCGTCGAACACGACGCCGTACACGCGCTCGGGAAGCTGATACCCGTCGTTCATACAGTGTTTAGTTAGCTGACCCAAACTAGCCCGCGACCTTATAACCGGCGCCCGTATCCCGCGCGACCGGCGTCGTATCGTAGACAACCTATGTCCGTATCGCGCCGCCGACGGTCTGTTCGACCCAGCGCGTTTATTTGGATGGGACTGTTATCTGTCACCATGCCCGCGACGCTCGAAGTAGCCTGCACCAGTCCCGACTGTGAGATGGACATGTTCGAACTCCACTACACGTACGACATGCCCAACGACGTCGGCGTCAGTGACTTTGTCTGTCCGTACTGCCAGCAGACCGACTGCCTCGATGCCATCGAACTATGAACGATCTGCGAGAAATCGGCGAGTCGGTGGCCAACGCCGTCGTCGAACGGGTCGGCCGCGGATTCGGCCACGTCCAGGAACGAAAACCGCTCTCGTACGACCTGCTCGAGAGCGACGACAGCTATCTCGTCGTCTTCGACGCAGCCGGTGCGAGCAAGAGCGACGTGCAGGTCCGCTTCGTTGACACCGAGGTCCAGGTCCGAATCGACCGGTTCCGCGAGTTCCACGACGGCTACGAGATGCGATTCCCCGGCCGCGGTCTTTCGCTTGACGGGAAGGCAAAACTCCCAAACGACGCCACCGTCGACGCCGAGTCAGCAACGGCGACGGTGACGAAACACGGCACGCTCCGCGTCTACATCCCGAAGGCCGAGGAGGGCAAGAACGTCGCCGTCGAGGAAGAAACGGCGGCCACGGGCGTCGACGCCCGCGCGACCGGTGGTGAGACGAACGTCGTCGA
The DNA here is from genome assembly GCF_020150815.1 of Haloprofundus salilacus. Classification (NCBI taxonomy): domain Archaea; kingdom Methanobacteriati; phylum Methanobacteriota; class Halobacteria; order Halobacteriales; family Haloferacaceae; genus Haloprofundus; species Haloprofundus salilacus. The sequence goes on along the minus strand of NZ_CP083723.1, from coordinate 2,146,248 downwards.
GGAGAAACCGACCGAGGAGGAGGCGAAGGAGGCGGCGACCGCGCAGTCGGCGGACGAGAGCGACGCCGCCGGCACCGATGATACCGACGACGAGGACGACGCCTCTGCCGCAGGGACCGACGCGACGGCCTCCACCGAGTCGATGCTCGACGAGGAGGCGGCGGCCGAAGACCCCGACGCGCGACTCGAACCCGCCGAGGCGGCGGGTCAACCGACCGACGAGTCGATGGACGAAATCGACGACGAGTTCGTCGAACAGGCCGAAGCCCGCGACGAGGACGAAGACGACGAGAACCGTAACTGAACCGACCGTCCTTCGACTCTCGCGTCAGTCGAGCGCCATCCCTTCTCGAACCTCGAACGTCTCGTCGCCCGAAAAGCGCCTCGGGTCGAACGACGCAATTCCACCGTCTTCGCCGAGTATCTGCTTCGCAATCGCCTCGCCGGTCGCCGGCGCGCGCATGAACCCGTGACCCTGCCACCCGGCGGCGACGAACACGCCCTCTCTCAGTTCGCCGAGCAGCGGGTCGCCGTCGGGCGTCGCCGCACAGAGTCCCGCCCACGCCTGCGCCACGTCGAGGTCGTAGTCGGCGCGTTCGGTCAGTGCGGCCCGGATGTCGTCGACGAACCAGTCGTCGGCGTCGCGGTTCCACTCGTCCAGGTTGGCTTCGACCGGGACGGTGCCGTCGCCCGCCAGCACTCCGATCGGGTGCGGGCGGAAGTAGACGCCCGCCGTCGCGTCGTACACCATCGGGCCGTCGTACGCCTCGCGCCCGGTGAGCGCCTGTACGCGATACGGCTTCATAGGAACGGCGACGCCAGCCTCCGCGAACAGCCGTTTCGTCTGTGCCCCGGTGGCGACGAGGACGGCGTCGAACTCCCTCGTCGCCCCGTCGTCGCGTCGTTCTGTCCGCCGACCGCCGCTGTCGACGACGCCCGGCGGGTCGACGCTGAGGCCGACGGAACGCCCCGTCTCGAACGCCACACCCGCGTGCCGGGCTTTCGCGGCCATCGCCGAGACGTAACTCGCCGGATCCGTCCACCCCGCGTTCTCGGCGACGGCGGCCGCAAGCATGTCGTCTGTCCGGAGCGGGAAGCGGTCGCCGAGTTCCTCCGGGTCGACGACCGACACCTCCCGGCCGTGGACGCGCATCCGCTCGACGCTTGTCGCCATCGCGTCGGCCGCCGCCTCATCACCCTCGCGGGCGACCATCACGTACGGGCACTGTCGGAACTCGAAGCCGTCGTCGCCGGAGAACTCGCGGAAGCGCTCCAGCGCCCGCCCGCCGATTTCGGCGTCGATATCCTCGGCGTAGGCGTCGTAGAGGACGCCCGCCGCGCGCGCCGAACTGCCGTCGGCGGGCGTCGCCGACGCGTCGGAACGCGCGGCGTCGTACTCGCCGCGCTCGAACAGCGTCACGTCGATATCGCGTGCCGCAAGGTCGTACGCGGCGGTGAGACCGACCGCGCCGCCGCCGACGACGGCGACGCGCATCAGCGGCGCCCCTCCGAGAATCGGTGCGATGTGTGGTACGAGAATCGGTGGACGACGCGCCGGCGGAACCCGGAGGTGAGCGGTTGCATGCCCCGAATTCACGGTCGTCGCACTTAGCAGTTCGTCCGGCGGGTGAACGGAGAAACGAGGGTGGCGACTACAGGAACTCGCCGATGCCGCGGGCGGGGTAGCCGACGACGGTGTCGACGCCGAGCGATTCGAGCGCGGCGACCCGCTCGCGAACAGTTTCGGGCGCGCCGACGAGCGCGTAGTCGCGACTGGCTTTCGAGAGGACCTCTCTAGCGCGCCCCGTCGCGCGCGAATCCGTCTCGCAGCCCTCGGGTAGCGCCCGCGCGACGGGACGGCGGCGGGCGACGTAGCCCCCGACGGCGTCGAGAATCTCGTCCTCGTCGTCGGCGAGGACGGTCGGCGCGTACAGCGCGATCTCGCCGTCGTAGCCCGCGGCGCGCAGCGCCCGCACGTCGCGGTCGGTCGTCCGCGAGAGCAGTTCGTACTGCGTTCCGCCGGCGGCGAGCGCGATGCGCTCGATGCCCTCGGTGCCGACCCACGCCTTGGGGGCCGTCTCGCGGGCCGCCTTCAGTCGGGGGGCGACCGCTCTGCGCCGCTCGTCCTCGGAGAGGTAGGCGGCGTGGCCGGCGACGAGGACGCGGCCGACGCTCTCTGGGAGGTCGGCGACGCGTGAGTCGTCGCCGAGGGGGTCGAAGCCGTCGGCGCGGACCGGCGTCGTGAGTCGAACGTCGGCCGTCTCGGCGAGCGTTTCGAGAATCTCGGTCTCGGGCAGGTGGTCGGCCCCTTCGTAGTCGATTGCGACCGTCGCCGCCGAGAGATCGGCGGCGCGGCGCACGTCGCACTCGGCGGGTTTCAGTGCGACGGCGTCGATGCCAGTGTGCGAGAGTACAGACTCGTCGGTGAGCGCTTTCATCGGTTCACTCCAGGGCGACCGCTGTTCAGAAACGTCGATTCATCGTCGCGGAACTCGATCCATCGTCTGTGCGACCATGTGCTCCGCAGTACCCCCGTGGCAGTGAAAAGGATTCCGTTCCGGTCAGTATTGACGCCGCGTCACTTCGTGACACGGGGTATCACGGAAGTTGCGGTCGACGGCGGTTTTAAGGGTTAAACGCTTTGTAGTTCTGGCAGTTCGATTCGACAATGAACGACTCCGACTCCGAGAGGTCCGACCGGACGGACTCGGTGCGAGAGGCGGTCGACCGTTCCAAGAGCGGCGCACCTGCTGCCGGCGCGGTCATGCGGGACCGCTTTTCTTCCGACGAAGTGTTCCAGCGAATCGTCGCCGCGGCCGACGAGGAGATAACCTCGGGGAAACGAGAACTGTTCTTCAGCGGTCTCGCGGCGGGGTTCGCCATCACGATCACGTTTCTGTTGTACGTCTCCGTGTCGACGGCGACGGGCGAGGATCCGATTCTGAGCGCGCTGCTCTACCCGCTCGGCTTCATCTACATCATCATCGGCGGCTACCAACTCTACACGGAGAACACCCTCCCGCCGGTCGCACTGACGCTCGAACGCCTCGCCAGCGTCCCGGCGCTGTTACGCCACTGGCTCATCGTCCTCACGGGCAACTTCGCCGGCGCCGCAATCGGCGCGGCGGTGCTCACCTGGAGCGGCGTCTTCTCGCCGGAGGCGGCGACGGTGGCGACGCACATCTCCGAGCACGGTCTCCAGACGCCGTGGTGGGACCTGTTCTTCAAAGCCATCTTCGCCGGACTCATCGTCGCCGGCGTCGTCTGGGTCGTCTACGCCTCCCGCGACACGATATCCCGACTCGTCGTCGTCTACATGGCGTTTCTCTCGGTCCCGCTCGGCGGCCTGTTCCACGTAGTCGTCTCCTTCACCGAGATGATGTATCTCGTCTTCGGCGGCGAACTCGCCGTCTTCACCGGCTTCACCCAGTTCGTCCTCCCGGTACTTCTCGGCAACACCATCGGCGGTATCGCGCTGGTGACCGTCGTCAACTACTTCCAGACGAGCGAGCATCGCCTCGAATCGGCCCGGTTCGAGGGGGCGAACCGCCAACTCTCGATTCGTGAGTGGATGTTCGGCGGACTGGTCGGGCGCTCCTACGTCCCGCTCATCAACACCGCCACGGCCCCGGCGCTCGGCGAGGGCGACGACTACCGGCTGATGGTACCCATCGCGAACCCGCGCACCGAGTTGCGACTCGTGGAGTTCGCCTGCAAACTCGCCAGCCGGAACGACTCCGCGACCGTCCACCTCGTCCACATCGTCCAGATGCCGGGACGGGCGGCCCGCGGCTACGGGCGCAACCAACGCGAGCGAATCGCCGCGGAGTCCGAAGCGCAACTCGCGGAGGCCCGCGAGACGGTCGAGCGGTACGACGTCGGCTGCGAGACGTCGACCGTCGTCTCGCACCGCTCCTTCGAGGAGATATTCTCCATCGCCGCCCGCACGCGCGCTGACCTCGTCCTGATGGGCTGGGGGGGCAACGAGCTCTGGAGCGCCGCTCGCGCAGAGCGCCCGCTCGACGAGCTGGCCAACAAACTCCCCTGCGACTTCCTCATCCTCTCTGACCGCGACCTCGACACCTCGCGCGTCCTCCTGCCGACCGCGGGCGGACCGGACTCCGACCTGAGCGCCGAAGTCGCGCGGAAGCTTCGCACGACCGACGGCTCCGAGGCGAGCTTGCTGCACGTCGTCGACGGCGAAGACGAACGCGAGAAGGGCCAGCAGTTCCTCGACCGGTGGGCCGCCGAACACGACCTCGGCGACGCCGAACTCATCGTCGACGACTCCGGCGACATCGAGGGCGCTATCGCTCGCGAGGCCGCTGACCACACGCTCGTTATCGTCGGCGCGACCGAGCGCGGCCTGCTCTCGCGGCTCGTCGCCGGGTCGCTCAATCTCGACGTGCTCAGCAACCTCGACTGCTCCGTGTTGCTTGCCGAACGGCCGAGCGAGCGCAGCATCCTCAAGCGACTGTTCGGTCGGTAGTTCCCACTCTTTCTTCCCTCGTGCCTGCGGCGACCGTCGAGTCGACGCAGACAGAATAGTCGGCCCGGTCGAGATATTGGCTTGGACGAGAAATCGGCCCGGAAGGGGAGGCGAGTTATACGGGGTAGTCGGCGTCGGGGTCGACGACCCGGTCGGGTTCGGCGGGCGCTCGCCAGTCGGTCGTCAGTTCCAGCAGTTGGACGACCATCCGACCGGTCGCCCCCCAGACCGTGTACCCCTCGACGCGGAAGAAGTGGACGCGAATCGGCCCGTACGTCGGATGTTCGCGGTGTTCGGACTCGTAGTTGCCGAGGTCCGTCAGGTCGGCGACCGACAGCACCGCGATTTCGGCGACTTCCCGCTCGTCGGGGACGTATTCGCGGTCCGGCACGCGCCCGACGAACGGCCGGACCGAGTAGTCCGTGCTCGTCTCGATGTCGTCCAGTCGGCCGACGAGTTCGACCTCCTCGGGGCGCAGTCCGATCTCCTCCCGGGCCTCGCGTAGCGCCGTCGCCGTGAGGTCGGCGTCGCTCGGTTCGCGGCCGCCGCCGGGAAAGCTCATCTGCCCGGGATGCTCGCCGAGGTGATCGGCCCGCTTCGTGAACAGTAGATGCGGGTCGCCGTTCCGGAACAGCACGGGGGCGACGACCGCCGCCTGCCGCGTCGCTCCCTCCACGGCGGTCGCCTCGTGCCGCGCCACCCCACTCAGATCCATGTATCTTGGTATCGTTCGACGGCCTTAGTCTTGAAGAAGCGTGACGAGTTGCTCACGTATCGCGTCGGTCTCGACCGACGCCCACGCGTCGAGGTCGTACGTCACGTCGTAGAGGCGTTCGAGGCGCTCCTCGTCGTCGTCCTCGGCTGCCGCCTCGACTTCGGCGGCGAGGCGTTCGCGGACCTGTTCGCCGAGCGCGGTCCGGTCGACTTCGCGCCGCGGAACGTCGAGAATGTGCGGGAGGTCCTCGGCGTTCGTCGGTATCGAGGGGAACGCCGCGGGACCGACCGTGACGAACGTCTCCTCCTCGCCGGCGCGCCGTCCCGGGTCGCTCGTCTCGACGCTCCGGTCGTCGGCGGTCGCGACGTACTCGACGAGGTAGTACTCCTCGATGGCAGCGTCGACAGCCTCCGAGAGCGCCTCTACGTCCGTTTCCGAGCCCTGTTTGTACGCGAGTTCGTCGAGCGCGGCCGCCAGTTCCGCGTGCGTCAGCGCGCCGAACAGGTCGACGACACCCGCGAGCTCGTCGTACGTTCGACTCATCCCGTCACCTCCCGCAGGTCGGCCTCGGCGAGGTCGGCGACCGTCCCGGGCGAAACCGGAGCGTCCGCCCACGCGGGCAGTCGGTCGTCGTCGCAGGGTGCGACGATGGCGTCCGCGTAGCATTCGACCTGTTCGCTCTCGGCACTCCGGTCGTAGCCGAGACCGTTGAACGCCGCGTCGGCCGCGTACTGTCGGACGAATCGGCGAGCGGTCTCCCGGTACCGCTCCGGGAGCGTCCCGTACACCGGTTCGACGCCGTGGTCCTCGACTGCCAGCAACAGCGCCGCGCCGACCGACTGACTCATCTCGGAGAGACCGGTCGGACCGCCGACCGCTCGGTGGTCGTGTTCGTACGACCCCAGGTCGACCTGGGCGCTGTTGTCGAACCCGGCGAGCGAGAACGCGTCGCCGAGCGTTCCGACTTCGAGCCCCCACGTTCGCTGGACGCGCAGACGGCGCGCCACGTCGGTCGTCGCCGCGAACTCCCCGGCGAGCGCGTAGCGGAATGCCGAGAGGTAGTCGAGAATCGGCGCGTCTCGGTGTTCCTCGGCGAGCGCGGCGACCAGCGGCGCGTAGAACAGCCGAAACAGCCGCCCGTAGAGACGGCCGTTCTCGACGCGGGCGTAGTAGCCTTTCGAGAACTCGTAGCCGTGCGCGAGCGGGAACAGCAACCGCGAGACGTACGTCCGCGAGTACGTCTTTGTGTCGGCGTCGTGGACGACGACGAACTCCTCTTCGAGCGCCTGGCCGAGCGCCAGCCAGACGTCGCGACCTTTCCCGCGCCTGCCGTTCAGTCCTTCGTCGGCTAAAAGCGACGAGAGCCTCGGGCCGTCGCACCACAACACCGACAGCGACAGATCGTACTCGGACAGCCACTCGGCGAACGGGCCGACCCGGTCGGCCGACGCGCGAAGCGCGACGACGACGCGGGCGGGGTCGACGCGTTCCAATTCCGTGAGGACGCGTTCGGCGGCGAGACCGGCGTACTCGCGCTCGGTCATCGGCAACACGACGGCCGCGCGGTCGGTTGGGGCCGAAGGCGCGGGGTCGGTCAGGTCGTGGAGCGTCGCGATTCGCTCCTGGACGTACTCCATCGCTTCCTTCTGAGAACTGATAGGTGAAAAACAAGCCGGTCGCTCCCGAACGTTCGCTATTTGCAACTACTTTCGCCGCACTATTTTTGTGGGGTGAGATACAATGGCGGACCATGAAATCCACCCGGAAGGGTCTGCGCGAGGGAGAACTCGGCAAAGACACGTACGGGCGTCTCGCGTGCGAGGAGTGCGAGGAGACGTTGAAGAAGCGTAACGACCCCGACGAGGTGTTTTCGGTCCGCACGTGCCCCGACTGCGGCCGCGAGTGGAAAGAGCTGTAACTACTCGAAGACGGCGTCGAACGCCTTCGCGCCCAGTGGGTCGAACGTTCCGGCGGCGACGTTCTCGGCGACGTGCTTTCGACTCCGTGTCCCGACGAGCGCCGCCGTCACCGCGGGCGCGCTCCGCGCGAAGTTGAGCGCGCGCTGCGTCGTCGAGTCTCCTTCTACCTCCGCGGCGACCGCCTCGGGAATCCCGGTGACGAGGTTGCCCTGCTTGAGACTGGCGCTGGCGAACACAGAGAGTCCGACGTCGTGGGCGAACTCCAGCGCGCTCACCCGCTCGCCTTCGCGTTTGTGGACCGCCGCGGTGAACGCGTCGGCCATCTCGACGTTGAACGGCAGTTGCACCGCGAGCAGTCCCGACTCCTCGTTGCCGGCGGCGTCGGCGGCGCAGTCGGCGCGCGCCGCGACCTCGGGCAGCGACAGGTGGTTCGGATGCTCCGGCGGCACGCGGAACGCCTCCCACGTCGCGACGCCGTAACCGCCGATATCGCCCGCTTTTCGCCGTTCTTCGAGTCCCTCGAATGCGGCTTCTAATTGGTCGTAGACGGCGTCGGCGTCGCGGACGGTCAGCTGCGTCTCGGGGTTGTGGACGTAGTAGCAGTCGACGCTGTCGACGCCGAGATTTTCGAGCGACCGGTCCAGCATCGTGTCGAGGAAATCGGGACTGATGCAGTGACTGCCGCGGGCGAGGTCGTCGACGTCGACGAGACCTGGCTCGACGAACTGCTCGCGGACGTACGCGCTCGGGTCGCTCGGACGCTCGCCGTCGAACGGGAGAAAGCCGCCTTTCGTGGCGACGACAACTTCGTCTCTCTCCACCGCGGCCTCGCCGAGCGCGCGGCCGACGACGCGCTCGCTCCGCTGACAGCGGTAGTTAATCGCCGTGTCGACGAGGTTGATGCCGCTTTCGAACGCTTCGACGAGCGCCTCGCGGTAGCGGTCGTCGACGGCGTCGGTCGGGTCGCCGAGGTACGTGCCGACGCCGATGCTCGACACCACGCCGGGACCGAACCGGCGGAAGTAGGTCCGACCGAAACTGTCGCCGAAGCGGTCCCGATATCCCCACGTGCCGCTCGCGGTAGCCATAGGTGCGATACGAGCGGCCGGTGAAAAAGCGTTACACGTCGCCGGTGAGCGTCTGGAACAATCGGTCGACCAGTCCGTTTCGGGGCACCGGGCTCGGCACGTCGCCGCCGGTGGGGTCGACCTGCGGAATCTGACCGCCGCCCATCCGGGCGTGGCCGCCCGCCGAGGCGCTCGGGATGTCCGAGACTGCCGCCTCCAGCGCTCGGCCCATGTGGACCCGGTCGTCGCGGGAGCGACCCGAGAGATACACCGTGCCGTCGCGCTCGCCGCAGACGACGACGGCCGTCACGCCTTCGAGGTGCATTAGTTCGTCCGCCGCCTGCGGGATGGCGTCGACGTTCGAGACCGGACCCACGTCGCTGACGGCGAACGAGCCTTTTATCTTCCGGCCCGCGATGGCGCGGGCTTTCACTTCCAACACCTCCGCGCCGACCTGCGGGTTGGCGATGCGGTCGAGGAGGTCCTCGTCGACGCCGGGGTAGAGGTAACCGCTGGCAGTGAAGTCGGCGGCGACGCACCCGGCGGTGAGCCGCTTCGTGTCGGAGAGGATACCGTAGAGCAGCCCGGTCGCTACCGTTGACGGCATCGTGTAACGGGCGTTTATCTCGCTGGCGTGCTGGTCCGGCGGGACGGGTTTCGCGCCGATGTCGCGGAAGTACTCGGCGACGATGCTGGCGCTCGCGCCGTAGTTCGTCCGCACGTCGGTGAACTCCTCGCCCGCGCCGTCACCGGGGTGGTGGTCGACGACGGCGAAGGGGAGCACGCTCTCGGCGCCCGCGAACCCGCGGGGCGTGTTGTGGTCGACGAGGACGACGTTCTCGGCGGCGATTTCGGAGACGTGGTCTATCTGTTCGAGATCCAGATCGAGGACGGTCCGAAAGGCGCGGTTCTCCTGATGGCGTATCTGCCCGGTGAACTGGATGCGCGCCACCGTGTCGACCTGGTCGGCGAGGCAGGCGACGCCGATGGCCGCCGCCATCGCGTCGGGGTCCGGGTTCGGATGCATCAACACCGCGATTTCGTCTAAATCCGACAGCGCTCGCTTGAACTGCACCCCCATCGGACGGCGAAACCAGCGGAGCGCGTAGCTGACGCCGAACAGCGCGACGAGACCGACGGCCAGCACCGTCGCTATCTCGGGGTTATCGCGGACGAACACCTCCGCGTCGGAGAGCGCCTCCGTCGCGGCGACCCTACTCGGCATACTCCGTCTGTCAAACGCGACCAGTAAGAAGGTTCCCCAAATATATTCGTGCGGATTTCGACGGACACAAACGAGATTTCAGCGGCCTTACCGCTCTTCGCTCCGGTACCGTTCGACCGCGGCCGCGTACCCTTCGCGGTAGTCGGAATACCGAAACTCGTAACCGAGTTCGCGCAGTCGGGCGTTCGAGCAGCGCTTGCTCGTCAGAATCCGTCGCCGCGCCGCCTCCGAGAGGTCGCCCGCCTCGAGTCGCTCCTGCTTCGTTCGTTTCGGCGGTCGCTCGACACCGCACTCGTCGGCGAGCCAATCGGCGAACGTCCACTTCTCGGCCGGTTCGTCGTCGACGACCAACACCACCTCGTCGCGCCCCCGGTCGGTCTCCAGCAGGTACGCGATGGTCCCGGCGGCGTCGTCGCGGTGGACCATGTTGAGGTAGCCCTCGGTGACCGGGCCTTCGAGATACCGCTCCAACCGGTAGCGGTTCGGGCCGTACAGCCCCGCGAACCGTGTGACGGTGCCGTCGAAACCGTGCTCGCACGGCGTCTCGCGGGCGACGCGCTCGGCTTCGGCCAACACGCGCGTTTTCTCCGTCGTCGGGCGTATCTCCGTCTCTTCGTCCACCCAGTCGCCGTCGTGGTCGCCGTAGACGCCGGTACTCGACGTGTAGACGTACCGCTCCGGCGGGTCGTCACGCTCGAAGAACGCGGCGAGCGCCGTCTGCTGTCCCTCCACGAACACCTCGCGAGCGGCGTCCGCGGCGCGTCCGCCGGAACTCGCGGCGAAGACGAGCCAGTCGGCGTCCGGCACCGAAGCGAGCGACGCCGCGTCGGTCACGTCCGCGCGCACGGCCTCGAACCCCGCCGACTCGATGGCGTCCAGCCCGTCGTCGGAGCGCCGGACGCCGACCGCGTCGTGACCCGCAGCCGTCAGCTGACGGCCGAGTTCGAGACCGACGTAGCCGCAGCCGAGGATGACCACTCGCTCACCCTCACCGCCGGCGTCCGGTGCGACCGACGCCATCAGCGATCGTTCCGCCCGGCGATGAAGCTGTGGACCGCCGCGAGGTCGTCGAGCGGGAACCGGATGCGGCCTTCGAGCGCCTGCTGGACCTCCTGGCCAGTGAGGTCAGCGTCGATGTTCGCGGCGATGGTGTCCACGTCGAGGACGCCCGTCGTCATCCCCATCAGCAGGTGGTCGCGCAGTTCGAGGACGATGGCCTCCCGGTCGGGGTAGCCGTCGCCGACGGCGAGGATGCCGGCGGCCTCTTCGAGCGTGAGGTCCGGCGACTCGCCGCCGGCGAGCGCCGAAATACGATCGCGGTCGACGCCCGACTCGGCGGCGACCGTTTCGACGCCGGCGGCGTCGACGACGGCGGCCAGCTGCGAGTCGTAGGCGGCGCGCAACTCGTCTGGCGTCAGCGACCCGGGGTTCTCCGCAGCGTCGTAGAGCATACAGGAAGTCGCCCGGCGGCGGGCAAAACGGTTGCCACTCCGAACGCAGGGGTGGCGAGCGGCGACAGGTTCAACAGCGTCGCTCCGGTTCGCATCCCGGCTCCGGCCACCTGCCGGACCGTTCGTCGGCATTTCCGTTCACGTCGTCGACGCCGGCGGCGTCGGGGGGACGGCCACGACGACGGTCGTCTGCGCCTCGAACGAGATGCGATCGCTCCGACCCAACCGCTCGGCGTCGTCGTCGAGCGTCACCGCGTCGCCGTCACGGACGTACCGGAGGTCGGCCGATCCAGCCGGGCCGCGCCGCGCGGTGACAACGAACTGCGCGTATACCCCGCGAATCTCGACGGTCCAGACGTCCAGTCGCGGCGCTTTCCGACTTCCTCGGCAATCGCCGTCGCCGCAGAGCCGTTGACGGCGGCGAGCGCGCGCTGCCCGTGGCCGTCCCAGCGGTCGAATCCGCGCTCGACGGCTGCGCGGTGTTCCGTCGCCGAGAGCGCCGTCTCCCGTTCGAGCGTCGTCCGAGCTACGTCCTTCGTCACGTCGACACCGTCGGCGACCTCGCTGCCAAGTCGCTGCCGTCTCTCGTCGAGGGTCTCGTTGCCGGTCGCGGCGGCGGTTCGGTTCGCCACGACGAGGACCTGCCCGCCGGTCCGGAGGCTCACCCGCTTCGATCCCTTCAGCGCGTGGTCGACGACGTCGCCGTACGGAACCGTCACGAGGTTCGTGTTCCGCGCAGCCAGCGGTCGATAGCTCGCGTTCGGCAGAATCATCGGCGCGTGGGTCCGCTCGACGCTCCCGAGCGTGAGGTACGCGGGCGAGCCGTCTGGGTGAAGGGCAACGTCGCTGGCGGGTGCGTCGTCGCCGAACGTCCGCGGTTCGGGAACGACCGCTCCCTCGGCAGTTTCGACGAGTCGACCGAGTTCCGACGGCGACGACGCCGTCGCTCCGCGGTCGGCCAGCGTCTCCCCCAGTCGGTCGTACCGCTCCGCCGTCCAAACAGCCCGCGAATCGGGACGTGCGAGGACGCGCTCGAAATACGCTGCTCGCGCCGCGAGACGCGCCCGGTCGGCCACCGCGTTCGACCAACGAGAGGTCGAGTCGCTCGTCGTTCTCGCCGTGTTCGTCGTGTTCGTCGGCACCCCGTCGGCGTGCGGTTTCGTCGCCCATCGTGTAATATCGCAGACTCGTTTTCTCTCATAAACCTCTGGGGGAAGTTTGAAGACGTGACCCTGATAGAATGAGATATGAAAACCGTCCTGATAGGTGTCGGACAGGCTGGCGGGAAACTCGCCACGGCGTTGGCCGAGTTCGACTCACGGATGGGCTTCGGTGCGGTCCGAGGCGCACTTGCAGTCAACAGCGCGAAAGCAGACCTCCAGCCCCTCCCGCTCGATACGGTCCTCGTCGGTCAGGACCGCGTCAAGGGCCACGGCGTCGGCGGCGACAACGAACTCGGCGCGGAAGTGATGCAGTCGGACGCCCGCGAGGTGATGGGCGAACTCGACGGCCGAATCACCGCCGAGGCAGAAGCCATCTTCGTCGTCGCGGGTCTCGGCGGCGGCACTGGCAGCGGCGGAATGCCCGTCCTCGTGAAGGAACTGAAGCGCGTCTACGACGTCCCCGTCTACGGTCTCGGCATCCTCCCCGGCCGCGACGAAGGATCGATGTACCAGGTGAACGCGGGTCGCTCGCTGAAAACCGTCGCTCGCGAAGCCGATTCGGTGCTGCTCGTCGACAACGACGCATGGCGCTCCTCCGGCGAGAGCATGGAGGAGGGGTTCGACGCCATCAACCAGGCAATCGCCCAACGCATCGGTCTCCTTCTGGCCTCCGGCGAGGCGACCGAGGACGTCGGCGAAAGCGTGGTCGACTCCTCCGAGATCATCAACACCCTCCGCTCGGGTGGCGTCGCGGCGCTCGGCTACGCCAGTTCCGAGGCCAGCGAGGAGGCGGAGGAGAACATCAACACCGTCATGAGCACCGTCCGTCGGGCGCTTCTCACCGGGACGAGTCTCCCGGAGGCGACGGAGGCTGACTCGGCGCTCGTCGTCGTCGCCGGCAAGGCCGAGACGATTTCGCGGAAAGGCGTCGAGCGGGCGCGGCGCTGGGTTGAGGAGGAAACCGGCAGCCTGCAGGTCCGCGGCGGCGACTTCCCGCTGGAGAGCGGCCGCCTCGCGGCGCTCGTCCTGCTCGGCGGCGTCGAGCGCTCCGACCGACTCCAGCAGTTCATGGAGCGCGCGAAGCAGGCCCAACAGGAGACCGGAGAGGAGAAACCCGACCCGGTCGGGATGTGGGACAACGACCAGATCGATTCGCTGTTGTAGGCGACGTTACAAGGCGTTTCGTTCGCCGTCGTCTTCTGAGTCGGTCGACTCAGCCGATTCGGCCGTCGACTCCGCTCCACACACTGCACGTGACGACTTCGCTCCACGCATCTGCGTTTACAGTCTCGCGCCGATTCCACCCGAGAGGAACGCGGCAAGACTCCACGGAACCGGATTCGTCTCGACGCGCGTCCGCGCGTCCCGGTACACCCACACCGCCGCGGCGACTGGTATCGCCCCAGCTATCAGCAGAAACAAAACGAGAACCGTCAGCACCGACCCGTCGGGCGGACTGCCGAACAGCGGGACGGGCGGAATCGTTCCCCTAAACGAGGCTCGCGCCGTCGAGTTCTGCGCGGGAGTACTCTATCTCCATCAGATCGAGGATGGTCGGCGCGATGTCGAAGAGGTCGGCTTCGCCGATGTTCGCCTCGGCGTCGTCGATGAACAGCGTCGCGTTGTCGAAGCTGTGCATCCCGTTCCGCGGGCCGGTACCGAACACGTCGTCGTGACCTTTGAACCCGGCTTTCAGGTCGAACCCGTGCGCGGGGATGGCGACGAGGTCTGGCGCGATGTCCTCGTGGTCGCCGCGGAACGCCTCCTCGCACTCGACGACGCGGTCGCACACCTTCCGGCCGTCGGGACCTTCGAGGCTCTCCAACTGCTCTTTCAGTTCGGCGCGGACGTCTTCGTACTCGTCTTCGGGGACGCTGCCACGCGGTTCGCGGCCTTCGAGGTTGAGGTAGAACCGGCCCGGGATGAGCGAGTACGCCGTTGTCTCGTCGGCGATGTCGCCGAGTTCGGAGTGGTCGTCGCTCTCGTAGCTGAGCCACCCCTCCTGTTCGAGCCACGTGTTGAAGTGGACCTCGTAGTCCAGCGAGGTGAAGCCGTGGTCGGAGGCGACGATGAGCGTCACGTCGTCGGGGAGCATCTCGCGAATCTGCCCGATGTAGTCGTCGACTTTCCTGTAGAAGTCGAAGAACGCCTGCTTGTTCGGGCCGTCGCGCTCGTAGTCCTTGAACAGGAAGTGGTTGAGGCGGTCGGTCGTCATGAACACGCCGAAGAAGAGGTCCCAGTCGTCCTTCTGGATGTAGTGTGAGAACGCCTCGAACCGCTTTTCGATGGTGTCGTGGGCGTCCTCGACGAACTCGGTCTTGTCCTCCTGGTGGCCGAGTTTCGCGTCCACGTCGATGCGGTAGCCCATCGAGTTGAGCGTGTCGCGGAGTTCGTCCGGTTGCGCCGCCTTGTCGACGCCTGGCGAGAGGAACCCCGAGACCATCCGCTGGACGTTCCGCTGCGGCGGGAACGTGACGGGGACGTTCATCACCGTCGCGTCCATCCCGGCCTCGCTGACGCGGTCCCAGAGGCGCGTCGCCTGCACGTCGCGACCCATCGGAACGTAGGTGTCGTAGGAGCCGACCTCGCGGTCCTGGAAGCCGTAGACGCCCGTTTCGCCGGGGTTGACGCCCGTCGTCAACGCGGGCCAGCAGGCGCTCGACTCCGGCGGGACGATGCTGTCTATCGCTCCGGCGGTCCCCTCGTCGGCCAGACGCGCGAAGTTTGGGAACTCGTCGCGGTGTTCGTCGAGAAGACTGAAAGGAACGCCGTCGATACCGATGAAAGCGACACGCGGATTGTCGTTACCGCGCAGTCGGTCGAACAAACCCATACCCCCGGATACTGTCGAAGAGCGTAAAGAGTCTTCCCTTAGTCGCAACGCTCGAAATCGACGCGGTCGGTGTATCGACGGATTACCGCCGTCGTCGTCACCACCATCGCCATCGTCGCCGTCACCATCACCGTCGTCGTCATCACCATCGCCATCGTCGCCGTCACCATCACCGTCGTCGCTATCGCCGTCGTTGCACCCGTTCCGGGGCGAAGGAGCGAAGTGCCGAGCGAAGCAAGGAACGGTATGAAGCAGTTCGAGCGAAAGCGGTTGTTGGAGCGGGTCAACCGCGAGGGCGCGACGATCGGCGCGGACATCCCCGACCGCATCGACGTGCAGGGAGAGGAGATAGACCTCCGCCAGTTCGTCTTTGAGATCAAGCGGCGCGATACCATCCCGCCCGGCGAGAGAAAGCGCGTCGACCAGGCGAAGAAGAATCTCCGCCGCGAGCGACTCCAGCGATTCCAGCGAATCGAGAACAACGAGGTGAGCTACGAGGAGGGCGAGCGACTCGTCGAGAGCATCGTCGGCATCGACCGGGCGCTGAACGCCCTCGAATCGCTCCAACCGACCGACCTGAATCAGGAGGCGGAGCTACAGGAGGCCGCCGACAAGAAGCGGTGGATGAAGTTCCTCCGACAGGCGCTCGGCCGCGACGACTCCGCGGGGCGGATGGGCCGATGAGCGTCCGACACACTGCCGCTCTCGTTTCCGTGAGGTGGTCCGCGTGACGACGAACGCCGAACTCGCCCACCGCTTCGAGGAGTTCGCGGAGTTCCTCGAAGCCCAGGGCGTCGACTACAAACCGCAGAGCTACCGCCGCGCCGCCGAGAACATCAGAAGCCACCCGCGGTCGGTCGCCGACCTCGCCAGAGAGGGGCAGGACGCCGTCGAGGAGATAGACGGCGTCGGCGACGCCATCTCCAGCAAAATCGTCGAGTACGTCGAAACCGGCGAAATCGAGGAGCTCGAAGAACTCCGCGCCGAACTCCCGGTCGACATGTTCGCGCTGACAAGCGTCGAGGGCGTCGGTCCCAAGACGGTCGGTGACCTCTACGAGGCGCTGGGAATAACGACGCTCGACGAGTTGGAAGCCGCGGCGGAGGCGGGCGAGATACAGGACGTGAAGGGATTCGGCGCGAAGACCGAGCGGAACATCCTCGACAACATCCCGTTCGCCCGCCAGTCGCAGGCGCGCGAACTGCTCGGCGACGCTCGCCCGGTGGCCGACGAACTGCTCGCCTACCTCCGCGACGTTGACGACGTCGAATCCGCGGAGGTCGCCGGATCGATTCGCCGCTGGCGCGACACCATCGGCGACGTGGACGTGCTCGTCGGCAGCGCCGACAGCGAGGCCGTCGTCTCGACGTTCACCGGCTGGCCGAGCGCCGACGGCGTCATCGAGGCGGGCGAGAGCAAGGCGAGTCTCCGCGCGAACGGCATCCGAGTCGACCTCCGCATCGTCGTCCCCGACGAGTTCGGCTCCGCGCTGCAGTACTTCACCGGGAGTCGCGACCACAACATCCAATTGCGGAACGTCGCCATTGACCGCGACCTGAAGATAAACGAGTACGGTATCTTCGATATTTCGGCGGTCGAAGACCCCGACGCGGGCCAGCGCGTCGGCGACCGAATTGGCGGGCGCACGGAGGCCGAGATCTACGAGGTGCTCGACCTCCCCGTCATCCCGCCCGAACTCCGCGAAGACAACGGCGAGATTCAGGCGGCGCAGAACGGCACGCTTCCGGACCTCGTCGGGGAGGACAAGATTCGCGGCGACCTCCACACGCACACCGACTGGTCCGACGGAAAGCACAGCGTCGAGGAGATGGTCGCCGCTGCCGCCGAGCGAGGCTACGACTACCACTGCGTCACCGACCACGCGACCGGTCCGGGGATGGTCGGCGGCGTCGGGCTCGACGACGACGACCTCAGAGAACAGATGGACGAAATCGAAGTAGTCCGCGAGAGCGCCGACATCGAGGTGTTCCACGGCGTCGAGGCGAACGTCAACGCCGACGGCGACATCTCCGTCGACGACGACCTGCTCGCCGAACTTGATGTCGTCGTCGCCTCGCCGCACAGCGCCCTCGACCAGGGGCGTGAAGACGCAACCGACCGCCTCGTCGCTGCTATCGAGCATCCGTCGGTCGATATCATCGGTCATCCCACGGGTCGTCTCATCAACCAACGCGCGGGCCTCGACCCAGATTTCGACCGACTTGCGGCGGCCGCCGCCGAGCACGACACCGCGCTCGAAATCAACGCGAACCCGGCGCGGCTTGACCTCTGGGGCGAGGTCGTCAAAGTCGCCGTCGACGCCGGCGCGACCATCGCTATCAACACCGACGCGCACAGCCCCGGCGAGTTCGAGAACGTGCGCTACGGCGTCCACACCGCCCGTCGCGGATGGGCCGAGACCGCGGACGTACTCAACGCGCGCGACGCGGCGGGCGTCCGCGAGTTCGTCGACTGAGATGGGCAAAGACGAGAACGCTGAAACGCCGAAGCACTCCACAGACCCCGAGAACGCGGCGTTGTTGCTCGACGTGATGCTCGGCAAACTCGCGGTGTACCTCCGGATGTGCGGCTACGACGCCGTTTACGCGCTCGACCGGGGAATAGAAGCCGACGACCGACTGCTGGTACTCGCCGATGAGGGAGGTCGTCGGCTCCTCACCCGCGACGTGCAACTCGCACAGCGCACGAGCGACGGCGTCCTCCTCGAATCGCGCGATGTCACCGACCAGTTACGGGAGCTCGAAGAAGCGGGCTTCGAGCTCTCCCTTAACGATCAGCCCGTTCGCTGCGGGCGGTGCAACGGTCCTGTCGAACGGGTCGGCGGCGACGAAAAAGTCCCCGAGTACGCCCCCAACCCGAGCGAGCGGGCGGTGTTTCGGTGCACTCGCTGCGGGCAGCACTTCTGGAAGGGGAGTCACTGGGACGCAGTCGAAGAGGCGCTCGCGTCGCTCTGATTCCGACGGCCGCTCAGTGGCGGTTCTCGCTCCGACTGCTCCACTCGTCGCAGGCGGCCATGTTGTCCATCAGTTCGCTGTGGTAGTGGCAGTACGGCTGCATGCCGTGTTCGGTCCGAACGTACTCGAAGTGCGCACAGCTTCCGCAGTAGCTGTCGCCTTTCGGTTGCCGGGGCTGACTCGGCGTCTCCGACGACAGTACCTCCGCGTCGCCGGGGACAGGGTCGTCCAGCGGCGAGTAGATGTCCGAGTCCGCCGCGCCGCCGTCGCTGACGGTCGAGTTGGAGGTGCTGCTCCAACTGGGGGAACCGTCCGAGGCGGAGGAGTGGTTCGAGCGAGAGCTGCCGAAACTGCCTCGCGACGGGTTCTCCGAGGTACCCCCGACCGAGTCGACCGAACTCACGTTCGTCGGTTGATTGGTCTGCGTCTCCACCTCGCCGTCAGGCGTCGCGCCGAGCAGTCCGACGCCGCCGAGACCCTTCACGGCCGAGCGTTCGACCTCGACGATCTTCGTCTCGCCCTGGCGGGTGACCTCCATGCGGACGGTGCCGCCGGGGTCGTTTCGCGTCTTGAAGTTCGCGACGCCGACGAACAGACACCAGAAGGTGGTGGCGCTGCCGAGGAAGTAGAGGCCCAGCGTGGGAAGAGTGAGTTCCATCTGTCCGCCGCCGCAGGACGCACCGGACCACTGACACGGGTACGCCTCCCAGAACAGCGCGACTCCGGCGAGCGTGATGAGCGCGCCGAGGACGGCGGCGAGGCGGGTTCGCCGCCCGGCGGGGAGGATGGCGAAGATGCCGAGGAACACCGCCGGGACGCCGAGGCCACCGAGCGTTATCCCGAGCTCCCGCGCCTGCCAGAGCGGCGCCTCCGGACCGACGAGGAGATTCGTCGTCGCGGCAACGATACCGAGAACGACGAGCAGTGCGCCGGTCAGAAACAGCCCGACGCCGGCGTACAGTCGACGGTCGCTCGCGTGTCTCGTTCCCGCCCTGTACGCCTCCGAGAGACTCGTCATGGCCGCGGCTACGTAACCACCCCACAAAACGATACGTCAGACGTGCGTCTGACGACGCGCGCTCGACGGGCCGAACGCGGAGCGAGACGGCCGAAATCGGCGTCGACTCCGCTAGCCTTCTCGTCGTTTCTGCCCCGGTCGACTCGGCAATCCACCTCGTCGTCTTCGTCCTCGACGACGACCCGGGACGGGTCGAAGAGATTAATGTCGGCGGTGGCAAACCGCCGGGTATGGCTGACGACGATGCGGAAGACGAGGGTCCAGTCGTCGAACTCGGTGACGGCGAACCGGTCGACGGCGCACCGGTGGCGCGCGTCGCGTCGCGACTGACCTGGCCGCAGCAGGCGAGTAGCATCCGACAGAAGGAAGGCGACGCCGTCGTTCGGACGCCGAACGGCGCGCAGACGCTCTCGGACGTGTTGGACCGCGTCGACGAGACGTACTTCGACACGCGGCAAACGTTCGTGCGCGAGATCCACGCCGTCGTCGGCGACGGTCCGGTCGAGACCTCGAACTGAGCGACGACCGCCTCGCTTTTTGCGTCGACGCCCGGAGTGTGAGCTATGGCTCTGCCAATCGACCCGTCGGCGCTCGACGCCGGCGACATCGGCGAGAAGCGCGCGACGCTCCACATGGACCACGAGGAAGCCATCGAACACATCCGAGAGACGTTTCTCGACGCCGGATTCGGTATCCCGGCGGAGTTTTCGCCCTCAGAGTTGCTCAACGAGAAGGTCGACGCCGATCGCGACCCGTACTATGTGCTCGGCGCGTGCAATCCGGCCATCGCCGACAGGGTGCTCGACGCCTCCGACAACAAGATGGGCGCGCTGTTCCCCTGCAACGTCGTCCTCTGGGAGGAGGAACCGGGCGTCCAGACGGTGTACCACTTGAGCATCATGCGCGTCGCCCGCCTCACGGGCATCGTGCCCGACGACGAGGAGATGGCCGATATCGTCG
Source organism: Haloprofundus salilacus (assembly GCF_020150815.1). Lineage (NCBI taxonomy): Archaea > Methanobacteriati > Methanobacteriota > Halobacteria > Halobacteriales > Haloferacaceae > Haloprofundus > Haloprofundus salilacus. Next base: position 2,126,433 of record NZ_CP083723.1, on the reverse strand, counting down.
CCGAAACGGGCGAGTTGGTCGACGAGGCGTACGCAAACCTCGACACCGCGTAGTCGGACTACGGCCGATTTTCCACGGCGATTCGCTCCAGCGACTCGGCCATCGACGCGGTGTCTTTGCGGATTTTGTACAGCAGGTACAGCGCGATGAGCGGGACGAGCGCCATCAGTAAGTAGAAGACGCCGAAGAACGCGAGAATCAACAGTTCCGGTCCACCGGGGAACATCTGTAGCGGAAACATCGCCCTCAACCACTCAGTGGTCATACAAGTAATTAGTCGTCGTTCAGGCTACCCGCGCCGAAATCCGCGAGGTTCGTCTGCAACCCGGCGACCATTGCCGACTTCCGCCGGAGGTCGGCCATCGACACCGGAAGCAGGTTCGTGACTTCCCGAACCGCGTCGGCGAACGTCTCGCTCTCGCCGTGCTCGCCCTCGAAGGCGTGGCGCACCGACTCGCGCACTTGCCAGACACCGACGGGTCCCCAGTAGTCGTCGGAAACGTGCCGGAGGACGAGCACTTTCGCCTGTCGCCCGATGTTCGAGAGATGTTCGAGGACGCCGAGTCGAGCGGCGTAGTACGCGCCCGCCGTTTCGTCGACGTACCGCGTCCGGCCCTCGAACCCCTCACGGTCGCTCGACACCCACATGCCCGACTTGGGGTCGGGGTTCCAGATGCTGCCAGGCGCTTTCATCTCGACTAGTTCGTACTCCCACTGCCCGGGTGCGAGAATCACCCAGAACGCGTTACCGAGGTACTCGTTGCGCCACACCTGCACCGTATCGACGCTGGGCGCGTCGCGAATCGTCCCCCGAAGATACTGGCTCACAGTGTCGTCGACGGCGGTGATAGACCACCGCGTCGGGACGAGGCGACGGCTCGCGGACTCGCCGAGCGCGCCCGCCGAGAGCACGGTGTTGATGTCGTACACGTCGAGACCTCGGCGGTAGAGGTAGGTCATCGCACCCTGCGCCTGCCAGTCGTCGTCTTCGAGCGTCTTCTTCACCGGGCGCGGAACGTGCGGATTCTCGGCTAAATTTGCCGACTGCGCTCTGGCTCGCGGTCCCGTCGGCGTCGCCACGTCGTTTCGGCCCACGTCGAAGTCGAGGTCGGGACGGCCGTCGAGACCGATCTCGACCGACACCGGGCGGTCGGCGATGGCGACCTCCCGCTGGACGCCGAGAAAGCCGTCCCACGCGTCGTTGACGTTGGCGTCCGCGCCAACCTTCACCCCGGCGGACTGATTCGAGTTGAGCAGGCTCGTCCGGCGCTGGAACACGTCCTCGATGCCGACGCCCTCGTCGTACCACGCGCCGCTAGTCTCGAACGTTGCGGCGTCGTCCTCGAACCCGACCGGCGAGAGGATGCCAGTCGAGACGTTCGGGTAGTTCGCGCGACCGACGAAGATAGACGGTGAGACGCTCCCGAACAGCGAGTCGCCCTGCACCCGCTCGTCGAACCGGTGTTGGAAGGATTCGAGGTGGTCGACGATGGCGTAGGACTTCTCCATCGCCAGGCGCCGTCGTTCGGCGCGTTCGTTCTCCTCGAACTCGATGTAGTCGTCGAGCCGCATCGACTGCGATAGCCGCGCAGCGGGTAAGAAGCTTCGGCATGTCCCCACTGCGGGCGGTCGCGAACGGGCGATTCGGAACGGCGACACGAGGGCGGCGACGAGGAACACCGCTCCGCCGACGACCGTCGAATCGCGCAACAGCCTTCGGCCCTTGAGCGCGGGTCAGCGCGCGCGGTGATGTCGCTTCCGCCTACGCGTTTAACGCCTCACTAGCTCGGAATTCCCATCGCTTCAATCTGCTCTTGGTAGCGGTTTCGGATGGTGACCTCGGTCACCTGCGCGACGTCGGCGACTTCGCGCTGGGTCTTCTTCTCGTTGCACAGCAGCGACGCCGCGTAGATGGCGGCGGCGGCGAATCCAGTTGGTGACTTCCCGGAGAGAAGCCCCTGTTCGGCCGTCTCGTCGATTATCTCGTTGGCCTTCCCCTGCACCTCCTCGGAGAGGTCGAGCGCGGAGGCGAATCGAGGGACGTACTGCTTGGGATCGACCGGTTCGAGTTCGAGGCTCAACTCCTGTGAGACGTAGCGGTACGTTCGTCCGATCTCCTTTCGGTCGACGCGGGAGACCTCCGAGACCTCTTCGAGGCTCCGCGGAATCCCCTCCTGTCGGCAGGCGGCGTACAGCGCGCTCGTGGCGACGCCCTCGATGGAGCGGCCGCGGATGAGGTCCTCGTTGAGCGCGCGGCGGTAGATGACCGACGCGACTTCGCGAACCGAGCGCGGGACGCCGAGTGCCGACGACATGCGGTCGATTTCGGAGAGTGCGAACTGGAGGTTGCGCTCGCCCGCGTCCTTGGTACGGATGCGCTCCTGCCACTTGCGCAATCGGTGCATCTGACTACGTTTTTCGGACGAGAGCGAACGCCCGTAAGCGTCCTTGTCCTTCCAGTCGATCGTCGTCGTCAGTCCCTTGTCGTGCATCGTCTCGGTGATGGGCGCGCCGACGCGGGACTTCGACTGGCGCTCGGAGTGGTTGAACGCTCGCCACTCCGGTCCCCGGTCGATGTTCTGCTCCTCGACGACGAGACCCGTCTCCTCGTGGATGAGTTCCCCGTCCGCCGTCCGCACGAGGTCCTCGGGGTCGACGTCGTCCAACTCGTCCGCGTCGCTGCTCTCTTCGTCGGCCGACTGTTCGCCTCGCGCACGTCGCCGCTCGCGCCGCCGCTCACGAGTTGGTCCTGCCATCCTATTTATGTGGTAGTACGCTGGAGGTTGTTAAAATCTGGGACGGTGAGGACGACTGACGGGTTGCGTCGCGTCCGCCGCGACGGACGCCGAAACCGAAGACGAATCGACTTTCAGTCGCGCGCTCGCATCTCCGCCGATGCCGACTATCGAGTGTGACGTCGACGCGGCGCGAGAGCGGCTGGAGGCGGCCGGTGTCGACGTCTCTCCGGGGAACACCGACCACGAGCGGTGGCGCGCGACGCGCGGGGACGCCGTCGCCGTCGCCTACGACTCGAAGGTCGTCGTACAGGGAGCGAGTCCGACCGACCTCACGCTGTTGCTGCGCGAGGGAGGCGAACGCGGCCACGTCTACTTCGACGGCGCGAGTCGCGGCAACCCCGGTCCGGCGGCCATCGGATGGGCCATCGTGACGAGCGACGGCATCGTCGCCGAAGGCTCTGAGCGGATCGGCGAGACGACGAACAACCGCGCGGAGTACGAGGCGCTGATAACGGCGCTGGAAGCGGCGCGAGATTACGGACTCGCCGAGGCCGACGTGCGCGGCGACTCGCAGCTCATCGTCAAGCAGGTCCGCGGCGAGTGGAAGACGAACGACCCTGGACTGCGCGAGCGGCGCGTCCGGGCGAACGAACTGTTGATGGGATTCGACCGCTGGACGCTCGAACACGTGCCGCGGGAGATAAACGAACGCGCCGACAAGCTTGCGAACGAGGCACTCGACGATGGCTGAACTTCCCGAGGGGGTGCGGACGACGGCGGAGCGACTCACCAGACTGGCGCGCGACGCGGTGGATCCCAACGAGGCGGAGGCGTACCTCGAGCGCCGCGACGCCGCCCTCGACGAGCACGGGTACGCCGCTCGCTACCGCGATGCCGACGACACGCTCGTCCTCTACCCCACGGAGTGGCTTGACGACGACGGCACCGTCGTCCTCGACCGGATCGACAACACGTCGCGGGCGGTGGAGCGCTCCCTCTCGGAGACCGGCGAGGAAGACGAGTGGACCGCCGTTGAGGAACACAACTCGCGTCTGGTCGCCGCCGTAGAGGAGTCCGCAGGCTCGGCCCACGCCGCGAACGCGCGGGCGTTCGCCGACTTCATGGGGAATCACTATGTGCGGCGCGTCGAGACGGCGGGGACGCCGGAGCTACGCGAGTTTCTCACGGAGTACTATCCGCGCAACTCGTGGCCGACTGAGGCGCAAAAAATGGTGGTTCGTGAGTCGCTCGAACTGCTGTTCGAGCAGGCCGGGGAGGAACTCCCGGACGTTACTCGTACGTCTCGATGACGTCGCGAACTTCGTCTGCCCGGTCCGTGCCCGTGACGAACTTCGAGAGCATCCAGTCGAGACGGTCCAGCACTGCCGAGTGCCCGGCGTCGGTCAGTTCGTACTGGTTCGTCCGCTTGTCAAGTTCGCTCTTCTCGACGAGGTCCATCTCCACCAGATCGTCGAGGTTGGGGTAGAGACGCCCGTGGTTGACTTCGGTCCCGTAGTACGACTCGAGTTCGCGCTTGATGGCGAGTCCGTACATGGGTTCCTCGGCGAGAATGACGAGGATGTTCTGTTGGAACGCGGTCAGGTCCCGTGCGGTGCCGGAGTCGTTGATTGTTTGTGCCTCTGACATACGTACTAAAATGTCATCTTACTATTTAACGCTTCTCAACTCACCGTTTGTTTCTGTTAGTGATACCCGAACGAGCGCGCTACGGAACCTCTTCGACAGCGCCCGCATCTGTCGGAAATCGTTTGTTTGCTTCCGATAAGCGGACGTTTCCGGCGCGTCTCGTCGAGTACCGCCTCTGACAGTGGTCCTCCCTCAAGACACTCATTCGAGGACAGAGGAAAGAAGGTTGTGGCCGATTCGTCGAGCCCCCGCCAACTGCCTCCGCGTCCCGCGGTCGTCCCGAAAATCATTTCCCTCAGATAGGGGAACTACGCACGCATGACGAATCTCTGGGAAGACCTCGAAACGGGACCTGACGCGCCGGAAACGATCTACGCTGTCGTCGAGTGTCTGAAAGGCGAACGCAACAAGTACGAGTACGACAAGGATATCCCCGGCGTCGTTCTCGACCGCGTCCTCCACTCGAACGTTCACTACCCGAGCGACTACGGCTTCATCCCGCAGTCGTACTACGACGACGAGGACCCCTTCGACGTAATGGTTCTCGTCGAGGACGCGACGTTCCCCGGCTGCGTCGTCGAGGCGCGCCCCGTCGCCCTGATGAAGATGGACGACGACGGCGAAAAGGACGACAAGGTCATCGCCGTCCCGACGGAGGACCCGCGCTTCGACCACATCGAGGACCTCGAGGACATCCCCCAGCAGCGACTCGACGAGATTGACGAGTTCTTCAAGACGTACAAGAACCTCGAGAAGGGCAAAGAAGTCGAGACGCTCGGCTGGGAGGACAAGCAGGCGGCCATGGACGCCATCGAACACGCCCAGAACCTCTACAACGAGCACTTCGGCTGAGCGGACGACCCTTCCAACTGGAGGGCGATCCGGCGGGCGGGCTCTCTCGAACGACGCTTCGACCGAACGAACGACGCCTCGCTCAGTGCGAATATTCGTCGGGCGCATCGGACGCCCGCCGGCCGATAAATTATGCGCATGGGTAATCTTTAGTGGTCGCGGCGGCTACGTTCGGGCGAGATGGCAGCGAAACAACCGCGACTCGGCGTTGACCACGTGACCGTCGTTCCGACGAACTTCGAGGTTCCCGAGAAGTTCGACTCCGCCGACGAGGACGACGCAGACGACCCGGACGGCGAATCGACCGAGTAGCCGCCGTAGCCACTTCCCCCGAGCGGCCGCCTCGTCCACCGCACGACACCCGAGCACGTAGACCGGCGTCTGGCCTGTCGCGCCGCCCGAGAGGAAACCCCTTTTACGACCCCACGACTACGGAGTCACAATGGCAGAATGTCACGAGTGCGGCGAGTACGAAAGCTTGCCGTACCAGTGTCGGCGCTGCGGAAACGCCTTCTGCGCCGAACATCGCCTCCCCGAGAACCACGACTGTCCGGGGCTAGACGCGTGGGACGACCCGAGCGGCGTCTTCGAGAGCGACTTCGACGACAGTGTCCGCTCCGGCGGCCGCTCCGAGGGCGTTCTCGACCGCCTGACCGGCACCGGCGGTCCGCTCGGCTACTTCCGCGGAAACCTGACGTACATCTTCCTCGGCCTGATGTGGCTCACGTTCATCTCCGAGTACATCGTCGGGTATCTGCTGACCGGCACGCTCTTTCCACAGGTTACCGCGTACGGTGCCGTTAGCGGGACGTGGCGCAGCATCTTCCTGCTCACCTCCGAGAACCCCGAGTACGTCTGGACGTGGTTCACGTCCATCTTCTCGCACGGTGGGTTCTTCCACATCGCGGCCAACAGCATCGCGCTGTACTTCTTCGGCCCGCTGGTCGAGCGCTACCTCGGCGCGAAGCGGTTCACCGCGCTGTTTCTCGTCAGCGGCGCGGTCGCCGGACTCGCGCAGATCGGCACCGCCATCGCCACCGGCGAGCCGTCGGCGGTGCTCGGCGCGAGCGGCGCGGTGATGGCGATTCTCGGCCTGTTGACCATCGTCAACCCCGAACTTCGGGTGATGCTCCTGATTCCGCCGATCCCGCTTCCCATCTGGGCGCTGACAGGGTTCTACGTCGTCTTCGACCTGACGGGAGCCATCACGCCGATTCTCGGCGGCGGTATCGCCCACTACGCCCACCTGACCGGCCTCCTCGTCGGACTGCTGGTCGGCCAGTACGTGAAGGGACAGCGGAACGTCCCCAACCGCCTCAACTTCGGCGGGGGCGGCGGGATGGGTGGAGGCGGCCGCCGCCGCTTCTGAGCGATGTCGCCCGCCCGCCCCGAGTTCATCCCTGACCCGACGCTCTCGCGCGAGGAGATGGAGGCGCTCCAACGCGACATCGCCGACGCCGCCCGCTTCGAAGACGAGTTCGCGTTCGACCCGGCGGCCGTCTCGACGGCCGAGTCGACGCTCGTGCCGCAGTCCGACCGACCGCTCGTCGCCGGCGTCGATCAGGCGTTTCTCGACGAGAAGGTCGTGAGCGCCGTCGTCGTAGCCCGCGGCACCGAAATCGTCGAACAAGCCTACGCCGTCTCGAAGCTCTCGATTCCGTACGTTCCCGGTCTCCTCTCGTTCCGCGAAGGCGGACCGATTCTCGACGCGTTCGAGAATCTGGAGACCGACCCGGACCTCGTCGTCTTCGACGGTAGCGGCCGCATCCACTTCCGGCAGGCCGGACTCGCGACGCACATGGGCGTCGTCCTCGACGTACCGAGCGTCGGCGTCGCCAAGGGGTTGCTCTGCGGGACGCCCCGCGATTCCGTCGACGAGCGACCCGAGGGCTGGCGGACGCCCGTCGAGGCGAACCGCCGCGTCGACGCCCCCGACGGAACGGTCATCGGCTACGCGTTCCAGTCGCGGCAGTACGCGTCGAGTCGGAATATCAATCCGCTGTACGTCAGTCCGGGCCACCGCGTCTCGGCGGAGACCACGGTCGATCTGATCGAACGACTCTGCGGCGGCTACAAGCTCCCCGAACCGACTCGGTTGGCCGACGCTTACGCCGACGAAGTAAAGCGGGAGTACCGCGACTGAGTTCCGCCCGTCGAACGCCGTACAGTTAACTATCCAGCCGACGACGTTTCGGTGTGAAACCAGAGACTGTCCTCATCACTGGCTGTTCGTCCGGCATCGGCCGCGCCACTGCCCGTGCCTTCCTCGCGGAGGACTGGGTGGTGTACGCGACGGCGCGCAACCCCGCTGACATCCAGCAACTCGGCGAGGAGGGGTGCGAACTCGCGACCCTCGACGTAACCGACCAGAGCGACGTCGACCGGGTCGTCGACCGCATCGTCGACGAACAGGGCGCGATTCACTGCCTCGTCAACAACGCGGGTTACGGCCAGTTCGGCCCTATCGAAGACGTACCCGTCGAATCGGTCGAAAAGCAGTTCGCGGTCAACGTGTTCGGCCCGCACCGCCTCACCCGGGCCGTGTTGCCGCACATGCGGGCGGAGGGCGACGGCACTATCATCAACGTCTCCAGCGTCGCCGGACGCCTCTCGTTCCCCGGCAGCGGCGTCTACTCGGGGTCGAAGTTTGCCCTCGAAGCGATGACCGACGCGCTCCGCGCCGAAGTCGACGAGTACGGGATTGACGCCGTCCTCGTCGAACCTGGGCCGGTCGAGACGCAGTTCTCCGAACGCGCCGAGGAGGAAGTCGACGACGGGATGGAGCGCTCGGGCGCATACGGATCGTTCTACAAACTGTTCGAGGACACGCGGGCGCTCGGCGGTGACGGCCCCGGTGCCGTGCCGCCGCGACGCGTCGCCGACGAAATCGTCAACGCCGCCAGTTCGACGAAACCCGCCTCACGCTACCCGGTCGGTATTATCGCCGAAATCGGGTCGTTCGCCCGCTTCCTCCCCGACGGCATCCGGGACAGTCTCTACGGTCTCGCGCGGAAACTCGGGTGAGGGAAGAACGGTCGATTCGTTCGTCTCAGGCCAGACACGCCGCGACTACCCGCAACGCATCTTCTCCGCGAACTTCGTCGGCGAGCAGCGGTACCCGCTTCACGTCGCGGCCGCGGAACAGTTCCGTCGCCCGGCGGAGCGAGCGCTGCTGGACCTGCCAGCGTCGCTGACAGAACTCGCAGTGTTCCGTGTCGGGAGCGACGACCCAGTCGGGGTCGATTCCTGCCACGTCGCTTGGGTCCTCCATCACGCGGTTGACGACGAGCGTCCGCACCGGGATGCCGAACTCGTCGAGGCGGGCGACGAGGCGCTCGGACTCGACGACGCTCATCTCTTCGGGTATCATCACGACGCGGAAATCCGTCCGCTCGGGGTCCCGAAGCACGGCGCGAAGCCGCTCGATTCGCTCCTTCGCCTCCTCCAGTTGCTCCATCCCGTCCGGACCGGGGTCGCCGGCGCCGAACATCCCCTTCAGGTTCTCCATCATCCCGCGCATCCGCTCGCGGAAGCTGACGAGGCGGCCGACCATCGAGTCGAGCATCTCCGGCAGTTGGAGCAGCCGAAGCGTGTGGCCCGTCGGCGCGGTGTCGACGACGACCCGATCGAACCGCGGGTCGTCCATGTACTCCAACAGCTGTCGCATCGCCGCCATCTCGTCTGCGCCGGGCATCGTCCCGTCCAGTAGCGGGTGGCCGCCCTCGGAGTCGTCTCCCGCAAAGGGATTCTCGTCGCCGCCGAAGGGGTCGCCCGCGCCGGGACCTGTGCCAGCGCCGCCGGGACCCCCAGCGCCGCCCATCCCGCCCATTCCGCCGAACATATCGCCCATGCCACCCATCCCGCCGAACGGGTCGCCGCCCTCGCCGAACAGCCCGTCGTCTATCGCGGCGTCGGGGTCGATCTCGGCGGCGAAGAGCGGGATGTCCTCGCGGATGCGCGTCGGTTCAGCTGGAATCTCGCCGCCGAGCGTGTCCGACAGCGAGTGCGCGGGGTCGGTGGAGACGACGAGCGTCGTCGCGCCGTCGGCGGCGCTTCGCAGCGCCGTCGCCGCCGCCATCGTCGTCTTCCCGACGCCGCCCTTCCCGCCGTAGAGGACGAACTCCGCGGCGTCGACGTCGCCCGGGAGGTCCGAAAGGTCGTCCGTCGTCTCGACTTCCACGTCTATCGACGCCGCCGACCCGTCGTCGACCGCCGAATCGTCTTCTCCCCCTGCCTCGGAGTCGCCGACGGCGTCGACGGGTTCCACGTCGAGATCTGTCATACCCCTACTCGCGTCCGAGCGCTTGTGTACCCGTCGGTCCAATCCTCGAACGGGCGACGGACCGTCGAGAAGGGGAGAAGACTCAGAAGTAGTCGGCCAACCGCTTCGCCGCCTCTTGGGCCCGCGGCGTGACGAGCGCGAACCGAATCCACTCCTCGCGCGAGGGACCGAACGCCTCACCGGGCATCCCGGCGACGCCCGCCTCGTCGATGAGTCGCTCGACGTTCGCCATCGTCCCCGGGAACCCGTCGAACCGCGCGAGCACGTAGAACGCTCCCTCCGGGCGGGTGTACTCCGCCCCGGCGGCGTCGAGCGCGTCGGTGAACGCGGCGATGCGGTCGCGGAGCATCGCGCGCGTCTCCTCGTAGTACGTCGGATCGGTCTCGCGGAGCGCCCGCAACACGGCGTACTGCGCGGGGTTGCTCCCGGCGACGTTGACGAGCATGTGGCGCGTCTTCGCGGCGTCGACGAGCGACTCGGGGAAGATGGCGTAGCCCACGCGGAACCCCGTAATCGCCATCGACTTCGAGAACGCGGTGGTGACGATTCGGCGGTCGGAGTCGATGGTGAGCGCGCTCTCGAACTCGCCGGTGTGGTCGAAGTGGTCGTACACTTCATCGGCGACGAGCAAGGCGTCCACCTCCTCCGCGAGCGAGACCAGCTCCTCCATCGTCTCGCGGTCGTAGACGACGCCCGTTGGGTTGTTCGGCGTGTTCGCGACGATGAGCGCCGTCTCCTCCGTTGCCGCCTCCCGCATCGCCGCCACGTCGGCGCCGCCGTCCTCGACGACGGGGACGAGTGTCACGTCGCCGCCGAGCATCTGCGCCTTACCGGGGTAGTACGGGTACACTGGGTCGGTGAGCAGCACTCCGTCCCCGGCGTCTCGTTCCAGCGCGCGCGCCATCGCGAGGTAGTTCGCCTCGCCCGCACCGTTCGTGATGACGATTTGGGAGGCGTTGACGTTGCGACGCTCGGCTATCTCCTCGCGCAGTTCGGTGAGACCGGCGCTCGGGCCGTACTGGAACGCGTCGGCGTCGGCGTCAGCGAACTCCCGCAGACCGTCCCGCAGCGCCGAGGGCGGTTCCCAGTCGGGGTTGCCGCTCACCATGTCGATGACGTCGTGGTCGGCGGCCTCGGCGTAGCGCATCACTCGGAAGAACAGCGGTTCGTCGTACTCCATAGTTCGGCGTCGGACGGGGGGTAGTTGCCTCTTTCGTCCGCGGTAGACGAGGCAGCGCCGCGGCGAACCCGGACCGTAGTCGAGGGAGGTTTTTGCGAACCGGGGCCGTAGCCCCGCTCATGCGAAACTATGTGGACGATCCACCGGTCGAAGAACGCCTCGGCGACGCGCTTCGCGAACGCGGCGACACCGTCGCCGTCGCCGAATCCTGCACGGGCGGCCTCGTCGGGTCGCTCTTGACCGACGTACCGGGGTCGAGCGACTACTTCGACCGCTCGGTCGTCACCTACTCGTATGACGCGAAACGGGACCTGCTCGCCGTCTCCCGGGAGTCACTCGACGAACACGGGGCTGTGAGCGCCGCCGTCGCCCGCGAGATGGCCCAGGGCGTCAGAGACACCGCCGATACGACGTGGGGTCTCGCGACGACGGGCATCGCCGGGCCGGACGGCAGCAGCGACAAGAAACCAGTCGGGACGGTGTACGTCGGTCTCGCTTACGCCGCCGAGTGGGGAACCGGTGAGTCGTACGCGACGGCGACGCGCCGCGAGTTCGATGGCGCGCGACTCGACGTGAAAGAGCAGTTCGCCCGAGCGGCGATGCGGACGCTGGAGGACGCGCTCGCGGACTGAGCGCGGCCGAATGAGGCGGCCGACCTAACGCGCACGCCCGAACACAACCGATTGAACGCGCCCGACCGAACGCGGCCGACTGGGTGTGAGTGCGCACGCCCGACCCGACGGCCCGACGGCGAACCGCCCGCCGACAGGTGGAAACGTTTGTATCGGTTCAGTTCGACGGACCGTCGTCGGATGAATAAAAAAGGTCACGTGTTGAACGCCGCCCTCCTCAGCATCGGTCTCGGCTACGTGCTCGAACCGTCGGGTGACGTGCCGACGTTCGTCGCCATCGCCGAGATATCCGTCCCCGTCGTCCTCGGTGCACTGTTTCCCGACGTGGACACGGCGTTCGGCAAACACCGCAAGACGCTGCACAACTTCTTAGTCCTCGGTATCTTCCTCGCCTTCCCGCTTCTCTTCGACAACCTCCGCTTCGTCTGGGTCGGGGTGCTCACGCACTACGTGCTTGACCTGTTCGGCAGCAGGCGAGGGTTGGCGTTCTTCTACCCCTACGAGAAGGAGTACAGCTTCCCCATCGGCGTCACCACGACGAGCAAGTGGGCGGACTTGGTGACGGTGCTCATCACGTTCGCCGAAGTCGCGCTGTTCGCGGCGGTTCACTACTACGTGGTGCCGCTGGACGGCGGACTCGAAACGGTCACGGCGCTTGTCGGTTTCTGAGGGTACTCGGCACGCTCGACGTTCAGTACACCGTCACGTCGTCGAACCGACCCTCGTAGACGAGCTGTCGCGGGTGGGTCGGCTCGGTGCCTGACAGCAACAGGCGGTCTATCTTCCCCCACGTGTTCTCGTAGCCGAGGTGGGCGAACTCGGCGAGTGTTCGGAGTCGGTGCCGGAGACCGGGTCGGTGGCGTACCTGTCGCGCGACGCCCTCCCGAAGCGCCGCTACGAGGCCCGCTTCCGAGTCGATCCGACGGTCGAACTCCGTCCACACTTCGCCGACGTTGCCGCGAAGGTGCGCGTACGACGACCCAAACTCCGGCTTGTCGAACTCGTCGGCGATGCGGGCGGCGCGGCGGTTGTGGTACGGGAAACACTTCCCGTTGTACGTCTCGACGCCGTGGAGTTCGTCGCGAAACGCCGCTATCTCGGCGCGGCCGAGGCTCACGTTCAGCAGCGACGGGTGGGGAACGAGCACCGCCGCCTCCTGTCGTCGGCACTCGGCGAGCGCGCCTTCGATGGTGATGAAATCCGGAACCGGTTCGGAGAGACCGACGGCGAGGAGGTGTTTGCGGTCGCTCCACGGGCCGGTGAACAGTTCGCGCGCGGGGACGACGAGCAGCTCGTCGTCGGAGAATCGGTCGGCGCGGGCGCGAATCGTCGGCAGGCGCGTGAAGTGCGGTGCGTAGACGAGTACGTCGATACCGCGACGTTTCGCTCGGGCGACGACGCGCTCGTCGAGGCACTTGACGTGCATGTCGATCCGCGTCCGTTCGCTTCCACTCACAGTCTCCCTCTCGAGAGTACTTAATTAGGGATTGCTATTCCGCGCCGACGCCGCAGGGAAAACGGTTTTATTACTTCCCTACATGTCGGCGGATATGTCGCTCTGGACGTGTGGTGTCGCAGGCTGTGACGCGCGGTTCGAGGACGCCGAGACCGCCGTCGTCCACCAGACCAACGAACACGAACGCACCGAGTGCAAAGTCTGCGGCGCGATCGTCCCGGAAGGCTACTTCGCCATCCGCCACGCGTTCGACGAACACTCCCGCGCGGAGTACATCCGCGCGTACAACGCCGACTCCGCAGCGGTCCGCATGCGCGAAGGGATTCAGGAGGCCATCGAGCAGGAGGCGGACCTCCAGCGCATCATCGAACAGGTCGACAGCGGCGGGCAGGCTGAATCGGAGTAACTCGTCTCGACGGTGAGTCTTATCTGGTGGAGTCGCTACTGTATCGGGGGCGTGCCCTGAAAATAGAACAGCAGTCGGAGACGGGTCGCGTCAGTGCTCTTCTCGGCCTCGCGGCTACACTGCTCGGCTTTTCGAGGAACGGTTCGTTTCGCTCACCGTTCCTCGCTATCGAGCACGCGGATCTGGTCGCCGCGCACCGTCACGGGGATCGGGACCGTCGCCTCGTACAGTTCGACGGTCACCTGGTCTTTGGCCTCGTCGATTCGCTGGACGCGGGCCTTCTCGCCCTTGAACGGGCCGGCGATGAGTTCGACGATGTCGCCTTCGGCGATACCTTCGACGTCCGGCGTCGGCGAGAGGAAGTGCTCGACCTCGGCGAGGCTGGAGTTACCCGGGACGATGCTTCGAGCGTGCGGAATCTCGTCCATCAGGCGTTCGAGCACCGCCGTGTTGTCGGCTTCGACCATCACGTAACTCGTCAGCGAGTCCGGCGCGATGACGGCGTGAATCTCGGACTCCTCCTTCGAGGCGAGCATGTCGGCGACCGTCCGCTCCTGTCTCGCCGTCGTCTTCACGGCGAAGATACCCATCTCACATGCCCCCGGGGATGAAGCTCATCACTGCGAAGATGACGAAGCCGAGGAAGCCGACGAGGAAGATGCCAGCACCAGCGATTTTGGCGATCTGGCTGAACTCTTCCCACTCGGGCGTACTCGCCATCTTCAGTACCCGCACGTAACTCGCGATATCGTACTTTACGTCCATGTTGTCACCGATAGAGCGTGATGCCTTTTCTATCTATTGAATAGCCGACGCGGCCGGTAGACGGTTGGGCCGTTCGGCTACCCGCGACCCGGCATTCAGTTGCTCGGTTCGCCTACTAATCGGCTACTCGACGCTCGACTACTCGACGAAGTCGATGTCCTCGGCCTGCTGCGGCGATTGGGGCTGCTGGGCCTGCGGTTCGTCCGAGCGGCCGTAGATCTGCGGCGAGTCGACGCCGGTGACGACGATCATCGTCCGCATCTGGCCCTCGAGTTCCTCGTCGATGGAGGTCCCCCAGATGATGCGCGCGTCGGGGTCGATACGGTCGTAGATCTCCTCGACGACGCCCTCGGCCTCCTCGATGCTCATGTCCGAGCCGCCGGTGACGTTGACGAGCGCGGAGTTCGCCCCCGATATGTCTACGTCGAGAAGCGGCGAGCGTAGCGCCGACTTCACGGAGTCCTGCGCTTTCTGCTCGGAGTCGGACTCGCCGAGACCGATCATCGCGACGCCGCCTTTCTCCATGACGGTGCGAACGTCGGCGAAGTCGAGGTTGACGAGGCCGGGTTTCGTAATGAGTTCCGTGATACCCTTCACCGAGCGCATCAGCACTTCGTCAGAGACTTTGAACGCCTGCCGCACGGGCAGTTTGCCGACGGCGTCGAGCAGGCGGTCGTTCGGGACGACGATGACCGTGTCGGCGACGTCGCGGAGCCGTTCGAGACCCGCCTCGGCGTTCGTCCGTCGGACCTCGCCCTCGGCGGTGAACGGCGTGGTGACGATGGCGATGGTGAGCGCGCCGGACTCGCGGGCGGCCTTCGCGACGACGGGCGCGGAACCGGTGCCGGTGCCGCCGCCGAGACCGGCGGTGACGAACACCATGTCCGAGCCCTCGATGGCGTCGTGAATTTCCTGCTGGCTCTCGATAGCGGCCTCCTCGCCGACCTGCGGGAGCGACCCGGCACCGCGTCCTTTGGTCTTCTCCTGGCCCATCAGAATCTTCGTGTCGGCGGAGGTGTCGACGAGATGCTGCACGTCGGTGTTCGCGGCGACGAGACTCGCGCCGTGAATCCCTTCTTCTGCCATGCGGTTGACCGTGTTCCCACCGGCCCCGCCGCAGCCGACGACGGTGATGTTCGTCTGGAGGTCTTTGAGGATGTCCTGCAGTTCGTCGTCAGTCATCGTTCCCGAACGCTTCGGTTCGGCGTCGAACTGCTCGCCGCCGGTCCCACCCGACTGTTCGGCCTCGTCAATTGCGTCGTCGACGATCGAGTCCATATTTATGCGCAATGCTTGCTGAGCGGGCTTAATTATCTTTTCCCCCTCGTGTCGGACAGTCGTCTGACGATTTTTCCGAGCGGGTAACCGGCGATTTATCCGGACAGATAGCCGACCAGTAACCTCGCCGGAAACCCGTCCGGCGGTTCAGTAGGGGAACGCGACCGTCCGGTCGACGTGTACTACCTCGGGGTCGATTCGTTCGCCGTCGAGTTCGACTGCTCGTCCCGCCGCGAGTTTGCCGAACGCCGGTCCCTCCGAGATGCCGAGCGTCCTCGCGCGCTCGGGGTCGAACGCCCGTTCGCGAGCGCGGACGACCCCGTCGTCCTCGTCCCGTTCGACGTCGTCGTACTTCCGTTCGAGAACCGAAGTCAACGCATCGACTAGCGCGTGGTAGCCGGAGTCGTCCGCGACCGCCATTCTTCCGACCGCCCGCGTCCCGCTTTCCTGCGTCTCGAAGGCGACGGCAGCGTCGACGACCGCCTCTCGAACTGCCTCGGCGTCGATACCTTGCGCCTCGGCGAGCAACTGGGCGGGGAACTCGACGACCGAGAACCCGTCGGGGTCGTCGACGCGCCGGTTTCCGAACCGGAGACCGTCATCGACGGTCGACAACCGGCTTTCGAGCGCCGAGACGACCGGGAGCGGGCGGTCGCCGACCTCCCGGAGCCATGTTTCGCCGACGAGTTCGTAGCCGAGGTCCGAGAGCGCGGCTTCGAGGTCCGGTTTCTCGCCATCGACGAGTGCGAACTCGGCGACGCTCCGTTCGAACGCCCGTTCGAGCACGTCGCGGTTCGTCTCGGGTGCACCCATCGCGTCGAGTTGCCAGTCCGCGCCGACGTGGCCGATGGCCCACGCCGTCTCTCGGACGATTCGGCCGAACCGCGGCGCGTAGTGGCCGCCGCCGAAGCCGACGACGTGGCGTTTGGGTTCGCCTCCGAGGTCCGCCGAGACGCCGCGAAGGTCGAGAATCGCCCGGGCGACGGCGCGGGCGGCCGTCGCGTCCTCCCACTGCGGGTCGTCGCTGCCGAGTTCGACGAACATCGACGGCAGCGAGAGGTTGGTCGGCCCGTGGTGGGTCGCCTCGATGCCGACCTCGTAGCCGTCGGGCGCGTGCTCGGCGAGCGCGTTCACGACGGCTTTCTGAGCGCCCGGGCAGGTTCTGGCGAGTTCCCTGTCGCCGCCGCCGTACTTCTCGGGACCGAAGTTCCCGGTGAAGTGGGCGGTGAGAAGCGGTCCCGTCTCGCCGGAGTGCCGGGAGGCGAAGACGAGCAGGTCGGCGTCGTCGAACGCCTCGGCCGGGTCGTCGAGGTAGATGTGGAGGTCCTCGAACGTCCGGAGTTCGAAGCCCTCGGTCCGGTAGACGGCGCCCCCACCGTCGGCGTCCGGGCGACTCTCGTCCTCGCGTTCCTCCCAGTCGGCGAGTTCGAGCAGGTACTCGCCGATGTGTTCCGATGCGTAGTCGGCCCGACTGACGACGATGGCGATCACTGACGGGTCGTAGGCGAGGCGGTTGTAAAACGAGTCGGGATTCGACTCGGTCCGCGGTAGTCGAAGCGGAGACCGGTCAGTCGGCGCGCTCGGCCTGTGTCTGACCGCTCCCGAACGCGTCCTGAGCCGTGTGTGCGGTCCGGTCGAGGAGTTCTCGAAGCCCGTCGCGGCGCACGGCGAACAGCACTGTCCCGAGGACCAGGTAGACGACGGTGTACGTGAGAAGCACGTCGATAGCCCCGATGCCGAACGGGAGCGAGACGAGGTCGCGGACGAGGAGGAACTCGATTGCGACCTGCGAGACGAACAACACGAGCAGCGCGACGGCCTCGCGGCCGCTGATGTTGAAGTTCACGAGTATCGCGAGCGCGAAGAAGCTCTGCGCGGCCGTGATCCAGATTTCGGCCGACTGTTTGAAGTCGAACGGGAGGGTGCCGACCACGCCCGCCGCGATGCTGTAGACGACCGCGAGCGTCCCGATGAGCAGCGTCCACTGGTTGAGCTTCGAGGAGATGAGCGCGTTGAACCCGGCCGTCGACCGCGCCTTGTTGACGAGGTAGGCGACGACGATGAGTTCCGGACTCTCGCTTGCCAGCGGCGCAATCCACTGGATCATGAAGAACGGCGGGATGCCGAGCTGCGTCCCCAGCGTTTCGAGTCCGTGCGCGAACGGGTGGACGGCGGTGTAAATCATCGCGCCGGAGTACGCGAAAAGCGTGATGACGACGGCGACCCGTCCGATTCTCGGATAGCCATGGAAGTACGCGGGCACGCCGACCTGTTCCTCGTGTTCCTCCACGTCGCCGCGGATGATGACAGCGATGTAGAGCACGTAGAGACCGACGAGCACGAGGGTGTCGACGATGCCGATACCGCCGCTGAGCGGGACGAAGAAGGCGTATGCCGTCGCGGCGAGCAGGAACGCGATCTCGGTCGAGATGTCGCGGTCGAGGTTGACGACGTCCGCGAGAGGACCGGGACGAGACTCGACTGCGGGGTCCGAGGAACGTCCGACTCGGTAGAGGGTGAACAGCGCGATGCCGGACCACCCCAGACCGATGAGGATGCGGTTCGCGCCGGTCATGTTCGCGACGGCGAGGTTCGCTGCCTCAGCACCACGGTCGGTGCCGACGTTCGCCCCGGCGGTCCACGCGTAGAGGGCGTCGACGGCGTACTCGGGAGCGACGGCCAGCACTGCGAGGACCGCGATGGCGAACGCGCGGGGAACGTCCTTCTCGGCCGTCTCGGCCCCCCACGCGAGGAGAAACGACGCGCCGAGGACGGCGACGCCACTGACGGTGACGACCCACAGTGTCGGCAGCGACTCCGCCGACCTGGTCGCCCAGATGTAGACCCACGGAAGGGTGAGACCCGTTGCGGCCACGACGGCCCCGAGCGGGTGTCGAAGAACTGAACTCATCGTCGTAAATTTCCGAGGTAATGAACCTATTTCTTCTGCTTCGAAGTGCTCGACCGGAGATAACGCTCTCGAATCAGAAGCAGCGTTTCGGAGACGCCGGTCTCAACGCCCGAATCCCGATTCGCGTCGCTGCCAGTTCCGCCGCTGTCGGGGCGCTTATGCCGGTTCCGCGACCACCGCGAGGTATGCAGGTGTTCGGACTCGTCGGCAACCCCATCGGTCACTCGTTGTCGCCGCCGATGCACGAGGCAGCGTACGACTCGCTCGGAATGGACGCCCGGTACGTCACGTTCGAACCGTCTCCCGACCGGTTCGAGGCCGCCGTCACCGGCGCCGAAGCGCTCGGAATCGCCGGTCTGAACGTCACGATTCCGTTCAAACGGGACGTGCTCGAACTCGTCGACGCCGACCCGCTCGCCGAGCGAATCGGCGCGGTCAACACTATCGACTTCGCCGGCGACGCGCCGCGCGGCTACAACACCGACGCCGCCGGCGTCAGTCGGTCGTTCGCCCGCCACGACGTGTCGCTCGACGGAGCGGACGCTGTCGTCGTCGGCGCCGGCGGGGCGGGTCGCGCGGCGGCGTTCGCGCTCGCCGACGACGGCGCGGCGGTCCACGTCGCCAACCGGACGGCCTCGCGCGCGGCGGAGCTCGCTGACGAACTGAACGAAGATGGGGAAAGCAGCCGAGTCGCCACTGCAGGCGGACTCGACTCGCTCTCAACCGCGGTTCCGGAGGCGGACGTCCTCGTCAACGCGACGAGCGTCGGGATGGAGTCCGACGAGACGCCCGTCCTGGCCTCGTTGCTCCACGGCGACCTCGCAGTGTTGGACGCGGTGTACGCCCCGCCGGACACGCGGCTGCTCCGCGAGGCTCGCGACGCGGGCGCGACGACCATCGACGGGGCGTGGATGCTGCTGTATCAAGGCGTCGTCGCGTTCGAGCGGTGGACCGGCCGGGACGCGCCGGTCGACGAGATGGACGCCGCGCTCCGGTCGCGGCTGTGACCTGTCGGGGGCTTTTAAATATGGAGCCATCATACTACCGGCCAATGGCACTCTTGGACAAGCTCAAGTCGTTGCTCGGCCTTAACGGGTCGACCGACGAGCACGAGCGCGACCCGTCCGTGACGGTCGAACGCGACACTCGAACGGAGGCGAGCACGGAGACCGAAGCCGCAGTCAAAGGAACCGACGAAGCCGACGAAACTGACGACTCCACCGAAGCCGCCGCCGACAGTGCCGCCGCGGCGTCGACGGAGACGTTAGTCGCCGAAGACGAGACGGCGGCGGAACCGGCGGAGGCCGCCGGTCCCGAGAGCGAGGAGCCGGACACTGACCTCGACGCGGACCTCGACGGAGCGGACGAGGCCGACGTAACCGAGGCCGAGGCGGACGACGAAGCCGTCGTCGAGGAGGCTGAACCGGTTCCCGAGGCGGAACCGGACGAGGACGCCGGCGAACCGGTCGCCGAAAACACCGACGCGACGGCGTCGACGGAGTCAATGGTCGACGAGGACGCTGAAGAGGAGGCCGCAGCGGAACCGGCGGAGGCCGCCGGTCCCGAGAGCGAAGAGATGGACACCGACCTCGACGCCGAGAGCGAGAGCGGAGACCAACTGAACACCGAAGACCAATCGGACGCAGAAGCCGACGAAGCTGCCGCCGAAACCGACGAAGCGGAACCGTCGTCCGGCTCGGCCGATCCAGTCGACACCATCAAAGGCATCGGTCCCGCCTACGCGCAGCGCCTCGCCGACGTGGGCGTGGAGACCGTCGCCGACCTCGCCGACGCCGACGCCGCGAAACTCGGCGACCAGATAGACGTCTCCGAGAAGCGCGTCGACACGTGGATTGCGCGCGCTCGGGAGCAGTGAAGTTCGCAGAGAGCGTAGGCCGCTCGTGGCCGCCCCGACACCGATGACCGGCCGTACTGTGGCGACTTCCCGACGCGCTTTCCGAGCGACGGCGGCGGACGCACCAGCGGGCGCTCGCGTCCCCGTCGAACTCCGACTCACCGTCTCTGGCCCGTTCGAGGCGTACCGTCGGGCGCGAGACGGTCCCGGCGGATTCTTTCTGGAGACGAGCGGCGGACAGTCGGGGTGGGGCTACTTCGGCGTCGACCCGATCGAACGACTGCAGGTGAGCGACGACGCCGTCGTACGCGACGGCTTCGAGACCCATGACGACGACGCGGGTCCGGCCGCCGGGTCGCCGTCGCTGTCGGCGCTGTCGGCGCTACTCGACGGCGAGACGCTCGTCCGCGGCGACTGCGAGGTGCCGTACCCCTGCGGCGCGTTCGGGTGGATCTCGTACGACCTCGCCCGCGAACTCGAACGGCTCCCCGACTCCGCCGTCGACGACCGGCGGTTGCCGCACCTCCAACTCGGCGTCTACGACTGCGTGGCGGCGTGGCGCGAACCGCGAGGCGAGGAGACGACGCTGCGAATCACGGCCTGTCCGCGCCTCGACGACGTCGACAGCAGCGACGACTCCGTCCTCGACGCGCAGTACGACGCCGCCGTCGAGATGGCGAAGTCGCTCGCCGAGCGCGCGACGAACGGCGACCTCGACGTCGAACCACTCCCTGCCGACGTCGACCGAGGGGAGTTCGAGAGCGACTGCGGACGCGAGGCGTTCGCCGACCGCGTGCGAGCCATCAAGCGCTACATCCGCGACGGCGACACGTTTCAGGCGAACGTCTCACAGCGCCTCGTCTCCCCCGCCGCGGTCCACCCGGTGGCGGCGTACGCGGCGGTCCGGCGGGTGAACCCCGCGCCGTACTCGGGTCTGGTGGAGTTCTCCGGCGCTCGCGGTCCGAACGCCGTCGACCTCGTGAGCGCGAGTCCGGAACTGCTCGTCGAGCGCGTCGGCGACCGACTCGTCACCGAACCCATCGCCGGGACCCGAAAACGGGGGGCCACGGAAGCGGAGGACGCGGAACTGGAAGCCGACCTCAGAAGCGACGAGAAGGAGCGCGCGGAACACGCGATGCTCGTCGACTTGGAGCGCAACGACCTCGGGAAGGTCTGCGCGTACGGCAGCGTCGACGTGACCGAGTACCGCCGAGTCGACCGCTACGCGGCGGTGATGCATCTCGTCTCCGTCGTCGAGGGACGGATGCGCGAGGGGGCGACGCTCGCCGACGCCGTCGCCGCGGTGTTCCCCGGCGGCACCATTACTGGCGCGCCAAAACCGCGGACGATGGAACTCATCGACGAGGTGGAGGCGACCCGACGCGGGCCGTACACCGGCAGCATCGCCGCGTTCGGCTTCGACGACCGGGCGACCCTGAACATCGTCATCCGGACGCTGGTCCGCTACCGCGACGAGTATCACCTCCGCGTCGGCGCGGGTATCGTCCACGACTCTGACCCTGACCGCGAGTACGAGGAGACGCTGGCGAAGGGGCAGGCGCTCGTCGAGGCGATGGATGACGCCCTCGAGGAGGCGACGCTCGGCGTCGCCGACGCGGAAGGCGATGTCGAGCGACGGGATGCCGGGGGACGGAGATGAGTTCCGATACCCGACCGACCGTGCTCGTCGTCGACAACTACGACTCGTTCGTCTACAACCTCGTGCAGTACGTCGGCGAACTCGCGGACGTCGTCGTCCGCCGAAACGACGCCGTCACCGTCGAGGAGATTCGAGCGCTCGATCCCGACGCCATCGTCGTCTCACCGGGCCCCGGGACGCCCGAGGACGCGGGCGTCTCGACGGCGGTGTTCCGCGAACTCGACTATCCGACGCTCGGCGTCTGTCTCGGCCACCAGGCGCTCTGCGCGGCCGCCGGCGCGCCGGTCGGCCACGCGCCGGACGTTGTCCACGGCAAACCCTCGGCCATCGTCCACGACAGCGTTGGGCTCTTCTCGGGTCTCCCCGACCGACTCTCTGTCGGGCGGTACCACTCGCTGGCGGTCGAACGCGACGACCTCCCGGACGAACTCGTCGAGACGGCGTGGACCGACGACGAACGACGGGTTGTGATGGCGGTTCGCCACCGAACGCGCCCGCACGTCGGCGTCCAGTTCCACCCCGAGAGCATCCTCACCGAGAACGGTAAGCAGATGGTCGCGAACTTTCTTCGGGAGTACGTGGACGATGAGTGAGCGAGATTCCCTCGACGGCGGCGGCGAACGCCACGAAGACTATGGCGATCACCGCGAAGACGATAGCGAGTACATCGTGAGCGGTGACGACGACTCCGGTGGGAGAAGCGGTGACGACGGGAGGGAAATCGTCTACCACGTCGACGGCGAACTCGTCCCGGCGTCGTCGGCGACGGTGAACGTCCGCGACAGAGGGTTCATGTACGGTGACGCCGCCTTCGAGACGCTCCGCGTCTACGGTGGCCACCTGTTCGAGTGGGAGGCACACGCCGACCGACTCGCCGAGAGCTGCGAGATTCTCCGACTCGACCACGGCCTCTCCGACGAAAACCTCCGGGAACGAATCGAAGCCACCCTCGAAGCGAACGACCTCAAAGACGCGTCGGTGAAGCTCTCGATCACCCGCGGGGTCCAACCCGGAAAACTGACGCCGTCGCCCGAGATCGACCCGACGGTCGTCGTCACGCTCTCGCCGCTGGCCCGCGGCGGCGTCGACGGCGAGAAACCGTGGGACGGTCCGGCGACGCTGCAGACGGTGAAGACGCGCCGCCCGTCGGACCGGGCGCTCCCATCGAAGGCGAAGACGCACAACTACCTCAACGGCATCTTGGCGCTACTCGAACTCCGCGTCACGGGCGCTGACGAGGCGCTCGTCCTCGACGACGAGGGGTACGTCGCCGAGGGCGCGACGAGCAACGTGTTCTTCGTCAACGACGATCGCCTCTGTACGCCGAGTCTCGACGGACCGGTGCTCGCGGGCGTCACGCGAGACATAATCCTCGAACTGGCTGAGTCGGAGAAAATCCCCGTCCGGGAGGGATTCTTCACCCCCAACGACGTGCGCAGCGCCGACGAGGCGTTCGTCACTAGTTCGACCCGCGAGATTCGACCGGTCGGCACCGTCGACGGCATCAGTATCGAGACGGGACCGGTGACGCGGCTGCTTTCGCGACTGTACGAACGTCGAGTCGAGGAACTGTACCAGTTGCCGTAGCGGTTCGGTCGCGTCGCGCGGTTCCCGCCGTCGGACCCGGACGGAAAGACGTTCAAGTGCGGCGCGACGAGGATAGGTATGGACGACGACCGCCGAATCGCCGCGCTGTCGGAGGTCCCGACGGACGGCACGCTGCTGTTCACGTTCCGCGACGGGTTCGACCTCGGCGAGGCGATTCTGACGAAACTCGACGATGGGAGCGTCGTCGCCTTCCGCAACTACTGCCAGCACTGGACCGACGTGCGCCTCGACAAGGGGTCGGGCGCGCTCGTCAGAAACGGTGACATCGTCTGTCAGAAACACGGCGCGACGTTCGGCCAGGAGACCGGCTACTGCGACTTCGGCCCGTGCGAGGGAGCGACGCTCGACGAGGTCGACGTGGAAGTCGAGGACGAGGCGGTGTACCTCGCCGACGACTCGCTCGATTTCGAGCAGCTTGGACCATCCGGAGAGCACGACCTCTCGTCGGGCAGTCGCATCGACTTCACGGGGACGTAGCGTCGGAGCGGATCGTCCGTTTTCGACGGTCGTGCGACCCTCTATCGGGCGAGGAGTCTTCTTCGAGTTACTCACACGGCGTAACTGTTATCAGACTGACTCCTGATCTGTCTGTCACTGATTCTGATGGAAAACACGTCTGAGACTACCGACGTAGGACCGATTGCCGACATCGAATCACTTCACGGCCGCGACGACGTTCCGTTTCACGAGCAGACGGACCTCGTAGACGACGAGACGTTCGACGTCGTCGCGGACCTCGACGATATGGCCCCAATCGGCGTCACGACCGACGATGGTTCGATCTTGGTGATGCGAGTGACTGATACGTGTCGGTGGAAGATACCGGCCCCGTCCGTCGCACCCGGTGAGGGTTACGCGAAGGCCGCCCAACGGTGGGTCGCAGAGCAGACCGGACTCGGCGTGACACTCGACGCCGTCGAAGGTGTGTGGTCCTACACCGTCCGTTTGGAGAACGACGACCGGAAAGCGACACGCAACTTCGTCGTTTTCAGTGCGACACCCGAGACGAGTTCGACTACTCCGAACGTCGAAGCAGGTGACGCAGTCGACGCCGGGTGGTTCGACGCCCTACCGGAGAACGCAGAGCGACCTCCGGGAACGGACCTGTTCTTCGACTGAGAGTCAGAAAGCTGAGTCGTCGCTGCTGGTGTTGACGACTTCTGTTATGGGTTCGGCAGAAGGTGGCGGGAGGTAGATTCGAACCTCGCCCGCTTCGCTCTCTCCGGTCGCTCGCGGTCTGGTTCAAATCTTCTCGACGAACGGTCGCCAACTCACTCACTCACTCGGAGCCGAGACTCCTCGTTGCGTGGGTTGCGTCGGCAGAAAGTAGCGGGAGGTAGATTTGAACTACCGATCTCCGGGTTATGAGCCCGGCGGAATCTCCTGGCTATCCCATCCCGCTGTTTCTGAAAACAGGGTGCCCCCGGTTAAGGGTTATGATTCCGACGCCGTATGTCAGTTTCCGCCGTGGTATCGTCAGCCTCGACTCACTCGCTGGCCACGCGCCACGTGAGCAGACTCTCGGCCACGTAGTTGAGCAGCATCGACGCGAGAATGGCGATGGGCAGCGGTATCACCTGCCACAGGTCGAACCCGCCGACGACGACGGTCACGTTCTGCTGCCTGAGAACGCGGACGATGGCGAACTGGAGCGCGAGGCCGCCGCTGCGGACGAGATTCGACTTCAACAGCCGTCTGACCGCCGCGAACGTCCCCGACGCACCTTCGTCGGCGAACGTCCAGCGGTCGTTGACGAGAAACATGACGACGATGGCGACTTCCGCCCCGACGAGCTTTGCCACCTCCGCGAGCACGCCGAACCAGACGGTGAGGGCGGTGCTGACGGTTAAATCGAAGACTGCGCCGACCGCACCGACGGAGACGAACTGGCCGAACCGCCTGCCCGAGAGAAGCTCGTTCGCGGCGTTCGCCATCGGTTACTCCTCTACCGGGTCCGGACCGAGGCGTTCGATGAGCGACGGGGTCGGCGACCGACGGGCGTCGAGCAGCGCGTGCAGTCGGTCCTCGCGGATAAGTTTCGCGCGGTGGCGCGCCGACAGCAGACTCCGCGCGAGGTCGAAACTCGTCCGAACCGGCGAGACGGTCGATCCCGGGCGGTCCTCCCACTCGACGGGCACTTCGACGAGGGAGTGGTTCGACGCGGCGGCGACGGCGACGAGTTCGACGTCCCACGCGAACCCCGGTTCGTAGAGGTGGCCGCGGATGCCGGCCCACGTCTCGGCCGTCATCGCCTTCGCGCCGCACTGGTAGTCGTACAGTTCAGTGGCGAGCAGCCGCTTCGCGAGCCACGCGAAGCCGTCGCCGAGGCGGCGGCGAGCGAACGTCTGATGGGACGTGACCGTCGCGTCAGGGTGGCGTCGCGATCCGACGGCGAGGTCCGTCTCGTCGGCGAGCACCGGCGCGAGCACGTCCGCCAGCGACCCGACCGGCGTGCTGCCGTCCGCGTCGGCGAACGCGAGTACGTCCGTCGAGAGCGCCTCGAAGCCGGCGGTGATGGCCGCGCCCTTCCCCCGACGGACCGGCGAGACGTTCACGGTAGCGGGGAGCGACGACACCGAGTCGACGACTTCGGAGGTCGGTGCGTCGAGTTCGACCCGAATCGTCTCCGGGTCAAGTCGCTCCGTCAGGGCGTCGACGTACGCCGAGAGGCGGTCGACGTCCGGCCGATACGCGGGGACGACGACACCGACGGAGCGTGACATGGGTCGCGGTTTCTTTCAAACAATAAAAAAGTGTTTGACTCGGGATGGACGTATCGGGCTCCGAACGAGAGTCGACCGACGACCGGACTGTCGGCTGTCCCAACCGGAAACGGTTTACTCCCGCGCTCGCGTCACCTCGGTAGATGGAGTATCTGTACGTCGTCGGCTGGGTCGTCGTCTACGCCGTACTCGGCGTTCTAGGTCTCCCGCTCGCCGCGCGTCTCTTTCGATACGTCCCCGGCCGCGGGCCCGGCTTCGCGCTCCCGCTTTCGCTTCTCGTGCTGACGCTCGTCGCCCACTGGGCCGGGCAACTATACTTCGGCCGAGCGACGCTCGCCGTCGCCGTCGGCGTCCTCCTTTTACTGTCGGCGCTCGCAGCGTTCGACCGCGAGGCGCTCCGCGAACGCTGTCTCGTCCTCGCGTCCGACCTTCGCGTCGACAAGCGCGTCGTCGCCGACACGGCGGCCGTCTTCCTCGCGGCGTTCGCGTTCATGATAGCGATTCGTGCCGCCGACCCAGCCGTCCACGCCGTCGGCGGCGAGAAGTTCCTCGACTTCGGCCTGCTGAAGGCACTGTTGCGCGCCGACGCGCTCCCGCCGGAAGACTTCTGGTTCGCGGGCGAACCCGTGCAGTACTACTACGGCGGCCACCTGATGACCGTCCTCCTGGCGATGCTCACCGACACGCCCGCGAAATTCGCGTACAACCTCTCGCTGGCGGGGTTCTACGCAATGCTCGTCGCGGCGGCGTTCGACCTCGCGGGGTCGATTGCGGACAGTCGCGGCGGTGCGCGTCGTCCAGCGGGTTTGCTGGCCGCGTTCTTCGTCGGCCTCGCGAGCAACCTCGTCACCGCGGGACGACTCTCGCTGTTTCTGCTCCCCGAATCGGTGCAGCGCCCGGCGGCGGCGTACGTCGCCTCGCAGTCGACGCAGTACACCACCGAGGAGGTGTTAGCGGGCACCGATTCCTTCAGCTACTGGTCGGCCAGCCGAGTCATCGAGGGGACGATAAACGAGTTCCCCTTCTTCTCGTGGCTCAACGGCGACCTGCACGGTCACATGATGGGGACGCCGTTTCTGCTTCTCGGTGCGGCGTTCGCATTCGCGTACTTCCGGACGCCTCAGGACGACCTAAGACTCCGGCGGACGCTACTGTTCGTCGCGCTCCCGGCGCTCGGCGGCCTCCAACTCGTCCTCGACACGTGGAGTTTCCCGTCGCTGTTCGGCGTCGCGGCGCTCGCGCTCGTCTTCGCGCCCGCACACCCCGCGACACTCCTTCCCGACGGCGTCGCGACGCGTTTTCGACCCGCCGAAGACGCCTCGTTGCTCTCGGCGCAGGCGGGTCGCCTCGTCGTCACCGTCGGCGTCGTCGCCGTTGCCGGCGCACTTGGCGCTGCGCTCGGCGCCCCGTTCCTCCTCGCGGGCGCGTCCGGCCGCGAGATCGCGTTCCTCGGTCCGGCGAACCGCAGCCCCCTCGGACCGCTCCTGCTGGTCCACGGCGCGTTCGTCGCCGGGTTCGCCGCGTACCTCCTCTCGCGACTCCACGAGGGTGACACGTGGCTGCTCGGCGCGTCGGTAGCCGCCGCCGTCGTCGTCGCCTTCGGCCACGGAACGGCCGCCCTCGCGGTGATACTCCCCATCCTGGTCTTCGGGTGGGCCGCGCTCGCGTTCGACCGCGATGTGGGGTTTGAGACGGTGCTCGTCGTCGCCGGGACCGGACTCGTGCTGCTCGTGGAGTTCGTCTACGTCAACGAGCAGGCGGGGCCGCTCCGGATGAACACGGTGTTCAAGACGTACATCCAGGTGTGGGTGCTGTGGGCGACGGCGCTCGGCGCGTCGCTGACGCTGCTGCTCGCGCGGCCGCTTCCCGCCGCCGTTCGGCGCGCCGCCTCGGCGACCGACGGCGGCACCGACGCCAGTGCCGGAACCGGAGCCGACTCGAACTCCGGTGCGTCGTCGCTCGTCCGGGAGACGACGACGGCGACGGCACGGACGCTCGCGCTTGGCCTCACGCTCTGTCTGGTGGTCTCGACGAGTTTCTACGCGCCGCTGGCGCTCGGCAACCACTTCGAGGGAGCGGGCGAACCGACGCTGGACGCGACGCGGTTCGCCGAGACGCACCACCCCGTGGAGGCGAAAGCCATCGCGTGGCTCGACGAAAAACCCGGTCGTCCGACGCTGCTGTCGGCGCCGGGGACGTACTACTACCCGAACGCCGAGGAAGGAGAGTACCCGCACGCGCCGGGTCGGTACAGTTGGAACTCCAACCCGGCGTCGACGCTGACCGGTATCCCGACCGTCGCCGGGTGGGGCCACGAGATCGGCTACCGCGGCTACGACACGTACATCGAACGCGTCGAACAGGTCGACGCCGCGTTCACCGACGACGCGGCGTTAGTGGACGTACTCCGCGAATACGACGTACGCTACGTCTGGGTCGGCCCGGCCGAGCGCGACCGGTACGGCGAGACGTCGGTCGGCGACGTGCCGGGCGTCTCCGTCGCGTATCGGACCGAGACGGTGACTATCTACGAGGTGAACCACGACGAACTGCCGGGCGAGAGCGACGAGTCGTTGGCGGCGGAAAAGAGGTTCTAGAACTCAGACCGAGAGTTTATTGCGCGCCTTCACGACGTCGAGCGCCTCCGCGTCGATGGAGTCGACTTTGAGCCAGTGGGGGACGTACTCGCGTTTCTCGTAGTCCTCGCGCTCCTCCTTGGTGCCGATGGTGCACCACAACTGCACCTCGTCGGGACCATGCCAGTCACCCTGTCGCTGGATGGAGAAGCAGATCTGCTCCTTTCCGTCGTAGTTGATGATGGCGTCCTTGCGGATGCCGGGGTCTCCGTGGACGATGAGCTGTTGCATACGCGTGAGTTTGGAATGTCCGGGCTTAACGACTTCGGTAATCGAGCAGTCGCGGCGGCGAAATCGCGAAGCGAGAGTCGACGAAGGGAGGAGTGGAGAAACGAGGGGGTGGGGACGAGAACCGGCGAAACAACAAGTTCCTCGCTCCCGTACGACTGCTGTGCGACGGGTCTCTCAGCGGGAAGTTCTCGACCACTGGCTCGCCTGCGAGGGTGTCGCCCCGAGCGACCGGTCGGAAGAGCTTCGCCACCCGCGCGACTCGGACGCGCTCGACCGACTGCTCCGACTGAACCCGGGAGCTGCGGCCTTCCTCTGGCGAGACGCGCCGATACGGTGGTACCACACCGTCCTCTCGCCGGAACAGCTCTCGCGTCTCCGCGTCGTCGAAGGTCCCGAGGGAATGCTGTGGAGCGCGCTCTCGCCCGACGGCACCGTCGGCGGAGCGGCGAGACGCGTCGTCGCCGAGGGCGCGCCACGCCTCGGAGACGAGACCGGCGTCGACGTAGTTCGCATCCGACGGCTCGCGGCGCAAATCGCGGCGGCGGTGGAGGGTGAGAACGGCCTCGAGGGGTCGACAGTGGACGAGAAAATCGACGACGAGACGGCTGCCGCCCGAACCGAGAGTACGCTCGACGGGTTTCCGGACCTCGTCTGCGTGCGGCGTCGGCCGTGGCAGCGGCCGTTCGTCGCCGACGGAAACCACCGCGCAGTCGCCGCCGCCGTCGCCGGAGCGCGAGGGGCGGCGCCGCGGGTCGGCGCGTATCTCGGCGTCGGTCGAAACCGACCGGTCGAGGACGTTCGCCGCGCCGCGTCGGCGGTCCGGTGGGCGGTTCGGCGGCGACTGCTCGGCGAGTCGGAACCAAACGGGTTTTAACGGGCGACGGCAAAGAGTCGGCAAGGTAGATAGCTATGCAGATGCCACGCCGTTTCAACACGTACTGTCCGCACTGCAACGGCCACCACGAAGTGGAGGTCGAGAAGGTACGCAGCGGACGCAGCACCGGGATGAAGAAGGTCCAGCACCGACAGCGCCGACGCCAGACGTCGCACATCGGTAACGCCGGGAAGTTCTCGAAGGTGCCCGGCGGCGACAAGCCGACGAAGAAGACGAACCTCAAGTACCGCTGCTCGAACTGCGGGAAGGCGCACATGCGCAAGGGCTGGCGCGCCGGCCGACTGGAGTTCCAGGAGTAGACGATGGCTGGAAGTTTCTACCGCGTCGTCTGCCCGGACTGCGAGAACGAACAGATCGTCTTCGACCGCGCCGCGACGCCCGTCAACTGCGTCGTCTGCGGCAGCACGCTCGCGCACCCGGCGGGCGGCAAAGCGGTCTTCGAAGGCGAAGTGACCGAAACCGTCGAGGCGCGGTAAACGCCTCACTCTTCCCATGAAATTTCGCGGCTGGCCAGACAACGGCGAACTCGTCGTCGGCAAGGTGGACGAAATCGCCAACTTTGGCGTGTTCGTCGACCTCGAAGAGTACGAGGATAGACGCGGTCTCGTCCACATAAGCGAGGTCGCCAGCGGGTGGATCAAGAACGTCCGCGACCACGTCCGGGAGGGACAGACGGTCGTCGCGAAGGTACTCGACGTCAACCAGTCCTCCCAGCAGATCGACCTCTCGCTGAAGGACGTCAACGAGCACCAGCGCAAAGAGAAGATACAGGAGTGGAAGAACGAGCAGAAGGCCGACAAGTGGATGGCGCTGGCCTTCGGCGACGACGTCGACGACGAGCAGTACGAGACTGTCGCGAACGTCCTGTACAGCGAGTTCGGGAGCCTCTACGACGGCTTCGAACAGGCGGCCATTCACGGGACCGAAGCGCTCGAAGACGTCGACCTCTCCGGCGAGGAGAAGACGGCCGTCGTCGAAACGGCCCGCGAGAACGTCTCGGTCCCCTACGTCAACGTCACCGGCTACGTCGACCTCCGCTGTCCGACCGGCGACGGTGTCGACGACATCAAGGAGGCGCTGCGCGCCGCCGAGGGCGACGGCGAGCGCGGCGACGAAATCGAACTGTCGGTCTCCTACGTCGGGTCGCCGGAGTACCGCATCAAGGTGCGCGCACCCGACTACAAGACCGCCGAATCCGAACTGGAGGCGAGCGCCGAGCGCGCTCGAAACTCCATCGAAACCGCCGGTGGTACCGCGGTGTACCACCGCGAACGCGACGAAGAAACCGAATGAAGTCCGACATCCGGGTCTGTTCGGCGTGGCGCGAGCGCCACTCCCGCCCGGTGTACACCCTCTCCGAGGAGTGTCCCGACTGCGGAGCGACCGCCGAGAACAGCGCCCCCGCGCCGTTCAACCCCGAGGACCCCCACGGCGAGTACCGACGCGCTCTTAAGCGGCGAAATCAGCAATAACGCCATGGACGACATCGACATCGAGGCCGTCGCCGACCCCGAGCTCGACGACCCGGTACTCATCGAAGGGCTGCCGGGCGTCGGCCACGTCGGAAAACTCGCCGCCGAACACCTCCGCGACGAGTTCGACGGCGAACTCGTGCGCCGCGTCTACACCTCCGACTTCCCGCCGCAGGTGAGCGTCGACGACGAGGGCGTCGCCGACCTGACGTGCGCGGAACTGCACGCCGTCACCGTCGACGGGACGGACCTCCTGCTTCTGACTGGCGACCACCAGGCGCAGAGCAACGCCGGCCACTACCGACTTACCGACGCGTTTCTCGACGTCGCCGAAGAATTCGGCGTTTCCCGCGCGTTCGCGCTCGGCGGCGTGCCGACCGGCGAACTCGTCGAGGAGTACACCGTCCTCGGCGCGGTAAGCGACGCCGACGGGAAGGAGGAACTCGAAGACGCGGGCGTCGAGTTCCGCCCCGACGAACCAGCAGGCGGCATCGTCGGCGTCTCCGGGCTCATCCTCGGTCTCGGCAAGCGCCGCGGTCTCGACGCCGCCTGTTTGATGGGCGAGACGAGCGGCTACCTCGTCGACCCCAAGAGCGCGCGCGCGGTCATCGAAGTGCTCCAGCACGTCCTCGAGTTTGAGGTTGATTTCGCCTCGCTAGAGGAGCGCGCCGAGGAGATGGAGGAAGTCGTCGGCAAAATTCAGGAGATGCAGCAGCAACAGAGCCTGCCCACCGACGACGACCTGCGCTACATCGGCTGAGAACGGACGAACGAGTAGTTCGCCGGCAACGAGGCTGTCGGAACGTCCGAACCGCCAACGGATCGCGTTACGTACGTGCAGAATTGTTCACAATATATCACACATAGTGGGTACTATAACGATGGACGTTGCCCATCTGGTATGGCGACACATTACCAACAAACGGCTTACTGTCCTCGCTGCGACGAGACGCGTCGCGTCGTTGAAAACAAGCCGTGGCTCCCGGACGCCTGTTACGACTGCGGTTGCTCCGTCACGTCCGCTCGAATCTGACAGGCCTCAGGAGCCGTCGATCCGTTTTTCGATGCGTTTCACGAGCGCCCGAGCGGCGGCCACGTGCGCGTCGGCGTCGGCGCTCTCGGTCCCGTCGACGTTCTCGAGCAGTCGCTCGACGTGACCGATTCGACGGGCGACTACCTCGTCGTCTGCGTCGCCCGCCGCGAGGTCGGCGGCGACGGCTTCCGCCTCGCCGAGCCACGCGTTCGCGCGCGGCGCAATCGGCAGCGTCGCCGTCGCTTCGAGTTCGGCGTGCAGGTCGGAAAGCAGCGCGTCAAGGTCGTCGCACATCGGAATCAGCGCCCCCTTACCACAGCGGAACGGCGATCGATGCGGCGACGAACTCCCAGTCGTAGACGTGGTT
The DNA here is from genome assembly GCF_020150815.1 of Haloprofundus salilacus. NCBI lineage: Archaea > Methanobacteriati > Methanobacteriota > Halobacteria > Halobacteriales > Haloferacaceae > Haloprofundus > Haloprofundus salilacus. The sequence continues at coordinate 2,093,806 of NZ_CP083723.1, read as the reverse complement.
TAACAGCAGGTACGTGACGACGCCGAGCGACAGCGAGAGAATCCACGACCCGGCGGCAATGCGACCGATGCGTCTGTGCGGCGTCTGCGTCCGGAGTTCAGCGGGCGTGTGGGTGAGCCCCAGTACCAGCGCGTACAGCACGACCGGCACCGAGACGATAGAGAGCACGATGTGAATCGCCAGCATCGCGAGGTACGCGTAGTACACCAGTTGCGGGCCGACGAACTCCTTGGTGCCGCCGCCGCCGATCTTCGTCAGGTAGAGGACGAGAAACAGGAGGATGAGCACAAACGAGGTGACCATCGCCGTCGCGTGCTTTCTCACCTCGTCGTTACGAATCCAGTACCACCCGGCGACGAGGACGCCCGTGTTGACGGTGTTGACGAGCGCGATGGCGTCGGCGAGGCGGTTCACTTGCTGCAGCGTGAGTTCGGGAAACACCCTCGACGGGACGAACCCGAGAAACGTCCCGACGACGAGAGCGTAGCCGACGACGCTGAGAACCACAGTGATGGCCGCGGGGTGTTCCTTCACGACCCCGCCGGCGCTGGCTGTTGCCATACCGGACGGTTAGTGTGGACCGACTATTTGCGTTCGGGTTCGGTCGTCAAACCGTCGCGGCGACGCTATCGGTCGAGACGCGTCGAACGACGTGTGTCGAGAATCAGATGACGCCGGTGACGGCGGCGACTTCCTCGGCGGCTCTCTCGTCCACACCGTTGCCAAGGATGGTGTACCGGTCGCGAATCTCGTGGGCAGTCGTCAACGCTTCGAGCACCTCGTCGGCGGTGACTCCGAGGTCCGCCGCCGTCGTCGGCGCGTCGATGCTCTCCAGCGCGTCGCGGATGTTGCGCCACTCCCCTTTCGGCCCGCTGTGGAGGTATGCGGTCATGATCGAGCCGACGCCGACCTGGTGACCGTGGAGCGCCTTGCCGGGCGCGATACGGTCGAGCTGATGCGAGAACAAGTGTTCCGCGCCCGAGGCGGGCCGCGACGACCCGGCGATGGACATCGCGACGCCCGAAGAGACGAGCGCCTTCACGACGATCCAGCAGGACTCCTCCAGTCCTGGTTTGATGGAGTCGGCGCTGTCGACGAGCATCTCGGCGGTCATCTGCGAGAGCGCCCCGGCGTACTCGGAGTACTCGACGTTCTTCAAACGATTTGCGAGCTGCCAGTCCTGCACCGCGGTGTAGTTCGAGATGATGTCCGCACAGCCCGCGGTGGTCAGTTCCCACGGAGCCTCTGCTAACAGTTCCGTGTCGGCGACGACGGCCAGCGGCGGGTCGGCGGCGACGCTGTGGCGGGTGTCGCCCTCGGGGACCGACCCCCGACCGGAGACGATGCCGTCGTGGCTCGCCGCCGTCGGAACCGAGACGAACCCTCGGCCGAGGTGGTCGCTGGCCATCTTGGCGATGTCGACGGGTTTCCCCCCGCCGAGACCGACGAGGAAGCCCGCCTCCGTCTCGCGAGCGGCGTCGATGACGCGCTCGACGGCCGCGAAGTTCGCCTCCGAGACGGTGACTGTCGCAGGGTCGTCGAACTGCGCGCAGACCCGGTCGCCGACGAGTCGCTTCGGCGTCGGACTCGTGACGACGAGCGGACTGCCCGAAAAGGGTAGTTCCGCGACCGCGTCGGCCAACTGGTCGACGACGCCGTGCCCGACGAGGACGTTGCGCGGGAGTTTAATCCACGTCGTTTTGTCGAACATACCCGAACGTCACCCTCCGCGTAGAAACCGTTTGTGCCACGCGGGCTTCGGACACACGGCCACTTTCGCCGTCTGTTTCCGGGATACGAACCACGTTCGACTCTGCATGAGTGACAACTACAACACGTTCCGCAAGAGATCACACGGTTCAAAAGTAACAGCAAAGTCGAGTCGGCAGCGACCACCCGGGGTACCGCTCGAACGGAGGGGCGCTGATGGCTCGCACGTGGTCTGAGGTGCGCCGACGCGGAGCGTTTCAGAGCAACTGCGTCGCCGCGTCGTACAGAAACGCGACGCCGAAGCCGCCGAGGACGAGGCCGCTGGCACCGGCGACGACGGGCGCGAGCGACTCGACACGGCGTTCGGCGGTGACGAGCGCCGCCGGAAAACCGGAAACCCAGAGCAAGATGCCGCCGAAGAAGCCGATTAGCAGCGCCGGACTCCCCGTCTCGACGACGAGTCGCCCGACGAGTTCGTCGCCCACGTACGGCGTCTGCGAGAGCACGTCGACGGTGCCAGGTTCGAGCAGTCCGACGCCGATGGTGAGCCAGAACAGTATCTGGTACGGATTCGTCAGCGCGAGCGCGAACGCCTTTCGGAAGCCCGCGCTGTCGTCTGCGAGCGACCCGTCGCGGAACGACTCCGAGGCGGAGCGAACCGCTCCGACGGCGAAGTAGAGCATTAGCACGCCGCCGATACCGACCATCACCGCGCGAACCGTCGGGAACCGCTCGACGAACGCGACGACGCCGACCAGCGCGAGGACGAAGAAGACGAAGTCGGCGGTGAACGCGCCGAGTCCTGCTCGAAATCCCGAGGACCACCCGTAGACGACACTCTCCTCGGCGATAACGGCGTTCATCGGTCCTGGCGGCGCAGCCAGCGCCAGTCCGAAGATGACGCCCGCGAGCGCGGTGGTCAGCGCGTCAAACACGTTGGACGGTGGGAGACAGGTCCCGAAAAACGTCGCGGTCCCGTTACGTCGTTCACGCCTCCCGTCTCCGCTCAGACGAGCGCTATCACGGCGTCGGCGACGGCGGCGACGAGCGCTTCCCACGCCGAGAAGCCGGTGGCGACCGAGAGAAGGACGTCGAGACCGAACAGCAGGAACAGCGCCGCGCCGGCGAAGTGCGCCTTCCGCATGTCGACCGCGTGCGCGAACTTGTGGAAGATGTAGGCGTTCGCGAGGCTCACGGGGACGATTGCGAGCATCTCACCGGCCCAGATAGCGCTGCTCGCGCCGTACTGTGCGGCCAGACCGATGGTCACGAGTTGGGTCTTGTCGCCGAACTCACCGGCGACCATCATCGCGAAGATGGGGAGGAAGCCGCCGAACCGACCGCTCAGGTCGTAGCCGAACAGTTTCGTGTCGAGGTCCGGCGCGAGTGAGGCGACGCTGCCGCCCACACGTTCGGTTCCCCCGTCGCTGCGCGCCGTCCGCGTCGGGTCGTCATCGCTCGCTCCCAGAGCCGACCGGAACAGAAGGACGGCGAAGGCGAGAAACAGGACGGCGGTGAACGCGTCGAGGGCGACGCCCGGCAGCGCCGCTTGCAGCGCGCTCCCGAACAGAATCTCCAGCGCGGTCCACCCGGCGAAGGCGGCGCTGGCGGCCCCGACGACCACCGCCGGTCGGTAGCGCGTCGAGAGGCCGGCAATGATGAACTGCACTTTCTCGCCGGGGAGGACGGCGAGTTGGGTAACGAAGGCGACGATCAGAATCTCCGACCAGTTCACGCACCACCCACCCCTGCGGGGGCGGACTCGGGTTCACCGACCGGTTCGACGCGGATCGAGCGGGCAACCGACTCGGGGAGGCTCTGCTCGTGGTCGTCGACGCGGACGGTGACCATTCCGAACGGTGCGATATCGACGATCTCGACCTCCACACCGGGGACGAGACCGGCCTCGGCGAGATACTCCAGTTCGTCTTCGTCACGGTCGGAGACGCGGGCGACGACGACGCGGTCACCCTCGTCGTGTTCGCTCAGGCGGGTCGTCTGGTCTTCGACCGGGTCGAGGTCGACGTTCGGAATCGGATCGCCGTGGGGGTCAAACTCCGGGTTGCCGAGCGCCTCGGCGACGCGCTGCTCGAACGCTTCGCTGATGTGGTGTTCGAGCGCATCGGCCTCGTCGTGGACCTCGCTCCACGAGTAGTCGAGGTGCTCGGTCAGGTACGCCTCCAGCAGTCGGTGGTGTCTAAGAACCTCCAGTGCCACTGTCTGGCCCTCGTCGGTCAGCTCGACGCCCTTGTACTTCTCGCGGTCGACCAACCCTCGCTCTTCGAGTTTGCCGAGCATGCTCGTCACCGTCGGCGCGGTCTTGTCAAGATGCTCGGCGATGGCGGAGGTCGAAACCGGCGGCCCATGTTCGGTCTGGAGGGTGTAGATAGCCTTCAAGTAATCCTCCATCACGTCGCTCAACATGGGCGGGATTAGACGTGGCGAACTATTATATCTGGCGTGGCGAACGAACCGGTTAACTTGTCGTCATCGATTGCTCGTCGGAAACGAAGAGCGTACTGTCGACCCGCGGTGGGTCCGGGCCGAACGCGAGTAGCCGCCGCTGTCGACGACCGAGCGACGACGTTCCGACCGTCGAGAGAGCGCCGAACGCCGCGCGCAACGCCGGAATCCGAATCGGTTCGGGAACGCGGTAGCCGTACAGCAGCAGTCCGGTGACGAGTCGTTCGATCCGGCGCTGCATCCGAACCACTCGCTCGACGGCCGGGTACCGACGCTGCTCGAACCGCCGGAGTCGATCGACGGGGAGCACGCCGTCGCTTCGGTACGTCTTCGAGAGCGCCGCCACGATGGTCCCGTGGGCGACGACGGCGTCCTGGACGGCGAGGCTGTTCCCCTGCCCGCCGAACGGCGAGGCGACGTGCGCGGCGTCGCCGAGGAGGAGCAGGCCGTCGTCGACCCACTGGTCGCAGAGTCCCGGTTCGACGCGGAGCAGGGAACAGTCACCGAACTCTGTGAGTTGCGTCTCGACTGTTCCTTCGAGGTCGGGGTCGACGGAGACGAGTTGCCGGCGGAACGCCTCGATTCCTCGCGCCCTGAGGTCGCCGTAGCTTCCCTTCGGGATGGGCCACCCGCACTGCGCGACGGAGTCGCTGAGCGGCGCGTAGACCAGCACGCCGGCTTCGCCGACGCGCAGTTGCGTCGTCACGTCGATGGCGGCGTCTTCGAGCTTGAACCAGACGATCTCTAACTCCGAGTCGAACAGCCCTGCGTCGATTCCGGCGGCCTCTCGAACCGTCGAGTAACGGCCGTCCGCGCCGACGACGAGGCGACTCTCGATTTCGAGTTCGGCGTTCGCCTCCCGGTCGCGTGCGTCGACGCCGACGACTCGCCCGTCCTCCTCTCGAACGTCGGTCACCGCCGTCGCGGACCGAAACGAGAACTTCTCGAACTCGCCGGCCCGCTCGACGAGCAGTTCCAGAAGCGCCGGCTGGTCCATCAGCAGGAGGAAGTTCTCCCGCGGCGAGACGTCCGTGAAGTCTAGCAGTTCGTAGCGCCGACCGTACACCGAGGCGTACGCCTTCTGCACGCGCTCGTGCGGTAGGTCGAGCACGTCGTCGAGGAGGCCGAGTTGGTCGAACGCTCGGGCGACGTACGGCTGGAAACCGAACCCGCGAAACTCCCGGTCGAGCGTCGCGTTGCGTTCGAGCAGCAGCGTCTCGACGCCGCTGCGGGCGAGCATGTAACTCAGGACGCATCCGGCGGGACCGGCACCGACGACGACCACGTCGGGGGTCAGTCGCCGCATCTCAGTTTCGGGAGTCACGTTCGCGGTCATACTCGCAGGCATCGTTCCGCCGTCGCGCGTCACATCCGCGATGGCCGAACTGATTCGGGCGAGGATACGGCGCTCAGCCAAATAAACGCCGGGGAGTCGGTCTCGGCCGTCGTCAAGGCGCTTCGCCGCTCAGATACCCTGTCCCATCAGGTGGCTCCGGAGCACGTCAGGGGTCTTCAGCCCCGACTCCGTGTTGACGAGGACGACAGTGTCGTCGGCGTCGAATCTTCCTTCCTCCGCGAGCGCCCACGCACCCGCCGGGGCCGCCCCACCCGCCACGCCGACCTCTATTGACTCGTGCTGCGCGGCGGCGACCGCCGAGGCCAGAATGTCGTCGTCGGAGACGGCGACGGCGTCGCCGCCGGTTTCGCGGAGCGCCGCGAGCGCGAGTTCGCCACCTGCCGGGGTCGGCACTTCGAGTTCGCCACAGATGGTGTCCGGCACCTCCCACGGTTCGATAGTCTCCGCGCCGCGCTCGAAGGCGGCGACGACGGGCGCGCAGTTCCCCGGTTGCACCGCGTACAGCGGCGGTACGTCGTCGGCGAGGCCGACCTCGACGAGTTCGCGGAACCCTTTCTCCAACCCGACGACGAGTTCGCCCGTCGATGCGGGGACGACGACGGCGTCCGGCAACTGGCCATCCAACTCGGCGACCAACTCGAAGGCGAGCGTCTTCGCGCCCTCGTGGCGGTACGGCGTTGTGAACTCCTGCAGCGAGTAGTACTCCGTCGCGAGTTGCTCGTTGACGGCGTCGAGCGCCTGCGGGTAGCGTCCGCCGACGACGCGCATCTCGCCGCCGTGGACGTTTATCATCGCCTTGTTCGAGAACGCCGACCGCGACGGGACGAACGAGTACGAGCGGAGTCCGGCACGCCCGGCGTACGCCGCCGCCGACTGCCCGGCGTTGCCCGGCGTCGCCAGCGCGAGCGGTTCCACATCCTCTGTCTCGGCGTGCTGATCAGCGGCCGTCAGCGTGAGGCTCATCCCCCGGTCGAGAAACGTCCCGGTCGGGTTTCGACCCTCGTCTTTCACGGCGACGCGTTCGACGCCGAGTTCGTCGGCGAGTCGCAGCGCGTCGACGAGCGGCGTTCTCCCTTCGGCGGCGGTCACCGCGTCGGCGGCTCGGAAGGGTAACAGCGCCTCGAACGCCCACATTCCGGACGCCTCGCCCGCGAACGACTCCCAATCGCCGTCGGCGACGACGTCGCGGTAATCGTACTGTGCGTCGAGGAATCCGCCGCAGTCGGGACAACGGCCGGAAACGTCCGCGCCGTAGACTGTCCCGCAGTCGACGCACGCCAGTCCGGAGAACGCCTCGCTAGTCTGCATACCGGCCGTTGCGACGGAACCGACTAAGCGCTTCCCGTTGGGCGGAACCGTCGACCGGGACGGGTGGTCGAAGGGCCATCCTGTTGAACCGTCAGGAGACACTTTGTATCGCGCGCCCAAACGAACGCGTATGCCAGACGATACAGCCGTAGCCGTGGTCGGTGCGGGCCTCGCGGGCCTCATCGCCGCCCGCCGTCTCGCCGACTCGGGGTTTGACGTGACGGTGTACGAGGAGCGCGAGGAAGTCGGCGGCCGCGTCCGAACCGAGCGGGAGGACGGGTACACGTTCGACCGCGGGTTCCAGGTGCTGTTCACCGCCTACCCCGCGGTTCGGCGCGAACTGGACCTCGGCGCGTTGAACCTGCGGACGTTCTCACCCGGCGCGGTCATCGCCCGCCCCGGCAAGCGCTCGGTGCTGTCGGACCCGTTCAGAGAACCCAGCGCGCTCGCCGACTCGCTCCGCAACGACGAGGTGACGCTCTGGGACAAAGCACGGACGCTCGCGCTCCGCCAGCACGTCGGGAGTCGCCGGGAATCTGACTTTTTCACCGGCCCCGAGCCGTCGATTCGCGAGTATCTCGACGAGTGGGGGTTCTCTGACGACTACGTCGAGAACTTCGTCGCGCCGTTCTACGGCGGTATCACGCTCGACCGGTCGCTCGGAACCTCGAAATCGGTGTTCGAGTACACGTTTCGGTCGCTCTCGCGGGGGAAGATTGCGGTTCCTGCGGCGGGGATGCAGGCAATCCCCGAGCAGTTGGCGGCGAAGGCGAGGGAGGCGGGCGCGGAGATTCGACTCGGCGCGTCGGTGAGCGTCGTCGACGCCGCCGACGAGGACGACAGTGCTTCAGTCACCGTCGACGGCGAGCACGTCGAAGCCGAGGCCGTCGTCGTGGCGACGGATCCGAGGACGGCGCGCGACCTCACAGGCGTTGAGTCGATTCCGACCGAGGGGACGGGTTGCGTCACCCAGTACTACGCGATTCGCGGCGGCGCGTCGCTCGGAACCGGCCGAAAGCTGCTGCTCAACGCGGGCGACGCCACTCCCAACACGGTCGTCCCCCTCTCGGAGGTTGCCCCCGAGTACGCGCCGGAGAACGCCGTCTTCCTCAACGCGACGTTCCTCGGGGAAAACGCCCAAAACGCCGACGAGGAGGCACTGTTCGAGCGGACGCTCGAGGAACTGGCTGCGTGGTACCCCGACCGGACGTTCGACGGACTTCGACTGCTGAAGACGACGCGCGTCCCGTTCGCGCAGTTCGCCCAACCGCCGGGAATCCACGAGCGCCTGCCGGACGCGGACGACCCCGACGGCTGGGTGTACCTCGCCGGCGACTACACCGAGTGGTCGTCGATTCAGGGCGCGATGGAGAGCGGGAGAAAAGCGGCGCGAGCGGTCGTCGAGGACTTGCGGTAACGAGGCGAGTCGAGCGACGAGAGCGAGGGGAGGCGAGAGAAGAGGGCGCTTACGGCGTGATGACTGCGCGGCCCTCGATCTCGCCGTGTTCGAGTTTCTCGGCGACGGTGTTCACGTCGTCGAGGTCGTAGCGCGACGTGTGGAGTTCGACGTCGCCGCGGTCGACCAGCGAGACGAGTTCCTGCAGTTCGGTGTACTTGCCGACGATGTTACCGCGGAAACTGAACTCGCCGTTTACGAGCGCCTGCGTCGGTTCGTGGATGTGCCCGCCGTAGCCGATGATGTGGTGGTCACCGCCCGCCGAGACGATGTCCGGGGCGAGTTCGGTCGTCTGGTCGGCGCCGACGAAGTCGAGTACCTGTCGCGCGCCCGCGCCGTCGGTGACGTCGTCGATCGCGTCGGCGGCGTCGACGTTCGTCGGATTCACCGTCTCGTGGGCGCCGAGGTCGGCCGCAAGGTCCAGCGCCTCGTCTTTCAGGTCGACGGCGACGATGTTCGCCGCGCTCATCGCGTTCAGACACTGCAGGCCGATGTGGCCGAGACCGCCGATGCCGATGACGACGGCGTGGTCGCCGGGGTTCAGTTCGCGGACAGCCTTCTTGGCGGCGTGGTACGCCGTGATACCGGCGTCGGCGTGCGGCGCGATGTCGGTCGTGTCGGTGCCCTCTGGAAGCGGGATGACCGACCGCTGAGAGGTGAGCAGATACTCGGCGAACCCGCCGTCGGTCGTGAGTCCGGGGAACGAGAGGTTCTCGCAGTACATGTCTTCGCCCATCCGACAGGCGCGACAGACACCACAGGTCATCACTGGGTGGCAGATGACCGAGTCGCCCTCCGAGACGGTCTCAACGCCGTCGCCGATTTCGACGACGGTTCCGGCGTTCTCGTGGCCGAGCGTCATCGGAAGCTCCTGTTCGACGTAGTCGGTCCACATCCCCTCGATGATGTGGTTGTCCGTCTGGCACCACCCCGCGCCCTCGACTTCGACGACGACTTCGCCGTGACCCGGCTCCGGTCGGTCGACCTCGTCTATCGACAGCGCATTTTCCATGTCGTCGGTGTACTCGTGTAATCTCGCGGCTTGCATCATGATACAAACTGACACGCACGACGTGATAGCTGTTTAGCAAATTAACACGGAAAATATATGATCACACAATAAATTGTCAATGAGTGATAACATCACGAACAATAATGTAGAATGTGTCCTGATATCAACCCACAATGTACCGCCAACGCGGGGAGGACGTGTTCGTCGTCGACGCACACGTCCACCACTGGGACGCGAGCGAGGAGAACATCAAGACCGACGGCGGTGAGCAGTTCATCCGCTGTTTCTACGACTATCACACCGGGTTCACGCCCGAGGACCGGCAGTGGAGCCTCGACGAGTATCGAAAGTACAGCGCCGACCGGATGGTCGAGGACCTGTTCGGCAACGGCGCGGTCGACATGGCCATCTTCCAGCCGACGCACCTCCACGAGTTCTACAAGAACGGGTTCAACACCGTCGACGACAACGCCGAACTCGTCGACCGGTATCCGGAACGGTTCATCGTCAACGGTCGGTTCGACCCGCGCGACGGCGAGGCTGGCAAGCGCGAACTGGAGCGCCAGAAGGAGGAGTACGACGTCGACGGTGTGAAGCTCTACACGGCGGAGTGGAAGGGCGACTCGAAGGGGTGGCGACTCGACGACCCCGAGACGTTCGAGTTCCTCGAAAAGTGCAGCGAGTTAGGAATCAAAAACATCCACCCCCACAAGGGACCGACGATCCGGCCGCTGAACCGCGACGCCTTCGACGTGGCCGACGTCGACGACGCCGCCACCTCCTTCCCCGAACTGAACTTCGTCGTCGAGCACGTCGGTCTCCCCCGACTCGACGACTTCTGCTGGATCGGCGCGCAAGAGCCAAACGTCTACGGCGGCCTCGCCGTCGCCGCGCCGATGGTGCAGAACCGACCCCGGAAGTTCGGCGAGATAATGGGCGAACTGCTCTACTGGCTCGGCGAGGACCGACTCCTCTTCGGCAGCGACTATGCGCTGTGGAACCCCGACTGGCTCGTCGAACTGGTAATGGAGGCCGAACTCACCCCCGAGCAGCGCGACGAGTACGGCGTCGAACTCTCGACAGAGGTGATGAGGAAGGTGATGGGCGAGAACGCTGCCCGCCTCTACGACATCGACATCGAGAAGAAGAAGAAGGAACTGCAGTCCGACGAGATATCCGAACAGTTCGGACTGGGCGACGACTACGCCGCGGACGCGGCCGCGGACTGATGGCGGGCGAATTTCCGTCGGGCGAACCTCTCACGAGCGCGGTCACGCCGCGACGCAGCGCGGTCCGAAACGCGCTCGACGGAGTCACTGACCCGGAACTCGACCGCTCTATCGTCGAACTCGACTACATAACCGGCATCGAACTCGGCGGCGGCGAGACTCCCAGTGACTGCGGCAGCGACGCCACCGACGGCGACCGCGGCAGCGGAACAGTGACGGTCCGCCTCTCGCTGCCGACGGCGTGGTGCTCGCCCGCGTTCGCGTGGCTCATGCTGGTCGACGCGTGCGCGGCGGTCGAGTCGCTCCCCGGCGTCGGCCGTGCTCGCGTCGTCCTCGAAGATCACGTCCACGAGACCGAACTCACCGAGGGGGTGAACGGAGACCGCGTGTTCGCAGAGGCGTTCGACGACGCCGACGGTGACCTCCAGGCGGTCCGACGTGAACTCAACGAGAAGGCGCGCATCGTCCGTCAGCACCGAGCGCTCGACGCCTTGCTCGACGCCGGCGCGACCCCGGAACAACTCGTCTCGCTGACGACCGACGACGTGGCGTTCGACCCCGACGGCCCCGACAGCGAGCGGGTGGTCGTCTCGGTCGCCGACGGAGCCATACGTCTCTGCGTGCCGCGCGATTCGATGGTCGACTACGTGGAAAAAGCCGAGTCAGTCGGTCTCGACCTCGACTCGGGACCGCTGTTCCGCACGCCCGAGAGAGAGCCGATTTCGGTCGACGAGTTCGAACTCGTCCGCCGCCGCGGTCGCCTGGCGTCGGTGAACATGCGGGGGCAGGGCGGCGTCTGCGCGCAACTGCACGAGGCCCGGCAGCGCTCGCGCGAAGCGGAAGGCGCCGACTGACGCCGTCACCTTCCGTTCCGTATTCAGTCCTCTCGAACCTGCCGACCCAGCGCGTCCGCCGTCGAGAGCGCGTCGCGGACCATCGACGGTTCGACCGGGAACGGTTCGTTGTGGATAGTCTCGTCCTCGACGCAGGCAGCCTCGGCCACGCGGTCGAGGTCGTCACGGCTCGGATCCTCAAGTCCGATATCTCCGAGCGTTACCGGGAGACCGACTGTCGCGGAGAACTCGAAAACATCCTGGACGAACGCATCGTTTTTCCCCTCCAAGACGAGTTGCGTCAGCGTTCCGACGTTCACCTTCTCGCCGTGCGTCGCGTCGTGCGTCGCCTCCAGTTGCGTCAACCCGTTGTGTATCGAGTGCGCCGCCGCGAGGCCGCCGCTCTCGAAGCCGAGGCCGCTTAGGAGCGTGTTCGCCTCGGTCACGGCCTCGACGCTCTCGGTGACTGCGTCGCGTTCGACGGCCTGAACCGCCGAGAGCGCGTGCTCGCGGAGCGTCTCGTAGCAGAGTTCGGCGAGGGCGTGGCCGCTCCGCGTCGGTTGCTCCCCGAAGATGGTCGTTCCGGTCGAGCGGTAGGTCGCGTCGGCTTCGAACCAGGTCGCGAGCGCGTCGCCGACGCCGGAGACGAAGAATCGCGTCGGGGCCGCTGCGACGAGCGCGGTGTCGACGAGCACGAGTTCCGGGTGCGACGAGTAGAAGCGGTATCTCTCGAACTCGCCGTGCTCGCTGTAGATTACGGAGAGGCTGCTCGTCGGCGCGTCGGTCGACGCGACGGTCGGCATCGAGACGACCGGGATGTTCGCGTCCTCCTTGACGGCCTTCGCGGTGTCGAGCGTTTTCCCGCCGCCCGCGCCGACGACGAAGTCTACCCCCTGCTCCTCGGCGGCGTCGGTGACGCGATTTATCTCCGTCTCGGAGGCCTCGCCCTCGAACGTGACGGTCGACAGGTCGATGTCGGCGTCGTCGAGGCTCGACCGAACCGTCTCTTCGGCGATGTCGAGGACGATTTCGTCGGCGAGAAGGAGCGCCGACTCTCCGAACCGCGCGGCGTGTTCGCCGAGTTGGTCGGCGACGCCCGCTCCCTGTACGTAGCTGGCCGGCGATTTGAACACTCGTGCCATGAGCGAGGGGCCAACGCAGAGTCGTAAACCAGTTCGCTCCGTCCGAAGGAACAGTCCGGTTCGAGCACCCATTCCGCCTACAACAGCCGTCGAAGCTTTCCGAGCGGCGGGAATCTGAGGGCTTCGTCGCCCGGTTCGTCGTAGACGAGCGGCCGAAGCGCGTCGGCGTCGGTGACCAGCGGCGACTGAAAGTCGCGGGTCCGCATCCCGTTGATCTCGACGCCCGGCGCTAGGCAACTGAACGCCGGGAGCATCAGCACGTCGCTGTCGCGATACGTCTTCGGACCGTAGAGGAAGCAGGGTCGGCGCTGGCCTTCGATGGTGATCGTCGGGTGGTCGTGGCCGACGACGTAGCAGTCGGCGTCGCCGTCGGGTTCCGCGTGGCCGTGACAGACGAGTATCCGGTCGCTGTCGTCGCCGTCACCTCCCGCTTTTCGGCCGAGTAGATATTCGTCGTACAGCGTTCCGTCCCATACCGAGTCGAGCATCGTGTCGTGGTTGCCGACGACGAGAACGGGCCGAACACCGCGGTCACGGCAGGCGGTAACCAACTCGTCAAGGCTCTCCGTCGTCGCCGCCGACGCGCGCGAGAACGAGTGGAGCACGTCGCCCGCGAAGACGGCTTCGGCGGGCGAAAAACGGTCGAGCAACGCGGCGAATCTCTCGCGGAGGTCTGCGCGCTCGCCGAGCGGGAACTCCACCTCGGAGGCTTCGTCGCGGCCGACGTGGAGGTCGGCGACGACGAGCGTCTTGCTCGCTGGGAGGAAGACGGCTCGGTCGGCGAGGACGAAATCGGGCACGCGTCGTGAGAAGAGCGCCGCGAGCAAATCGGTACTGCTCTCCGGTCGACGAGGCGCCGGCGCGACGGTGACTTTTTCAACCCGCCGGTCCACCCTCGCGACATGAGCGACGCCCTGCAGGACAAGCGTACGGCCACGCGGTTTCGCATCCTCGTCGAAATCGCGGACCGACAACCAGCAGTGAGTCAGGGCGAGATCGCCTCGGCGGTCGGCGTTACCAGCCAGGCCGTCTCCGAGTACATCCGCGAACTCGTCGACGAAGGGTTCGTCGACAAGGAAGGTCGCTCGCGCTACCGAGTCACCAAGGAGGGCGTCGACTGGCTCTTCCGCGAGGCGAAATCGCTGCGGCGCTACGCCGAACACGTTACCGAAGACGTCCTCGAAAGCGTCCAAGAGGACGCCGCCATTGCCACCGACGACGTCGAGGTCGGCGACCCGGTCTCGCTTTCGATTCGCGGCGGCCTCCTGCACGCGACGCCGGGTGACGCCGGGCCGGCGACGGGCGTCGCGACGACGAGCGCCGACGCGGGAACCGACGTGGGCGTCACCGGGTTCGAGGGTGTCATCGAGATGGACGCCGGGCGCGTCACCGTCGTCCAGGTCCCGGCGGTTCGGACGGGCGGCAGTCGCGCCGTCGACGCGGATGTGCTCGCGGAACTCTGCGACGACGTCGACATCGTCGTCGCCTCGGGTGTCGAAGCGACCGTCGCGCTCCGGTCGTCGGGCGTTCACCCCGAGGTCACCGTCGCCGCGGGCGACGTAGCCGCCGCCGCCGCGGCGCGCGGGCAGTCAGTTCTCGTCGTCGCGACGATGGACGCCGTCGGTCGCGTCACCGACGCGCTCCGCGACGAGGATATCTCTCACGAGGTCAGGGAACTCGACGGTCGCTGATGCGGGTTCTGGTGCCGAGTTTACGCCTCGGCGTGGTCTTTCGCCATCGTGTACGCCTCGCGGACGCGTTTGAACTCGGCCTCGTTACCGCCGTGGTCGGGGTGGGCGTGTTTTACCTCCGAGCGATACGCCGCTTTCACGTCGTCGGCACTGGCGGTCGACGGAAGGCCGAGGCGTTCGAACGCTCCGGCGATTGGGTCGTCGAGGTCGGCTAGTTCGGGTTCGAGTTCCGGCACCTCGAACGGAAGTCGCCGCCCGAGTTGCGCGCCGGGCATCTCGTGTTCGCAGAGGACAGCGTACGTGCCGGCGCGTTCGATACGGAAGTACGCCTGCGCGTCGAACGTGATGGCGACATCCCGGGAAGGGAGGTAGAACGCGACCGTCTGGCCGTGAACCGGATGGTCCTCCGCGAACGGTTCGCCGATGGCGTCGAGATACTCGCGAATCTCGGTTCGGCGTCGGTTCGTTCCGTCGATTTTCGCGGCCTCGTCGAGAGGGGCCGTCGGGAACAAGCGACCGCCGACGACGAACACGCCAGCGGCGAAAACCGAAGCTACTGCTCCGAAGAGGAGGCCGACGAGCAGCCACGGGGGGAACAGAGCGAGCCACTCCGAAAGCACGGTTGTGGTTGGGCGCGAGCCATTAAGAATCGCTCGCCGTGGGAGCTACTTCGCCCGCGGTACTACTCGACGTGTGCCTATCATCCGATTCGAGGCCGCGGATACTCCGGAGCGCACGCAGATCGGCGAAGGACTCACCCGCCCGGCCGTCGAGGCGGGGCGTCTCGAAACCGGTCGAGCCGAAGGGAAGTACTTCCTCCGTCACGACGACGGCTGTGCGGTCTGCGGACGCGCCATCGAGACCGGTGACGCGTTCTATCTCGGCTCCGAGGCGGGCGACGTGCTCTGCGAGGAACACGGCCGGGAGCGACGCGGCGACTGAGTGCGTCGCTCGAGGGAGAGAGAACGCGTAACGACGTTTCGGTATCTTAGAGCATCCCTTCGGCGCGCAGGCCTTCCATCACGTCGTCGACGAGGCTGTCGGCGTCGTCGTACGGGAAGTCCTGGTGGCTGCCGAGTTTCGCGGCTATCTCCATCGCAGTGAAGCTCACGTCACCCGCCTCGAAGCGCGTGCCCGGACCGTTCGGGAGCGCGGGTACGAGGTCCATCTGGTTGCTGACGGGGTAGTCTGCGCCCTCGAAGGCTTCCTGTAGCTGCGCGCGGAGTTCCGCTTCGACGGATTCGTCTGCCATAGCTATGCATGGTCGTATCCGGCGCAAAAACGTTCCGGAACCATGAAGAACGCGTTGTGAGTTGTTTTCCGGCGTCGACCGCCGGGAACCGTGCGCTTTTGACCCGGGTCGGTCACCACCGAGCATGGATTTCGACTTCGAACTGCTTCGGGAACTGACGGAGACGAGCGGCGTCCCCGGCTACGAGGACCGGATTCGAGAGATCGTTCGGCGCGAACTCGAAACGAGCACCGACCGCGTCAGTTCGGACGCGATGGGCAACGTCGTCGGCAGTATCGACGGCGAGAGCGACTACAGCGTCGCAATCGCGGCGCACATGGACGAGATCGGCTTCATGGTCCGCCATGTCACCGACGAGGGCTTTCTCCAACTCGACCCGCTCGGCGGATTCGACGCGCGCGTTCTCCGCGCACAGCGGGTCACCGTCCACACCGAAGACGGCGATCTCCCGGGCGTGATCGGCTCCGTCCCGCCGCACACGCTCTCAGACGAACAGCGAGAGAAGAAAGAGAAAGTCGAGGATGTGCACGTGGATCTCGGACTCGACGGCAACGCGGTCCGCGAGCGCGTCTCCCGCGGCGACCTGGTGACGATGGACCAGACGACAGTCGAACTCGGCGACCACGTGACGGGGAAGGCGCTCGACGACCGCATCTGCCTGTTCGCGATGCTGGAGGCGGCCCGACGCATCGAGAATCCTGACGTGACGATCCACTTCGCCGCGACGGTGCAGGAGGAGGTCGGCATCCGCGGCGCGACAGCGCTCGGCGGCGACGTCGACCCCGACCTGGCCGTCGCGCTCGACGTGACCGTCGCCAACGACGTTCCCGGCTTCGACGAGGGCGACTACGTCACCGAACTCGGCGAGGGGACAGCCATCAAGCTGAAGGATTCGAGCGTCATCACGAACCCGAAGGTCCACCGTCGACTCCGCTCGGTGGCCGAGGACGAGGAGATTCCGTACCAACTCGAGATTCTCCCGGCTGGCGGCACCGACACCGCCGGGTTCCAGAACACGCACGGCGCGAAGCCGGTCGGCGCGCTGTCGATTCCGACGCGGTACCTCCACACCGTCACCGAGAGCGCCCACGTCGACGACGTGTCGGCGACTATCGACCTGCTGACGGCGTTCTTGGAGACGGAGACGGGCGAGCACGACTACACGCTGTGAGAGCGTCGCTCGTCGTCAGTCCGCGAATGGTGGCTAACAGGCGGCCGCGATGGTCACGTCTTCGTATATGAATCTCCGTACGTCGGGCGGGTACGAACCAAAGTATTCACTACCGCCCGATTCTAACTCGACTTCATGAGCAAGGACGCTATCTCGCGGCGCACGTTCCTCCGGGCGACGGCCGGTGCGACCGCGACAGTGGCGGGGGCGACGACCGCAGCCGCCCAAGAGGACGGAAACGGCACGTCCGGCAACGAATCGTCGGGGAACGAAACAGCCGGAAATGAGACGGCGGGCAACGAGTCCTCCGGTAACGAGTCCTCCGGTAACGAGTCAGCCGGCGGGTCGGGCGGCGGTGGCGGCGGCACCGAAACCGTCACGGTCGGCGCCGGGAGCGACGGACTCTCGTTCGACCCCGAGGAACTCTCCATCCAACCGGGGACGACGGTCGTCTTCGAGTGGGCGTCCGACGGCCACAACGTCGTCCCCAACGAGGGCGACTGGGGCGAAGAGCAGATTCACGACGAAGGATTCTCCTTCGAGCACACCTTCGAGGAGGAGGCGACATACGAGTACGTCTGCGAACCACACGAGGACGCCGGGATGGTCGGGACGATAGAGGTCAGCGAAGACGCCGGAAGCGGCGGCGGTGGTGAAGGTGGCGGCGGATCCAGCGTGCCGTCGGTCCCCGACAGCGCCAAATCCATCGGCGTCGCGACGACGTTCTCGATGGTCGCGACGCTCGGTCTCGGCTACTTCTTCATCAAGTACGGCGGCGACTACGAGTCGTAGGCGGACGCGTCGCCGGCGGCGGTTTTTTTGTCCTCGATTTCCGACGTTCAGAACAGCCCGTAACTGTCGACGGCTCGCTCGTAGCAGTCGACGTAGCGGCCGAGCACGTCGTCGCAGTCGTACCCGTCGAACGCCTCGTCGTGTGCCCAGTGGTCGAACGCGCCTGCGGCGACGATTCGCTCGGCTATCTCCTGCGGACTGGTCGCCAGCGACCCCCGCTCGCGGCCTTCGACGAGTTCGTGGGCGCTGGACCCGACCTGGTACTCCACGACGCTGACGCAGCCGCAGGCGAGCGCCCACAGGAGGTTCCGCGCGAACGGTTCGCGCTCGGCGGTCTGGACAAACACGTGCGCGCCCTTCAGCACGGATACGAGTTCTGCGTCCGACAGCGCCCCGAGAAACGTCACGCGGTCGTCGATGCGGAGGTCGCGGGCGGTTCGCTCGACCCGTTCCCGCTCGGGACCGTCGCCGACGACGGCGGCCGACCAGTCCCTGTCGCGCAACTCAGCGAGCGAGAGCAGAAACGACTCGACGTTCGCGTGCTCGTCGAGGTGCCGCGCGTAGACGAGCTGCGCCCGTTCGTCGGTCTCCCTCTTGCGGACGAGCGCAGTGTCGATACAGCCGGGAACGACTTCGATGCGCTCTTCGGGTGCGCCGTACTCTCTGACCCACGTTTTCACCGTCTCCGACGGTGCGACGACCAAGTCGGCTCGCTTGGCGGCGCGGCGGTAGCCCGAACGGGCGTTCTCGGGGTCGTCCCACCAGTCGACGACGACGGGCGTCCGGAGAAATCGTCCGGCCGTCTTCGCGGCGGCGACGTGCTTCGGCGGACTGTTCACCGCGTGAATCACGTCCGCACCGACTTTTCGGAGCGCGAACGGGAGTTTCGAGGCGAATCCGCGCGTCGAGGGCTCGTCCGACACCCGTCGGTAGGTAATTCCCTCGTGTTCGAACTCAACGACCTCGCCGCCCCACCACTTCGCGCAGAGGACGACCGGCTCGTGGCCGCGGTCCAACAGGTATCGTACGGTTCGTCGCGTTCGCCGAGTCACCGGCGTCTCTTCGTGATGCGTCGTGAGCATCGAGACGAACGCGACACGCATACGCACCGGAATGTCGGGCGGTGATAAAAATCCATGCCATTCGAGAGATATGACGACGCTGGAGGGCGAGAAATCGCCTCAGCGGCGGTGGTAGCGCCGTAGAACCAACAGCGGAAGCGCGACCAGCATCGCCCACGGCAAGGCACTTGCAGACCATGCGACCGTCCCGACGAGTAACTCGGTAGTCGTCGCGGTGTCGTCGGAGTCCGTCTCGGTCGGAGTTTCGGTTGATGACTCAGTCGGCGTCTCGGTTTCCGTCTCAGTCTCGGTTTCCGTTGCCGTCTCGGTCGGTGTCACGGGCTCGGTCGTCGTAGTCGTCTCTGTGGGCGTCTCGGTCGGCGTTTCAGTTGGTGTTTCGGTCGGCGTTTCCGTCGGGGTTTGTGTCGGCGTTCCTGTCGGTGTCTCGGTCGTCGTCTCCGGGCACTCTTCTACCGCTATCTGGGCCGTTCTCTCACCGTTGACCTGCACCCGAGCGCTGTCCTCGCGGAACGCCGAGAAGATGACAGTCTCGCCCCCGAAGTTCGAATCCTCGATAGTTCTCGTCTCTCCCGGTTCGAGTTCGACGGAGAACACGACTTCCGAGGTACTGAGTCGGTAGTTGACGGTCGTGTTCAACTCGTTGGGATTCGTCACGGTCACCGCTTCGCAGTCGGCCGACTCGACGACGATGTCCTGTGGTTCCGGACACGGCGCGATTTCAATGTCAGCCGTCTCCCCACCGTTGACCGGAACGCGGACGCCGACTTCGTCGGAAAACGCGCTGAATCGCGTATCGGCACCTTCGGCCGCCTCGACCGTCACGGTCTCACCTGGTCCGACGATGACGGATTCGTCCGGTGGACCGTCGAGGTTGTAGACAGCAGAGACGTTGACGCTGAAGTTGTTCGGGTTCGTGATGGTGTACTGCTGACACTGCTCGGACGAGATGGTGAGCGACTGCATTTCGGGTTCCGGGCACGGCTCGGACTCGACAACCCACGACCGTCTCTCGCCGACGACGAGTCGTCGCTCTCCGCCGCTTATCGGCACTTCGGCGTCTACCTCCTCTGAGTAGGCGGAGAATCGGTACGCCTCGCCGAACTGCGAACCGTTGAGCGTCATCGTCTCACCGGGACCGACCGTCACTGACTGCGACGCCGCACCGCTGCGGTTCGGCGAGTACGTGACGTCGACGCTGAACTCGTTCGGGTTCGTGATGATGAACTCCTCGCACTGTTCTGAGGTGACGTGGACCGGTTCGAACTCGGTATCCGGGCAATCCGCGATCTCCACTGGTTCGGGACCGATTCCCCCGTTCCTTGGAACGTTTCTATCTGTCCCGTCCGCAGATCGGACCGAGAACAGCAACGTTTCGCCTCCGAACGCCGACTTTTTGACCGTAATGGTCTCACCCGGTTCGACTAACAGCGGCGGGAACGGCGGATTGTCTATCGCACCGGGGAACGACCTGAAGTCGTACGGGAATCGAGCGTACGTGTACCTGACCTCGATGGCGAAGGCGTTCGGGTTCGTGATGGTGAACTGCTCGCAGCCGGTCGAATTGATGCTTACCGACCGCACGATGTCGACGCACGCCGTGATTCGAGTCGAGTAGCTCTCGCGACCGAGTTCGCCAGTCGGGTCGTTGATGAACACAACTGCACCGTTATCGGCGCGTTGGGCGGTGACGTTGATCTCGACGAGCGTGTCGTTCTCGGTCGAGAGTTCCGCGTCAGAGACGTTTCGGGTCTCATTCGGTGCCAGCGTGACGTTCCGCGTCACGACCTCCGTGCCGTTACGACTGATGTCGTAGGTGACGTTCACCCTGTACGGGTTCGGGTTTTCGAGGGTGAACTGGTTGCAGTCGTCCTTCGTCACGTTGATGTTCGGAACGCCGCCACAGCGGACGCCGTCGAGACGCACTTCACGGTCGTCGTTCACCGGCACTTGGTCGCCGGATGAGTCTTCGCGCTCAGCGGTGACTCGTATCGTCGATTGACTGAACGAATCGGCACCGATAGCCGAGTCATTCACGACTCTGGTTCCCCCGGGCGAGAGTACGATGTTTCTCGTCGTGTTCGGGACGCTTTCTGTCTCGTAGAGAACGGTGTAGCTCACGTTCACTGCGAAATCGTTCGGGTTCTCGAATCTGAGTTGCTCGCAGTCGACCGACTCAGCAGTCACCGACTGCACTGCCGGGCCCGGAGGAGGCGTTTCAGTGGGCGTCTCTGTCGGCGGCCGTTCAGTCGGCGTGTCCTGTGGTTCTTCGGTCGGTGTTCCCGATTCGCCCGGCGTCTCAGGCGCTCCGGGTGTCTCGGGCCCACTCGGTGTGCTAGGCGTCCCCGGTTCTCCCGGCTCAGCTTGTTCTCGCGGCGGTTCCGGCACCTCACAGCGACCCTGAATCAGGTACGCCGCGCCCGCACCCGGTTCGTTGCTGTCGGCGTACGGCGCACCTACGAGGATATCCTCCCTCTCGTCGCCGCTGAGGTCGCCGGCACCGGAGACGAAGAAGCCCGCCCGGTCGTTCGGGCCCGCGCCGCTGAACGTCGCGTTCGCGTCGGCGAGGCTCTGCGGGCCGTCGAGCGTGTCACCGCCGTAGACGAGATACGCCGCACCCGCGTTGGAGCCGTTCGTGCCGTTGCGTGGCGCGCCGACAAGTACGTCGTCGAACTCGTCACAGTTCACGTCGCCCGAACCCGCACTTGAGACGGACCACCCGGCCTGGTCACCGTCGCCGACGCCGTAGAGCGTCGCGTTCGCGTCACGCAACGACTGTGTCGCTGGCGGCGAGTCGCTGCCGAAGACGACGTACCCGGCACCGGCGTTGGGTCCGTTCGTGTCGTTGCCCGGCGCGCCGACGAGGATGTCACCGAACCCGTCGGCGTTCACGTCGCCCGCCTCGGAGACGGCGAACCCGGCGTTGTCGTCCGCGCCGACTCCGGCGAGTCTCACCGACGCGTCCGAAAGCGAGCGGTCGCCGGTCTCGTTGGCGTCCAGTATCACGTACGACGCACCGACGTTCGGCGCGCTGCTGTCGTTGCCGCGAGCGCCGACGAGGAAGTCGACTCGACTGTCGTTGTCGAAGTCTCCTGCGGTTGAGACCGCCCAGCCGGCCCGGTCGTTTTCGGCCTCGCCGAGGTAGGTTGCGTTTGCGGTCGTCGCGTTTTCGAACGCGTCGCCTCCGAGCGCGACCGGGTCGAAGAGATACGCCGCACCCGAATCGTTACCGGCGGTATCGTTGTACGGTGCGCCGACGAGAACCGCCGTCGCGTTCGTCGCGTTGGCGAACTCGTCGCTGCCGTTGCCGAGAACCGCCAGCGAGTGTCCGAACTCGTCGCCGCCTCCGGTGCCCGCGACGGTAGCGTTCGCGTCGACCAACGAGACGATACCGGAGCGGTTCTCGGAGCCACGCAGGAGGTAGACGGCTCCCGTGCTTCCGTTGACGCCGGGTGCGCCGACGAGTACGTCGCTCAGACCGTCGCCGTCGACGTCACCCGCGGCGACGCTCGTCCCGGCGAGGTCGCCGGCTTCGACGCCGACGAAGGTGACGTTCGCCTCCGAGACGTTCAGACGCTCGGTGTCGACGGGGCCGTAGAAGAGGTAGACTGCACCTGCGTCGACGCCGACGTTCGGCGTTCCGTTCGTCGCGTTACCGCGGTCAGCCCGCGGCGCGCTGACGAGGACGTCACCTGCGCCATCGCCGTTCACGTCGCCGGCGGGAACGACTCGCCACCCGGCGCGGTCGGTCACGTTCTGTCCGGCGAACGTCGTGTTCGCCGTCGAGAGGTTTCGGTCGCCGTCGACGGTTCCACCAAGTGGGTCGTCGGTCTGCTGTGCGGCTGTCGGCCCTGTTACCGTCGTCTCGTGGGACTGCGACCCGAGTGCGGCGAGCGGTCCGACGCCCGCGAAAACCGTCCCGACGAGAAGAACGAGGACGACCGTTCCGACGGTGTACCCCGACACCCGTTGTTGTCGGGTTGTGCTCATTCGAAGTCGGAAGACAGACCATTGCTTTGTTATGTGCTAACAACCTCCAAGAAATTCGGTCGTGTTTCGGACAGTCCGCGCGACAGTTTGGAATCGACACCTCCCCGAACGGCGGTGTTTCTCGCACAGATTTTCGCCGCAGTCGTCGGAAACGGCCAAACTGCGACGTCTCGTACGGAAACATTCCGTTACTCCTCTCCGCGAAGCGAACCGTTTTGGTCGGAGCGGGACACACCGAGCTATATGGAGACGTACGACATCGAGCGGTACCTCAACGTTCGGAGCGCGGGCGGGGGGTCGTTCGGTCCCGACGGCGAGCGCATCGCCTTCCTGATGGATACAACCGGTACGTCGCAGGTGTGGAGCGTCGGCGCGCCCGGTGAGTGGCCCGAACAGCACACGTTCTTCGAAGAGCGCGTCACGTTCGTCTCGTGGTCGCCGGAGCGCCCCGAACTCGTCTTCGGCATGGACGAGGGGGGCAACGAGCGCCAACAACTCTACCTGCTCGACGTGACTAACGGACAGATTACGGACCTCACCGCGATGCCGGAGGCCAAGCACCGCTGGGGCGGGTGGAGCCACGACGGCGAGCGTTTCGCGTTCACCTCGAACCGCCGCGACGAGTCCGTCTTCGACGTGTACGTCCAAGGACGCGAGGAAGTCGGCGACGACGCAACGCTCGTCCACGAGGGTAGCGGCTGGCTCAACGTCGGTGGCTGGTCGCCCGACGACGACCGACTCGTCGTCCACGAGGCGTACTCGAACTTCGACATGGACGTCTCCGTACTCGACCTCGAAACCGGCGAACTGGAGCACGTCACGCCCCACGAGGGCAACGTCCGCTACCAGAGCGTCGAGTGGTCGCCCGACGGCGAGAGCCTCTATCTCACCACCGACCGCGGCACCGACACGCTCCACCTCGCTCGTCTGGACCTCGAAACGCTCGAGTTCACCGTTGTCGAGGACGGCGGCGAGTGGAACCTCGACGGCGTCGCCGTCGACGAGGACACCGGCCGAATCGTCTACTCGCGCAACGTCGACGGCTACACCGAACTCTCCGTCGGCACTCTCGACGGTCCCGACACCATCGACCCGCTCCCCGACCCCGAGCTGCCGAAGGGCGTCGCCGGCGGCGTCAGCTTCGGTCCCGACGCCGAGCGGTTCGCTATCACAGCCACGCGCAGCACCGACAACACGAACGTCCACGTCGTCGACGCGGAGACGGGCGAGACCGAGCGCTGGACCCGCGCGTCGACGGCGGGTATCCCCCGCGACACGTTCGTCGAACCCGAACTCGTCCACTACCCGACGTTCGACGGCCGCGAGATTCCGGCGTTCTTCTCGCTGCCCGAGCGCGCCGGCGAGGCGTCGAAGACGCCCGTCGTCGTCGACATCCACGGCGGTCCCGAGTCCCAACGCCGCCCCTCGTTCAACGGCGTCAAGCAGTTCCTGCTCAACCACGGCTACGCCGTCTTCGAGCCGAACGTCCGCGGGTCGGCGGGCTACGGGAAGGCCTACGGCCACCTCGACGACGTGGAGAAGCGGATGGATTCGGTGAAAGATATCGAGGCGGCCGTCGAGCGGCTCCACGACCACCCCTCCGTCGACCCGGACCGAATCGTCGCCATGGGCGGCTCCTACGGCGGGTTCATGGTACTCGCGTCGGTGACGGAGTACTCCGATCTGTGGGCCGCCGCTGTCGACATCGTCGGCATCGCGAACTTTGTCACGTTCCTCGAAAACACCGGCGAGTGGCGGCGCGAACTCCGCGAAGCCGAGTACGGCAGCCTCGAAGACGACCGGGAGTTCCTCGAATCAATCTCGCCCATCAACCAGATCGAGCGCATCGAAGCGCCGCTGTTCGTCCTCCACGGCGAGAACGATCCGCGCGTCCCCGTCGGCGAAGCCCACCAGATAGTCGAGCAGGCGCGCGAGCAGGGCGTGCCGGTGCGTGAACTCATCTTCGAGGACGAGGGGCACGGCTTCTCGAAGCTTGAAAACCGAAAGACGGCGTACGCCGCAATCGTGGAGTTCCTCGACGAACACGTCGGGTCGGGTGCCTGAGCGACTTCGGTGAAGCCGTACCCTCGGCGTCGACACCCGAATTTATCCGCCGCCGCACCGTCTCCCCGCGTGAGACGATTCGAGATGGTCGCAGTCGAAGAACTATTCGTCCGGATAGTCGGAACGAACCCTGTCGTGCAGGGTCTCGCCGGCGGCGTCGTCATCGCGGTGCTCAACACGCTCGGGGCGCTCGCCGTGCTCGTCTGGAGAAATCCGACGGAGCGGGCGCTCGACGGCGCGCTCGGTTTCGCCGCGGGCGTGATGCTGTCGGCGAGTTTCACGAGTCTCATCCTCCCCGGCATCGCCATCGGCGGCATCGTTCCGGTCGTCGTCGGCATCCTCCTCGGCGTCGCCGTTCTCGACAGAGCCGACAGTTGGGTGCCGCACGTCCACCTCGTCATCACCGGCCGCGTCCGCGAGGACCCGGGGCGGGGGAACCCGCGGACGGCCTCCGTACTCCTGTTCATAGTCGCCATCACGCTGCACAACATGCCCGAAGGCCTCGCGGTTGGCGTCTCGTTCGGCTCGGGGAACATCGGCAACGCGCTGGCGCTGACGCTCGCCATCGGCATCCAGAACATCCCCGAGGGCCTCGCCGTCTCCGTCGCGGCGCTAAACGCGGGACTCAGTCGTTACTTCTACGCGGCGCTGACGGGCATCCGCGCCGGACTGGTCGAGATTCCGCTCGCCGTCTTCGGCGCGTGGGCCGTCGGCATCGCCGAACCCATACTTCCCTACGCGATGGGCTTTGCCGCCGGCGGGATGCTGTTCGTCATCAGCGACGAAATCGTCCCGGAGACGCACGCCCGTGGTCACGAGCGAATAGCGACGCTCGGGACAATGTTGGGGGTCGTGGTGATGCTGTATCTGGACGTAACGCTCGGGTGAGTCGGCGCGCGGACGCGAACGTCCGGAGATGCTAACCTCCACGAAATGTCGAAAAGCGGCTATCGGCGGTTCCGCCTCGTCACTCCGTCTCCACGACGACTGTCTTCGCGACCATGTCGCCGACGCGCTGGGCGTCGTCGGTGAAGTAGATGAGCGCGATGCCCAGCAGGTAGAAGAACGGGAGGCTGTCGACGACCCGGAGCAGATTTCTGGCGAACGAACCGACGAAGCCAACGTCGCTGCCGTCTTTGTTGACAACGACGATGTTCGAGTACTTCTTCCCGTACGTCTGTCCGTAGGCGGCCTCCATGTAGACGAAGTAGAACGGTGGGAGGAGCAACGCGCCGACCACCACCAGAACGAGGACGTTCGTGCTGATCGCCGCGCCGACGCCGGCGAACGCGCCGGCGATAACCGCCAGCAGAACGGCGTCGATGACGAACGCTTCCAGCCGCGGTCCGAACGCTTTCTTCTGTGTTCCGAGTTGTGCTATCGGCCTTTTCATTTGCGAACAAGACTGTGTCTATACTTTATATAAATGTGGTGATGCCCTTATCGAGGGAACGCGGCGTAGTTTGTCCGGATTATCCGTTAGAGTCAAAGCGACGGATAGCGAATTCTCCCTCATGAGCGCAGACGCAGACCAGAGAGCGATTCGGTGTCTCGTGGCGAAGGTCGGTCTCGACGGCCACGACCGCGGGGCGCACGTCATCGCGCGCGCCTTCCGCGACGCCGGATTCGAGGTCATCTACTCGGGACTCCACCGCGCCCCAGACGAAATCGTCCAGGCCGCCGTGCAGGAGGACGTCGACGTACTCGGCATCTCCATCCTCTCGGGCGCGCACAACACGCTCGTCCCGAAGGTCGTCGACGGCTTGAAGGAGTACGGCGCGTTCGAGGACACGCTCATCCTCGTCGGCGGCATCGTCCCCGACGACGACAAGCAGAAACTGAAGGAGATGGGCGTCGCCGAGGTGTTCGGGCCGGGGACGCCGATGGCCGACACCATCGAGTTCGTCCGGAACAACGCCCCCGACCGCGCATGAGTCGGGCCGAACAGTCAGACCTCGTCGACCGCCTCCTCGACGGCGACCACCGTGCGCTCGCGCGGACCATCTCGAAGATAGAGAACCGTTCGCCGGGCTACAGGGAGTTGGTCTCGTCGTTACACGAGCACACCGGCGACGCGGAGGTCATCGGCGTCACGGGCAGTCCGGGCGCAGGCAAGTCGACGCTCGTCGACAAACTCGCGAAGACGTATCGTGACAGAGACGAGACCGTCGGCGTCATCGCCGTTGACCCCTCCTCGCCGTACACCGGCGGCTCCGTCCTCGGCGACCGCATCCGGATGGCGTCGAACGTCGGCGACATGGACGTGTTCTTTCGGTCGATGAGCGCCCGCGGCACGCTCGGCGGCCTCTCGACCGCCACCGGCGACGCCGTCAAAGCGCTCGACGCGTTCGGTAAGGACAAAATCATCGTCGAGACGGTCGGCGCGGGCCAGAACGAAATCGACGTGGTGCGGACCGCCGACACCGTCGTCGTCCTCGTCCAGCCAGGCAGCGGCGACGACGTGCAGATGCTCAAAGCGGGGATTTTAGAGATCGGCGACGTGTTCGTCGTCAACAAAGCGGACATGAGCGGCGCGTCGAAAACCGTCGCGGACCTCGAAGAGATGATTCACCTCCAAGGCGACCCGACGGCGAACCTCGATCTGGGTCACCACGGGGCCGGCGGCGGGTTCGAGAAACCGGAGGTCGCCGACAGCCCCGAAACGAGCGGGAAGAACGGCGAGGGTAGCGACGGCGACGGGGAGGAGGCGTGGACTGCGGACGTGGTCGAGACGGTCGCCACCTCCGGCGACGGCGTCGACGAACTCATCGAAACGCTCGCGGAACACCGCGCGTATCTAGAACGGTCGGGGCGTCTCACCGAGAAGGCGCGGACGCGCTACGCCGAAGAGATTCGGACGCTCCTGCGCGAGGACACCGGCACGCTGCTAGAGGACGAAATCGCCCGTCGCGGCGGGATGGAGTCGTTCGTCGACGCCGTGGTCGAGCGGGAGACCGACCCGTACACCGTCGCCGACGAGTTGGTCGAGCCGCTCCGCGACTGTCTGGACGGCGGCGACTGAGTCGGCGACGACTTTCCCGCCGACGACGACGTGCCGCTCGTCGACCGGCCTCTCTCGCCCACGGAGCCTCCGTCGCGATACTCGGCTTTTTGCGTCTCTTCGATGCAGGTTCAGGTGATGGCGAGTGTTATTCTCCCGACGACGACGTGGACCGACTCCTGCGAGTCGCTCGCTGCCCAACTCGGCCCCGAGGACGAACTACTCGTCGTCTGCGACCGGTCGACAGACCCGGTGGCGAGCCACGACGCGCCCGCGGGCGTCCGCATTCTCGTCGCGGGTGAACCGGTCCGCTGCTCGGCGAAAGCCAACGCGCTGGCGTACGCGCTCGAACGCATCGGGCGAGAGCAGGAGCGAATCGTCCTCACTGACGACGACGTGCCGCGCGACGACGAGTGGCTAGAGCGAATGAAGTCGCTGGGCGAGGAGCACGGCGCGGCGTCGGCGCTTCCGGCGTTCGTCGGCGACGGCTTCTGGCGACTGGTCGAGCCGTTTCTCCTGTTCGTCGTCACGCTCGCGATGTGGGTGGCGAACGCGCCCTGGGGCGGCGGCGTCACCTTCCGGCGCGACCAACTGGACATCGACGCCTATATCTCCGATTTGCGCCGCACAGTCAGCGACGACGACCTGCTCTGGGAGTACCTCGGCGACGAACTGACGACGCCCCGCTCGGAACTGACGCTCGTGCCGGTCGAAGGAGACGCGAGGGCGGTTCACGACCGGTTCGTCCGGTTCGTCAAAATCGTCACTGTCCCGAACCCGGTGGAGAGCGTCGTCCCGCTCGTATCCCTCGCACTGGTCACGCTGGGCTGCCTCCTCGCACCGTTCGTCGCCGCTTCGGCGTTGACGGCGGCGTCGTACCTCACCTACCGATTCTTCGGTATCGACCGCTCGACGTGGCTGCTGGCGTATCCGTCGGCGCTGTTCGTCCCGCTGGCGTTCTGCTACGCGGTCGTCGTGCCGACGTTCCGGTGGAACGGCCGCCGCTATCGGTGGCGCTCGACGTTCGACGTGACCGTCGTCGACTGAGTTTTCGACCGGTGACGGGCGTAGCTATCAAGTCTCTCGCGGCCGACGTTCCCATATGAAACTCCGACGAGCCGTCGGCGGTGCCGCGCTCGGTATCGGCGCAGTCGCGGTCGCGAACCGGATGCTCACGCAGGGCGCGGGCGAACTCGAACCGGCGCTCATCGGCGAGCAGCGGACGTATCGCTGGCGCGGGATGAACGTCGCCTATACCGAAGCGGGCGACCCCGACGACCCGGATCTCGTGCTGCTGCACGGCATCAACGCCGCCGGCTCCAGCGGCGAGTTTCGCGAAATCTTCTCGGAACTCGCGTCGGAGTACCACGTCGTCGCGCCCGACCTGCCCGGATTCGGCCGCTCGGACCGCCCACCGCTCCGCTACTCGGCGGCGCTGTACGAGGATTTCGCGACGGAGTTCCTTGACGAGTTCGACGAACCCGCGGTGCTCGCGTCGTCGCTCACGGCGTCGTACGTCGCCGCCGCGGCCCGCGACGCCAAGGCTTCGCAGTTGATTCTCGTCTGTCCCACGACGAAGGCCGGGCCGGAACCGAAGCAGGCGATTCGGGAACTGTTCCGTGCGCCGCTTGTCGGCACCGCGGCGTACAACGCCATCACCTCCCGGCGCTCGCTGCGGTACTTCAGCGCCGACCACGGCTACTACGACGCCTCGAACCTCTCCGACGAGTGGCTCAGCTACCAGTGGCGGACGACCCACCAGAAGAACGCCCGCTTCGCGCCCGCGTCGTTCGTCAGCGGCTACCTCAACTCGGAGATCGACCTCGGCGGGACGCTCGCGGACCTCGACGTTCCCGTGACGCTCGTCTGGGGCCGCGAGGCCGACGTGACGCCGCTTTCCGACGGGCGGGCGCTCGCCGACGAGGCCGACGCCCGACTCGTCGTCTTCGACGACGCAATGTTGCTGCCGCACGTCGAACACCCCGACTCGTTCCTCCGGACGGTGCGCGAAGAGCTCGCGGAGACGGCGTAACCGTCCGCGAACGCGCTTCGCTCCGCCTCGTTTCCGGTCACCCCGTCGTTTTTGCGCTCAGTTCCTGAGCCGGGTGGGAGCGACGGCTTACGGCCGAAACGATTTTTGTGTGGCCCACAGCCGTTCTACTGTCCGATTAGACTGACAGTGACCGCAGTTACTTGTATCTCAGAAATCATTATTCCCCCTCGATGAATCGAAACACCCGGTCGGTGGCGCTCGTCGTCCTCGCGGTTGTGGTCGCACTGGCGGCGGTTCCCGGCGTCGCCACGGCGATCACTCGGTCCGGCGACACGGTGGTCGTCGCCGAGGACGAGACGGTCGACGAACTCAACGCGTTCGGGGGCTCGGTCGTTGTGCGCGGGACAGTGAACGGGAACGTATCCGCACTCGCCGGTGACGTGTACGTCGCCGACACCGGTCGCGTCGGCGGAAACGTCGCCGGAGCGGCCGGTGCCGTCCGCATCGCCGGCAGTGTCGAGGGGGACGTCGCGGGCGCCTCCGGCAGTCTCACGCTCGAAGAGGGATCGACCGTCGGCGGCGACGTCGCCGCGGGGACCGGGAGTCTCACCGTCGCCGAGGGCGCGACCGTCCGCGGCGACCTCAGCGCCGGGGCGCAGACCGCCAGTATCAACGGCACTGTCGAGGGTGACGCCGAAATCGACGCAGACGAAATTCTCCTCGGGTCGGCAGCCGTGATCGAAGGCGACCTCACGTACGACGGGACGCTCCAACGCGCGGACGGTGCCGTCGTGAACGGCACGGTCGAACGCGAAGACGACCTCGCGACCGCCGCGCCGGTCGGCACCGACGGCCCGCTGATTCCGGGGTGGACGTTCGCCGTCTACGGTCTGCTGTTGAACCTGCTGCTGGGCGCTATCCTCCTTTTCGTCTTCCCGTCGTTCTCCCAGCGCGTGGTACTGGAGGCCGCGCGGAGCCCCGGCCTGTCGGGCGGCGTCGGTCTCCTCTCTGTCGTCGTCGTGCCGCTCGTGCTGCTACTACTCGTACTGACGCTCGTCGGCATCCCGTTGGCCCTCGTCGGGTCGGTGCTGTTCGGACTGCTCGTCTGGGTCGGCGGCGTGTACGGCCGGTTCGCCGTCGGCGCTGTGATTCTTGCCTACACCGACAGGGAAGGCGAGTGGGTCGCACTCCTGGTCGGCGTGCTCGTCGTCGGACTCGTCGTGCAGATTCCGGTCCTCGGGTGGGTAGTGAACCTCGCGGTCGGACTCGTCGGTCTCGGGGCACTCGTCTTGGCGCTCTCCTCGGGCTATCGCCGCCGTCGGGCCGAACGCACACCGACACCGGACGTCGGAGCCGTGTCGTGAAAACAAGTCTCGAAATATCGAACGTTCGACCGGTGTCGACCTACCGAGGTCGGAAGACGACCACCGGTTCGCCGGTCGTTTCGCTCTCCTCGACGCCGACGCCCACGGAAGTGCCGACTTCGAGGTCGTCGAACTCGATCCCTCGAATGACGCCGGTGAGGCGCACCGGACCGAAGTCGACGACGCCCGTCGCGTAGGGCGTGTCGTCGGCGAACGACGGGGAGGCGACGTGGACGACGCTGAACGTTTCTACCGTTCCTGACTCGGGGAGCGGTCTCTCCGCTAACTCCAGCGCGCCACAGTGCGGACAGGTGCGCCGCGGCGGCAACGATCCGTGGTCCTCGGGACAGTCGAGGTAGTAGCCCTCGCCCGCGCCGATAGCCTCGATCCATTCGTCGTAGCCGGTGTCGACCATCAGTTCACCACCTCCAGCAGGTGGACGACGGCGCTGGCGACGGTGCCGCCCGCGTTGTGCGTCAGGCCCACTTCCGCGTCGGCGACGACGTCGCTGTTCGGGTGATCGCCGCGAAGCAGTCGCGTCATCTCGACGAGTTGGCTGCCGCCCGTCGCGCCGACGGGGTGGCCTTTCGCCTTCAACCCACCAGAGAGGTTGACGGGTCTGTCGCCGTCTCGGGTGGTCTCACCGCGGCGGGCCGCGCCGATGGCCTCGCCGGGTTCGTAGAAGCCGAGCGATTCGAGCGCGAGCACCTCGGCGATGGTGAAGCAGTCGTGGACCTCCGCGACGTCGACGTCGTCGGACGTGCGGCCCGCGTCGGCGTACGCCTCGTCGGCCGCTTTCGTCGCCGCCGGGGTCTGCGCGAGGTGCTCGCGGTCCTGAAGCGCCATCTTGTCGCCGCCCTGTCCGCTGCCGGTGATGGCGACGGGGGCGTCGAGGTCGTGTTCCTCGGCGTACTCGTCGCTGACGAGGACGAGCGCGCTCGCGCCGTCGGTGATGGGGCAGGCGTCGAACAGGTGCAGCGGTTCGGCGACGGGAGGACTGTCGAGCGCCTCGTCGACCGTCACCTCGCGCTGGTACTGCGCGTACTCGTTGTTCACGGCGTTGTGGTGGTTCTTCGAGGCGATGTGCGCGAGGTCCTCGCGACTGCCGCCGAACTGCGAGAGGTACGCCCGCGCCATCAGCGCGTACGCGCCGGGGAAGGTGATGCCCGCCCGGACCTCGTACAGTTCGTCAGCGGCGATGGCGAGCGACTCCGTCACGCCTGCCGTCTCCAGATTCGTCATCCGCTCCATCCCGCCGACGAGCACCACGTCGTTCTCGCCGTTTCGGATGTCCTTGATGCCTTGCCGCGCCGCGACGCCCGCGGAGGCACACGCCTGCTCGTAGCGGGTCGCCGGACAGGAGAGTCCGGCCGCCTCGGCGACGAGCGGACCTTGGTGGGCTTGCCGCTCCGCGAGCGCGCCCATGAAGTTCCCGTAGTGGAGGGCTTCGATATCCTCGCGGGGGACGCCTGCGTCCTCCCTCGCGGCGAGTGCGGCCTCCGCGAACAGGTCCCGGCCGGTTCGGTCGGGGTGTCGGCCGAAGTGGGTGAGTCCGACTCCGGCGACTCGTACGGCAGTCATACACGAACGTAGATGATGTTCGGGTAAAGACCTGCCGAATTCCGGAGCCTGCTTCCGGTTTTGCGTACGATAGTAGTGAACGACGAAGCGACAGAACGACGAACCGGAGAGCGACCACGGGGACCACAACGGTTACCGCGCCGCCGGGTCACGCGGAAGCATGGTAGACCACCGCTGGGTCGGCGAGACGTTCATGAGCGACATCGGGTGGAACCACCTCGAAACCCTCGTCGACATCGGGAACCGGATGGCTGGGAGTCCGGGCGAACGCGAGGCGATGGAGCGCACCCGCGACGCGCTGAACGAGGTCGGCGCGCGCGACGCCCGAATCGACGAATTCGAGATGCAAGGCTGGGTACGTGGCGACAGCGCCGTCGAGGCGAGCGAAACCACCCAAGACTGCATCGCGCTGCCGCGCAGCCCGGCCGCCAGCGCGGAGGGCGAGCTTGTCGACCTCGGTTACGGCCTCCCGGAGGATTTCGAGGCTGACCTCGAAGGGAAAGTCGTGATGGTCTCCTCGACGGTGCCGGACCACTATGACCGGTTCATCCATCGCCGCGAGAAGTACTACTACGCCGTCGAAGCGGGCGCGGCCGCGTTCGTCTTCAGAAACCACGTCGAGGGCTGCCTCCCGCCGACCGGCAGCGTCGGAACGCCCGACTCACCCATCGGCGAGATCCCAGCCGTCGGCGTGAGCGCCGAAGTCGGCGCGCGACTCGCGCGTCGGTTCGAGGGCGAGAGCGTCTCGGTCAGCGTCGACTGCGAGACACCGGACGCGACGAGCGGCAACGTCCACGCCGTCGTCGGCCCAGAGACGGAGGAGGAGATACTCGTCACCAGCCACCTCGACGCCCACGACATCGCCGAGGGGGCCGCCGACAACGGGACGGGTACCGCGATGGTAGTCGAACTCGCGCGCATCCTCGCCGACCGAGAGGACGAACTCGACACCCGAATCCGGTTCGTCCCCTTCGGCGCGGAGGAGGTCGGACTCGTCGGCTCCGCCCACGAGGCCGACCAAACCGAGTTCGACGACGTGAAGGCGATAGTGAACTTCGACGGCGTTGCTAATGGGCGAACGCTCAGCTTCTACACGCACGACTTCGACGAACTCGAAGCGGCAGCCGAGGGTGTCGGCGAGAGGTTCGGCCACCCGGTGAGCGTCGTCCCCGAGCAACTACCGCACTCGGACCACTGGCCGTTCGTCCAGTGGGGCGTCCCAGGTTACATGGTCGGCAGCGAGACGCAGGGCCGCGGCCGCGGGTGGGGACACACGTACGCCGACACGCTCGACAAACTCGAGGTGCGGACGTTCCGCGAACAGGCGGTTCTCCTCGCCGAACTCGTCGTCGGCCTCGCGGACGCCGACACCGAAGTCGGGCGCAAATCACCCGAAGAGATCGCCGACCGACTCGAAGCCGAGGGTCACGCCCCCGGAATGAAGATAACTGGCGACTGGCCGTACTGAGCGGGCCCGCGCCGCCGGACGACGGTGGAGACGGCGGTGTGCACCGCGACTCGAAGCGGTCGACTCGACCGGATCCACCGCCGCCACCGACCCCACCGCTGCCACCGAACCGCGCAGACTTTTAGCCGTTGGCGAGCAACAGTCGATCAATGAGTGAAGCGCGCGAGGACTCGGCGACAGCAGTTTCGCTCCGCGGCGACGACGACGGCCGGGTCGAGCGGGCACTTCACACCAATGGCTTCTCGCTCGCCGACGAGGCGGAGGCGGCGTTCGTCGTCGCTGTCGGCGAGCGCGCACTCGTCGAAACCGCTCGCGAGCGACCGGAGCGCCCGATTCTGCCCGTCGACGTCGACGGACGGCACGCCGTTTCGCGGGCGAACGTCGACGCCGCCTTCGGCGGGCTCGTCGAGAGCGACCGACGGACCGTCGAGCACCCGCTTCTGTCGGTCACCGTCGACGGCGACCGCGTCGCCGACGCCGTCTTCGACGTGATGCTGGTCACGAGCGAACCGGCGCGCATCTCCGAGTACGCCGTCCGCGTCGGCGGCGACCCGCTCGACGCGTTCCGCGCCGACGGCGTCGTCGTCGCGACGCCGCTGGGGAGTTCCGGCTACGCGCGCGCGGCGGGCGGACCGATCGTCACCCCCGGCGCGGGCGTCGGCGTCGTCCCCGTCTCGCCGTTTTCGACGCACTCGGACGCGTGGGTCGTCGACGACCCCGTCTCGCTGTCGGTCGAACGCGACGAAGGGGCTGTCTCGCTCGTCGTCGACGGCGACCGCACGACCGCCGTCGACCCGCACGTGCCGGTGACTATAGAGCCGACTGACAGCGTGCGCCTACTCTCTCCGCCGGCGCGCGAGTGAGCGCGTCGCCTATCGCCGCACGCAAGAGGCGCTTCGGCGTCGGTTCGACAGGATTGGAGCGTCGATCCGACGAGATTTCGGCGGCGTTTTTATACTACTTCCGCTCGCGCGCCCCGAATCGGGCTGGCGGCGCGCGGGATTGGAAAAACTCTAATGAGTTACCTTCCGATATTCGGGTATGCTACCGCTGCAGTTCATCGTGCCCCTCGACGTGCTCGATGCTATCGCCCCGGCGCTACCGGCCGTGATCTTGGTGCTCGTGCTCGCGAACATGGCGACGCGCTTCCTCGGCCACCGCGCGCACGAACGCCAAGCCCGCGACGACGACGCGGAACTCAGCCGATACACGCCGCACACGCTGACGAGCGGCGCGCTCGTCGTCGCGTCGTTCCTCTTTCTCGTCGTCGAACCGCACGGCGGGATGGTGATGTCGGTGCTCGTCGTCGGCATGTTCGTCACCGACTTCTTCGAGTTCGAGGCTCGGCAGGTCGAAGCGCGCAACAAGATGACCCTCGAGCGGCCGAAAGGCGGCCTCGCGGCGTCGGTGCTGGTGCTCCTGTACGCGGCGTTCCAGAGCCTCTTCTTCCTCATCGCTGACATCTGGACGCAGATAATCTGAGACGGGCTGACCGCCCGTTGGTCGTCGGACACGGTCGAGTCGGCGGCGCGTCGGGTTCTCCTCCGTCGGCTGAATGCTCGTCGAGCGCCGGCGAGCCTGCGGAACGTCGCGGGTCGGACAGCGGACCAGAGCATGTGGTCGAAGCGAGTGCGTTCACGACGCAGTACGACTACGGGCGAAACGGACGACGAACGTTTCTGTAGAACGTGAGTACGATACCGGTGGTCTAACGTGCGCGCAGCGCGCCGATGCCACGGTCAGCGATGGAAGCGACAGCGACGAGAGAAACGATGGCGACGACGGAAGCAGCGGTGACGAGAAATCCTGCGTGAACTATCGCTCTCAGGAGCGGTCTGGATAGAAAGAGAGCTCCGGCGGGCGATGCCGGGAGAAAAGGGCGTTACTGCGACCGACGCTCGCTGTACGCCGTGCGCAGTTCGCGGCCCACCGGGATGAGCACCCAGAACGTGAGCGTGCCGAGAATCGCGAACCAGAACAGCACGTCCATCAGTGCGATGGCGAGACCGTTGAGCAGGTCCGGTCCGTCGACGGTCACTGGTTCGACCAGCTGTGCGGCGCTCTCGAAACTGCTCGTGCGGTACCATCCCGCCAGAACCATCCAGCCGAGTCCGGCGGCGGTGGCGATGGTCAGCCCCTTGATGAACTCGTCAGCCATTATCCGAAAATTCGTCGGAGTCCTCTTGAGAGTTTCCCATTCCGCGGGCACGGAACCGGGTGCCGAGGACGTACACTCCCGCGCCGAAGCCGATGATTGCGATGCCGACGAGCGCGAGCAGCGCACCGAGCAACCCCTGGTCAACGGGGACGCCGACGGCGGTCAGCGCGCCCGTAATCGCCTGCCGGAGGAAACTGAACTGGATCGTCGCCGCGTCGATCAGGACGAAGCCCAAAACCACCGAGACGACGGCAATGAGCGTCGAAAACACCGTTATCGTCTTGTACAACCGCATCGGGACGACGATGTCGCGGCGACCCGAGGCGGTCTCGTCGCTCGCCCGTTCGTCGCGGGGTTGTCCGCTGCCCGCCCGCTCGTCGCGAGACCGTCCGTCGGTCGGTTGCTCGTCGCGGGGCTGCCCGTCGGTCGTTTCGTCCCCGGTCGTCCCCTCGTCGGCCGTATCACTGTGCGAATCTGAACTCATGGAAAATAGTGCGGCGAGAGTCCGCTAGCGCGGTGGCCGAAGCCGGTAGTACCGGCGGTTGAGGTCGTACATGTACCCCTCACGCATCGTCTTGAGCACCGCGTAGGTGACGATGCCCGCGACGATGGGTAGCAGGAACGTCAGGTCGAACAGCAGGTCGATGTTCATCGGAACCAGGTTCTGGACCGCGAGCACGCTGATGGTGAACGCGAAGACGACGCCGCCGACGCCGACGGCCGCCCAGAACGGCTGTTCGACGGGACGGCGGGCGCTCCCCTTGTTGAGGAACGGTACCATGGCGATGAAGCCGACGACGACGACGTTCGCGAGCACGCCGTACGTCCGGTCGGCCATCAGCTTCTGGCCGCCGAGGATCGACAGTTCGGGGTTCACCGGGCTGAGTTTCAGCAGGCCGAACGACCAGTACAGATACCAGTCGGGCAGGATGATCGCCGGGGTAGAACTCGGGTTCGCGGGCGACCCGATGTGCGGCGGCAGCGTCGCCGAGAGGAAGAAGATCATCCCGACGAAGAAGCTCGCGATGGAGAGGTTTCGTATGGTCTCGTGGGGCCACGTCGGGAAGCCGAGCACGTCGCGTTCGACGTAGTCGGACTCCGTCCGGAGGTCTTGGTCTTCGCGGCGCGAGCGCTCGAAGTACTCGTAAGTGAGCCGAGAGAGACCGGTCTTGCGAGCCTTACGCTCGCTCCACGTCGGCGTCTCGTCGTCCGGCGCGACGATGCCGGTGCCGCCGTCCGTTTCTGCGGTCGTGTTGTCGTTATTTGTCATTGTGATTCCTCGATTAGTGCGGTTCCGCGATGCCCTGCACCCAGACGATGCCGATGTGGATGGCGATGAGCGTCGTCACGATGAACGGAAGCAGGAACACGTGGATGATGTACATGCGTTGCAGGGTCGCCTGGCTCAGCGTGAACCCGCCGAACACCAGTTGGGCGGCCCACTCGCCTATGAGCGGGACCGACAGCGCCATTTCGACGCCGATCTGACCCGCCCAGAAGGCGAGCTGGTCCCACGGGAGCAGGTAGCCGGTGTAACCGAACCCCATCGTCAGGCTGATGAGGATGATCCCGAGTATCCAGTTGAGTTCGCGCGGTTCCTTGTACGCGCCGGTGAAGTACACCCGGAGCATGTGCAGGAACACCGCCGCGACCATCACCTGTGCGGACCACCGGTGGAGACTGCGGAGGAAGAACCCGAACTGGAGTTCGGTCATGATGAACTCGATCTGGGTGTACGCCGTCGTCGGGTCGCCGCTCGTCGCTGGCGAGTAGTAGAAGCCGAGTAAGGCTCCGCTCACCGCGGCGACGATGTACGATAGCGTCGAAAACAGTCCCAGCGTGTACAGCGGGTACCAGTACCAGAACTTGTTGTCGAGGTTGTACTGTTCGGTGTGGCTCTTCGGCATCTGGAGGTTGACTCGGTAGTAGAGCGTCTCCAGAATCTCTAGATAGTCCACGATGCGGAGTCGCTTGTCCATCCAGATGAGCGCGGTGAGGAACGTCGTCTCAACGGGCGAGAGGTCTTTCTCCTTCAGCCACGCGTCGTGGTCGTAGTCGTCTTTTCGTTCTAAGCTCATTCGTTACCTCTTGTAGTAGGGGTAGACCGCGCGTTTGAGCGTGTCCCACGCGTCGGTCCCGATTGTCTCACCGTCGACTTGCTCCTCTCTAACGTAGAGGTCCTCCCACTTGCGACGGCGCTTCTTTACGATCATCACGTCCGGGAGGAACTCCTTGCGGTACAGCGCGAGGATGAACGCGAGGTCGACGAATATCACGGTGAGCACGCCGCCGAGGAACATGTTCCCGTCGTCGGTCAGTCCCCACCCGGAGACGAGACCGTACGTGAACAGGAACACGAACAGCACTTCGATGATCGTCAGGAGGACGATCGCGATGGCCGCGGCGGTGCTCTCGCGGGCCGGTTCGTACCGGTGGATGTCGCCGTAGGTGCTGCCGGAGGAGGACATCTACCGACCCCTCCCGGTGTTGGCGGACTCGCCGTACTTCAGGATGTAGAACGTGTAGATGACGGTGACGATGATGCCGAGCAGCGTCGCCGACCCGACCCAGTGCGCCTGCACCGGAACGCCGAGTTCGTGGAGTTCCTTCTCGCCGCCGCCCGCCGCGACCGTCGGAACGTCGTCGCCGACGGCGACGGCGCCCTTCATGCCGAGGCCGGCGTGCGGGTCGCAGTGGTACTCGCTGATGCCGCCCTCCTCGAAGGTGTACTCGAACGTGAAGCCCGACTCGGACGACGTCTCGGATGTGTACTCGCCGGGTCCACCCTGGTGGGAGACGTTGTGTCCACCGCCCTCACCGGTCCACTCCCACGTAACCGTCGTGCCGGAGTCGACCCAGATGCCGGCGGGTTGGAAGGCGTACGCCCCGCCGTTACCCTGTGCA
Source organism: Haloprofundus salilacus (assembly GCF_020150815.1). NCBI lineage: Archaea > Methanobacteriati > Methanobacteriota > Halobacteria > Halobacteriales > Haloferacaceae > Haloprofundus > Haloprofundus salilacus. The sequence goes on along the minus strand of NZ_CP083723.1, from coordinate 2,054,788 downwards.
CCGACCTGTACGGTCACTTCGCTCTGTCCTCGCATGTCCTGCGTGCCGCCCTCGACGCCGGAGAGCCAACTCCCGAAGTCGGGTTGCTGTCCGCCCCCACCGCCTTCTTCCTGCGCGGCGGCGGCGGTTCCGGATGCGGCGGCTGCGGCGGCAGCCGAGCCACCGGCCGCTCTCAGAAAGTCCCGCCTTTTCATACACCTTGGAGTCAGGAAGGGACGCGCTTAAAGCCTCCGACTGGCCGTCGTACCGCGATACGAGGCGGTCTGCCTACTCACTCTGGGCGGGGTCGTTGGGCCGCTCGCTCCGGCCGTCGCTGCCGTCGACTTCCGGCGGGTTCGACTCGTCGCCACCCGGAAGAAACTCCGGCCGTTCGACCTGCTCGGGATCGAGCGCTCTCAATCGGTTTCGGTACTCCTCGGCGCGGAACCGGTCGGAGAGTCGCGCGTTCGCGACTGTCAGGAAGAGGAACAGCCCGATTAACAGGAAGAAGAACGCGGCAGCGGGCGGGGCGAAGTTCACGTTCCCGCCGGATTCGAACGGGAGGAGCGGGACCCACGGCGACCAGAGAACGAGCAGGGCGAGCGCGGCGACGATCTGGACGCCGGCGACGACCTGTAGCATGTTGTTGCCAAGTTGGCCCGTCCCCTCGGGAACGTCTTCGGGTTTCGGGAGCGAGGCGTCGAGGGGCGGCTCTTCAACCTCGTAGTCGTCCATCGAGCAGAGCGCGACGGTCGGTTTCACGTCTCTGAGCACCGTTCCGCGGCCTTCGACGCTACCGTCGGCGTAGATGACGGCGAACCCCTCGTCGGAGTAGGCGACGATCTGCTCCTCGCCGTCCTCGCGGACGCGTTCGACCACGGCGAACACCTCCCGGTTGGCGACGCGCGTCCGGAGTTCCATCTCGACTCTGTCGAGCAGCTCCGGTCCGGTTATCCACGAGTCGCTGTCAAAGGCGGCTTCCCACTCCTCGAGCGACATCTCCGCCATCTCCTTCGGGCCGAAGTTATCGAAATCGTACTTCGACTCGACGTCGCGGCGGAGGGCGTCCAACTCGTCGGCGTCGGTCCCGTCGGCAGTCCGGGGATCGCTCGGGTCGTCGTCGGGACCGTCGGCCGACGCTGATGACGGGTCGGACATCACTCACAGTAGTCGACACAACCGTATACGCTTTCCGACAGCGTCGTCGGAGATGGTAACGGTCACTCCGTCGTCGTCGGAGGGGGCCATCCAGCCGTTGACGGTCGACCGTTCCGTCGTCGACCGCGACGGTGACCTCCGCCGCCGGTCGCCGGGGACGAAAGTCGGGTCATTTAGGACGACGCCGAACCTAGCCGAACTAATGGTAAGCGAGACCGCCATCGCGACGCTCGCCGCGCTGATGGTGACCGCGAGTTTCCCCTTCTACCTCTACGGCGCGTGGATCATGATAGACGCTGAGACGGTGACGTGGGGCGTGCTCGTCTACCACCTGAAGTTCATCGTCACCGGGTTGGCGCTGAACACGGTTCCCGTTCTCTTCTGGATGCTGCCGCGCCTGCTCGAACAGCTCGGCGGTCTCTCGGCGCTGCACGCCATCTTGGGACTCCAGGCGTACGCGATGCTCGTCTTCGCGCTGACGGGTATCGTCCGCATCTTCCAAGCCAAGCGCAACGCCGACCTGTATCACAACCCCGACCAGGAGATAGACCTGAACGACCTCCACGAGAACATGAGCGCGTGGCGCGGTCGGCTCCGACTCGGCGTGCTCGGCTACGTGCTGTTCTGGATCGCCGCCTACCTCGTCGGCGTTGTGCGCTACGTGACGATGTACTTCTGACCAAAAGAGTACCGCAGGGTCGACCGACGCCCCGGGGACCGCCGATTAGCTGTTGAACGGCTCTTCGTCGCGGTGGTTGTCGATGTTCTCCTGCTCTTGAGCGTCGGTCTCTCGGTCGACCGACTTCTGCTCGACGTCCTTCTCCCGGTCGGCCTCTTCGGCGGCTTCCTCGGCTTCCTGCTGTTCGGCCTCCGCCTTAGCTTGCTCCTCGTCGTCGGCGTCGTCGCTCTGGACGTCGAGTTCGGTGTCCTCCTCGAGGTCGATGCCGTGTTCGTCTTTGCCCATGTTCCCCCGTACGGCAGTCAGTCAAATAGTGGTGTTGGCCGTCGCAATCGCTGACACGTCACGGAGAACGTCAGAATCGGGTCGGCTCACCACGCGTCGCCGCTGGCGAGGTCGACGTCGTGGTCGAGTTTCGAGGAGGGACAGATCTCTTCGAGTACGCAATCCGAACAGGTCGGATTGCGCGCCGTGCAGACAGCCCGACCGTGGCTGATGAGCAGGTGAGTGTACTGCTGCCAGTCCTCCTCGGGGATGACGGGCATTAGGTCATCCTCGATTCGCTCGGGGTACTCCTCCTCGGTGAGTCCGAGACGGCGACTGATGCGTCTGACGTGGGTGTCGACGACGATTCCTTCGACCACGTCATGGCCGTGCTGGAGGACGACGTTCGCCGTCTTCCGGCCAACACCCGCGAGATCGGTCAGTTCGTCCATCGTGTCCGGCACCTCACCGCCGTGCTTTTCCACGATATCGGCGGTGGCCGAACGGATGTACTTTGCCTTGTTGTTGTAATACGTGATAGACGAGAGGGCTTCGGCCATCTCCTCCTGCGGCGCGTTCGCGTACTCCTCGGGCGTGCGGTACGTCTCGAACAGGTCGGCGGTCACCTTGTTCACCCGCTCGTCGGTGCACTGCGCCGACAACATCACCGCGATGAGCAGTTCGAGGCGATTCGAGAAGTTCAGCGAAATCGTGGTGTCGGGGTACTCGTCGTACAGACGGTCGAGAACTTCCAACGCCTGCTCTTCGCGCGACGGCAGTGACTCTCCCATATCCCCTCGTGCGGGCGGGTGAAATTGAGTACTGTGGTTCGGTGTCGGCTGTGGTTTGGCGTCGACGGTTGCGGGCGGCCGCATCCCCGTGCGCGGGGTCCGAACCGTCCGACGGCCACGTTTATGTCGTCGCCCTTCCGAAGGATGCGTATGAGCTTCGATTTCGACCAATTCGACCATCCGTCGTGGCTGACCGTTGCGGGCGTCGGCGCGGGCTACGGCGTGATTCTCCTGGTGATGTTCGTCGTCCTGTTTCTCGTCCCGCTGGCCGTGTTCGGGATGTTCATCTCGCCGTAGCGTCGGCCGGTAGCGCCTCGATTCGGCATCGCCCGTGCTCGACTGATCGGCGAGTGGCGCGGCGGTTTTCTTCCGGAGCTCGAACGAGAGACGGTCGTCTGTCGCCCCGAGTAGAAGTGGAAAACCTGAGGCCGTCGTCTGTCGACCGGAGTAGATGAGCAAAAAAAGTGAGGCGGTCGGTTCAGGCGAACGCGCGCGACACGTCGGCGTCGATGTCGGCGTCTTCGGCCTGTATCTTCTCCCACGCGTCGAGGAAGTCCTGCATGAATATCTCGGTTCGGTCGTCGCGGATGGCGAACATCCCCGCCTCGGTGCAGACGGCTTTGATGTCGGCGCCGGAGGAGTCGTCGGCCAACTCGGCGAGTTTGGCGAAGTCCACGTCGTCGGAGACGTTCATGTTGCGCGTGTGGATCCGGAAGATGATCTCGCGACCCTCGTCGTTCGGTTTGGGCACTTCGATGAGTCGGTCAAAGCGACCCGGCCGGAGAATGGCGGGGTCGAGCATGTCGAAGCGGTTCGTCGCCGCGATGATGCGGACCTCGCCGCGGTCGGCGAAGCCGTCCATCTCGCTGAGCAACTGCATCATCGTCCGCTGGACCTCGGCGTCGCCTGACGTCTTCGAGTCGGTCCGCTTGGAGGCGATGGCGTCTATCTCGTCGATGAACAGCACCGCCGGTTCGTTCTCGCGAGCCACCTCGAAGAGGTCGCGAACGAGTTTCGCACCCTCGCCGATGAACTTGTGGACCAACTCGGAGCCGGCCATCTTGATGAACGTCGCGTCGGTCTGGTTGGCGACGGCCTTCGCGAGCATCGTCTTGCCGGTGCCCGGCGGGCCGTACAGCAGGACGCCCGACGGCGGGTCGATGCCGACCTCGGTGAACATCTCCGGGCGGTCGAGCGGCATCTCGACGGTCTCGCGCACCTCGTTCATCTGCTCTTCGAGGCCACCGATGTCCTCGTAGGTGACGTCGGGGCTGTGCTCAACCTGCATGACGCGCGCGCGTACGTCAGTCTCCTTTTCGAGCTTCTTGACGATGGACAGCGAGTTGTTGACGGCGACGCGGGCGTCTGGTTCCAGGTCGTCCCGCATCTCGTCGGTCACTTCGGTGAGGGCCTCTTGGTTGTTGCCGTGCTGTTTGATCACGACGCCGTCCTCGTTTATCTCTTGGACGGTGGCGACGAACAGCGGCGACTGCTTGAGCTTCTTGTTCTCGTGGGTCAGTCGCTCCAACTTCTGTTGGTACTTGTTGTTCTCGGCGTTCGCGTCGAGGAGCTTGTCACGCATCTCCTCGTTTTGAGCTTCGAGGACCTCGAGGCGTTCTTCCATCGCCTCGATTTTCTCCTGCTGTGACGCCGCCTCCTCGTCGTAGGGTAAGTCGACGTCGTCCACAGTATCGGTCATCGGACGGATTAGGACATTAGTTCATAAGAGGCTTCGGGTCGCGGGGCCACTCGCCGCCGCAAATTTCTGACAGTAATATCCTGACATAGCAAATATTATCTGGCTGTATGCCACAGCAACAGATATCATGAGTTGCACCGAGGCAGCCGCCACCGATTCGACCGACCGCTGGGAGTCAGTCCGTGATCTTCCCCCGAGTGCGAAACTCGTCGCGAAAGTCCTCGACTACAACGAGACGATGACGCAGAGCCAACTCGCCGAGGAGACGCTGTTGCCGCCGCGGACGGTCCGCTACGCGCTCACGAGGCTCGAAGAACAGAACGTCGTCGACTCCCGCTTTTCCTTCTCGGACGCGCGAAAGCGACTGTACACGCTCACCGTCTAACACTCACCGTCTAACGCTCACCGTCCGAGTTCTCTGCTGTCGGCCCATCTCTCACGGACTCTCACGAACGTTTATCACCGAGAGCGCGTCCACTCTCGCCCGTGGCATCCCCGAGAGCGGTCAAGCGCGCGCTCCGAGCGCTGGTGACGGAGAGACGGCTCGCCGAAGACAGCCCTGCGGTCGGAGACAGCACGGCCGTGAGTGACGCGCGAGAGAGTATCGAGACCGCGGGAGACGCGCTCGACGACGTCGAGTCGGCGGCGGGGTCCGCGACAAACGGCGGGTTCGAGCGCGTTCGAGACGCCGCGCCGGGGAGGCGGTACTGACGACCGTCGGGACGTACCGTCGTGCGGCCGCCGGCGACACCGAGACTGATTCCGATGCCGACGCCGACGCGGAGTCCAACTCCGAGCGAGACGCCGAAGCGGCGACGGCGCGCGTCGGTACGCATTTAGGAGCCGACGGCCAACGGGCGGACAGATGACACGGGTGATACACACCGGCGACACCCACATCGGGTATCAGCAGTACCACTCGCCGGAGCGACGACGGGACTTTCTGGCGGCGTTCGAGCAGGTGCTCGCCGACGCCGTCGACGGCGACGTGGACGCAGTCGTTCACGCGGGAGACCTCTTTCACGACCGTCGCCCCGAACTGCGGGACCTCCTCGGAACACTCTCGGCGCTCAGAACCCTCCAAGACGCCGACGTTCCGTTCTTGGCGGTCGTCGGCAACCACGAGTCGACGCGCGGCGGGCAGTGGCTCGACCTGTTCGAGCGCCTCGGTCTCGCGACGCGCCTCGGTCCCGACCCGCACGTCGTCGGCGACACGGCCTTCTACGGCTTGGACCACGTCCCCAAATCGCGACGTGACGAACTCGACTACCGGTTCGAACCGCACGACGCCGAACACGCGGCGCTCGTGAGCCACGGTCTCTTTACACCGTTCGCGCACGCCGACTGGGAGACCGAGACGGTGCTCGAACAGTCGAACGTGGCGTTCGACGCGGTGCTCCTCGGCGACAATCACGAGGCGGGAACCGCCGACGTCGGCGGAACGCCCGTCACCTACTGCGGGTCTACAGAGCGCGCAAGCACGAGCGAGCAGGAGGGTCGCGGCTACAACATCGTCAGTTTCGACGGCGACGAAATCGACATCCGCCAGCGCGCGCTCGAAACCCGCCCGTTCGTCTTCGTCTCCGTCGAACTCGCCGAAGGCGAAGGCGAGTCCCGCGTCCGCGAGCGGGTCCGCCAGCACGAACTCGAAGACGCCGTCGTCGTCGTCGAAGTGACCGGCGACGGCGAACCCGTCACGCCCGCGAGCGTCGAAGAATTCGCCGCCGAACGCGGCGCGCTCGTCGCGCGCGTCACCGACCGCCGCGAAATCGAGGTCGAATCAGACCTCTCGGTGAGTTTCGCCGACCCCGACGACGCGGTGCGCGAACGTATTTCCGAACTCGGTCTGTCGACCGCCGCCATCGACGTCGACGAGACGGTCCGCGCCAGCAAGACCGCGGACTCGAATGTCCGCCAGGAAGTGAAACAGCGCGTCGAAGCGCTCGTCGACGACGGACTCGACAACTTCGCGCGCGCAGAGGCGCGCGAAGACGACGGAAGAGAGGAGAGAGATGCCGAAACGGCGGTCGGATCGGAACGAGACACCGAGGCCGAAGCGGACGAACCGGACGACGCTGCTGACGCCGCCGAGGCCGCCGACGAGCCGGAGTCGGCGACGAACGGTGAACAGTCGCCCGGCGGCGCGGCGACCGACCCCGTCTCAGCCTCCGCGTCCGAAGCCGACGATTCGTCCGAAACGGCCGAGTCGGCGGCCACGGAGGAGTCAACGTCGACGACCGACGGACAGCTCTCCATGGAGGATTACTCGTGAGATTCGACCGTATCCGCCTCAAGAATTTCAAACCGTACGCCGACACCGACCTCGAACTCGGCGACGGCGTGACCGTCATCCACGGTCTCAACGGCAGCGGGAAGTCCTCGCTGCTGGAGGCGTGTTTCTTCGCACTCTACGGGGCGACGGCGCTCGACGGCACGCTCGAAGACGTGGTGACCAACGGCGAGGAGGAGTCCGAAATCGAACTCTGGTTCACCCACGCGGGCGAGGAGTACCGCGTCGAGCGCCGGATTCGACTCTCGGGTGACCGGGCGACGACGGCCAAGTGCGTCCTCGAAGGGTCCGCGGTGCCCGACGGCAGCGTCGACGGCGCTCGCGACGTTCGGCGGTTCGTCGTCGACCTGCTGCGGATGGACGCCGACGCGTTCGTCAACTGCGCGTACGTCCGGCAGGGCGAGGTGAACAAACTCATCAACGCGACGCCGACGGAGCGACAGGACATGATAGACGACTTGCTCCAGTTGGGCAAACTGGAGCAGTACCGCGAGCGGGCGCGAAACGCCCGCCTCGGCGTCGAGGACGTGCTCGGTGACAAGCGAGGCGGCCTCCGCGAACTCGACTCGCAGGTCGAAGAGAAGCAGGCGGCGAACCCCTACGAGCGGCTGAACGCGCTGCGGACGGAACTCAACGAAGTGACCTCGAAGATAGAGAACTACGAGGCCCAGCGCGAAAAAGCCGAGGAGAGCCGGAAAGCGGCGGTCGAGACGCTCGAAAACTACGAGGAAAAGCAGGAGGAGCTCGCCGAACTCGCCGAAGACGTCGAGTCGCTGAAGGCCGACATCGAGACGACGGAGAACGAGCGCGAGACGCTGCGCGAGAAGGCTCGGGAGACCCACGAGCGCGTCGACGAACTCGAAGCGACCGTCGAGGACGCGGTGGCCGAGAGCGATGTCGAAACCGTCGACGACAGCGCCACGTCTCCGACGCGACAAGCGGACGGCAAAGCCGTCGACGACGCCATCTCCGCCCGACTGGAGGAACTCGCCGACCGGCGCGAGGAACTCTCCGAGTCGATACAGGAGCTGAGCGTGAAATCCGAGGGGTTCGAGAACCAGTCGTCGAACCTCGCCGACAAAGCGGCAGACCTCGAATCCCGGGCCGAACAGAAGCGCACGCGCGCCGACGAACTGGAGAATGATCGCGAGAACGGCGAGTCGGAACTCGACGACCGACGCGAGAAACTGACCGAACTCGACGACCAAATCGAGGAACTCGAAGCGACGTTCGACGCTGCGCCGGTTGACCGGGGCGAGGCGTCCGCCCACCTCGCCGACCTCCGCGAGCGGAGATCCGAGTTGCGCGACGAACTCGAAACCGTCCGCACGAACCTCCGGTCGACGCGTCAGCGCGTCGAGGACGCCGAGCGACTATTGGAGGAGGGGAAATGCCCCGAGTGCGGCCAACCGGTCGACGAGTCGCCGCACGTCGACACCGTCGACGAGGACAGAAAGCGGGTCGAGGAACTGGACGCCGAGCGCGAGGAACTCGAAGCGGAGATCGCGGCGCTCGACGACGACATCGACCGCGCCGAGTCGCTCGTCGAGACGGGGAACAAACTCTCCCAGTTGCGGGAGCGGCGCGACAGCGTAACGACGCTCGTCGAGCAACGCGAGGAGACGCTCGCCGAGAAAGCCGACCAGGCGAAAGCGGCGCGGGAGGACGCGGCGGAACACGCCGAAGAGGCCGAACAACTCCGAGACGCCGTCGAGCAGACGGCGACGAGAGCCGAGGAGACCCGCGAGCGCATCGCGGAGCTGAGAGCCGAACGCGAACAGGTCGACACAAGCAGAGGACGTCTCGAACGCGTCCAGTCGCTCCGCGAGGAGATCACGGACGCCGAGGAGCGACTCGACCGTATCTCCGAGAAACGGTCGGACCTCGCGGACCGAAACGACGAGCGCCGGGAGTGGTTAGCCGAGAAGCGAAGCCGACAGCAGGCGCTCCGCGAGGAGGTCGACGAGTCCCAGATTCAGCAGGCCGAAGAGAAGAAGTCCAATGCCGAGGCGTATCTGGAGAAGGTCGACCCCGCCCTCGAATCGCTGCGAGAGCAACGGACGAAACTCGACAACGACATCGGCGGCGCGAAAAGCGACATCGAACGCCTCGAATCGTTGAAAGAGAAACGCGACCACGTCGCCGAACGGGTCGACGCGCTCGAATCGCTCCACGAGGAGACCGAGGAGTTGGAGGCGATGTACGGCGACCTGCGCGCGGAACTCCGCCAGCGCAACGTCGAGACGCTCGAACGGATGCTCAACGAGACGTTCGACCTCGTCTACGCCAACGACGCGTACGCGCGCATCCGCCTCGACGGCGACTACGAACTCACCGTCTATCAGAAGGACGGACAGGCGCTCGACCCCGAACAGCTATCCGGCGGCGAGCGCGCGCTGTTCAACCTCTCGCTGCGCTGCGCCATCTATCGTCTTCTCGCAGAGGGTATCGAGGGCGCGGCCCCGACGCCGCCGCTCATCCTCGACGAACCGACCGTCTTCCTCGATTCGGGGCACGTCGGTCGCCTCGTCGACCTGGTCGAGGAGATGCGCGGCTTCGGCGTCCGCCAGATAATAATCGTTAGCCACGACGACGAATTGGTCGGCGCGGCCGACGACCTCGTGACGGTGGAGAAAGACCCGACAAGCAACCGCTCGACGGTCCGTCACGAGGAGGTCGCCGGGCTGTCGGCCGTCGAGTCGGTGGCCGACGACTGAGTCGTTTTACGCTACTCGCCTCGAAGTTTCGCGACGCCGTCCCGAGCCAACTCCGTGGCGTCGTAGCCGCGTTCGCCGTAACTTTGGGCTTCTTCGACGAGACCGGCCGTGCGGAACTCCGTTATCTGCCCGTGGAGATCGCTCTCGCAGAGGTCGTACGAATCCAGTAGTTCGATAATCGACAGCGGGCCGCCGTCGGCGAGTTCGACGAGTAACCCGAGCGACCGGTCGCCGTGTGTTGCCGAGAGCACTCGACGAACCGACTCGGGCACGCCCGAGGCGGCGGCGACGAGCGGTGATTCGCCGTCGACGACTTCGAACGCGTCGTTTGGGAGATACCGCTCGTTGCCGGTTTCGGGGTCGCGTACGCGACTCGACTCGCTTGAACGTTTCAGTAAGAGATACTGTCGTCCTTCGTCGTCGCGGACGATCTGCATGTGTGGACCGTGGTTGTAGAATCGGTTAGCCGTTCCGGTCAGACGCTACCGCGCGTCCGCCTCGCTTCCTTCGGACGTCTCGGAGCGGTCGGGGCCGCGTTCGGATTCGTCGACGTCAACAGGTTTCTCTGATTCGCTCACCTCGTCGTCGAGTTCGTCCGACTCGCTCGACTCCTCGTCGCCGTCGTCTCGCTCGTCGCGGAACCGTCGATAGCGCTGGTACGTGCGGAGCGACACGAAGAGACCGACGACGACGAGTCCGCCGCCGAGCAACCACTGCCCGCGGAAGTAGATGAGCATCGGCCCGAGTGCGAGCGCACCGACGGCGACGTTGACGAACAGGACGCTGACCCAAAACGCCGTGGCGACTTCGGGATCGGCCTCGGTCTCGGGAACCGACGGTTCGGGAACCTCCGGGACGGTCGGCAACTCATTCTCGGGGTTTCCCCACCGGTCCCACTCGTCCTCGGGGTCGGGCTCGTCCGGTTCCTCGGGCCACACATCGAAGGGCACAGAACAGCCGAAGCGGGGGTCGAGAATAAGGGTTCGGGGTTTGAAGTTCCGTAGGGCTATGCCTGCTCTCGCAGCGTGACGGCCATCGTCGTCTCCATCCACGCGAGGGGGTTCTGCGCGTCGTAGAAGACGACACCGTCGTCTACCTCGTACGCCTCGACGTTCTCGACGCCGTCGGGGGCTTGCAGCGACTGCTGCGTAGTATCTGCGCTGTCCCACCACTCGTCTTCTATCCGGTCGGACATGCCAACCCTTGGTATGACATAACATGGTATAGGTCTTTCCGTCGTGACCGAATTTGTCGGAGCGCGGGCGACGTTCGTGTGACTGACGTGGAGATAGCGTGCCCACGAGAGCGCTCCGGCTCGCCCGCGAACGCGGCTCCCGGGGAAAAGCCGAACTTTTTAGCCGGGTGTGACCAAGCAGTCGGCATGACTCAGGCTGGGCTCTCCGACTACGGTGGCGGGGGTGGCGACGGCGACGCGACCGACGACGGCGACGGCCGACCGACGACAGAGGCGGCCGCCGTCGCGGGCGACGTGAGCCAGCGGGTGAACGAGATCGTCGACCGACACGAACTGCGCTACCCGGACGCCGACGGGACGCTCGAACTGATGGTGTCGCAGGTGAACTACACCGTCGAGGGACGGGGCCGCGACGAGTACCCAGTCGTCCACGTGTTCGGGCGTACGACCGACAACGAGCCGATGCACGTCCGCGTGCTCGGCTTCGAGCCGTACTTCTACGCGCCGACGGAGACGCTCACCGACGAACTGCTCGACCGTGACACTATCCTCCGGACCGAAGATGGCTACGAGAGTATCCGCGGGGAGGAACTGACGAAAATCGTCGGACGCACGCCCCGAGACGTGGGGCAGATGCGTGACGAGTTCGACCATTTCGAGGCGGACATCCTCTTTCCGAATCGGTTTCTCATCGACAAGGACATCAACGGCGGGATTCGCGTCCCCGACCGCCGCCTCGACGACAACGTCGTTCAGGTCGCCCACGACGAAGTCGTCCCCGCCGACGTCGACGCCGACCTCCGCGTCAACACGTTCGACATCGAGGTCGACGACAGAAACGGCTTCCCCGAGGAGGGCGAGGAGCCCATCATCTGCCTGACGAGCCACGACAACTACCGCGACGAGTACGTCGCGTGGCTGTACGACGCGCCCGTGGGCGACGGCGAGGCTCCGGACGCCCTCGGGGAGTACACGCCGTACCGCGACGACACCGAGGTTGACGTGCGCACGTTCGACGAGGAGGAAGCGATGCTCGAGGCGTTCATTTCCTACGTCGAGGAGACAGACCCCGACGTGCTCACCGGCTGGAACTTCGAGGACTTCGACGCACCGTACTTCCTCGACCGGTTGGAGAAACTCGACGCCTTCACCGACTACGACCTCCGAATCGAGCGCCTCTCGCGCGTCGACGAGGTGTGGCGGAGCGGATGGGGCGGTCCCAACGTCAAGGGCCGCGTCGTTTTCGACCTGCTGTACGCCTACAAGAAGACGCAGTTCAGCGAGTTGGAGTCGTACCGACTTGACGCCGTCGGCGAACTCGAACTCGACGTGGGTAAAGAGCGCTACGCGGGCAGCATTGGCGACCTCTGGGAGACCAACCCGACGCGACTGCTCGAGTACAACGTTCGCGACGTCGAACTCTGCGTCGAAATCGACCGCAAACAGGAGGTCATCCCCTTCTGGGACGAGGTGCGGACGTTCGTCGGCTGTCTGCTCGAAGACGCACCGACGGCGGGCGACGCGGTGGACGTGTACGTGCTCCACAAAGCTCACGGCGATTTCGTCCTCCCGACGAAGGGTCAACAGGAGTCCGAAGACTTCGAGGGCGGCGCGGTGTTCGACCCGATCACGGGTGTCAGAGAGAACGTCACTGTGCTCGACCTGAAGTCGCTGTACCCGATGTGCATGGTGACCATCAACGCTTCGCCGGAGACGAAGGTCGATCCCGACTACGACGGCGAGACGTACCGCGCGCCCAACGGGACGCGCTTCCGCCGCGAACCCGACGGGATGATGCGCGAGATGATCGACGACCTGCTGACCGAGCGCGAGGAGAAGAAGGCGCTCCGAAACGAGCACAAACCCGGCTCTCCGGCGTACGAGCAGTACGACCGCCAGCAAGCGGCCGTCAAAGTCATCATGAACTCGCTGTACGGCGTGTCGGGGTGGGACCGCTTCCGCCTCTACGACAAGGAGAACGCGGCGGCCATCACCGCGACGGGTCGAGAGGTCATCGACTTCACGCAGACGGCGGCGAACGAGATCGACTACGAAGTCGCCTACGGCGACACTGACTCCGTCATGCTCGAACTCGGCCCCGAGGTGACGAAGGAGGAGGCCATCGAGCAGTCGTTCGAGATTGAAGAGCACATCAACGGGCGCTACGACGACTTCGCGCGCGAGGAACTCGACGCGGACGAGCACCGGTTCCAGATCGAGTTCGAGAAACTCTACCGGCGGTTCTTCCAGGCGGGTCGAAAGAAGCGCTACGCCGGGCACATTGTCTGGAAGGAGGGCAAAGACGTCGACGACATCGACATCACCGGCTTCGAGTACAAGCGCTCCGACATCGCGCCCATCACGAAGCGGGTCCAGAAGCAGGTCATCGAGATGATCGTCACCGGGAGCGACACCGACGACATCAAGGAGTACGTTCGCGGCGTGATTCGCGACTTCCAGGACGAGGACGCGAACCTCGAACAGATCGGCATCCCGGGTGGCATCGGCAAGCGACTGGAGAGCTACGACACCGACACCGCGCAGGTCCGCGGCGCGAAGTACGCGAACCTCCTCTTGGGAACGAACTTCCAGCGCGGGTCGAAGCCCAAGCGCCTGTACCTGAAGAAAGTCCACCCGTCGTTCTTCCGGCGGATGGAGGAGGAGCGCGGCTTCGACGCTCGGACGGACCCGCTGTACGGTGAGTTCAAGCGCAACCCGGACGTCATCTGCTTCGAGTACGCCGACCAGGTGCCCGACGAGTTCGAGGTGGACTGGGACACGATGCTGGAGAAGACGCTCGAAGGACCAATCGCGCGCATCATCGAAGCGCTCGGTCTCTCGTGGGACGAGGTCAAGAGCGGCCAACAGCAGACCGGTCTCGGACAGTTCGGCTGAGACGGTTTCGACGGCGTTTCGGCGCGTCTCCGTCCACCGAGCGCCACCGGAACGGCCCGCCGTCGGCGGATTACTGCGGCCGAGTTTTCCGATACCGAAAACAAATTTTTCTCAGAGCGGAAGCCGTAGGGGGTGAATGCGTAAGCATTAATGGGCGGAAGCCCCCACTCCCGAACACGAGGAACACACAGCAATGGCAACACTCGAAATCAAGAACCTCCACGCAGAGGTCGCAGTCGAGGACGGAGAGAAAATTCTTCGGGGCGTCGATTTGGAAGTCAAATCGGGCGAGATTCACGCTCTCATGGGACCGAACGGGTCCGGGAAGTCGACGACGGCGAAGATCATCGCCGGCCACCCCGCCTACGAGGTCACCGACGGTGAGATTCTGCTCCACCTCGACGAGAACGAGTTCGGCGACGACTTCGAGATTCCCGACGACAAGCGCACGTGGAATCTGCTCGAACTGGAACCAAACGAACGCGCGGCGCTCGGTATCTTCCTCGGCTTCCAGTATCCCGCCGAAATCGAAGGCGTCACGATGACGAACTTCCTCCGACAGGCGCTCAACGCGAAGCTCGAAGAGCGCGAGGAGCTGTTCGAAGAAGACGAGGGCGACGACGAGGCCGAGGAGGAGGAGTCGGGTTACGACACCTCGCCGATGGAGGGCCCCGCAGACGAGGGCGAAGTCGGGGTCGCTGAGTTCCAACAGCTCCTGAAGGAGAAGATGGAACTGCTCGACATGGACGAGAAGTTCGCCCAGCGCTACCTCAACGCCGGTTTCTCCGGCGGCGAGAAGAAGCAGAACGAGGTGCTGCAAGCGGCGATTCTCGAGCCCTCTCTCGCCGTACTCGACGAGATCGACTCCGGTCTCGACATCGACCGCCTGCAGGACGTCTCCGAGGGCATCAACGCGCTCCGCGACGAGCAGGGAACTGGCATCCTGCAGATTACGCACTACCAGCGCATCCTCGACTACGTCGAACCCGACGTCGTCCACATCATGCTCGACGGCCAGGTCGTCATGGAAGGCGGCCCGGAGCTCGCCGTCAAACTCGAGGAGAAGGGGTACGACTGGGTCCGCGAGCAGACGTACGAGACAGCCTGATAAGGCTGCGCCAGCTACACCAACCTAACTAACCATGAGTTCAGAACAAGACCATCTAAAAGAGACAGACACCGAGGCCCGCTTCGAGTTCAAGAAGGAGCAGAAGTCCTCCTTCCAAGCTGACAAGGGTCTCACGGAGGAGACCATCCGGGTCATCTCCGAAGACAAAGACGAACCCGAGTGGATGCTGCAGCGCCGTCTCCGCGCGTTGAAGCATTTCCAGAAGATGCCGATGCCGACCGACTGGCCTGGCCAGCCGGACCTCTCGGAGGTCGACGTCAACCAGATCATCCCGTACATCCGCCCCGACGTGGAGACGCGCGGGAGCGTCGACGACTGGACCGATCTCCCGGACGAGATAAAGGACACGTTCGACAAACTCGGCATCCCGGAAGCCGAGAAGAACGCCCTCTCGGGCGTCGGCGCACAGTACGAGTCCGAGGTCGTCTACCAGAACATGCAGGAGCAGTGGGAGGAGAAGGGCGTCGTCTTCATGAACATGGACCAGGCGGTCCAGGAGCACGAGGACCTCGTCAAGGAGTACTTCATGACGAAGTGCGTCCCCCCGAGCGACAACAAGTTCGCGGCGCTCCACGGCGCCATCTGGTCCGGCGGGTCGTTCGTCTACGTCCCCGAGGACACGACGGTCGACATGCCCGTGCAGGCGTACTTCCGCATGAACTCCGAGGGGATGGGCCAGTTCGAGCACACGCTCATCATCGCCGAGAAGGGCTCGGAGGTCCACTACATCGAAGGCTGTTCCGCGCCGAAGTACTCGGCGTTCAACCTCCACTCCGGCGGCGTCGAAGTGTTCGTCGGCGAGGACGCTCACGTCCAGTACTCGACGGTGCAGAACTGGTCGAAGAACACGTACAACCTCAACACCAAGCGCGCCATCGTCGAGAAGGGCGGCCGCATGGAGTGGATTTCCGGCTCCATGGGCTCGAAGGCGACGATGCTCTACCCGGCGTCCATCCTGAAGGGCCGCGGCGCGTCGGACAACCACATCACCATCGCGTTCGCGGGCGAAGGGCAGAACATCGACACCGGCGCGAAGGTGTACCACAACGCTCCCGAGACGAAGTCGACCATTGAGTCCAAGAGTATCTCGAAGGACGGCGGTCGGACGAACTACCGCGGTCTCGTCCACATCGCCGACGGCGCGTACGACTCCTCGACGGCCGTCGAGTGTGACGCGCTGATGTTCGACAACGAGTCCACCTCGGACACAATGCCGTACATGGAGATCAACGAGTCGCGCGTCGACGTCGCCCACGAGGCGACCGTCGGCAAGATCGGCGACGAGGACATCTTCTACCTCCAGTCGCGCGGTCTCGACGACGACGACGCAAAACAGATGATCGTCTCGGGCTTCATCGAGCCGATCACGGAGGAACTGCCCATCGAGTACGCGGTCGAACTCAACCGCCTCGTCGAACTCGAGATGGAGGGGAGCCTCGGATAGATGAGCGTGCAGCTGCCATCCAGCCTCTCGAAGGAGACCGTCCGCGAGATCTCCGAGGAGCGAGACGAACCCGACTGGCTGCTCCAGCGCCGCCTCGACGCGTTCGAGGCGCTCGACGAGCTGCCGCTGCCGGACGTCATCCAGACGCCCGGCCGCCGGTGGACGAACCTCGAAGCGCTCGACTTCGAGACGCTCGTCGACCCGCTGAACCAGTCCGACGAGACCGAGCGCGTCGCCGAGGGTGACGCGGTCGTTCTCTCCTTTACGGAGGCCCTCGACGAGCACGAGGAACTCGTTCGCGAGCACTTCGGTACGGTACTCGACCCGCAGAAGAACTACCTCACGGCGCTCTCCGCAGCGCTCTTCACGACCGGCACGTTCGTCTACGTCCCCGAGGACGTCGACGCGGGTGACGTGAAGATCCGCGCCGAGATGAACTCCCGCTCGCTGTTCAGCCAGACGCTTGTCGTCACCGAGGAGTCGGCGTCGACGACGATTCTGGAGGGAACCGAGACGGGAACCGGAAGCGACGAGATCGAGGGCGAGCGCTACTTCAGCAACCTCGTCGAAGTCGCCGCCGGCGAGAACAGCTACGTCCAGTACGGCTCGCTGCAGAACCTCGACGAGGAGACGTACCACTTCACGCTGAAGCGCGGTCACGCCGACACGTACGCGACGATCAACTGGATCGAGGGGAACCTCGGCTCCCGACTGACGCGCTCGGACGTGGAGACGAACCTCGTCGGCGACTCCTCCGAAACGAAGATCGTCGGCGCGTTCTTCGGCCACAACGACCAGCACTTCGACGTGAACGCCCGCGTCTGGCACGAGGCCGAGCACACGACGGCCGACCTCGTCACCCGCGGCGTGCTCGACGACGAGGCGCGCTCGGTGTACGAGGGCGTCCAGGACGTCGGCGAGGACGCGTGGGACACGAGTTCCTACCAGCGCGAGAACACGCTGATGCTCTCCGACGAGTCCGAGGCCGACGCCTCGCCGAAGCTCATCATCCACAACCACGACACCGAAGCAAGTCACTCGGCGACAGTCGGCCAGGTCGACCGGGAGGATCTCTTCTACATGATGTCGCGCTCCATCGACCCGAGGACCGCGCGAAACATGCTCGTGGAGGGCTTCTTCGTGCCCGTCCTCGAGGAGATTGCGGTCGACGAGTTCCGCGAGGACCTCGACGACCTCATCGTCCAGCGGCTGCGGTAAGCCGCAGACGACAACTCGATTCGCTTTTTATTTGCTCGTCGGAGACACGGCGAATTCTATCTCGAAGACAGCCGCAGCGACCGTCTCACGCGGAGACCCGTCGCCCAGCCGACGGCTGCGAAGAGCCATGCCAACACGTATCGCACGACCGAAACATGGGCGACATCGACATCGCAATCGGCGTCGACGCGGACTGCGTGGCAGGATGGCTCGGTTCCTACGGCGGCGAAGACTCCCCCGCGGACCTCTCCCGGGGCCTCCTCGCGGGGGAGGAGGGTATCCCGCGCCTCCTCCAGGTGTTCGAGGACGAGGGCATCGACACGACGTGGTTCATCCCGGGCCACACCATCGAGACGTTCCCCGAGGAGTGCGGCGCAGTCGCCGACGCCGGCCACGAGATCGGCACGCACGGCTACAGCCACGAGAACCCAACGGACCTCTCCCGCGAGCAGGAGGAAACGATTCTGACGAAGTCGATGGATCTCATCGAGGACCTGACCGGATCGCCGCCGGTCGGCCACCGCGCGAGCTGGTGGGAGTTCAGCGAGAACACGCCCGAACTCGTGGAAAAACACGGCTTTCTCTACGACAGCAGCCTGATGCTCCGGGACTTCGAGCCGCTGCCGATGCGGACGGGAGACGCGTGGCACCGCATCGACTACGACGAGAGCGCCGACACGTGGATGAAACCGTACGAGCGCGGCGAGGAAACCGACATCGTAGAGATACCCATCAGCTGGTACCGCGACGACGTGCCACCGATGATGTTCATCAAGCAGCCGAACTACAACTACGGCTACACCAGCCCTGAGATGGTGTACGAGGAGTTGTATCTGTCACACTTCGACTACCTCTACGACCGGCGCGGGGCGGGCGTTTACACGCTCACGATCCACCCCGACGTCCACGGCCGGCCCCAGTTGATTCCCCTGTTGGAGGAGTTCATAGATTACGTCGGAACGCAAGACGGCGTCGAGTTTACGACGCTCTCGACGGTCGCCGAGAAGTACAACGAAGACCCTACCGTGTACGAGAGCGATGGCGAGTTCGTCTGAAGTCTGACAGACGGTCTCGGCCGGATACAGCGTCGTCGTCGCTGCTCTCGTCGTCGCCACCGGAGTCGGAATCGGACCCCAACTGTCCGTCGGTGAGAGGGAACCGCTTAAGTCCGTCACACGCAGACGAAGAGGTATGACCGACAGGGTATCGAACAGCAACGGAGGGTCGACCCCGTGAGCGTCGGCCACCGCGTGGGCTCGGACCACCAACTCGCACGCCTCCTGCAGATCGGAATCGTGCTCGAAGAGGTAGTCGAGGCCCGAGCGTACCACCACTACCAGTCCCTGTCCGCCGACGAGCGCGAACTCGACGCGGAGATAGAGCAACTGCTCGAACACGCCGCCGACGAGTCCGCCGACCACCGCCAGCGACTGGAAGCGATTATCGACGAACTCGACGCCGAGAGCATCCCGTTCGAGGACATCGAGACACTCGTCGAAGCGCGCTACGGGAAGACGAAACCCGACGACTTCGACGGCGTCCTCTACGACCAGCTCTGCAACGAGGAGACTGCGTACAAGTTCTACGACGACCTCATCGAGGGCATCGAGGCGAGCGACGCGTTGTTCTCCGTCAAGCGCGACCGCTTGCTCTCGGTCCTCCGCGACATCCGCGCCGAGGAGGCCCAGGGCGTCGAAGAGGTGACGAAGATCATGGAGACACGAGAATGAGCGGAGTCAACCGATGAACACGGCAGACCAGTATCTGAAAGCCATCTACCTCATCCAGGAGATGGAGGACGGGCCGGCGGCGACGGGCGCTCTCGCGAAGATGCTCGACGTGAGTCCCGCGAGCGCCAACGAGATGATCGGGAAACTCGAAGACCGCGGACTCGCCGAGCACGAGAAGTACAAAGGCGTCCGCCTCTCCGACGAGGGAATCGTCCGCGCCCGCGACGCGCTGCAGACGTACTGCATCATCGAACGCTTCCTCACGAACGTCCTCGAAGTCGAGGATTTCCGGGGCGAGGCCCGCGAACTCGAGAGCGTCATCGACGACACCGTCGCCGAGCGACTCGACACTATCATCGACCGGAGCTCGGAGTGCCCCGACTGTTTCGACCCTGAGACCGACGCGTGTCGGTATCTCGAAGTCGAGTCGGAGAATCTGGCCGATTGAACGGTTCTGTCGTCAAGCGTGAACGAGCATAGAACTAAGAACGTTCAGTGAAAGGCCGACTCATGAGTGGGACCGACAGCACACTAAGTAGACTCAAGCAGTTGGCTGGCCTCACCTCAGAGGAGAGACTTCCGTACGTCTGCTTGTCCTGCGAGACGGGGTACAACGTGCAGTATCACGTGTGCCCCAACTGCGGCAGTTACGCGGTGGAGAGGCGACGCGAGTGAGCGACCGACGGGCCGAGAGCGGAAATCACTAATAGCCGGAGGACGACCGATTTCACGTAGTCGGAATCGACCGACTCGGCCCAGTCCCGTGGTGTAGCGGCCAATCATAATGGCCTTTGGAGCCATTGACGGCGGTTCGAATCCGCCCGGGACTATGTCCATTTTGGTATGAGTCCTCTTTTTCGAGACGAGAGTCACTGATGATTGCCGCGCCGAGCGAGGGAGTCTGTACAAGATGTGGCGCGTGTTGCGTCGGGAGAGCGTGCCGTTTGAATTACCTGAATTGAGGCGCTAAGGCCCCTTCCTCACCGAGCGACCGAAGCGAGCGAGTAGGGAGGGGATACAGCGCCGCACGGTTCTCAACACGTTCGACGCTCGGCCCACAGGCCCACCGCCACCTTCATGTTGAAACACAGTGTAAACATAGATGATGGATAGACACGAAATCGAAGGCCACGAAGTCATCAACGGGACGGTCAAAGCCACCGGCAACGGCGCTCATGTTCTCGTCCCGAAGGATTGGCGTGGCGCGGACGTGAAAGTCGTCCGAACCACCGAACCCGACGAGTAGCACCAATCCATGAACTACAACTACAGGTATCGACTCCGACCGTCCGACGCTCTCGAAGAACAGTTAGCGTGGACCGTCGATACCTGTAGACAGGTCTACAACCACTTCCTCCACCGACTCAACCGCACCGACGACACATCGGCATACAGCGAACAGAAACGCTTGCCAAGCCTCAAGAAGTGGTGGAACGACCTGAAAAGCGTTCACTCGAAGGTTCTTCAGAAAGTCATACAACGGCTGTACGACAACCTCTCGACGCTTCGCGGGCGCAAAGAGAACGGCTACCGCGTGGGGACGCTCAAGTGGAAGGCACCGGACGAGTACCGCAGTTTCACCTATAGTCAATCCGGCTTCAAGCTCAAAAACACGAGCGGTCGAACGCGACTATGGTTCTCAAAACTCGGAGAAATCCCCATCACCTTCCACCGCGACATTCCCGACGACGCCGAAATCAAGACCATCACGGTTAAACGCGAACCCACCGGCAAGTGGTACGCCATCCTCGGCGTCGAAACCCCGGACGACCCGCCCGCGAAACCCGAGAATCCCGAGAAGTGCGTTGGAATCGACGTTGGCATACTCAAGTACGCCCACGACACCGACGGAACTGCGGTCGAATCGCTCGACCTGTCCGACGAGCGCGAGCGGTTGGAACGCGCACAGCGCGACCTCTCGCGGAAACAACACGGGTCGACCAACTGGGAGAAACAGCGCCGTGTCGTGGCTGAACGCCACGGCGACCTGAAGAACAAGCGTCGTGACTTCCTCCACAAGCTCTCGAACTACTACGCCCGAGAATACGACTTCGTGGCGGTCGAGGACTTGGATGCGAAGGGCTTGGTCGAACTACCGGGCAACTCGCGGAACCGAGCAGGTGCAGCGTGGGGAACGTTCCTCTCGTTGCTCGAATACAAGTGCGAACGTGAAGGAACGCACTTCGTCGCCGTGAATCCGCACGGAACGACGAAAGAGTGTGCGTCCTGCGGCGTTTCGACGGACAAGCCGCTGTGGGTGCGCGAACACTCGTATCCGGCGTGTGGGTTTGAGGCGGATAGAGATGCGAACGCGGCGTGGAACATTCTTTCTCGCGGTATCAAAAAGCGGTTAGGAGCGGGACGCTCCGAATCAACGTCCTCAGAATCGCCTTGCGATTCTGATGTGCGAACGAGAGCTTTGCTCTCGTTAACGCCTGTGGAGACTGCGCTCGCTGTGGACACCTCGGTGTCTGCAAAGCGCGTTCGCCAGATTCCGTGGAAACAGGAAGCCCCACCCTCAAGCGTGAGCCAAAAGGCGAGCGGTAGGGTGGGGTAGTTCACAATTGCACCAACGAGGGTAGATACGAGACAAGTATATCTTGGCTCCTCTGATGACTGTTAGAATGGCCGAGTTCTATCCGCAGAAAGATCCGTATGATCAAGGGGCGGTAGATGTGGGAGACGAAAATCGTGTATACTGGGAAGTTCACGGTAATCCAGATGGAAAACCTGCCCTCGTCGTTCATGGAGGCCCAGGAGCGGGATCGAGACCTCAATCGTGTCAGTACTTCGATCCAGGCCGTTACAAGATAGTTCTCTTTGATCAGCGAGGATGCGGACGAAGTACACCACCTGCGAGCGATCCAGCTACGGATATGAGGTACAATACGACCGAACATTTGCTTGCCGACATGGAACAAATTCGTCAGCATCTGGATATTGATAGTTGGTTGCTCTTCGGGGGATCGTGGGGTTCTACGTTGCTCTTAGCGTACGCTGAACGACATCCGGATCGTGTTTCCGAAATTGTCATCTCGCCAGTAACGACCACCCGGCAGTCCGAGATTAACTGGCTTTATCAGGGACTGTCTCGCTTCCTGCCGGAAGCATGGGAGCAGTTCCGAGCAGGCGTTCCCGATGCTGACAGCGATGACGATATCGTCGCCGCCTATGCGCGCCTCATGGACCATCCTGAGTCGGAGGTGCGGATTCAAGCTGCGAATAATTGGTGTGCATGGGAAGACGCGGTCGTCGCTCACGAGACGGAAGAAGATGTACGACCCTTCAGCAGCAGCTCACTGGATTGGAGATTGTCTTTCGTTCGTATCGTTTCGCACTATTTTTCGCATGCAGCATGGCTCGATGAGGAGCAACTGTTACGCGACGCCGACCGCTTGACTGGTATCCCAGGCGTCATGGTCCATGGTCGGCTCGATCTCGCTGGGCCACTCGAAACTGCATGGGAACTCGGTCGTGCGTGGTCCGATGCAGAATTGATTATCGTTGACAGCTCAGGACACACTGGCGGTGAGACGATGAGGACGCATGTTCGCGACGCGCTCGATTCGTTCGCCGAGCGATAGCTTGTTTCGAATCGAAAATCCGCCTGGAACTACTTTCTGTACGAACGAAGTGAGCACTGACATTCACGACGCGGATTCGAACCGCGGTCGCTCCGACGCCAATCCCGAGCAGTCCGGTACCGTAGGTGCTGGCTGCCAACGTTCCCTTGGCTGTTTCCGTGTGTAGAGGTACGTGCCTAGCCCTGCGGCGACGACGAGTGGCAGATATCCTAAATTCGCAATTAACTCAACTACTAGCCAGACCAGGAACGGGATGCTGACGTCCACGATTACGCGGCGGCGCTCGGTACCACGTACGTACTTGATGACGCGACCTATGGCGGCCCGGAACGGGCTCTCTCCTTGAAAATCCGTTCGTGAGGCACTGGTCACGGCCACCGCCCTCTAGTTCCCTTCTCACTACGGTCAGAGTCGAGTTTCGTCTCCATCGCGAATTTGTGCCTTGTCTTGATCTTCTCACGTTGACTACGAATAGGCTGTCGTGACACTACCTATATGCGGAAACACCGGATAAACAACTGGTTGTTCGTGCCACTTCCAAACCTGCTTAACGTGACAACCTGCGTTTCACTTCTTTTGGGGAAGACGTACAAGAGTACACCAATACTCGTCGAACGTAGCTGACAGTGAGAGGAACTCGTCCGGGTTCACCGGTTTAGTGAGATACGAATTCGTGCCGAGTTCGTAGCTCTTCAGAATGTCCTCGTCGGCTTCTGAACTCGTGAGGACAACTACTGGAATCGTTTTCAGATCCGAATCCTCTTTCATCGTCGCGAGCACCTCTTGACCGTTCAGTTTGGGTAAGTTTAGATCCAAGAGAACGATATCCGGGCGCGGCGCCGATTCGTGCTGCTTTCGCTGATAAACGAAATCAAGCGCTTCTTCACCATCCATGACGACGTGAAGGGTGTTGTTGATTTTCCCCTGTTTGAAAGCCTCTTGCGTGAGTCGAATGTCTCCGGGGTTATCTTCGACGAGTAGAATCTCGAGTGGCGCTCCTGCTCGGTGATCGATCACGAAGCCTCCTCTCGTGTACCAGTGTGACTTTCGTTACGTATTTTGCCGGTGTGATACACTGGCTGCCGGGCTTCCATGGGTCTCCTTGGCTACGGGAAGAGAAAAGGAGAAGGTTGCACCTTCACCACGTGCAGACTCGACCCAGATTTCACCGTCGTGGCGCTCAACGATCCGTTTACAGAGCGCAAGACCGATACCGGTCCCTGGATACTCTCCGGAGTTGTGCAGGCGCTGAAACACCTCGAATATATTTTCGCTATACTTTGGCTCGATCCCGATACCCTCGTCACGGACTGTAACGACCCACTTCGAATCGGCTCGATCAGCTGTGATAGACACACGAGGCGGTCCGTCGCCGCTGTATTCGATCGCGTTTTGCAAGAGGTTCTGGAAGACCTGGCGCAACTGGTTGTCGTCGCCAGTCACCGTTGGAAGCGACTCTTTCGTGATTTCAGCGTTGCTTTCCTCGATTTGGACGCGGATATCTTCGAGCACATCCTCGAGCACTGTATCGAGATCGACCTGTTCGAACGGATCGGCTTGGGTCTCGACTCGCGAATACTGGAGGAGCCCTTTCACCATCTCACGCATTCGATTCGCCCCATCGAGAGCGAACTCGATAAACTCTCGACCATCGCTATCGAGCTCGTCACCGTATCGCGACTCGATGAGTTGCAGGTATGACGAAACCATTCGCAAGGGTTCTTGAAGGTCGTGCGATGCCGCATAGGCGAACTGTTCGAGACGCTCGTTAGACGTTTCGAGGCGTTCGTTTACCGTCTGCAGTTGTTCGACCAGTTCCTCGAGTTCACGCGCTCGCGTTTTCGCCTGAGCGTTGTGAGTTCCCGCGACGAGACCGGCAACGCTCGCAAGCCCCGTCAGGATGAAGATGACTGATGGATCGTCGACGACCTCACCAGGCTGAAGACTGTAAAACGTGAGAATAGCGACCATCATCACGATTCCACCGAGACACCACCGTACGACAGTCGGATAAAACTCCTCGCGAATCTCCGACTGCGGTAACCGATACCCGACAAAGAAGAGGACCGCTCCTGGACCGGCGATCAAGCTGAACACGATCAATTCACCCACTGACGTGCTTCCCACCATCTGAGTGAGTGTCCAGCCAAAAGCAACTGCGATGTACATCCCTCCAAGAACGACGATTACGCGATGCCCGGCATTAATCGGGGAAACCCGGGAGAGAGATCCCATTACATACTCCACTACAACGGCAGGTAATTATCGTTCGCATTGCTCCCGTGGCACACTGTAAGCGTTCCGATAGGATAGAAAACACGGGTTCGCATTCAAATCGGATACTGAAAATATCTTTTCCCGCCTCAAAACTCATCAGAACTCCACGGAGATGCGTGTAAGTTGCTACTCCTTGCTGCAATCTCTATTCCGATAACGACTGGTTTGGTTGAAAACAGCCGTAAAAGATAGAAAGCCTGCATTTAGCAAGATAGCGAATCTCTATTCGTGTGGATTCTGGACGAAAGCGAGCCAGAAGTCCTCTATCGAACGAACGAACTCGACGAACTCGTCGGGTTCGACCGGTTTCTGCAGATAGTGATCTGCTTCAAGACCGTGCGATCTTACAAGATCCTCACCGAGTTCCGAACTCGTCAAGGCAGCGACTGCAATCTCGCTGACTTTCGGATCGTTATTCAACTCCGATAGCACTTCCATACCGGGTTTTCCGGGGAGTTGGAGTTCGAGTAGGATTAGATCTGGGCGTGGTACATCAGTGTACTCACCCCGTTGATAGACAAAATCGAGGGCTGCGTCACCATCTTCGACGCTGTGGAGAGTGTTCGCGAGTTTGCCTTCTTTTAATTTCTCGGTGAAAAGCCGAGTATCGCCCGGATTGGGCTCGACAAGTAGTATATCGAGAGTTTCTAGTTTCGAGTCTGTAGCCATAGTAGCAACTATCGATGACGAAATATAACGATGTTCTCACTCGTATTGGTAGATGTATTTGCGTACTACCGTTACTGTGGGGAGAGTGCTGAAATACGCTCATCCTCCCTCACTACGTGTTCGACGGACCAGCGAGGGAGGATATGGTAACTTCTCCCTCCGAGTAACGTTAGTAGCACCACTTTTAACCGTACTGCGCAAATAATTCGCTCAATGAGTCAACCGGTCAAAGAGGGTACTCAAAGCGACGCGTCGGGTGCTAAGCACGGCCTCGAAGCGTTGCGTCAGAGCCTCGCGTTCACCGGGCCGGTCGAAACCCTCGGCGACCACGAACAGACGAACGACCATCTCGCTCTCATCTACGAGAGCCGAGACGAACAGTTCACGGCGGTCGTCCCCTACATCCGCCAGGGGCTCGAGCGAGGCGAGCGATGCGTGTACATCACGAACGAAAACTCCCGAGAAACTGTCATAGAGGCGATGCAGTCCCGGGGTATCGACGTGGACGGCGCCCTCGAATCAGGAGCGTTGTCGATTCACGACGAGCAGGAGGCCTATCTCCGAAACGGATCCTTCGACCCGGAAGATACGCTCGCCTTCCTCGACGACGCCATCACCGAAGCCGCTGAAGAGTACGAAGCGCTCCGAGTGACCGGCGAGATGACATTTATCCTCGACGACGACGCTCCCGTCGGCGACCTCGTGAGATGCGAGAGCAAAGCCAATCATCTATTTCGGGACGTGGACGGGATGGCGCTTTGCCAGTACAACCGGAACCGGTTCCCGCCGGAAGTCATCCGCGACGTCATCAACACCCACCCTCACCTGATTCACGGCAACAGGGTGAGCCACAACTCCTACTACTCGCCACCGTCAGAGTTCCTCGGTCCGGATCGGCCCGCTCGCGAGGTCGAGCGAATGTTGGGAACGCTCCGTGAACAGACCGACGCGAAAGCGGAACTAGAGGGGCGCCAGCGGCTCGCACACGAGCTAAACGAGGTTATCGCCAGTTCGGACCAGACGTTCGGGGAGAAACTTCAGGCCTTGTTTGAGTTGGGCTGTGATCGATTCGATCTCGAACTCGGCGCCCTGGCTCGGGTCGATACGGACGACGACTGGTTCGAAGTCGAATACCTCAGCGGCAAACACGAACACTTTGAGCCCGGCGTTGAACTTCCGTTGTCGCAAACCTACTGTACCGCTGCCACCGAAATCAAGGCCGCCGGGAGCGTTTCGGATCCTCACGAGGAAGGGTACGACGATATCACCGTCTATCAGGAGTTCGGTATTCGGGCGTATCTCGGGACCTACGTCGAGGTTTCCGGCGATGCCGATCGAACGTTCTTCTTCGTCACTTCCGAACCGAGAGAGCACGGATTCTCGGACGACGAACACGCGTTCATCGAGTCGATGGGTCAGTGGGTGAAGTACGAACTCGAACGCCGACTGCGAGAGCAGGAGTTACGCGAGCGCACTGAGCATCTGAGTGCGCTCGTCGAAACCACGCCCGAATGCATCAAGACCGTCGCTCCCGATGGTACCCTTCTCCAGATGAATCCTGCCGGACTGGAGATGGTAGAAGCCGACTCGGAATCGGACGTAACCGGAAAGTGCGTCTACAATCTGATTGCCCCCGAACACCGTGAGAAGTTCCGCGAGTTCAACGAGGAAATCTGTCGGGGCGAGCACGGGACCTTGGAGTTCGACATCATCGGGCTGGATGGTACACGTCGCCACATGGAAACGCACGCGGCGCCGCTTCGTCGTACCGACGGTACGAACGCTCACGTTGCGCTCACGCGCGATATCACCGATCAAGTCGAGCGCGAAGCGGAACTCGAGAGGACGATCTGCCAGCTTCAACAGTCGAACAACCGGCTCCAACAGTTCGCGTACGCTGCCTCCCACGACCTTCAGGAGCCGTTGCGGATGATCTCCAGCTACCTGCAGCTGCTCGATAACAGATACGGAGACGAACTCGATGAGGATGCGAAAGACTACATCGACTTCGCGGTTGGCGGGGCCGATCGCATGCGGTTGATGGTCGACGATCTCCTCGCGTTTTCACGGATCGAACAGGCCGACGGGGCGTTCGAGTCAGTCGAGGGAGACGCGGTTATCGAACGAGTCACGACCGATCTTCAGATGCGGATCGAAGAAAACGGCGCAGAGATCGTGAGCCACTCACTCCCGACGGTGATGGGGGATCGGAAGCAACTCGATCAGTTGTTCAACAATCTCATCTCGAACGCCATCAAGTACAACGACTCCGATCCCCCGTATATCGAAATCACCGCCGAAGAAGGGACCGATCACTGGGTGTTCTCGGTCGCCGACAATGGCATTGGTATCGACCCGGATAGCACCGAGCGGATTTTCGAGGTCTTCAAGCGACTTCACCGCGACGACGAGTATCCCGGAACCGGGATTGGTCTCTCGCTGTGCCAGGAGATCGTCGAGAATCACGGCGGTAAGATCTGGGTTGATTCTACCCCCGGGGAGGGTTCGACGTTCTTCTTTACGCTTTCGAAACAACCAACGGACTGATCGGCAGAGAGAGCGCTATCGTCTATGGCGAGATTTCGGTGTGTGTCGACCTCGACAGTGTCGACGGAGTTCTAAACGCGGGGTGATCGCGTCAGGCAACAGCAATGGCGGTTTATTCCTCACTCTCGAAACAACTTACAGATGGTTACGAAGGACCGACTCCAGCAGAATCAAATCGCCCTCTACGGAGTCGCGGTCACACTTGCAATCGTCGCTGGTCTCGGAAAATCGAGCGTGAGCTCGCTTCTCGAACCGCTCATCAACCCCGTTTTGGCGGTGCTGTTGTACGTGACGTTTCTCGAAATTCCGTTCACCAGACTTCGCCACGCGTTCACCAATAGACGGTTCATGGCGGCCGCCCTCGGGATGAACTTCCTCGTCGTCCCCGCCGTCGCCTTCGGTCTCACGCGGTTCCTGCCGCAGGAGCCGGTGATTCTCGTCGGCGCGTTCATGGTACTGCTGACGCCGTGTATCGACTACGTCATCACGTTCACGGCGCTCGCAGGGGGAGACTCCGAGCAGATCACCGCCGCGACGCCGGTACTGATGCTCGTCCAACTGCTGTTGCTCCCGGCGTACCTGTGGCTGTTCGTGGGACAGCAAGTGGCGGAGTTCGTCGAGGCTGGACCGTTCATCGAGGCGTTCGTCTCGATTATTGCGGTTCCACTGGCGCTCGCGTGGCTCACGGAGTTCTGGGCCGACCGCTCCGAAACGGGCGACCGCTGGGAGGGGGCTATGGGGTGGTTACCGGTTCCGATGATGGGTGCGACACTGTTCGTTGTAATCGTATCCCAGCTTCCTCGCGTGCAGGACTCGATCGGACAGATTGCGGCCGTCGTTCCGGTGTACGTTGCGTTCCTGATCGTGATGCCACTACTCGGTCGGCTCGCGGCGGGTCTCTTCGAGATGGACATCGGCGAGAGTCGAGCGCTCGTGTTCACGTCGGTAACACGGAACTCGCTCGTCATCCTTCCGTTGGCGCTTGCGTTACCCTCGGGATACGCGCTCGCACCGGCTGTCGTCGTGACCCAGACGCTCGTCGAACTCACGGGGATGGTCGTTCTGACGAGAGTGGTTCCCGGGTGGCTCCTTCCGACCGCTCCGTCGATATCGGTCCTCGGTGAGTCGTAGACGTTCGCGCTCTTCACCCGGTCGGTGGATGCATAGAGCGGCGACTCACCAGCTACTGATCGGTGAAGCGTTCGTCGAAAAGAGAGACAACTCGCCGCTCGATTTCGTCGCGAATATCGCGGACGCGTTCGATTTCCTGCCCATGGGGGTCGTCTAGGTCCCAGTCTCGAACTTCGATGTCGGCGTCGAGTTCGAGCGCCGAACAGCCCATCGTCGCGACGACGTCGCACGCGTTGAGTTGTTCGTCGCTGACCTCCCGCGGCGCGCGGTCCGACAGGTCGATATCCAGTTCACGCATCGCTTCGACGACTTCGGGGTGAACCTCGTCGGCGGGCATCGTCCCGCCCGTGAGAATCTCGACGCGGTCTTCGAGGCCGCGTCGCTCGCGTTCTCGCTCCGCGAAGGCAGCGGACATCTGACTTCGTCCGGCGTTCTGGACACAGACGAACCCGAACGTCACGCCGTTTTGGCTCATACCACCGATTGAAAATATGCGACAATAACGCTTGCTAAGAACGCTATTGGTGAGTGGTCGGTGTAGACCCTTCAGTCCCCGATGTTACTGCTATCGTCGTTTTAGCCACCGCCTTGACCGCCACCGCTCTGGTTGCCGCCCTGACCGCCACCGCCGGTCGATGCGAGCGTAACCGAGATGACACCCTGGTCGTTGTCCTGAAAGAGTGAAAAGTCCGGCTGAAGCGTGAAGCTCTGTCCCGACTGAATCTGCGCATCCTGCGGCGTGAAGACGAGCACACGCTCGTTCGTATTATGGTACATCCCTATCCGGGTGTTGAAGTTGTTGAAAGGGGTGAAGCCGAGATTCTGTGGGGTGTAATTGATCGGATTGGAGACTATCTGCAGCCGCGCCCCCGGGCGATAGTTCTGAACGAACATCCGCGCGTCGTACTGCTGTTGCTGACCGCCGCCCTGCTGGGCGGCGGCGGTATTGGTCCCCCCGAGACCCAGCGCGAGTCCGCCCGCCGAGAGCGCGCTGGCTTTGAGGACGGTTCGACGCGTCGAGTCACTCTGCTCCGTGTCGGAAGTGTTCTGGTTGTTTGTCATAGTGTCGGAGTCTGCGATCCGCTTGGTCGGTCGTCGTCGCGTTCGGTCTCGACCACCGATCGTCGGTCCGCGGCGGCGGGTCGGCACACTACACCGTCGGCATGTCAAGTAACTGGGAGTATGTGCTAAAGCGTTGGCCTTGATATCCGAACCGCACTATTTAATGAAAAATACGCAGACAGCGACCGTCTCGTCCGTGCGGAAGTACGGATGCGCGTCACGCCGGAAAGCCAAAGTGTCGACCGCAAGACAGAGACAGTATGAGAAGCGACGTTCGGTACTTTCTCCGCCATCCGTTCTACGCCCTCCGATACGCGCTCTTCTCAGCGTACTACTTTGTCTCCCGGTTCAATCACCGCCACGAACTGTACGCGTCCCGGAAGCACGCCGGGCCGGCGAGCTTTCGCAGCTACGAACTCACCGACAAACACGTCGGCGACGTGTTGCTCGGACGGCTCCTCCGCGCCTGCGAACCCGGAGATGTCCTCTACGACGTGGGCGCGAACACCGGCGTCTACTCGCTGGCGGTCGCCGCCGCCGAACCCGCTGCGCGGGTCGTCGCTTTCGAACCGAACCCCGACGTGGCCGCGCAACTCCGGACGAACGTCGAGCGAAACGAGTTCGGAGACAGAATCGCTGTCCGCGAGGAGGGCGTCGGGGCAGCGACCGAGACCCGCCGGTTCCACCGCTCCTCGTACGACGAACTCGGGTCGTTCGACCCTCGAAACGCCGGGGCGTGGGAGGCGAGCGTCCGCGACGGGATCGACGTGTCGGTGGTCGCCCTCGACGACGTCGTCGAAGGCGTCGGCGACGACAGCGAAAACGGCGGGGGCGAACTCCCGCCGCCC
This sequence comes from Haloprofundus salilacus, assembly GCF_020150815.1. NCBI lineage: Archaea > Methanobacteriati > Methanobacteriota > Halobacteria > Halobacteriales > Haloferacaceae > Haloprofundus > Haloprofundus salilacus. The sequence goes on along the minus strand of NZ_CP083723.1, from coordinate 2,023,482 downwards.
GACCACGTCAAAATCGACGTGGAGGGCTACGGGTTGGAGGTGCTTCGGGGCGCGCGAGAGACGTTCGTCTCGGCGCGTCCGACGGTCTATTTCGAACCGCACGTCGAGGGCGGCGAGGATCGAACCGACGAGATCGCGTCGCTACTGCGGTCGCTCGACTACCGAATCCGGGTACGACCCGGCGCGTGGATCTGCGTTCCGGAGTCGACCTCGGATACCTCCCGAAGGGAGCGCTAGACGAGTCGGAACTTCACGCGCTCTTTCTCGCCGCCTTTCGTCTCTCGGCCCGTCATCTCGACGGTGCCGAGTTCGTCCGTGTTATCGACGTGGGTGCCCGCGCAGGCGGTCCGGTCGTACGGGTCGTCCTCGGGACCGATTTCGACCAACCGAATCTCGGTGATGGAGTCCGGGAGTAAACTGAGACGGGTCCGCTCGGGGTCGAGCGACGCTTCGGCCTCCTCGCGGTCCATCACGTACCACCGAACGTCCATCGCGTCGTCGACGAGGTCGTTCATCCTCGTTTCGATGTCGGCGAGATCCGTCTCGTCGAATCGTTCGTACGCGCAGTCGAGATACGCGCGGTTGGCGTACAGTTGGTTCCCCGTCGTCTCGGCGTCGTACTCCGAGAGGAGCAGCGCCGAGAGGAGATGTTGGGCGGTGTGGTATCGCATGTGCGAGTACCGACGCTCCCAGTCGAGTCGGCCGGTGACCGTCGCGCCTTCTTCGGGCGGCGTCCCCGATAGCGTGTGGTACACCGTATCCTTCTTCGAGACGTCGGTGACGGTCCACGTTTCGGACGCCGCGCCCGCGTCGTCCTGCGCGTCGTTACCCGCATCGACGCCGGCGAGACGGAGCGTTCCGGTGTCGTTCGGCTGCCCGCCGCCGGTCGGATAGAACGCGGTGCGGTCGAGGACGGCTCTGTCGTCGAGGACGCGTTCGACCGTCGCCTCGAACTCGCGGACGTCGGTGTCGTCGAGGTAGAGCAACTCGGTCATACGCGTTCGGAACCGTCGAGTCCACTTACGGGTTCGCTTTGCGGCGGATTCGCACGCGGGGCTCCGGTCGAGAGCGACCCGTCGGCCGCGACGGCGGTCGTCGACGCCGGAGTTTCGGAGCCGTCGGCCCTGTCGTAACGCCTAAGAGCGAAACGACCCTCTCTTTGGGCAACAATGACTGAAAGCCCTTCCCATCGGAGGTGGACTCCGTGGGGGTCGAGATAAAAGAGACGGAAGTCACGGAGGAACAGTTCGAGGAGATGAAGCGGTTCGTCTACGACTATCTCGCCGCCAGCGTGGAGAACGAGGACGACGGCGGACGGATGCGGTGGTACCCGTGGCACAGCGCCGACTACCGGTTCAACCACATCATCAACGTGGTCGCGCTCGCGACCCACATCGCCGAGCGCGAGAACGCCGACGTCGACGTCGTCGCCGTCGCGGCGCTGTTTCACGACATCGCGAAACTCGACGCCGACCAGGACGTCCACGCCGAAGAAGGCGCGCGCGTCGCCCGCGAGTATCTCACCTCGCACGGCGACTTCCCGCAGTCGTTCGTCGACGAAGTCAGCCACGCCATCGAAGACCACTCGTATCAGGGTCCGCTCTCGGACGTGTCGCTGGAGACGCAGTGTCTCATCGAGGCCGACATCCTCGACAAAGTCGGCGCGAACGGCACGGCGCTCATGCTGCTCCGGATGGGCTACGAGGCCCGCACACACATGGACGCCGCCGAGATGGTCGAACGCGTGCTCCAGCGCGGCGTCGACGCCTCCCGTCGCATCGAGAGCGACACTGCAGAGAGCGTCGCCCACCGCCGCCTGAAGCGCGTCAAGTGGTTCCGCGAGTGGCTCGAAGAGGAAGTACCCGAGATGAACCACGAGCGGTTCGGGTTCTGAGTCGGGCAGAAAACGAAACGGAGCGGTCGAACGGTTCGTTTTTATATCGTATCCAATACGCCCAGCACCCGCTCTTCGGCCTCGCGGCCGGGGTCGTGTTCGGAGCCGTCGCGGTCGCTCTCGCGGTGTTCCTCGACCGTGCGGCGCATCGCCTCGTCGACGGACGTCGACTCCCAGCCCAACCCGCTCAGCTTGTTCGTGTCGAGGACGTGCGGGTATGGTCGGTAGAGGACGAAATCCGTCGGTTCGAGCTCCGCGGCGGCGAGTTCGCGCTCGCCCGCGTGGACGACTTCTATCTCCGTGTCCGCGGTGTCGGCGATGACCTCCACCATCTCTGCGAGCGTGACGAGCCGCTGGTCGCCGACGTTGTACGCCTCGCCCGGTTCGCCCGATTCGGCGACGATTCTGAGGGCACTGGCCACGTCCTCGACGTAGGCGCGGTGCCAGATGTTGGTGCCGTCGCCCGGCACCAGCACGCGGTCGTAGTTGTCGACGCGGTCCAGCCAGTAGTCGAGTCGCTCGGTGTAGTCGTGCGGCCCGTAGACGATACACGGGCGGACGGAGGTTGCGTTGACTCCGCGCTCGGCGGCCTCGAAGATGACGCGGTCCCCCTCGGCCTTTCGCGGACCGTAGCTCTCGGCGGAGTCGTCGGTGGCTTGCTCGGGCGTGCAGTCGCAGAGTTCGGTGACGCCCTCGCGCTTCGGTATCTCCTCCGATCCGTAGGCGCCACCGCTGGAGATGTAGACGTAGCCGTCGACGTCGGCGAACACGTCGACCGCCTCCTCGACCTCGGCGGGTTTGTACGCGACGCAGTCGACGACGATGTTCGGCTCCGCTTCGTCGCGGGCGCGTTCGAGGTCCGCTCGGTTCGTCCGGTCGCCCTCGACTCGACTGACCCGGTCGTCGTCGGCGAAGGGGTTCTCGTGGTTGCCGCGGTTGAAGATGGTGACCTCGTAGCCGTTTTCGAGGAGGTCGTCGACGACGTGGCGGCCGATGAAGCGCGTCCCGCCGACGACGAGTGCTGAGTCGCTCATGTCGCTTCTCGCTCGGTGCGGCGGGATGAAAAGTGTACGAGTGTCGGTTCGATTGGCCGTCATTCGATTCGGAACGTGAGCCGTTCACACGCCACGACAACGCTCATCTATCAAGCTGCTAACCGAACCGTATGTTCCCGAGCGAAATCGAGACCGACCACCTCCGACTCGTTCAACTCTGCCGCGATAATCTCTCCGCGAGAGAACTCTATCGACACGTGGGCCGCAACGCCTCAAACGTAGACGAACTAAGTCGGTATACGATGTGGGACCCCCACCGAACGTTCAAGGAGACGCACGACTATCTGGTCGACGTCGAATACCAGTGGGACGAGAGAGAGCAAGCGACCTACGTCGTCTATTCGAGAGAAGCCGACGTCGACGACTTCGCAGGCGTCACGAACCTCCACCTCGGCTGGAAACGCCGCTCGGCAGAACTCGGTATCTGGCTGCGGAAACCGTTCTGGGGCCGCGGTTACTCCGGCGAGCGCGCGGCGGCGCTGTTCGAGTTGGCTTTCGAGCGACTGGACCTCGAACTCGTCGGTGCGGCACACCAAGATGGCAACGAGAAGTCGAAGCGAGCCATCGAACGCTACGTCGAGGAACACGGCGGCCAGTACGACGGCATCCTCCGCAACTGGATTCCGAAGGGCGACGAGGTGCGTGACCTCCACCGGTACACCGTCTCTCGCAAACAGTATCTGGAGTCGTGCCGATCGACCTGACTACGCAGACGTTTCCTCCATAGCCTCCAACACCTTCTCCTCGTCTTTCCTCGCTGGACCATTCTCCGCCCCGTCGCGGCCGTTTTCGACGTGCGCAGTCGCCGTCGCGGCGACGGCGTCGGCTTTCGGCGTCGACTCCCAGCCCAGTGAAGCGAGTTTCTCGGTCGACACGAGCATCGGTCGCGGCGTGTACAGCGGGAAATCCGCCGGTTCGAGGCCCACAGCGGCCAACTCGCGCTCGCTCGCGCCGACGACATCGACCTCTGTGTCGAGCGCGTCGGCGACCAACTCAAGCGACTCGGAAAGCGAGAACGCGTTTCTGTCGGCGACGTTGTACGCCTCGCCGGGTTCGCCCTCCTCGGCGACAATTCTGAGGGCGCGCGCCACGTCCTCGACGTACGAACGGTGGAGGAGACTGCCCCCGTCTCCGGGAACGAGGACGCGGTCGTACTCGGCGACGCGGCCGACCCAGTATGCGAAGCGTTCGGTGTAGTCGTGTGGGCCGTAGACGAGCATCGGGCGGACCGCCATCGCCTCGACGCCCTCGACCGCGGCGACGGCGACCGCCCTGTCTCCCTCGGCTTTTCTGGGGCCGTAGCTCTCGGCGGAGTCGTCGGTGGCCTGCTCGGGCGTACAGTCGTGTATCGGCGTCCCGTTCTCGCGCATCGGCACGTCGGGACGAGCGTAGGCGCTGCCGCTGGAGACGTACACGTAGCGAGCATCGACGAAAACCTCGGTCGCGGTCTTCACCTCTCGGGGGTGGTACGCGCAGAAGTCGATGACCACGCTGGGAGCGACTTCGGCCGCCGCCGACTCCAACGCGTCGCGATCGGTCCGGTCGCCGGGGATGTGCGAGACGCCCGCGCGGTCGGCGAAGGGGTCGTCGTGGATGCCGCGGGTGAACGTCGTCACGTCGTAGTCGTGTGCGAGCAGCTCCTCGACGGTGTGGCGGCCGACGAAGCGCGTTCCGCCGATACAGAGAGCGGTTTTCATATGTTCCGCTGGACGGCGAACGCGAAAAGCGTACGTCAAGCGGAACACGGCGCGGCGTCGGACTCGGCGCAGAGAGACGGAGCGCTTCGGCTGGTAGTATCGTGGCGCGGAGGAAAATGGAGAAGACGTGGCCCCCATCAGGCCGTCTCGGTGGGCGGGTGCTACCGACTCGTGAACGCCCGCCGCCCGCGAGCGTCAGTGTTTCTCGTCGTCAGCCCTCGAACGGGTCCTCGTAGTCGTTGCGGATGAAGTAGCGGATCCAGTTGCCGTACGTCCGGTCGGCGGGGTGGTCTGCGACCTGTCCGTACTGGACGACACCGTCCTCGTCGACGACGTACGCCGCCGCGATACCGGTCAGTCCGTGACTCGTCTGCTCGGTGCCGCTGTACTTCTCGGCTGCCTCGCCGTCGGGGTCGGCCAGCAGTTGCACGTCGAGGTCGTAGCGGTCGCGCATCTCGGTGACCGGTCCGATGGAGTCGACGACTATTGGGAGGATGTCGACATCCTCGTTGAACTAGAGGTCGTAGGAAACCTCGCTGAACGTCTGGAGCTGTTCGGCGCAGAAGCTACACCAGTGACCGCGGTTGACGAGCACGACCGTCGGGCCGGAGTCGAGCGTCTCCGAGAGCGAAATCGATTCGCCGGCGGTGCTCTGCAGCTCGAAATCGGGCGCGTCGTCACCTAGCTCTGGCATGGTTGGTCGAATGGACGCCACCGTTAAAACCGTGAGTCGGGCGGGCGCACTGCGTACACGCCTCCGGTAGCTTTTACTCCTCTTCCGTCTCCGCGAGCAATGAGCGAAGGCTCACCGCTTGCGCTTCGAACTCGGTGATGTCCAACTCGTCGGTGGTGATGATGACGCCGTGGCCGCCGCCGAGCACGCGGCAGAGAATTCCCTCCGAGAAGACGCGTATCGTGTACTCGTACTCGCCGATATTCGGCTGAGGGGCGGCTTCCTCGGCCAGTCTGTTATACGTCTCGTGCAAGGTGAATCCGAGGCGTTCGTTCTCGACCAGCGGTTCCTTCACTGTACGAGCGCGCGACTTGTCGCCGGCATAGAGCTCCGGGCGCAGATACAGCACCTCGAACTCGTCGGGCGTGAAGTAGATGACGCTCCGGAGCGCGTCGCCGAGCGCGGTCCGCGCGATATACACGATGCTGTCTGTGAGGTCGTCGTTGGGTCGCGGTGCCATAGGTACGGTAGGGTCGGCGTCGTATCAGTTGTTTCCCGCCCGAGCGGTTGTTGACTCGCTATCGACTCCCCGCGGTGGAGTTGTTCGACCCGTTCGACCCGCTCGACCCGTTCGAACCACCCGATCCGCTCGACGAGGCTTTCGCGAGCGAGTCGTAGAACGCGCTCCCGCCGGAGGCGAGGTAGGCGTAGAAGCCGACGCCGCCGCTGTCGTACTGCGAGTCCATCCCCGAGAATCGGGTGATCGGCGTTCCGGCGCCGTCGACAACGATGACGGTGTGCCTCCCCGACTCCTGCCACTGGACCAGCACCCGATACCAGTTGTTCTGGCCGAGCGTGAACCCCATATTCGACTGCGCGACTACCGACTTCGCTCCGTTGACTTCCTTGTAGAGGAAGGCGCTGTTCTGGGGGAGTTGCAGTTTGACGTAGTACTGGTTGTTCGGGTCGTCGACGGCGTACCCGAAGTTGAGGGTGTCCGCACCGCCCGTCGCGCGAACCCAGTACGAGAACGTGTCGCCCCGCGTCGGCGCCTCCGGCAGCGACGACGCGTACACGCCGGAGTCCACGCCGTTTATCCGCAGAGACTGCGACCCCGATTTCGAGACGCTCTGTGCCGTCGAAACGCCTTGCTGCCCGTCCAGGAACTGGTATCGGTTCCCGAGTTGCTGCGTTCCGTACTCGAACTCTTCGACCACCACGCGCTCCTGCTGCGCGGAGGCGTCGGAACTGCCGACGAAGGGGAGTCCGACGGAGAGTCCGGCGGCCGCTCCGAGCGTCTTGAGCGCGGTGCGGCGTCCAACTGTGCGTCCGGTCGAATCGGCCGAGAAGTCGTTTTTTTCCATCTCTATGGGTTCCGACAGTACGACATAGTATAAATCCAATTCAGAGTGAGCGTACATTCGTGTATAGATGTCGCTACGTATTTTGCGAAGTTCAACAAATACATCCGAAAAAGTGAGACTTACGCAACTGATAATCTATCACGAGGGAACAACGGTAATCCACCGCGTCGAAAGAAGCGACGGTACTCGACAGCGTCGAACGGAACGGTGCGTTCATCTCGCATTCGGCGCCGGAGTACGCTCGGAGGTGAGCGACGAGGTGACGCTCGGCGCCGACGCTCAGTCGTCGCTCCGCGCTATCTCCTGGTCGGCGCGGGCGTCTTCGACGGACCCCGCCGGGGCGGGCAGTTCGTCGCGCACGTCGGCGCGGCCCTCCTCGGCGATGACCTTCGCGTACGCGTCCGGCATCACCTTCGTGAAGTTGCCCACCTCGTTCGCCCACTCCGCCAAAAGCGAGGCCGCACGTTCGCTGTCGGCGTAGTCGGCGTGGTTCTCGACGAGGCGGCGCAACATCGCCTCGTCGCCCGTTTCGAGTTCCCGCGAGAGCGATACCATCTCGGTGTTGGCCCGCGCTTCGAGCGTCTCGTCGGGATCGTAGACGTAGGCGACGCCTCCGGACATCCCCGCGGCGAAGTTCCGCCCTGTCCCGCCGAGCACAGCGACGACGCCGCCGGTCATGTACTCGCAGCCGTGGTCGCCGACGCCTTCGACGACGGCTTTCACGCCCGAGTTGCGGACGGCGAAGCGTTCGCCCGCGACGCCGTTGACGTACAGCTCGCCCTGCGTCGCGCCGTACAGCGCGACGTTGCCGATGAGGACGTTCTCGTCGGGAGCGTAGTTGGCCTCCGCGGGCGTCTCGACGACCACTTTTCCGCCCGAGAGCCCCTTGCCGACGTAGTCGTTGGCTGCGCCGGTGAGGCGCATCGTCACGCCCGGGGCGAGGAACGCGCCGAAGCTCTGTCCGGCGACGCCGTCGAACTCGCAGGTGACGGTGTCGTCCGATAGGCCTTCACCGCCGTATCGCTGTGAGATGCGGTCCGAGAGCATCGCGCCGACCGCGCGGTCGACGTTCGATATCTCGTGGCGCAGTTGGACTGGGTCGCCGTCTTCGAGCACGGGTGCGGCCTCCTCGATGAGCTGGCGGTCGAGTTGCGTCTCGAGGTCCGAATGCGACTGCTCCTGCGTCTTCCGGCGCTGGTCGCCCGCCGGTTGCGCGAGGACCGCCGAGAGGTCGAGATGTTTGGCCTTCTCGTGGTCGGTCTCGCGCTGGCGGAGGTACTCGGGGCGGCCAATCATCTCGTCGACCGTCTCGAAGCCGAGTTCGGCCATCAGTTCGCGCAACTCCTGCGCGATGAACGTCATGTAGTTGATGACGTGGTCGGGTTGGCCGGGGAAGCGGTTGCGGAGGTTCTCGTTCTGGGTGGCGACGCCGACCGGACAGGTGTTCTCGTGGCACTGCCGCGCCATCACGCAGCCTGCGGTAACGAGCGACGCCGTCCCGAAGATGTACTCCTCGGCGCCCAACAACGCGGCGATGGCCACGTCGCGGCCCGTCTTCATCCCGCCGTCGGTGGAGACGTGGATGCGGTCGCGCAGCCCTGTTGCGCAGAGCATCTGGTTCGCCTCCGCGAGGCCAAGCTCCCACGGCAACCCCGCATTTTTGATGCTCGTCTTCGGCGACGCGCCGGTGCCACCGGAGTCGCCGGAGATGTGTACTACATCAGCATTGGCCTTCGCCACACCCGCCGCGATGGTGCCGATGCCCGCCTCCGAGACGAGTTTCACGTTGATGTCGGCGTCCTCGTTGGCGACCTTCAGGTCGTGGATGAGCTGTTTGAGGTCTTCGATGGAGTAGATGTCGTGCAGCGGCGGCGGCGAGATGAGGCCGACCCCCGGCGTTGAGTAGCGGACGTGCGCGATCATCTCGTTGACCTTCTTGCCGGGGAGGTGGCCGCCTTCGCCGGGTTTCGACCCCTGAGCCATCTTGATCTGTAGCTCGTCGGCCGACGAGAGGTAGTGGCTGGTGACGCCGAAGCGACCCGACGCGACCTGCTTGACGTTGCACTCTTTCTCCGTGCCGAAGCGTTCGGGCGGTTCACCGCCCTCGCCGGAGTTGGATTTGCCGCCGATGCGGTTCATCGCGATGGAGTTGTTCTCGTGGGCTTCCGGCGAGAGCGACCCGAGGCTCATCGCCGCCGTCGAGAAGCGTTTCACGATCTCCTCGACGGGTTCGACGTCTTCGATGGGGACGGAGTCGCGGTCGGAGTCGAACTCCAGCAGCCCGCGGAGGGTTTGCAGTTCCTCGCTCTGGTCGTTAACCAACTCGGCGAACTCCTGGTACGTCTCGTAGCTACCGGAGCGAACCGCGCGCTGGAGCGCGCCGACCGACTTCGGGTTCCACTGGTGGTGGATGCCTGCCGAGCGGTTCTCGTACTCGCCTTGGACTTCGAGCTTCGGGTCCTCGCCGTAGGCGACGGCGTGACGCGTGAGCAGGTCGGCCTCTATCTGCGGCAGTCCGATACCCTCCGTGCGAATCTCGGTGCCCTCGAAGTACTCGCGGACGAACGACGAGGAGAGACCGACGGCCTCGAAAATCTGGGCGCCGCGGTAGCTTTCGACCGTCGAGATGCCCATCTTCGCCATCGTCTTCAGCAGACCGTCTTCGAGCGCTTTCGTGTACGCCGCGATGGCCGCCTCCGGTTCGGCCCCGTCGGGACCGGCGACGATGTCCTCGATGGTCTGGTAGGCGAGGTACGGGTTCACCGCGCCCGCGCCGTAGCCGACGAGCGTCGCGACGTGGTGCACTTCGCGTGGGTCGCCCGACTCGATGACCAACCCGGCGCGGTTGCGCAGGCCGTTGCGGACGAGGCTGTGGTGGACTGCGCCCGTCGCAAGCAGACTCGGAATCGGTACTCTGTCGGGTCCGGCCGCGCGGTCCGAGAGGACTACGATGTCCGCGCCGCCCTCAATAGCCTCGCGGGCGTCGTCACGGAGTCGTTCGACGGCCGCCTCCAGTTCCGCTTCGCCGCGCTCGTACGTCATATCGAGCGTCTCGCTTCGCAGGCCGTCGCTGCCGTCGAGGTTCTTGATGCCTGCCGTCTGCTCGTCGGTGACGATGGGCGAGTCGAGCACGAGTTGGCGGGCGTGCTCCGGCGACTCCGCGAGCATGTTCTGCTGGTTGCCGAGGCGCGATTCGAGACTCGTCACCAGCTTCTCGCGGATGTAGTCGATGGGCGGGTTCGACACCTGCGCGAACAGCTGTTTGAAGTAGGTGAAAAGCGGCCGGTTGAAGTCGGAGAGCACCGACAGCGGCGTGTCGTCGCCCATCGACCCGACGGGGTCTTTCCCCTGTCTGGCCATCGGCTCGATGAGGTGGTTCAGCTGGTCCTGCGTGTAGCCGAACGCCACCTGTTGGGCGCGCAGCGAGTCGACCGGGTCGTGGGTGCCGAACGCCTCGGGGTCGGCGAACGCCGAGAGGTGACGCTGCTCGTCGCGAACCCACTCGCCGTACTTCTCGTCGACGAGCGAGTCGAACACCTCCTCGTCGGGGATGACGCGGCCCTCCTCGGGGTCGGCCATGAACAGTTGGCCGGGTTGGAGCCGACCCCGAGATTCGATTTCGCTCGGGTCGTGGTCGAGCGCGCCGACTTCGCTCGCCATCACGAGGCGGTTGTCGGTCGTCACGTCGTAGCGACACGGGCGCAGGCCGTTGCGGTCGAGCACCGCCGCGATTCGCTCGCCGTCGGTGGCGGCGACGAGCGCCGGGCCGTCCCACGGTTCGACGAGGCTGGCGTGGAAGTCGTACCAGTCGCGGCGGCCCTCGTCCATCGCTGGGTCGTTGCGGTACGCCTCCGGAATCAACATACGGAGGACGTGCGGCAGGTCGCGACCGCCCTGCAAGAGGAGTTCGACGACGTTGTCGACGCTGGCGGTGTCGCTCTGGTCGGCGTGCGTGACGGGTTTGATGGTCTCGATGTCGCTTCCGAACTCGGGGTGTTCGAGTTCCGTCTCGCGGGCGCGCATCCAGTTGACGTTGCCGCGGATGGTGTTTATCTCGCCGTTGTGGACGACGTTGCGGTATGGGTGCGCGAGATGCCACGCGCCGAGGGTGTTCGTCGAGAATCGGGCGTGAACCATCGCCAGCGCCGACTTCATCCGCCCGTCGCGGAGGTCCGGGTAGTACGTCGGAAGCTGTTCGGCTTTCAGCAGTCCCTTGTAGACGAGCGTCTTCCGCGAGAGCGAGCAGACGTAGAAGCGCCCGCTGCCCTCGATACCCGAGTCGTCGACGGCGTTCTCGGCGGCGCGGCGGCCGACGTACAGCGAGCGGTCGAACGCCTCGGTGTCCGTCGAATCGTCGGACGGCCGGACAAACAGTTGCCAGACGTCCGGTTCCGACTCCAGCGCCGTCGCGCCGAGGTCCGCGTTGTCGGTCGGTACGTCGCGCCAGTGGAACGCATCGAGCCCGTGTTCGGCGAGCGCCTCCTCAACGACGTCGACGACGCGTTCGCGCTGGTCGTCGTCCTGCGGGAAGAAGATCGAGCCGACCGCCCACAGGTCGGGGAGGTCGTAGTCGAGTTCTTCCTCGAAGAACTCGTCGGGGCGCTGAATCATGACGCCCGCGCCGTCGCCGGTGTTCTCCTCAGCACCGGTGGTGCCGCGGTGTTCGAGGTTTACGAGTAGTTCTAGCCCGTCGGCGAGTACGTCGTGCGACGCACCGCCGTCGAGATCCATGACGGCGCCGACGCCGCAGTTCGAGCGCTCGTCGGCCGGGTCCGCGAGGCCAACCCTGCGGGTGTCTGTGTGTGGCTTGGTCATACCCGAATCTGGCGCCAACCACTTATGAACGTACTCCTGAAAGAATAAGGGTGTATTAATCCCATATAAGGTAATTTATTCTGATTTATTGTCCGAACTACTATGACAGATACTGGACCTCCTCGCGACGGAGAGACATCTTGGACGGGGTGTCGGATGGAGTGATTCGGTCCTACGCTTATTGGGATGGACCCGGCACTAGCGCCGGATGGCATACATCTCGTACGAGACGCCGGACGGCGTGGCCGAAGAAGAGGTAGACGCCGACAACATCTCGGACTCCGGGAAGGTCGCTGGCGTCCGGGTCAAGGTCGAAGACGGAAGCTACCTGCACATCCCGTACGCTCGCGTCTACCGAATACGGATGAGCGAGGAGGAAGGGAAAGTAAGCTACAGTTCGCCGTAACCACCGACGGTGTCGACGAGGATCGCGTCGGTCTCGTAACGGCGCGGGGTTCGTATCTCGCCGACGCCACCGGGTTCGAGGAGCCGTCTCGTTCAGTACGACTTCGCGAAGTACGCCGTCTCCTCGGACGACTCGCCGCAGACCGCGCAGTCGCCGTGTTTGTCGAGGTCCAACTGCTTCTCCTCGTCGTCGGGGAAGGGGACCATCACGATTTCGGCCGAGATCTGCTCCTTTATCTCCTCCTCGCAGGCCTCCTCGCCGCACCACGGCGCGCGGACGTAGCCGCCGTGCTGGCCGATAGTGCCGAGAATCTCGTTCCGGGCGAACGCGTCGCGGACGTTCTCGTCGAGGTTCTCCTCGGCGGTGGCGTACAGTTTCGCGTACACCTCGTCGAAGTGGTCTTCGACGGTTTCGACGATTCCCTTGCGCGCTTCGACCGTCGACTCGCCGTCGGGACGGTGGACGACCGTAATTTCGTCGTCGTCGACCTCGTTGGGGCCGATTTCGAGTCGTACGGGGACGCCGTTCAGTTCGTGTTCGTTGAACTTGAAGCCGGGATTGCGCTCGTCGCGGTCGTCGAGTTCGACGCGGACTCCGGCGGCTTCGAGGTCGTCGGCGACGCTTCCGGCGTAGTCGAGCACCGCCTCCTGGTTCTCCTCCTGCCAGATTGGGACGACGACGACCTGTGTGGGCGCGACTGTCGGGGGGAGCACGAGTCCCTGGTCGTCGGAGTGGGTCATGATGAGCGCGCCGATGGAGCGCCACGAGAAGCCCCACGAGGTGGTGTGGGCGTTTCGGTCCGCCTCGTCTTCGTCGGAGTAGGTGATGTCGAACGCCTCGGCGAAACTCGTGCCGAGGTAGTGGCTCGTCGCGCCCTGCACCGACTTACCGTCGGGCATCAGCGCCTCGACGGTCGTCGTCGTGTCGGCGCCGGGGAACTTGTCATGGTCGGGTTTCTGGCCACGGAGCACGGGGATTGCCAACAGGTCCTCGTACGCCGACTCGTACTGGTCGAGGCGGAGCAGCGTCTCCTCCCACGCGTCGTCCTCGCTGGCGTGGGCCGTGTGGCCCTCCTGCCAGAGGAACTCCTTCGTGCGGAAGAACGGTTTCGTGTCGGTCGCCTCCCAGCGGACGACGGAGGCCCACTGGTTGACGCGCAGGGGGAGGTCGCGGTGGCTGCGCACCCATTGGCTCATGTAGGGAGCGATGATGCTCTCGCTGGTGGGGCGGACGGCAAGGCGTTCCTCCAGTTCCTCGTGGCCGCCGTGGGTCACCCACGCCACCTCGGGGTCGAACCCTTCGACGATTTCCTTCTCCCGTTCGAGGTAGCTCTCGGGGATGAAAAGCGGGAAGTAGGCGTTCTGAACCTCGGTCGCTTTGAACTTCTCGTCGAGATAGCTCTGGGCGGCCTCCCAGAGCGCGTACCCGCGGGGTCGAGTGATGATGAACCCGCTCATCCCCTCGGGGGCGTAGTTGGCCAGTCCGGCCTTCTGGACGACTTCGGCGTACCACTCGCCGGTGTTGTACTCCTTGGACTCGGTGATACCGAGGTCCTGTGTGTCGGTCATTGTCGGGAGGTGGCGGCACCGCGGCTTAAAACGTGCGAAGCTGTGAGACGGTGTGACAGTGGGTAACGGGGAGTCGACCACTCACACGACGAGTCGGAGCGTCACCTCGCCCCGTTCGGGAGCCGAGACGACGGATCGGTCGGTGACGGGGATGACATCGCCGGCCTCACTCGGAGCGGACCGCGAACGGACTCTCCGTCTCGGTCCACTCCCACCCTGGAAGGCGGGTCTGAAAACCCGCCGCCAGCGCGGCGTCCAAGTCGTCCACTCCGGCGACGCCGTCGGTGTGGGTCATCGTATCCGCGACGTGGAACGTCGCCTGCGCGAGCAGCGCGAGCGGTTGCCCGCCCGCGATGGTCGACGCCAGTTCTCGGCCGAGTATCTCGTCGACGACGAAGCCCGGATAGTCGCCCTGCACGTCCAGTTCCCTGAGAATCCCGGCGTACGCCGCGACGTTTACCGCCACGTCGCCGTCGGCGAAGACGGCGTCCACCTCCGCGCGGTACTGGGCTTCGGTCACCGGCGCGACGTCGACACCGAACCGATCGCCGAGCGCCTCTCGAACCTCGTTGATGAGCGAGACAGTGGTCGAGGCGCGCGTTTTCAGCGCCTCGCGTTCGGCGGCGACGGCGTCGGGCGTGAGTTCCATAGCGTCACCGAGAGCCCGTACCGTCTTTCCTTTTGCGAAGGCTTTTATAACACGAAGGTAATACTGCCGGACAAGCGGGTTTTCACTGCCTCTTCCCGCACGTAGCATACAGAGTTACTCCGTTGAGTATGTCTCTCGGGACCACCGGTCACGACGAGCGTTCGACTATCCGCGTTCGCGGCGACTCGGCGGCACCGAGGCGGCAGTACGAGGCCCGACCGGAGTGGACCGACGGGCAACACACACATGAGCTCAGTAGATAAGCAACTTGAGGAACTGAAAGCAGAGATCGACAGCGAACTTCCGGGCGACATCGTCGTCTCCGACGTGAAGTACGAGGGACCCGAACTCGTCGTCTACACGCGCAATCCCAAGGAGTTCGCGCAGAACGGCGACCTCATCCGAAAGCTCGCCAGCAAACTCCGGAAACGGATCACGGTCCGACCGGACCCCGACGTGCTCACCGACCCGGAGAAAGCGCGCGAGCAGGTCCTCGACGTGATTCCGGAGGAGGCGAGCGTGACCGACCTCGACTTCCACGCCGACACCGGCGAAGTCGTCATCGAAGCTGCCAAACCCGGGATGGTCATCGGCCGACACGGGTCGACGCTGCGCGAGATAACCCAACAGGTCGGCTGGACACCCGAGGTCGTCCGGACGCCACCCATCGAATCTTCTACCGTCTCGAACGTCCGAAACTTCCTGAAGCAGGAGCGAGAGGAGCGACGCGACATCTTGGAGAGGGTCGGCCGACAGATACACCGCGAACAGCTCAGCCGTGAGCAGTGGGTTCGTATCTCGACGCTCGGCTGCTGCCGCGAGGTCGGTCGCGCGTCATTCATCCTCTCCACAGCCGACACCCGCATCCTCATCGACTGCGGCGACAAACCCGGCGCCGAGGGCGAAGTGCCGTACCTCCAGGTGCCCGAAGCGCTCGGCTCCGGGGCGAACTCCATCGACGCGGTGGTTCTCACGCACGCTCACCTCGACCACTCGGCGCTGCTCCCCCTCCTGTTCAAATACGGCTACGACGGCCCGATTTACTGCACCGAACCGACGCGCGACCTGATGGGCCTGCTCACACTCGACTACCTCGACGTGGCGGTCAAGGAGGGCCGGACGCCGCCGTACGAGTCCGAGATGGTCCGCGAAGCCATCAAGCACTGCATCCCCCTCGAATACGGCGACGTCACCGACATCGCCCCCGACGTGAAGCTCACCTTCCACAACGCGGGCCACATCCTCGGGTCGGCGGTGACGCACTTCCACATCGGCGACGGTCTCTACAACGTCGCGTTCTCCGGCGACATCCACTACAAGGACACCCGCCTGTTCAACGGCGCCGTCAACGACTTCCCGCGCGTGGAGACGCTCGTACTGGAGTCGACGTACGGTGGGCGAAACGACTACCAGACCGATCAGGAGGACTCCGAGCAGAAACTCGTCGACGTCATCAACGAGACGGCCGACCAGGGTGGAAAAGTTCTCATCCCGGCGTTCGCCGTCGGTCGGTCACAGGAAATCATGCTCGTCCTCGAAGAGGCGATGCGAAGCGGCAAGATTCCGGAGATGCCCGTCCACCTTGACGGGATGATCTGGGAGGCGACGGCCATCCATACGACCTACCCCGAGTATCTCCGCGACGAACTCCGCGACCGCATCTTCCACGAGGACGAGAACCCGTTCCTCGCGCCGCAGTTCAACCACATCGACGGCGGCGAAGAAGAGAGACAGGAGGTCGCCGACGACGACCCCTGCATCATCCTCTCGACCTCCGGGATGGTCACCGGCGGCCCAATCATGTCGTGGCTCCGCCACATTGGGCCGGACCCGGACTCGAACCTCGTCTTCGTCGGCTACCAGGCGCAGGGGACTCTCGGTCGCCGCATCCAGAACGGCTGGGACGAGATACCGATCAACAACCGCGACAGCCGCAACTCTGGGCGGTCAGGCACGCTCTCGCTGAAGATGGGCGTCGAAACCGTCGACGGGTTCTCCGGCCACGCCGACCGCAACGGTCTGATGAACTTCGTCCGCACGATGAACCCCCGGCCGGAGAAAGTGCTCTGCGTCCACGGCGACGAGCGCTCCGTGCAGGACCTCTCGTCAGCGCTGTACCACGAGTTCAACATGCGGACGTTCGCGCCGAAGAATCTCGAAACGTTCCGGTTCAAATAGCGAATCGACAGCGTCGTCGCTCCACACTCGCGTTCTACTTCTCGTCGCGTTCGAGTTCCCAGTCGTCGTCGGTCACCGACTCGCGCGCCAGCTCCTCGCCGTCGCCGAGCAGACGGAACTCGAACCGGCCGTCGATTCGCTCGACCTGTACGTCGAGCGAGAGGGCGTCGGCGGTGACCTTCTCTGTCGCAGCCTCCGGGTTTCGGTCGTCTCCGGTCACCGCGAGACCGTAGTCGTCGTAGGCGACGTGCGTCGACGTCGCGATGACGTCGTCTCCGTCGTACACGTCGGCGGAGATGCCGCCGTGCGTTTCGGTCTCCTCGACTCGCAGCGTGTAAGTCTCCATCGACATACACGGACGTGGCACGCCGACGGCCTTGAGTCTCGGGGTCGCTGTCAGCGACGACACATGTCACAGAGTAGACCGTCGCAGGTGGATTCAACTGGCTACGGCACGGCAGAGAGAGTATGCGTCTCGCGCTCATCGCCCACGACGAGAAGAAGCCGGCACTCATCGAGTTCGCGAAGAACCGAAGCGATATCCTCTCGAAAATCGATCTCATCGCCACGGGGACGACGGGCCAACGCCTCATCGACGAGGCGGGGCTCGAGATCGAGCGAAAGCAGTCGGGACCGCTCGGCGGCGACATGCAGATCGGCGCCGAAATCGCCAACGAGACCTGCGACGGGGTCATCTTCCTACGCGACCCGCTGACCGCCCAACCGCACGAACCCGACATCACCGCGCTGCTCCGCCTCTGCGACGTCCACGAGACGCCGGTGGCGACGAACCTCGCAACCGCCGACGCAGTGGTCGACGAACTCGTCCGCGAGAAGGAAGGCGACGGGTTCGAGGACTACGAGTAGTCTCGATTTCTGCGCGGTCTTCAGTCGTCGGCGACGACTTCGGCGGGGTCGACAACCGACTCATCGACCTCGTCGACCCCGACCTTGTCACAGTAGTCGTACAGCGGACACGCCTCCGGGCCGTCGAGGCACGCCGGTTTCAACGCCTTGCAGTACTCGCGGCCGAACTGAATCATCGCGGTGTGGCCGAAGCCGCACTTCTCGGCCGGGACGTCGCGTTCGAGGTGTTCGCGCACCACCTCGTGGTCGGCGTCCGGCGGCGCGAGTCCCATACGGCGAGCGATCCGGTGGACGTGCGTGTCCACCGGGAAGACGCCGCCGCGCCCGCCCGAGAACAGCAGCACGCAGTCGGCGGTCTTCGGTCCGACGCCGCGAATCTCCAGCAGTCGGTCTCTCACGGTTTCGGGCTCCTCCTCGCGGACGCACGCGTCGAACGCCGTCTCTCCGCTGAACTCGTCGACGATCTCGGCGGCGGCGTCTATCATCATCTCCGACTTCTGGTTGTACAGACCCGCGGCGTGGATAGTTTCGGCGAGTTCTGACCGTTCGGCGTCGGCGAGCGCCTTCGCGAGGTCGCCGCCTCCGTATCTGGCCATCAACTCGTCGTGCGCCGGTTGACTCGCCACGTCGCTCGTATTCTGGCTCAGGATAGTTCGGACGAGACACTCGAAGGCGTCCTGCCCGCCGTAGGCTTTCCGCCAGTACAGCTCGCCGAGTTCATCGACGACGGCCTCGGCGCGGGTGTCGGCCTCGCCGGGCGCGAACGTCGCCTCGACGCCCCCGCCACCGACTCCGCCGCTGATGTTCTCCGCGGGTTCGTCTGCCATACCGGAACGTGGAGTCGGTCCGGCAAAAGCGGTGGGGCGGAGGGTCGGTCCGACGGCCCGCCGGCGCTCAGTCGTCGGCGCCGCCGCCGACGCGGAGCGTAAGGGTCAACTCGGCGCCGTCGGCGAGTGCGTCGACCAACTCGCGGTCGAAGCCCTCGGCGGCGAACGCCGCGCCGAGCATGATGGTTCGGTCGTCGGTGTGGTCGCTCGTCCGGCCGACCATGCTCCGGTCGCCCTCGAACGTCAAGTCCGGGTGACCGTGGCCCTCGACGCGTTCGGTGACGCCGTCGACCTCGAACGTGGCGACGATGCGCGCGTTCTCGTTCCGGCAGGCGTCGACGAACGCCGGGTCGAAATCGGCGGGCGTCCGGTCGGCATCGACGGCGAGAATGCAGTCCCCGGCCGGGGTCAGCCAGTCGTCGCTCGTCACCTCGAACGTGCTCGCGTGGCGCGCCGAGACGTTCTCGTGTCCGCGCGCGCGAACGACTTCCTCCTTCATACTGGAGATGCGAAGGGGCGACGGAAATCCGTGGCGTTTTGGCCGAACGAAGCGAAGGCGTACCACCCGAGCGAAGCGAGCGACACGACGGGGGTTTCGTTGCCTCGAAACTACTTTCTTCGTAATATGTTCTACACGAATTTCGGTCGGTCGTTTAAGTGCGTCAACGGTTGTCAACGTACGGTCGATTTGGTGCCGAATCGTGCCACAGTGCCACGCATGGTAGCCGTTTTCACTCGCGAACTCACCGAAGTATTTATATGTTCGACGCCAGTAAGTGAGAGTACCAGAACGCCTCCGGCATCTGGCGGAATCGCACGGGGAATGATCAGGAATTTCTTATCCACGGTCGGACGCACATCATCGAGCGACCGCCACTCCGCCCGGAGCGGTGATGGTATCGAGGATTGATCAAGTATGGCAGCGGAACAATTCGGAATCAAAGCATTGGACGAATCGAACAACGTAGAACTGACCGACGAGAAACTGGAGAGCGGCTCGAAAGGCCAACTCATCAAGCTCGCCGGTCAGCTTCGTGACCGACGGAACGAACTCAACCAGATGGCCTCCGAGCGCGCATCCAAGCGCGACGACCTCAACGCGAAGACGCGCGAGAAGGTCGACGAGGCTCAGGAACACCGCGAAAAGCGCGACTCGCTCAACGAGCAAGTACAGGAGCACAAGAAGTCGCGCAATGAGCTGAACGCAGAGGCCAACGAGCTGTTCGACAAGGTCGAGGAGATGAAGAGCGACCTCGAACTCGACGACGGCAAGGACCTCGAGGAGCTCGAAGACGAGATCAAACAGCTCGAATTCCGCCAGCAGACCGAGGTGCTCTCGACGGAGGACGAGCGCGAACTCATCGAGAAGATCGAGAAGAAGCGCGAGGAGTACCAGAACCGCAAGGAGAAGGTCGAAGACAGCGGTGAACTCGAAGAACTAATCGAGGAAGCCGAGGAGGTCCGCTCGGAGGCGTCGAAACACCACCAGAAGGTGACGGAGCTCGCCGACGAGGCCCAGGAACACCACAACCAGATGATCGAGGCCTACCGCGAGGCCGACGACATCCGTGACCGTGCAGACGAGATGCACGAACTGTTCGTCGAGGCCCAGGAAGCCGCGGACCGCCACCACGAGGACTTCGTCCGCGTCCAGAAGCGCCTACGCGAACTCGACAAGAAGGAGGAGCGCCAGCGCAAGGACTCCCGCGCCGAGGAACGCGAGGCTGCCAAGGAGGAAGCCGAGGAGATCTACCAGGCGTTCCAGGAGGGCGAGACCCTCGACACCGAGGACCTGATGAAGCTCCAGCGCGCTGGTCTTCTCTAAGCGCGTTTCGTTCTTTTCTCAGTTTTAAGCCGACGCGACCCTCAGCTACTGGTATGGCTGGTGAATCTCTGTGAAGTCGCGGAAAGTAACGGCTGAACGCGTCGTCATCGTCCTCCTCGGGGTCCTCGTCGCTGCCGTCGTCGGTTGGATACTGTTTCTGTCCGTACCGGAGTCGCTCGAAGACCTCCTCGGGGTGGTGCTCGTGCTCGTCACCGTTGCCCTCGGCGCGCGGTTCGCGTCGCGAATCGCCGCCTCCCGCGTCTCGGCGTACAACGTCGCCGAAGTCGCCGTCCAGGGACCCATCTCTCGGGATCGTGGCCGTGGTCCGCTCCCGACCGGGAGCGTGGGAACCCCCGCCGACGACGTCGTCGAGCAAATAGAGCGGGCGGACGACGACGGCGACGCCGAGGCGCTCCTCCTCAGGCTGAACACGCCGGGCGGCGAAGTCGTCCCGAGCGACGACATCCGAAACGCCGCCGTCGAGTTCGACGGCCCCACCGTCGCCTACGCCACTGACACCTGTGCCAGCGGCGGCTACTGGATAGCCAGCGGCTGCGACGAACTCTGGGCGCGCGAGGCGAGCATCGTCGGGAGCATCGGCGTCATCGGCTCGTCGGTGAACGTCCACGAACTCGCCGAGCAGTTGGGCATCTCCTACGAGCGCTTCGCCGCCGGGAAGTACAAGGACGCGGGGTTGGCGCTGAAGGAACCCTCCGACGACGACAGGGCGTATCTGCAAGGGATCGTCGACCGACTCTACGACCACTTCGTCGAGCGCGTCGCCGACGGGCGCGGCATGGACCCCGAGACGATTCGCGAGACGGAAGCCCGCGTCTACATCGGCACCGACGCCCACGAACTGGGACTCGTCGACGAACTCGGCGCACGCGACGACGTGGAAGCGAGACTCTCGGAACTGCTTGGCGCCGACGCGGTGGTCCAGAAGTTCGAGCCGCAGCAAGGGCTCACCGTCCGACTCCGTCGGGGTGCCGAAGGCGTCGCGTACGCGCTCGGAGCGGGACTGTCGAGTCGATTCGACGCCGAGGGCGTCGAGTTCAAGTTCTGACCCGGGAACGGCGACGGAACTCCGACGACTGGGAGGATTTTTAGCCCACCGGGTGCTCCGCTGACGTGTGACAACGCTGGTCCTCTGTGTCGACCGGGCGAACGACATCGGGCGCAAGACCGGCTTGCAGACCCCCGTCTCCGGGTGGGAAGCAGTGCAGTCGCTCGTCGTCGACGTCGGGCTCGCCGACCCCGAGGACACGAGCGTGAACTGCCTCCTCGAAGCGCTCCGCGTCGCCCGCGACCTGCGCGACGAACGCGAGGAGGCGGTCGTCGCCGTCGTCTCGGGGGCGAGCGAGTCGATAGTCGGGGCCGACCGGTCGGTCGCCGCGCAACTCGACGAACTCGTGGCGGAGTACGACCCCGAGAGCGTCGTCGTCGTCGTCGACAGCGCCGAGGACGAGCGACTCGTCCCCGTCGTCGAGAGCCGTCTCCGCGTCGACGCCGTCGACCGAATCGTCGTCCGGCAGGCCCGCGACATCGAGTCGACGTACTACCTCCTCAAGCAGTTTCTCGCCGACGAGGAACTCCGCCAGACGGTGCTCGTTCCGATGGGTATCGGTTTGCTGCTGCTGCCGCTTCTGCTGTTCCGATTCGAGTCGCCCGCGCTGGCGGTGGCGTTTCTCGCGTCGCTTCTCGGTGCAGTGTTGCTGTACAAGGGACTCGCCATCGACGAACGCCTCGCGAACGTTCCCGAGCGGGTGCGCGACGCGCTCTACTCCGGGCAGGTGTCCGTCGTCACCTACGTCGTCGCCGCGGGACTGACGCTCGTTGGCGTCTTTCTGGGCGGGTTGGAGGCCTCGGCGTTGGCGAGAGGCGACGCCGTTGTCGTCCCCGCGATTCAGTTCCTCTACAGCAGCGTCCCGTGGCTCGCGCTGGCGGCGCTGACGGCGAGTACCGGCCGCCTCGTCGACGAACTCATCCAGACCGACGAGGTGCGCTCGCCGTACTGGAACCTCCCCTTCGGCGTCGTCGCGCTCGGCCTCGTGGTTCGGGGGTTCACCGGGTGGTATCTCGAGCGCGAAGGCATCCTTCCACACGCCTTCGTGCCGGGGATAGGCAGCGAACTTCCGCCGACGTACCGACTCGCGGCGTTCATCGTCGCGGGACTCGTCGTCAGCATCGTCGGCGTCGCCGTGGCCTCGAACGTGACCGACGAGTCGCTCGACGTGCGATAGGTGAGAAACGGCAGTTTCAGCGCGCCGCGCGGTACTCGCCGTGTTTGATGCCGACGACGAGCGCGAGGACACCGAACAGCGCGATACCGACGCTGACGCCGACGCTGATTGTCGTCGGCATCGGACTCGTCACCGTTCCGCCGATAATTACCAGCAACGGGACGACGAACAGTGCAACGGTCGTCGTGAGATCGAACTGCATGTGAGAGCGTTGGACGGAGCGCGATTAAGAGTTTCTCCGAGACAGTCCCCGGAATCTGACTGTCACCGCCGCCGCGGGCGCACGATATCCGCGAGGGCGACGACGATACCGAGTAGCCAGCCGAGCGGAACCGCGACGCCGAACCACATCAGCACGTACGCGAACCCTTCGAGGGTGAACCGCTCGCGGAGGAACTGATCGAGACCGCCGATGGCGAGAACGTTGTCGAGGAGCCAGATGGCGACCGTCTGGCTGCCGGGGAAGACGATCTCCGAGAGCGTCGGCGAGTAAAGCGCCGCGACGACCGGCGGGAGGAACAGCGCGGTCATCACCGAAGGGTACGCGAAGAGGACGCTCGTCCCGCGCCCGCCGACGCGCGAGAAGACCACGGCGAGCGCCGCCGAGAGCGTCGCGACGAGGCTGGCGGCGAGCACCGCCAGAAAGCCGTTCGTCGAGAACTGGTACCGCGCGAACGCGGTAAGCGCTCCCCAGACGACCACCGAGAGGAGCACGACGCCGACGAGACCGAGACGCGCCCCGGCGCTGTCGAGTCGCTTCGCGTAGAACCGCGTCGCGAAGCCGAGTAGCAGAAGCGGATACGCGAGCGCGACGAGCGGAACGCCGAGCGCGCTCCAGACGGAGTAGGCTGCGCGCTGCGGTCCGGTCTGCGGTTTCCACTTCCCGATGACCGAGCGTCCGGCGTCTAGCTGGCGCGGGAAGACGAGCTCCATCCACGTCTCGTGTAAGCGGACGAGGTCGATGCGTATCGCGCCGACCAACCCCGGTTGCGTGGCTGATTCCATTGGAACACAGTGTCGTAGCAGGTGATGTGAATTTTGTGGGTTCGACACCGGGGCGAACCGGCGGCGTCACCCTCCCAATTCGGACGGACGAGGAGTATGGAGCGAAAACTTGGGGGCGAAAATGGAGGATAAAAAAAAACGGAGGACAAAAAACCGCGGAACGAAACGCGCTGGAGACGGAAACGAAGTCGCCGACGCGTCGGGTTTCGGCGGCGTCTACCAGGGGGCGAAACTCGGGTCGACGCGGCGGTCGGTCCGGTCAATGGCGTCGATTTCGGTGACGTCGTCGTCGTCAAGGTCAACCCCAAGCGACTCCCAGTTGTCGCGGATGTGCTCCTCGCTCGTCGCCTTGGGGATGGCGGTGACACCTTTCTCGCGAATCCAGGCGAGGCTCACCTGGAACGGGCTGGCGTCGTGTTTTTCGGCGATGGCGGCGATGGTGTCGTTCCCGGCAATTTCCCCGCGGGCAAGCGGCGAGTACGCGACGAGTTCCACGTCGCGGTCGGCGCAGTGCTCGCGCAGTTCCTCCTGCGGGAGCAGCGGATGCAGTTCGACCTGGTTCGCGAAGATGGGGGCGTCGGAGTGTTCGATGGCTTCGTCGACGTGCTCGGGTTCGAAGTTGCTGACGCCGATGCGCTCTATCAGCCCTTCGTCGTACAGTTCGTTGAACGCCGAGAGCGTCTCCTCGGGATCGTACTCGCGGGCTGGCCAGTGGACGTAGAGGAGGTCGACGTAGTCGACGCCGAGCTCATCGAGACTCCGCTTCGTCGTCTCGACGACGTCGTCGCGGGCGAGGTTGTCTATCCACACCTTCGTCGCGAGAAACACGTCCTCGCGCGGAACGTCGGCGGCGGCGATTCCCTCGCCGACTTCGGCTTCGTTGCCGTACGCCTGCGCGGTGTCGATGTGGCGGTAGCCCATCTCCAACGCCGTCTGGACCGCGTTTCGACACTCGTCGGCGTTCGTGTTCTCCCACGTGCCGAGACCGAGCATCGGCATTCCGTTCGCGGGCGGAACGTCGTCGCTGCCGAGTTCGTCTCCTTGGGTCATGTATCGAAACGAAAGGTCCTCACGCCAAAAGCGGTTGCGGCTGTCGTAGGTGCTGCCGTCAGTTTCGACGCCGCGTTCAGGGCCACGCGCCGGGCAGATGCTCGGCGTGGCCGTCGAGAACCCGAAGCAACGGCACGAGTTCGTCGAACGCCGGACCGCGCGTTATCTCGCCGGTCGATTCGTTCCATTCGACGTAACCTGTGACGACCAGTTTCGGCAAATGGACGTGGCGAAGTTGCGCCCGGACTCGATTCCGTTCGACGTCCCGCCCGGCCGCGAGTTCCTCACTCAGCGTTCGCTCTTCGCGGGGACTGCGTTCGAGAACGCCGAGCAGCACTCGCCGCCGCATACTGCTGGCCAGCGCCACGAACGCGTTGTTGAGTTCGACTGCTGGGCGAATCCGATCGGCCGTTTGCGGGTCGTCGTCCGTCAAGTGCCTCTCCCCAGTTCCTATTCATGCCAAGTAGGAATTCGTGATGTGCTTGTTCAGTACGGACGCTTAAGTGGAGTCCCGTACTCCCCTCAGACGTATGGTCGTCGTCGCCGAACTCGAAATTCCTGCGAACGCGTTCGATCTCGGCCGTCTCTCGCAGGTCACCGAGGGAATCCACATCGAACTGGAGCGCGTGGTCCCTATCGGGACCGACGGCGTGATGCCGTTTTTCTGGGCGACCGGACCTGACACCGAGTCGTTCGACGCCTTCGAGCAAGCGGTTCGAGGCGACGACGTGGTGGAGGAACTGACCGCTGTCGCGCGGGTCGACCATCGGGTGCTCTACCACGTCGTCTGGAGCGACACCGCCGCGAACCTCACGGCGGTTCTCGTCGCGAGCGAGGCGACGATTCTCGAGGCGTACGGCGACGACCCGTGGCGGTTCCGACTTCGGTTCGCCGACCACCGGGGACTCCGGGAGTTTCACAACTACTGTCTCGACCACGACGTCGCCTTCCGGGTGGAGCGCATCTACACGCTCGACGAGGAGCAGGACGCGAAGTACAACTTCGATCTCACGCCCGAACAGCGGAGCGCGCTGACGCTCGCCGTCGAACACGGCTACTTCGGCGTCCCCCGAGAGGTCTCGCTGCAGGAGATCGCCGACGAACTCGGTATCAGCCAGCAGGCCGCTTCCGAGCGGGTCCGTCGAGGCGCGGAGACGGTTTTGCAGAGCGTATTGCTCTCGCAGTCAGCGTCGGACCTCGACTAACTCGGTGACACGACTGTATTTGTCGCTGGAAAACCGACTGCGTCCATGGTCATCGTCGCACTCGGCGACCGCCTCCGGTCGGATTCGATT
Source organism: Haloprofundus salilacus (assembly GCF_020150815.1). Taxonomy (NCBI): domain Archaea; kingdom Methanobacteriati; phylum Methanobacteriota; class Halobacteria; order Halobacteriales; family Haloferacaceae; genus Haloprofundus; species Haloprofundus salilacus. Next base: position 1,998,071 of record NZ_CP083723.1, on the reverse strand, counting down.
CACCGCCACCTCCGGCGACGCGTCGACGTCGCGGTCGACGCCTTCGAAGGAACCGGCGCCCCGTACCTGCTGTTCACCGGCGCGGCGACGAACCCGGACGTCCCGCGGGCGGAGTGCGAGGTGATGGCCGACTACGCTGTCTCGCGAGGGGTCGACCCCGGACGCATTCTGCTCGAAGACGAGGCCCACGACACCCGCGGAAACGGCTACTTCAGCAGAGTCCTCGTCGACGAGCACGCACCCGACGTTGAGACGGTGTCCGTCGTCAGTTCGCGGCTCCACCTCGAGCGAGCAGCATACATCTTCGAGCGGTGTTTCGGCGACGCGTACGAGATAGACACCGGCAACGCCGTCGACCCGGAGCCGAGTCACGACGGTTTCTCGGCGGCGGAGATCCGTCGACTCCGCCGAGCGGATCGGGCGTTCTTCGACGGCGTGACGCCCGGCGACCTTGAGGCAATTCGGCTGCGGCTCGCCGACTCCAACCCGGCGTACGCGTGGCTGGCCGAAGACGAGGGGTAAGAAGTTCAATGCTTCGCGAGACGACTCCATCGGAGTGTGGTTACCCGCCCTCTGCGGTGGCGATACGGAGCGTCGAGAGTCTCGGATCCTGACCGAGACCGAAAGGCCGAGCGAGCCGCTTTTTGGTCGAGCGTTTTACAGGCGAGAGTGCGCGGAGCGCACCCCCCGCAGTGAAAGGGTCGGTGTTAGTACTTGGGGTCCGCGCCGGTGATAGCGTACACGTCGTCCATGATCTCGTCGCGCACGTCACGCCACGTCTCGAAGCCGCCCGGTCGGGACGGGTAGCGGTCGTAGTGTTCCTTCAACTCATTCGCTTTGCTCCGTACGCGGGCCAACTCGAACAGCGTGTCCCAGTGGCCGAACGTCCGCACGAGGGTTTTCAGTTTCAACCCGAGATGCATCGAGTCGGTGCCGCCGCGGCCGACGGCGTCGGCCAACTGCTGACCGGGGACCGAAGTGACGATGCCGACGAGTTCGTCCACGTCGTGGACGCCGCCCCAGATGTTGTAGAGGTCGATAGCCGCGAATCGCTTGCCGAAGTCCGTCATCACGTCGTGGTTGTACATCCACAGCGCCTCCTCGCTCACGTCGCCGTCGCCGACGGCCGCAATGGCGCGGTTGGCCGCGCGGTGTGCGGATTTCGCCGCGCCGGGGATGCCACCACCCGTCGTCGGGTTGACGTGGCCTGCGGCGTCGCCGACGGCGACGAAGCCGTTCGCGACCGCCGAGTCGTACGGTCGTCGAGTGGGGAGCGCCGCGCCGAGTTTGTCTTTCACCGTCGCGCCCGCGAACTCCGCGCGCCCGCGAAGGTCGCGTTTGAGCGCCTCGACGAGTTTCATCGGTTCTCTGTTCATCTGGAAGCCGAGGCCGACGTTGATTTCGGTCGACGTGCGCGGGAAGTACCAGAGATATCCTAACTCCTCGGTCGGTTTGAAGACGATAGCGTCGTCCCAGTCAACGGGGTTCTTCACGTCGATGACTTCGCGGTAGGCAGAGCAGAACTGCGAGTAGTTGACGTTCGTGTCGAAGGTCGTCCCGGAGAAATCGGCCTTGTCCTGAAGAAGCGAGAGCGCGCCAGCGGCGTCGATAGTGACGTCGGCCTCGTAGTCGACGACCTCGCCGTTTCGCTTGGCGCGGACGCCGGTGACGGTGCCGTCGTCGGCTTGGGTCACGTCCTGGACGACGGTGTCGTAGTGGATGTCGACACCGGTTCGCTCGGCCTCCTCGAGGATAATCTCGCCGTATCGCTTGCGGTCGATGACCGCACCCGGTTCCGAGAGCGGGATATCGAGCGTCTCCCCGTTCGGACTCTCGAACACCGCGCGCCGGATGTTCCGGTTAGTGAACGACTCCTCCTTCAGATAGTCGAGGTCGATAACGTCCGGAAACGAACTCTTTCCTTTGATAGCGTCACCGCAGGCGATGTGACCCGCCTCCTCCGACGACTTCCGCTCGACGATGACGGTATCGAGACCCGCAGAGGCCGTCGTTGCAGCGGCGAAGGCCCCGGCAGTGCCTCCCCCGACCACGACGATATCGTACATGTCCGCTGGCATAGACATGTAGTTACCCGCCGGCTCATAAAAAACGCGTGCATCCGTCACGTAGACCGACGAGTTCGGGCGCGTCGACGCTCGAACTAGAGTAAGTGATTTCGTCACACACGTTCTTCTGACTGTATGGACCGCACACTGTTTCTCCTTCCAGCGCTCGCACTCCTCATCGTCGTCTCGGGGTGCGTCGGTTCCGACGCACTGACCCTCGAATCGAATCCGGCGTCGATATCCGACGGAGCGCTGGCGGACGCGAGCTACGAACCTGGCGAAAGCCGGTCTATCGTCGTCGAACGTCGACTCAGCATCGGCGGAACCGACACGAACGTGACTCTCGTCGGGTGGCTCTCGTCGTACGCGCGCACCGACGGCGCCGCCTCGGTCGTTCTACTCTCGACGCCGAACCCCAGCGTCGCGGGTGTCTCCGCCAATCCGCTCGCCGGGGAGACGAACGACGAACTCGTCGAACGGCTGCTCGACCTCTCGAACGGCGTCACCGGCGATTCTGTCGGTGACCTCGAACGCGTCGGCGAGACCGAGCGGACGATTCTCGGCGAGCGGGCGACGGTCGTCACCTACGAGGGTGACGTGAGAGCCGACAACGTCTCCGTCGAGGGGTCGGCGTCGCAGTCGAACGAGTCGATGTCCGTACGGTTCCACGTCGCGACGGTTACCCACGGCGACGACGTCATCGTTGCGCTGGCGATGCACCCCGCCGACGTCGACGAGCGCGACACGGTGCTGTCGCTGTTCGAGCGAGTCGAACACGAGGAGTGAGATACGGCGGAAAGTCTACAACTCCCCGCTGCGCACGGCGGGCATGGTCTCCGTCTTCATCTCCGAGACGGTGCTCTGTACGCCGGGTACAGGCCTTCCTCAGACAGCGGTCGGTGTTTTTCTGCTCGGGTTCGCTTTCGTCTGGAGCCTCGGCAATCGAGATGGCCCGTGGCTCGGGAAACCGTCCCTCTCACTCGCCGTGAGCACAGTCGTGTCGCTGTGCTGCTTTGCGGCGTTCCTCTTCGGACTACTACTGGTCGGCGCCTTCGACGACCTGCTCGGCTACGGCGGCTTCGGCTGTGGCACTCAGTGGCCGTACGTTCCTGCGACTGCCATGTCCTTGGCCGCTGGCGTACTCCTCCTCCGAACCGGACGACGAATTCAGCAGTGAACTTGCGAAGAGCGGAAGACGACGCTTGGGTGAAGAACGCACTGACAAATTTTGGCGAACAGACGGCACAGCGAATTTCGCGACTCGCGGAGCGGCGTGCCGTACACCCGCCTCAACCGACCCCGCGCGATTCGTCAACGCACGGGAGGTCTGGTCCCCTCTTCGCTGATAAACGTTCGTCGCAGTGCAGTCGCTGAGGGGGCTGCGGTCGGCGGTCAAGTAATTGTACCGCGAGCGAGGCCGTCAGGCCGAGCGAGCGGGCCGACGACTGAACAGAGCGAACGAAGTGAGCAAAGTGAAGGAGGAGTGCTTTTGACGAACCTTTTACCGAGCGAGGCCGCGGAGCGGCCGAGCGCAGCGTAAAAGGTTCTAGTAGAACTCTCGAACGAGGTCCATCGCGTCGTCGGGCGCGCCCTCGGGGATGTCGGCCATGTTCGAGTCGAGACCGTGCTGCTCCTCGTACGGCACCGAGTTCTCGTTCTGGTAGATGACGCCCTGGTACTCCTTGGAGGCGTCGAGAATCTTGTCCTTGGCCGCGTCGAAGTCGTATCGGTCGTGGTCGTCGTCGTCGCCGAGATCCACGAGGTTGTCGCGGAAGTAGTCGTACGTGTCGACGTCGTTGAACGTGACGCACGGGCTGAACACGTTAACGAAGCCGAAGCCGTCGTGTTCGATGGCCTCTTGGACAATTTCGGCGTGTCGCATCGCGTCTGAGGAGAACGACTGCGCGATGAACGTCGCGCCCGCCGCGAGTGCCAGCGCCATCGGGTTGACCGGCGGCTGTTTCGGTCCTTCCGGCGTCGTCGACGTCTGGAAGTCCTCACGCGAGGTCGGCGAGGCCTGACCTTTGGTGAGGCCGTAGATGCGGTTGTCCATCACGACGTACGTCATGTCGACGTTCCGGCGGACGGCGTGGACGAAGTGGCCCGCGCCGATGGAGTAGCCGTCGCCGTCGCCGCCGGCGACCATCACTTCGAGGTCGGGGTTCGCCATCTTCACGCCCGCGCCGACCGGGAGCGCGCGGCCGTGGACGCCGTGCATGGCGTAGCTGTGCATGTAGGTGCCGATCTTGCCGGAACAGCCGATGCCGGCGACGACGAACGTGTTGTCGGGGTCGTTGCCCGTGTTCGCCAGCGCCTTCATCATGCCGTTCATCGTGCCGAAGTCGCCGCACCCGGGGCACCACGTCGGCTGTTTGTCGGACTTGAAGTCGGTGAATCGAACGTCTGAGCTCATGCGGTAATCTCCTGTGAGAGCGTCTCTTTGATCTCTTCGGCCAGTTCGTCGGCTTTGAATCGGACGCCGTTGTACTTGTTCACGCGCTTGACACGGGTAAGGGCGTCGTGTTCGAGGATGTCAGCGAACTGTCCGGTGTTGTTACACTCGACGACGATGACATCGTCGGCGTCGTTGATGACCTCCGAGAGGTCCGGACGTGGGAAAATGTACGGCACCGAGATGAAGCGGACGTCGACGCCGTCCTCCTCGAGGAACTCGATGGCTTCGACCATCGCACCTTCGTTCGAACCCCACGAGATGACGAGGTTCCCCGAATCCGTGTCGCCGAACTCGCGGTAGGCCCACGGTTCGCGCTCCTTGGCCGTCTCGACCTTCCGGTTGCGCTTGTCGACCTGTTCGACGCGCATGTCGGTGTCCTCGGTTCGGCGCCCGAGTTCGTCGTGTTCGAGACCCGTCGACATGTGCGCGCCGCCGGTCGTACCGGGGAACGAGCGCGGACTCACGCCGTCGTCGGTGAGCGCGTGGGGTTTGAACTGTCCCTTCTCGTTCTGCCACTCGCTGATGGTGTCGTCGTCGACGACCTTGCCGCGGTCGATCTCGACGGCGTCCATGTCGAACTCTTCGGGCGCGAACGTCTGCTCGGTTACCGCCATCGCGAGGTCGGCGGCGAGGTACACCGGCGTCTGGTACTTCTCGGCGAGGTTGAACGCCTCGACGGTCTTGTGGAAGCACTCTGCGACGGTGGTCGGCGCGAGCGTGAAGCGTGGAATCTCGCCGTGACCGCCGTACACCATCTGGTTCAGGTCGCCTTGCTCCTGCTTGGTCGGCATCCCCGTCGAGGGACCCGAACGCATCACGTCGACGATGACCAGCGGCGTCTCGGAGGTGGCGATGAGACCGAACGTCTCGGTCATCAGGTCGATACCCGGGCCGGACGTCGCGGTCATCGCGCGGGCACCGGCGCGCGCGCCGCCGAGCGCGAGGTTGATAGCCGCGAGTTCGTCCTCCGCCTGTACGACGTGACCGCCGTACTGCTCAATTCGACCGGTGAGATACTCCATCACGTCCGTCGCGGGCGTGATGGGGTAGCCGGCGTAGAAGCGGCATCCGGCGGCGATGGCGCCCATACCGATTGCCTCGTCGCCGTTGAGGAGCACGTAGTCGTTGTCGGTGGTCTCGAGATCGTAGTCGAACTCGTGGTCGAAGTTCTCGTTGACGTAGTCGCGTCCGGCGCGGGCGGCCTTGCGGTTGTTGTCGACGATGGCCTGTCCCTTGCCGCCGAAGCGCTTCTCGAGCGAACTGTCGAGGTGTTCGATGGGGAAGTTGGCAACGGCGCACGCCGCACCGAGCGCGACGACGTTGCGCATGATGGCCCCGCCTTTCTCCTCGGCGATGCTCTGGAGGGGAACGTTCAGCCCGACCATTCCCTCCGGGATCTCGACGCCCTGCATCGTGGTGCGCTCACCGTCGTAGACGATGACGCTGCCCTCGCGCAGTTCGTCGAGGTTTTCGTCGATGGTTCGCGGTGTGAGCGCGATGAGTACGTCGAGTCGGTCCACGACACTCTGCACCTGGTCGACCGAGGTTCGGACCTTATACGCCGTGTATCCGCCGCGGATACGCGAGGCGAAGTCCTTCGAGGTGAACACGTGCCGGCCAGCCCGTGAGAGTGCCTGGGCGAAAATCTTCCCCGTGGAGTCGATGCCATCGCCAGCCTCTCCGCCGATGGCCCAGTTGAAGTCCGCAGGCATGCTAACCAGTGCTACCTTGGGCCGAATCAAAAGCCTTCTGAAAGGAGCGGTCCGGTATCATCTCGCGTTCGGGCGTTTTTTCGGCTCGCCGTTATCGAAACGACCGACTTTCGCCCCGACTCCGTGACGGTTTTACACCCCGACTCGGCTCGAAGTACAATCCGTCTTATCTTCCCATCTCGCAACGACTGACGCGAGTGGGAAGCGACTTTGTGGTCGCCTCCGAAACGACCGAACATGGACGCAACCGTCGCCGTCACCGACGTCACCTCGGTCGGCCCGAACACGGTCGCTATCGTGCTCGAATCGCCCGACGGGTTCGAAGCCCGTCCCGGGCAGTTCGTCAAAATCTCCGCCGCCGTCGACGGCGAGGAGTACGCGCGCTTCTACACGCTGTCCTCGCCCGACGCCCACGAGACGTTCGAGATAACCGTCGGCGTCGACCCCGAGGAGGCAGGGCCGTTCAGCCGTCACCTCCTCGACCTCGAAGCGGGCGACGAACTCGACATCTCCGGCCCGTTCGGCAACGAGTACTACGAGGACGAGTCGCACGTCGTCGTCCTCGCCGGGGGACCGGGCGTCGGCGCGGCCGTCGGTCTGGGTGAACGCGCGCTCCGCGACGGCGCGTCGGTCGCCGTCATCTACAAGGACGACGCGCCCGCGCACGAGGAGCGACTCGCGGATCTCCGCGAACGCGGCGCGACGGTCGTCGTCACCGGCGGCGACCTCGCCGACCACGTCGCCGACGTCCACGACGGCGACGCGCAGGTGTTCGTCTACGGCTTCGCCGACTTCGTCCAGGAGGCTGCCGACGCCGTCGAGAGCGCGGGCGGCGACCCGGCGGACGCGAAGGTCGAAAACTTCGGCTGAGCGCGCGCGAATCTGACGGTCGTCCAAGGTTAGATACGACCGACGCGCCCACAACGAAAAAATACCCACAGCGAGTATTATGGACGATGGAAGAGGTCAACCACGAGTCCGCCGGACGAGAAACGCCCAACGGAGGGCGCGTATCGAGCGGCATCGACGGACTCGACGACGTACTCTGCGGCGGCTTCGTCCCGAACCGAACGTACATGGTTAGGGGCGAACCCGGAGCGGGCAAGAGTATCCTCGGGATGCACTTTCTGCGCGCCGGACTCGACGCGGGCGAGTCGGTACTCTATATCAACCTCGAAGAATCGACCAAGAACGTCAAAGAGAACGCGGCGTCGCTCGGCTTGAATCTGGACGGCGTCGACTTTCTCGACCTGAGCCCCGATTCGGACTACTTCGCGCGGAACCTCTCGTACGACATCTTCAGCCCCGATGAAGTCGAAGGCGACTCCGTCACCGGGGAGATAACGACGCGCGTCGAGGAACTCAACCCCGACCGATTGTTCATCGACCCGTTAACCCAACTGCGGTATCTTGCACCCGACGACTACCAGTTTCGCAAGCAGATTCTCTCGCTGATGCGGTTTTTCAACGTGCAAGGGTCGACAGTCCTATTCACCGCGCAGGCGACGGAGACGCGCCCGGACGACGACCTGCAGTTCATCTGCGACGGGACGCTCAACCTCGAACGGACCGACGAACGGCGGACGGTGACGGCGACGAAGTTCCGCGGGTCGGATTTCCGCAGCGGTCCGCACACGCTCACCATCGACCACGGCGGAATCCGCGTTTTCCTGAACCAACTTCCGCAGACGGCCGGTCGGAAGTTCGAATCCGAGACCATCTCCTCGGGCGTCCCCGAACTCGACCAGTTGCTCAACGGCGGCATCGAGCGGGGGACCGTGACCATCATCACCGGTCCGACCGGTGTCGGGAAGACGACGACAGGCATCCAGTTCATGAAGGAGGCCGCTGGACGCGGCGAGCGGTCGGTCGTCTACCTGTTCGAGGAGAACGAGCGGACGCTCATGGAGCGAAGCGGTTCGGTCAACATCCCCGTCAAGCAGATGCTCGATCAGGAGGTGCTCTCGATCAACGAGACGAAGTCGCTCGAACTCAGCGTCGACGAGTTCAACGAGCGGGTCCGCGCGGAGGTCGAGGAGAGAGGCGCCGAAATCGTGATGATAGACGGTATCGTCGGTTACAAGTTCGCCCTGCTCGGCGAGAACGACGAACTCACGCACAACCTCCACGCGCTCTGTAAGTACCTCAAGAACATGGGGATCTCCGTCATCCTCATCAACGAGGTACAGGACATCACCGGCGAGTTTCAGGTGACAGACGATGGAGGTTTGAGCTACTTGGCTGACAATATTTTATTCCTCCAGCATCTCGAATTGAATGGAGAGATGCGAAAAGCCGTCGGCGTACTGAAGAAGCGCACGAGCGATTTCGAACGCCAGCTACGGGAGTTCCGCATCACTGAGTACGGCGTCCAGATCGGCGAACCGCTGACGAATCTCCGCGGCATCCTCAGTGGCCGACCGGAGCAACCGGACGACGACTTCGAACAATGAAACGAGAGTCAACACGGGGACGGACGAGGCGGAGTCGGTTATGACCGACCGTCTTCTCGCGGGGCGGGCCGCAAGCGATGCGTCCCGACCCGAAGGGGGACGGATTCTGCTCGCAGTCAGTCACGATGAGAACCGGTCGTTGCTCGCCGACGCGCTCGAAGTCGACCACCAGGTCGTCGAGAACAAGCCCGAAGCTATCGATTCGGACGACGTCGACCTCTGTGTGCTCGACCCGCCGACGCTCGCGAAACACGGCGACGTGTTCGAGGCGCTCAAAGACCGCGCCGAACCGCTACACTTGCCGTTCCTGCTCGTCGTTCCCGAACGAAACTTGACGGACGGCGACGTGTGGCGGCAGGTCCGCGCGCAGTTTCCGCCCGGCGTCGACGACCTGATTCGGACGCCGGTCTCGAAAGCCGAACTGCGCGGCCGCCTCCAGTCGCTCTTGCGCGCACGTCGGCAGTCTATCTCGCTCGGCGAACAGCGGGAGCGACTCGACCGACTCAACCGCGTCAACTCCGTCATCAGGGAGGTCAACGCGGCGCTGGTCGGGGCGAAGAGTCGCGACGAGGCCGAAGAACGCGTCTGCACGCGGTTGTCGGAGGCGGGACCGTACTGCTACGTCCGCATCTGCGAACCGCGGGCGACGCACGAGACGCTCACCGTCAGCACGGAGGTCGGGAGCGTGGTCGACCCGCCAGAACCCGAGACGGCGACGAACGGCGAGCGGACCTACGGGACCGCCGCGTGGCGATCGTACCGCGACCGAAGCACGGTCACCACTGCGTTAGACCCCAGCGAACTCGCCGTCCTCGACGACGAGTCGGCCTCGGCGTGGCTGCGGTGGGCCGACCGCGGCGGCGTCCGAGCGTTCGCGTGTGTGCCGATTCGCTACCGCGACACGGTGTACGGCGTTCTGGAGGCGTACACGGCCGAAGATGACGCGTTCGACGAAGAGGAGCAGTCGGTGCTCGACGAACTCGGCCAGACCATCGGCCACACTATCAACGCCGTCGAGAGCAAGCGCCTCCTGTTGACGAAGGGGGCGACGGAGGTCGAACTCCGCCTCGAAGACGGCGACGACGCGCTGCTCGAACTGGTCGCCGACGCGGGCGCGGAACTCGCGCTCGAAGGCGTCGCGGGAACCGACCCGCCAATTGAGTTCTTCACCGTCGCCGACGGCGACGCCGAGAGACTTCTCAAACGCGCCGCCGACTCGCCGGCGATTCGCCGACAGCGACTTGTCCGGGAGACGGCCGACGGCGCGCTCGTCCAGATCGTGTTCGAGGAGGAGTCTTTCGCCGAGACGCTGACAGACCTCGGCGTCACCGTCGACACGCTCGTCGTCGACGGCGGCGGGGCATCGGTCGTCGCGTTGCTCCCGCAGGACGGCGACGTGGGTGCGTGTATGCGCGGACTGCGGAGCGCGTACGACGACGTCAAACTCCGGTCACGCAGACAGGTCGAACGCCGGCCGCTGACCGACGGCGACTTCGTCTCCGCCGTCGATTCCGACCTGACGGAACGCCAGCGCAACGTACTGCAGGCGGCGTATCTCGCCGGCTACTTCGACCAACCCCGCGAGAGTTCGGGAAAGGAGGTAGCGACCTCGCTGGACATCTCTTCGGCGACGTTCCACCAACACATCCGAACCGGCGAGAAGAAACTCGTCTCGAAACTGTTCGATAAAATTACACTCGGTGGCGGGACCTGATTCTTTAGGTACTGGTGATTTATATATCCCATCCTTCGGTATGGGTATGAGTTCGCAAGAAGTCGCAGTCGATGTCGGAATTCAACAGACTGACGCGACGAAAGAGTTGCTCGAGGCGCTGTCGAGCCCTCGCCGCCGCCACCTGATTCACGCGCTCTCGGACCAACCGGGCCCGGTCACGGTCGAGGAACTGGCCGAGGAGATCTATCGCCGCGAGTCCGAGGCGGGCGAGTCGACGCACCCTCAGCAGATCGCTACCTCGCTGCACCACCTCCATCTGCCGAAGCTCGCGACGCGCGAATTCCTCGAGTACGACAGCGCGCGCAAGGAAGTGACGCCGACCCGCGAAACCGACGACGCGAGCCGTGTACTCGTCTCCGCCGGATTCCACGACTGAGCCGATACGACCGCCGTTTCTGTACAGGGAGCACGACCGACGAGCGACGCGTATCGGGCGCGCCCGCCGTCTCGGTACAAGCGAAGCGACGACGTAGCGGTGGAGCACGACGACGAGACCGTACGACGACGAGACCGTACGACGACGAAGAGACGGTGTAGTGACGAAAAGACGGGGTGGCAGTACCGACGAGAGGCGCAGAAGGGAAATGAGAGACGCAGACGGAAGAACCCAGAGACGCTAACTGGAGAACGCGGCCTCGAACGGCTAGCGGTCGTTCACTGCCCGACGGTTAACGCCATCAGCGCGAACGCGCCGCCGACGCTCGCGACGGTCACGCCGACGGCTTTCACGAGCGCGGCGTCGGACGCGAGCGACGGTCCCTCGAGGGCGGTGTGACGGTCCGGAAACAGGAGCGCGCGAAGCGAGGCGATTCGAGTCGGTGCGACACTGGCCACAGTCCCCAGACAGAGGAGCGTGAGGCCGAGCGAGATATCCATCGTGACGGGTGACATCGTCGTCTGCCGACGGGCGGGTATCGATTATAGGTCTTCTCGATTCGGTTCCCCGGGACCCGAATCCTTAATGAACAGTCCGGCAAATTCTCCTTCATGTACGACGAGGACGACCTCTCCGAGATCCGGGAAGCACACGAGGAGTGGGCCGAGGAGACCCGCGACCCCGTAGTCGACCGCTTCGGCGAGCGCAAAGACCGGTTCGCGACCGTCTCGAACCTCGAGATCGACGACATCTACACGCCCGAGGACGTCGCGGACCTCGACTACACCGAGGATTTGGGTTTCCCCGGCGAGAAACCCTACACTCGGGGCGTCTACCCGACGATGTACCGCGGGCGGACGTGGACAATGCGGCAGTTCGCCGGCTTCGGCACCGCCGAGGAGACCAACGAGCGCTTCCACTACCTCATCGAGAACGGCCAGACGGGGCTGTCGACGGCGTTCGACATGCCGTCGTTGATGGGCAAGGACTCGGACGACCCGCTGTCGGACGGCGAGGTCGGCAAGGAGGGTGTCGCCGTCGACACGCTGCGCGACATGGAGATTCTGTTCGACGGCATCGACATCGGCGAGGTCACCACCTCTTTCACCATTAACCCCTCTGCGCCCGTCGTCTACGCGATGTACGTCGCGCTGGCGGACGAGCGCGGCGTCCCCCGCGACCAGATCGGGGGAACGTTCCAGAACGACATGCTCAAGGAGTTCATCGCGCAGAAGGAGTGGGTCATCCCACCGAAGCCCTCGCTGGACCTCGTCACCGACACCGTCGAGTTCGCCGCCGAGGAGACGCCCCGAATCCGCCCCATCTCCATCTCAGGCTACCACATCCGAGAGGCCGGCTCCACGGCCGTTCAGGAACTCGCGTTCACGCTCGCCGACGGCTTCGCCTACGTCGAAGCGGCGACCGAGCGCGGTCTCGACGTGGACGAGTTCGCGCCGCAACTGTCGTTCTTCTTCAACTCGCACAACTCCATCTTCGAGGAAGTTGCGAAGTTCCGCGCCGCGCGCCGCATCTACGCCCACGTGATGGAGGAGTGGTACGACGCCGAAGACGAGAAATCCAAACAGCTGAAGTTCCACACCCAGACCGCCGGACAGTCGCTGACGGCTCAACAGCCGCTGAACAACATCGTCCGCGTGACGATTCAGGCGCTGGCGGGCGTGATGGGCGGTACCCAGAGCCTTCACACGAACAGCTTCGACGAAGCGCTGGCGCTGCCCTCCGAGGAAGCCGTCAGGGTCGCACTGCGCACCCAGCAGATAATCGCCGAGGAGTCCGGCGCCGCTGATAGTATTGACCCCCTCGCCGGGAGTTTCATGGTCGAATCGCTCACCGACGAAGTCGAAGAGAAGGCGATGGCGTACATCGAGGAGATTCGGGAGATGGGCGACGGCTCCGTCCGCGACGGCGTGCTCCGCGGCATCGACGAGGGCTACTTCCACCGCGAGATTCAGGACGCCTCCTACGAGTACCAATCACGCGTCGAGGAGGAGGAGGAGATCGTCGTCGGCGTCAACAAGTACGAGATGGACGAGGACACGACGCTCGAACTGCTGCACGTCTCCGACGAGGTCCAGGAGCGACAGCTCAGTCGACTCGAAGAAGTGAAAGCCGAACGCGACGACGACGCCGTCGAGGCGGCGCTGGCCGACCTCGAAGCCGCCGTCGAGGAAGGCGAGAACGTGATGCCCGTCCTCGTCGACGCCGTGAAGGCGTACGCGACGATGGGCGAGATAATGCAGTTGTTCGAGTCGAAGTACGGGAGCTATCAGGAGAAAGTCGGGCTAGCGTAACGACGCTCCGACGACGGCGAACGACGCCCGAGCGCCCCTCGATTCGGAGTTCGCTCCGGACCCTTCTTTTTATGCTGTAACGTCCTGCCCGAAACGAGGAAAACCGCCAGCGGTCGGCACCTTCAGCGACTGAATTCGGTGGTAAATCTTATCACGGTGCTGTGGGATGGTGACAGTGGACTATGACAGAAGACAATGTAGAACTCGAAGCGCGCCTCGCAGAGCAGGAGGAGTTCGAGCCGCCGGAGTCGTTCGTTGAGCAGGCGAACGTCTCGGACCCGGGAATCTACGAGGAGTTCGAGGAGAACTGGCCGGAGTGCTGGGAGGGCGCCGCCGACCTGCTGGAGTGGTACGAGAGCTACGACCAGGTGCTCGACGACTCGGACGGCCCGTTCTACGAGTGGTTCACCGACGGGAAGCTGAACGCCTCCTACAACTGTGTGGACCGACACGTCGAGGACGGCCGCGGCGACGAGGTCGCGCTCGAATGGGTGGGCGAACCGACCGACGAGGAGAACCGCAGCTACACGTACGAGGAACTCCAGAAAGAGGTGAACGAGTTCGCCGCGGCGCTACGCGAGCAGGGCGTCGGCGAGGACGACGTGGTCACCATCTACATGCCGATGATTCCAGAGGCGCCCATCGCGATGCTGGCGTGCGCGCGCATCGGCGCGCCGCACTCGGTCGTCTTCGCCGGGTTCTCCGCGGACGCGCTGGCAACGCGAATGAACGCCGCCGACTCGGAGTATCTCGTCACCTGCGACGGCTACTACCGCCGCGGCGACCCCCTCGACCACCTCGACAAGGCCAACGAGGGCCTCTCGGGCGTCGACCACGACACCACGACGGTCGTCGTCGAGCGCCTCCGCGACGGCGACGGCTTCGACCACGACTTCGACGAGAACCAGCACTCCTACGCCGACCTCGTAAGCGAGCAGGAGGGCGCAGAGGTCGACCCCGTCCAGCGCGATGCCGAGGACATGCTGTTCCTGATGTACACCTCCGGCACCACGGGTCAGCCGAAGGGCGTCAAGCACACCACCGGCGGTTATCTCGCGTGGGCTGCGTGGACCTCCCAGGCCGTCCTCGACATCAAGCCTGAGGACACCTACTTCTGCTCGGCGGACATCGGCTGGATTACGGGCCACTCCTACATCGTCTACGGGCCGCTCACACTCGGTACGACGTCCATGATGTACGAGGGGACGCCCGACTACCCCGAGCGGGACCGCCTCTGGGAAATTATCGAGGAGTACGAGTGCGACCAACTGTACACCGCGCCGACGGCGATTCGGGCGTTCATGAAGTGGGGCAAGCAGTTCCCCGAGAGACACGACCTCTCGTCGCTCCGCCTGCTCGGCACGGTGGGTGAACCCATCAACCCGCGCGCGTGGAAGTGGTACTACAAACACATCGGCGGCGAGGAGTGCCCCGTCGTCGACACGTGGTGGCAGACCGAGACGGGCGGCATGATGGTGACGACGCTGCCCGGCGTCAACAAGATGAAACCCGGCTCCGCGGGACCGGCGCTGCCGGGCGTCGACGTGCGCATCGTCGACGCCGAGGGCGACGAGATCGACGCCGGTAATGCGGGCTACCTCACGGTACAGAAGCCGTGGCCGGGGATGCTCCGGACGCTGTACAACAACGACGAGCGGTTCGTCAGCGAGTACTGGGAGGCGTACTCCGACCCCGACGCCGACGAGTGGGTCTACTTCCCCGAGGACGGCGCGAAGATTGACGACGACGGCTACATCACGGTTCTCGGTCGCGTCGACGACGTCATCAACGTCTCCGGCCACCGCCTCGGCACGATGGAGATCGAGTCGGCCATCGTCGGCGTCGAGGGCGTCGCCGAGGCTGCCGTCGTCGGCGGTAGCCACGACGTGAAAGGCGAGGCGGTGTACGCCTACGTCATCATCGAGGACGGCTACGAGGAGAACGACGAACTCAGAGGCCGAATCATCGAAGGCGTCGAAGACGCTATCGGCCCCATCGCGCGGCCCGAACAGGTCATCTTCACGCCGGAACTGCCGAAGACCCGCTCGGGCAAGATCATGCGTCGCCTGCTCGAAAACATCGCCAACGGCGAGGACCTCGGCGACACGTCGACGCTTCGGAACCCCGAAATCGTCGGCGACATCGAAGCGAAAGTCAGCGACGACTGACCGACGGCCGAGCGACGATTCCAGTACTCGACTGAGGAACGTCACCGGTACGCCGGCAGCACGATGGCACCACGCTGCGCGGGGTTGCGCCGTCGTTACGTCTTGCCGTCATTACGCCGAGGACGACGCAAACGAGCGCCGTAACGGGCGGTACCACCGTCGTCGCGCATCGCACAACCCGAGAAAATCACCGCCCTCCGGTCGGTCTCCTCCTCGCTACCGGTCCGTCCGCGGACAGTTTGTGGCAACGACTTCGGAAGACAAAGCAACTTTAACGAACGATAACGACAGAGTAGCCGATGGTAGAGAAAAACTCACAGGACTCGCCCGTCGAGACGGACGGTGGTGCGCTCACGCAAGCGGCGCAGAGCCACCGAGAGACGAACTATCTCGACCGGGAAGTCAACCTCTTGAGGCCGAGTACGCCGTTCATGCGCGAACACTTGCGTATCGTGTGGACCGGTTTCATCCTCTGGGCGCTCATCGTGTTCGGCCCGGTGACGCTGACTTACCTCGCACCCGGAGTCATGACCGCGGAGATGCCGGTGCTCGGCTTCCCGCTGCACTACTTCCTCGTCGCCATCGGCGCGCCGACCGGGGCGTTGCTGCTGTCGTTCTGGTACGCGCGCAAGCGTGACGCGCTGGACGAGAAGTACGGTATCGACCACGCGACGACGCAGAGTAACGCTGACGGCGACGTCGCCGTCGCCGCCGACGGAGGAACGAACGAATGACGCTCGGAGCGGTGCTCCAGAGCGGACTGCTCCCGGAGGGGCTGAACGTCTCGTTCAAACTCGCCCCGGCGATCCTCGTCGCGGCGATGCTCGCGCTGTTCTTGGGTATCGGGTACGCGTTCCGCGTCGCCGACACTGAGGGGATGTGGGTCGCCGGTCGCTCCATCGGTAACGTCGAGAACGGGATGGCCATCGGCGCGAACTGGATGTCGGCGGCGTCGTATCTCGGGATGGCCGCGCTCATCGCGCTGTCGGGCTTCTACGGGCTCGCGTTCGTCGTCGGCTGGTCGACCGGCTACTTCATCCTGCTCATCTTCCTGGCCGCGCAGATGCGGCGGTTCGGGAAGTACACGGCCCCCGACTTCGTCGGCGACCGGTTCAACTCCGACACCGCCCGCGCTATCGCGGCGGTGACGACGTTCCTCATCGGCTTCGTCTACGCCATCGGGCAGGCCCGCGGGATGGGGCTGGTCGGTCTCTACATCTTCGGCGACATCGGCATCCCCGGGATGAGCGGCTACCAGTCGATGGTTATCTTGATGATGGCAATCACCGTCGGCTACCTGACGCTGTCGGGGATGCTGGGCGCGACGAAGAACATGGCCGTCCAGTACGTCATCCTCATCGTCGCGTTCCTCGCGGGACTGTACGCCGTCGGCTTCACGCAAGGCTACTCGACGGTACTGCCGCAGATTGAGTACGGCGCGATGGTCGCCGAACTCGGCTCCGAGTTCAGCGAGCCGTTCGTCAACGAGAGCTACTACCTCTGGATCGCGACGGCGTTCTCGCTAGTCGTCGGGACCTGCGGACTGCCGCACGTGCTCGTGCGATTCTACACCGTCGAGAACGAGCGGACCGCCCGCTGGTCGACGGTGTGGGGGCTGTTTTTCATCTGCCTGCTTTACCTCTCAGCCCCGGCGTTCGCGGCGTTCGGCACCGACCTCTACTCGGAGAACATCGGAGCCGTCTACGGCGACCCCGGCATGACGAGCGCCGCCGGTGACGTCATCGTCGTGCTCGCGGCCCAGTTAGCGGAGCTACCCCAGTGGTTCGTCGGCTTCGTCGCCGCGGGCGGCATCGCCGCCGCGATCGCGACCACCGCCGGCCTGTTCATCGCGGGGTCGTCGGCCATCTCCCACGACATCTACGCGAACATCATCAACGAGGACGCGAGTCAGCGCCAGCAGGTGCTCGTCGGTCGACTGAGCATCGTCGCGCTCGGCGTCATCACGACGCTCGCCGCGCTGGACCCCGCGGCGCCCATCGCCGCGCTGGTCTCGTACGCGTTTTCGCTCGCCGGCGCGGTGCTGTTCCCGATGTTCTTCCTCGGACTCTGGTGGGAGAACACGAACCGGCAGGGCGCGCTGGCGGGGATGACGACCGGCCTCGTCATTTGGCTCATTCCGATGATAAACGAGGTGCTGCCGACGTACATCGGTACGGGCGAACCGTACTCGGCGACGCTGGCGGCAGCGGTGCCCGCCATCGGGTCGGCGCTCGTGGCCGTTCCCATCGTGTTCGTCGTCACCATCGGCGTCTCGCTCGCGACCGACGAACCCGACATGGCGACTAAAAGGCTGGTCCGGCAGTGTCACAGCCCTGAACCGATGTCGCGGATGCAGTCCGCCGAAGAGGTCGCGACGACCGACGGCGGTGAACCCGTCTCCGACGACTGAGCATGTACGAGCGAACACTCCTACCGACCGACGGAAGCGCCGTCGCTCAGGGGGTGGTGAGCCACGCGGTCGGCCTCGCCGAGCGCTACGGCGCTGGGTTACACGCGCTGTACGTCGTCGACGAACAGGGTGAGGCGTAGGCCGTGACGCGTGACTCCCCGCCGGAGCGACCGACGAACGCCGATGCCGGCGACCGAGGTCGCCGATGAGCCGACTCGAAGCCATCGGCAAACATGTCCGGGAGCATCGCCGCGGCATGTTCGTCGACCTCGTGTTTGCGATGGCGTGGGTGACCGTCGTCACCATCGTCTTCGACCTGCTGAAAGCGCCGCAGTGGGCGTACTACCTCGCCATGCTCGGCGGCGTCGTCGCGTACTACGGCTTCTTCTGGTCGCTGGAAGCTGCGAAAAACGAGCCGTAAATTCCCGGGCGACGCCCGGAGCGCTCCGCTTCTCGCGTCTCTAACTCTTGCCTACCCACTCGCGGAGACAGGATTCGTCGCAAAGATACCGGCGAGCGGCGTCGCCGAAGTCGTCTTCGACCAACGTGACGAGAACGTGTCGCTCGTGTAGCGAGAGGTCGATGCCGCAGTTGGCACACGGTTCGGAGGGTTCGCCGTCCGGTTGCCATCGGTGGTGTTTGACGGCGCGACTGATGCGGACGCTCCGGTTCGCGCCGCGCGGCCGTCGGCCGGTGTACTCTGACAGTGGCATTGTCGACAGCAAGGTCCGTACCGATAAACCACTTTTGTGGGTAGCACTACGGAGTGATATTTACTCACCCGAGACCGACCGTGCGGTCCCGAAAACACTCTCGGGCGGCCGGACGACGCAACGAGATTCGGCGACGAACCGACGGCGCTGACGGCATACCGACGCCGTTGTCGACACACCGACTATATTGGCGAGGAACCGACGAACCGCCCGACTGCGCGGGCGGCGAACGTTTCCGCGCCCGCAATGTATATCATGAATGTTCACTAACGTCGAGGCACATGGAGAAACCACTGCTGGCGACGGACTTTCTGGACCGCGCCCGGCGACACTACGGCGACAAGGAGGCTGTGGTGGCGACGACGGGCGAGCGATACACGTACGCCGAGCTGGGCGAGCGCGCGGACGGGTGGGCGGCGGCGCTGCAGTCCAGAGGCGTCGAGAAGGGCGACCGGGTAGCGGTGTTGGACCCGAACACTCACTACCACCTCGAAGCGGCCTACGGGTCGATGCAACTCGGCGCGATTCACACGCCGCTGAATTACCGCCTCGTCCCGGCGGACTTCGAGTACATCCTGAACGACGCGGGTGTGAAAGCCGTCTTCGCCGACCACGATTACGCGGAGAAGATAGAAGCGATTCGAGAGTCGGTGCCAACTGAACTGTTCGTCACCGACGACCCCGACGCCGTTGAGGGGGAGTGGGAGTCGTTCGACGACCTCGTCGCCGAATCGACGGCGTACGACCGCCCTGAGATGGACGAGAGCGATATCATCACCATCAACTACACCTCGGGGACGACGGGCGACCCGAAGGGCGTCTGCCGCACCCACCGGACCGAGACGCTGCACGCCTACCTCGTCGCGACCCACCAGGAGATTCGCGACGACGACGTGTATCTGTGGACGCTCCCGATGTTCCACGTCAACGGCTGGGGCCACATCTTCTCGGTGACCGGGATGGGCGCGAAGCACGTCTGCACGCGCGGCGTCGACGCAGCCGGAATCTTCGATGCCGTCCGCGAGGAGGGCGTCTCGTACTTCTGCGCTGCGCCGACGGTGCTGAACATGCTCCAAGAGCACTACGCGGAACACGAACCGGAGACGACCGCCGGGCGACCGGTCCGCGTGGCGACGGCGGGGGCCGCGCCGCCGGAGGCGACGATTCGGACGGTCGAAGACGAGTTCGGCTGGTACCTCAAGCACGTCTACGGCGCGACGGAGACCGGACCGCTCATCACGACCTCAGACGCCCGGCGTTTCTTCGACCAAGACGACCCCGACCGCTTCGCCGTGAAGAAGACGCAGGGAATCGGCTATCTGGGCACCGAGATCCGCGTCGTCGACGAGGACGGCGAGGACGTGCCGCAAGACGGCCAGAGCATCGGCGAGATCGTCGTCCGCGGCAACCAGGTGATGGACGGCTACTGGGAGAAACCCGAGGCGACGGAGGAGGCGTTCAACGACCGCGTGGAGGGCTACTACCATATGGGCGACCTCGCGACCGTCGACGAGAACGGCTTCGTCAGTATCCAGGATCGGAAGAAGGACATCATCATCTCCGGCGGCGAGAACATCTCCAGCATCGAGTTGGAGGACGCGCTGTTCGACCACGACGCCGTCGGCGACGTGGCCGTTATCCCCGCGCCGAGCGAGAAGTGGGGCGAGACGCCGAAAGCGTTCGTCGTCCCGGCCAACGGCGACCCTCAAAACCCCGGAACGACGAGCGACAACGTGATCTCGTTCCTCCGCGAGCGCATCGCGACGTACAAAGTGCCGAGCGAAATCGAGTTCGTCGCCGAGTTACCGACGACGGCGACCGGGAAGATCCAGAAGTACGAACTCCGCGAGCGCGAGTGGGAGGACGAAGACCGGATGGTCGGCGAGGGGTAGTCGCCCGGCACCTTAGTCCCCGCGGCGTCGGTAACGTCGCACCGATTTGCCACTACGCCGAAATACTACTTACTGGAAACTGTAGCTCTCGTATGGGAGACACGGAACCAGAATCCGTCGTACGGGAGTACTACGACCTCGTCGACGCCGGCCAGTACGACGACCTCGTCGCGCTCTTCAACGAGGACGTTCGCTACGAACGACCCGGACAGGACGCCATCGAGGGACGCGACGCACTGCTGACGTTCTACGAGGACGGTCGACCGCTGGAGAACGGGAGTCACGACGTCCACGACGTGGTCGTCGACGGCGACACCGTCGCGGTTCGGGGGACGTTCGCCGGAGAGCAGAACGGCGACGCCGTCGAGTTCGGCTTCGCCGATTTCCACGTCTTCGAGGGCGACGAAATCGCGCGACGGTACACGTTCACCGACCGCGACGAGGTGTGAACACTCCGGATTCACCCGAAAAGAGGTCGAAGGCGGCGAGCGCTCTGCCGAGAAATCGAAATACCGATCCGAGGATGTCGGCCAACCGCCTGTGAGCGTGTTCGCGGCCGAGAAACGCAAGGTCGAACGCGCGGGGGTGTCGACTCCACCAGTCGTAGACGATCGTGTCGTCGCTCTCGTTCCTCGAACCCATCGGATACTGCGTACTCGGCCGTCAACCCACCTGTCTGTTGTGGACGGACGCGGAGCGCCGACTCGAAAGACGGTTTCCGTTCCTCATTCCGGTCTTTCGGGAGCCAGACCGCTAGAAGTCAGGCATGTGGTCAAATAATCGGTTGAACTGATATTCCTTGCACTATATCACCCCCGTACGAAAAAGTCGTCAGAGGATGACGAGGGTACCGATTCGGAATCAGTCAACAATCAGCCGAAAATAAGGAACGCAGAACAGTGCCGCCGCTCAGGAGTCAGCGGACACAGAGCGGCTTAGCGTTAGTCGGGCGGGTCGAGACCGTAGTATTTCTTCGCCACCGTCAGGAACTGGTTGGCGTCCACACGCGGCGCGTACGTCGAGTTCTCCCCCTCGATAGCGAATTTCACCAACAAATCCACGAGCCGCCAGACGTTGTACAGCACGCACGCGAACACGAAATTAAAGAACCGATACGTGTGGCGTTTGCTCGTCGTGCGGACGCGAAACGTCTTGAGTTGCTTGTAGCCGTTCTCGATGCCCCAGCGGTGGCGATAGCGGCGAACCATCCGCTCAACCATGTGAATGCGCTCTACCTCGCTATCGCCCTCGTTCAGCGTCACACTCGGGTGGTTGGTCTCGAACAACGCGTACGCCTGCGTATCCGCCTCACTCCCGACAGTCGGCTCGTTTGCTTCCTCTTTTCGCAGTTCCTTCGTGAGGGCGCTGAACCCGTGCGAGGCCTCCTCCTCGCTCAATTCGATACCGAGGTCAGCGAGTTCTTCGCGCATCTCCTCGCGGATGTCTGGCCTCTCCTCATTTTCGTCTTCCTCCTCGTCCTCGGCCTCGAAGTCGCCGTCAGCACTGGACGGGAGGTACATCCGCTTGCGGGTCGGGCCATCTGCAACCGTCTCCTCCTCGATGTGAACCGTCTTCCCGGCACGGCGAAGCCGTGTACACGTCGCCTTCTCTGATTCGCGCTTCCGTGCGCCGTTCAAATAGGAGACACCGTGCTTGTCGCACGCGTCCTTCACACCCTCGCTATCGAACTCTCTGTCCATCATCACGAGTTCGATGTCGTCTACGAGGTCGAGCGCATTCTCCAGCAGGCTGTCCACGATGTCGGCTCGCTTCATCCCTCGCTTGACCGGAATCGCGTCCAGCACGAGTGGGATGTCGTAGCCGACAATTTGGATGGTGGCCCACTGATAGTACACTTCACCGTCCTTGTAGCCGAGAATCCAGTCCTCGGTGATGTTGTTATCCTCATCGCGCTCGATTTTGCCAGTCCACGGGTTGCCTTTCGTGATGTCGATGGCGGCCACGAGGTTGCCGACGAGTTCGGCGTTGTGGCGAGCGCGGGCGATGAGCATCCGATTGGTCTCGTGGAGCATCGAGCGCGTCTCCTCAGCGGAGAGTTTGCCAATCTGGTAGCGGTGATTCGATGCGCTCGGCGTGCGGTCGCGCCGAGAGTCGATATAGAAGGAGTGCTGACCGCTCTGAGCGTACATGTTCTCGCGCATTCCCATGTAGGTGTGCTGTTCCCAGAACGCGTTCTCGTGAACCACGGTGTTCTCGGCCCGCTTCAGGTAGAACGTGTCCGTGACGAACGGCTTGGCCTGTTGCCAGACCTCCTTGGTCTTCTCCGCGACGAGCCGCTGTTCGCTCCGTTTCGAGGAGATGTCGCGCTCCTCGGGACGGAACACAGGGTCGGGTGCAGGGATGCCTTGCTCGCGGGCGAAGGCAAGTGCTTCCTCGGTGGCCGTCCGCACGAACTCGCGCTGTACGTCGGTGAACTCCTTGTTCCACATCTCCCAGAGACGGGACTGGCTCGGCGCTCCACTCGCGTCACGGTCGTGCGCGACTTGGAATCCGAAATCACGGCAGATATTGGGGAACGAGTGGAGAAAGTAACGGAGGAACTCTTCGCGGCAGTCCCACGCAAGTCGGAGCATGTGGGCTTTTATCCACGCGTAAAATGACGTGGTGTTCCGATGCCAGTCGGCGCGACTGTCGCCGTAGGTCTCATCTCGGAAGAAGGTACTCCGTAGTACTTCGACGAAATCGGGTTTTCCGTCGTACTGGGTGAGGAAGTGGATGCTCCCGTTATAGGTCTCGTCGTTGACGGTGAACTCGAAGTACCTATCGTGGTCGAACGGGGATTCAGTAGGCTGAACGACTGACACTACTCAACCGCACGAGAAAGCCTATGTAAAAAGTATGCATCCTGATTGAGACCGGGCTTGAGTTGCGAAGTAAAGCGTGTGTATATAACAAAGCGGCGTTTGAGCCTACAGAAAGCGTTTATCCCCGGACTTCTTAGCGAATTGTATGAATGTTGAATCGCGCAAGATGATTCTGCTCATCGGAGGCACGATTTCAATTGCGGTCGGAGCGTACCTCCCTTGGCTGAGAACGAATCCAAACCTCCCTCCTGATGCCAAGATACCGACAGTCTACTACACCGGAATGGGTGCAGGATTTGAAGGGTTCGACTTCGCGCTACTCGGTGCAATCGGGCTTGTTCTCTTAGTCCGTGTCGTTAGCACACGAACGATGGCACGAACCGCAACAACGCTCGCTGTGGGCCTTGGAACGATTGTATTCCCGGCATACTATCTATCTATGTCTACGCTGATTGGGTTCTCAGCCACATTCGTTCCCGCACTCGGCTGGTACCTCACCGTCCTTGGCGGCGTTCTGTTCACCGTCGTCGGGGGACTTGAACTGCCGTCCATAGTTCGTCGGCCAGAGGCAATCACAAGCCGGGGAGAATAATTCTCTGTATTGAATGGCCAGTCCGCGAGAAGCGGTTGTGAAGTAAAATCCGCTGAATGAGAAATCCAAGCGATTATTTTTGACATGCCTGCCTTCTGGACCGCGGTTTCATATCGCGCATATCCGTTTACAACAGAGATCGACACGCTCCTCGTCGGTTCGAGAGACGAACCGGGAAAATGGGGAACGGCCTCCGCTGCACGACGAGAGCGCGGACGTCGGCGGCGAGGGGCGAGGAACGCCGCCGGTGCAGACGTCGATTACAGGTACGCGGCGTCCCAGCGTGCCGACTTGCTCTGATTACCGCACTCGTTGCACTCGATGCGTTCCATCGAGTCCATCGCCGTCGCAAGACTCTCACAGTTGCCGCAGAGGTAGCCGTAGCGCTCCGTCCTCTCCTCGTCGGTGTACGTGACGTAGAACGGCGCTTTCCGCGCGCGCTGGCTCTCGTCGTAGGCGACGTACAGCGTCTGGCCGTCGGGCCCGCTACGCTCTTCGACCGGGGTGAACTCCTCGGTGGACTCCGAGGCGGACTTGACGAAGGCGCGCTCGGTGAACTCCTCGTCGGCGATCTCGACCTGTCGCGTCTCTCCGGCGTCGTAACCCGCGTTCTCGTAGAAGCGCGCGCCGCCCTCGTTGACCGTGAGCACTTTACCTTCGAGGCGTGAGGCGCCGCGGTCCATCAGTTCGGTCTCGACGCGCTTGAGCAACTGTCTGCCCAGTCCCCCGCCCCGCGAGTCGGGGGCGACGTGGAGCCAGTCTATCTGGCCGACCGTCTCGTCGGCCTCGACGAGGTAGCTCTGGACGACGGCGACGACGTCGTCACCGTCGACGGCGACGGTCCACACCGCCTGCGGGTCTTCGAGGTTCGACCCGACTTCGTCGTCGGCGTACCAGCTCTTCACCGCGGTGTCGATGACGTCTTCGGAGAGGTCGGGGCTGTACGAGGCCAGAAGCGACTCGCGGGCGACGGCTCGAATCCCCTCCGCGTCTGTGGGTTCGGCGTCTCGAAGGTCCATACACTGTGCTACGCAGTACCAGCACTAAACAGTCCCGGCTACTTGCACCCGCAGAAACACTTCCCGGCGATCGAACCGGGCGCGTCGCTCGACTGCGCCGTCCGAGAGTCGGGCGGCTCTACCGGTTCGACGAAACACTCGTCGTCTCCGAGAGCTATTCGTCGACTCGCTCGCCGACATCACACCTACTGTCGGGTGAGATAATCTTATTTTCGCTGTACACCATCGGATACCTATTCCGCGCCGAGTCCTATGTTTGGTAAATATTACCATATAGAATGATTGTACGGCTTATTACAATTATTAGCATAGTCATAGGGGATACATACGTAACGATTATTAACTACCTCCCCTCGGTAACTCCATGGCACGGGATAGCACTTCCCTGAGTCGGCGTGACGTGATGAAAACAGCCGGGGCAGCGGGCGTCGCCGGTATCGTGGGATTGGCAGGATGTACGCAGGGCGGAGGCGGGGGAGGCGGGGGGAACGGGGACGGAGAGTATCCCTCGCTCGGGAACTACCCGATAGAGGGCGACAAAGCGATGTTCGGATTCAACGTCCCGCAGTCGGGACCGTACTCCTCGGAGGGCGAAGATGAGCTCCGAGCGTACGAACTGGCGGTGAAGCATCTAAACAACGGCGGCGGCTGGGTCGACGACTTCTCCGACCTCTCGGGCGACGGTGTCCTCGACTACGAGATCGACTACGTGAAAGGCGACACCGCGACGGACGCCGACACCGCCCGCGAGTCGGCTTCGCGGATGATCGAACGCGACGGCGTCGTGATGTTCTCCGGGGGGTCGTCGAGCGCGACCGCCATCGCCCAGCAGGGGCTCGCACAGGAGAAGAACGTCCTGTTCATGGCCTGTCTGACCCACTCGAACGACACGACCGGAAAAGACTGCGTACGGTACAGCTTCCGTGAGATGTTCAACGCCTACATGACCGGCCAGGCGTTGGCGCCCGTCGTGACTACCGAGTATGGCGACGACCTGAGCTTCTATCAGCTGTACGCCGACTACTCGTGGGGACAGACCCAGCAGGCATCGATGAAGCAGTTCTTCGAGGAGGCCGGCTGGTCGGAAATTGACTCCGTGGCGACGCCGCTCGGCGAAAGCGACTACTCGTCGTATCTCTCGGAGGCGCAGTCGTCGGGCGCGGATGCCCTGTTTTTGAACCACTACGGACTCGACGGCGGGAACTCGCTGAAACAGGCCGTCGAAGCCGGCATCGACCAGGAGATGGAGATCGTGATGCCGCTGTACAACCGGCCGATGGCGCAGGCCGCCGGTGGCGCTATCGAAGGCATCTACGGAACGATCGCGTGGGACTCCCAGATAGACAACGCCCCGTCGAAGAAGTTCACCGAGGTGTTCGGCGAGGAGTACAACGGGCGCGTCCCATCCGGACCGGCGCAACTTGCGTACGCGCAGACCCTGCAGTACGCGGCGGCGGTCGAGCGCGCGGGGACGTTCTACCCGCCGGAGGTCATCAGACAGCTCGAAGACTACAGCTACAGCAACATCGGGATGGGCGAGGAGACGATGCGCAAGTGCGACCACCAAGCCCAGCGAGACATCCCCGTCGTCAAGGGGCTGCCGGGGTCCGAACAGGGCGACGGACAGTTCTTCGAGATCGTCGAGATCACGCCGCAGAGCGAGGTCGGTTACGACTGCGGGTCCGGACCTGCTGCCGAGTGCGAACTCGGCGAGTACGGCGACGAGTAATCCGCAAAACCGCACTTCCCAGCATATCAATATTCGTGAAACATCCAGTACTACCCAATAGGTATATGATACCAAACAACAACGTCGACGGCATCCCGCAGGTCGATTCACGCGGAGGTGAGACACGGTGAGTCTAGCCGCGGATCTCCTCCGCGTCTTCCTCAACGGTCTGCAGACCGGCGCGATCTACATCCTCGTCGCTATCGGTCTCTCCATCATCCTCGGAACGCTCCGCTTCGTGAACTTCGCGCACGGCGCGCTGTATCTCATCGGCGCGTACGCGGGGTTACTCATCACACTTGAAGTGAACTTATCCAACGGGTTGCTCCGCGAGTGGGGGTTCGAGACTATCGGCCTCGGATGGGGATTCCTGCCGGCGCTCATCATCGTTCCGCTGTTCGTGTTCGTCATCGGACTCGCGATGGAGCGGTTCGTCGCCCGGCCGTTTTACGATCGGCCGGACACCGACCAGATTCTCGTGACGTTCGGTCTGGCGATCATCGCCCAGGAACTGTTCCGCGTGCTGTTCGGCGGACAGAGCATCAACTTCGCCCGACCCGGCTGGGCGTCGGGTCCGGTCTCGCTTCCGATTATCGGTAACTTCCCGAAGTGGCGGCTGTACGTCATTATCATCACGGGCATCCTCGTCGCCATCGTCTGGCTGCTCGTCGAGTACACCGACTTCGGCCTCATCGTCCGCGCGGGGACGCGCGACCCCGAGATGGTCGAACTGCTCGGCATCAAACTCACCCGCCCCTACATCGTGATGTTCGGTATCGGCGCGGCGCTCGCCGGCGTCGCCGGCGTCGTCGGCGCACCGCTCGAAAACGTCAACCCGAACATCGGGACCGGCGTGTTGGTTCCGGCGTTCCTCGTCGTCGTCATCGGCGGCGTCGGGAGCATCCGCGGGGCCGTCGTCGGCGGCGTCCTCCTCGGGATGGTGTTCTCGGTGCTCGTCGGCGCGCCGTTGCCGAGCATCGACATACTCGGGACGCAGATCACGTGGTCGGCGTGGGCGCAGGTCGGTATCTACGCTCTCGCGGCGGTGGTACTGCTAGTTCGTCCGGAGGGACTCTTCGGTGAGGAGGTGACGGGATGAGCGACGAAGTTCAGAACCCCGACGCGAACGACGGTGGCGACGCTCCCGAGGGAACCGCCGGCTACGTCGAGCGCTATCGACGGAGGGGAACGACGGCGAACAACGAACTCCTTGTCGCCGTTACCGCCGTCGTCGCCGTCTCGATATTCCCGTGGCTGTTCGCCGACGCCCCCGTCATCTCCGACGTGCTCGGCGGCTACCGCGGTCTGGCGACGCTGATGCTCATCTGGGCCATCTTCGCCATCGGTTTCGACCTGCTGCTGGGGTACACCGGTTTGCTGTCGTTCGGTCACGCCGCGTTCTGGGGCGGTGCCGCGTACGCCGCCGGCATCTTCAGCGCGGAGGTGTCGAGCGAGCCGCTTCTCATCGTCCTCGCCGGGACAACGTTCGCCGTATTGTTCGCGTGGGTGCTCGGGTTCCTCTCGCTGCGTCGCGGCGGGATCTACTTCTCCATCCTCACGCTCGCGTTCGCGCAGATGCTGTTCTACATGGCGTCGTCGCCGTTGGCGTTCCTGACCAACGGTGAGAACGGATTCACGAGCGTCGAAGTCGGTCCGCTGCTCGGGGTGATCCACCTCGACGAGTTGCTCGTCTACCCGTTGGACATCCTCTACGGGGAGATGCTCTACGTCTTCGTCGCCACGTTCGCCGTGCTGGCGCTGTTGACGGCGTACCGCGTCCTCAACTCGCCGTACGGGACCGTGTTCCGCGCCATCCGCGAAAACGAACAGCGCGCGGAGTTCGTCGGTCTCAACGTCTGGCGCTACAAACTGATGTCGTTCGTCCTCTCCGGCGCGTTCGCGGGCGTCGCCGGAAGTTTGTTCACCATCCACGGCCAGTACGTCCCGCTGGAGTCGCTGTTTTGGACCGAGAGCGGTGAGATCGTCATCATGACCGTCCTCGGCGGCGTCGGGTCGCTGTTCGGTCCGGTGCTCGGCGTCGTCGTCTACCTCTACGTCGAGAACGTCGTCTCCGGGTTCGAGACCATCGGTCCGTTCTGGCATCTCATCCTCGGCGTCGTGTTCGTCGTCGTCGTCGCGGTGTTCCCCCGCGGTATCTGGGGAATCATCGAGGACGGCTACGCCCGCGTGGCCGGCGGAGAGACTGCTGCGGACGACGGGGGTGAGCGCTGATGGCGTCGCTTCTCGAAACCGACGGCCTCGTCAAGAAGTTCGGCGGCCTCGTCGCCACCGACCACGTCGACATCGACATCCGAGAAGACGAGCGCGTCTCGCTCATCGGTCCCAACGGGGCCGGCAAGTCGACACTCATCAACCTCATCACGCGGCGTCTCGACCCGACGGAGGGCGATATCCGCTTCAAAGGCGAGTCTATCGTCGGCCTCAAACCTCACCAGGTGGTGCAGCGAGGCATCAGCAAGTCGTTCCAGACGGCCTCTATCTTCCCTGAGATGACCGTCGAGGAAAACGCCCAGATAGCAGCGTTCGCCGCCGAGCACGGTTCGTTCCGGTTCAACTTCCTGCGTCGACGCGACGCCTACCCCGAGATCGGCCGGCGGACGAGCCAGATGCTGTCGGCGGTCGGCCTCCACGAACAGAACGAGGTAGTCGCCCAAGACCTCCCGTACGGTGACAAGCGGCGACTCGAAATCGCCATCGCGCTGGCGAGCGAACCCGACTTGCTGCTCATGGACGAACCGACCGCGGGGATGTCGCCCGAGGAGACGCAGGCGACGGTCGACCTCATCGAAGAGGTCAAAGAGCGTCTCGGACTGACGTTCCTGCTCGTCGAACACGACATGGAGATCGTCTTCAGCGTTTCCGACCGCATCATCGTGCTCAACCGAGGGCGGGTCATCGCCGAAGGGACACCCGACGAGATTCGAGGGAACCCGGACGTTCAAGAGGCGTACCTGGGAGGTGTCGAGATATGAGCCTCTTGGAGGTTTCCGACATCGACGCCTACTACAACGAGAGTCACATCCTCAGAGGGCTCTCGCTGTCGGTCAACGAGGGCGAGATTGTCGCGCTGCTCGGACGCAACGGCGCGGGGAAGACGACGACGCTTCGGTGTATCGCCGGAGCGACGCCGCCCGACGTGCGCGCCGGCAGTATCCGGTTCAAAGGCGACGAGATTACCGGGACGGCGGCCGAAGACGTGTCGATTCGAGGCATCTCGCTCGTCCCCGAAGAGCGGCGCATCTTCCCGAACCTCACGGTGGCCGAGAACCTCCACCTCGCGGAGGTGGTCAACAACCGCTCGAACACCATCGGTCGCTCCGTCCCAATTCGGGAGGGCGGCGTGCCGACCGACGAGGTGTACGCCGACTTCCCGCGCCTCGACGAGCGCCGCGAGCAGAAAGCGGGGACGCTCTCCGGCGGCGAACAACAGATGCTCGCCATCGCGCGGGCGTTGAAGCAGAACACGGATCTGCTTCTCTTGGACGAACCGTACGAGGGACTCGCGCCGAAGATCATCGAAAACGTCGAAGCGGCCATCAAACGCATCCGCGCGGACGGAACGACGGTGCTTCTGGTCGAACAGAACGCCGCTGCGGCAATCAAAATCGCGGACAGAGCGTACGTCGTCGACCAGGGGGGCATCGTCTTCGATGGAACCGCCGATGAGCTTCGCGACGACGAGGCGACGCGTGAGCGGTATCTGGGGGTCTGACGGTGGCCGAAATGCCCGACATTGGCGACGTGATAGACCGCCTCGTCGAGGGCGACGTCATCCGCGAGAACGACGACGGATCGCTCACGACGACCGCGGCGTTCGAGGAGACTCGGTCGGTGTACGCCGACACGTACCTCAACGTCGGAGAGGAGACGTTCGTCGAGACGGTCGCGGAGCTGTTCGACCTAGAATCGGCGGCCGCCGAGACGCAGATCGAAGCCAACGGCGTGACGCGCGAGCAACTCGTCGCGTACCTCGCGGTACAGTCGTTTCTCGACGAAGCGGTAGATTCGGAGACGAAGGCGGTGATGGCGCACGTCGTCTGCGAGGTGACGCCACCGTCGCCGATACCCGAGGCGGTGACGCGGCTCGACGACGAGTCGTATACGGCGTTTCTCGACGAGCACCCGAACGCAGTGCTCACGGTCTGGAAACGACACTGTGAGCCGTGTGAGCGGCTCAAAGACGACCTCGACGAGTTACTCGACGCACTCCCCGACGACGTGGCCGTCGGCGGACTCGACGGCGAGACCGCCTCGGGGTTCCGCCTCGCGCACGCGGTGAACAGCGCGCCCGCCGTCCTGTGGTTCAGAGACGGCGAAAAGGTGGACGCACGGACCGGCTACGTCTCGCCGAGCGAGTTCGGCGACGTCGTCGCCGATACGTACTGAGATCAGGCCCGCGTCACGACGCCGGTGACCATCACGGGTCGACTCGAACTGAGAATCACCGACTGGGTGACGCTGCCGAATATCGCTTTTCCCGCCGGCGAGCGTTTTCGTCCCCCGACGACGACGAGGTCGGCGTTTAGCTCGTCGGCGGCGTCGAGAATCGATTCGGCCGGGTCGCCGCTGGACTCCAGTACTTCGTAGTCGATGCCGTGTTCGTCGAGGAAGTCGCTTGCCCGTCGAACCGACGCGATCTGCGTTGCCGACGCGCCGCCGGGGTTGTCGGTGAAACTGTGCAACAGCGTGACCGTCTTCTCGTCGGTGTCTCCGGGAAGGTTGAGCACTTCTTGGGCGCACGCGCGAGCGCGCTCTTCGTCTTCGTCGACGCCGACAAGTACGTGATACATACTCACAGGTGTCGCGGGGGGTGCTTATCTGTTCTGGGCGGCGTCGTCAAGATTTCTCGAAACGTACACGACGAGCAGCAGCGGGATGCCGAGCACCAACGCGACGGTCAACGCGCCGTAGGCGGCGAAGCCGAGCTGCGTCGGCGGGAAGGGAACGAGGAAGAGAAACTTCGGCGCGCGGAGGCCGGAGACGAACGTCGCGATCAGAAACCCGGCGAGACCCGAGATAGCGACGAGCAGTGCGTACAGAATGAGGACGAACTGCGGTCCCCGGAGACGTGTCGCGCTCACGGCCGCGGGTTCGGACGCGAGGCGATTAGCGCTTTCGACAGCGCTGCGTCCGCCGGACGCTCAGATGACGAGGATGATTCCAGTGGCGAACATCATCAGGGCGACGGCCCCGAGGATGAGTCCGAGAATGTCTTTGTCCGACATGGTTACCGCTCGGGGGGCGAGCGACAAAGGTACGTCGGTGTCGCGGCGGTAGTGCGGTAACGGTGCAGCGAAGCGGTGGCGGTTCGGCGTCGCGGTGACGGGTCAGCGTCGCGGCAGTCGTAGCCGGGACTGAAGCGGCGCGATACCCATACTTCGGGCCGTCGCACTCACCGTAGACGCGGGAGCAACGCTGTCGCTCGTCGAATCGAGAAAGCGAAAGAGAAGACCGGTTACTCGTCGGCGTTACGCTCAACCGTCGAGTCGCCGGCGACTCCACCGTCCGTCATCGCTTCTTCCTCGCCGCCGTCGGCGATCTTCGTCTGCAGTTTGCGGTCGAACCAGTCCCACTCGACGGTGCGGAGGTTCGACTCCTCGAGGTTCCACGGGTCGCCGTCTTCGACGACCGGTCCCTCGAAGTACGACTGCACCATGTTCCACACGAAGATGATGCCGCCGAGCAGCAGCAGGTACGCGCCGAGCGTCGCGATCTGGTGTAGCGACGCGAACTGCGGAAGGTACGTCGCGTAGCGTCGCGGCATGCCGCCGTAACCGAGCAGAATCATCGCGAGGAACGTGATGTTCGTTCCGATCATCCAGAGCCAGAAGTGCCACTTCGCGAGGCTCCGCTGGTACATCCGACCGGTCACGAGCGGGAACCAGTAGTAGATGCCCGCCATCCCCGCGAACGTGATGGCGCCCATCACGATGTAGTGGAAGTGACCGACGACGTAGTAGGTGTCGTGCAGCACGAGGTCGACGGGGATCGAGGCGAGGAACACGCCCGTCACGCCGCCGATGATGAAGTTCGACACGAAGCCGATGCAGTACAACATCGGGGCGGTGAGCCTGATGTTGCCGTTCCACATCGTCGTGATCCAGTTGAACGTCTTGACTGCACTGGGGATGGCGATAGCCATCGAGACGGCCATGAACGAGGCTCGAAGGCGCGGGTCCATACCGGTCGCGAACATGTGGTGCGCCCAGACGCCGAACGAGAGCACGCCAATCGCCAGCGTCGAGTAGACGACGAACTTGAAGCCGAACAGCCGACGACCCGCAAAGCGCGGGAGGATGTAGCTGACCAGTCCCATCGGCGGGAGCACGAGGATGTACACCTCGGGGTGGCCGAAGAACCAGAAGAGGTGCTGCCAGAGCATCGACCCGCCGCCCTCGCCGACGGCGAAGAACGTCGTGCCGAGGTTGCGGTCGGCGATGAGCATCAGGAGTGCGCTGCCGAGAAGCGGGAACGCGAAGAGGATGAGCCCCGACTGCGTGATGATCGTCCACGAGAAGATGTCGAGGTTCGCCCACGTCACGTCATCGCCGCGCTCTGTGAAGATGGTCGCGATGAAGTTTATCGCACCCATCGTCGCGGAGACGCCCGAGAGGTGGAGACCCAACAGCATCAGGTCGACGCCGGCGTTCGCCTGATTACCCTGTCCGACGCCCGCCGACAGCGGGGTGTACATCGTCCATCCCGTCTGCGCGGGGATGAGGTTCGGAATCGGGAAGAAGCCGGCCCAGATGAGTAGCGCCGCGGGCGGAAGGAGCCAGAAGGCGATGGCGTTGATGCGCGGGAACGCCATGTCGTCGGCGCCGATGATGAGCGGGATGAAGTAGTTCGAGAAGGCCGCGATGATGGGCGTCCCGAAGAGGAACAGCATCGTGATGCCGTGGCTCGTCAGAAGCGAGTTGTAGAACCCCGGTTCGACGAGTACCGTCT
The DNA here is from genome assembly GCF_020150815.1 of Haloprofundus salilacus. NCBI lineage: Archaea > Methanobacteriati > Methanobacteriota > Halobacteria > Halobacteriales > Haloferacaceae > Haloprofundus > Haloprofundus salilacus. The sequence continues at coordinate 1,964,645 of NZ_CP083723.1, read as the reverse complement.
CCGGCGTCGCGAGTTCGGTTCGCATCAACACGACCATAAGGCCGCCGACGACGAACGCAAAGATGCCGTACGCGCCGTACATCAGGCCGATGTCTTTGTGGTCGACCGTCGTCAACCACCGGACGATTCCTGCGGGTTTCTCCTCGGAGGCGTACCCGGATTCTTGGCCGACTGCGCCGCCGCCGCTGCTGAGTGGGGTGTACGTGCGCCAGTTTTCCACCCGTGTCAGCCAGACGAAGACGCCCACGAGGAAGACCCCCATGAGGACCGTCAGCGCTAACTGTCCGTTCAACTGCATAGGGAGTGCTCAGAATCGCAGGGTAAAGAAAGATTCGGGTGCCGTCCGTCAGTCCGTCTGCTGGCGATCTGTCGTGTCTGTTTCGACGGTTTCTGACTCGTCGGCTTCGGTCCCTTCGGCCGCCGTCTCCTCGTCCGTCTCGAGGGTCGTTTCGGCGTCCACGTCGGCGTCCGCGTCGCCGTCCGACGCTGCATTGTCGGTCAGTTCGCCGTCGGGTTCGGTCCCCGACTCCAGCGCCTGCGCGTCTTCGTGGTCGTCTCCGTCCGCTTCGGACTCGCCATGCGTCATCTCCGCGCCCGACATCCCGGCCTGACCGGGGTAGTACACCGTCGAGGACTTCTCGGCGCCGGCGATAGCCTTCCCGGAGACGTACGTCAGTATCGCCAGGCCGACGAACGGCACGACGTGGAGTCCGACCATGATGGCGGTGGGGAACAGGTCTCCGCCCCACGGCTGGTAGAGCAGGAAGAGCACGACGAAGAACAGAATGATGAATAGCGGGATCATGTTCACCGTCAGGTCGAGCAGTGTCTCCCTGTCGAAGATTTTGTTCGTGTTCGTGTTCGCCATAGTGGACCGTAACGGACGGCGGTCAAATAGATTGTTGGTTCAGCCCGGTCAGACGGCGAACTCCTGGTCGTCGACGAACACCTCGCCGAAGAGGCCGACGAGCAGGAGGATGACGCCCGCGACGAGGACCGCGTAGCCGCGCTCTGCGAGCTGTACGGCCTCGTTTGCGACCTGTGCGTCGGCGTAGAGCAGAAATCCGCCGAGAGCGAAGACGAGCAGCGCCGAGACGACGAGCGCTCTCCACGGTCGGTCGACGTAGCCCGCCTCTTGGAGCATCCCGGCGCTACAGCCGAAGAACAGCAGCAGTCCGCCGACGGCGACCGAAAAGAGGTTGAACAGGATACCAGCCTCCGCGAGTGGGATGCTGAGTGCGATAAAGAACGGCCACGGGCTAGCCGTCCGATACTGTTCGGAGAGTCCCGGATTCTCGTCCATGTCGGCTCTTGCGGCCCGACGATAAGAAGCGCTTCGGTGGGCGCTCGGCCCCTATCGCAGTCTGATGCCGTGGCGACCAAGGAACTCGCTGGCGGCTTTGATCTCGACCGGACTCCCGATGATGCGACAGCGCGCGTTCTCCCGCGAGAAAACCGTCACCGTGAACTGCGACTCCAACTCCTCTCGGAGGCCATCGAGCGACGTACAGGGGAGGACTATTTGCGTGCTGTCTCGAAGTTTCTCCGGGTTGGGCATCGAAATCAGGCTCGTCGAACCAGTCAACTTTGCGACGTATAACGATACCGAATCGGGATTACGTGGTGAGTTGGTGCTCTCGCGTGCGCTACGCACGCGCAAGAAAAATTTGAGGACTGGAAGGACAACGGGGGGAGAGAGCAGTTCGAGGGCTAGAAGGACAACGAGGGGTGAGGGCAGAAGGAAGAACGAACTTCGAGAGCCGATGGAACGGCGGAGGGGAGACGAGAGCGTCGGCGCGGAAGGAAAGGGTTTTTCGACACACGCGGCGGAACCTACGACGATGGGACTGGAGGAGGAGATCGAAGAGATCCAAGAGGAGATCGCCACCACTCCGTACAACAAGTCGACTGAGGCGCACATCGGTCGACTGAAGGCGAAGCTCTCGGAGAAAAAGGAGAAACTCGAAAACCAGTCCTCCGCGGGCGGCGGACAGGGGTACGCCGTCGAGAAAACCGGCGACGCGACCATCGCGCTGGTCGGCTTTCCGAGCGTCGGAAAGTCGACGCTCATCAACGCGCTGACCAACGCCGACAGCGAGACGGGCGCCTACGAGTTCACGACGCTGAACGTCAACCCCGGGATGCTCCAGTACCGGGGGGCGAACATCCAGATACTCGACGTGCCGGGGCTCATCGAGGGCGCCGCCGACGGGCGCGGGGGCGGTCGGGAGGTGCTCTCGGTCGTCCGGACGGCAGATCTCGTCGTGTTCATGCTCTCGGTGTTCGAGGTCGAACAGTACGAGCGACTCCGCGAGGAGCTGTACTACAACAAGATTCGACTCGACACCGAACCGCCGAGTCTCACTATCTCCAAGCAAATCAAAGGCGGCATCAACGTCACGAGAAGCGACTCCGTCGAACTCGACGAACAGACCATCAAGGACGTGCTCCGCGAGTATGGCTACGTCAACGCCGAGGTCACCGTCCGAGGAAACCCCTCCATCGACGAACTCATCGACGGCATCATGGACAACCGGGTGTATCTGCCCTCCATCGTCTCGGTGAACAAAGCCGACCTCATCGACCGCGACTACCTGCCGACGGTGTACGAGAACCTCCGCGAGGTGGGACTCGACCCCGAGGAGGTGACGTTCATCAGTGCCGAGAAGGAGAAGGGACTCGACGGGCTGAAAGAGGAGATGTGGGAAGCGCTCGGCCTCATCCGCGTCTACATGAACAAGCCGGGCCGCGGAACCGACTACGAGGAACCGCTCGTCATCCGCCGCGGGATGACCGTCGGCGACGCCTGCCGAAAACTCGGCGCGAACCTCGAAGAGCGGTTCAAGTTCGCCCGCGTCTCCGGGCCGAGTGCCAAACACGACGAACAGCAGGTCGGCAAGGACCACGTCCTCGAAGACGAGGACGTGCTCCGCATCGTCGCTCGAAAGTAACGCCGGATGGCGTCCGCTTCCCGCGAACGCGAGTCCGGTCGGACGCCGACGACGCCGCGGACTCTCCTCGTTCTTCTGTCGCTGTGGCTGCTCCCGTGGAGCGTCCTCCTCGTCGGCGGTCGCCCCGCGACGCTCGTCTTTCCGTGGGGACTCGTCGACCCGAGTTCCGGAAGTGTCGTCTCGATCTCTTCGTATCTGTTCGAGTTCACGGGCGGGTTCGGGTCGCTCCCGGCGTACCTCCGGGCGTGGCCCGCGAGCGTCGTCGCCTTCCTGCTCGCGACGACGAGCGCGGCCGTCGGCGTGCTGTTCGACCGCGAGGACCCGCGCGTGACCGGCGGGTTGCTAGTCATCGCCGGAGTCGGCCAACTCTCTCTCGCGCTCGGCTTCGCGCAGGCGGGTGGCCGCCTCGCGCTCCCCGTCGGCACTGCCGCGCTGTGGGCGGTCGGGTGGTGGTTCTACCGCTGAGGTGGCGCGCAACGGTCGTTTCTCTCGCGAGAGAGCAGAACAGCTTTAATTGAGTGCAAAGATGTGACATAGCATGGTATCCGAATTTGGAGCAGTATCACTCATTCCACCGTTGCTGGCTATCGTACTCGCCATCATCACGCGGAAGCCGATACTGGCGCTCTTTCTGGGCGTCTGGTCGGGCGGCGTCATCTACTCCGGCGGGTTGGGAATCGTCCAGACGTTCACGTGGGTGGCCCAGTCCATCGCGCCTCCCGACGGCAGCGTCTTCCACGCTCAGATCCTGATATTCACGCTGCTGCTCGGCGCGGGCGTGACGTTCATCTGGCGGACCGGCGGCTCGCTCGCCATCACGCGGTTCGCGACGAAGCGCCTCGACAGTCAGCGAAAAGCAGGGCTCATGGCGTGGCTGCTCGGCCTCGTCTGGTTCTTCGACGACTACGCCAACACGGCCGTCGTCGGCAGTTCGATGCGCGACATCACCGACGAACTGCGCATCTCCCGGGAGAAACTCTCCTACATCGTCGACTCGACGGCCGCGCCCGTCGCGACGTTCGGTATCTCCAGTTGGGTCGCCTACCAGATTAGCATGGTGCAGGAAGGCTACCAGCAGGCGGGTATCACCGGCGGCGAAGGGGGAGTGCCGACGGCGTTCGTCGCCTTCCTCCAGAGCATCCCGTTCAACATGTACTGTCTGTTCGCCATCGCGATGGTGTTCATCATCGTCGTCACCGGGCGTGACTTCGGCGAGATGCTCGACGCCGAGCACCGCTCGTGGCAGACCGGCAACGTACTCCGCGAGGGCGCAGTTCCGCTCCAGAGCATCGAGGAGAACCTGGGCGAACCGAACGGCGACAACCCGCAGCTACGGATGTTTATCGTGCCGGTACTCGTGTTGGTTGCCGTCGCCATCACCGGTGCGGTGTGGACGGGGTACGCACCCGACCGGACGCTCATCCAGATTGCCGGAAACGCCGACTTCGCCTCGGCGCTCGTCTGGGGGTCGTTCGCCATGGTCGTCGCCGCAATGGCATTGGCGCGTATCTCGGACGTGCTCTCGCTCGATGAGTGCATGGACTCGCTCGTCGACGGCTTCTCCATCATGCTGACTGCCGTCACCATTTTGGTGCTCGCGTGGTCCATCAGCCTCACGACGAGCGCACTCGGCACCGGCGAGTTCGTCACCGGCATCGCACAAGGTATCGTGACACCGACGCTACTGCCGCTGGTCATCCTCTTTGCATCCGCGTTCATCGCCTTCTCCACCGGCACCTCGTGGGGAACGATGGCCATCGTCACGCCCGTAGCGATTCCGCTGGCGTGGGGTATCGGCGGGCAGTCGCCCGAACTCATCCCCGTCGCCGTCGGCACGGTGTTCAGCGGCGCCATCTTCGGCGACCACACCTCGCCCATCTCCGACACGACCATCCTCTCGTCGACGTTCACGGGCGCGGATCACATTGACCACGTGCGCACGCAACTATACTACGCAGTCACCGTGGTGTTCGTCGCGTCGGTGCTGCTTCTCGCCTACGGCATGACCGGTATCACGCCGCTCGCCCTGCTACCCGTCGGACTCGTGCTGTTGGTCGCGCTGGTCTACGGACTCTCGGAACTCGACGCACAACGGAAGGGTCTCTCTCCGCAGGCGGCGCGCCGGACGCGGCAGGAAAGCGACGTCGCCGACGACTGAGCGGCATTCGAGTTTCGCATCCGAGTAGCCCCTCTCGGCCGTCTCCGTCGAGTATGATCCTCGGAGGATATCGGAAGGGACCGGCCGTTTGAGGCGACTAAACCACGTCGAATCGTCAACAGATCCCCCGACCACACGTTCGGAGTGCTCGACCAGACGAGTCGACTATACGGTGAGACGACTATACGGTGAACTGACTGTATGGGGCGTCGACCATGGAGAGGATCGACTATATGGGGAGTGCCGACCGAGTCGCGAAGACGGGACGGTCATTCGAATTGCACCGGCGAGGCGGTTCCGCCTCCGGTATTCTTTTCGACGTTCCGACCCTTCCCCCAGATATGTCCGGAGTACTCGATCATACGATGATCCGCGTCGGCGACTTGGAGGAGTCGCTCGAGTGGTACAAGACGAACCTGAACTACGAGGAGAAGGACCGCTGGGAGGCCGACACGTTCACCAACGTCTACATCGGTCCCGAGGAGATGCACGAAGAGGGCGCGATGCTCGAACTGACCGAGAACCACAACACCGACGAGTACGACGTTGGCGACGCGTGGGGACACATCGCCGTGCGCGTGCCCGAGGGCGAACTCGAAGACGCCTATCAGGAACTGATGGACAACGGCGTCGAGGACTACCGCGACCCCGAGTCCTGCGGCGGACGGTACGCGTTCGTCAAAGACCCCGACGGCCACGAGATAGAGATCGTCAAGCGCGACCCGGAGCTCGGCGCGCGCTGGAGCCTCGACCACACGATGATCCGCGTCGAGGACGCCGACGAGGCGCTCGGCTTCTGGACGCGGAAGTTCGAGTACCAGCACACTGGGCGCTGGGAGTCCGACACCTTCGCGAACTACTTCGTGAAGCCCGAGGGAAGCGCGGAAGAAGCGATGGCCGTCGAACTGACGTACAACTACGACGGCCGCAGCTACGAGATGGGCGACGCGTGGGGCCACCTCGCTGTCCGCGCCGACGAACTCTCCGAGTACTGGGAGACGCTGATAGAGCGCGAGGCCGACGACTACCGCGACCCCGCCTCGTGCGACAACAAGTACGCGTTCACGACGGATCCCGACGGCCACGAGATAGAGGTACTGGAGCGCGACTTCGACGCCGACTCGCTGTTCCCAGCATAATTAACTCGCCGTTCTCGACGTGGTCGCGACCTGGCGTAGTTTCGCTCCGCCCTCTCGCAGGCGGAATCCCGATTCTTCGTGGTGCGGACCAAGTATGGTCGTCCACGCGTACACGTAGACATATACACGCAGCCGAACGCGGACCTCGATGTACACGATAATTGAGACGAACGTCCACCGAACCACACAGTTTGGTTTAGAAATTAATCCGGCACCCGCCTCGACGACCCACTTTTCGCATATTCCGGTAAACCTCCGGTTTTTCGGGTGTCAGGCGGTAAAACCTCGGATTGGAGCTATCAACAATTGAAGAAGTCAGACACAAAATACTTAACCCTGTATCTGCAGCAGAGGCGCTCTCCCTCCTGAATTCGGCCGTGTGACTGATTGACAAATCCCGTTATTTACCACAAAGCATTTATAATGAGAGGATAAGCATTTGAGCGTACCCCTACCCATGGTGGCATCGACGAGTATCCCTCGCCAAGTCCGGCACTCCGCTGGGCGTTTCGGTATCCAGGCACGGGCGAAAGTGGTTGTCGCCGACTAAGCACAAAACCATGACACAAACAACACAGAAGTTCCGTGCAGTATTCCTTGCTGCGCTGATGGTGTTCTCCGTTTTCGCGGGGACCGTCGCGTTTGCAGGAACGGCTGCTGCGGCAAATGCTGCTGACGCTGATTCAGACCTCAATTCTGGGAGTCTGTTTTACCAGGGTCAGGAGCTCTACGTTGACAGCGGTGAAAGTACAGAAGTAAGCTACCAAATTCGTACCGTTGATGACGGCTCCCTCGGTTCGACCGTCTACTCGTTCACTACGGATGCAGACGGTTCGGCCATCATCGACACCAGTTCCCTCGGAACCGGTTCCTACGCACTCGTTGAGGCTGACAACCGTGGTACGCCTCTCTCGGTGACTGACGGGACTGTTGATAGTGACCAATCTGGTACCACTCTCAGCAGCGCTTCCTTCGACGTCACGGAGCAGGACATCTCTGCCTCCTTCGAGGAGGAGACGATTGACGAGGGCAGCGAGACGGAGCTCAACGTTGACTCCGCCGTTCGATCCGAGTTCGACCTCGTCGTCGAAGCAGAGGGCCTAGACAACGACGAGATCGCCGCCCTCTTCGAGGGTAACGAAGTCGAAAGCCCTGGAGCGGAAGACTTCCAGGTCACTGAGAACGACGACGGCGACGTTGTCCTCCAGAACTTCAACAAGGGCGATGACTACACGGCTGACTTCTCTGATGTCAGCCCTGGCCAGTACAACTTCACGTTCTCGGTCGCTGATACGACCGCAGAGGACTCCACGTCCATTGAGGTTGAGGAAGTCACCCAGTCTGTCTCGCTCCCGAACAGCGTGAACGTCGAATCCGGTGACACCGCGACCTTCCAGGTCCAGATGGATGACACGACAGAAGCCGACATCCTCATCGGTAGCAACGACGACGGCTACGTCGTCAACGCTACCGTCGTCGACGAGGACGAGGACGGCGTTGCGAACGTCACCATCAACACGTACAACCCGACTGAAGCGAACAACTACGGTCTCTCGGGCGACGACGACTCGTCTGTCACCGCCTTCAACAACGAGAGCAACATCGGTGTTTCTGGCATTCTCGACACGGCCAACTACGACATCGAAGCAGGTCCGTCCGGTTTCGCTGACGACAGCGATGTCGACTCGACGGACGTTAGTACTCTCGCTGTGACGGAGAGCTCCATCCAGGATGCTCAGTCGTGGACTGCGCCCGCTGGTGCAGTTGACAGCGATAATTCGCGTGAAGACGTCCTCGAAGCTATCGAGAACGGCGAAATCACGCAGTCCGACACGGTCGCTGAAGACGACATCGCAGTCGTCCAGATTCAGGGTTCCGGCTTCTTCGGAGCTCTCGAACGTGGCGACACGGACGACCTTACCATCACCGTTGAGGAGATGAACCCCGGTGCAAACCGTGAGGCTGCATCGACTGAGCTGACCGCAGAGGACGTTGTTCTCGACGACGAGAACAACAACCTCTTCGTCGTCGTCGACACGGAATCTGAAGAGCTCACCCGCGAGAACGGTGACACCGTCACGTTCGACAGCGGTAAAGAATTCAACGTCTCGCTGACTGCAAGTGGCGACCTTGTCGAAGATGACGACGTCACTGTCGGTTCGACCTTCGAGGTTGTCGACCGTGAGGCAACGCTCAACACCAACGACAACGATGTCGTTGAGGTTGCTGCCTCCGAGAACGGTACGGTCGAGGGCGAGACCTCGATCGCGCCTGGCTCCGAGATCCGCATCCGCGCGCAGAGTGAGTCCGGTGCATCTAACACGTTCGTCGAAACGCAGACTACGACGGTCAGTCAGAACGGCACGTTCAACGCGTCCTTCGACTTCTCTGACCTCGAAGCAGGTACGAACTTCACGCTGTCGCTCAACGACCAGGACGGCTCTGGTTTCGCTGGCGACACCGAGTACGACGCGACCATCGTGAACGGCACGCAGACTGGTGGCGAGACGACGACCACCACCGAGACGACTGAGACGACGACGACGGAAACCACCACCGAGGAAACCACGGAAACGACCACCGAGGAAACCCCCGAGGAGACCACGACTGGTGGAGAGCAGACCACGGAAACTGACACCCCCGGCTTCGGTGTCATCGTCGCTCTCATCGCGCTCATCGCCGCTGCGCTCCTCGCGGTCCGCCGCGACAACTAAAGTAGACTCTAACGAGTCTGCTTTCGAGCGTTAAACGCTGAACCACCGGGACCGTTCCCGGCCCTTCTTCCTTTATCGAACTTATACCCACGAGCGACGGCTGCGTCGTCCGGTACTCGAGACACTCAGTCACCGAAACCGTTCGTGCGCCCGCCCTATCACAGACGACAAGGGATTTATCGGCGCACGCGAAGGATACGGGTATGCCCGGCGTCGTTCCCTCCGACCCCCTCGCGTGGGTCGCCATCGCGTTATTCGTCGGCGGCGCGCTGTTCGAGCGCGCCAACGTACGCCTCGCACGCTACACGATGGTGAGCGCGTGGGTCGCTTTCGCGCTGTTCTGGCTCAATCTGTTCCCGCACTTCGCGTTTGAGCACAAATCCTACATCGAGGGAGTTCTCAGCCTCGCGGCCGTCCCGCTCAGCCTCTACGCGGGGCTGTTGCTGCATCGCGGCCGCGACACGCTGTTCGTGCTCTCGCGCGCCGTCGCGGTGATGGGTGTCGTCTACCTCCCCTTCGAGACGATTCCAGCGATAACCGTCGGCGCGACAACGATCCCCTCCCCGCGCGAGGTGCTCGTCGAAATCGTCGCCGCCCAGACCGGCTACCTCATCAACCTGCTCGGCTACCACCCGACGCCCATCGTCGGCCCGGAGGGATACGACAATACGTTCCGGTTCGTCCACTCCGACGGCCACAATCTGGAGTTCTCCGTCGTCCTCGCTTGCACTGGCATCGGGAGCATGGCCATCTTCGCGGGTCTCATCGCCGCCGTCCGCGCGCCGCTGGGTCGAAAAATCCGCGCGCTCGCCATCGCCATCCCCATTATCTACGCGCTGAACCTGCTTCGGACGACGTTCATCGGCATCGTCTTCGGCAAGCAGTACATGCAGTGGTTCGTCGACGAGGTGCTGCTGCTGTTCGGCTCGTCGGACCCGTACATGGTGTCATTTTTCCTCTCGGACCGCGTCATCAGCCAATTGCTCGCCGTCGTCGCGCTCGTCGGCATCACCTACCTCGTCATCCGCGAACTCCCCGAGTTACTCACCGTCATCGAGGACGTGCTGTACATGCTGACGCGAGAAGAGTACGACCTCCACGGCGCACTCGACGTCTCGCAAAACGCCGAGACGCGGCGACAGATGCGACCCGACGGCGGGCGTGTCGATAGCGACGGTGAGTACAATGGCGGCGAGGGCGGCGATGGCAACGCCAACAAAGGTGATGGTGACCGGTAGCAAACTAACCTGAATCGACGCGTTACCGCTGTCGATCTCGTCTCGTCGTGCTTAGTACGTGTTTTCGTCGACGACTTCCGACGGCACTCCGCCGAACGACTCCAGCGCCTCAGCCTCCAGATCGTGCAGCGACGCGGGGATGACGAGCATGTGCAGCGGGTCGCCGAACTCACGCTCGGCCAGCGCCGAGAGGCGGTCGGCGGCGACGACGGGGTCGGGACTCCCCGCGCGGGCGACGACGACCCCCAGCGCGTCGCCGTCCCAGTCGCGGGCGAACTCCCCAGCGGCGAAGTCGCCGGTCATATACTCGTCCTCGGCGTCGACCCCGGCGCGCTCGTAGCCGACCTTGATGTCGAGGTAGACGAGCGTGTGGAGGCCGCGCTCGCGGTTGTCCTCGAAGGTGTCGACGACGCTCCGAGGGGTGCCGTCCGCGCCGTGGGCGTACGGAAACGGCAGCGTCGTCGCTTTTCCGAACCGGTAGTTCTGCAAGCCGGTGAGTCCGCTCGCCGCCGACTGCGCGGTGACGCCGTGGACGATTCGCGTCTCGATGCCGCGCTCGTGCGCCCGCAGGCGCAAGTCGACGTGCGTCGTCGAGATCATCGTGTCCCCGGCGGTGAGAAACGCCGCCTCGCCGTCTTCAGCGGCATCGAGAATCGCCTCGGCGTCCTGCTCGACGCCCGCCCGGTCGCGAACCTCGATGTCGACGCTGTGGTGGTCGGCGAGTTCCTCAACCGTCGTCCCGATGAGTTTGCTGGTGTAGAACTCCGCGAACGCTCGATCTGCGCGCCGAAGCGCCTCCCGTCCCTCGACGGTTATCGACTGCTCGTCGTAGAGACCGAGTCCGATGAACGTGAGCATGGTCGGAATCGGCGACACGCCCGCATAAACCGTCTGCATCGGGGGCGTCGCTCGGCCCGCGGCACAGGTCGATTCGCGACGGAGGAGCGCTGACGTTTGAGTGACCTCTTCGCGCCTCGAAGATAGTCATCAGAATTTCATTTTCGTACTGTTAAGAATTTAAGTTAGTTATTTGAAGACACGCAATGTTGATACATACCGGCGTCGAACTCACTCGTAGAGAGTCACCGAACGAAAACTCCATGGATGATCCTCAGAACCGTTTGCCCGTCCTCGACCTACTCCTGACCGCGTTGAGCGACCCAACCCGCCGTCGAGTCCTCACGTTCGTGAACCGGGTTGCGCCCGACGGAGAGGAGGTCTACACCGAGCGCCTGATTGCCGAAGTCGGCACCGAAAACGACAGAGAGCAGCTGTACCATGTCCACCTGCCGGAACTCGACCGCGCTGGGTTCGTCGACTGGGACCGAGAGAACGAGGTCGTTCGGCCGGGAGTGTTGTTCGACGAGGCGACGCCGCTGCTCGACCTCGTCGAGCGAAACCGCGACGAACTACCGTACGAGTGGCCTTGACCGGACGAAGCGGGTTCGATTCGGAATTTCGCGAGCGGGCCGACTGTAGCGTCTCTACCGAAGTACCACTGGCTCTGCCAGTGTATCGTCACGGGTCGCAGTGGATGAGATCCTCCTCCAGGCAGGCGGGTCGATGTCGAACGGGTCGAAGACCGTGCTAGCGGTGACGACAGCGTCTCCGAGGCCGAAGGCGTGCTCTATGGGACGCACGGACTCCTCAGACCTGTCGGCCGCAACGAGTACGTGTTCTCTCACGTGGTCGGTTGCGGCGATTAGCTAACTCGCCGATGCGAACCGCCGACCAGTTCTCGTCTGGGTAAGTTTTATTTTTCACTAGCTGAGTTAGAAATACATAGATGACAGCGGTTACACCTCACCGGGAGCCGAGCCGCACAAAAAGACACCCTCGGCGACCGAGCGAAGAACTCAAACTCGGCAATCCTCCACGAACCACGGTCGAAGACGGAATCAGCGAGGAACAGGTCGAGTGGCTCCAGCGATTAGTCGATGCCAGACGGAAAGACCGCAAGCCGCAACGGGAGCCGACCAACTGAACGATTTTCGAGCTGAGAGCTTATCGTATCTGTAGTCGGGTACCGAAACGTAATGGCGTTGCTACGCGGTCGGTCTCTCCGACTGCGACTCGGAAGCCTCTGGCAGCGAAATCTCACGCTCGAAAACGGCCTCGCCCGACCCGTAGAGTTGGACGTCCCATCCGTTCGTGATGAACCCCACGGACAGACTGGTCGACTGGGACTTGAACATCATGTTCAGCGAATCGGTCTCGATATCGCCAAACATCGGGTCGAGGTCGAGCGGGTCGCGTCCCTCGATGGCCGCGATCGACATGATGATAGCCGTAGACGTTTCCCCATCGGCCATCGCTTCCGTCAGGTCTATCGCGTACGTCGGGACCGAGATGCCCGGCGAGGTGATTGGTTGTGGAATTTTACCCGTAGTAGGCACATAAGACTGTAGGAAACAAGATGAGATAAATTATCCGGTGTCTACGTTAACTCCAAGCAAGCCTGCCGCAGTCGTGACAGGCCGTACAGCCACCAACCGGCATGGCGTTTTCAGAGCGTACTCGCGACGCTGCTCGGCGAACCCAGCCATCTACTGCTGTTCTCTTAGTGGGCAGAGTGGATGGGCCCTTCCACAACGTTGTGAGCGTATGCTTTCGCTCAACCGCGTGTGACCGCGCCGGTACAATTCAATTCAGCGGGAACGACTGTCCCATACTTTTTGTAAGTTCTTTCCGCATAGAGCAGTGTATGAGCCTATCATCACCCGTGTCAATCACAAAGGAAGTGATACACCGGGTGGCTGAGTGTGAGAACACCGAGCCGAAGAACCTCGACCCACCGCTGTACGAAGTCGTTGACCCGGACGCGCTGGAGACCATCTTGCTGGACGAGAGGACCGAATCCGACATCCGAGTGGAGTTCACCTACTGTGGATACGATGTGTTGGTCACCAAAAATGGGGTCGCCGACATCACCCTGAACGATTAAACCCGGTCAGACACGCCGTTCTCACCGAATTACACGTTTCCTTTTAGCGTATCCGATAAGCGCTTATAGTACGGCAGTGTCTCATCAGTGGCGACTCCGAGAAAGGGGTCTGCCCCGTAGTAGGCACACGGACAGACTTCTTTTGACGGTCGCCATTACCAATCTACATATTATCGGCGAGACTGACGACTGTCCGTTCTGTGGCGACGAAGTGAAGAAGTCAACTTCCCGACACACCTCTTCGAGTACCCGGAAACGTCGTCGCTGCGAGGTCGACCGGCGCTCTCTGGAGTGTGAGTGGATATACTTGAGAAGAGTCCACTGGAAAGCAAATTTGGACAGTGTTATATGGTCAGGAAGGACTTACTGCGTACTGGAGTAGCGGCACTCCCCCACGGGAAACGTTGGTTCTGACACACCACTGCGGGCCCCGTGGGTCTGACACACCTCTCCCTTTTGGGTGCCTCTGAAGCGAGCATCTGCTCGGTGCAACTTCACTCGCCGATAGAACATCATCCCGGGACCCTCATCAGTGGCGGCCCTAAGACTATAGGTATGTAATTTGTCAACGAGGACACTTAATCGAACATCCGGATCTCAATTGTCATCTCAACGAGCGACGACCGTGCGCATCAAGCCTCCGTGCAACCATCGCTCACCACGAGAACACGGCCTCCGGCCAAGGACAGTCTCTTGGCGACGCCTCGTATCTGAGATCGGGATGCTGGATTCGAACTGTTCACCGTGCGAAGCGGCTCTGGCGGGCTTCGCTCCTCACGAAGTTCGTCGCAGAATGGAAGCCGGTGGAGGGATTTGAACCCTCGGCCTATTCCTTACGAAGGAATCGCTCTGCCAGCTGAGCTACACCGGCGTGGTGTATTACGCATCCAAACGTACCGCCATCGGGCCAATAAGGGTTCCGAAACGAGACGCTCTGTGCGACGCCGGCGCGCGGTCACCGCGACAGCCGAACGTCCAGACAAACGTTGTACTCGTGGGGCGCATACGACCGTACGACGCGTTCGTTCAGCACGGTTACCTCGTACTCGGGTTCGGCGGCGGTGCGAATCGCCCGCTCACCGGGACCGAACGGGTCGTCCTCGTGCTGGATGTCGTAGTAGTGAACGACGCAGTCGTCGCCCGCGACGGCGACGGCGGTGTCAATGAACTCGTCGGCGCTGTGCGGGAGGTTCATCACAATTCGGTCGGCCCAGTTCTCGTACTCCCGCCCCACTTCGGTCACGTCGCCGTGAACCGCCGTCAGCCGATCCGAAACGCCGTTTCGTCGGGCGTTCTCGTGCAGGTACTCGACGGCCGCCTCATTCAGGTCGACGGCGACCACCTCAGCGCCCGCGTCGGCGAACGGAACCGCGAACGGTCCGACCCCGGCGAACATGTCGAAGACGCGCTCGCCTGCCTCGACCTGTTCGACGACGCGGTGGCGTTCCGTCGCCAGTCGCGGCGAGAAGTAGACCGTGGCGATGTCGAGGAGGAACTCGTAACCGTACTCGCGGTGGACCGTCTCGGTCGGCGGGCGAGACGGAGTCCCGCCGCTTCCCGTGGGTTCGCCGGGAGCGTCGCCGACGAGCACCTCCCAGTCGCGGACGCGGAGTTCGCCCCGAATCTTCGAGGCGCGGTTGACCACCGTCTTCGCGCGGACGTCGGACTCCATCACCGCGTCGGCGACGGCGCGGGCGCGCTCGGGGTCCTCCTCGTCGACGATGACCACGTCGCCGAGTCGCTCGTAGGAGGGTTCGAAGCCGAGCAGGTCGGCGGGAGTCTGCTGTTGTCGCCGGGCGGGGACGTCGCGGTCGACCACCTCGTAGTCGGGCGGGACCTCCTCTGCGTCGGTCACGGGGATGTAGAGCACGCCGTCGTCGGCGACGATGTCGTGACCGTGGTCGACGACGCCCGCCTCGACGAGCGCCTGTCGGGTCTCCTCGCCCGCGGAGGCGGGCACGCGTACGCAGGGCACCGTCATTATCGGAGAGGTCTTCCCGACGGCGAGTAAGGCTGACGCTTCGCGCGTCTCGTCGCCACCTATGCTCTCTCGCCCCGAGCGTCACGTGTCGGTTATATCGGTGGCGCACAAAATCCGACCGTGGCAGACGAGTTCGAGTTCCCCGAACCGCAGCCCGGTCCGTCCGCGAGACGCCTCGCCGTCCGTCTCGGTTGTACGACGCTGCTGTCGCTCCTGCTCGTCGTGCTTTTCTGGGAGTTCGTCGTGCAGTGGCTACCGCTGCTCTGGCCCCCGACCGACCCGCTCTCGCGGTGGTTGAGTATCGTCGCCGTCTTCCTCGGGTCGCTGTTTCTCCTCCCGGGTATCGTCGGCTCCGTCGTGGGCGACGCGCTCTACGACCGCTGGTCCGAGGAGCGCGATGCCGGAGACGACTCGGAAGGCGCCGACGAGTGGGACGAGCGGGACGACTGAGGGGAGCGGGACGAACCCGAAGACGCCGACGACTCGCTGACCGCGGCGGCCACCGCGCCGACGACACGACTCGGCGAGACCACCGTCGCCCGCTCCCGGAGCGCCGCGTACGTCTCGGCGGCGTCGGTCCCGGCGTAGTTGCGCTCCGCGAAGGGGCGTTCCTCGACGAGGACGAGCGACGACGCCGCGCGGACCGACTCGAGGTTCGCCCGGTTGCCCTCGCCGACTTCTACGTCGGCAACGACCGTGACGTCGGCCTCGTGGATTCGGCGCTCGACCGCCGCTCGTGCCTCGTCTTCGACGGCCGCGAACGGCGGCACAGTCACCGCGTCCAGTCCCAGACTGCGGGCCGTCTCGGTGTCGGAGTCGCCCTCGTTGAGCGCGCCTACAGACACGTCGTAGCCCGCGGCGCTGAGCAGATAGAGCAGGCGGGCGGCGCTCCCGCCGCCGCCGACGACGTGGACGCGGCCCTCCCGGTCGCCGCGGTGGTCGTCGGGCAGCGCCGTCACGTACACCGACCCCGTCACCGGGTGCCGGGAGACGACGGCGTTGGCGCCGAAGGCTGTCTCGAGGTTCGACTCCGTGAGTACCGCGTCGGGGGCGCCCGCGGCCAGCACCCGTCCGTCGCCCAAAAGGAGGAGTTCGTCGCAGTAGTGCGCGGCGAGGTTGAGGTCGTGGATGGCGGCGACGACCGTCTTCCCGCCCGCGACGAGGTCGCGGACTAGTTCGAGCGTCCGTACCTGGTGGTTGATGTCGAGGCTCGCGGTCGGTTCGTCCAAGAGGAGGACGGGCGCGTCCTGCGCCAGCGCCCGCGCGAGCAACACTCGCTGTCGCTCACCGCCGCTGACCGTCGTCACCGACCGCTCGGCGAACTGCGTCACGTCGGTTCGCGCCATTGCCTCCTCGACGGCACGCTCGTCCTCTGGACCGAACCGCTCGAACCGACCGAGATGCGGCGACCGACCCATCGCGACCGTCTCGCGCACGTCGAAGTCGAACGAGAGCGACGTGTCCTGCGGAACCGTCGCGACGAGTCGGCTGACCGCCTTCGATGAGAGGCCGTCGATGGGGACGCCGTCGACGGCGACCGACCCGCGGGCGGGGCGAACCAACCCCGACAACGAGCGCAGGAGGGTCGTCTTCCCCGCGCCGTTCGGCCCGACGAGTCCGACGAACGTGCCACGGTCGACCGTCGCGTCCACCCCGTCAAGTATCGAGACGCCGCCGAGTTCGACCGCGAGGTTCTCGACGCGAATCGCCGTGTTCGGTTCGCCGCCGTCGTCGCTCACAGCGAGCGCACCTCCTGCGTCCGGAGCAGGTAGAGGAAGAAGGGCGCGCCCAGCGCCGCGGTGACGACGCCGACCGGGAGTTCGGCAGTACCGGACCGCGCGAGCGTGTCGGTGGCGACGAGAAACGCCGCGCCCGCGAGCGCACTCGTCGGCAGCAGAATCCGGTGGTCCGGGCCGACGACGAGACGCATCACGTGCGGGACGATGAGACCGACGAAGCCGATAACCCCGGAGACGGCGACGGCCGCCGCCGTGACGAGACTAGACACCGCCAGCAGTATCCGCTTCGTCCGCTCGACTTCGATGCCGAGGCTGTGGGCGTCCTCCTCGCCCAAGAGCAGGACGTTGAGGTCGCGGCCATAGGCGAGGAGCAGGAGAAACAGCGGCGGGACGACGAGCGCGGCGACGCCCACGTCGCCCCACGAGGCGTTGTCGAGGTGGCCCATCAGCCAGTAGACGACCTGTCGGAGGCTCTCGCCGCTGTGCAGGAGCATGAACGAGATGACCGCGCCGAGAAACGTCTGGACGGCGACGCCCGCCAGGAGTAGCGTCGCGACGGGCGTCCGACCGTTCTCGCTGGCGATGAGGTAGACACCGAACGCCGTGAGAAGCGCGCCGACGAACGCCGCCCCCTGCAGGCCGAGACCGAACGGGAGCGCGAACGGCGCGACGAGGAAGGCGACGGCACCGACGGCCGCGCCGGAGGAGACGCCGATGATGGAGGGGTCGGCCATCGGGTTCCGGAAGAAGCCTTGCATCACGACGCCCGCCGTCGCCAGCGCGAACCCGACGACGGCACCCAGCAGGATGCGCGGGAGACGAATCGTCGTCACGATGACCTGGTGGGTCTCCTCGACGGGGAAGGCAAACGGGTACGAGTAGCCGACGGCGGGGGTCGGGAGGGCGACGCCCCCGACGGTCGACTGACCGAGCGAGAGCGACGAGGGGACGACGACGGCGTTGAGCGTCGCCTTCGCGACGGTCAGCGGTTCGATGGCGACCGGGCCGACGCCGGCGCTGACGAGGACGACGCCCACGAGAGCGCCGAACAGCGCGGCCGACCAGACGCCTGTGCGTATCGCGATTCGCATCTATTACGAAAGCCTGCTTGCAGTAGGCAAATACTTATTGGATTAGTGGCTCGGTTCGAGTACGATGCGACAGACAGTATCCACGATTCTCACGGTTCTCGTTGTCCTCTCGCTCGTCGCGCCCGCGACGGCGGCGGCGACGACAGCGCCAGCGGCTGCAGGAGTCGGCGCCGCGGACGCCGGTCACGGCATCTCTCCGGCGGTGCAGGCCGACTGTTCGTTCCCCTTCACCGCGACGGACGCGACGGGAACCGAAGTGACGGTAGATGAGCGCCCCGAGCGCGTGACGACGCTCACCCCGAGCGCCGCTCAGACGATGTGGGAGATCGGCGGGAAAGACCAGGTCGTCGGCGTCTCGCAGTTCGCGCTCTACCTCGACGGCGCGGAGAGTCGAACGAACGTCTCCGCTGCCGGCTTCGGCGTGAACAACGAGAAGGTCGTCGGCACGAACCCCGACCTCGTGCTCGCGCCGAACGCGACACCCGTCGAGACGGTCGACGCGCTCCGCAACTCCGGACTGACAGTGTTCTACATGCCCGAGGCGAAGACCGTCGAGGACGTCCGTGAAAAGACCACCCTCATCGGCCAACTCACCGGTAACTGCGAGGGCGCGGTCGAGACGAACGCGTGGATGACCCAGAACGTCGACGCTGCCGAGAACGCGACGGCCGACGCCGAGCGACCCACAGTGCTCTACCCGCTCGGTGGCGGCTACGTCGCCGGCGGGGACACGTTCATCAGTGCGATGATAAACGCCTCCGGCGGGTCGAACGTCGCCGCCGAGCGAGGACTGAGCGGCTATCCGCAGGTGAGCGACGAGGTTGTCGTCGAAGCGAACCCCGAGATACTGCTCGTCCAGACGGAAGCCGACGCGAAGCGGTACGTGACGACCGAACCGTACGCCAGCACCGCCGCCGGTGAGAACAACCGGACCGTTGTCGTCGACCAGAACTACCTCAACCAGCCTGCGCCGCGGAGCGTCGTTTACGCGGTGCGGAACATGACGAACGGATTCCACCCCGACGCCGACCCGGCGTTCGTCACCCGCTCGGAGGTTGAGGCGAGCGCGAATGCGAGCGCCGAGACCAGTTCCGCCGATTCGACCGACGAACCCGGGGAGTTGACCGAGCAGTCGCCCGAAACGCCCGCCGCCGCGGACGGCGGTGAGACCGACGCGGAGACGACGAACACGACCGGACCCGGCTTCGGCGTCGCCGCCTCCGTCGCGGCTCTCGTCGTCGCTGCGCTGTTGGCACGACGCTCGTAGCCGAGCGACCGCCAACTCTCGACCATCGACCGCGACCGACGACGAACCGCGAAACCCGAAACCCGAAGCGCGACCACAACCGTCTTTTTCCCGGGGCGTACACTCCGACCATGGTCGAAAACGTCATCTGGCCCGCCTATCTCGACGCGGAGAAGACTCGCTCGGAGGGGCGGCGCGTCCCGCTGAAGGCCGCCGTCGAAGACCCCACCGTGGACGAAATCGCGAAAGCCGTCCAGCAGGTCGGCTACGATGCCGTCATCGAGCGCGACAAGTCGTACTCCCGGGAGTACGAGACCCGCGGCTGCGTCCTCGTGCAGGGCGCCGACGACGCCACCAAGAACGACCTCGTCCAGGCTGTCGCCGCCTACGTCGGCATCCTCCGCGACTGATGCAACGCGTTGGCACCGTCTCCCGGACGGCACAAGGGCTCGCAATCGTCCGCTGGGAGGGCGACGACGACCCGCGAATCGGCACCAGCGTCGTCGACGAGAACCTCTCTGCGGCGGGCCGCATCGTCGACGTATTCGGCCCGGTCGACGCACCTTACGTCGCTGTGACGCCGAAGGACCGCGCGAAGCTTCCGTCGATGGTCGGCACGAAGCTCTACGCGCGGTGAGTTCGCTCTCTCGACCGGTTTTCCGCCGCGCGCCGCCAAGCGGAACCACCAAACCGTCCGCGTACTAACCGGTCGTCGATGAACCCTCGCACCCTCCGCGGCACCGCGTTCGCCGCGCTCGTCTTCCTCCTCGTCCAGTTAGGGGCGCTCGCGCTCGTCCCGACGTTCGACGCGGCGGGCTATCAGGCGGTCGAGAACCCCTCTGACCCAACGAATAGCTTCGTCTACATCGGCGCGATTCTCGTCGCCACCGCCGGGATGCTTCTGGCGTTCCGCTACGACGCCGCGTGGACCGTCCGCGCGCTCGTCCTGTTCAGCAGCGGCTTGCTCTCGTGGTACGTGTTCAGCGCCGTCGTCCCGCCGACGCTCGTCGTCCAGACAGGCGCGGGCTACCTCGACCTCTTGACGCTCGGTCTCGCCGCGGGCGTCTCGCTGGCGCTCTATTTCTATCCGGAGTGGTACGTCGTCGACACCGCTGGGGTGTTGATGGGCGCGGGCGCGGCGGGTCTCTTCGGAATCAGCTTCGGCGTCCTCCCGGCAATCGTGCTCCTCGCCGTGCTCGCTGTCTACGACGCGATCAGCGTCTACGGCACCGAACACATGCTCAGCCTCGCAGAGGGCGTTATGGACCTCCGCGTTCCCGTCGTGCTGGTCATCCCGCTGTCGCTGTCGTACTCACTTCTCGACGACGACTTCTCGGGTGCGAGCGACGTTCACGAGGGCGACGAGGAGAGGGAGAACGAGAGCGAGAACAGCGAAGGGCGGGAGAACGAGAACAGCGTTGAGAAGAGCGCCGTCGCCGACGGTGACGGAGTGAAGAAACCAGAGGAGAACGAAACCGACGCCGGACGCGACGCGTTCTTCATCGGTCTCGGCGACGCCGTGATGCCGACGGTACTCGTCGCCAGCGCGGCGTTCTTCTCGCCCGCAGCGACACTCGGATTCGGGGCGATTCCAGCGCTGAACCTCCCGGCACTCGCCGCGATGGTCGGGACGTTCCTCGGTCTCGGCGTGCTGATGTGGGCCGTCGCGAAAGGTCGCGCACACGCCGGTCTGCCCCTCCTGAACGGCGGCGCGATAGGCGGCTACCTCGTCGGGTCGCTACTCGCGGGCGTCTCGCTCGTGCAGGCGCTCGGCATCGCGCCGTACCTCTAACTGTCGCCTCGGTTCGCCTCGACTACGCCTCGCCCGCCCCGTCGCGGACTTTCACGGCCATCCCCGACTCGAAGTCGAGCATCGCCGACGCCGACAGCTCCGCGCGGCCGACGGCCAATACTGCGCCTTCTTCGTGGACGACGGCGACCTCGTCGCCCTGTCGAATCTCGTCACCGACCGCCTGCACGAACTTCGCGAAGACGTTCTTGCCGTCGCGGACGAACGGTTCGCTCTCGTCGCCGACGACGACTCTACACGCGGGCGCGTCGAGCGCCTCGGTGAGCCGTCGGCCGCCAGCGACGCCGAGACGGAACCGGCCGTCGACGCCGTAGGAGACGACTCTGTCGTCGCCGTCGTACACCTGTCGAGGGCGGCCGCTCTTGGTCCGCCGGAGCTCGAAGTCGCCCGTCTCGGGAAACAGCGCCGCGCCAGCGCCCGTACCGAACTGGTAGTCGGCCACGACGCGCAAGTCCGCCACGTCCGCAGTGTCGCTCATACTCGGGTCTGACCGGCGGGCGGCGAAAACGCTTCGACTTCGCGGAGCGGTCGCTGCTCAGAGCAGGAACGTCTCCTGTCGCTCCGAGAGGTCCAAAAACGAGTCCGCCGCCTCGATGAGTTCCTCGGCCGTCGACTGCTTGAACGCCATCACCTCGGCGCGGACGCCCTCGTGGCGCAGGTGCGAGCAGAGACGCGAGAAGTCGCCGTCGCCGGTGCAGAGAACGATGGTGTCGACGTGGCTCGCCAGCGTCACCGCGTCAAGGCTCATGCCGACGTCCCAGTCGGCCTTCTTCGACCCGTCGCCGAACGTCTTGATGTCCTTTATCTTCGTCTCGAAGCCGATGTCGGCGAGCGCCTCGAAGAAGCGTTCCTCGTCGGGTGCGTCCGCGCGGATGACGTAGGAGATGGCGCGGGTGAGTTCACGGCCCTGTACGCTCTTTTCGAGGAGCGAGGAGTAGTCGATATTTCGTGAGTAGAGACTCTGTGCCGTGTGGTAGAGGTTCTGCGCGTCGACCAGGACGGCGACGCGCTGATTCGGGTGAATCTCGGTCATGACTCCATACTCGGAGGGGTTCGGTTTAATCCCTTGTTCTCGGACGACGAACTGAGACGACCCGTGCTGACCGCCGGTGGCTCACCGGCGGACGGCAGCATTAGCACACGACGTAAGGTATAAATCGGACAGACACCGTCATGCGAACGTGACATCACCGGCCGTCGCGCTCGGGACACGCCGCCTGACAGCGACGCAGCCGACTTTTCTGAAAAAACGCGCGTCATGATTGCTCGCGGCGGGGGTGGCGACCCCGTCCCGGGCGAGCTTCGACGCGCACCGATACATCACCGTCTCTATCGACCAACCACACAGCACCAATGACAACCGACCAGTTCCGCGGGGTGTACCCGGCGATGACGACGCCGTTCACCTCCGAAGGACGCATCGACTTCGAACAACTGCAGACCGACGCCCGACGCCTCGAAGCCGCCGGGGTCTCCGGTCTCGTACCCGTCGGCTCGACGGGCGAGAGCGCGACCCTCAGCCACGACGAACACGTCGAGGTGGTCGAAGCCGTCGTCGACGCCGTCGAGATACCCGTCATCGCCGGCTCCGGCTCAAACTCGACGCGCGAGGCGCTCGAACTCTCGCGGCGTTCCGCCGACGCCGGGGCCGACGCACTGCTTCTCATCTCGCCGTACTACAACAAGCCCGAACCCGCTGGGATGGTCGAACATTACCGCACCATCGCCGACGAGGTAGACGTCCCTCAGATCGTCTACAACGTCCCCTCCAGAACCGGCCGTAACATGACCGTCGACACCGTCGCCGAACTCGCGTCTCATGAGAACATCGCGGGGTACAAGGCCGCCAGCGGCGACCTGAATCAAATTTCGGAAGTCGTCGAACGCACCCGAGACGAGGCGTTCTCGGTGCTCTCTGGCGACGACGGTCTCACTCTGCCCGTCCTCTCAGTTGGTGGCACCGGTACCATCAGCGTCGTCGCCAACGTCGAACCCGAACGGACCGTCGAACTCGTCTCGGCGGCGCTGGACGGCGACTACGCCCGCGCCCGCGAGATTCACCACGAGCTCGGGCCGCTCACTCGACAGCTGTTCGTGGAGACCAACCCCATCCCGGTGAAGGAGGCGATGGCGATGCGCGGCTACGGTCCCGCCGACCTGCGGCCGCCGCTCACCCGCCTCTCCGAGCAGCATCGCGAGCGCCTACGGGAACTGCTGGACAATCTTCAGCGCGGGGTCGAAGCGGAGGCGACCAGCGGATGAGCACAGGCGGCGACGACGGTGACGGCAGCGACGACCTAGGAGACCGAACCGCGCGAGTCGCGATTACGGGTGCGACCGGTCGGATGGGCGGCGAACTCCGAGAGCTGGCCGCCGGCCGCGACGACGTTGACCTCGTGCTCGCCGTCGCACGCAACGGTGGGGATGCCGAAGACGACGCCATCGAAGCCGCCGCCGACTTCCCGTCGCTGCTCGCAGAACGCAACCCGGACGTGCTCGTCGATTTCACCGGCCCCGAATCGAGCGTCGAGTACGTCGCCGCGTGCGCGGAGGCAGGCGTTCCCGTGGTCGTCGGCACGACCGGGTTCTCCGAGGACCAAGAAGCTGCACTCGAAGACGCCAGCCAGTCGGTTCCGCTGCTGAAGGCGGCGAACTTCTCGCGCGGCATCGCCGGACTCCGCCGGGCCGTCCGCGAGGCGGTGTCGGCGCTCCCCGGCTACGACATCGAGGTGACCGAAACCCACCACAACGGCAAGCGCGACGCCCCCAGCGGGACGGCCAACACCATCTTGGACGACATCGAGGCCGAGCGCGAGACGACGGGACGCGTCCACGGCCGTGAGGGTGACCAGCCGAGAGAGACGGGCGAAATCGGCGTCCACGCGCGCCGCGCGGGCAACGTGACCGGCGAACACGAGGTACTGCTTGCCGGCAATCACGAGGTGCTTTCTCTCACCCACCGCGCCGGCTCTCGCGGCGTCTTCGCCGCGGGAGCGCTCGACGCGGCGGCGTGGCTCGCCGGTCGCGAGGCCGGTCGGTACGACTTTTCCGACGTAATCGGAGGTTCCGACGAACGATGACGACGCTCGAATCTGACATCGACGACCTGTGGCAGCGCTACGACGACGACGAACTCGACGCCGAGACGGCGGGTAGCGACGAGTTGGACGCGCTCGACGCGTTCCTCGACGCACTCGAAGCCGGCGAGGTCCGGGCGGCCGAGAAGACTGGTTCGTCGCTCGACTCGTGGGAGGCAAACGAGTGGGTCAAGCGGGGCATCCTGCTCAACTTCGGCCTGCGCGAGACCCGACCCAGAGAGTACGGCGGCGTGACGTACCACGACGTGTTGCCGCTACGCGACACCGCCGATCTCGCCGACCGCGGTACGCGAAACACGCCGGATGGTACCGTACTGCGCCGCGGTGCGCACCTCGGCGACGACTGCATCGTCATGAGTCCGGCGTTCCTCAACATCGGCGCGCACGTCGGCGACGGCACGCTCGTCGACTCCTGCGACACCGTCGGGTCGTGCGCCCAAATCGGCGCGAACGTCAAGCTGGGCGCGAACACGCTCATCGGCGGCGTGCTCGAACCGGTCGAAGACGCACCCGTGGTCGTCGAGGACGGCGTCTCACTCGGCGCCGGCTGCCGCGTCACCTCCGGATTCGTCGTCGGCGAGAACAGCATCGTCGGCGAGAACACGCTGCTGACGCCCCGGATTCCCGTCTACGACCTCGTGGAGGAGGAGGTCGTCTACGGCCACCTGCCGCCGGAGCGCCGCGCGTTCACGCGCTTCGTCGAATCCTCTATCGGCGACCACGCCCTGTTCGCCGGCGGCGCGTTCAAGCCCGCCGTCGTCGCGCTCGACGTCGAGGACGACACCCTCGACGCGACCCGTCGCGAGGAGGCGCTCCGGGAATGAGCGACGCAGACGGCGGCGCATCGCTCGACGAAAACCGCGACGCCTGCGACCGCGGCGACAACCCCGCAGTCCGGCGACTCGCCGACTGGGACGCCGACCGCCTCGAAGCCCTGGCCGAAGAACACGGCACGCCGCTGTACGTCACCGACCTCGACCGAGTGGCGGAGAACTGCACTCGCCTGCGCGACGCGTTCCCCGACGCCGAGGTCCGCTACGCGGTGAAGGCCCACACCGGCCGGGCGGTGCTCGAAACCGTCCGCGACGCCGGGCTCCCCGCCGAATGCGCGTCGGCGGGCGAGGTACACCGGGCGCTCGGCGCGGGCTTTTCAGGTAGCGAAGTGCAGTACACCGCTGTCAACCCACCCGCCGCGGACCTCGACTACGTCGTCGACGCGTGGCGCGAGTACCCCGAACTCACGATTACGGTCGGCGCGGCGGACACCGCCGACAGACTCCGCGAGCGCGGCTTCGACGGCCGCCTCTGCGTCCGCGTCAACCCCGGCGTCGGCGCGGGCCACCACGAGAAGGTGCAAACCGGCGCGAACGCGAAGTTCGGCGTCCCGTACGACCGTGCCGTCGACCTCGTCGAATCCGCGAGCGAGGCGTTCGACCTCGTTGGCATCCACGCTCACGCGGGCAGCGGTATCTCCGGCGACGATCTGGCGAACCACCGCGAACTCGTCCGCCGGATGGGCGAACTCGCCCGCGACGTTTCGGCTGCCGGCGTCGACTTGGAGTTCGTCGACGTCGGCGGCGGCTTCGGCGTTCCATATCTAGAGACCGAACCGGCGCTCGATCTGGCCGCCGTCGCGGAGGCGACGCGCGAGGCCCTTGGCAACCTGGACGCGACGCTCGCGGTCGAGCCCGGCCGCTACGTCGTCGCCGACGCGGGCGTGCTCCTCACGCGAGTCAACACGGTGAAGGAGACGCCCGAGACGGTCGTCACCGGCGTCGACGCCGGGATGACAACGCTGCTCCGGCCCGCGATGTACGACGCGTACCACGCGATTCGGAACCTCACGTCCGAAAGCAGCGACCGCGACGACGCAGACGCTAGCGACAATGCAGATGCCCGGGGAACGGTCGGTTCGACCGTCGTCGGTCCCATCTGCGAGAGTTCGGACGTGTTCTGCGAGAACCGCCCCCTGCCGCGCCCCGAACGGGGCGACCTGCTCGCCGTCGGCAACGCGGGGGCGTACGGCTACGAGATGGCGAGCACCTACAACTCACGACCGCGACCCGCGGAGGTCGCACTCGAAGGCGGAGACGCCGCGTTGGTCCGGCGGCGCGAGACCCTGACGGACCTCACGGAGGTAGAATCACGATGAGCCCAGCACTCGACCACACCGTATCGTTCGAAAAGTACCACGGAACCGGCAACGACTTCGTCGTCGTCGACGGCACCGAACCGGTCCCCTACCGAGGCGCGTTCGCCGAAGCCCACTGCCATCGCGAGACTGGCGTCGCCGACGAGAGCGGCGCACACGACCGACGCGGCGCCGACGGCGTCCTCTTCTTGGCGCTCGAAGACCGTTTCCACCCCCCGCGCATCGTGATGACGCTCGTCCAACCCGACGGCTCCTTCGCCGCGATGTGCGGCAACGGCGCGCGCTGCGCGGCGGCGTGGGCGGCCGCTCGGACCGACGCCTCGGAGTTCATGATAGACACGCAGTCGGGGACCAAGCGCGCCGTCGTCCGCGGTAAACCGGGCGGCGACGACTCGGCCGACATCACCGTTGAGATGGGCCGTCCAACGTTCGAGCCGAGAGACGTTCCACTCGCGGCCGACCGCGACGACAAACTCGTCGCCGAGGAAGTCAAAGGCCTCGAAGTCACCGCGGTCAACACGGGCGTCCCCCACGCCGTCGCGTTCGTCGATAACGTGGACGCGGTCGACCTCGACGCCGTCGCGCCCGCGGTCCGTCACGCCGACGCGTTCCCCGAGGGAGCGAACGTGACGCTCGCGTCCCGCGACGAAGACGGCGGCTTCAGCCAGCGCACCTTCGAGCGCGGCGTCGAAGGCGAGACCCGCTCCTGCGGGACTGGCGCGGTCGCCATCGTCGCCGCCGCCAAGCGACTTGGCCTCGTCGACGGCGACGACCTGATTCGCGTCTCGCCGCCGGGCGGCGATCTCGAAATCACTGTGCCCGACGGCGGGAGCGCGACGCTCCGCGGCCCCGTGGAAGCTGAGTACGGGGGACGACTCGCCGCGCGTCCGGAGCAGTGAGCGGCGGCAGTTCGAAGACGCGGGCGTTCGACCCAGTCGCGTTCCTCGACCGGGCGGTCCGCGTCGACACCCACGAAGACGTGACGGCGATGCGCGAGTTGCTCGTCGAGACGATCGAAGCACAGGGCGTTGAGGCGACGGTCGACGATGTCGGCAACACGCTGGCCTCGCGCGGCGATGGGTCACCCCGCGTCGTGCTCAACACGCACATCGACACCGTCTCGCCGCACGTCGCGTACGAGCGCGTGGGCAGCGGCGACGACGAGGTGATTCGCGGCCGCGGGTCGTGCGACGCGAAAGGGCCGCTCGCCGCGCTGCTTGCGGGGTTCTTCGCAGTCGACGTCGGCGACTCCGACGAGTCCGACGACGCCGGAGGTAGCGTGACGCTCGCCGTCACGCCCGATGAGGAGAGCCTCTCGACCGGCGCGCACGCGCTCGACCTCGACGCCGACTACTACATCGTCGGCGAACCGACCGGCTTGGACGTCTGTACGGCCGCGAAGGGCAGATTCGAGGGCACCGTCCGACTCTCCGGCGAGAACGCCCACGCCGCCGAATCCGCGTCGGGGGTCAACGCCGTCGCGGCCGCGGAGGGGGCGCTCGAAGCGATTCGGACGTACGACGAAGCGGCGGAGGCGTCGCCGCCGACCCACGACCAACTCGGCGCGCCGTCGTTGACGCCGACGGTCATCTCCGGCGGCGAGGCGACGAACCAGGTTCCGGACGACTGTTCGATTACGGTCGACCGGCGCAGCGTCCCGCCGGAGACGGCCGATGAGTACCGGGCGGCGCTCGAAGCGCACGTTCGGGTGCACGTCCCCGACGACGTGGGCGTCGCGTTCGCGCTGGCCGACCGCGAAACGCCGTTTCTGGAGGCGTTCTCGACCGACCCCGACCACGAACTCGTGCGGACGCTCGCCGACGCCGCCGGGCGAGGCGTTCGTCCATTTACGGCCGCGACGGAGGCGTCGTACTTCTCGCCCGCGCCGACGGTCGTCTTTGGGCCCGGTGTGCTGGCCGACGACGAAGGGCCGGTCGCCCATGCCGACCGCGAGTACGTCCGGGTGAGCGAGGTTCGAGCGGCCGCGGACGCCGTGACGAAGGCGCTGCGGTCACTGGTCGGCGAGGGCAGATAGCGAGCGTTCGAGATTGCAGTTAGTTACTCCCCAGTCGTTGTCGATTCGACCTGCTCCGATCCGCACTCCGGACACTGGTCGTGATGCGTGTGGAACCGTGCATCACACGCCCGACACTGGTACGCTGTGCTCTCCTCGGCTGAGTTCTCCGCGGTTTGTTTGAAGCGCTCGACTTGTCGCCCCAACTCGTTGAAGATTCCCATGAGTTCTCTCCGCAGAGGAGGGCGAGAGAGATAAGCGTTTGTCGGGCCGCGGGTCGACACAGTCGGACGGACACCGGCCAGCGGATTCGGACGAACTGAACCCTCGGGCCGAACAGAAACGCCACGTTTGTCGCCCGATTCTCCGCCGAGTCCTGCTGATTTTCGGCGACGCTTTTGGATAACCGGACCGTACTCCGTACTATGTCGGACCAATACAATCAGCTCGGCCGGCCGCTCCACGCGTGTGAGATGTGTTCGGTCGTGTACGCACGCTATCAAGCTCCCGAAGAGTGTCGGGTCTGTGGTAACGACTCGTTTGTAGAGGTACAGGTCAAAGGACACAGTTCCTAGCGCCGTCTTCGCAGAGGCGAACTCGACGTCTTCGATGCCAGAGACCTAGACGGCGGCCCTCCGATTACGCTTTTGAGCGACTCTCCGAAACGCGCGGTAGCACCTCCTCGAATCCATCGAGAACGGTCAGCGATTAGTCGCCGCTGTGAGCGTAAAAAATCAGTATTCGTCTCGGGAGAGTCGGGGCGTCTCAACCGAGGAAGATGTCGACGACGTTGCCGCTCGACTGCCCGCGGTAGAGTTCGGAGTATCCACAGTTCGTACACGAGACGACCGTGAACTTCCTGTTCTGGATATCGAAGAACTTCGAGAGACCGCTGCCGGTCGTCGAGATCGAGTCCGTCGTCGCTTCGTCGTGGCCGCACTTCTCGCACCCGCCGTGGGTCTGTGCACTGGATGGGCTGTGGTCGGAGACCATATCCGTCAGTTTTCGTGACAGGATAAATATCTTCTCCGCGTCGCGGACGGCGACCCGGCGACGCTCCCCTTCCTCAGTCCCCGTCCAGTTCGCCGACGAGTTCGTCCGCGACGCCGGTGTATCCGGCGGGTGAGAGCGAACGCAGTTCGTCGCGAACCTGCGGAGAGACGTCGAGTTCGTCGAACAGCGCGCGGAACTCCTCGATGGTCACGTCGCGGCCGCGGGTGAGTTCCTTCACGCGCTCGTACGCCTCGGTGTCGCCCTCGCGCCGGAGGATAGTCTGGACGGCCTCGCCGATGATTTCGGGCGTCGCCTCCAGTTCCTCGCGCATCACGTGCTCGTTCGGGACGACCTTGCCGAGTCCCGTCTCCGTCTTCCGGTAGCCAATGAGACAGTGCGCGAACGCCGCGCCGATATTTCGTTTGACCGTCGAATCCGAGAGGTCGCGCTGGAGGCGCGAAGTGGTGACGTAGTCAGCGAGGAACGTCAGATCCGAGTTCGCCTTCGAGAGGTTGCCCTCGCTGTTCTCGAAGTCGATGGGGTTGACCTTGTGCGGCATCGTCGACGACCCCGTCTCGCCCTCGACGGTTCGCTGGCCGAGGTAGCGGTCCGAGACGTAGAGCCACACGTCGCGGTCCAAATCGAGCAGCACGTTGTTCGCGCCGCGGAGCGCGTCGAAAAGGGTAGAAAGGTCGTCGCACGGGTTGACCTGCGTCGTCAGCGCGGTGTGGCAGAGGCCCAGCGACTCGACGAACGACTCGGAGAACGCGCGCCAGTCAACGTCGGGGTAGGCGGCGACGTGGGCGGCGTAAGTCCCCGACGCGCCGGCCAACTTGCCCGAGAGCGCGTCGTTCGCTTCCCGGATGCGGCCCATCTGCCGACCGAGGCGGGCGGCGACGACGGCCATCTCCTTGCCGAACGTCGTCGGCGTCGCGGGTTGGCCGTGGGTCCGCGCGAGCATCGGCGTCGCGCGGTGGTCCCGCGCCAGCGCCGTGAGTTCGTCGCGAACGTCGGCGAGCGCCGGGAGCAACACGTCGTCGACGGCGGGTTTGACGAGCAGGCGCTGGGCGAGGTTGTTCACATCCTCGCTCGTCAGGCCGAAGTGAATCCACGGGTGAAGCCGTTCGGCGTCGTCGACCTTCGAGGATTCGCCGAGATGAATCCGCAGGAAGTACTCGACGGCTTTCACGTCGTGGTTCGTCGCCGCGTACTCCTCGGTTCCCTCGGTTTCGAGGCGCTTGACAAGGCACGCGTCGTCGCCGTCGAACGACTCGTAGCAGTCGCCGAGGGCGGCGCGTTCTGCGGCGTCGAGCGAGAGCGGCGTCGCGTCGAGGTCGGCGAGCGCGACGAGGTACTCGGCTTCGACGCGGACGCGGGCGCGCATCAGCGCCGACTCGCTGGCGTAGGGGACCAGCGGCGTCGTTCGGCGCGCGTACCGACCGTCGACCGGCGACACGGCCGACAGCGGGTCGTTCCGAGAGAGGTCTGTCATGCTCGGGAGTGCCCGCGGACGCGGCAAAAGCGTGTCGATGAGTGAAATCCACTTGTGTGCATACTGTGTCGGCTTGTCGCCTCAGCATTCACCTTTTCTATACAACTACTTGCATAATATCGCTCGACGGACCGCAACTGTTTTTCCCACGGCGGTGGGCGTCTCTCGTATGCTACGGATTGCGGGTTTGGCGAGTAATCGTGGACGGAACCTTCGGCATATCGCCGACGCGGCACCCGGTGGTGCGGAGTTGAGCGTCGTGCTGTCGAACCACGACGACGCGCCGGTGCTCGACGCGGCCGCCGAGCGCGGCATCCCGACCGAGAGCGTCGAACGCGAGGCAGACGAATCCCGCGAGTCTCACGAGCGGCGTATCCTCGACGCGCTCGAAGAGTACGAGTTCGACCTTGTCTGCCTCGACGGCTACATGCGCGTGCTCACGAACGAGTTTCTCGACGCCGCGCCGACGACGCTGAACGTTCATCCGTCCTTGCTGCCGTCGTTCCCCGGCAACGACGCCCACGAGCAGGTTCTAGAGTCTGATGTCCGCACGACCGGTTGCACGGTCCACGTGGTCACCGAGGAGGTCGACGCCGGTCCCATCGTCACGCAGGAGGCGGTTCCCGTCTTCGAGGACGACGACGAGGCGTCGCTGAAAGAGCGCGTGCTCTACGACGCCGAGTTCGCCGCCTACCCCCGCGCAGTTCGGTGGTTCGCCGAGGACCGTGTGACCGTCGACTCGGAGTCGGGTCGCGTCTCCATCGAGGGCGACGAGGGAGGCGACCTCCCCGCCCGGCGGGTCGTCTCCGAACGCCGCGGCGACACCTTGCGCTACGGCGAGAACCCCCACCAGGACGCCGCCGTCTACGTCGACGACGCCTGCGAGGAGGCGAACGTCGTCAGCGCGCCGCAGTTGAACGATGGCGCGAAGGCGCTATCGTACAATAACTACAACGACGCCGACGGCGCGCTCAACCTCATCAAGGAGTTCGACGAACCCGCCGCCGCGGTCATCAAGCACACGAACCCTGCCGGTTGCGCCACCGCCGACACGCTTGTGGCGGCGTACGAGAAGGCGCTGTCGACGGATCCGATGAGCGCCTTCGGGGGTATCGTCGCCCTCAACCGCGAGTGCGACGCCGAGACGGCCGAACTCGCCGTCGACTCGTTCAAGGAGGTCGTCGTCGCGCCCGGTTACACCGACGACGCGCTCTCGGTGCTGACCGAGAAGAAGAACCTCCGGGTGTTGGATGTCGGCGAACTCGGCGAGGTGACGGAGCACTTCACCGAGAAACCCATCGTCGGCGGCCGACTCGTCCAGGAGCGCGACCTCTGGTCGCCGACCGTCGACGACCTCGAAGTCGTCACCGAGCGCGAACCGACCGACGAGCAACTGGAGACGATGCTGTTCGCGTGGAAGGTGCTGAAGCACGTCAAGTCGAACGGCATCCTCTTTGCCGACGGCACAGAGACGGTCGGCGTCGGCATGGGTCAAGTGAGTCGCGTCGACGCCGTTCGGCTGGCGGCGATGAAAGCCGACGAGCACGCCGAGGGCAAATCCGCCGACGGCGCGGTGATGGCCTCCGACGCGTTCTTCCCGTTCCCCGACGGCATCGAGGAAGCAGCGAAAGCAGGTATCGACGCCGTGATTCAGCCCGGCGGCTCCGTCAACGACGACGACGTCGTTGCCGCCGCCGACGAGCACGACATGGTGATGGTGTTCACCGGGCAGCGGTGTTTCCGCCACGATTAGTGGGCGAAACTCGTGACGAGCAGCGCGAAGTCAGGGTGCTTTAGACACGACTGAGCGAAGGAGGTCTAAAGCTCGTCGTGGAGCGAAGCGGAACGACGGTGTTTCCGCCACGACCGAACGGAAGTGAGAGAACACACGAACCCATCACTCACAGAGAGAGTCTCGGGCGTAGTTTTATCACGACATCGTGCGAAATGCTACCATGCACGTTGCGTTTTTGGTCCTCGGCATCGCGTTTCTCAGCATCGGGACGTACATGGGTGTCGTCGGCGACACCGGTTCGACACCCGTCTGGGTCGCCCTCGGCAGCGCCTTCCTGACGCTCGGTCTGGTCTTGGACAGCGACCGGAGCGCGCGGCGAGAACAGGAACGACCCCAACCCGAGTAGTCGAGTTCGGGCGACCGTCGACGCTACTGGTCGTCGTTTCGCAGACTATCGTTCGGGAAACACTCGCCGAGGTCGTGGAGCAGGTTTATCGTCTCTGTTTTCGTCTCGGCGTCGATGTCGTCCAACGTCTCCACGTCGTTGAGCGCCTGTCTGAGCAGCGGGAGGCTCAATCGCTGGTCGAGGTGGACGACCGGGAGGTAGAGGTCCTCGAACGACTCCGGCGGGATGCCGGACGTCGACAACAGGTAGTGGTCGTCGAGATCGGCGAGGTCGTCGGTGGCGAAGTCCTCCTCAGAGAGCGCGCGGTTCGGCGCGTCCTTGGTTGCGCCGCGAATCGTAGGTTCGTGCAGTGTGTAATCCGTCACACAAAATACGCCACGCGGAGAATAGTATTCGTTGGGGTAGGTTTGACGCTGCCGAGTTTCACCGTCTGCATCAATTCGTCCGCTTACGTCTCGTCCGAGCCGTTCGCACCTGCGTCGCGCGAGTCGTCGACCTCGTTCTCGTCGACATCTTCGTGTCTGTCCACGTCCTCGCGTTCGGCGGCGTCGGTCTCCGCCGAGTCGTCGGCGTCTGCGTTCGCGCCACCGCTCGCCGCCTCGTCGAGAGTCGCGGCCTCGCCACCGAACTTCGATTTGAGCGACTTCTTGGCGACGTAGACGCCGCCGGCGGCGGCACCTCCGGCGACAACGGCACCGGGGACGCCGTACTTTTTGTAGCCGTACTTCGCCGCCTTGCGACCGACACTGAGGGTTCCGAGCATTTCGTGTAAATAATGACTGCGCAGACGCAACGGACGTGGGCTTGTCGATTCAGGGTGTTTTTGACCCCACGGCCGCCACGAGACTCGTTGTCGCACTCAGTCGTCGGTGTGAGCGGTGACCTCCGACGACTGTGCCGGAGAGCCGTTTCGTGGAGAGTGAACCCGCTGCGGGAACGGAATCGAGATCTCCGCCTCCTCGTAGGCTGTCTTCACCGCCTCTATGACCGACCCCTTCGCCTGCCACTTCCGACGCATCGTCGGTTCGCCGATCCAGAATCGGAGCTCGAGTACGATAGACGAGGCGCCGAACTCGTCGGGAACGGCCCGCGGCGAAGGTACGTCGCGGACGATATCTATCTCCTTCATCGCCGACTCCGCGACCTCCTGCGCCTGCGAGAGGTCGGCGTCGTAGTCGACGCCGATTTCCAGTTCGATGCGGAGACGGTCGCTGCGCGAGTAGTTCATCAACTGGTTGTTCGTGATGTGGTCGTTCGGGACGAGGAGGTGTTCGTCGCTGTACGTCCGCAGTTTCGTGTTGATGATGGTGATGTCTTCGACGATGCCGGACCGGCCGTCGACTTCCACCCAGTCGCCCGCGCGGAACGGCCGCGAGAGCAGGAGGACGAACCCCGCGATTATCGCTGCGAGCGTCTCGCGGGCGGCGAGGCCGACGACGGCGCTGGCGACGCCCGCGCCGATAAACAGGTTCCCGAGTTTGATGCCCCAGAGATACAGTAGTACGGCGATACCGAACGCGAAGATGCCGACGTTGGTGACGTGGTAGGCAACTTCGCTCTGGTGTTTCGTCAGCGCGTCCGCGCCCGCCAACCGGTCGATAGAACGGTTGACCAACCGGACGACGAGATACGCCGTCGCGAGCACCGCCACGCTCACGACCTGTCTGACCGCCGTCCACCGATCGACCAAAATCGCCTGCGCAAGCACGTCGAAGACGACGACGAGGTTCCAGACAGTCGCCAGCGCCAGCACTGCCACCGCGAGGTCGGCGACGAGAAACGTCACCATCACCATCTCGGCGATGTCCGAATCGTAGCGCTTCTCGACTATCGGCTTCAATCGATTGATGGCGAAGAACGCAACGAAGAACGCGACGGCGACGGCGAGGGTCTGCGCCGACGGCGACCAGTCGGCGAACGCCATCACCACACCGATGTCGAGCAGCGAAAACACAACGTAACTCATGAAAGTCTTGACCGGAGATACCGGGTTTGGACGGATATCTCGGCTGCTGGTATTGACAAGGTCGCTGCCGACTGCCGAGACGAAGCCGCGTTACGACTGCCGTACAGCGAATCCGGGAACCCGCAGTAGACGGTCCGATAGGCCTAAGCGGAGTCGCAAACTCGGACGATGCATGGAGTACTACGAGGCGGCGAACTTTCTCTTCGACCTCCGCCGCTTTCAGGTAAAGCCCGGGACCGAGTCGGTCCGGGCGCTGCTCGACCACCTCGGCGACCCCCACGAGGATGTCCGTTTCGTCCAGGTCGCGGGGTCGAACGGGAAAGGCAGCACCGCGCGGATGGTGGAGTCGACGCTCCGGGAGGCGGGATGCAACGTCGGTCTCTACACCTCGCCGCACTTCGACTCGCTTCGCGAACGCGTCCGCGTCGACGGACGGAAGATGACCGAGTCCGCGCTCTGCGAGTTCGTCGCCGAGGCCAAGCCGTATTTAGTCGACCGCGCGGCCGCTGGGGAACCGCTCACCTTCTTCGAGACCGTCACGGCGCTCGGCCTCTGGTACTTCGGCCGCAGCGACGTCGATATCGCGGTTCTCGAAGTCGGGATGGGCGGAGAACTCGACGCGACGAGCGTCGTCGACCCCGTCGCCAGCGCCGTCACGAACGTCACGCTCGAACACACGGCGGTGCTCGGCGACACCATCGAGGAGATCGCGACGACGAAAGCCCACGTCGCGCCCGCCGACCGACCGCTGGTCACCGCCGCGACGGGCGACGCGCTCGACGCCGTCCGCGCGCAGGCCGGCGACGTACTCACCGTCGCCGATCCGAACGACTCGGACGCGCCCGCCGATCCCGACGTTCGAGTGAGCTACGAGGGCCGCGTCAACCACACCGAGTCCGTCGTCGCCGTCTCGACGGACTGGGATTCCCTCGCAGTCGAGGCTCGAGTACCGATGCTCGGCGCGTACCAGGCGAAGAACGCGGGCGTCGCCGTCGCGCTCGCTCGACAGGCGGCCGACGAGGTCGACGTCGAACTCGACGCGGAGACGGTCGCCCGCGGCCTCCGCAACGCCCACTGGCCTGGCAGATTCGAGGTGATGCAACGAGATCCGATGGTCGTCCTCGACGGCGCGCACAACCCGGGTGCGTTCGTCGAACTCGCCGCCGTCCTCTCCGAATTCGACTACGAGAACCTCCACCTCGCCTTCGGCGCAATGCACGACAAGAACCACCGCGAGATGGCCGCCGCGCTGCCGACGCCCGACTCGGTGACGACGTGCAGGCCGGACCTTAGTCGAGCAGAGGACCCCGAAATCCTCGCGCGC
This sequence comes from Haloprofundus salilacus, assembly GCF_020150815.1. NCBI lineage: Archaea > Methanobacteriati > Methanobacteriota > Halobacteria > Halobacteriales > Haloferacaceae > Haloprofundus > Haloprofundus salilacus. The sequence continues at coordinate 1,928,454 of NZ_CP083723.1, read as the reverse complement.
GTCTTCGAGCGCGCGGGCGTCGAGACGGTCGAGAGCGTCGACGCCGTCACCGACGCGCTGTCGAGCGCGCTCGAGCGCGCCGGTCCAGACGACTGCGTGCTCCTCACCGGCTCGCTGTTCTGCGTCGCGGAGGCGCGGCGGCGCTGGACGCGACTGCAGATTCCGAAGAGAGTCGACTCGCCGACTGACGCGCGGACGACGCTGGAGCGCGCCGGTGCGACGCCCGAACGGGTCGACGCCGAACGCGACGACATCGTCCACCGCGTCGTGAAGACGCAGGTCGAAGATCGACAGGCGCGGGCGCTCGAAACCGAGATGGGTCGTCTCGGCGGCGAGTGCGTCGCCGCGGGTCTCGGAAGCGACGGCGAACTACAGGACGTAGTGCTCGCCGGAACGTTCGACCAGTTCGAGCGCCTGCTCGACGGACTCGACGACCATCCGTACGGTCTCTCGCAGGTCGCGAGGGAGCTCCGCGAGCGTCTCGAACTCGGCAGCGAGTCGTCCCGCGCCCGACACGGCTACCCGTGGGAGGAGCGCGCGTCGGTGATGGGGATTCTGAACGTGACGCCCGATTCCTTCCACGACGGCGGCGAGTTCTTCGACGCCGACGCCGCCGTCGCCCAAGCACAGGCGATGGTCAAGGCGGGCGCGGACATCGTCGACGTGGGCGGCGAGAGCACCCGCCCCGGCGCGGACCCCGTATCGGTCGAAGACGAAATCCAACGAGTCGTCCCGGTTATCGAGGCGATTTCGGACCTCGACGTGGCCATCTCCGTCGACACGCGGCGGGCGGAAGTCGGCCGGGCTGCGCTCGACGCGGGCGCGGACATCCTCAACGACGTGACCGGTCTCGAAGACCCGGAGATGCGGTTTCTCGCCGCCGAGCGAGAGGTTCCGGTCATCGTCATGCACAGCATCGACGCACCCGTCGTCCCCGACAGGAATGTGGAGTACGACGACGTGGTCGAGGACGTCGTCGAGGAACTGAACGAGCGCGTGCTGCTGGCCGAGAAGGCTGGTATCCCGAGAGAACGCGTCATCGTCGACCCGGGTCTCGGCTTCGGGAAGTCGAAGTCCGAGAACTTCGAACTCCTGTCTCGACTCTCCGAGTTCGAGGCGCTCGGCTGTCCAATTCTCGTCGGCCACTCGCACAAGTCGATGTTCGAACTCGTCGGACAGGAGGCGGGTGACAACCTCGACGCAACCGTCGCGGGAACCGCGCTGGCCGTCGAACGCAGCGCGGACATCGTCCGCGTCCACGACGTGCCCGAGAACGTCGCGGCGGTTCGGGTCGCGGAGGCGATGAAGAATCCGAGACGGTTCGAATAAAGGATATTTGCGGCGGCGCATGGCGGGAGCGCCCTCTGTGGCGTCTGCGCGAACGAAGTGAGTGCAGGCTCGAAAGGGCTTCGCCCTTCCGGTGGAGCGGCTGGCGTTTATGTCAACCGCGAGGTTGGGGAGGACCGAGGTATGGGCAGTGTGGTCTCTCGGTGCGCTCTGCAGTCGTATTTGACTCGCTCGGCAAATTCCGATTCACTCCAGAGCTCCGTAGCGGTTTGTAGCTCCCGCAGAAACTGTCTGAGCCGTGATAGAGACGACAAACAGCGTTGCAACCTCGTTACCACGATTCGCCGATTTCCTAACACTCGCTACTCGCCAGTCGTGTAGGTCACCTTCTCACCTTCCGTCCAGTGTGAGAGCGTCGCGCGCGTCGGTGGTTTGTCCTCGTACCGAACGCGGAGCAGCGCGGTGTAGACGAACGCGACGTCGCCCGGCCTCAGTTCTTCAATGCAGCTATAGATTCGAACGGTCCGGTCGGGCCTCTCTTCGACGCCCAGTATCCCCGGCTCGAAGTCCCGCACGTTGCCACCGCCGGTATGACTGAAGCCGACCAGCACCTCGGTACTGAAGTCGGTCTCGTTCACCCACTCGTCGTCCTCGTCGGTGAACTGACGGTCGTCGAGTCGGCCGACGCCGTCACGCGAGGAGACGAGAACGACTCCGTTGTCGTCGAGCACACCCACGTCACGCTGTTCGTAGGTGCGTTCGTTTTCGATGTTCAGGTCGGGACAGCCCTCTTCGGGGCCGAAGACACCATCACCGAGACAACCCGCAAGGAGCGTCGTTACGCAGACGCTGATTGCAGATAGGGCTTCGCGGCGCTTCATGTCGAACTATCATGATGTGTGTATTTCAACGCATCTCTGGTCGCTGGAAACTCACCGTCCTCCGTGTCGAAACCGACAAGCACCCACTACGACGATAACGATAACAGACGATGTACGAAGCGGTCCACGCGCACCCCGATGGCGACAGCACCCCCTCGCGGTTCGCCCGTACGGCGGCCGACTACGGCTTCGAGGGCGTCGTCGTCCGCTTTCGGGGCACACCCGACGCCGACGCCTGCGAGCGCGCGAGCGACCGCTATAACGTCGATGTCGTCGACGCCGTCGAAGTCGTTGCCGCGAGCCCCGAACAGGCCAGCGGCGCGGTCGGAAACTTCCGTCCGAAGACGACGCTCCTCATCCTTCGCGGCGGCGACGACGCGCTCAATCGCTTCGCTACCGAGCAGGAGCGAATCGACGTGCTGTCGCGGCCGATGTCCGGCGGCGACTTCAACCACGTGCTCGCAAAATCCGCGAAACGAAACGGCGTCCGCGTCGAGTTCGACTTTCGGCGGGTGCTCCGCGCCGACGGCGGCCGGCGCGTGCAGGCGCTCAAATCGCTCCGAAAACTCCGCGAACTCGTCGAGTACTACGACGTGCCGTTCGTCGTCAGCGCGAATCCCTCCTCACATCTCCAACTGCGCGCGCCGCGCGAACTCGTCGCCGTCGGCGAGCGAGTCGGGTTCTCGGCCGACCAGATAGAGACGGGACTCCGCGAGTGGGGTCGCCTCGCCGCGCGAAACCGCGACCGAACGTCCGAGTCGTTCATAGCCCCGGGGGTCGAACGGGGCAGGTATGAAGAAGACGGTTGAGGAACACGCCGCCCGCTTCTCGAAAATCGCCGCCGACTACGACGAGAGTCAGGACTCCGACGAGTACAAAGCCTGCGCGTCGCTCGTCGTCAACCACGCCGACCCCGGTCCCGACGATGTGGTGCTCGATTTGGGCACCGGAACCGGGGCGATCGCGCTGGCGCTCGCGCCAAATGCCAAGCGCGTCGTCGGCCGCGACATCAGCGAGGGGATGATGGAGCAGGCGAAACAAAAAGCCGAGAAACAGAGAATAGAAAACGTCGAGTTCGGCCGCGGGTCGTTCCGCGAACCCGACTACGACGGCGAAGTCGACGTGGTGGTCTCGAACTTCGCGATGCACCACCTCTCCGACGACGAAAAACGCGAAGCCATCGAGGTCATCTCGGGTCTCGGACCCCAGAAGTTCGTGCTCGGCGACGTGATGTTCTTCGGCGAACCCGACCCCGAGGAGCCGTTCTACAGCCCCGAAGTCGACGATCCGTCGACGGTCGGCCACCTCGTCGACTGCCTCACCGACGCCGGGTTCGCGCTGACCGCGGTCGAACGCGTCCACGACCAGGTGGGCGTGCTCGTCGCCGAGCGGTTCGGCGTCGATAGCGACGCCGACAGCGAGTCGGCGGCCTGAACCGAACGCCGATGAAGCACCTGCCGAAACACCTCCGACCGCGGTGGCGCTATCTTGCGGTCGGCATCGAGACGTGGCCCGACGCCGAGTTCGACCGCGGCGCGTTCCAGCGCGAACTCTGGTACGCCGCCCAGAACCTGCTGGGAGACGCCGGGAGCGCCGACGCCGACCTCACGGTCTACGGCTTCGAACTCGGCCTCGGGACGGGCGAGGCAGTCGTCCGCGTCCGCCGAGGTCACGTCGACGAGGCGCGCGCCGCGCTCGCCTGCGTGGACGCCGTCGACGACGACGAAATCGGGGTGCGGGTCCGGGGCGTCTCTGGGACCGTGCGCGCCTGTGAAGAAAGGTATTTACGCGGCGCGGCCGCACGTTCCGAGAAGAGACACGTCGTGTTCGAAGGCTCCGAGCGGACGGCGGTCGCACGCGACGACGCACGCTGCGTCCGCCTCCCCTCGGGCGTTCTCGGCGCGACGGAACTCGATTTCGAGTGATACTTATGCAGGGACAAGCGCAACAGCAGGCGTACGACCGCGGCATCACCATCTTCTCGCCCGACGGCCGTCTGTACCAGGTCGAGTACGCGCGCGAGGCGGTGAAGCGAGGAACGGCAAGCATCGGCGTCCGAACGGCCGACGGCGTCGTGCTGGCGGCGGACAAGCGGAGTCGCTCGCCGCTGATGGAGCCGTCGAGCGTGGAGAAACTCCACAAGGCCGACGAGCACGTCGGCATCGCCTCGGCGGGCCACGTCGCCGACGCTCGGCAACTCATCGACTTCGCGCGCCAGCGCGCGCAGGTCAACCGCCTCCGCTACGGCGAGGCCATCGGCATCGAGTCGCTGACGAAGGAGGTCACCGACCACATCCAACAGTACACGCAGGTCGGCGGCGCGCGGCCGTTCGGCGTCGCGCTCATCGTCGGCGGCATCGAGAAGGGCGAACCCCGCCTCTTCGAGACGGACCCCTCGGGGACGCCGTACGAGTGGAAGGCGCTCTCGGTCGGCGCGGACCGCGCTGACATCCGCGACTACCTCGAAGAGCACTACACCGAGGACACCGACCTCGACGGCGGCATCGGTCTCGCGCTGTCGGCGTTGGCCGAGTCGAACGACGAGGGGCTCGAACCCGAAGGCGTCGGTCTCGCGACCATCGACGTCGAGACCGAGCAGTACACCGAGCGCTCGAACGAGGAGATCGAGTCGTACCTCTCCGAACACGACCTGCTGGCGAGCGACGACGAGGAAGCCGAGTAAGCGAGTAAGTCGAGTAATCGACGTCCCGCCTCCCGCGGTGAACCGAAACCGAACTCCCCTTTCGCGGTGTTTCTCTGGCATGCACTACGACGTTCGACCGACGCTACCGTCGGTCGAGACGTATCTCTCGCTTCGCGAGGCCGCCGGCATGTCGTCACGGTCACCGGAAGGTGCCGAGCGCGGCCTGCCGAACACGCTATTCGCAGCGACCGCGTTCGCCGTGGAGACGGGCGGAACTGAGACGGCCGTCGGGATGGGGCGCGTCGTCGGAGACGGGGGCACCGTTTACCAGATAGTGGATATGGCCGTCCACCCCGACCATCAGGGTGAGGGCCTCGGAACGAAGATCATGGAGGAACTCGTCGCGTTCCTCGACGAGGACGCGCCGCCGAACGCGTACGTCAACCTCGTCGCCGACGTGGACGGCTTCTACGAGCGCTTCGGTTTCGAGGAGACCAGACCAGCGTCGAAGGCGATGTATCTCAGAACCCAGTAGCGACCGCGGCGAAAACACGAACCGAGCGAGCGTTCAGTACTCGTCGTACGCGAGGTTCATCAGCCACTGCGAGAACGCGTCGCTCTTGGGGTCTATCTCCTCCTCGCCGATATACGGCGAGAGCATGTCGCCGGCCATGAGCAGCGAGAAGTTCAGGTCGCGCGCCGCCGGTTCGAGGAAGTAGGTGTTGTGTCCATCGTAGACGGTCTCCGAGCGCTTGATGAGACCCGTTTCGGCGAGTCGCTCAGCGATGCGACTTCCCTTCCGGGAGCCGATGTCGAGTTCCTTCCAGAAGTCGCTCTGGTGGATGCCCCGAGTCTCGCGGATGAGTTCAAGTCCGCGGCGCTCGTCCGCCGTGAGGTCGGATTCGAGGTCCGTGGTGCTCACGCGGACACCTCCGTCTGGGGCGTGCTCAGGTTCATACACCATACACGTCGCGCGACCCGCTTAAATGTGGCTTTCGACCCGTACGTAGGCCGTCTCGCAGGGCGGGCCGTCCGCGAACCGATAGCTCGCGCCGCCCTCGCCGATGGCGATGAGTGACGACGAGCGGGTGCCGAACGAGTCCCCGTGAATACAGACGCCGTACTCGTGGTCGGCGAGGACGGACGCCGCTCTGTCGTGCCACGCCGCCGAAGATTCGCCAGGTTCCGGTTGGAGTGCCTCGCGGACGCGGCGGGCGTTCTCGGCCTGCTGTTCGCCGACCTCCGAGCGGAACGAGGGAATCGTAAAGGAGTCGTCGAATCCGACGTTGACGACGACGTGGACGCCGGGGTCGAACTGCGAGACGTGGAGGCGACCGTCCCACTCGAAACAAAACGCCGCCATCGCGTCGGCGACGACGAGGTTGAACCCATCGTAGCTTCGCTCGTCAAGTTCGCGTTCGACGAACCGGGCGGCCTCCTCGGCGCTTTCGTGCCGGAGCGCCTCGCGGACGAGCAGCCCGCGAGACCGGTCGGCGGCCGGGTCGGCGTCGGTCCAGCGGTTCGTGATGCCGATGAACAGGCCGTGCTCGTTGTAGCCGACCCACGTGCCGCCCGCTTCGGCGTCGCGGGGAGCGACGACGGCCGGGTCGTCCTCGATGCGCGCCGGGGGTTGGGAGGGCCGTCCGTACGCCTCGTCGCGGTTGGCCGCGACGACGACGGGGGCATCGGGGAACACCTGCCACGCGAGGGTGAGTGTGCACACGACTCTCTGTAGGGTATCGAGGAGGATAAAGTCCGTTGCGCGCGTTGAGGGAGGAGACGTAGCGTCGAGCGACGGTGAGAGACCGTCGAACAACGGGAGAGACCGGCGCTCAGCGGTGAAGAGAGGTCGGGAAAGACGCACGGGTGCGGTGAGCGCTCACGTGGCTGGCTGGCCGGCTGGATGACGTTCGCGGGTGCGAGTCACGCGACGGGGCTGAAGCGTCGCGTACGGCGCTCACCGACAGACATAGTGTTTACTCGCGAGAGAATAAATGTTTTGGTGGTCAGGCTCCTACCGCCGGGCATGAAGGCGATAGCGGTGTACGAGGGAGACGGCCGACCGAGCGTCGTCGACGTGCCGAAACCGGACCCGCCGGCGGGTGAAGCGCTCGTGCGAACGCTTCGAGTCGGCGTCGACGGAACCGACCACGAGGTGTTGAACGGGGGCCACGGCGGCTTCCCCGAGGGCGAGGAGTTCCTGGTCCTCGGCCACGAGGCCGTCGGCGTCGTCGAAGACCCCAACGGGACCGACCTCGAACGCGGCGACGTCGTCGTGCCGACGGTTCGCCGCCCGCCGAACGGGATGAACGAGTACTTCGAGCGGGGCGAACCCGACATGGCGCCGGCGGGCGAGTACCACGAACGCGGTATCGACGGCGCGCACGGCTTCATGGCCGAGTACTTCACCAGCCCCGAGGAGTATCTCGTGCCGATCCCCGACGAGCTCGCTTCGGTCGGCTTCCTCGTCGAACCTATCTCTATCTCCGAGAAAGCCATCGAGCACGCCTACGCCTCCCGGTCGGCGTTCGAGTGGAACCCCGAGTCGGCGCTCGTCCTCGGCAACGGCAGTCTAGGGCTTTTGACCCTGGCGATGCTCGGTCTCGAATACGGCTACGACGCCGACCATCTCTACTGTCTCGGCCGCCGCGACAGACCCGACCCGACCATCGACGTTATCGAGGAACTCGGGGCGACGTACGTCGACTCCCGGGAGACGCCTGTTGACGAGATTCCCGAGGTTCACGAGCCGATGGATTTCGTCTACGAGGCGACCGGCTACCCGAAGCACGTCTTCGAGACGGTTCACGCGCTCGCGCCTAACGGCGTCGCGGCGCTTCTGGGCGTCCCGAGCGACTGGGAGTTCGAAGTCGACGGCGGGGCGTTCCACAGCGAACTCGTCCTCCACAACAAGGCGCTCGTCGGGAGCGTCAACTCCCACGTCAAACATTTCGAGGCGGCGACGGAGTCGCTGGCGTCGATGCCGCAGTGGCTGCTCGACTCGCTCGTCTCCGGAATCTACGGACTGGACGAGTTCGAGCGGGCATTCGACGACGACGACACCACTATAAAAACCGCCATCCAATTCAGTACGTATGAAGAACGTCGATGACCTCATCTCCAGCGCAGCGGAGTTGGCCGAGCGCGGCCTCTCGAAGGGCGAAATCGCCGACGAACTGAACGTCTCCCGCGAGACGGCGAGTTGGCTCGTCGAGCGCAGCGGGGCGACGAGCGCCGCGCCCGAGACGACGAGCGACGCACCGTCCGGCGGCACCGGTCCCGACGACATCCACATCGACTGGAGCGCCGTCGGCCGCGACAGCGCCCGACTCAGTTACCTCGCGTGGGCGATGGCCGACCTGCTCGGCACGGAGGGCGACGACGTGGACCTCACCATCGGCATCGAGAAGGCGGGCGCACCGCTGGCGACGGTGGTCGCCCGGGAACTCGACACCGACCTCGGGACGTTCGCACCCGCGAAACACCAGTGGGAGGAGGGGGACATCGAGGATCTCGGCGGCAGTTTCTCGCGGAACTTCGCCCAGATCCGCGACCGCAGTTGCTACGTCGTCGACGACATCATCACGAGCGGCACGACGATGCGTCAGACTATCGAGGCGGTCCGCGACCACGGCGGGAAGGTGGAAGCGGCCGTCGTCATCGTCGACAAGCAAGGCATCGAGGAGATAGACGGCGTCCCCGTCCACTCGCTCATCAACGTCGTCAGCGTTGGCGAGGAGTGAGCGCGAAGCCCCCGGAAACTGTCGCTCGGCGAGGCGCTCGACGGATGTTCGAACGAGCGCGTTAGCGCCCGCTCCGGACGACGACTCGGGCGCAACCCCTATCAGGCGTGGTATCGTACCTCCTCACATGACCTTCCAACCGGGAAGCGACCTCAGCGCCGACGAGGTCCAACAGCGCGTCGACGAAACCATCGAGGAGAACGACGTCGTCCTGTTCATGAAGGGTAACCGGCTGATGCCGCAATGCGGCTACTCGATGCGAGCGGTCGAACTCATCAGCCAGCACCGAGAGGCGTTCGAGACGGTGGACGTGCTCCCCGCGCTCGACCAGTACCGCGCCGCACTGTCGGAGCACAGCGGATGGGAGACGATTCCCCAGACGTACGTCAACGGCGAGTTCGTCGGCGGCAGCGACATCCTCGCCGAACTCGACGAACGCGGCGAACTCGAGGCAACGCTCGGAAGTTCGTAATTCGTTCGAACTGGATTATTTCTGAATAGAAGGGTAGCCCCTATATGCCCACCGCACTTAGTGGACGCACGTACCGGCATTTGCGCAGTAGCGCGCAGTACCAACCCATCCCCCCATCAGAAGCACAAAAAATGTCAGGCCGCGTATATAGACTTCACTCGACGCTGGAACTGCCTCTCGAAGATGTCGAGGATTACTTCGACGGTAATCCCGACCTTCCGACAGAAATCGCCGATATCGACATCACCCGACGAAACAACACGCTCATCATCAAGGCGATCTCCGACGACGAGAGCCTGAGCAAGTACACGCCGACGGCGCAACTCAAAGCCAGCGTCACGGAGACGCGCGTATACGAGGAGGAGCCGCCGCGGGCCGGCGGCCCGCAGTGGGCGCAGGACGAAGAGGAGGAGATCCCCTCCGAACTCGTCGAGTTCGCCTGTTTCAAAGGCGACCGCGAGACGGTGTTGCAGAACACGGCGCTGCAGTTCCCGATGTTCCAGGTGTTGTGCGAGATAGCGAAACTCGCCGAAAAAGGGACGCTCACGGCGATTACGGAGGAAGACGGCGATCTCCGTGCGACCCGCATCGTCGAGGGTGACATCCGACCGGCGAGCGTCGAAGTCGTCGAGAACCCACAGCAGAACAACTCTGGCGGCAACGGCATCAACTGGCGCGACAACAAGTTCATCAACTGAGCGGCGGCGCGCGGCAGTTTCTCCGACGACACGACGACCCGAGCGGATACGCGGCCTTTCGGCGCGTTCGATGGGCCGAGCGTGTGAATAACACACAGCGTCACTCACGCGTTGCGACGAGCCATAAGACACTTTACTCCGCTAATTATATCTCATTACGAGATGCCCGAAGGCTTCCCAGAGTACCTCGACGTAGACTACTCCGACGGCGAAGGTGAATCCGCGGCCGACTATCCGAGCATCCAGCACAAGCTAGAGAAAGCTATCGAGGTGACGAAGACCGGCCTCGAACAGTACGAGAACCCCGCGGTGATGTGGACCGGCGGGAAGGACTCGACGCTGACGCTGTACTTCGTCAACGAGGTTGCGGAGCGGTTCGACCTCGAAAAGCCGCCCGCGGTGTTCATCGACCACTACCAGCACTTCGACGAATTGATGGAGTTCGTCGAGCGCTGGGCCGACGAGTGGGACCTCGAGGTCATCTACGCGCGTAACGATAACGTCGGCGAGTACGTCGACGAGAACGGTCTCGAACCGGGCGATGACATCCCAGTCGACGGACTCAACGAGCAGAACCAGCACCACATCCGCGACATCTTGGAGTACGAGGAGGACGACTTCCCGTTCCTGCTCGACACGTACGTCGGCAACCACCTGCTGAAGACCGTCGCGCTCAACAACGCGCTCGAGGAGTACGACATCGACGGCGTCATCTCCGGCATCCGCTGGGACGAGCAGGAGGCGCGCGCCGACGAGACGTTCTTCAGTCCCCGTCACGACCCCGAGATCTACCCGCCGCACGACCGCATTCAGCCGATTCTCCAGTTCGACGAGGCCGACGTCTGGGAGGCGTTCTGGCACTTCGTCGTGCCGGAGACCGTCGAGGAGTACCCCGACGAAGGCTACGTCCCGCAGGACTACGACGACCTGCCGAACGGACTCACCCACGAGGACATCCCCGTCTCGCCGAAGTACTTCGAGGGGTTCCGCTCGCTCGGCAGCGAAGTGAGCACGACGAAAGCCGACGAGGAGCCCGCATGGCTGCAGGACCTCGACAACACGACCGAACGCGCGGGCCGCGCCCAGGACAAAGAGGACCTGATGGAGCGCCTGCGCGACCTCGGCTACATGTAAAGTTCCGCAGGTAACTGCCACACCCTCTCTCGGGGCTGCCACCTCCCGGCGGACGCGTCGATTTTCCGTTATTTGCGACTCGTGGCCGAGCGACGGCGAATATCCGCGGAAACGTCACAGCGACCGTGTTCCGTGTCAACCACTCGCCGCGGAAACGTAAATATCCTCAGCGGTGGAGTGTATCGTCGATGACCGAGCAGTTTCCCGACTACCTCGACGTGGACTACGAAGCCGGAACCGCCCAGACCGCCGCCGACTACCCCTCCCTCGGCGAGAAAGTCGAGAAGGCCGCCGAACTCACCGCGCGGGCGCTTGACCAGTACCGAAACCCGGCGGTGATGTGGACCGGCGGAAAGGACTCGACGCTCGTCCTCTACGTCGTGATGGAGGTCGCCCGCGAGCACGGCCACGACGTACCGCCGGTCGTCTTCATCGACCACTTCGAGCACTTCCCCGAGGTGACCGCGTTCGTCGAGAAGTGGGCCGACGAGTGGGGCCTCGAACTCGTCGTCGCGCGAAACGAGGCGTTCGCCCGCCTCGGCGCCGAACCCGGCGACGAGTTCGCCGTGAGCGAACTCGGCGAGGCGACGCGGCGGGAACTCGCTCGACTGGAGTACGACGAGGAGACGCTCGTCCTCGACGCCGACACGTTCGTCGGCAACCACCTTCTGAAAACCATCGCGCTGAACGAGACGCTCACCCAGCGGGGGTACGACGGCATCTTCTCGGGCGTCCGCTGGGACGAACAGGAGTCGCGCGCCGACGAGACGTTCTTCAGTCCGCGTCACGACTCCGAGAAGTACCCGCCGCACGACCGCATCCACACCATCCTCCAGTTCGACGAGGCCGACGTCTGGGAGGCGTTCTGGCAGTTCGTCGTCCCCGACACCGTCGAGGGCTACCCGGCCGGACACGTCCCCGAGTCGCGCGACGACCTCCCCGGCGATTTGATCGCCGAGGATCTCCCCGTCTCGCCGAAGTACTTCGAGGGGTTCCGCTCGCTCGGCACCGAGTCGGGGTCGGCGAAGTCCGACGAGCGCCCGGCGTGGATGCAGGATCTAGACGCGACGACCGAGCGAGAGGGCCGCGCGCAGGACAAAGAGAACATCATGGGTCGCCTGCGTGATTTGGGGTACATGTGAGCGCTCGGCGGAGCAAGCCGCTTCGATAAACGCTTTTACACGATACGGAATGATGTGCTGTTCGGATCGCACACCCTCGGAAGGCGGTCTGTTCGTAGACCATCGGGTAGATATACGCTGAAACGACGGCACGCATCGTCCCCATCCTCTGAGATTGTGGAATCGCCCGTTCGGTGGGTGAATCGTCGTGATGGATCGTTCGGACCGGTTACGAACGGTCGACTAGGATCGAATAGTACAGAAACGACATTTCTGTGAGAAAATCGGATACATGGCCGGCAGATACGCTTATATAACGAACGTTCGTTTCGAATACTCGTATGAACGGGTCGATAGTCAAAGCAGCAGATGCCGAGCGAAACGAGTTTCAGGGCGTCAACTTCGACGTGCTCGCGGTCGGCGAGGAGTCGATGGTGACGAAGATGCACTTCGAGAAGGGAAACGACGTGCCGCCTCACAGTCACGAGAGCGAGCAGAGCGGCTACGTCGTCTCGGGTCGCTACCGCCTTCGGTTCGGCGACCGCGACGAGATCCTCGAAACCGGCGACAGCTACTCGATACCGGGAGGGGTTGAGCACAGCTACGAAGTTCTCGAATCCGGCACCGTCATCGACGTGTTCTCCCCGCCGCGGGAGGAGTATCGGTGAGACTCGCTCCGCGGGGGATGCGGCGGCGGCGGACAACTCCCCGGTCGACGGAAACCGTTCGATTCCGAACACTGTCCCCCTCACCTCGCTAGACCGATTTGACCCCATAGCGAGTACACCGACTTATGGACGCGAGCGACGACTCCGATTCGGTACCCGACTGCGTCTCCGAAGCGAGCATCCCGACGCGAGACATCCTCGAGGTGATTCGCTGCGCACCGCAACCGGTCGTCAACACGGGGTATCTCGCCGAGCGATTCGGGGTTCCGATTTGGGCGATGTACGCACGACTCGAATCGCTGACCGAAGCCGGCGTGCTCGAACATATGGAGGTTCGCAACCGAGGCCACCTCTGGTGGAAGTCGTTCGAAACCGAACTCGACGAGCTCTGACGGGCGGGCTGTCTCTCCGTTTGGAGTTGCGCCCCCGCTGGGAACGGACCGAACCGGTGCCTGTAAACCCCGGTCGTCAGTACATCGGTCAATGACCGACGACTGGGTGAGCCTCTTTTCGGGCGGTAAGGACTCCTCGTGGGCGCTCTACCGGGCACTCGAAGAAGGATTGAACGTGAGCAGACTGCTCACCGTCCACCCCGACGGTGACTCGTACATGTACCACGTCCCCGAGACGCGACTGGCGCGCCTCGCCGCCGAGAGCGTCGGTATCGAACTCGTCGAAGTCGAACCCGAATCCTTCGACGCCGACGACGCTGTCGACTCCGGCGAGCAGGGCGACGCCGAACTCGAACCGATGGAGGCGGCGCTCCGGGAGTTGCAGGCGGAACTCGAATTGGCGGGCGTCACTGCAGGAGCGGTAGAAAGCGAGTTCCAGACGAATCGGATTCAGCAGATGTGCGACCGACTCGGCATCGACCTGTTCGCACCGCTGTGGCAGGAAGACCCCCGAGAACTCGCCGATGCGATGCTCGACGCCGGCTTCGAGATTCGCATTATCCAAGTCGCGGCCCACGGACTCGACGAGTCGTGGCTCGGGCGAACGCTCGACGCCGACGCGCTCACGGAGTTAGAGGAACTCAACGACGAGTACGGCGTCCACATCCTCGGCGAGGGCGGCGAGTTCGAGACGCTGGTGACCGACGGGCCGCACATGTCCCGACCCATCGAGTTGGAATACGAGACAAAGTGGGAGGGGACGAGAGGGCGGATTCGGGTGACCGACGCTCGACTCGGGGAGCGCTGAGCGGCGAGGTCGTTCCGCGAGCGCCGACGGCGCGAGCGGCCGAGGACCGACTAGAGATCGCGAGGCGCCCGACGGGAGGGTCGTAGACAGTTGGTGCAAAAGAAGACGTGGAGCGACTTCTACGTCTTCCGGCTTTGTCGCGAAGACACCGTTTGCCGAGGCCTGTCGAAGCCAGCTCGCAGCGTAAACGGTGTGAAGCTACTCGTCACCGACGAGTTTCGAATGTTCGCCGATCAGCGTGTCCGTCAACTGCAACCCCTCGATGTGCGTCTGCTGGTCGGCGATGGTCTCTCGAAGCGTCGAATTTTCGACAGTCGCGTCCGAGAAGACGACGCAGCGTTCGAGCGTCGAGTTTCGAACCTCGGCGTCGGCCATCACCTGCACGTTGTCGCCGAGTTCACTGTTTTCGACCGTCGCGTCGTCGTGGACGAAGTTCTGCCCGTCGAGTTTCCACGCGACCGCTTCGAGGTAGCTTTCGGCCGTCCCGATGTCGTACCACGCGTCGTCGAAGCTGAACGCGTAGACGGAGTCACGGGACTGCAACCACTGGAGGAACCAACCGGGTTCGTCCGGATTGTTGTCGGAAGCGAGATACTCGTCGAGTTTCGGCAGCGTCTCGGCGGTGAACGCGTAGCAGGCGATAGAGACGAGCGTACTCTTGGGGTCCTTCGGCTTCTCCTGAAACTCGACGACTTGGTCGCCATCGAGTCGAACGAGACCGTACGACTTCGCCCGTTCGCGCGACCCGACGTCGTAGGCGGCCAGAATCGGCGACTCCTTCTCCTCGAAGAAGTCGACGAACTCCGCGACGTCGAAGCTGATGAGGTTGTCCCCGGCGATGACGACGAGGTCCTCCTCGACGCCCTCGCGGTCGACCAACTCGGCGAGTGCGCCGACGACGCCGAACTTCTCGTCTTCGGCTCTCGTCTCCTCGATCGACAGCGTCGGTTTCTCGAACTCGGAGTCGGCGAGGTAGCTCTCGAACTCGTCGGCGAAGTACTCGTTGGTGCTCACGAACACCTCCGAGATTCGATCGTCGGCTTCGAGGTCGGCGAATATCGTGTCGATGACCGTCGACTTCCCCACCGGAAGGAACATCTTCGGACGGTGCTTGGTAATCGGCCAAAGACGCGTGGCGTAGCCTCCGGCAAGGACGACTGCTTTCATACACGTCCCAACAATGGCAGGCGTCATGACTGTTTTGCTCAAAGTGGGGAAGAAGCGAACGAAGCAAAAGAATTTGGCCGCTCGCTCGTACTCGGTGCTATGGACGAGACGGAGACGACGCGTCAGCGAATCGCCGACGTGCTCAGAGCGGAACCGTCGACCGCGAGCGGTCTCTCGGCGACGGTCGACGCTCCCCGATCGGTCGTCTACGACCACCTTCGACACGTCGCGCAGTCGCTCGACGGCACGGACGAGCAGTTCCTCGTCGCGCCGCCGGAGTGCCGCAACTGCGGCTTCTCGAACTACGACGACCCGGTGAACTACCCCTCGCGGTGTCCCGACTGTCGCAGCGAGAGCATCGAGGAAGCCGTCTTCAAAATCGAGTGACGACGGCGGGTCTCGATCGCTGCGTCGTTTTCGCCTTTTAGGCGCTCTTCGCTTCGACACCCAACTCGTCGAGCAGCGTCGTCGCCGCCGTGTGCGAGGACTCAGGACCGCGGGCGGTGATGAGGTCGCCGTCGACGGTGACACTCGTGTCGGCGTCGAGTTCGGCGTCCCAGTTCGCGCCTGCCGCCTTCACCTCGTCTTCGACCCAGTAGGGAAGCTTCCGACCGTCGGGCATCCGGTCGTGCTCGTCGACGATCTCCTCTTCCCACTCGTTGGGGAAGCCGGTCACGTCGCGCTCGTTGACGACGTACTTCCCCTCCTCGGTGTGCGTGAAGCCGAGGATACCGACGGCGTGACAGACGACGAGCGCCTTTCCGTCGTCGCCCGCGACGGCGTCGCGCAGGAGCCGTCGCGCGTGACGGTCCTGGTTGATGTCCCACTCGGTGCCGTGACCGCCGGGGAAGACGACGACGTCGTACTCCGACGCCGACACGGCCGCGATGGGTTCGGGGTCGTTGAGTCGCTCGTCGTTCTCGTGAATCTCTCGGGCGCGTTCGGCCGTCTCCTCGCCGACCGTCTCCGGGTCGACGGAGCGCTCGTCGACCACCGGCGGCGACCCGCTCGGCGTGGCGACGGTGACGTCGACGCCCGCGTCCGAGAGCGTGGTGAGCGGTTCGGTACACTCCTCGGCCCAGTACCCCTCCTCGCTGACGATGAACAGTGCGGATACCATCGTTCGAAGCTACGTGCCTGACGCGCAAAAGCGATGGGGCGAAACGACTCTCCAGGAGAGATCGGAAACGTCCCGAATAGACGGTAGGCCGACCGACAGCGGCGACGGTACGGATACTGGGTGGATGCCGGCTCAAACAGCCAACAGGATGCTAATAAACGACACGTGCGCGAGCACGGTGGTCTTATATATGCGCGGTCGTACGGAACCGACATGCTCGATACTCGAAGTGTCTTGGCGATTCTCGCTGGTCTCACCCTCCTCGCAGGCATGATTTACTATCGCCGCGGGCGGGAGGTGGAGTCGTTCTTTCTGCTCGGCGGCGGGTTCGCGCTGTCGGCGTTCTGGGGCCTGTTGGGCATGGCGCTGTCGCGAACGGAACCGACGCAGGTTCCCGGTGACATCTACCTCGCGATGTCCGGGTCGGCCGTCGTGATGAGCATGTACTTCTTCCTCGAAGGCAACTCCATGCTTCGGGGCCGTTGAACTGTCAGTGTTAGATGAATATCTCTCGTTAAATGAGAACGAACTGTAAACTGAAGCTCGGTGAGAATACCATCAAATATAAGTATGGTATGAGTCAACGTGGTGCTGCATGTCTGACGATTCGATGAACGATAGCCGCCGGCGGTTCCTGAAAGCCTCCGGTGCAGGCGCCGTTGCCCTCACACTCGCCGGGTGCAGCGACGGCGGAAACGCCGGGAACGACGGGGACGGAAACGGGACCGAGGATACCGAGGATACGCCCCAGCAGAATACGACAGATCCGAACGAGATCACCCGCGGCGGGACGTTCACCGTCGGGATGGACCAGCAGCCGAAAGGGATCAACCCGCTTTCGACCTCTTCCGCGTACTCGTGGAGTATCCTCGACTTCGTCTACTGCTGGGGTACGACGATCGACCCTCGACTTCGTCTACTGCTGGGGTACGACGATCGACCCCGTCAACTTCGAGGTTCAGCCGAGCGCCTACACTGAGTGGACCGTCGAGAACACCGGTGGTGAGGAGCCGAAACCCGACGTCTACTTCAACGTCCGCGAGGGGCTCACCTTCAGCGACGGCGAGGAGCTGACCGTCGAGGACGTCATCTTCACCTACAACTACCTGATGGAGAAGAAGCCGGGGCGCTACGTCTCGACGGTCGACCCCATCGAGTCGGTCGAGGAGGCCGACAACGACTGGGACGTCCACATGAAGCTCACGCAGGCCATCGGCACCTACGACTCCACGCAGTTGCAGGTTCCGCTGCTGCCGAAGCACATCTGGGAGGAGGTCGACGACTACCAGGCCTACCAGCCCGAAGAGAACGGCGGTCCCATCGGCGCGGGGCCGGGCGAAGTCACGACGTACAGCCCGGACACCGCGATCGAGGTGACGTTCCGCGACGAGGCACCGCTGGAGAACCTCCAGTGGAAAAAGGACCACGAGAATCTGCTGGCCGGCGGCCCGTTCATCGACTCCGTCCGGTTCAAAATCTACGGCAGCCAGTCGGCGCTCACGCAGGCGTTCTTCAACGGCGACGTCGACACGGTGTACGAGCAGATTGACACCGCGAAGGTCCAGCAGGTTGAGGACGCCGACGGGAAATCCATCGTCACCGGCTACGACACCGGCTACGGTCACTACTCGTTCAACCTCCGTCGGACGCCGCTCGACGACCTCGCGTTCCGGCAGGTGCTCGGCTTCGCGTACGACGACATCTACTGGACGCAGGAGCTCAACCGCGGCTACGAACAGGAGGGCGACTTCGTGATGCCGCCCGGTTACTCGGCGGTACGCCCTGACGCTGGTGGCGACGGCGAACTCCTCACCGGCCCGGCGACGCAGGCGTTCACCTTCCGCGGCGTCGACGCGACCAGTTCCGAAGTCGACGTCGAGGGCATCCGTCAGTTCCTCACCGACGGCCAGGTCATCACCGGCGAGAGTGGTACGTTCATCGGCATCGACTACCCCGGCAGCCTCACCGACGTGAGCGCGGGGCAGAGCGAGGCGAAACACGACTACAGCTTCGGCGACGTTCAGTCGAGCGTGCTGCAGGACGCCGACGTCGACCAGGAGATTCGCGTCAACGGCGAGACCATCACCGACATCAACGACGGACCGCTCCAGATGCTCGTCTACCCGGCGAAGGACTCGCCGAAGACGGCCCAGATGGTCGAGCGCTACGTCGGCAACCTCCGCTCGATCGGCATCCCCATCGAGCGGAAGGTGATGACGTTCAACACGATGCTCAACAGCGTCTACGCCGACGAGGACTTCGACATCTTCCCGATGTCGTGGAGCAGCCTCTCGCCGTTCGGCGCGAGTTCGCTCTACAGCCTTTTCCACGGCGCCAACGCCGACGACCACAGCGACGAGAACACGGACACGCTGCTCAACAACCCGATGGGCTACGGCCTCTTCGACGACGCGACAGCCAACGACCTCATCACGCAGTGCCGCACCGAGATGGACACCGAGACCCGAAACGACCTCGCCAAGCAGGCGGTCGAGCAGATCTACCTCGACTTCCCGACAATGGTCCTCTCCTACGCGAAGGTGCAGTGGCCCGTCAACTCCGCCGACTGGACCGGCTTCGTCGGCAACATCCCGGGCCCCGGCGACGGCTACCTCGGGACGAACATCATGCAGATCCACCAGACGGACAACTAACGCCGACGGCCGACGCCGTCGACTTTCTTTTTCCCCCTCTAGCCGCCTCTATAGCCGGTTCTTCGACCTTTTCTTTCCGAGAAAACGTAGTAATCCAACACATTCATAACGACGCTCCCCAATCGTGCGACAGAAACGCAAACAGTACGCGTACAAAAACCCGTGACTTCGAAACAATGACCAGAATCAGTGGAAAGTACCTCGCAAAGCGGCTCGTGGTCTCCTACCTGACCCTCCTGCTCATCATGACCCTGCTGTTCGCGCTCATCCGCAGCGCTCCCGGGACGTTCATCGACAGCATGATCTCCCCGGAGATGACCAGAGAGCAGGTCGAGCGTATCCAGGAGGTCTGGGGACTCAACGAACCGCTGTGGAAACAGTATCTCAACTTCATGATCAACTACCAGACGGGTAACTTCGGCCGGTCGCCGACGTGGAACGTGCCCGTCTGGGACCTCATCCTCCGGCGGATGCCACGGACGCTCATCCTCTTCGGTGCGAGCTACATCGTCGCGTATCTCGTCGGGCCGCTCGTCGGGATGTATCTCGGCTGGTGGCGCGGCACCCAGAAGGACAAGGCTATCTTCAGCACCTCGCTGATGGTCTACTCAATGCCCGCGTTCTGGCTGGCGTGGCTATTTATCTGGTTCTTCGACTACGAGATGGAACTGCTCCCGAGCGCCTACATGCTGACGCAGTTCCCCGAATTCGAGTGGAACGCGTTCACCGTGATGGCCGACGTGCTCGTCCACATCACGCTCCCGCTCGTCAGCCTCTCGTGTATCGGCTGGGTCGGTGCGATGCTCATCATGCGCCCGTCGATGAACAACGTCGTCGACGAGGGCTACGTCTTCTTGGCCCGCGCGAAAGGACTCGACGAACGAACGGTGATGATCAAACACGCGGCGCGGAACGCGCTCATTCCCGTCGCGACCGGCGCAATCGTCGGACTGGCCTTCCTCATCGACGGCGCGGTCATCACGGAAGCCGTCTTCACGTGGCCGGGAATGGGACAAGTGCTCGTCGAGGCGGTGCTGAACAACGACTACCCGGTGACGCAGGCGGCGTTCTTCATGCTCGCCGTCCTCGTCGTCGTCATGCGTCTCATCACCGACATCGCGTACACGTACCTCGACCCGCGAATCAAGTTCGGGGAGGAGAACTAGATGGCAACCGAAGGAGAATCCACGACCGGACTCGAATCGTACCGAAAGCAGTGGGCGCCCCGCATCGAGCGCATCCGCCGCGGCTGGGACCGGTTCACCGAACACCGGATGGGCGTCATCGGACTCGTCATCCTGACGATGTTCTCGCTGTGGGCCGTCGTTCCCAGTTGGTTCGCGCCGCACACGCCCGACTGGGTTGCATACATCGGCTACGAGAACGCCCGACTGACCGGCGAACAGGTCCGATCGCTGCCGCACCCCCCCGCGTTCGGCGATCCGTTCTTCGCACCCCTCGGAACCGACTCCTACGGCCGCGATATCGCGACACTGCTGGTGTACTCGGCGTCGACGGCAATGTACATCGGTCTCGCAGCCGGGTTGCTCTCTAGTCTCGTCGGCGTCCCGCTCGGCCTCATCAGCGGGTTCTACGGCGACACGTGGATAGACGAGACCATCCAGCGTTTCGTCGACGTGATGTACGGCCTGCCGTTCCTGCCGCTTCTCATCGTCCTCGTGGCGATTCGCGGGCAGACGACGACGAACATCATCATCGGCATCGCCGTCACCTCGTGGCTCAACAACTGCATCGTCATCCGCGGCGAGACGCTCTCGCTGCGGACGCGGGCGTACGTCGAGTCGGCAAGAGTCGCCGGGGCGAGCGACCTCCGCATCGTCTTCCGGCACATCATGCCGCACGTGCTCCCGCTGTCGTTCGTCTACCTCGCACAGGACGCCGCGGCGGCCATCCTGACGCAAGCGGCGCTGGCGTATCTCGGACTGGCGGACTTCGCATCGCTCTCGTGGGGTATTATGCTTGAGAGCATCAAGTCGCAGGGGTACATCTTCACCGCGTGGTGGTGGCTGATTCCGCCCGGACTGGCCATCATGCTGCTCGCAACGGCGTTCTACTTCATCGGCTTCTCGATGGAGGACGTGACCAACCCGCAGAGATAATCAATGACGCTACTGGAAGTAAACGACCTCTCGATACGATACGCAGTCGAAGACGCCGACGTCCACGCCGTCGACGGTGCGAGCTTCACCGTCGACGCGGGCGAAACGTACGGACTCGTCGGCGAGTCCGGGTGTGGGAAGACGACGCTTGCGAAGAGCCTCCTCCACCTCCTGGACTCGAACGGCTACATCGAAAGCGGCGAAGTGTGGTTCGACGGAACGCTCCCGCAGTGGGAAGACGGGAACGGAAATCCGAGACGCGAGATAATCGACGACGAGCGCTACCCGGTCCGCGCCGACGGGATGACCGACCTCGCGCAGTTGAACGACTCCCAGATTCGGGACATCCGCTGGCGCGAGGTGGCGCTCATCCCCCAGAGCGCGATGAACGCGCTCAACCCCGTCTACAAGGTGGGCGACCAGATCGTCGAGGCCATCCTTCGCCACGAACCGCGAACGACCAAAGCTGAGGCCGACGAGCGCGCCCGCGACCTGCTCGAACGCGTCGGCATCGACCCCGAGCGTGCCGACGACTACGCCCACGAGTTCTCCGGCGGGATGAAACAGCGCGCGGTCATCGCCATGGCGATGGCGTGCAACCCGAGTCTGCTCATCGCCGACGAGCCGACGACGGCGCTCGACGTCATCATCCAGGACCGAATCCTGGAGGAACTGGAGATGATTCAGGAGGAGTTCGGCGTCTCCATCCTCGTCATCAGCCACGACATCAGCGTCATGGCCGAGATCTGCGACCGGATGGCCGTCATGTACGGCGGGAAGATCATGGAGCGCGGCACGCGCGACGACATCTTCAGAGAGACGGCGAACCCCTACACGCTCGGGCTGAAGAACTCCTTTCCGACCATCACGCAGAAACAGCAGCAGCTCGTCTCCATCCCCGGATCGCCGCCGCACCTGCGCGACCCCGACCCCGGCTGTCGGTTCCGCAAGCGATGTCCGTTCGCCGTCGACGACTGCGAGCGGAGCCACCCGCCGATGTACGACGTCGCGGCCGTCGAGGAGACCGGACGGCTGCAGGAGGCGATGGACGATCGCCGCCACGGCTCCGCCTGCTACCGGAGCGACGAACTGGACGAGATACGAACGAAGGCGATAAAGGAGGAAACATGGAAAGAGACCGCAACGCAGAGTCGCTAGTCGAAATCGAGAACGTCCACAAGTGGTTCGACATGAGCCGGGGAATCGTCGACACGATTCTCGGCCGCGAACCGCAACCGGTCCGCGCCGTCGAGGGTGTGAATCTCTCCATCGAGAAGGGCGACATCCTCGGCATCGCCGGCGAGTCCGGTTGCGGGAAGACGACGCTCGGAAAACTGCTCGTCAAGCTCTACGAACCGACCGAGGGCGAGATTCATTTCGACGGCACCGACATCTCGAACATGACGCGCGAGGAGGAGCGTGAGTTCCGACAGCGCGTCCAGATGATCTTTCAGGACCCCTTCGAGAGTCTCAACCCCCGGATGACAGTGTTCGACGCCATCGCGGAGCCGTTGCAGATAAACGGGATGGCCGACTCCTACGACGACCGACGCGAGCGCGTCAAGACGGTGCTCAACGACGTGGGTCTCGGTCCAGCCGAAGTGTATCTCGACGCGTTCCCGGACGAACTCTCCGGCGGCGAGCGCCAGCGCGTCGCCATCGCGCGAGCACTCGTTGTCGACCCCGACTTCGTCGTCGCCGACGAACCGGTGTCGATGCTCGACGTCTCCATCCGCGCCGGCGTGTTGAACCTAATGAAGGAACTGCAGGACAAGTACGACCTGACGTACGTGTTCATCAGCCACGACCTCTCGCTCATCCGCTACATGTGCGACCGGACGGCCATCATGTACCTCGGAAACGTCATCGAACACGGGCCGACCGACGACCTCATCGAGGACCCGAAACACCCATACACAGAGGCGCTGTTCGACGCCGTTCCCGACGTGGAGATCGCCGAGGAGCGACGCCGTGCCAACGCTACCGGTGAGGTGCCGAGTCCGCGCAATCCGCCGTCGGGCTGTCGGTACCACCCGCGCTGTGCGCACATCATCCCGCCGGACGACTGGCAGGGGAGTCAGGACGCCTTCCGGCGTGCCTTCCAATACAAGATACGCCTGCGCAGGGACGACTTCGAGCACGAGGAGTTCGACGCCGACGACGACGCCGTCGAACGGATGCTCAGTCAGGGACTCGCCCTCGACGTTCCCGAAGAGTACCGTCACCCCTCCGAGGTGCGTTCCACCGGTATCGGCGTCGACGTGGCGGAGATCAACCTCCCGCGAGAGACGGAGTCGTCGCTCCGGGCAGCGACGCGGGCGTATCTCGGCGGCGATCGCGAGGGTGCGCTCGCGGAGTTGGAGGCGCTCACCACCGTCTGCGAGCGCGAGGTTCCGCTCCCGCGGCCGCTCGACGAGCAACAGGTCGCCTGTCACCTCTACGAGGGAGGCAGCGACGCCGAGCGGACGCCCGCGTCGCCGCACGCGGAGTGACTTGACGTGGCCGCCCTGCGGTCCCGCCTCCGCACCATCCTGCGCTCCCCGGCCGTCGTCGTCTTCGTCGCGCTGTTTGCGCTGACGGCGGGGCTGTTCGGTGCGGCGTTTCAGACGCAGCTAGCGATCGCGCGAAGCGACTCCATCGAGGCCTCGGCGACGACGCTCGCCGTCTCCGACGACGGCGAGTCGCTCGAAATCACCGTCCGAGCGCGCAATCCGACGAGCAAGACGCTGACGCTGTCGGGCGCCCACCTGGTCGGCCGCGTCGACGGCGAGGAGCTCACCCACTACGGGACGCGGTCACTCGACGACGTCGCGCTTGCGCCGGGCGAGACAACGAAGTTCACGGTTGCCGTCGAACTCGTCGACGGCGAGACCGAAGCGGCGAGAGCGGCCGTCGAAGAGGGTCGCGTCCGCGTCGGCGGCGAACTCGTCGGACACATCGAAGACGTTCGCATCACGCTCGGAGTGTCCGACGATGGGTAACGGCACCTCGAACGCCACGTCCGGCCCCGACGGCTCCGACTCCGACGACGGCGACGTGGCGGGAACGACGCGGACGACGCGGACGACACAGACGGCGCAGACGACGCGGCACTCGACGCGCGTCCCGATGTCCGCCGATATCGTGCGCTTCGTCGGCATCGGCGTCGCCACCGGAGTCCTCGTCGCGCTGGCGGCGTACGTCACCAACCGTGCGCAGATGGTTTCGGCGGTGCCGTCGTGGCTGCCGTTCGCCGTCGGGTTTCTCGGCGGCGCGTACGTGCAGGTGTTGAGCCGCGACCTCGGCGAGAGCGTTCGCGCCTTCCTCGTTGCGCTCGTCGTCGGGACGGCGTGTTACCTCGTCGCGGCGCTGGCCCCGCTGTGGATACTCCCGTATGAACCGACGGTTCGCGACCTGCTGATCCGGTCGATCCTCCGCGAGGAGATCGCGAATCTGGTGTTCGCCAGCCTGATTCCGCAACTGTTCGTCGGCTACCTCGCCGCCGTCGTCGTCGACGGGACCTTTCGGTCGTGACCTGTCTCAGTCCTAGCCGTCGACCGCGGCGGCGAACGCCGGAGCGACGAACATTTGACCGACCGGCCGGAAGAGGCGACCATGTCGAAGGATATCCCGACTCGCGAGCGCTCGACGCGCGAACGCGGGACGTACGCGGGTCACAACGAGGACCCGACGCTGGCGAGCTACCTCTCGTCGCTGTTTTTCCTGCTGTCGGTTCCGACGTTCGTCGCCCTCGCGTACGGCGGATTCTACGCGGGCTACTACGGCGAGGCGGCCATCGTCCCAGTCTTCGGCGGCTTACTCGTCGTCGCCATCTGTATCGCCTTCGCGGCGATGCACTACAAGCGGTGAGCGGCGGAAGCGACGCGACTCACCGGCGAGGTCACTCGAAGCCGCTCTCGATGCTGCCGTAGACGAGCAGCCCCGTCGACAAGAGGACGAGCGAGATCTCGAACCGCGAGACGCCGTCGTCGGTGACGAAGAAGCTCACGAGACTGACGAGCGCCAGCGCCACCGCGAGGCCGAAGATGAGAAGGATTCGGTTGACGCCATTGGTGTACCACCGATATGCGCGGTCTTCGAGTCGGTCAAGCCTCACGCGTGGTCGGTCGGCATCAGAACCAGATGTCTTTGTATTCGCACTCGACGGGTTCGGTGACGACGTTCGTCACGAGCGCCAACGAGACGAGACCGACGCCGGCTCCCATCTCGGCGGGGTCTGTTCCGTCCGACTTCCATGCGGCGAGACCGACGCCGAGGTCGACGTGCCAGTCGTGGACGGTGACGAGCCACGACTCGGGCAGTTCCTCGGAGTCGGCGCCGACGCGGAAGAGGTATTTGAACGTCTCGTCGGTCCGGTCGCGCAAGTCGCCGCCGGCCTCGTAGCCGGGCACCTGCGGCGTTCCGAACAGTTGGACGAGGCGGTAGAGCGCCGTTCCGATGTCGCCGTACTCGCCGCCCTCGGCGCGACGGTTCAGTTCGACGTACGCGTCGACGTCGTCGCGCTCGCGGAGTTGGTCCTCCAGCAGTTCGTCTTCCTCGTCGAGGCGACGACGAATCTCGTCGTCGGGTACCGGTTCGAGCGTCAGATCGCCCAGCGTTTCAAGGTCCGGCGCGTCGGGGTGATCGCGGATATCGACAGGCATGGTCGGGAGGGTTCAGTAGGCGAACGTCATGAAGCCACGCCAGCCGGCGTAGCCGGCGACGAGGCAGACGAGACCAGTTGCGATGACGATGAACGAGTCGACCGTCGTGATGGCGTCACCGAGGTTGTTGAGTCCGAAGTACAGCGTGATGCCGAGTATCGTGAACACGTAGCCGACGACCGCCCCGACGAGCGTCAGCCCCAGCGACGCGAATCCCAGCGGTTGCTGCATCTTCGGCGGGACCCGATGTTTGAGCGACATGGTGGCTATCCGTTGATTGTAGTGGTGTCATATATATCCCGCGCTATGAGTTCACATGGCCGACACCACGAGAGCTGCGGCCGTCGGAATCTGCCGGTTTCGCTTGTCACCACTGCCGTCTGAACCCGTCAGTTTCGGTCGTCGTCACCGCCGTCGGCGCTCGTCTCGCCTCTGCCGCCGGACCGCTGCTCACCGGCGTTCTCCTCGTCGACCCGGCGCGCCTCGGCCTGGGCGTTCTCGGCGAACGACCGGTTGCGGGCGTCTGACGGCGTGTTGCCGAGCGGACTCATCCGCGGGTCATAATCGGCGTCGGCAGGCGCTCCGTCGGCGGGCGCTCCATCGACGGATGCGTCGGCGAGGGCGGCGGCGTCTGTCGCATCGGAACCGCCGTCCTTCGACCTCCTGTTTCGCAGCACTTCGGCGGGAACCCGAACGCGGTAGCCGAGCGCGATCAGCGCCGTTCCGAGCGCCAACGCGAGCAGAATCGACTGGGAGAACAGTGACACCTCGCCGGTGACGATTGACTGGTGGAGCGCCTCGCCGAAGACGAGCGCGCCGGTGACGAGAAGGACCGTACTGAGGAGGTTCCACGGGTTCGCATGCGCCATACCGCCACTCGCTGCCGCCCGGATAAAAAAGCAGTCTTCGGCCGCCGCGGCGAATGGAGGGTCGGACGCTCCGGGTTTCGCCGTTCGTCGCGGCGGTCGAACGCTTCGCGTTTCGTCGTCTCTTCGCCGTCTACCCGTCGCCGTTCTCGTCGACGATGACGACTTCGCCGTCTTCGACGGTGACGTTGATGAGCGTCTTCACGTCGTAGTCGGTGTTGTCGAGTTCGTTCGGTCCAGCCTTCTTGATGACGGCGACCACGTCAACGACGTTCGCGCCGACGTCGTTCGTGAGCGCGTCGAGAATCGCCTTCATCGTGCCGCCCGTCGACAGCACGTCGTCGAGGACGAGCACCCGGTCGCCCGCCTCCACGTCGTTGATGTACATCTCGCTCTCGGAGTAGCCCGTCTCCTGAAACAGCGGCACTTCGCCATCGAGACCGTACTGGCGCTTGCGGATGACGACGAGCGGGATGTCAGTCATCAGCGAGACGGCCGTCGAGATGTGGATGCCCATCGCCGCGGGCGTCACGATCTTGTCGACGTTCTCCAGTTCCGCCTTGCGGATGATCTTGATGACGATCTCGCGGAGAAGACTCGGTTCGAGCATCGGCACGCCGTCGCTGATTGGATGTACGAAGTACTCGTAGTCGCCTTTCTCGATTATGGGCGCGTCGCACAGCGACTGCCGCAACTGGTCCATGCCGACAGTTTCCGTGGGTGGGGATAAATGCTGGTGATTCGGCGCTCGTTCGTGGGTCGGTGGCACGGGTGGTCTCGAAAACCGAGACGCCACAGAAAGCGGTTTTAGGCCGAATTCGCCGGATTACGCGACGACGAGCAGCGCGATCCCGACCGTCGCGACGGCGGTCAGAAGCAGGATGCTCGTTCCGATACCCGCCCGAAGCGACACCGGCCACGTCGGGGTGCCGTCGTCGTCGACGGCGTCGGTCCGACCTGACGCGCGCCGGAGCGCTTCCTCGGGGTGACTGACCGTCCACGTGACGCCCGAGGCGGTGGCGACGGTCGCACGGTCGACGGCGGCGTACGTCTCGGTGACGCCACGGACCAACCCACGCGTCCCGTAGAAGGCGAGCGGATTGTAGATGGCGTCGATATCTGGGACGCGCCCGATACGGTCAAGCGGCTTTTTGAGGAGGGCGAAGCCGACGACGCCGAGGACGGCCAGAATCAGTCCTTCCTGTACGTGGCCGACCGTGTACGTCGTGTAGTCGAAGCCGCCCTCGTTGCCGGGAAGGATGGCGAACAGCGCGTCCGGGAAGAGACCGTAGACGACGCAGAGCACGGCGACGCTCACCATTCCGACCATCTGGAGTCGGTTCGCGTCGCGGACCGGACCGTCGTAGCTCCCCTCGTAGAAGGCGTAGTAGCCGAGTTTGATGAACGAGAGGAACGTTCCGACGCCACCCGCGAGCAGCAGATACCAGACGAGGTCGAGATGCTTGTAGTGCGCCTCGGCGATGATCATCCCCTTGCTGACGAAGCCGTTGAAGCCGGGGAAGCCCGCAATCGAGAGCGCAGCGATGACGAACGCCGCCGCCGTGACGGGCATCTTCCGGCCGAGTCCGCCGACGTACTTCAGGCTCTCCTCGCCGGTCCGGTAGATGATCACGCCGACGGTCATGAACAGCAGGCTCTTGTAGAGGATGTGGTTAAACACGTGGCCGAACGCGCCCGCTGTCGCCAGCGTCGTCCCGATGCCGACGCCCGCGACCATGTAGCCGACCTGCGACTGGATGTGATAGGAGAGGAGGCGGCGCATGTCCTTCTGCAGCACCGCCATCGTCGCGCCGAAGACGGCCATCGCCGCGCCCATGTAGGCCAGCCAGAGGTGGCCCTCTGGGAACGCGCGGTACATCGCGTAAACACCGGTTTTCGTCGTGTAAACGCAGAGGAAAACGCTGGCGGCGACGTGCGGACGCGGGTAGGTGTCCGGGAGCCACGCGTGCAGACCGACGAAGCCAACGTTGACGCCGATACCGATTGCGGCGAGCGCCAGAATCGCGGGTGTCCCGGCGACGATGCCCGTCGAGGCGCTGAAGAGGAACGACCCGACTTCGGCGTAGTGCCAGACGATGGCCGCGAGGACGAGACTGCCGCCGATGCCGTGCAGCACGGCGTAGCGGAAGCCCGCGCGGACGGCCTTGCCGCCGTAGTCCCAGACGAGAAGCGTGCTCGTCACGGCCATCAGCTCCCAGAAGAAGACGAGCGTGAGCCAGTCACCGGCGAACACTGCGCCGATACTGGTTCCGGCGTACGACAGCGCGTAGGCGGTCTGCTTGTTCGACGCGTCGCTCGCGTACGAGTACAGCACCGCAATCGCGCCGATAAAGCCGAAGATAATGCCCATCAGCCGGGAGAACGCGTCGATGTTGAACAGTACGACGTCGAAGCCGAACAGTTGGACCGCCCAGTAGACGCCTTCGGGTGCGAAGAACGCGATGGGAACGACGACGGCCGTCGCCACGACACCGAGGCCGTGGCCGACGCGTCGGGGGACGAACGGCAGCAGCAGCGCGGCGACGAGCACGTAGACGAACGGCGGTACCGCGGTCAGGGCGTCCATCAGAACAACACCCCCGTCGTCGCGGCGGCAGTCGCAGCCGTCGCCGCCGTGACCACCTGTTCGACGATGCGGAGGAACACCGCCCGACCGGGGACGATACCGATGACGACAGAGCCGACGGCGGCGGTCAGAATCGGGCCGAGCATGAACCACGTACTCTCGGCGCCGAGCCAACTGCGGCGCTCCCAGCCGCCGGTCGGCGGACCGCCCTCGTGGTGGTGGTCGTGGTCGGCATCGCCCTGTGCGTCGTTCTCGGCCATCTCCGCGGTTCCGTCACCGAGTGCGCCGCCCTGTTTCGTGTGGTCGCTCGGGTAGCGGTCGACCGCGTAATCACCGTTCGGGTCCGCTGGTCTCTGTACTCCGCCCGCATGGGCGCCGGCGTCGCCGCCACTCAGCGCGGAGCCCTCGCCGAGGTCGGCGCCGCTCTCGTCACGGCTGCCCCCGTCGGCGGCAACGTCCGCACGGCCGCCGTAACGGTGCTCGACGAGCGGTTTCCGGTCGTGACCGCCGGGCACCTCGCTCTCGAAGAACGCCTGGTAGACGACCGGCCAGAAGTAGCCGATGTTCAGCACTCCGGAGACCAGCAGCGCGACGGTGAACACCACCTCGCCGCCGGAGGCGGTGCCGATGAGCAGGTAGAACTTGCTGACGAACCCCGCGACGAGCGGGATTCCGGCCATCCCGGCGGCCGCGACGGCGAACGCGGCCATCGTCAGCGGCATCCGCTTGCCGATGCCGGCCATGTCGCTGATATCGTCGGTGTGGGTCTCGACGTGGATGATGCCCGCGCAGAAGAACAGCGTGAGCTTCATGAACGCGTGGGCAGGGATGTGCAGCAGTCCGCCGATGAGTGCGTATCTGGCTGCGTCACCGCCGAGCGAGGCACCGATGCCGAGGCCGAGGACGATGTACGACAGTTGGCTCACCGTCGAGTACGCGAGGCGGCGCTTGAGGTTGTCCTGTCGGAGCGCGATGACGCTCGCCATCAGGAGCGTGAACGCCGCGACGGCCGCCAGCGGGACGCCGACGCCGAGGTTCGCAACGGTGTCGGGACCGAACACTTCGAGGACGACGCGGGCGATGCCGAAGACGCCGGACTTGACGACGGCCACGGCGTGCAGCAGCCCAGAGACGGGCGTCGGTGCGACCATCGCGTCCGGGAGCCACGAGTGAACCGGCATCAGCGCCGCCTTGACGCCGAAGCCGAGCGCCAACAGTGCGAATGCCGCGCGGCCGAGCGTCGGGTCGGCGGAGGCGAGGCCCTCGATGCCGCCGGGGGCGAACGCCACCGTCCCGGCGAGCACGTAGACGAGGACCGTCCCCGCGAGAACGGCGACGCCGCCGCCGAAGGTGTAGGCGATGTACTTTCGACCAGCAGCGCGCGCCTCGGCCGTCTCGTCGTGGGTGACGAGTGGGTACGTCGCCACGGTTAGGAGTTCGTAGAAGACGAACAGCACGAGCAGGTTCGACGCGAACGCGACGCCGACGGCGGCGCTGACGCTGGCGGCGAAGGCGGCGAAGTACCGAGTCTGGGCGTGTTCGTGCAGGCCGCGCATGTAGCCGATGCTGTAGAAACTCGTGACTAGCCACAGTAGGCTCGCGAGCAGGCCGAACAGCATCCCGAGCGCGTCAGCCCGGAGGGCGAAGTCGATGCCGGGGACGAAACCGCCGAGGCTGGTGACGTAGGCGTCGCCCGCGATCGTTCGCGGCACCATGCTCGCCACGACGAGGAACGTCGTCGCGGCGGCGACGAGCGTCCACGCCTCCCTCACGTTCGGCCGGCGGTTCGACGCGTAGATGGCGACGATAGCGACCGCCGGAACGGCGACCGCCGCGAGCGGTCTGAGTGATGGGATCTCTGTCATTGCTGGAGTAGAAGTTCGAGGGTCGGTTCGAGGAGCGGTTCGAAAACGGAGACGAGTGGGCCGAGCGCGACGGCGAGCACCGCCGCGACGACGACGACGGCGACCATGCTGACGGAGTGACCGCCGAAGGCGGCGTCGTCGCCGCGTCCGAGGATGGGTCGGTCGTCGTCAGTCACGCCATTCGCCTCACCACCGTCCGCGACGGCGGCCGCGCCGGTTCCGGTCGGCGAGTCGGCGGGCGTCTCCGTCGGCGCGGCCGAGCGGAAGTACATCCGCTCGACGAGCCGCAGGAAGTACGCCAGCGTCAGGAGCGTGCTCAGGAGGATGATGACCGCGATGGGCCACGACTGGGCTTGAATCGCGCCGAGGGCGATGTACCACTTGCCGACGAAGCCGACCGCTGGCGGAACGCCCACCATCGACAGCGACAGCACCGCGAGCGCAGCGCTGAGAAGCGGCGCGCGGGCGGCGAGCCCGTCGAACTGCTCGACGTACCGCGCACCCGTTCGCGCCGCGATGGCACCCGCCGCGAGGAACAGCCCGCCCTTCATCACCGCGTGGCCGACGAGGTGGACGAGGCCGCCCGTCACCGCCGCCTCGTTGGCAACGGCGAAGGCGGCGACGACGAGGCCGAACTGCGACACCGACGAGTACGCGAGCATCCGCTTCAGTTCACTCTGCATCACCGCGAGGACGCTCCCGGCGACGATACTGACGCCCGCCAGTACGAGGACGAACTCGCGTGCGAGGGTGACGGAGGCGAGGAAGTCGACGGTGTAGACGCTGTAGACGACGCGCGCGAGCGCGTACGCCGACACCGTCGAGACGAGTGCTGAGATGAGCGCGCTGACGCTGTCGGGGGCACTCGCGTACGCCTCCGGCTGCCACGTGTGCAGCGGGTACAGCGCCGTCTTGACGGCCAATCCGGTTACGACGAACGCGAACGACGCCCGGACGAGCGTCGAGCCGTAGCCGGTCGCGGCGAGTTTCTCGGCGAGGTCGGCCATGTTGAGCGTCCCCGTCGCGACGAAGGCGTAGCCGACGCCGATGAGGAACAGCGACGCGCCGACGGTCCCTATCAGGAGGTACTTCAGCGCGCCGACTGCCGAGCGGCCGTCGTCGCCGGTCGCTACGAGCGCGTAGGCGGCGAGACCGGTGATTTCGAGGAAGACGTAGAGGTTGAACATGTCCCCCGTGACGCTCATCCCCGAGAGCCCGGCGACGAGCAGCAGGTAGCCCGTGTAGAAGGCAACCGAGTGCGGTCCGGCGCGTCGCGCGTAGACGAGCACGCCGAGCGCGACGAGCGCGACGAGCGCGACGATGGCGGCGTTGAGACCGTCGACGACGAGTTCGATGCCGAACGGTGGTCGGAAGCCGCCGACCGCGTAGCTAAGCGGATCGCCGCGCGAGTACACTTGTACGGCGACGAGAGTCGCGAGCGCGGTGTGCGCTAGCGAGGTGGCGAACGTCAGCGGCCAGGCGAGGCGGTCGAACTTGTAGCCGACCGCCAGCGCGACGAGTGCGCCCAGAATCGGCACCGCGACGAGCAGCGGTAGTAGCTCACTCATCGGCGCGGACCTCCCGGAGGTGGACCTCGTCGAGCGTGCCGTACTCGGTGTAGATGCGGACGATGAGCGCCAGCGCCACCGCCGTGAGGCTTACGCCAACGACGATGGCCGTGAGGATGAGCACGTGAGGCAGCGGGCTGACGTACGTCGCACCCTCGCCGCCAGACCCGACGAGCGGCGGCGACCCGCCCTCGCGGAACGCCGAGGTGATGAAGAACAGGAAGATACCCGTCTGGAAGATGTTCATGCCGATGACCTTCTTGACGAGGTTCCGGTTCTCTATCATCATGTACGCACCGATAGGCAGCAGCAGCGCGACGACGACGTAGTTGTAGCGTGTGAGTAGAATCTCCCAGATCATGGTTCGTCCTCCATCGGCTCTCCCGTCTCGAACCCGGCGGCGATGAGGAAGAACAGACCGGTGATGATGCCGGCGACGACCGCCCCGATGCCGAGTTCGACGAGTTCGATGCCGTACTTGCTCGCGTGGTAGACGGGGTAGGCGGAGTACTGGAGGAACTCTCCGCCGAGCAGCATCGAGCCGAGCGCGACGGCGAGGAATGTCCCGACGCCGACGACGACGAGACCCAGCACGACCGCCGGGTTCAGCCAGTCGCGAACCGGTCCGATACCGAACGCGAACGCGAGCAGCAGGACGACGGTTCCGGCGATCGCGCCGCCCTGGAAGCCGCCGCCCGCCGAGTCCGCGCCGTGGAACATCACGAACAGGCCGAGCGTGAGGATGAACGGCACGACGACCCGGACGGTCGTCATGATGATGGTGCTCTCGACGTACGGCGTCTGTTCGTCGTTGTGTACGATGCGGTCGGTGGCGTCGTCGGCGCTCATACGAACACCTCCCGGCGCAGCACGAGCAGAACCGCGACCCCGGCGGTGAACACCACCACCGCCTCGCCGAGGGTGTCGAACCCACGGTAGGCGGCCAACACGGCCGTCACCGCGTTTCCGACCTCGGTCTCCTCGTACGCGTTGTCGAGGTAGTACTGGGTGACCTCGCCGCCGGCGACGGGCGCGTCCGGCGCACCGATGGCGGGAAGCGCCGGAACCGTCGCCAGTAGTACGGCCGCGAACGCGACGAGGACGACGAGTGACCGGGGTCGGACGCGCTCGAAGCGGTTCTCGTTCTCGGTTCGGACCGTCTTCGCGATGGTCAAGAGGAGGAGAAGCGTCATCACGCCCGCGCCGACCGCGGCCTCGGTGAGCGCCACGTCGGGTGCTTGCAACACGACCCAGAGGATGGCGATACCGAGGCTGTAGGCCGCAGAGGCGATGATGGCCGCGAGCACGTCTCGAAGCAACGCCGCCGTGAGCGCACAGCCGATGACGAACACGAGCGTCGCCGCCTCGATGAGGGTGAACGTCATCGGTCACCCCCGGCGTCGGCGCCGTGGTCGGCAGACGCCGCGCCGCTCGTCTCCGAATCGGGACCGCCGTCGGTCGCCAGCGACTCGGAGCCGTCGGCGTCGTCCGGCGAACGGTCGGTTCCAGGGGCCCCGCGATCGGTCCGGTCGGTGTCTCCTTTCGTCCACGGTTCGATGTCCTGGTCGAAGGCCGCGCGCGCGATGGCGTGCGCCGCCGTCGGGTTCGTCACGAACATGAACACGAGCAGGAACACCGTCTTCACCGTGGGGAGACCCGCGCCGAAGACGATTACGACGGCTCCGAGACTCAGCACCGCGCCGAGTGTGTCGCTCTTCGAGGCGGCGTGCGCCCGCGTGTAGAGGTCGGGGAGGCGGAGCACGCCGACGGCGGCGACGAGACCGAAGAAGACGCCGCCCACGAGGAGGACGACGATGGCGATCTCGATCGGCGTCATATGACACCACCCCGCTCGACGGTGAACTTCGAGATGGCGATGCTCATCAGGAAGTTCAACAGCGCGTAGACGAGCGCTACGTCGAGAAAGCCCGGTTCGCCGAACGCCGCGGCCAAGAGCGCGAGGATGACCACCGTGTTCGAACCGATGACGTTGACGGCGATGACGCGGTCCTGCATCGTCGGTCCCTTGACGACGCGGTAGAGGACGACGATGGCGAAGACGACGAACGCCGCCGCTGCGCCGAGCATCGCGTCGGCGATGAACGGAGTAAGGTTCGCCGGGTCGGCGACGCCGCCCGAGGCGGCGAGGGGAACCGCAGTCATCGGTCGATCCCTCCGTCTGCGACCACCGAGTCGTTCGATGCCTCTGATATGTCTTCGCTCGTCGCGCCCCGTTCTTTCGGACTCGGGATTCGCGCGGCCGCCCGACCGTAGTAGACGAACCGAACGGCGCGTTCGAGCGCGCCGTCGAAGAGGTCCTCGCGGGCGGATTCCGTGAGCGAGTGGATGTAGAACTCGCGTTCGCTGACTTCGACGGTGAGCGTCCCCGGCGTGAGCGTGATGCTGTTCGCGAGCGTCGTCGCCGGAAGATCGTTCCAGACCGCAGCCTCGAACTGCACCATCTTCGGGTCGATGGGCAGTCGCGGGTGGAGGATGACGTACGCCAGCGCGACGTTCGCCTTTGCTATCTCCCAGAGGAGGTACGGCGTGTAGAGCAGCAGTCGGCCGAGTTCGCCGGGGAGTCGGCGGAGGTTGGGTTTACCTTTCAGCGCGATTTTGCCGAGGACCGCCGTGACGACGCCGGCGCTTATCGCGCCGGTCACGACGTCGAACGCGCCGCTGAACCCGCCGAGGGTGAGATAGAAGAGGTACGACGCCCCGAAGACGAGCAGATACTGCGTCAGGCTCTCGCGGCCGACGAGCATGCCGCGGCGCGTGGGCCGTTCGACCGGCGCTTCCTCAACGCTCAGTTCCGACTGCGTCAGTTCGTACTCCAGCGGCCGCAGCATCGGCGCGTTACCGCCCGGTTGGTACTCCGGGTCGACGACGACGCGGTCGAGGTCGTGTTCTCTGGCGTACGAAACAAGAACGCGGGCGAAGTCCGCCGGACTGAACAGATACTCGTCCGCGCCGACGACGGCCGTCTCGATCTCGACGGGCGGTTCCGACTCCGTTTCGTCCTCGCCGAGGTCCTCGTTGGCCCACAGTTCGACGCGGTCGAGCAGCTCTTCGGCCTGTTCGAACTTTCCCGCGCGCGTCGGTTCCACCGCTCGCCACAGCGCCGGATAGACGAAGTGGACGGTCGCGGACTCGTCACCGCCGGCGTCGACGGCGCGTTCGCGGGCGGTCCGCACTGCGTACGCGACGGTGTTGCGGAGCGTCGGCGACTCGCCGACCGGAACGAGCACTCGCGCGCCGATATCTTCCTCAGCCGCCACTGTCTCTCCACTCCGTTCGGCGACGGTCGGCAGGCCAACAGTCGCTCAAGCGTGTTCGACCCGTCATGCTAGCTAATCGTATGAAGCGAGTAGCTGTTAACGCAAAACTATTCTTATCTCATCCTCGTTTCGGAGAGCTCTCCCATCGTCGGAGACGGCGGCTAGCGTTTCGCTGAGAGAGTTCGGTTCCTCGGAGTTCCGTCAAGAGAGAGTTCAGTTCCCGCCGAGCTCTGCGGCGAGTTCGTCGGCGACCCGCCCGCCGAGATCCCTCTTGTCGCCCTCGTACTCGCTGACGACGCTGCTCTCGCGGACGAACAGCGCTCTCGTCGCGTCTTCGCCCATCACGCTCGCGTCGTTGGCGACGACGAACGACAGCGACGCCCGGTCGAGGATGCGCCTCGCCTCGGCGACCATCGCGTCGTCGTCGCCGCTCGTCTCGGCTTTGAATCCGACGATGGGGAGGTCGGGATTGACGTCGCGGACGGCGTCGACGAGCTTCGGCGTCGGCTGTAGCTCGAGCGTTCGCTTCTCGCCGGAGCGAATCTTCTCGGCGGCGGCGTCGACGGTGAAATCGGAGATGGCGGCGGCGGAGATGAGCGCGTCGGCGTCGGCGCAGGCGTCCTCGACGGCGGCGAGCATCTCGGCGGCGCTCTCGACGGGTTCGACAGTTGCGTAGGGCACGTCCGGACCGTCGTGGACGAGCGTCACGTCGGCGCCGCGAACGTAGCAGGCGCGGGTGACTTCGCGGCCGGTGCGTCCCGACGCGCGGTTGGTCAGCACGCGAATCGGGTCGATTCGTTCGCTTGTCGCGCCGCTGGTGACGACGACGTGTCTTCCAGCGAGCGACTGCCCGGTCGTCGCGCGTGCCACGTCGGTGACGATTGCCTCCTCGGTGGCGATTTTCGCCTTACCCTCCTCGATTCGCGGGTCGACGAAGGAGACGCCCCACGACTCAACGCGGTCGATGGCGTCGAGCACTCCCGGGTGGTCGTACATCGGTTCGTGCATCGCGGGCGCGACGACGACCGGGAGGCCCGCACCAAGCGCGGTGGTCGCGCAGGTCGTCACGGGTGTGTCGTCGACGGCGGCGGCGATTTTCCCGACGGTGTTGGCCGTCGCGGGCGCGACGAGCAGCACGTCTGCCCACCCCTCGCGGCCGCAGAGTTCGACGTGTTCGACGCGACCCGTGATTTCGGTGACGACGGGGTTCTCGGTGGCGAACTCGACGGCCCACGGGTGGAGGATGCCGCGGGCGCTGTCGGTCATCACGGCGCGAACGCTCGCGCCTTGCCGTCGGAGTTCGTGCGCGAGTTCGACTACTTTGACGGCGGCGATGCTGCCTGACACCCCCAGCGCGACGTTGACTCCCTCAAGCATCTCGTGTGGAGTGGGTGGCGGCGGTAAATAGTTCTGTGCGGTTTGCAACAGGTGGGCCGGTATGGCGAGAGAGGCGTTCGGTAGGGCAAGGTGGATGGTCGGCAGGGCGAGGCGGGTGGTCGGTAGCGCAAAGTGGACGATCGGTTGCGTCAGTCGAACACCGTGCGGTTCGAGAGTGGAGAAGATAGTACGCAAATGTCGTCAGCTCGTGACCTTCGAACCACACCGGTTTGCAAATGCTTTACCCCGAAGAGCGGCGTACGAACGGGAGAGACGGCTGGTTACGGAACCGCATAAAGACGTTTCGGTGGGCGAGAGACACCGGTTTGCAAATGCTCCGAGGTTTCAGGGGCTACGAACCGTGAATTCGGATATCGTGCCAGGAGCGCCCCATCGACTCGAACGCCTCGCGGACTTTCGAGCGGTCGACCTCGTCGGAGAACTCGAATTCGTAGTACTGGCCGCCTTTGATGCCCTCGTTGTTGTCGTGAGAGGTGAGAAAGCCGAGCATCGCCAGTTTTGTCAGGTGGTTGTACATCCCGCGTTGGCTCAGCGGGTCCGCGGCATAGCTCTCGGCGACGGCACGGTACGCTCGGTGAACTTCCTTCACGCGCGCGGGCGTCGCATCGGCCTTCGAGAGGTGGGCGACGGCGGCGAGCACATAGCGCTTGTGCGCGTCCTGGTCGGTAATGGAGTCGACCATGTCGCCGTACTCGAGGTCGTCTTTCGCCTCGTGGACGTCGCCCTCGAGGATGGTCGTCCGGCCGTCGTTCTCGGCGATTTCGCCCGCCCGGCGGAGCAGGTTGATGGCTTTTCGCGCGCTCCCGGAGGATTCGCGGGTCGCGAGCGCCGCACAGAGCGCGATGACGTCGTCGCCGTACGTCTCGTCGTAGAGCGCGCGGGAGGCACGGTCGCGCAGAATCTCGCGCAGTTGCATCGCGTTGTAGGCGGGGAACTTGATCTCGGTCTCGCAGAGCGTGTCTTTGACCTTCGGCGAGAGGTTTGACCGGAACGTGTAGTCGTTGGAGATGCCGATGAGACCGATGCGGGCGTTTTCCACCTTCTCGTTCGCCCGTGCGCGGGGGAGTTCGTAGAGGATGGTGTCGTCGGCGCCGATTCGGTCGACCTCGTCGAGGATGACCAACACCGTCCCGCCGAGGGCGTCCATCTCCTCGTACAGCATCGAGTAGACGGCCTGTGGGGCGTAGCCTGTCGAGGCGATCATATCCTTCGGAGGGCGGAGTTCGTTGACGAGCGCGATGGCGACCTGGTAGGAGGAGGTCCGCTCGCCGGTGGAGGTGAGGTTCTGACAGTTCACCTTGACAATGGTGAGGTCGACGGGGGCGGCTGAGCTGGTGGAGGCCGCAGCGTCAGGGTCGGCGTCGGTATCCGCAGCGTCGGCGTCGACCGACGGGTTCGCTTCGTCGACGTGGCTCTCTCCGTCGGTCTGCTCGCTTTTGCGCTCGATATCCTCGTTCTTCTGCCGGATGTCGGCCTCCAACTGGGTCGTCAGGTGGTTCGTCACGGCGGTTTTGCCGACGCCGGTGTCGCCGTAGAGGAACGCGTTTTGCGGCGGCCGACCTTTGTAGATGGGCTTGAGGACGTTGATGTACTCCGTCATCACCTCGTCGCGACAGAGGATGGTCTCGGGAGTGTAGTCCTCTTCGAGCACCTCGATGTCGCGAAACACCTCGGCCTCGTCTTCGAAAATAGAGTCGGGAGCCATAGTGTACGTGCCTGCCGTGTGCCGCCACTTAGTGCTTTTCAAATGCTTCACGTGTTTCAAGTGCTACGGTCGCGCCGGGGCGAGAGCTACGGCGGAAACGGCGGCGACGTGCGAGTTGACAGTGGTAATCTGTTTGTTGCGACGGTCGAATGACAGCGATAGTCGGTTTGTTGGGATGTAATTTGACAGCGACGGCCGGCATACAGCTGCTCTCGACTGGCGGCGAGGTCGGTCGGTGCCGGATTCTGGGAGAGCGGTTTGCAAATGTTCCGCTCGGCGTGGACGAGCGGGAGACGGGTTTCGGATTCCCGCCGTGAACCCCACCCCGCTGTTCCGTACGGTCGTCTCTCGGCAGGCCACTGTCTACTGGAGTTGAAGACGCACGGCGGCGGTACCGTCGGCAGTTCGTCACGGTCGTGGAATCGACACTCTCTCACACCAGTTTGCAAATGTTCGTCGCGAGAGGGAGGGGTTGGGAGTGGCGAAACAAGTCAATCGGGACTGTGTGCGAGACGCAGTGACGGGAAACGAAGCACCACGATATAAGTTAGCAAGCGCCACTTTCTTGTTTGCTTCTCGGAGAGCCTTTATTATGATTATAACTTTCTAAACTAGTGTAGTGTAGTGTATCGTTTCTTCTCAGAAACGGCAGACTGAGGCGACCTCTAACATTTGAAAACCGGTGTGGTGTCCGGGGAGTTATCGCCCGTTTATATACTAACGCGGGTCGGTAACTCGTCGGCCGCCGAGACCACCCCCTCGTTCGTCATCGTGAACATTTGAAAACTGGTGTGTGAGAGTCGAGGATTCGTCCCCGACTTTGTCGTTCACTCGTCGTCAACGAGGCTCGGGTGCGTCGGCTGCGGATCCGGATGCGGTTCGGTGAAGAACGAGCGCATCGTCTCCAGCGACTCCCGTTCGCGACGCTTTCGTTCGGTTTCGTCTATCTCCTCGCAGCCCGGCGGCACCTCCCGACCGCGGTCGGTGAAGTAGCCCTCCGGGGCGATCCAGTCGTTGTAGAACGGCGTCTCCGAGTCGTGGACGAGCGTGATCGCGGTCTGTGCGCCGTGTCCGGCGGCGACGACTGCCTGATGGTACCGCTCGGTCAGTCGACCAGCCGCGTAGAGCCCGTCGACGTTCGTCCGGCCGAGCCCGTCGTCGCCGACGTACGTCTTGCTTCCGGCGACTCGGAGGTCGACACCGACTCCATCGAGGTACGAGGTGTCGCTCCACGACGCGGCGACGACGTACGTCGCTTCGAGTTCCGAATCGGCGTCCACACTGTCGGCTTTGCCATCCTTACTATCGTCTCCACCGCTGCCGATTTCTGCTCGGAATCCGCCGTCGTCGACGCGTCGAAGTCCGGTCACTCGACCGTCGACGAACTCGCAGCCGCTCCGCCGTGCTTGCTCGCGCTGCATCTCGCAGAACAGGCGGGAGTTGACGCCTGCCGGGAAGCCGGGGACGTTCTCCAGATGCGCGTTCCGCTTGACGATAGAGCCGCCGTCGTCGACGACGACGGTGTCGAGTCCGGCGCGCGCGGTGAACGTCGCCGCGCACAGTCCCGCGACGCCGCCGCCGACGACGAGCACGTCGTATCGGTCGCCGCCGTTCGTCGCCGACGCGTCGACTGTTCGGCTAGCCTCGGCTGTCGTTTCCGTCTCCGATGTTTCGGTCATGTCCTCTCGTAGTTCGGTCCGCCGTGAATCGTCATCGGTTTCGATTTAGAACTTCCCGGCGACGATGTCGGCGACGCGCTGGCGGTCGAACAGCGTCTCCTCTGGCACCTCGCCGAGTCCGGGGAACTCGCCGAAGTCGTCCGGATACTGCTGTTGGGCGAGCATCTCCGTCTGGAACAGGTTGATGATCGGTCCTTGCTCGGCGGTCCCACCGGGGTAGAGGTTGCCCTCTTTCACCGCGGTCAGTTCCTTGCCGACGGTGTCGTTCTCCAGCGGGTCGACGAACCGACTGCGGAACGCCTCTGCCTCGTAGGTGATGCCCCAGTGGAAGACGATGATTTCGGGGTCGACCTCCAGCATCGTTTCGTAGTCGGTCTCGCCGTACTGACCGGTCTCGACGCCCTCGAACGCGTTTCGAATCCCGAGGTCGCGGTACTGTTTCATCTCGTATCCCTCGGCGGTGGGGTCCATCGCGTAGAACACGCCGTTCGCCGGGTCAGAGCCACCGTTAAGCAGCGCGATTGTCGGCCGCTCCTCGGCGGGCGGAAGCGCTTCCGCGACGCTCGCCTGTACCTCGTCGTGCAACGATGCGAACGCCTCGTAGCGTTCCTCACGCTGGAACACCTGCGCTACCTTCTCGAACGCTTCGTACAGTCTGTACGACTCGTACGGTTCGCCCCAACTTTCGTCGCGCGCTCGCCGGATGAAGTTCCCGAAGAACGGCGCGACGTTGTCGGAGATCTCCTGTACGTCGCCGTCGTCCCACTCGAAGTACACTCTCGGGAGGTTCGGGTCCATCAGGTGGAGGTCGGCGTCTATCTCGTAGAACACCTCTTTGTCTATCGCGTCGTCGGCCGATCGGATGTCGGTCAGCCCTTCGGTGTCGACCGAAAAGCCGGGTATCTGGCTGTACAACCGCTCTTGGAGCAACTGGAGTGACCCCTCGGGGTCGTCGATGCCGACCATCCCATCGGCGATGCCGAGCGCGAACCCCATGTCGCCGTAGCCGGACTTGTACGGGACCCACGTCTCCGGCACACTGTCGAACTCGACGGTTCCCATGGGGGCCATCGTTACCTGGTACGACCGCTCCGACGCACTCTCGTCCGTGGCTCCCTCGGTATCTCCGTCCTCCGACGTTCTGCTCGCGGCGTCTTCTGCGCCGCTGGGAGCATCGCCACTGAGACATCCGGCGAGTGCGCCGACCGTCATCGCTGCCCCTGCCTGCAGAACTGTTCGCCTTCGTCGACTCTCGTCGTTACTGTCCATATTTTTAGGCCCGCCTAATATTACGTAAGTGCACCGAATTTTAGGCGCGCCTAAAAGCACGGAGTGCAGTGAGAATCTTACACCGCCCGCTTTCGTTCGACGCTGGTGACGTTACTCGTTCATCGCCTGGTGCGGCGAGATGTGTGGTCCAGTCGGGTGGTCGGCGTCGACCGTGGCTTCGACGCGGAACACGTCGCGGAGCAGTTCCTCGGTGACGACTTTCCGTGGCGGTCCCCAGTCGTACAGTTCGCCGTCGCGCATGGCGACGAGGTTGTCCGCGAAGCGCGCCGCCTGCCCGATGTCGTGGAGGACGACGGCGACGGTGACGTCCCGCTCGCGGTTGAGCGTCCGGACGACCTCCATCACGCGCAACTGGTGGTGGAGGTCCAGGTACGTCGTCGGTTCGTCCAGCAGCAAGACGTCGGTGTCCTGAGCCAACACCATCGCGATCCACGCCAACTGCTTCTGCCCGCCGCTGAGGTTGCCGACCTGGGTGTCGCGGAGGTGATCGACGCCTGCAAGCGAGATAGCCTCGGCGACGGCGGCCTCGTCCTCCTCGTTGACCGTCTCGAAGAAGCCCCGGTGCGGATACCGGCCGTGGTAGACGAGTTCCTCGACCGTGAGGCTGCCAGGCGCTTCGTTCTCCTGCGAGAGCAAGCCGAGTTTCTGTGCAAGTTCCTTCGTTCCGAACGTCTGGAGTTCGTGGCCGTCCAGGAGGATGCTACCGCGCTCGGGTTCGAGTTGGTTCGAGAGCGACCGGAGGAGCGTGCTCTTGCCGGACCCGTTCGGGCCGACGAGCGCGGTCACCTCGCCGGCGGGGACGACGACCGACTCGCACTCGACAACCGGTTCCGGCGTCGTCGGGTAGCCGATGGCGAGGTCCTCGCCGACGAGTTCGGTCGCATCGGTCGTGCTAGCCGCGTCGGCGGCGTCGTCGGTAGCGGCGGCGTCGACCGCACCCATCCCGCTTTCCACGCTGGACGCCTCTGATCCGTTCGATCGATTCGACGTCTCCGAATCCGCCGAGATGTTCGTATCCACCATCAGATTTCACCCAACTGCTGTTTCTTGCGCATGAGGTAGAGGAAGTACGGCCCGCCGACGAGTCCGGTGACGATACCGACCGGAATCTGGGCCGGACTGAGCGCGAGGCGCGCGCCCACGTCCGCGCCGACCATCAGCGCGGGACCGGCGAATGCGCAGCCGACGACCAACCGCCGGTAGTCGCTGCCGACGATGTTGCGCACGATGTGCGGGACGACGAGGCCGACGAAGCCGACGATTCCGGCGACGGCGATGGCCGCGCTCGCGGCGAGAATCGCGACGCCCGACAGCGCGAACCGGACGCGCTCGACGGACATCCCGAGCGCCTGTGCGGTCTTCTCGCCGAGCAGAAGGACGTTCAACTGACGTGCCCCGGCGACGGCCAGCACCACCGACAGCACCGTCCACGGCAGCGCCATTCGGACCTGCTCCCAGTCGGTCCCCGTCAACGACCCCGTCGTCCACGCGATGGCGCTCTGGACGATGCCGATGTCGTTGGCGAAGAAGAAGATGGCCGTCTGCATCGACCCGAAGATGGTCGAGACGATGACGCCCGCGAGGACTAGTCTGACCGGACTCGTCCCGTTCTTCCAGGCGATACCGTAGACGATGATGAAGGCGATTGTACCCCCGAGCGCGGCGAGAATCGGGAGGTAAACGGCAAGTCCCGTGAAGAAGACGAGCGTGAGCAGAATCACTAGTCCCGCGCCCGAACTGACGCCGAGGATGTACGGGGAAGCGAGTTCGTTTCGGGTCACGGCCTGAAATATCGCCCCCGAGATGGCGAGATTCATGCCGACGAGCGCGCCGACGACGACGCGCGGCAGTCGGATGTTCCAGACGATGAGCGTCTCTCTGGACAGTTCCGGCGCGGCGGTACTCAAGCCGAACGCGCCAGCGACCGCCTCGGCGACGCCGTCGCCGAAGAAGAACTGCAAGAGCATGTAGGGGTTCGTCAACACGGCGGGGTCGAACACCGCCCGCCACGCCTGCCCGATGCTCATCGAGTACGCGCCGAAACTCACCTGTACGAGCGCGCCGAGCACGACGACGACGAGACTCCCGACCGCGAGCGTGACAAGCGACGCGTTCACCCATCCGAATCGCCTCTGCGTCGCCGTGCCAGCGTACTCGCCGCTCCGCGTGTCACTCGCCATCTGTCGAACACCCCTTCTGGTGTCCGCTGGAAACCAGCGTTCCGGGGGACATCCGTCCGCGGCCTGCCCACCGTCTCCGGTCTCGCCTACCGGTCTCTCTCGGACGTGTCATGTCTCACAGTGGCGTCTCGCCAGTTCAAAAGAACTTCGATTTTTAGGATTGCCTAAAAGGATTCACGGCGAGCACTTCGACGCCTCGTTCGGTCCGCGTTCCACGACGACGAACTGAAGCAGCGTCGAGAGTTCGGCGCTGTCGACGAGTTCGATCGTCTTTCGGTTCTCGTCGTAGTCGACGACATCGGCGTGAACAAGTTTTGGGACGTGGTTGTGATAGAGATTGAGATACGTCGTCCGGTAGCTGTCCTCCGACTGGCCTTCGACGGGCGTCCCCGTCTCCATCGCAGCGACGATCTGAGCGAGATCGGCGAGGGCGACGGGACCGTTCGACTCGGCGAGATGGTCGACCATCCGAAGACGACACTGATCGCTCAGCGCGTCAAATAGCTCGACCGCGCGTGCGTCGCGAATCCCCGACGCGATCGTCTCCTCGGTGGGTGAACCGAGGTTCTTGATCATATTATGACACTCTACGCCTTCCATCGTAAAACTATTCCCACGACTGAACAGAATGTCCGACGAATACCAGAAATACAGAAATTCGCAGAGTGCTTAAATACTACAGATAGTGAATATAGGCCTGTAGGGGAAGTTATTGCCGGTTTTTCTGACGCTCATTCTATTCAATATAAGTATCCAGAGACGTACGGACGATTCACCTGTGACACGCAGCTGCCAAGGGTCTCGACATCACTACCCTCTCGCGAGCGATCGTCTCACGGTAGGGGGCCGGAGATGAGCAACGACGGTGGCGTCAGTACAGACGGTGGCGACGGTACCGAAGCGAGACGCCCGATTTCCGCGGCCTGTCTCGACGAGTACGGAACGGCGACGGAAGCGGTAGTCACCGTCGTTTCGGCGATAGAGGGGATCGACCCCCGAGAACTCCCGCCGCTTCGGACGTTTCT
This sequence comes from Haloprofundus salilacus, assembly GCF_020150815.1. Taxonomy (NCBI): domain Archaea; kingdom Methanobacteriati; phylum Methanobacteriota; class Halobacteria; order Halobacteriales; family Haloferacaceae; genus Haloprofundus; species Haloprofundus salilacus. The sequence goes on along the minus strand of NZ_CP083723.1, from coordinate 1,883,461 downwards.
CGACGCCGATGCGCTCGACAGGATACTCGCGCCGCGTCATCAGGACGAGCGGCCGACGGTTCGCATCGGATTCTCCTACCTCGATTACGATCTCGTCGTCACCGGCGACGGGGACGTCAGCGTCTTCGAACCGAGCGAAGCTGAACGCGACGGAACCACCGGAGAGAACGACGCTCCTGACGCTTCTCGGAACGTCGACACGCTCTCGGACGCGTCGTCTGACTCCGACGCATTGTCTGACTCCGACGTGTCGTCTGATGACGGCGAGTAAGGAGGACGGCGAGTGAGCGGCGTCCCCGAGAGTGTGAGCAGGCACTCCCGAGCAACGTCGCACACCGCTGAGAAACGGCGAGAACGGCGAAGACGAATCGAACGAGATAGGACAGTCTTTTCGAAATGGCTCCGTTTCGCTGCGTCTACTCGGTGACGACGTCCGACACCGCGCTCCTGTCGAACAGATTGCCCTCGAAGGTGTCGGGGAAGAAGTCCTTCGCGGCGCGTTCGAGCGTGAACAGGTGCTGGATTGGACCTTGGTAGATGGGGCCGCCGCGGAACACCATCTCGTTTTGGACGGCGGTCAGTTGGCTCGCCACGCTGTGTTGCTGCATGAACGAGAGTACCGTGTTGGCGAACTCGTCGGCGGATTTGTCCTCGTGGCCGCGCACGAGTATCGCGTCGGGGTCGACTTCGAGCATCGTCTCGTAGTCGATGGTGCCGCGGTCGCTCGTCGAGAGCCCGCCGACGCCGGTGCCATCGAGGGCGTCACCGATGCCGAGGTCGTGGAACTGCTTCTTATTCGTCCCCTGGTCGCTCAGACGGTACGGGTAGAACTCCTCAGGCTGGTCGAGGTTGCTGCCCGCCGGAAACGTCAGAAGTGCGTTCGGCCGCTCGGACTCCGCCGGAAGCTCCGACTGCAGCGACGAGACGTAGTCGTCGTGCAGCGATTTGAACTGCTGGTAGCGCTCCTCTTGTTGGAACACCTGCGCCACCTTCTCGAACGCCTCGTACAGCGTGTAGTACTGGTAATCGTGCCACGAGGTGTCCGTCCGGCGGAAGATGGTGTTACCGATAAAGGGCGCGACGTTCGTCCGAAGTTCGTCGACGTCGGACTGCTCCAAGCCGAAGCCCGAGCCGCTGACCAGCCAGTTCGGGTCGATGAGGTGCACGTCGACGTTCAATTCGTAGAACAGCTCCTTGTCTATCTGGGCGCTCTCGCCAAGCAGTTGAGTGACGGACGACATGTCGACGCTCACGCCGTCAAGTTCGTCGTAGTACCGCGTGTAGTACCGCGCTTTATTACCGACGGCGAGCAGACCGTCGGCCTGCCCGAGGGCGACGCCCATATCTGCGTAGCCCGACTCGTAGACGAGCCACGTCTGCGGCACCGAATCGAACGTCACGTCACCGACAGGGGCCATGGAGACGGTGTACGACTCGCTCTGGGCGGTTCCCGTTTCCGAGTCGGTTCCCGTCGACCCCTCCGTCTGCGAATCGTTCGACTTGCCCGACTCGTCAGACTCGCCGGACGTGTTCGAACAGCCCGCGAGCGCCGTTACGAGCGCACCTGCGCCGATCCCTAGATACTTTCGTCGTCGCATACCCGTTTAGGTTCGCCTAAATCCAATAAAACCGTCGATTGTTAGGCCCACCTAAACGTTGGGTGGTACCACGACACATAACCGGTATACACGATACACAAATCTGTCGCACGACCTGCTGATACGATACACGGACCGTAGTACGACCTGTCGACACTGCACAGGGCCATAGTACGACAACGAACGTGTGAGCGCTCGAGTCGATGCTCTAAGACGAAAGCGTCGCCGTGAGCCGTCAGGTCCGCAACGCTTACGCTCTCTGCTCTACATCTTCCGCCGTGGACGAGATTGCCGTCTCGACGGTCGTTTACCTCCCGCCCGAGGAGGTGTACGAGTTCCTCGTCGATTTCCCTCGATACGCGAACTACTCCAAGTATCTCACCGACGTGCGCGCCGACGGCGACGGGTCACCAGGAACGGAGTACGCGCTTCGGTTCGAGTGGTGGAAACTGGAGTACACCGCCCACTCGGAGGTGACGGAACTGCACCCGCCGACGCGCATCGAGTGGCGACTCACCCGAAAGCTCGACGCGAAGGGTCGGTGGGTCGTCGAACCGCTCGAGGAACTTCCCGCGGACGCGCCCCCGGACGCCGACACCGCCTGTCGCGTCGTCTTCGAGGTGGAGTTCGACGCCGACAGCGCCCACGGGGCGATCGACCTGCCGAGGTTCGTCTCCTTCGACTGGGTGATTCAGAAGATAAAACCGCTCGTCGTCAAGGAGGCCGAGCGCGTCGTCGAACGCGTCGTCGCCGACATCGAAGGCCGCGAGCGGTCGGTGACGATCACTGTCCGGGAAGGGCCGGCCGACCTGTGATTCGGCGGCCGGACACACCCGCGTCCGACCTCAGAGAGGAAAAGACAAATGTAGGCGGGCGACACCCGAAAGATATGAACAGAGGTGAGGCTGCGCCGTGCGCGTGATCATTATCGGGGCCGGTCAGGTCGGCGAGAGCATCGCCGCCGACCTTGACGGGAACCACGAAGTCGTCGTCGTCGAACGGGACGCCGACCGGGTCGAGGACCTGACGTACTCGCTGGACGTGCTCGCCATCCGGGGCGACGGTACGTCGCTCTCAGTGCTCCGGGAGGCCGGCATCGAGGAAGCGGACATGTTCATCGCGACGACCGACAACGACGAGACGAACATCGTCGCCTGCGCGACGGCGAAAGCCGTCAGCGACCCGTTCACGGTCGCTCGCGTGAAGAACACCGAACACCTCCGCACTTGGCAGCAGTCCGGCGACGCGTTCGGCATCGACTTCATGGTCTGTACGAACCTGCTGGCCGCCGAAGCCATCGTCCGAATCATCGGTCTCCCCGCCGCCCGCGACGTCGACCCGTTCGCGGAGGGTCGCGTCCAGATGGCCGAGTTCGAGGTGGGCGCCGACAGTCCGGTCGCCGACCAGACGGTCCGCGAGGCCGATCGCTTCGACTCGCTCACCTTCGCGGCCATCCTCCGAAACGGCTCCATCGTCATCCCGGGCGGCGAGTCGGTCATCAACGCCGGCGACCGCGTCGTCGTCATCGGTAGCCCCGAGAGCGTGCAGGCGTTTTCCGACGCGCTCACCCCCGCGGACTCGCCGGGTGCGCCCGAAGAAGTCGTCATCGTCGGCGGGAGCGAAATCGGCTATCACGTCGCCCGTTTGCTCGAAGAACGGGGGCTTCGCCCCCGACTCATTGAGTACGACCACGACCGGGCGCGCCGCCTCGCCGAGGAACTCCCCGGGACGATAGTGATGGAGAGCGACGCGACGAAAGCCGACTTCCTTGAGCGCGAACACGTCGGCGACGCCGACGTCGTCGTCTCCGCGCTCGACTCCGACGAGAAGAACCTCCTCGTCTCACTTCTGGCGACCCGTCTCGGCGCGAACCGGACGGTCGCGGTCATCGACACTCCCGCCTACGTCGAACTGTTTGAGGCAGTCGGCGTCGACGTTGGACTGAACCCCCGCGAAGTCGTCGCCGAGGAGATAACGCGCTTCACCCACGAGGGCGGCGCGGAGAACGTCGCGCTCATCGAGAGCGACAAGGCCGAGGTGCTGGAGGTCGAAATAGACGCCGAGAGCGCTCTCGCAGGACGGCCTATCAGGGAGTCGATAGCGGATCTCCCGGCCGGCGTCGTCGTCGGCGCTATCACCCGCGGCGGCGAATTCGTCACCCCGCGCGGCGATACCGTCGTCCAACAGGGCGACCACGTCGTCGTCTTCGTCGACATCGCAGTCGTCGACGACGTGACGCCGAAACTCTGACGCCCTCACCGTCACTTCCGATTCGCGCGTCAGCGTTCGTTCGCGTCCGTCAGTTTCGTTCTCTTGCCGGGGTTCGTTCCGTCGACGAGACACGTTTGCGTTCCACTACGTTCATACTTCCGCCGCCGAAACTGGGTGCCACTCGTGACATCTCTGCGGAACCGCTGGCGTCCGACGAACCTCCGCGTCGACTACCGCGCCAGTCTCAGCCTCGTCGGGACGGTGCTGAAGTATCTCGTCGTTCCGCTCGCGCTGCCGGTCGTCGTCGCACTCTACTACGGTGAGTCGATACTGCCGTTTCTCGTGACGATGCTCGTCACCGCGGCGGTCGGCACGTGGCTGGAGCGACTCGACCCCGAACCGGATCTCCGAGCGCGGGAAGGATTCCTGATGGTCGGAGTGACGTGGCTGGCCGTCGCCGTCTTCGGCGCGATTCCGTACCTCGTCGAAGCCCACGGTGTCCCATTTCTCGCTCCGGCGCTTCGTCCTGCGTCGACGCTCGGCAATCCCGCGAACGCGCTGTTCGAGAGCATGAGCGGCTTCACGACGACCGGGGCGACCGTCCTCGGCGACATCTCCTTCGAGGGTCACACCCGCGGCGTCATGATGTGGCGACAGCTCACCCAGTGGCTCGGCGGGATGGGTATCGTCGTCCTCGCCGTCGCCATCCTCCCGGAGCTGTCGGTTGGCGGCGCGCAGTTGATGGACGCCGAGGCCCCTGGACCGGGTATTGAGAAACTGACCCCCCGAATCGCCGAGACGGCCCGCGTGCTGTGGGGCGCGTACCTTGGCTTCACCGTCCTCGAAATTCTGCTGCTCTACGGGCTTCACCTCGGCGGGTTGGCCCCGTCGATGGATTTCTACAACGCCGTTGCCCACGGGTTGACGACGCTCCCCACGGGCGGGTTCTCGCCGGAGGCGCGGAGCATTGAGGCGTTCTCGGCTGCCGCCCAGTGGATCATCATCCCGTTCATGGTCGTCGCCGGGACGAACTTCGCACTCATCTGGCGGGGTATCAGCGGCAGTCCGGTTCGATTCATCCGCGATTCGGAGTTTCGGTTCTACGTCGGCGTTATGGCTACGTTGACCGCTGTTCTCACCGGTTTCCTCTTCACCGGAAACGGACTCGTCGCCCCCGAGACGGTTCCGGCCGGTCGCACCTACGACGCCGCGTACGTCACCGAGTACGTTGGGATACTCGTCGGCAACGTCGAACCGTCGCTCCGCCAATCGCTGTTCCAGGTCGTCTCCATCGTGACGACGACGGGATACGCGAGCATGGATTTCGACGCGTGGAGCGCGCCCGCGCAGTACGTGCTCCTGTTGGCGATGTTCATCGGGGGCAGCGCGGGGTCGACCGGCGGGGCGGTGAAAATCGTCCGCTGGTACGTCATCCTCAAATCCGTCCGCCGCGAGCTGTTTACGACGGCGCATCCCGAGGCCATTCGCCCCGTTCGACTCGGTGGACGCGCCCTCGACGAGCGTGCGATTCGCGGCATCTACGCCTTCACGCTGCTGTATCTCGTGTTATTCTTCGTCGCGACGTTCCTGCTGTTTCTCGACACCACCCGCATCGGCTTCGACATCTCGGTGTTGGAGACGATGAGTGCCGTAGCGGCGACGCTCGGCAACGTCGGTCCGGGGTTCGGTGCAGTCGGGCCGATGGGCAGCTACATCGACTTCTCGAACGTCGGCAAACTGTTCATGGTGTTTCTGATGTGGATCGGTCGATTGGAGATTCTTCCAGTCCTCGTTCTACTGACGCCGGAGTACTGGCGTCGATAGCGGACGTCGTCCGCACCCTCGTCTGTCTTCGTCCCCGCGGCGGCGTTCCGTCGTTCAGACGCCGCGCGGTTCGAGACCGTACAGCACGCTGCGCAGGAAGACGAGCACCGGGATGATTTCGAGGCGGCCGACCCACATGTTGAGCACGAACATCGATTCAGCGAGCGGATTCATCGTCGGTCCGGTGATACCCGTCGAGAGCCCAACGTTCCCCTGCGCCGAGGCGACCTCGAAGACGGCGTCGGCGAAGTCGAATCCGGGGCCGGTGAGGTTCACGAGCACGACCGAACTGGCGACGAGGACGATGAGCCACAGGAGGCTGACGATAGCTGCCTCGCTAAACTCGCGTTCCATCTCGCCGCGACTGAGTTTTCGGCCGTCGATCTTCAGGCTCACGACGGCGCTCGCCGGGAGGAAGACGCGCGAGAACTGCCACTTGATGCCACGACCGATGGTGTACCCGCGGATAATCTTGATACCGCCGACGGTCGAACCGGCCGCACCACCGAGTACCATCGCGCCGGAGACGATGAGTTTGCCGCCCGCCGCCCAGTCACCGATATCCGAGGATTGGAAGCCAGTGCAGGTGAGCGCCGAGATGAACTGGAACACCGAGTCGCGGATGGCCGTAGTCTGCGCGCCCGAGAGTCCGAGCGCCGTCAGCCCGAAGTAACCGGTCGTCCACTCGAAGGCGTCGGTGACGACGGCGGCGTTCTGGAGCGCCAGCGCCGCCGTTCCCACGAAAAAGAGGATGAAGAGCCACCGGGTCTGAAGGTCGGAGACGAGCGTCCCTAAGTCGCGGTCGTGTAGCACCGCGTAGTGGATGGGGAACGCGATGGCACCGAGTGTCATGATGGGCAGCAGCACCGTCTCGATGAGCGGCGAGTCGTACGTCGCGATGGAGTTGTCGGTGACGCTGAAACCGCCGGTCGCGAGGCCGGTCATCGCGTGGTTCAGCGCCTGCCAGGCGGCCTCCCACAGCGGGAGCTGCGAGCCGTAGTCGCTCAGACGGATGGCGGCGAAGAGCACGACGATCGAGAGCACGGTGTAGAGCAGAAAGATGCGCCAGACCGTCCGCACCGTCGAGATGATGCTTGGGTGGATGCGATCCTCGCGGGTCTCTCCCTGGTAGAGCGCGTAGCTCCCGCTGCCCGGCCGGGCGAGGATGGAGACGGTGAGAACGATGACGCCCACGCCGCCGACCCACTGGATGAGCGAGCGCCACCACTGGATAGATCGCGGCAGCGACGGTTCGTGAATCGCCATCGTCAGTCCGCTGCCGGTCCAACCGCTCATACTCTCGAACAGGGCGTGGAGCGGGCTCCGAAAGTACGCGAGGCTGGAGTAGGTACTCGCCCCGCCGACGGGAATGGCGGTCCACCCGCTTGTGTCGAGTCCGGCAACGTACGTGTCCATTACCGAAACAGGTGTCAGATACGCGGCGAGCAGAAACGGAATCGCGCCGAAGACGGCCGTGGTGAGCCATCCTCCCGCGGCGATGATCATCCCGTGTTTCATCACCGGCACCGGTGCGTCCGCGAACCGGCGGCGCGCGCCGAGACCGACGGCGGCCGTGACGCCGCCCGCGATAAAGAACGCGAGCGCCGGATAGAACTCCCGGAACCCGAGCGCGACAGCTGTCGTGAACGTCATCAGCACCGACTGCATCACGAGCAGTGAACCGATATCTCGCGCGATGGTCGCGAGGTCCGCCGGGAGACCGGCGACCGTCTGCCGCCGAGGCATCTTACGCGTCGTCCCCGTCGTGGTCTTCGAAGTGGCCGAACACGTCGGTCACGTCGGGTGTCGCACCCTTTCCGGAGTAGACGGTGAGCAAGTCACCGGCGTGTATCTCGGTGTCCCCGCGCGGTGTGATGGGGTTAATCTCGCCGTTGCGTTCGATAGCGACTAGCAGCATATCAGCATCGAGATAGCCGGCGCTCGCCGCCTCCTGAACCGCCATACCGTTGATAGGAGCGTCTTCGCCGACGCGAATTTCGAACACTTCCGCATCTTCGCCGATGCGCATGTAGTCGACGATAGTCGGGCGCTTGACCGCCCGGTAGAGGTACTCGGCGATGAGGCGCTGGGGGTTCTCCATCGTGTTGACGCCGATGCGTCGGAAGATGCTCATGTGCTCGGGATTGTGGACAACCGAGACGATGTGGGGAACTTCGAGTTCCTTGCCGAGCAGACTGACCATGATGTTGGTCGCGTCCTCGTCGGTCGTCGAGATGAGCGCGTCCGCGTGGTTGGCACCGGCATCCAGGAGCGTCTCCTTGATTGTCGCGTCGTCGTTGAGCACGAGGCAGTCGTACTCGGTGGCGGCGTGCTCGGCCTTCCGCTCGTTTCGCTCGACGACGACGACCTCGTTACCGCCCATCGTCGCGATCTCGATGAGTGGCCCGCCGATGTTGCCCGCCCCGACGATGACGATGTACATTGTTGCGGGTGGTGGTCGGCGAAATACCGAAAAACTACCGCTTTCGAGAGTAAATATCGAACCCAGTCGTCCGTATAACGCTCAACGCATCGGTGGCTGGTTACTCCGCGCGATACGGATGGCGACGTACCAGATGGCGACCACCACGAGAGTGCCGGCGAAGAACTCCACACCCGGCACAGTCCCGGATACGAACCAGATGTAGAGGTCTTCGACGAAGAGGAACGCGAAGAGCGCGACGAGCAGAATCGTCCCCACCCTCCCGATTCGTTCTCTCATACGCTACGATACGACTCCGACCAATAAGTGTCCGTCGGCAGAGGTGTCGACTACCCCGACGTTTTTGTCGTCGCTCGACGACCACCGCTACATGGCGAGTGATACCGATACGACGAAGACCGAGACCGTCTACTGTCACAACTGCGGCGAACAGATAGACGCAGCGGCCGAACTCTGTCCGCACTGCGGCGTACGTCAGCGCCCGCCGCCCTCGGCCGTCGACGACAAGCGACTGGTCGCCGCGCTGCTCGCCATCCTGCTCGGGTCGTTCGGCGCGCACAAGTTCTACCTCGGCCGGACGAAGGTGGGTATCCTCTACCTCCTATTCTTCTGGACCGGACTTCCCGGCCTCGTCGGCATCGTTGAGGGCGCGCTCTACCTCTCGAAGAGTCGCGAGGAGTTCGAGGCGAAGTACGCCGAGCGCGACCGCTGAACACCCACCTTTTTCGCCGTCGGCCCTCGCTCCGCTCGGGCGTTCGCCTCGGAAAATCCGGACTAAAAATGCCGAATTTACTCTTCGACGGCACTGGCCGCCCGGATGATCGTCTCTTCGCCGAACTTCGGGCCGATGAGTTGGAGTCCGACCGGCAGCCCCTCCGACTCGCCCGCCGGGACCGAGATGGCGGGGAGGTTCGCGAGGTTCACCGGCACCGTGTTGGCGTCGGTGAGGTAGAGTTGGAGCGGGTCGTCGAGGCTCTCACCCAGTTTCGGCGGGAGAATCGGCATCGTCGGCGACGCGAGCACGTCCACCTTCTCGAAGGCCGCGTCGAAGTCTTGTGCCACCCACGCGCGGGCGTCCTGGGCTTTCTTGTAGTACTTGTCGTGGTAGCCCGCCGACAGGGCGTAGGTGCCGAGGAGGATGCGGCGCTTGACCTCGGAGCCGAAGCCTTCCTCGCGGGCGCGGGCGAACGACTCGTTCCAGTTGCCCTCGTAGCCGCCCGACTGACCGTACCGAACCCCGTCGAACCGCGCGAGGTTCGAGGAGGCTTCCGACATCGCGATGACGTAGTACGCCTGCACCGCGTGGCCGACCGATTCGAGGCTCACTTCGGTCGTCTCCGCGCCCTGCGCCTCTAACTCTGCGAGCGCGCCCTCGAACGTCTCGACGACGCGTTCGTCCGCGCCCTCGACCAGTTCGGTGGGGACGCCGACTGTGAGACCGTCGACGTCGCCGTCGGCGGCGCCGGCGTAATCCGAATCGATGGCCTCGTCCCGGGTCGTCGCGTCCTTGGCGTCCGGTCCCGAAATCACGTCGAGCAGTTCCGCCGCCTCTTCGACGGTCTCGGCAAAGGGACCGATCTGCTCCAGCGAGTTCGCGTAGGCGACGAGCCCGTACCGCGAGACCAGCCCGTAGGTGGGTTTGATGCCGACGACGCCGCAGAACGCTGCGGGGTTGCGGACCGACCCACCGGTGTCGGTGCCGAGCGCGAGGTCGGCTTCACCCGCCGCGACCGCAGCCGCCGATCCACCCGAGGAGCCGCCGGGAGCGCGTTCGGGGTCGACGGGGTTTCTCGTCGGACCGAACGCCGACGTCTCGGTGGTCGACCCCATCCCGAACTCGTCCATGTTCGCCTTGCCGACGATGGTCGCGCCGGCGTCCTTCAGGCACTCCACGACCGTCGCGTCGTACGGCGGGACGTAGTCGTTGAGCATCGCGGAGCCGCAGGTCGTGCGCAGCCCCTCGGTGCTGATGTTGTCCTTGACGGCGACGGTTTTCCCGCTCAGCGGGCCGTCGGCGTCGGCGTCGGCGACCGACTCCTCGGTAACGAAGATGTTGAGGTCGGTGGCCATCTACGACACCTTCGGTCCTTTGAAGAAGCCGTCTTCGGTCTCGGCGGCGTTCGCGAGCGCCTCCTCCTGCGCGAGGCTCTCGCGAACCTCGTCGGGACGCATCACGTTCACCAGTTCCGTCTCCGCGTCGACTTCGGGTACCTCGTCGAGCGCGTCGAAGTAGGTGAGGATGTCGGCGAACTGCCCGGCGAACTCCTCGAATTCCTCGTCGTCGAGGTCGACTCGCGCGAGTGTCGCGACGTGACGCACTTCGTCGGCGTCGACGGACGTGTCGCTCATGTCTCGTCGGTGTCGGGGACCGGGAGTAAGGGTTTCGATGCGCCGCGAGACGCCGACTTCGAAGGGTTCGCACCGAAAGCGGCAAATATCTCCTGCCATCACGAAACCCTACCGATGCGGACGACTCGGCGAGGAGGCACCAACTGCGTCGGTCCCTCCGACGGAACGCAGTTTTCGAGGCGTCTCGCCGCTGAATTTCGCCACCAGACTTAAGTTACTCGCTTCCGAATCCCGAACTGGAGAACAGTCTACGAGAGAGGCGTCTCTCCACCACCCCACCCCACCCCAACAATGACTGATAGTGTCCGACGGTACACGGGCGAGCGCACCCGACAGAGAGACGAAGAAGAGAGTGAACAAGAGACCGACGAAACGCTGCGCTGCCCGGAGTGCGGCGGACAGTTGGCGAGCGACACCGAGCACGGCGAGACGGTCTGTCGAGACTGCGGTCTCGTCGTCGAGGAGGACGGTATCGACCGCGGTCCCGAGTGGCGCGCGTTCGACTCCAAGGAGAAAGACCAGAAGTCCCGCGTCGGCGCGCCGACGACGAACATGATGCACGACAAGGGGTTGTCGACGAACATCGGCTGGCAGAACAAAGACGCCTACGGCAACTCACTGTCCTCGCGACAGCGAGAGAAGATGCAACGGCTCCGCACATGGAACGAGCGGTTCCGCACTCGCGACTCGAAAGAGCGCAACCTCAAGCAGGCGCTCGGCGAGATCGACCGCATGGCGTCGGCGCTCGGGCTTCCCGAGAACGTCCGCGAAACCGCCTCGGTCATCTACCGCCGCGCGCTCAACGAGGACCTGCTTCCTGGCCGCTCCATCGAGGGCGTCGCCACGGCCAGCCTCTACGCCGCCGCCCGACAGGCGGGGACGCCGCGCAGCCTCGACGAGATTGCGAGCGTCTCCCGCGTCGAGAAGGACGAAATCGCGCGGACGTACCGCTACGTCGTCCGCGAACTGAAGCTCGAAATCCAGCCCGCCGACCCCGAGAGCTACGTCCCGCGGTTCGCCTCGGCGCTCGACCTCTCCGACGAGGCCGAGCGCCGCGCTCGCCAACTGCTGAAGAACGCCAAAGAACAGGGCGTCCACTCCGGTAAATCGCCGGTTGGACTCGCCGCCGCCGCCGTCTACGCCGCCTCACTGCTCACCAACGAGAAGGTGACCCAGAGCGAGGTCTCGGACGTCGCCAACATCAGCGAAGTCACCATCCGCAACCGCTACCACGAACTGCTCGAAGCCGAAGAGCAGGTCCACCTGCCGTAGTCGGCTTCAGTCTTCGACAGAGCCCGTTCGAGACTCCGACTGGATTTCGGTCGCCGCCGCCCTGAGAGCAGTAGACCCGTCTCTACCGTCGGAACCATCGCCCTCGCACCGTCTATCGAGAAGTCAAAACGGTGAAACGCGACCGAATCGACGAAGAGACATGGAGACGACGCGGCACTTCACGGCGACAGTGTACATCGTCAACGACGGAGCGACGGCGCTTCACGAGCACAAGCGTCTCGGCCTGCGGCTCCCACCTGGCGGCCACGTCGACAGGGACGAACTCCCCCACGAAGCCGCTCTCCGGGAGGCACGCGAGGAGACGGGTCTCGCACCGACGCTCCTCATCGACCAGCGCGACGTCGCCTCCGAGACGGCGCGAACGATTCCTCGCCCGCGGCATCTGCTGCTCGAAGATATCGACGTTCACGACGGCGAGGTCGGTCACCAACACATCGACCACATCTACTACGCGACGGTCGAGAGTCGCGCCATCGACCCTGACGACGGCGAAGAAGGCGCCGACGCGTGGGACTGGTACGGACCCGACGACCTCCACACGAGCGACCTCGACCTCGACGTAGTCGAACTCGGACTGGACGCCATCGAGTGCGCGACGAACCGGCGCTGAGAACGTTGAAACGAGTCGAGTTCATCCGGTGTCGCTCGTCACGAGAGTTTATCAGCGAGAACGGGACCACTCCTCCGCGGGCGTTGACCAGTCACCGAGCGGGTGCCGAGGCGGTTGCGCAGCGTTCACCCGTTCGAGCGCTCGCGCCGCCTGCTCGCCATCCGACACCGCCCGACGGTTACGTCCTCGCGGGACGGACAGTTCCTGACGACGACTACCATTCGATCACGAAGCTCTCAAATTCACGAAAATATTGAACGTGAACTGCTTCGTAACACCGAATATACACTAACAGGTTAGGCTTCATACTGATAGGAACCAACGCAAAAGTGGAATCACTTAATGACCGACCAGCAGCCCCCCACCGGGACCGGCGACGCGAGTGAACTTTCGCGAGCGCTGGCTGTCCTCTCGAACCCGTGCCGCCGTCGGATCGTCGCGCTGCTTTCGGAGCGTCGAGCGTCGATCTCGCTCTCGGAGCTCACGTCCCTCCTCGCCGCCGATGACGACCTCACAGGAGGGCCGAACGGTGCCGACGGCGAGACGGAAGCCGACACCGACTCGCTGGCGATCACACTGCACCACGTCCACCTTCCGATGCTTTCGGACGGCGGATTCGCGGAGTACGACCCCGTCCGACGGACCGTCGTTCCCGGTCCCCGCATCGACGACGAGAACGCGACCGACCTGTTAACTCTCGTCGAGACGCTCGCCGAGTCGGAGTTCCACCTGTTCTCGACCGCCCCGATGCGAGCGACGCTCGCCGTCCTCGTCGACACAAGCGGTGTAGAGCTCCCCGTCTCGACGGTCACGGCGCAACTCGTCGCTCACGTCGGCGGACCGCGGAAGACGCACGCCGCCCGACTACGCCACTACCACCTCCCGAAGCTCGACGCCGCAGGCGTCGTCGACTACGACGTGAACCGGTCGACGGTGTCGCTTCGCGCCAACTCGGCACTGCTCGACGCATCGTTCTCGCCCGCCACCTCGTAACCGGTCTCGGGGCGACGCGTGACGCGGCCTTTCGTTCTCGTTGGCTATCGACTGTCCGCCCAGGAGTACCGACTGTCCACCAACGAGCAGACGTACTGTCCGACGTGGTCGTCCATCCGCCGTTTGAACCCTGCTCGGCGAGCCAACCGGTCGAGTTCGCGCGCCGCCAGACTGCCGTACTGGACGGCCTTCTTGTCGGCGGCGGCGATGTCGTCGGGGATGACGCCCTCGGCGGCGCGCCGAAGCGCGATTTTGCGCTCCTCGCCGTCGGTCAGGAGATGTCCCGGCAGGCCGAGCGCCGCCGCGACCACGTCGTCGTGCAGCAGCGGCGCGACCGGTTCGACGCCGGCGGCCCGGAGCGTCAGCACGTCGCGTTCGAGCTGCTCGGGGAGCGTCGCGACGACTTCCCGCGTCGCACCGCGGACCGTCTCCGCGTTGACGCGGTGGTCGTCGGGCGCGTTCGCCACCTTCGCGTAGCCGCCGAACAGTTCGTCCGCGCCCTGGCCGACGGCCAGTCGCTCGTAGCCGTCGGCGGCGACGCGTTCGGCCGCGAGATACAGCGGCAGCGCGATTTGCACGTCCATCGCGTTCGTTCGTCCCGTCGCGCGGACGATTTCGGGGACCGCGCGCGTGAGATCGTCGTGGGTGAACTCGACGACCCGCAGGTCGCGGTCCATCGCCTCAGCGGCGTCGCGGGCGGCCGCGACGTCGTGCGATCCCTCGAATCCGGCGACGTAGCAGGGCGCGTCGGAGATCCCCGCCGCGACGAGTGCGGAGTCGACGCCGCCGGAGAAAGCGACGGCGGTGTTCGACGTATCGATGGTGCGAACGCTACCCAGCACTGCATCTCGCACGGCGTCGAGCGCGGCCGCGTCGTCGGCAATCGGCGGTTCGGGGAGCGTCCACGCTCGCTTACTCTCGTTTTTGTCCACGTCGAGCTCGGCCGAACTCGCGGACGCGTCGGTCGGCGTAAGTCGCCGAACATGGCCCGCCGGAAGCACCTTCGGGTCGTCGAGGTCGGTTGGGTCGAAACTCCACGTCGCCGGGTCGATTGCCGAGAAGAAAAGGGGCTGTCGGCCGAGCACGTCGCGGACGAGAAGTGAGCCGTTACCGCCGTCTCCGGGGTCGACGGCGTTGGCGTCGAGACGACCCGCGAATCCGCCGGTCCCCGGAAGCGGGTCGCCCTCGTCGAGCGCGTCGACGACGCGTTCGGGCGAGCTACCGCGAATCACAGAAAGTCGGCCACCGTGTGTTTCATGCGCCGTTTCGCGCCGCCGGCGGCCTGTCGGAAGCTAATGTGCCACGGCGTCCGGGTGCCGACGACGCCCGTCCGCCCCTCGGCGATGGCGTCGAGGATGGCATCGGCGCGTCGCTCGTTCGTCCCGACTTCGGTCACGGCTTGCCCGACCATCTCGCTGATGTGGGCGTCGCTGCCGGCGGTCATCGGGAGATCGTTCGCGAGCGCGAACTTCTCGGCTTTCCGGTTGGCGAGGCCGGTCAGGAGCCGGGAGTTGTACACCTCAACGGCGTCGGCGCTCGCCAGTTGTTCGCGCGAGATGTGCGGGGCGACGCCGTGGCGGGATTTCTGGAACGGGTGGGGGACGACGGCGAGACCGTCCTGCTCCCGGATTCGGTCGAGCGTCTCCTCGTAGGAGAGGCCGGCGGGAATTGGTTCGTCGATGTCGAACGCCAGAACGTGTCCCGCGGAACTCGTCACCTCCATGCCGACGATACCGACGAGTCCGTAGTCGGCGGCGCGTTCGGCGGCCTCGATGCTGGCGTCGAGTTCGTCGTGGTCGGTAATTGCCAGCGCGTCGAGACCGACGGCCGCGGCTTGTTCGAGCAGTAACTCTACGGGGTCGCGGCCGTCGTACGACAGCGCGGAGTGCGCGTGCAGTTCGACCGATAACACGAACAGCCTTTGGAAGGGTATCTAAAAAAACTCGCCGGTCCCGACTACGTCACCTGCTGCGGAGCATGCTCGGGCCGATGACGAGCGCGGTGAACAGCACGGCGAGGATAACCCCGACGCCGTAGAGGAACGTCAGTTCGGTGACGTGCCCTCCGGCGAGCTGGCTGAGGAACTCCGAGTCCGGATAGAACAGTACGATGGCGATGCCTCCAAGCGCGATGAGGATGCCGATTCCTCCCCAAAGGCGAGATTCGTCCATTAGTCGCCGATGTGACCACGTGTAATGATAGAACTACCGGAATCTCACGCTCGCGGTGAGAGTCGACACTGGTTTCGCCCCCCGTTCTCCCCGAGTGATACACACGTACGTGCACATGAAAAGGGATTTACCGACGCTTTCTGAACAGGGAAGTGAATGAGTCTCTCCGACGCCGACCGCGAACTCGTCGTCGCCGAACTCGGTCGCGAACCCACGACGGCCGAGGCGGCGCTGTTCGAAAACCTCTGGAGCGAACACTGCGCGTACCGTTCGTCTCGACCGTTGCTGTCGGCATTCGACAGTGAAGGCGAGGACGTGGTAGTCGGCCCCGGTGACGACGCAGCGGTCGTCGCTATCTCCGACGACACGTACGTCACGCTCGGCATCGAGAGCCACAACCACCCCTCCTACGTCGACCCCTACGACGGCGCGGCGACGGGCGTCGGCGGCATCGTCCGCGACACGCTCTCGATGGGCGCGTACCCCATTGCACTCGCCGACTCGCTGTACTTCGGCGAGTTTGACGACGAGCACTCCCGTTACCTGTTCGAGGGCGTCGTCGAGGGCATCGCCGACTACGGTAACGCCATCGGCGTGCCCACCGTCACGGGCAGCGTCGACTTCCACCCCGACTACGAGGGGAACCCGCTCGTGAACGTCGCATGCGTCGGCCTCCTCTCCGCCGACCGCCTCGTCACCGCAGAGGCCCAAAAGGCCGGAAACAAACTCGTCCTCGTCGGCAACGGCACCGGCCGCGACGGCCTCGGCGGCGCGTCGTTCGCCAGCGAGGACCTCGCCGAGGACGCCGAAACCGAGGACCGACCCGCCGTGCAGGTCGGCGACCCATATACTGAAAAACTGCTCATCGAAGCCAACGAGGAACTCGTCGACGCCGGCCTCGTCCAGTCGGCGCGTGACCTCGGCGCGGCGGGTCTCGGCGGCGCCTCTTCCGAACTCGTCGCCAAGGGCGGCTTCGGCGCGCGCATCGACCTCGACGCCGTCCACCAGCGCGAACCGAACATGAACGCGATGGAGATTCTGCTCGCAGAGTCCCAGGAGCGGATGTGCTACGAAGTCCGCCCCGAGGACGTCGCCGGCGTCGAGAGAATCGCCGAAAAGTACGACCTCGGCTGTTCGGTCATCGGCGAAGTGGCCGAGGGCAACTACGTCTGCACCTTCGGTGGGGAAGTCGCCGTCGACGTGCCTGCGGAGTACCTCGCTGACGGCGCGCCGATGAACGACCTCGACTCGGTCGCGCCCAACCAACCCGAGCGCGACCTTTCCGACGCGGACCTCACCGAAGTGTTCGAGGCGGTCGTCGGCAATCCCACGACGGCGAGCAAGCGCTGGGTCTACCGGCAGTACGATCACGAAGTCGGACTCAGGACGGCGGTTAAACCCGGAGACGACGCCGCGGTGATGGCGATACGAGAAGCAGAGACTGGGTTAGCGTTCTCCTCGGGCGCGAACCCGAAGTGGACGAGCGCCGCCCCCTACGACGGCGCGCGGGCTATCGCGCTCGAAAACGTCACCAACCTCGCCGCGAAGGGCGCGACGCCACTGGCGGCGGTCGACTGTCTCAACGGTGGCAACCCCGAGAAACCCGAGGTTTACGGCGGTTTCAAAGGGATCGTCGACGGTCTCGCCGACATGTGCCGCGAACTCTCGACGCCGGTCGTCGGCGGTAACGTCTCGCTGTACAACGACTCAGTCACGGGACCGATTCCGCCGACGCCGACGCTCGCCGTCGTCGGCACGAAGGACGGCTACGACGCGCCGTCCGCGGCGTTCGCGGGAGAGGGAACGCTGCTCCTCGTCGGCGAGGCGGGCGCGGCGCTCGGCGGGTCGGAGTACCTCGCGTACGCAGGTGGCACCGACCGTTTCCCCGAACTGCCCGAGAATCCGGGCGAGGTCGTCTCGGTGCTCGCCGCCGTCGCCAACGACGACGCGACGCTCGCGGTCCACGACGTGAGCCACGGCGGCCTCGCCGTCTCGCTGGCGGAGATGGTCACCACGGACGCGGGTGCGGACGTCGCCCTCGACGGCGCGCTCGCGCTGTTCGACGAGACGCCCGGCCGCGCCGTCGTCGAGACCACGGACCCAGAGGCCGTGTGGGAAGCGTTCGACGGCGTCGCGCCTGTCGTCGAACTCGGCGACGCCACCGACGACGGGACGCTCTCGCTCACCGCCGGCGACGACTCGCTCGACTACTCGGTCGACGAGATCCGCGAGTTGCGCGGCGTGCTCGCCCGCGAGTTGGACTGAGACCGTCGGCGGCGCGGTCGACCGTCGGGTCGCCGATGATTTAGGCTGTCCTAAAAACCGGCAGTCTTTTTAGGTTATCCTAAAAACGTGCTGGCAACGACCATGGCAGCCGACACCTGCGTCATCGTCCCGACGATACGAGCGTACGAGTGCATGCGGGCGTACTTCGAGAACGCCCGCGAACACGGGTTCGACCTCGACCGACTGCACGTCGTGCTCGTCACCGAGGATTTCTGCGACACGGCGGCGATGCGCACGATGCTCGACGAGGAGGGCGTCTCCGGCGAGGTGTTCGACGGGAGTCGGCGGGAGGCGTGGTTCGAGGCGCGTGGTCTCTCCGAGTACGCCCACCTGATTCCGGCCGCCAGTCACGCCCAGACCTCCTTCGGTCTCCTCTATCTGTGGGCCAACGAGTTCGAGTACGGCTTCTTCATCGACGACGACACGCTCCCGCATCCCGAAGCGGACTTCTTCGGTCGCCATTTCGAAAATCTGGCGTACGAAGGCGAGATAGAGTGCGTCCGCTCCGACGAGCGGTGGGTGAACGTCCTCTACCAGAACTTCGACGAACACGGACTCTACCCCCGCGGTTACCCGTACGCGGCGATGGACGAGACGGTCGAGACCGACACCCGCCACGTCGACGACGTGGTCGCCTCCCAGGGGCTGTGGACGAACGTCCCGGACCTCGACGCAGTGCGCATCCTGATGGACGGCGACCTCCGTGGACAGGCGCAGACCCGAACCGCCGCCGAGGACTTCGACGACGAGTTCGTCGCCGACCGGGGCCAGTATCTCACTGTCTGCTCGATGAATCTCGCCTTCCGCCGCGAGATAATCCCGGCGTTCTACCAACTCCCGATGGACGACAACGAGTGGGACGTCGGCCGATTCGACGACATCTGGTCGGGCGTGTTCCTCAAGCGCGCCGCCGACGTGCTCGACAAGGACGTGGTGAACGGCCGACCCCTCTGCGAACACAACAAAGCCCCGCGCCCGACGTTCGACGACCTCAACAACGAGGTTCCGGGTCTCGAACTGAACGAATACCTCTGGGAAATCGTCGACGAGGTAGGCGACGGCTGTGAGACGTACGCAGGCGTCTTCGGTTCCATCGCGGACGAACTCGCCGACGGCGACTGGGACGAATACAACAACGGTGCGTTCTTCACCTTCGTCGGCGAGCGGATGCGCGAGTGGCTCGACTGCCTGAACGCACTCGACGCCCTCAACGCGCCTCGGACCGCAGAACGACCGATACCGAGTGACGACTGAGCGTCCGAATCGGTAGCTCTATATGATTTTAGGCATACCTAAAAACACATGGAGCGAAACGACTTCGGACGGCCCACCCGTCGTCGCCTCGTCGCGACGGGCGTTACGGCCGGTATCGCAGCCCTCGCAGGCTGTAACGGTCTACTCGACGGCGAGAGCAGTGGCGGTGACAGCGAGAACGGATCGCAGGCCATCGGCCAGATCGGGTCGGGCCGGTCGCCGTTCGGCGAGCGGTCCATCGAGGGCGGCACCTCGATGACGGAGATGCCCGATCTCTCCGGTGAACTCACCGTCTACTCCGGCCGCGGCGAGGCGCTCGTCGGCGAACTCGTCCAGTTCATCGACGACCTCTACGACGATTTCTCCGTGCAGGTTCGCTACGCGGGCTCGTCGGACCTCGTCAACCAGATTCTCACCGAGGGCGACGGGAGCCCCGCGGACGTGTTCTACTCGGTCAACGCCGGGTCGCTCGGCACGCTCGCCGAAGAAGGCCGAACGGTCGCGCTCCCCGACGAGGTGCTCGAACTCGTCCGCGAGGAGTTCCGTGACCCCGACGGTCAGTGGACTGGCACCTCCGGCCGTGCCCGGACGGTTCCGTACAACACCGACCAGTGGTCCGCGTCGGACATTCCCGGAGATATCTACGCCTTCCCCGACGCCGAGCGGTTCGCCGACCAGGTCGGCTGGGCACCCACCTACGGCTCGTTCCAGGCGTTCGTCACCGCGATGCGCGTACTGAAGGGCGACCAGCGCACTCGCGAGTGGTTGCAGGGGATGCTGGACCTCGGCGTCCAGGAGTACACCGACGAGTTCCTCGTCTGTCAGGCCATCGCCGACGGCGAGATATCGGTCGGCTTCGCGAACCACTACTACATCCAGCGCGTCCTCGCGGGCCGCGGCGAGGCGCCGCTTACGACGGCGTTCACGAACGGCGACGCCGGGAGCATCTTCAACGTCGCCGGGGCCTGTACGCTCGACACTACCGACAACCGGGAACTCGCGGCGAACTTCGTCCGCCACCTGCTGTCGGCGGAGGCGCAGGACTACTTCGCCCGCGAGACGTTCGAGTACCCGCTCGTCTCCGGCGTCGACCCCGTCGGCGACCTCCCACGTATCGACGAGTTGAACCCGCCTGAGGGGGTAGACCTGACACAACTGGCCGACCTCGAAGGCACCGTCGACCTCATGCGCGACGTCGGCGTGCTCTGAGACCGGACGCTTCCGCCGACTCGTCGCCGCACACCGAACTCACAGATGGACGCCGAACACGCTCCCGGAACAGACGACGCCGCCAGCGACGCCGACGACTCGAGTTCGCCATTTGGCGGGTCGCCGCCGCCGCTCGGTCTGTCGCTCGCGTCGGCGACGGTAGCCGCTCTCGTCCTCCTCCCGCTGGTCTGGCTAGTCCGACTCGCCTTCGACGTGGGGGTAGCGGAGGCGGTGGCGCTCTCGACGCGCCCAGAGACGCTCGAAGTGTTCGCCAACAGCGCCGCGCTGGTTGTCGCTGTCACCGCGGCGTCGATTCTCGTCGGCGTCCCGCTGGCGTACCTGACCGTCCGGACCGACCTCCCGCTGCGTCAGTTCTGGACCGTCGCGGTGTCGCTGCCGCTGGTCATCCCGAGCTACATCGGCGCGTTCGCGTTCGTCACGGCGTTCGGGCCGCGGGGGGCGCTCCAGCGCTTACTCGCGCCGCTCGGCGTCGAGTCGCTGCCGCGACTGTACGGCTTCGTCGGGGCGACGCTCGTGCTCACGCTGTACACCTACCCGTACGTCTACATCACGACGCGGGCGGCGCTAAAGTCGATGGACACGACGCTCGTCGAGGCGGCGCGGACGCTCCGCCACTCCCGGTGGGAGGCGTTCCGCCGCGTGACGGTGCCGCAGATTCGCCCGGCGGTGGCCGCCGGGTCGCTGTTCGTGGCACTGTACACGCTCTCGGACTTCGGGACGCCCGCCATCATGCGCTTCGACGCGTTCACGCGGGTCATCTTCGTCGAGTTCAACTCCTTCGGCCGCGACTTCGCCGCGCTGCTGTCGCTGCAACTGGTCGCGGTGACGCTTCTGATTCTGGCCGCCGAGTCGCGCATCCGCGGCGACGAACAGGTATACGGCGGCGGCAGAGCGACAGACCGGGTTCGACTCGGTCGGTGGAAACTCCCGGCGCTCGGGTTCTGTGGCTCGGTCGCCGGGTTGGCGCTCGTCGTCCCGCTGGCGATTCTCGGAACGTGGTTCGTCCGCGGAGCGAGCAACGTGGGCAGCGAGACGCTGGCGTTCGACGTCTCGTACGTTCTCAACTCCGTCGGTGTCGCAGCCGCCACCGCCGCCGTCGCCGCGGTGTTCGCGCTCCCCGTCGCCTACGTCGCCGCTCATCACCGCGGGACGGTGGCGACGCTCGCCGAGCGCGCGACGTACGTCGGCTACGCCGTTCCCGGCGTGGTCATCGGACTGGCGCTCGTCTATCTAGGTACCTCCTACGCGCGCCCCGTCTACCAGACGCTCTACCTGCTGGTGTTCGCCTACGTTGTCCGCTTTCTCCCGCAGGCGGTCGGGTCGCTCCGGGCGTCGTTCCTCCGGGTCGACCCCAAACTGCCAGAGGCGGCGCGGACGCTCGGGCGAACCCCGAGCGGCGCGTTTCGGAGTGTCACGCTCCCGCTCGTCGCACCGGGGCTGCTTGGCGGGATGGCGCTCGTCTTTCTCACGACGATGAAGGAGCTCCCGGCGACGCTGTTTCTCGCGCCGACGGGGTTCGAGACGCTCGTCACGCGCGTCTGGTCGGCGTACAGTCAGGGTTACTTCGGCCGCGCCGCGGTGCCGGCGCTCATCCTTCTCGCCGTCTCCGGGCTCTCGATGCTCGTCATCGTCTCGCAGGAGGGGTACGATGTCAAGTGATGGACTGAACGAACACACGGAAAACGGCGACACCGATTCGAAGAACGATGATTCGAACAACGATGGCACGAACGACTGCGGTTCGACACTGGTGATAGACGATGGTCGATAACACGATGGTCAACGAGACGACGGTGCGCTCGACGGCGGAGTCGACTCGCTCGGACGAATCGGTGCTGGAACTCGACGGCGTCTCCAAGCGCTTCGGCGACGAGACGGTCATCCGGAACCTCTCGCTCTCCGTCGAAGAAGGCGAGATACTGACGCTGCTCGGTCCCTCGGGTTGCGGGAAGACGACGACGCTCAGGCTCGTTGCCGGACTGGAACGGCCGGACGCGGGCGAGATTCGCCTCGACGGCGACGTCGTCTCCGGAAACGGGTCGTTCCGCGCGCCCGAGCGGCGCGGCGTCGGCGTCGTCTTCCAGGAGTTCGCGCTGTTTCCGCACCTCACTGCGGGCGAGAACGTCGCCTTCGGGCTGAAGGAGTGGGACGAGGCCGAACGCGAGGCGCGCGTGAGCGAACTGCTGGACCTCGTCGGTCTCGACGCTCAGCGCGACTCGTATCCCGACGAACTCTCCGGAGGGCAGCAGCAACGCGTCGCACTGGCGCGCTCGCTCGCGCCCGAGCCGGCGGTGTTACTGCTCGACGAACCGTTCTCGAACCTCGACGTCGACCTCCGCGTCCGGATGCGAGAGGAGGTGCGTCGCATCCTCAAGGAGGCGGGCGTAACCGCCGTCTCGGTCACCCACGACCAGGAGGAAGCGATGTCGATGTCGGACCGCGTCGCCGTCGTCAACGCCGGACGCATCGAACAGGTCGGTCGTCCCGAGCAGGTGTTCCAGCACCCCGAGTCGCGGTTCGTCGCGAGCTTCCTCGGCCACGCGAGTTTCCTGGGCGGCACGGTCGGTCGGGACGTCGTCTCCACTGCCGTCGGCGACATCCCACGCGAGCGGATTCACGGCCTCGCGCCGGAGTACGAGGGCTCGGCGATAGAACTTCTGGTCCGCCCGGACGACCTCGAAGCGACTCCGGACTCCGACGGCGACGGCGTCGGCGTCGTCGCCTCCCGACGCTACCTCGGTCCGACGGCGCTATACGAGATCGAACTCGACTCCGGCGAGTCGGTGAGCTGCATGCACAACCACGACGTTCACCTCGAACGGGGCGAGCGCGTCGCCCTCTCGCTGGCGGCGACGCACGACCTCTCGTGGTTCCCCGAAGGGGCCGAGACCGTCGTCGACCGCTGATGTCGCCGCCGGACCGCCGCCCCGCGAACGCACCCTCTCTCGCCGCCCTCGCGTCGTCCGCCCGCAGTCGGGCGTTCGTACTCGGCGTCCTCGGCCTCTCTGCTCTCGCCGCCGTCGTCGTCGGCTGGCTGGCGACCGACCTGTTCGCCTACCACTCGGTCAACGACGACGAGGGCGTCTACCTCATGCAGGCGGCGATGCTGCTCGACGGGCAGTTGTTTCTCCGACCAGGGGCGCTCGCGGAGGTGGTCAGACCGTGGTTCTTCGTCGTCGACGTCGGCGGCGAGTCGCTCCGCATGTACGGAAAGTACACGCCGATGGTCCCCGCCGTCTTCGCGCTCTCGCGCACGCTCACCGGCGGGTACGCCGCCGCGCTCGTCGTCGTCGCCGCCGGAATCGTCGCACTCGTCGCGCTTGTCGGTCGCGCGGCGTTCGACGAGCGCGTCGGCCTGCTCGCCGGCGCGTTCGTCCTCGCGTCGCCGCTGTTTCTCTTCTCTTCCTCCGTCTATCTCGCTTACGCGCCGACGACGTTTCTGAATCTCTGTTTCGCCGTCGCCTACGTCCGGGCGGTGAGGGCGAGGAGTCGCCGCTGGGCGTTCGTCGCGGGCGTCGCCGTCGGCGCGGCCTTCTTCGCCCGGCAGTTCACGGCGGTGCAGTTCGCCGCACCGTTCATCGTCCACTCGCTCGCCGTTCTCTTTCGCGCTCTCGGCACCGACCGCTTCCGCGAGACGCTAGTTCGGACGACTGCCGTCGCCGTCCCCGGTCTTGCGTTCGTCGCGCTGACGCTCGGCTACAACGCCGCCGTCACCGGCGACCCGCTGTTGTTCCCCTACGAGGCGTTCGCCCCCCGCGACGGCCTCGGCTTCGGCGAGCGAGAGATTCAGGGCTACGTCGTCGACTACACCCCGGAACTGGCGGCTGTCGTCACCGTCGAGGCGCTCTCGCTGCTGTTCACCGAGTGGGTCGCCGCCGGGAGCGCGGGGACGCTCCTCGCCGCCGCCGGCGTCGGTGTCGCCGTCGTCCACTGGCGGCGCGCTGGCGCTCCCGTCGCACCGGACCCGACCGACCTCTCTGCTCACGGTGTGCGAGCGCTCCTGCTCGGCGTCGCCGTCTCTGTCGTCGTCGGCAACGCGTACTTCTGGGGGATACACAACGGCCTCGCGAACGGTCTCTTCGAGTTGCTCGGCCCGTTCTACTACTTCGACCTCCTCGTTCCGTTCGGCGTCTTAGCCGCCGGAGGAATCGTCGCCGTCGCCGACGCGGTGTCCCGAACGGTCGCCGTCCGCCGAAATCGCCGGACCGCTCGCCTCGTTCTCGTCGGTCTGTTGCTCGTCTCCGCGCCGGTCGTCGCCGCCGCGGAGGCGTCGGTCGTCGCCGATCCCTACGCGGAGAACCGCCAGCGGACAGACTCGCTGGCGGCGGTGTACGAACCGTTCGAGCGGACCGAGTTTGACCGCGCGCTCGTCTTTGTTCCCGGCCCCTACGGCGACTGGCAGAACCACCCGTTCCAGTCTCTCCGGAACGACCCCGGCTTCGACGGCAACGTGGTGTACACGCTCGATAGCGGCCCCGACAGGGATTTCGAAACGCTCGAAGCCGTCGATAACCGGTCGGTGTATCGGTTCACCTACCGCGGCGCGTGGGCCGGCGCGGTCGAACCGGTCGACCCCGAACTGCAGCGACTCGAACTGCTGGGAGGCGACCGCGTCGACGCCGAGACGACCGTTGGCGTCCCCGCCGGGAGTACGAGCGTCAGCGTCCGCGTCGAGACCGAACGGGGGTACGCCCGCTACTCGGTCGACGAGTTCGACGACGGCGGCACCGTCGCCGTCGAGTGGACCGTGACGCCCGACGGCGCGCGGGTGACGAACCTCGACCGCGCAGGCGGCGACGCCGACGGACCCGACGTTCCGCTCCCGCCGAACGCGAGCGAGGTCGACCTCGTCGTCACCTTCGCCGGTCCCGCAGGCGAGTCGGTGACGTACCGACAGGAACTGACGGTCGACCGTGACGACGACGAGATTCGGGCGCAGTGGCCGCCCGAGACGCGCGTCTGTCGGCTGCAGACGGAGTGCGGCCGCGAGGGGACGTGGGTCGGACCGGACGGCGACTACCTCGACGGCGTCTCGGTGGAGACGAACGCGACGGCGGCGTCGACAGCGTCGAGGTGACGGCGACCGCGTGCAGAAACGCCGACCGCGCACAGGGGCGGTGACGGCCGGACCGCTGACATCCCGTCTGTGTTCCTCGGCGGCCGACTATATCGACGAATCGTAGTTTAGAAACCTATACGGAAAGCTATCCAGATATCTTTACGGATGGCTAACTGGAGGACCAACGAACTACTCGCCCGACGTGTGCCGGATCGACTCTCGCTACCCGACTCTCCGCCCTCGGAAATCACAACCTCTTTGTTTAGGTTGACCTAAACCGAAGGCGATGGAGTTGACGAGACGGGACGCGCTGGCCGCGCTCGCGGGCGGCGGCGTCGCCGTCGGGGGCGCGGGTGCGCTCGCCTGGGACCGGTTGGATACCGGCGGAGAGGAGACGCCGGACGTTCCGACCGGCGAGACGCTCGTCGCCCTCGCGGAGGCGGTCTACCCCTCGGCGGTCGAGAACGTCGCCGAGTTCGTCGAGACGTACGTCGTCGGGCGGGCGGCGGAACGATCGACGTACGAACGCGGCGTCGTCGAGACGGCTGCGCTCGTCGAGGAGTACGCCGTCGACTGGTTCGGCGCGACGGTGCCCGAGTTGGCGCGCGAGGAGCGCGACGAACTGCTCCGGCAGCTGGGCGCGGAGACGGCCGCCCCCGACCCCGAAGGGACCGACGCCGAGCGCGTTCGGTACTTCGTCGTCAACGAACTGCAGTACGCGCTCTACACGTCGCCCGCGGGCGGCGAACTCGTCGGCATCGAGAACCCGCAGGGGTACGCTGGAGGGACCGAGAGCTACCGACGGGGGCCGGAGCGGTGAGCGCCAGCGACGCCGACGAGGGGAACGGAGACGAGGCGGACGGGGGCGAACCCGACGGGGACAAACCGGACCGAACGCCGAGCGAGCGCGTCGACGTCTGCGTCGTCGGCGCAGGACCGGCGGGCGGCCTCGTCGCCCACCGACTCGCCGACCGGGGCTACGACGTGGTCGTCCTCGAAGCGGGCCCCCGATTCGATTCGACCGACCGCCTCGAACGGATGGAGCGGACGATTCGCCCGATTCACAACGGCGACGAGGTGTGGGACATGAGCGGCCCAAGAGACGCCTTCACGACGCCCGGGGAGCGGTTCTACCCGCTGAACGTCGCCCGCGTGAAGGGCGTCGGCGGGTCGACGCTCCACTGGCAGGGGATGGTGATGCGCCTCCACGAGTCGGATTTCGAGCGGCGGAGTCGCGACGGCGTCGCCGCCGACTGGCCCGTCGACTACGACGACCTGATGCCGTACTACGCCGAGGCGGAGTCCGCACTGGGCGTCGCGGGCGCGTCGGACAATCCGTTCGCGCCGCCACGCGACGAACCCCACCCGCTCCCAGCGTTCGAGCCGTCCTACAGCGACTCGTTGTTCGCCGAGGCGTGCGAGCGCGTCGGTGTGACGACGCACTCGGTACCCAACGCGCGAAACTCCGAACCGTACGACGACCGCTCGGCGTGCGTCGGTTACGGGACGTGCAAGCCCGTCTGCCCGTCCGGCGCGAAGTACACCGCCGAGAGTCACGTCGAGAAGGCCGAGGCGGCTGGCGCGCGTGTTCTCGACCGAGTGCCGGTCCAGCGACTCGAACACGACGACGCGGGCGAACGCGTCGAAGCGGCCGTCTACGCGACGCCCGACGGCGACGAGTACCGACAGGAGGCACGGGCGTTCGTCCTCGCCTGCGGCGGCGTCGAGAACCCGCGACTGCTCCTCCTCTCCGAATCCGAGCAGTATCCCGCCGGCCTCGCGAACTCCTCGGGACTCGTCGGCCGATACTTCATGGACCACCTGTTCGCCGGGATGGGCGGGACGCTCGACCGGCGGACGCGACAGAACCACGTCGGGTTCATCACCACCGAGAGCCATCAGTTCTACGACGACCCGGGGGCTGGAGTCGAGGGGATCGACGGTTCGATTCCGCCGAGCGACGCCGACATCGGGCCCATAAAACTGGAGTTTCTCAACTACGCCGGTCCGTCGCCGGTCGAGATGGCGCTCGGAGCCGACACGTGGGGCGACGACCTGCTGCCGCAACTCCGCGAAGGATACGGAAATCACGTCGCGATGGGCGCGCTCGTCGGGCAACTCCCCCGAGCGGAGAACCGCATCGCGCTGGACCCCGAACGGACCGACGACCACGGCAACCCCATCCCGGCGATTCACTGGCGCATCGACGAGCGGACGAAACGGACACTCCGCCGGGCCAACGAGATTCAGCGGACGGTGTTAGAGGCGATGGGCGTCGACATCGAGTGGACTGTCGGACCCGACAACACCGGCCCGGCCTACCACCACATGGGGACGACGCGGATGGGAACGGACCCCGAATCGAGCGTCGTCGACCCCCTCCTCCGGACGCACGACCTCTTGAACCTCTGGATTCCGTCCTCCGGCGCCTTCGTCACGAGCGGCGCGATGAACCCGACGCTCACCATCGCCGCGCTCGCGCTTCGGACGGCCGACTACATCGACGAGTCGCTGTAACGACCGGCGTTCAGCCGCTGTCGACGAGTCGCGTCGCCGTTTCCACTCTCGCGACTTACTCTCGTCGCCGCCGCTCTTCGAGACACACCTTCACGATGGATTTCGCGATAGCGGCTCCGCCGCCGAGCGGGTCGAGTTTCGTCTCGCCGAGTCGTTCGTCGTACTCGATGGGTAGCTCCGTCACGGCGTAGCCGCGCATCAGCGAGCGGATGAGGAGTTCGGCCGACAGTCCCGTGTTCTCGGTCCACTCGATGTCGTCGACGACGCGGCGGCGGTACGCGCGCATCCCCGTCGTCGTGTCGCGGACGCGGTGTCCCATGAGCGCGCTCGCTAGCAGTGCGAACGCGACGTTGCCGAGGCGGTTGAACGCCGGCATCGCCGCCGCGCCGTGGTAGAGTCGGTCGCCGCTTACCACGTCGTAGCCGTCGTTGATGGCGTCGAGAAACTGGGGGAGCTGCTCCATCGGGTAGGTGCCGTCGCAGTCAGTCGTGACGATGACCGGCCGCGACGCCGCCGTCAGCGCCGCTTCCACGGCGACGCCGTAGCCTTGCGGTTTCTGCCGAACGACCCGCGCGCCGTGTTCGCGGGCTATCTCGGGCGTCCGGTCCGATGACCCGTCGACGCAGACGACCTCCGCTCGGCCGTCGGTCACCTCGTCGATGTCGGAGAGCACCGACTCGATGGCCGCCTCCTCGTTGTACGTCCCCATGACGACGCTCACGTCGTCGAACGTGTAGGGACGGTTCCGGCCGGTTTCGTCGACTTCGTCGCTCTCGTCGACGGCCGTCCGACGCTCGCTCTCGTCAGTTTGACCGTCCTCGCGGGTTTGACCGCGCTCCTCGTCGATCTTGCCAGTATCGCCGGCGTCGAACTTTCGCTCTCCCGCTCGTTCGGCGCCCGTCGGTCCGCTCGTGTCGCTCATCGTCCGGACGGACGGACGCCCGGTTTTTTAGGCTTGCCAAAAACATCGGCGACGGTCGTCTCGGTTCCCCCGCTCAGGCGAGAAGCAGCGGAATACCGAAGACGACGGCGAGACCGACGAGCAGGACAACGAACCCGGTGCTCACCTGGCTCATCGTGTACGCGCTCTGCGGCGCGGTCGTTCGCTCGCCCGCCGTCGTGTCCTCGGCCTCCTGGTGCGGTTCCGCCCCTTCGTCGACGTCGCGGCGCTCGCTCGGCTTGCTCTGGTCGGTCATGCCAGGGGCTACTGCACCTGCCTACTAAAACACAACTAAATGGCTTCCGCCCGTCTGTGTGGCCGTGAAGGAGACATCAGATGCGACGAGCGAGGACGCCGACCCCCCGCACGTCGACAGGGCTTGGTGGAAAGAGTCGGTCGTCTACCAGATCTACCCGCGGAGCTTCAACGACAGCGACGGCGACGGCGTCGGCGACATCCCCGGAATCGTCGAGAAACTCGACTACCTCGACGCGCTCGGCATCGACATCGTCTGGCTCAACCCGGTGTACGAGTCGCCGAACGCGGACAACGGCTACGATATCGCCGACTACCGGTCCGTCATGGACGAGTTCGGCACGATGGACGACTGGGAGGAGCTACTGGAGGGGCTCCACGACCGGAATATTCGACTTATCATGGACCTCGTCGTCAACCACACCTCCGACGAGCACGCGTGGTTCACGAAGTCGCTCGACCCCGACAGCGAGTACCGCGACTACTACATCTGGCGACACGGCCGGACCGACGTAGACGGCTTCACCGGCCACGAAGGCCCAGAACACGAGGCCCCACCGAACGAGTGGGGGTCGTTCTTCGGCGGTCCCGCGTGGGCGTACGACGAGGAGAGCGAGGAGTGGTACATGCACCTCTTCGACCGCAAACAGCCGGACCTCAACTGGGAGAACCCCGACGTTCGCGACGACGTGTTCGAGATGATGGAGTGGTGGCTCGAGAAAGGTATCGACGGCTTCCGGATGGACGTCATCAACCTCATCTCGAAACCGGACAGCGTCACCCAACACGACCCGCCGCACGTGTACGACGACTTCGGCGGCACCATCGACGGCCCGAAGGTTCACGAGTACATCAGGGAGATGCACGACCGGGTGCTCTCGAACTACGACACGTTCACCGTCGGCGAGATGATCGGCCAGGAGATGCCGATGGAGGAGGCGCTTCGGTACATCGGCGAGGACGGCGACGGACTCGACACGCTGTTTCACTTCGACCACGTGCTGTTGGACCTCGGCGAGAACATCTGGGACTACCACGACTGGAAGCTCCCGCAGTTGAAGCGCGTCTTCACCCGCTGGCAGAACGGGCTCTACCCCGACGGCTGGAACAGCCTCTATCTCAGCAACCACGACCAGCCGCGGTCGGTGTCGCGCTTCGGCAACGACGAGGAGTACCGCGTTGAGTCCGCGAAACTACTCGCGACGGTGCTCTTCACTCTCCGCGGGACGCCGTACGTCTACCAGGGCGCGGAGATCGGAATGACGAACTTTCCGTTCGACAGCATCGACGAGTTCCGCGACGTCGAGACGATCAACCCGGTCGAACACGCGATGGACATCGGCGACGTCGGGACGTTCGACGAGATTAAGGAGGGCGTGCGCGCGAACAGCCGTGACAACGCCCGGACGCCGGTGCAGTGGTCCGACGACGAGAACGCGGGCTTCACCGACGGCGAGCCGTGGATAAACGTCAACCCAAACTACGAGGAGATAAACGTCGACGCCGCCCGCGACGACCCGGCGTCGATCTGGCACTACTACCGCCGACTCATCGACGTCCGAAAGTCTGACCACGTGCTCGTCTACGGCGACTACGACATGCACTACGGCGAGCACGACCGCCTCTGGACGTACACGCGGACGCTCGGCGACGAGACCGCCCTCGTCCTGCACAACTTCGCCGACCGGAAGACGGCGTTCGAACTGCCCGACTACCTTCGGGAGTCGCTCGACGACACCACCGCCGAACTGCTGGTCGGCAACTACGAGGCCGCTGACGGCCCTCCGGTCGAACACGACGTGGACGCGCTCGCGCTCCGCCCCTGGGAGAGCCGCGTCTATCGGCTCGACTGACGGACCGTCTCGCGAAACGAACCACCTCCAGCGAATTGCCTCGGCTGGCCGCTTCACCGAAGTCGGCTCTCGTGGTCGACCCAATATACTATGGGTCGGTTTCGGCGACGGATTCGCGAACCACGTCCGCATCAGAACCCTCGGAGAACGGCTTTCGCACGGGCTGCGAGACGAACTGAGCGACGAACTGAGTCCGACGGCCGTCGAATTTTCACACCGTTCGAGGATCGGCCTATCCGTGTTGGCGACGAGTATTACCGCCGTGAGAGAGTATCCGTGAGCGTCGGAGCCATCACGGTCCGACTACTGTGAAGGTGGTGAGCGAAACGGTGTGTCAACTTTCTTCTCACCCCCCTCAGAACCGACCACACCGACATGTCGTATCGGTTCTCGTCGTCGAGAGCGCGCTCCCGTAGTCGAAACCGTGAAACCCGCCACCCGCGAAGCGTCCGATAGCGAATGCTGACGAAGCGCATCATCCCCTGTATCGACGTGGACTTGGACGACGACGGGAACCCGGCCGTCTACACCGGCGTCAACTTCGAAGATCTGCGGTACACCGGCGACCCGGTCGAGATGGCGAAGCTCTACAACGAAGCGGGCGCAGACGAGTTCGTCTTCCTCGACATCACCGCCTCCGCCGACGGCCGCGAGACGATGCTCGACACCGTCTCGCGCGTCGCCGACGAGGTGTTCATCCCACTGACCGTCGGCGGCGGCATCCGCACCCGCGAGGACATCAAGGAGACGCTCCGCGCCGGTGCCGACAAGGTCTCTATCAACACCGCGGCGCTCGAACGTCCCGAACTCATCACCGAGGGCGCGGCAGCGTTCGGCAGTCAGTGCATGGTTATCAGCGTCGACGCCCGCCGCCGGTACGACGAGGACGGCGACCACTACGCGCAGGTCGACGGCGAGTCCTGTTGGTTCGAGTGCACGGTCAAGGGCGGCCGCAAGGGAACCAGCATCGACGTGGTGTCGTGGGCGGAGGAGGCCGAATCCCGCGGCGCGGGCGAGCTGTTCGTCAACTCCATCGACACCGACGGCACCAAGGACGGCTACGACATCCCACTGACGAAAGCTGTCTGCAACGCCGTCTCGACGCCGGTCATCGCGTCGTCGGGGTGCGGCGGTCCCGAGGACATGTACGAGGTGTTCACCGAGGCGGGCGCGGACGCCGGACTCGCCGCCTCCATCTTCCACTTCGACGAGTACTCGATTCACGACGTGAAGGAGTATCTCGACGAGCGCGACGTGCCGGTTCGACTGTAATCGGTTCGCCCTCCGCTCGCTCGTCGCTTTCGCCGTGGTGCGCGCCGTCGGCACGCGCGACGAACGCTGATTTATCCGGCTCCCGTATCTACACCCATGAGCGCACCGACCGACTGGGAGGCCACCCTCGAACAGCAGCGCCGCGAGAAAGACGACTACTTCGGCGACAATCCGCAGTCGCCGATTCCGGACGCCGAGCGCCCCGACTTCGAGGGACTGCGCTACTACCCGCCGGACGAAAACTACCGCTTCGAACTCGACCTGCACGAACACGTGGAGAAGGAACGAGTCGTCGTCGCGACGACGACCGACGGGGAGCGCGAGTACCTCCGTTGGGGCGAGTTCCGCTTACAGGTCGACGGCGACGAGCAGACGCTGCAAGCGTATCGCCGCAGCGCCGACGACCCCGGCCTCTGGGTCCCGTTCCGCGACGAGACCAGCGACGAGGAGACGTACGGCGCAGGCCGGTATCTCGATCTGCACGCCGAGGAGGACCGTCTCGGCGACCGGTGGGTCGTCGACTTCAACCTCGCGTACAACCCATTCTGCGCGTACTCCGCGCGCTACGAGTGCCCGATGGTTCCGGTCGAAAACTGGCTCGACGTCGCTATCGAGGGGGGCGAGAAGACGTACGAGTCGAGCGAAGGCTACGAAACTGAGTGAAAAGAGCGACGCCGACTGCGAAAAGTAACGTCGACTACGAAAAGTGCCGCGAGTGGGCGCTTGTCGCTCCCTGACGCGAGAGAAGACGAAAACCCAGAGAAGAGAGCACCGACGGGGAAGCCCCGAGAATCGGCCAGCCTACGCGCCCGCGGCCGACTCGTACGCGTCGCGGAGGCTACCCATCTGGGTTTGGACCAGCCCGGCGGCCTCGCCGAGCGCGTCGAGGGGGTCGGTGCCGTCGGTTTTGACGGTGAGCACGGGTTCGGTCTGGCCACCCGACTGCTCGGGGTTCATGTCGTACGTCGCGGCGATGACGCTCTCTGTCTCCAGCAGTGCGCCCTTGAGCACGTTCATGAACGTGTGGTCTTCCCCGGCGACTTCGATGCGGAGTTCCTCGTCGGTCTTGTCGATGACCCGCAGTTCCATGCCCCTGCGTTCCGTTCCGGGCCGGTTTAGTGTTTCGTCTTCCGCCGCCACGCGCTCGACGGTTCTCACACTCCGCAGTATTAAGTACACAAGATCGCAATCGGGTGATATGTGGGGCCCCAAACCCGTCGACGGATTCACCGTCGTCATCTGCTGGATTCTCGGCCACGAGTGGCCCACCGAATCGGACGAGTCCGCCGTGCGTGCCGAGAGCGCCGAGAACAGCGAACGCGTCGACGCGTACCGCTGCCAGCGGTGCAACAAGAGGAAAGAGGAGAAGACAACAAGACTCGCTGGCTGATGCGCAATCACGCCCCACCACCGAGCGACCGACTACGCTCGTGGCGCTACGACCGCACGTCGACCGTCGGGAACAGATCGTCGATAGCCGGGTCGTCGTCGACCAGCGCGTAGTCGTTGCCGTCGCGTTCGGCGACGCCGCGCTGTTCGAGGTGGGCGAGGTGCGCGAACGCCTCGCCCGGACCGTGGAGCACGTGGATGTTTTTCAATTCTCCAAACAGTTCGGCGCTCACCGTCCACGGGTCGCTCGGGCCGCGCTCGCGAAGCACGCCAACGACGTTCTCGGTCCGTTCGCGGTGGTGGTCGAGGATGGTCGCCGCCCGCGCAGAGGGGTCGTTGATGACGTCGCGGTGGCCGGGCCACGCGCGGTCGAAGTCGCGGTCGATGAACCGGACGAGGCTGTCGACGTACAGTTCCAGCGGGGCGTCGAGGCGCACGTCCGCGCCGCCGACGTTGGGCGTGTATTTGGGGAGAATCGCATCGCCCACGAACGCCTCCTCGCCCGACTCGCCCTCGAAGGCGAACGCGGAGAGACCCGCCGAGTGGCCGGGGAGGTGGAACGTCTCGTACTCGCGGCCGTCGACGTCGAACGTCTCGCCGTCCTCGAACGGCGTCACGTCCGCGGGGCGACCCGCGAGACTCTCGTGGTCGCCGAGGAACTCCAGCAGTTCCTCGCGGCGGTCGTCGGGCAGTCCCCACTCGCGAAGTTTCCGTCGCGTCGTCTCGTTCTCCGCGGAGAGCGCGCTCTCATCGCCCGCAACCAGCGGCGCGTCGGCCTCGTGGACGCGGACGACGGCGTCACTCTCGGCCTGTATCTCGCCGGCGAGGCCGGCGTGGTCGTAGTGCCAGTGGGTGAGAAGAATCTCGTCGACGTCGGCGAAGGCGACGCCGTACGCCGCCAACTCGGATTCGAGTTGGTCGCGCACGGCCGCGGTGGCGACGCCCGTGTCGACGAGGGTCGTCGTCTCCCCGTCGAGGAGGTAGACGTCGTTTTTTCCCTCGAAGACGGTGTTCCCAAGTTGGATTCGCTTCACGGTCGAACCACTCGGCGAATCGGTATGAGGTTTCCCACTTTCGATTACGATCGATTCGTCTCGGTGTTCGACCACATCTTCCGTCCGCGCGTTCGATCGGTTCCCCGGCTTTCGCGTTCGGCCACCTCCACTCTTTCTTGAAAGTCACGCTCCGGTACATTCAAACCGGGGGCTTGCGTAGCGCTTCCGCAACAGGGCATGCCCGAGAACTTCTACGACCTCCTTGGCGTCTCCGACGACGCGACACAGGCGGAGCTGAAAGCCGCCTACCGGGCGAAAGCGCGGGAGTACCACCCGGACGTGAACGACGACGACCGCGCCACCGCGCAGTTCCAGACGATTCGCCGGGCGTACGACGTGCTCTCCGACGAGTCCGAGCGCGCCGACTACGAGCGACTGGGACATGCGACGTACGTCAAAAAGCGGATGAAAGGCTACCCGTCCGCGTCGCGCTGGGGCGGCGACGACGAGTCGGCGGACGCGTCGGGTTCCGCGAGTACCACGAGCGGTTCGTCCGCCGCGTCGTCGCGTTCGAGTCGCAGCACCACGTCGAAGTCGACCGCCTCCACGAACCGTTCGTCGACCGGCGCGTCGTCCTCCCAAACTGCCTCGACCGCCGGAAGCGCCCGCAGTCGCTCGACTCGTCGCCGATCGAGTAGCCGAACCAGCGGTGCGACTGCCGGCGGTCACGACCCGGACGCGGCCAACGCCCGCGCCAGAGCGCGGCAGGCCCGTCGCGCCCGCCGTCGACAACAGCGCAATAAAACCGACGCTCGGTCGCGTCGTCGCCGGACGCTCTCGTACCACTGGGCGAGCGTCCTCGGCGCGACGATACTGTACGTCGCCGGCGTCGCGCAGTTCCTGCTCGGCCAACGTCCGGCGCTCGAATCGTTCGCGACCGAACTCGCGAGCGCGCCGTCGACGGCGCTGACCGGGTCGTTCGGTCTCACCAGTCTTCTGGAGTTCGTGCTCGCGTCGGCGCAAACACCGGCGGCGACGCCCGAAGCGCTCCTGTTCCCGGTCGGTGCCGTCGCGCTCCCCCTCTCGCTCGTCGTCACTGTCTCCCGCTTCGGCAAAGGCGCGACGTGGCTGTACGCCGTCGGGTCGTTCGCCCCGCTCGCCGCACTCGGTCTGAGCGCCGCTCTCGCGACGATGGTCGCGCCGACGCTTGTTCTGGTCGTCCTGGTTCCGGTCCTCTCGGCGTCGCTGTTCCTCGGCGACGTGGGGCGCTACCTCTGGGCGACGCGGTGAGACCGTCGGGGAACGCTACCCGGACAGTCCGCGCGGACGGCGTGGAGCGCGGCCGAGTGCATTTCGGGACCGTACGGGTCAGCGTCGCCGTGGCCGCAGTGGCTCCACCAGTCGGCCTCGCGGTACTGTACCGACTCTGGTCACTCTCTGTCGCCTGATTTTTCCTTCCGGCGCTCGTACCCACCTGCATGAGTCCGCCTTCCGACACGACGTGGCGGGTACCGCTCCGCGGCGTCAACGCCTATCTCGTCGACGCCGAGGGACTGACGCTCGTCGACGCCGGGACGCCGATGGACGCCGCCCGACTCTGCGAGTACGTCGAACGCGCCGGCTACTCGCTCGCCGAAGTCGAACGCGTGCTCCTTACCCACTACGACATCGACCACGTCGGCGCGCTCGCCGGGTTGGCGGAGATGGGTCTCGACGCGCCCGTCTACGCCAGCGAACCCGACGCGAGTTTTCTGCTTGGCGAGGCGAAACCGCCGCTCGGCAACCACAAGGGTGCGCTCCAGCGCGCGCTCGGCGCGTTCGTCGACGCTCCCGACCTCTCCGTCGAACGCATCGTCGACGGCGACGCTGTCGGTCCGTTCGTCGCCTACCGGACCCCAGGCCACACGCCCGGCCACACGTCGTTCGTCCACCGCGAGTACGGACTTGCGCTGGTCGGCGACCTCGTCCGCGGCGACGACGGCCGATTCGGACGCCTCCCGTCGGCGCTCGCCTACGACGCCGACCGTAACGACGAGAGCATTCGCCAGTTGGCCGACCACCTCGACGGCGTCGAGGTGGTGGGGATGGGCCACGGCGACCCGGTTCGGTCGGACGGAGGGCGGCGGTTCCGCGAGTTCGCCGAATCGCTCTGAGCCACCAAACTTATAAAATTTCGACAATTCTATCGACTTAACCATTCCGTACCGTTATTCCTCCGGTTATCATCACGGTCGTTGATGACACAGAACAACCTAGACTCGTACGAGGAGACGTACGATTCGTTCGCGTGGGACGATATCTACGGCGAGGCCGACTGGGACGCGCCGGAGCGACTGAACATCGCGCACGAGGTGTGCGACCGCCACGCCGCCGACGGCGAGAACGTCGCGCTCCGCTACGTCGGAACGGACGGGTCGCGCCGGACGCTCTCCTTCGCCGAGTTGAAAGCGCAGTCGAACCGCTTCGCGAACGTGCTCGAATCGGTCGGCGTCGAGCGCGGCGATCGGGTGTTCTCCTACATGCCGCGGGTGCCCGAGCACTACGTCGCGCTCGTGGGGACGCTGAAAACGGGTGCCGTTTGGGGCAGCGTTAACGAGCGGTTCGGTCCCGACGGCATCGCCTACCGCCTCGACGA
Organism: Haloprofundus salilacus; assembly: GCF_020150815.1. Lineage (NCBI taxonomy): Archaea > Methanobacteriati > Methanobacteriota > Halobacteria > Halobacteriales > Haloferacaceae > Haloprofundus > Haloprofundus salilacus. The sequence goes on along the minus strand of NZ_CP083723.1, from coordinate 1,846,284 downwards.
CTGCGATGCGAAACTCGTCGTCACGACCGCCGACAACGAGGAGACGGTCGAACGCGCGCTCGACGACGCGCCCTCGGTCGAGACCGTAATCGTCCTCGGCGCGGACGACGCTCACGGCGACGAGCGCCACGATGACGTGGACTTCGAGCGCGCGATGTCGGAGGCGAGCGACGAGTACGACGTCGTCGAAACGGGCGGCGAGGACGACGCGCTGCTGTACTACACCAGCGGGACGACCGGTCTCGCGAAGGGCGTCCTCCACAAACAGCGGTGGGTCGCGGGCGTCGCGGCGACCCAGCGCTTTGCCGTCGACCTCCAACCGGACGACCTCTACTGGAGCACCGCCGACTTGGGGTGGCTCACCGGTCCCATCAACACACTCGGCGCGTGGTTCTGGGGGACGACGCTGTTTACGTACGAGGGCGAGTTCGACCCCGAGACGTGGGCGGACCTCCTCGACGAGTACCCCGTCTCCGTGCTGTTCAGCGTCCCCACCGCCTACCGGATGCTCCGGGCGAACGAGGAGGTGCTCGCGGGCGTCGACCTCGACCTCAGACACGCGCTGAGCATCGGCGAACCGCTGAGCGCTGGGGTCATCGACTGGGCCGAGGACCGACTCGACGTGACGGTGTACGACACGTACGGCCAGACGGAGACGGGCAACATGGTCATTAACAACTACCCGACGATGGAACTCCGTCCGGGGAGCATGGGCAAACCGCTGCCGGGCGTCACCTCCGACATCGTCGATCCCGAGACGGGCGAACCGCTCGGGCCGGGTGAGACGGGCGAGATCGCCCACCGCGGCGACTTCCCCTGTTTCTTCGCGGAGTACTGGAACAAGCCCGAGCAGACCGCCGACTGCTTCGTGAACGACTGGTACCTCTCGGGCGACCTCGCCCAGAAGGACGAGGACGGCTACTTCTGGTTCGAGGGCCGCGCCGACGACGTCATTCTCTCGTCCGGCTACCGAATCGGCCCGTTCGAGGTGGAGTCGTCGCTCGGCGAACACCCCGCCGTCGCCGAGTCCGCCGTCGTGCCGAAACCCGACCCCGAGCGCGGTAACATCGTGAAGGCGTACGTCGTCCTCGCCGAGGACGAGACGCCGTCGGACGACCTCGCCGAGGAGATCCAACAGCACGTCCGCGAAGAGCTCTCGGCGCACGAGTACCCGCGCGAGGTGGAGTTCGTCGACGACCTGCCGAAAACCGTGACGGGGAAGATTCGCCGGACGGAGCTGCGCGACCGGACCGCCGACCCGACGGCGTAATCGCTCGCGGTTCGCCGCCCGTATTCGCCGCTCTCGCCGCCATTATTCGTCATCCGCACTCGTCGCCTGTATTCGTCGCCTGTCTTTTCACCGACTCGTCGCTTTCGGAGTAACGCCGCTCAGAAGAGTGGGAAACGGTCCGCAGGGCGGACCGCATTTGACCAAGCCACTGCGGTGAGCACCAGTCCGCAGTCGCAAACGGCGGCATGGACATCCACGCACGCCAATCACCGATTTGATAGATATCAATAAAAATCCTTGGGTCAGTCCAATATCGGCCTGAATGCTCGGATGACGTGGTTAAAACACGCAGAAAAACGATGAATTACTGCGGTATATTCAAATATAGTAAAAACACGTCCGCTTCGCTGGACAGTCGTCCTAAATCGGCGGTAATTATAATTATTTTTCGAATCGGACTCAACGAACGAGGTACGGTTCGTCGCCGGGGAGGAACCGACCGAGGTCCGTCTCGCGGCGATAATCCGTCGACTGCAGCGTCAACAGCGCCTCAACGAGGCGCTCGGCGTCGCCGTCTTCCCACTCTGCGGGGTCTTTGACGGGGACGACAAGCCAGCCACTGCCGCGTATCTCCGTCGCGTGAAGTCTCTCCATGTCGATCTCGGTCTTCCACGCCTGTGCGGTGTACGTTTCGAGCACGTGTTTCGTCGCTCGCGCGCCCACCGGGGCGAGGACGTGCGCGGCGATGGCGCGGAGTTCGGCGTCGAAGAACCGCTCCATGTCGTCGTACTCCGTCTGCGTCGGCGTCGTCTCCGCGACGCACATGTGGAGGTACGAGAGAAACGTCCTCTCTACCTCGGGTTCGTCGCCCGAACTACGGAGTAATCCCGCGTCGACAAGCGCGTTCTGGAGTCTCCGCCCCGCCTCGTTGGTGAACGGGACGCCGGTGTCGGCGCCGCCGTGGACGCCGGGGTGGTCGCCGACGACGTGAAAATGCGCGTTGGCGTCGCCGTAGCCGGGGACGAACTCGGCGCAGGACGGCCGCATGCCGAACGGGTTGCTCGTACGGTCGGTGACGTTCTTCACGGGGACGAATACGGCGGTTGAGCGTTATAAGAGGCGTGATTCAGGCGACGTTTCCGGTGACCGGCGGCGACCGACGTTTCGGCGGAAAGGGCGGCAGACGGCGGGAGTTCGACTCGCTCGGACTCAGAGTTCGACGCCGGAGGGGATGAGACTCTGTCGGCGCAACAAGTCTCCGTCGTCGTTGTACACCAGAAACGTCGACTTCTCGTAGGTGACGAGTGGTTCGCCTTCGATGAACAGTTCGACTCGATACTGGCCGTCGTCGTCGCCGGACGCTTCGCCGTACTCGCGGGCGGCGCGGATGAACTTCAGCACGTCGTCGGCGTCCTCGTTCAGTTCGAGGACGAAGTCGCCGGTGATGCGGTTCGTGACGCTGACGACCCCCGGCGCCTCGGGGTTCTCGTCCAGCGATTCCTGGAGTCGAAACGCGACGTCGGTCTGTTTCGCGTCGAGAAGCTCACCGTCGACGTCGGAGAGACGTCTTCGGAGGAGTTCCGCCGGGCCGTAGAAGTCTATCTTGACCGTCGGCTTCTCGGGCGTTTCGCCGGTTTCGACCCAGTCGATTTGTTCGACTGCCAGTTCGAAGTAATCCCGCCTCATTCGATAGGTGGAACTTCGGCACGAGGCGGTATGAACGTAACGCCGAACCGCAGACGAGCGGGACAATTCGACCGCCCGCCGTCTCGTGTTTCGGTCCCAGTCCTCGGGCGTCTGGGTTTCCGTCTCGGGCGTCTGGGTCTCCGTCTCCGGTCTCTCGGTCCGAGTGCTCCACCCGGGGACTCGCTCGCGACGCTGATTCGTCTCTGCGCGCGATTCGTCCGCGCTGCCGATCCCATATCCGACTGTACGTTGACTCGTCCGTGCCGTCGACTTACCCGTGTTTCGACATGCCCGTATTTCGACTCACGCGCGCTCGCTCTGTCGGCCGGTTGCCGTTGTCGGCGACGCCCAGTTTTAAGACCCCCGCGCCGGAATGGTCGCTGAACTTCGAACGAACAGTATGTCTGATGATTCGACGGCTTCCGACCCCCCCACGACGCCCCTCGACGCACTTCGACAGCGCGCCGCTCGGACGCTCGAACTGCTGCGGGGGGTCGATGTAGCGGTTCGCCCACTCAGCCCGCAGACCGACGGGCCGCTTTCGACGTTCGACCCGCCCGACGGTCACGAGGAAGTCGACCGCTACTGGGTGAACGCGCCGTACGCCTACGTGGTCGTCACGTACGACGCGGCCGAGAGCGCCCACCGCTATCACACCGTCGAACCCGAGCTCGACGGGTTCGAGCGGGCGTTGCTCCGGCGGGTCGCGACGGACATCCGGGAGCCGTTGCTGTTCGGCGACGCCGCCGCGAGCGCCGCCGACAGCGCGGACGCGGCGCTCGAAGACGACCCGCTGGCCCGCGCGCTCCGAGAACTGCTCGAATCGTACGGCGTCTCGCCGGGAACCGAGAGCTTCCACGCGCTGCTGTACTACCTCCATCGCGACTTCCGCGGGTTCGGCCGCATTGACCCGCTGTTAGCCGACTCGCGCATCGAGGACATCTCCTGCGACGGCTACGGCGTCCCGCTGTTCGCCTACCACGACGACTACGCCGACATCGCGACGAACATCAGCTTCGACAAAGCCGAACTCGACAACTTCGTCGTCCGCCTCGCCCAGCAGTCGGGGCGACACATCTCCGTCGGCGACCCCATCGTCGAGACGACGCTGCCCGACGGGTCGCGCGCGGAACTGGCGCTCGGCGAGGAGGTAACCCCCCGCGGATCCGCGTTCACGATCCGCCAGTACGCCGAAGAGCCGTTCACTCCCGTCGACCTCGTCGAGTTCGGCACGTTCAGCGCCGACCAGATGGCGTACCTCTGGCTCTGCATCGAACACAACAAGTCGCTCGTCTTCGCCGGCGGCACCGCGTCGGGGAAGACCACCTCGATGAACGCCGTCTCGATGTTCATCCCGCCGCGGGCGAAAGTGCTCTCCATCGAGGACACCCGTGAACTCGCGCTACACCACGACAACTGGCTCTCGGGCGTCACGCGCGAGCGCCGCCACGAGGGCGCGGACGTCGACATGTACGACCTCCTGCGCTCGGCGCTCAGACACCGCCCCGAGTACATCCTCGTCGGCGAGGTGCGCGGTAGCGAGGCGGTGACGCTGTTCCAGGCGATGAACACCGGCCACACGACGTTCTCAACGATGCACGCCGACAGCATCGAGACGGTCATCAACCGACTCGAGAACGAGCCCATCAACGTGCCGCGCGCAATGGTGCAGTCGCTCGACATCCTCTCGATACAGACGCTCACCCGCTTCGACGGCGAACGGGTTCGGCGCACGAAAGTCATCGGCGAACTCGGGGGTATCGACCAGCGGACGGGCGAACTCGACTACTCCTCCTCCTTCTCGTGGGATCCCGGACGCGACGAGTTCACTCGCCACGACAGCGACCTGCTCGGCGAGATTCAGACCGAACGAGGGTGGAGTCGCTCGACGCTCTTGCGCGAACTCGACCGACGAAAGCGCTTTCTCGACGCGCTTCACGAACGGGGAATCTCCGACTTCCAACGCTTCACGGCGCTCGTCAACGAGTACTACGCCGACCCCGAGGCGGCGCTCTCACGCGTCGACGCCGACGGCGATGGCGACCGTCTCGCCGGTTCGACGGCCGACTCGGCGACCGACGGGGCGAGACGGTGACCCTCGTCGCAGGCGCGGTGACCCCCGATGCGGCCGCATTGACTCCCAACGCGGCCGCGGTGATTCCCAACGCGGGAGTCGCGTCCGCGGTCGCGCTCTCGATTGTACTCTGCGTTCCGCTCGCCCTCTCCGTCGTTCACCCGCCGACAAATCGCCTGCTCACCCGAGCGTCGACGCTCGTCTTCGGTGACTACGTTGCGACCGACGGTCCGCGGAAAGTCCGACAGGCCGACCGCCTCCGCGCTGCCCACGTCGCCGAGAGTCACCACACTCACGCTGCGCGGACGCTCTTTGTTTCGACCGTCCTGGCGTTTTCTGGTGCGTGCGTCGGTGCAGCGCTCGGACTGCTCGCGGTTCCGTCGCTGGAAGCCGCGGAGACGCTCGCGGGGACCGCCGTCGTCGACGATGCGGGGTCGATTCGCCACGGCGCGCGCTTTCTGCTGCTGCTGGCGACGGGGGGGAGTGTCGCGACGGTGCTCGGCGTCGGCTACTACTGGGCGCGCTGGTATCTCCACGCCACGACGGCGCGCACCCGGTCGAACAGCATCGACGCGTCGCTGCCGCGGACCGTCGCGTTCGTCTACGCGCTGTCGCGAAGCGGCACGTCGTTTCCGACGGTGCTCTCGACGCTCGCCGAGAACGACGGCGTCTACGGTGAGGCGGCGGTCGAAATCGGCGTCGCCGTTAGAGAGATGGAGGCATTCGGCACCGACGTGCTGACGGCGCTATCGCGGACCGCCCGGCGGACACCCAGCGAGGATATGGCCGAGTTCGCTGAGAACCTCGCGAGCGTCCTCGGCAGTGGGCGGAACCTCTCGGCGTTTCTCAACGACCAGTACGAGCGCTACGAGACGAAGGCCGAGTCCCAACAGCTACGGTATCTCGAACTGCTGGCGACGTTCGCGGAGGCGTACGTTTCGATTCTGGTCGTCGGGCCGCTGCTTCTCGTCACCATCCTTGTGGTCATCGGTCTCGTGCTGAGCGACACGCTCCCGATGCTCCGGTTCATCGTCTATCTGGGCGTACCGCTGGCGACGGCGGGCTTCGTCGTCTACGTCGACAGCCTCACGCAGTCGTTCCGCCCGCCGTCGAACCGCCTTGACCCCGACGTGGGAAAGGTGCCCGCCGGCGTCACCGCCGACGTCGTCGCCGACGGCGGCACCTCGATGGCTGAGGCGTCGACGAGCGCCTCGACCGACGCGACGGACGCGACGGACGCTGCGACCGGTACAGACCGCTGGCGGGCCGACCGCGAGCGGTTGGCGCTCTCCGACCGTCTCCGGCCGCTCCGGTCGACGCTCTCGGACCCCTACGGTGTGCTTCTCGACCGCCCGGTGCGGGCGCTGTTGTTCAGCGTTCCGCTGGCGCTCCTCTGGTTTGTCGTCCGCGTCGACTCGGTTCCCTACGAGTTCGTCGCGGCGGTGACGGCGCTCGACGGGCCGTTCGTCGAGGCGGCGGCCGTCGCCTTCGGCGGCGTCGCGCTTGTCCACGAACTACGCAAGCGTCGTATCCGCGCCTACGAGGCCGCTGTCCCCGATTTCCTCGACCGACTGGCGAGCGTCAACGAGGCGGGGCTGACTGTCGTCGAGAGCTTCGAGCGAGTCGCCGAGAGCGACCTGGGCGCGCTCACGCCCGAAGTGAGACGGCTCTGGCGCGACATCGAGTGGGGTGCGGACGTCGAGACGGCGCTGGCGCGGTTCGACCGCCGCGTCGGGTCGGGGATGGTGACCCGGGCGTCGGCGCTGGTCGCCAACGCCGCGCGCGCCAGCGGCGAACTCGGTCCCGTCCTCCGCATCGCCGCCGACGAGGCCGAGGCGACCCAACGGCTCCGCGAGGAGCGCCGCCAGGAGATGCTCACCTACCAGATGGTCATCTACATCTCCTTTTTCGTCTTCCTCGCTATCGTCGCTGCCGTGACGCTCGCGTTCGTCCCCGCCGTCGAGGAGGCGCAGGCCGCCGCTCCGAGCGCAGGCGTCGCCTCCGGCGGCGCGGCGGGACTCGTTGGCTTCACCGACGTCTCCGTCGGACTGTACACGCTCACGCTCTACCACATGTGCGTCGTCCACGCCGTCTGTTCCGGCGTCGTCGCGGGGCAACTCGGCGAGGGAACGCCCCTCGACGGTCTCAAACACGTCGCCGTCCTGCTCGCGTTGACGTCGCTTGGCTTCGCGTTCATCTGAGCCTGAGTGTCGAGTCGGCGATCGCCGCTGACGAAGCGGGTTCGGCGCGGGTCGTAGCAGGTTTATGCGCGCCGACGAACCGTCGTCCATGGACGGCGACCCGCGAGCGACGTACGACGCCATCGCCGAACACTTCGCGGCGACGCGCGAGTACCCCTGGCCCGAGGTGGAGTCGTTCGTCGCCGACGTGACGGGTGACGGACCGGCGACGAGAGCGCTCGACGTCGGCTGTGCGAACGGGCGTCACTGCGAGTTGCTGGCGGCGCACGCCGACGAAGTCGTTGGTCTCGACGTGAGTCGTGAACTCCTCCGTGAAGCCCGAAAGCGCGCGACCGAGCGCAGGTTCGACGTGTCGCTCGTCCACGGCGACGCGTCACGACTGCCGTTTCGCGCCGGGACGTTCGACCTCGCCGTCTACGTCGCCACCTTACACCACCTCGCGTCTCGCGAGGCTAGAGTGGCGAGCCTCGACGAACTCGCGCGAGTGCTCCGGCCCAGCGGACGCGCGCTCGTCAGCGCGTGGAGCACCGAACACAGCAAGTTCGAGGAGACCGAAGGCTTCGATACGACCGTCGACTGGACTCTTCCCGGCGGCGAGCGGCTTCCCCGGTTCTACCACATCTACGATCCCGAGGAGTTCCGCGAAGATCTCGATTCGAGCCGACTCGCGCCCGTCGACGTGTTCGTCTCCAGCGGCAACTGCTACGCCGTCGTGGAGTGAGCGGGCGTCGAGTTCGGCGATGTCGATGCAACGCCGGCGGCGGTCCGTGTCACTCCTTCCCGGGCGGGTACGACAGTCGCACGCGAGCTAAGTTCTTAAACGATGGCCGCTCCAAGAGGCAGGCGATGAGTGAGACCTCTGCGGCCGACGGACCGGCGGAGTACGACGTCGTCGTCGTCGGTGGCGGCCCCGCCGGACTCTCGACGGCACTGTACACGACCCGACTCGGCCACGACACCGCGGTCGTCGACCGGGGCGGCGGCCGCGCTGCGATGATGCTCGACACCCACAACGTCATCGGCGTCACCGAGGACGTCTCGGGCAACGAGTTTCTGGAGACCGCCCGCGAGCAAGTCAAAGAGTACGGTGCCGACTTCCACCGTGATCTGGTGACGGACGCCGAGCGCACCGACGACGGCCGGTTCCGCCTCGTTGGCAACGAGGGCGAGTTCCTCGCCCGACGCGTCGTTATCGCGACTGGCTTTTCGGACGAGCGACCCGACCCGCCGCTGCCGCGAACGGGGAAGGGGTTACACTACTGTCTGCACTGCGACGCGTACATGTTCATCGACCGACCGGTGTACGTGATGGGCAACGGCGAGAGCGCCGCCCACGTCGCGATGATCATGCTCAACTTCACCGACGAGGTCGACCTGCTGCTGCGCGGCGACGACCCCGAGTGGAGCGACGAGACCGACGAGCGACTCCGCGCGCACCCCGTCGACGTCGTCGAGGCCGAGATCACCGGCATGGAGAAGGGAGACGACGGCTGGCTGAACGGATTCGAGTTCGAAGACGGCGAGTTCCGCGAGTACCGCGGTGGCTTCCCGATGTACGGCTCGAACTACAACACCGACCTCGCCGAGCAACTCGGCTGCGACCTCAACGACGACGGGACCATCCCCGTCGACGACCACGGGCGGACGAGCGTCGAGGGCGTCGTCGCCGTCGGCGACATCGTCCCCGGACACAATCAGGTTCCGGTCGCGATGGGCGAGGGCGCGAAAGCCGGTATCGGCATCCACTACGATCTCCGGGAGTTCCCGCGGAGCCTCGAAGAGATCCGCGAGAACGGCCCCGTCGAACTCGACGAGACGCCAGCTCTGGGCGCTCGCGTCCGCGACGCCGCCCGCACCTTCGAAGGCGCGCTTGCGCCGCCCGCGGACGACGACTGAGGAGTCAGTTCTTCTGATTCGGTCCGTCTCCGCCGCTCGGACGCCGATGGAATGATTGAATAGCCCGACTCGTCGTGATACCGACCAGATGAGCGATACGGGTAGCCCTCCCTCCGCGACGAGCCTTCGTGCCCATCTCTCTACTGCCCTCGCGACCCGCTTCGGTATCGACACCCGAGCGCTTGCTGCCCTCCGCATCTCGCTCGGCCTGCTGTTGCTCGTCGATCTGCTGCTCCGCGCGCGCTCCCTCGTCGCCTTCTACACCGACGCGGGCGTCTTCCCGCGGACGCTCTTGTACGAGCAGTATCCCACACTCTCGCAAATGTCGATACACCCCCTCTCGGGGGCCGCGTGGTTTCAGGCGCTGCTGTTTCTCCTCGCCGGCCTCTGCGCGCTGTCGCTGCTGCTGGGATACCGGACGCGACTCGCAGTGCTGCTCTCGTTCGTCCTTCTCGTCTCGCTGCACGCGCGGAATCCCGACGTACTCAACGGCGGCGACTCGGTGCTTCGGCGACTTCTCTTCTGGGGGCTGTTCCTCCCGCTCGGCGAACGTTGGTCGCTCGACGCGCTCCGGCGGTCCGAAGCGCGGCGAGAGCGAATCGCAGGTATCGCGTCCGCCGCGCTGTTGGTTCAGGTCGTCCTCGTCTACTCGGTCAACGCGGTGTTCAAACTCAGAGGCGATCTCTGGCTCGACGGCGAGGCGGTCAGATATGTCCTGAATCTCCAGCAGCTCACCGTCCTGCTCGGCGACACGCTCGCGCAGTTTCCGGCGCTGCTTCGCGCGTTCGGCTGGCTCTGGTTGGCGATGGTCGTCGCGTCGCCGCTGCTGCTTCTGCTGACGGGTCGTCTCCGGACGGCGTTCGTCTCGCTGTTCGTCGGGATGCACCTCGGGATGTTTCTCACGATGCGCATCGGGCTATTTCCGCTCGTCTCGATCGCGGCGCTTCTCGTCTTTCTCCCCTCGTCGGCGTGGAACAGGGCAGCCGCACGCCTCTCGGGGCCAGCCGAATCGGCGGCGACGCGACTCGGCGTCCCCGCTGGACTCGACCGGTTACGTTCCGATGGGACGCCGCGTGTTGCCGCCTCGCAACGCGTCGCCGCGCTCCGCCGCTGGGGTGCCCGCGTCGTCCCCGCGGTCGTCGCGGTGTTGCTAGCGGCGATTCTCGTCTGGAACGCCCTCGCCGTCGGGTTCGTCTCGATGCCCGGGCGCGGAGAACCGGCGCTCGACCCGGCGGACCACACGTGGAACATGTTCGCGCCGCACCCGCCGACGAGCGACGGCTGGTACGTCGCGCCCGGCGAACTCCGGTCGGGAAAACGGGTGGACGCCTACTACCTGTCCTCGCCCGTCGGCGACGAGCGACCCGACACGCTTGAGATGTACCCGAGTTCGCGCTGGCGGAAGTATCTGGTCGATGCCTACTGGTCGGGCGACGAGGACGTTCAGCGCGAGTTCGCGGGCTACCTCTGCGACCGTTGGAACGAAAAGCGCGAGGGCGAGTTGCGGAGCGTCACCGTTTCGTACGTCGAACAGCCTACGCGGTTCGACGGTCCGGAACCGACCGAGCGCGTCGAGCTGGTGCGTTATAACTGTTCTAGCGGTGCGTGAACGGGTTTTCTCGGTGTCGGTGTTCTGTCCGCGACGACCGCGAAGAGTAACACCCTTATTCTCTCGTCCAGAACTGGGTAACTGCGCGCCGGTGGTCTAGTGGCAGGACCTGAGCCTTCCAAGCTCATGGCCCGGGTTCAAATCCCGGCCGGCGCACTTTTTCGATTCCACTATCTGAGCGGCGAGTTTCATCTCGCCGCGAGGCTCTGAAGCAGTGAACGCGTCTCAAAGGGATTTGAATCCTGCAAGTCGTAGCGCGCGAACGAAGTGAGCGCGACCGTCTTGCTCCGGTTCAAATCCCGGTCGGCGCACTCCCTTCGATCGCGAACCGCCCGACCCTCGCAGACGTTCAATCTGCTCTGTCCTGACCGACGAATTTTCCGCGCTGTTCGTTATTCCGAGCGTCTCCCCGGAGTAATTAGAGTTACTCAAGTCCCCGTCGTCCAACGCTCGACCCGTGAGTCACGGTACGATGTGCGGATTACTCATCTATTCGCAGGTCGACTTTGAATGTTTGGAAGGAGTCCGAAATAATTTAGAAGGTTTCGAATTCCGAAGAACCTTTGCATCGTCTCGTGGTACGCGTCTCGAAAGCATGGATCGACTCGACGAGATTGATCTCGGTATTCTCCATCTGCTTCAGACGGACGCACGCAAGCAGACTCCAGTTGATATGGCGGAAGAGCTCCCTGTGTCCGACCAGACGATACGGAATCGAATCCAGAAATTGGAGGACCAGGGTATCATCGATAAGTACATCCCGGTCGTCGACTACGAACGAGCCGGATTTCCGATTCGGCTCCAGTTCACCTGTACCGCACCGGTTCTAGAGCGAGAAGATCTCGCTCAGAAAGCGCTTCAGATATCGCATGTGGTAAACGTCCAGGAGATGTTGAGTGCGAACGATAACATCCGGGTTCTCGCAGTAACGAACGACTCAGAGAAAATCAACCAGGTCGCCTCCGATTTGGTCGATTTAGGGCTTACTATCGAACGAGAGCAACTCCAACGAGGCGAATACACTCGTCCGTTCAATCACTTTGGGGAAGACAAACTCTCAAAGGAATAATTAAGCATCCAATTTTGTATCTGGGTTTCAGTTTGGGAAATAAAAACAAAATTGCATCTCGGATATAATACGCCTCACCTAAGCGGTAATCTTTTTGGATATCGCTGCGTCTCCACCTCTGAGAATGGCCAGCGAAGAGCAGGAGTATCAGTTTATTGATGGAAGTTCATTATCGGTGAATATTGTAAAAGCGATTGCTGAATTCAGAGATGTGGAGAAACACGATATCGGACCTCCACTCTACGAAGCGATCGATACTACCGCTCTTGACCGGATTTCCGAGAGCGTTGAGGAGCCTGCTATAATCGAATTCGAGTACAATGGATTAAAAATCGTCGCGCAGACAGACGGCAAAATCTCCATTATGGAACGAAAAGTCGAGATCTAAGATGTATCGTCTTCTCTGTGAAACGTGCTCAGAAGACCAATTCTTCGAGGGTTTCGAAAGTGCGCAGGCGGAGTTCGTTCGTCACGCAGACGATCGACACGAAGTCGAGCTAGTCAGGCTGAAAAACGCGATAAACGTCACGAAGGAGGACCCGCTCGACGGGAAATCGACTGGTGTTTAACCTCCTTTAACTTCGAGCAGCAATACCGCACGTCCCTTCTCGTCCGGGAGATCCGTCGCAGGGACCCTCGGAACGGGCCGCAGCTGGAACTGTTTATCGACCGGATTACCGTCCTCGGCGTTATCGAAGAACTCGAGACGTAGGTTCTGTCTCCAACCCGGATTCCAAATTCCGACGAGACTGCGTCTCTCGAAGTTCAACTCGTTTCGCTCGGTGAACTCCGGCCGGCGCATCCCTCTCTCCCCTTCGAGGCTTCCGAGTCTTCACGATCCGCCAGTTCGCGTGGCCACAGACGACGGTAGTTGAACCACCGAAACCTCGTCCTCGACCACATCCGCGCCAGGAATCTTAACGAAGCTCCTGACCGTCTAGAGACGAGCGATGGAAGAGGAAATTTACGAGTACACCGGCGAAGGGATCGAGGTCAGCTACGACGTGCGGCGGTGCATCCACGCGAGAGAGTGCGTCCGCGGCCTGCCAAGTGTGTTCGATCCGGACCGACGTCCGTGGATCGAACCGGACAAAGCGGACGTCGACGACCTCGCCGAGGTGATCGAGCGGTGTCCCACCGGAGCGCTCCACTACGAACGGACGGACGACGGTCCCGAGGAAGCCGTCCCCGACGAGAACACCGTCACCGTTACTGCGGACGGGCCGCACTACGTCCACGGCGACAGCGTGATCGAGACGCCGGACGGCGAGGAACTGCTCGCAGACACTCGGGTCGCGCTGTGTCGGTGCGGTGCCTCGGGCAACAAGCCGCTCTGCGACAACTCCCACCTCGAAATCGAGTTCGAGGCGCCGGGAACCGTCGCGGACGACGCCACAGACGACGCCGGGACCGAAGCGAGGACGGGCGAAGGCCGACTCTCCGTCGTGCCGACGTCGAACGGTCCGCTCCGCGTCAGCGGGCCGTTCGAGATGAGAGGGGAGGACGACGGGTCGATGTTCCGCGGAACGGATGTCTGGCTCTGCCGGTGTGGACACTCGGAGGAGAAACCCTTCTGCGACGGGACCCACGCCCGAATCGGCTTCTCGACCGAGGGCGAGTGACGTTTTCGAGCGATCTGCTCACCGACTGACGCCCCGGAGCTGGACGAGCGCGCCGCGGACGTGGGCGAGTTCCGGATTTCGGTCCGTGACTTTGTCCGCGAGTCGGTGTAGCTCCTCCGTCGGGTCTCCGTCGAAGCGGTAGAACTCGAAGGTCGGCGCGGCGTGTTCGGCCCCGCCGTCGTCGAGGGGTTGTCGCGTCAGCCACCGAGCCAACGGCCGCATCGCCGCCATCATCACGCCGTACAGTTCGAGGACGAGGTCGTCCTTCGTCTCGGGATCGACGGGGGAGTACAGCCCGTCCAACAGGACGTAGAGGTACGAGTAGCAGGCGTTGAACAGATCCGCGGCCGGACGGAGATGCTCGGGGTACTCGGCGAAGCGGGGGTTAGTCGGCACCGGGCGCGTCTCGCCGAGCGGATGCATCCCGTCGGCGATCTGCTTGAACTTGTAGTAGTGCGTCTGCTCGTGGTGGTCGGGATCCGCGTACTCGGCGTCCCGGTACCCCTCGCCCTGGTGAACGATCGTCTCGACCGCGCGGGTGGCCGTCTCCCGGTCGACAACCGGATGGAGTCCGCCGCTCTCCTCGAAATCGTACTCCACGGGAGCGTAGTAGTCCGACTTTGTCATCTGACAGTCGGTCCGGTCTGCCTCGAACAACCCCGCCTTGGTGTCGAGGCGTTCGATGGCGTCCTCGACGGCCATGTAGAACTGCTCGATCGTCTCGTAGTCGTCGTCTTCCGGTAGCCCGCCGACCGCTCTGGGTCGCTCGATCGTCACGAACACCCGCTCGATCACCTCCGGGGAGGCCCGCTCTAAGTTGACGACGATCTCGGGCCGATGGTGAGGCAGCGCCATCGGATACGACGGGACGACGTCCTCGTCGTAGAACCGCGGCTCACCGCCGACGGCGGTGAGCACGTTCGCTGCGAGGGCCGTATGGAGCATCTCTTCGACGACGACGCTCCGGATGAGCCGATACGGGACGGCGGCGTCGTCGTCGATCGAATACATTGCGTAGAGGTACGCGGGGATAGTCGAGAGTTCGACCTGAATCGCCCACTGCAGGTGCTCTCGGAGTGATTCTGGAGTATCGATCGTCATGCTATTCTCAGAATTTCGACGGCTACGTCGATAAGTTACAGGAGGAGACGGCAAAAACGACAGTGTGTTCTCCGGACTGTATTCGTCTGTGACGAGTGGGAAACGACGCGTGCTGGACGGTGTCTGGTGCAGTAAAAAGCTCAGAGCGATTACCTGCGCCGGCGTTCAGAAAGTCGGAGACGATTCTTCGGATTATCGCTTCTGCCCGCACGTTTAGGCCGTTACGACGATTTTACCGACGTGCTCACGGTCCTGCATCGCGGCGAACGCTTCCCCCGTTTCTTCGAGCGGGTACGTCTCGTGAATTTCGGGCGAAAGCGACCCGTCCGCGACAAGATCGACCAACCGTTCGAGGTCGAGTTGTGTCCCCATCGTGCTGCCGATGAGGTGCTTGTGACCGAGGAACAGGTCGGGAACGTCGATTTCGGAGCGGCTGCCGGCGGTCCGACCGCAGACGACCATCCGGCCCCCGTGACGCAGGAGGTCCAATCCGAGTTCGGTGTACGGTCCGCCGAGGTGGTTGAGCACCGCATCCGGCGCCCCGACCTCTCGAACGGCCACCCGAATCTCCTCGATGTCGGTCCCTTCGACGATGTAGTCGAGACCCAGCTCCTCCAACTGGTCGAGTTTCGCTGCCGACGAGGACGTACCCACGGTCCGAGCGCCGAGCACGTCGACGAGTTGGACGCTCGCGACGCCGACGCCTCCGGTCGTACCTGGAACGAAGACCAGATCGCCGGGACCAACGTTCGCGCGTCGGAGCATGTGGAAGGCGGTCATGTAGGCGGTCGGGAGCGCCGCGGCGGTCGTCGCGTCGACCGAGTCGGGCAGCGAGACGAGGCGGTCGGCCGAGACGAGCGCGGATTCGGCGAGTCCGCCGTGGTACAGCGAGAAGTTCTCACAGAGGTTCTCGGGGCCCTCGCGGCAGAACCGACAGGTCCTGCAGGTCTCGTTCGGACAGAGGACGACCCGGTCGCCGGGTTCGACCGAAGTCACGTCGTCGCCGACGGACGCCACGACGCCGGCGACGTCGAGTCCGCTGACGAACGGGAGGTCCGCGGCGTCGACCATCGCGGAGTCGCCTTCGAGTATCCATAGGTCGTGTCGGTTTATCGCGCAGGCTTCGACATCGACGACCGCCTCTTTTCGACCCGGTTCTGGGGTCGGTTCGTCGACGATGCCGACGCCGTCGGGACCGACGAGTTCGGTGAATGCTGCGGTGCGCATCGGTTTCCGGTTGAGTCGCTGAGCGCATAGGCGTACCGCGAGTCCCTTCTCGATCGGAACGGGCGTCTCGATGCCTCACACCGACGGTTGCCGAACGCCGCCCGTTAGTCGTGTTCTTCGACGAACGTTTCGACGGTGTCGGCGATGTACTCCAACCGCGGTTCGTCGAGTCCGTGATGGTTGCCGACGAACAGACCATCGAAGTGGAGGTGTTCTGACCCCTCCAGCTCGCCGACCACACGATGAGGGATTCGCTCCATCACCGGTTGCCGGGTCAGGTCGCCCGCGAGGATCGGTCGCGTCTCGATCCGGTTCGCTTCGAGATGCTCTTGCAGGTCGTCCCGGCCGAACGGCGCCGACTCCTCGACGAGAAGCGGATAGGCGAACCAGGAACAGCGCGTCCCGTCGCGCTCGTGGAGCACGTCGAAGTACTCGTCGTACCGCTCCAGTCGCTCGTTGAGGTACGCCGCGTTCTCGCGACGCTTCTCGACGAACGGTTCCAGTTTCTCCAGTTGGTGGATGCCGAACGCGCCCTGGATGTCGGTGGGTCGGAGATTGTACCCCTGCGAGGCGAAGAGGAACCGCTCGTCGATGTCGGGGTGCTCCGCCGAGAACGACTCGTCGTCGAGTTCGCGAACCCACCCGTGCGCTCGGGCCATCCGCGTTCTGTCGAGGTACGACTGTTCGTCGGTGACGACCATCCCGCCCTCGATGGTCGAGATGTGGTGCGAGAAAAAGAAGCTGAACGTCCCGAGGTCGCCGAACGTCCCGACTTTCTGGCCCCGGTACTCCGCGCCGTGGGCTTCGCAGCAGTCCTCCATCACCGCCAGGTCGTGGTCCTCGGCGAGGTCGAGTATCGGGTCCATCTCGCAGGGGTTGCCGAGCAGGTGGACCGGGACGACGCCCGCCGTGTCGTCGGTTATCGCCTCGGCGAGTTCGTCGACGTCGAGCGTGTACGTCTCGGGGTCGACGTCGACGAGCACCGGTTCGGCGTCGATGTCGAGAATCGGAAAGAGGCTCGTGGACCACGACACCGCCGGGACGACGACTTCGTCGCCGGGGTCGATTCGGTCCTCGGCGAGCGTCTTCATCGCTAGCAGGTTCGCGGACGACCCGGAGTTGACCATCGTCGCGTGCTCCGCGCCGACGTAGTTGGCCCACCCGCGCTCGAACCGCTCGACTTTGTCGCCCATCGTCACCCATGTCGACAGCAGTGACTCGATGGCCTCGACGACCTCCTCGCTGCCGAACGTCGGTTCACTCAGCCGAATCGGCGTCTCGCCCGGGACAAACTCCTTGTGTCGCTCCTTGAAGTGTCGTTCGACTTCCGCCGCGATGCGTTCCATCCGCTCGTCAAGTTCACTCATGTTTCTGTGAGTCCTCCTGGGCGATCGTTTGTTCCAACCCCGATTCGAGGTCGAACTCCGGCCGCCACCCGAGACGCTTCAACCGACTGCAGTCCGCCACCATCCGCGGGATTTCGACCCGCTCGTCTCGCTTCTTTGTCGACTCTATACTGGCGTCGCTTTCCATCAGGCTCCGAAGCCGTTCGACGACCTCTCGCACCGACGTCTCCGACTCACTCCCGACGTTGTAGACGTCCGCCGTCGAATCGGCGGCCGTCGGCGAGTCGTCCGTCGTCCCCTCGTCCGCCGCCTGTCGATCGCTGTCGACGACGGTCCGAATCGCCGACGCGACGTCGCGGACGTAGACGAAGTCCCTCGTCGGCGAGAGATTCCCGAGTTCAAGCACGTCCGCACCCGATTGCAGTTGGGAGACGACGTGCGGTATCAGGTTGTCGGACCGCTGTCCGGGACCGTACGTGGTGAACGGCCGGACGACCGCCACGTCGAGTTCGTACGCGTTCGCCGTCGCTTTCGCCACCTGTTCGCCCGCGAGTTTGCTCGCTGCGTAGGGGTGCAGCGGCTCGACCGACTGCGATTCGGTTATCGGCAGTTCGTCGGGGATGCCGTAGATGGCCGCGCTACTGCCGTAGACGACGCTGCCGACGTCGTCCGCGCGCGCCCGCTCGAACACGTTCACCGTTCCGGTCGTGTTCACCTCGTAGGTGCGTCTGGGGCGTTCGAGCGAGTCGCCGACGGAGACGACGCCCGCGAGGTGGACGACGGCGTCGTACGGCTCGAACGACGGCAGCGACTCGAACCGGGTAACGTCGCCGTCGACGGCGTCGACCGCCTCGAATCCGGGGCGGTCCGGCAGCGGCGAGGCATGGGTCAACGCGGCAACACCGTACCCCGCGTCCCGGAGTTCTTCGAGCACGTGACGGCCGATGAACCCCGACCCGCCGGTGACCAGCACGGACTCAGTCATCGGACCGCACGGCCGCGAGATCTTTCTGCACCATCTCTCGAATCATCTCGTCGAACGTCGTCGTCGGCTCCCATTCCAGTTTCCGTTTTGCCCGCGAGGGGTCGGCTTGGAGCGCGTCGACTTCGGCGGCTCTGAAGAACTTCTCGTCGACCTTGACGTACTCCTCCCACTCGAGGCCGACCTCGTCGAAGGCGATCTGCGCGCACTCGCGCACGGTGTGGTGTTCGCCGGTTCCGACGACGTAGTCGTCCGGTTCGTCCTGCTGGAGCATCAGATGCATCGCTTTCACGTAGTCGCGGGCGTGCCCCCAGTCGCGCTTGGCGTTGAGGTTTCCGAGACGAAGTTCGTCCTGTTCGCCGACGGCGATGCGGGCCGCCGCTCGCGTTATCTTGCGCGTGACGAACTGCGTTCCGCGCCGCGGCGACTCGTGGTTGAACAAGATACCGTTGGTCGCGTACATCCCGTGGGCCTCCCGGTAGTTGACCGTCATCCAGTGGGCGTAGAGCTTTGAGACGCCGTAGGGGCTGCGCGGGTAGAACCCAGTGTCGATAGACTGGCGCTCGTCCGGGGCGTTCCCGAACATCTCGCTGGTTCCCGCCTGATAGAATCGAATCTCCGGGTCGTACTTTCGAATCGCTTCGAGCATTCGGGTCGTCCCCAGTCCGGTCACGTTCGAGGTGACCGTCGGTTGCGTGAAGCTCTCGGGGACGAACGAGAGCGCGCCGAGGTGGTACACTTCGTCGGGGTCGGCCGCCTCGACGGCCCGGTCGAGCGAGGGCTGGTCGGCCAAATCACCCGTCAGGAGGTTCAGGTCGTCGCGGATGTGCTCGATGCGGTCCTCGTTCGACGTGCTCGTCCACCGCGCGAGCCCGTACACCTCGTACCCTTCGCGCAGAAGATGCTCGGCCAGATAGCTTCCGTCCTGCCCGGTGATGCCCGTGATTAGCGCTCGGTCACTCATCACGAGGCGCTTCTACAGGAACCCATGAAGTTACCCGGAACTTACCAAATCGGTTCGCCTGAGAAGTACTCGCTTATCGCACCACCTCTTCGATAGTGAGCGATTAACCTCCTTTCCCAACTGTTGTCATCGCCGTCGATACTGTTCTCCCGTCGTTTTCGACGCTCGAGTCGACTCCACCGGTGAGAGGCCGACGGAAACCAGCGTAGGAGAAGTCAGCCCTCGTACTAGTAGCAGATGAACAATATCTCCTGAACCATCTTGTAATTTATTTTAACATCGGCCTCAACGAATAAGAGGGCAGCCGTGCTACTGTGCAGTAGAGTCGGTCGGAACTGAGTGTCTCCCGGACGTTCGGGTTGGACACGAGACTGAGGTACGCTCCCAAGAGCGGAGCGTCACCCTCTCGCGGACGTCGCAGCGTCGACCGGACGACAGATTCACGCCGTTTCGAGGTCGGCGGCTATCGCACGCCCGCCGAACGCAGCTCCGGTCGAACCCGCCGTTCGAGTTCGAACTCGTTCGGTCGAAACCCGTCAACACCAAATCATGGACGTGAGCATCATCACACCCGCGTACAGCGAAGAAGAGAACGTTCGAAAACTGGTTTCCGAGATCGTCGTCGCGTTCGAGGAGGACGACGCGACGCGCGAGTTCGAGATCGTTCTCGTGGTCAACGACGAGGACCCGAGTGACACCCCCGCAATCGCCGACGCCCTCGCCGACGAACTACCCGCGGTGACCCCCGTCCACCGGCAGGGCAACGGCGGGTTCGGTAACGCGATAAAAACCGGCTTAGCCGCCGCGGAGGGCGACATCCTCGTCCCTATCATGTCGGACTTCTCCGACGACCCGCGGCACGCGCTCCGTCTCGTCGAAGCGGTCGAGTCTGGCAACGACATCGCCTACGGCTCTCGGTTCGCTCCCGGGGGGTCGGTCGAGGGGTATCCGCCGCTGAAACTGGTGCTCAACAGGCTCACGAACAACACCGCGAAGGTCGCGTTCGGCATCGACTCCGAGGACGTCACGAACATCTTCACTGCCTACCGCGCGGAGGTCATCGACGACGTCGGCGTCGAGAACCTCGAATCCGAGAGCTTCGACATCACCATCGAACTCCCCATCCGCGCGCACATGAACGCCCGAACGTACACGGAGGTGCCCGTCTCCTTCCGGGGGAGAGACGAAGGTGAAAGCAGTTTCCGGATTCTGCGCGAAGGCCCGCTGTTCGCCGAGCGGTTCGCTCGACTGTTCTGGCAGTACCGCGTTCCCTCGAACGGTCGAATCGAACCCGCGAACAGAAGCAAGAACAGAACGTAAGGTCGAGACGCTACTCTGTCACGCCATGCTCGTCACGTACGCTTCAAAGACGAACCTCGGGACGATCGTCCAATACCGGCGCCGGAGTCGCGCCTGCACGCACCGCAGGGACGGAGTCGGGTCCAGCGATAGATGAGCCAGCGGTCCACGCTCCGCGAGCGTCTCGCCGCCGCGATCTCGCTCGCCCGCTTCGGTCAGTTCGTCTCCGTCGGCGCCGTTGGCGCAGTCTGCGACTTCGCGGTGCTGTTGCTCCTCTCGCAGTCAGGCATTGCAGCGACGCTCGCAGCGGCGCTGGGCGTTCCGGGTGCCGCTGCCGAACTCGCAAAACTCGGTGGTATCGAGACGGCCATCGTTGTCATGTTCCTGCTTAACGAACACTGGACGTTCGACGGCGAGGGCGTCGCCGGCACCCGCGCATCGGTTCGCCGACTGGGCAGATCACACCTCGTGCGCGCCGGCGGCGTCGGCGTCCAACTGCTCGTCTTCTCGGTCGTCTACAACGTGTTGTTCGTCGACCTGACGTTCGAGAGCGTCGACCTCTGGCTGGTAGTCGCGAGCGGAGTTGGTATCGTCGCCGGGATGGGCGTCAACTTCGTCACCGAGAGCCTGTTCACGTGGCGAGTCCAACGTCCCGGCTGAGGGACGCGGGTTTACCCGCCGTGAGAACCGCCAGAGAAGTTATTCGAACGGACGCTGACTATCACGATACCCCGAATGAAGCAGCGATTGATTCTGCTCGGCGTCGCCGCCCTCGCCGCACTGGCGCACGTCGAGGCGCTCGGCTACTGGTTCGTGGCGACGGACACGATCACCCTCACCGCGTCGAGTCGGGTATCTACGGTAGCGGGAGTCGCAGAGCTATTCACGCAACCGCTGATGGCCGGAACCCGGTTCACCAAGGTCGCGCTGTTCTACCGGCCGGTCGCGAGCCTCTCGCACGCGCTCGACTACGCGCTCTGGGGGGTCGATCCGACCGGCTACCACCTCACCAACCTCGTGATTCACGGCGTGGCGGTGGCGCTCTCCGCGCTCGTCGTGGCCGCGGTGACCGACTCGGAGACCGGGACACTCGCTGGTCTGCTCGTGGCGCTCCATCCGCTCACGGCAGAGGTCGTTCCCTCGACGGCTCGCCGCCACAGCCTGCTCATGAGCGTCTTTCTGCTCTCGGCACTCTTGTTTCTCGTCCGCGGTCGTCGACGTGACTCCCGCTGGCTGCTCGCCGGGTCCGTCGGCGCGTACGCGCTCGCGGTTCTGACGAAGGAGCTCTCGCTTCTGTTCCCCGGACTCGTCTTCGCGTGGGTCGTCCTCGACGAGTTCGCCGGTGTAGGGACCACCTCGAGCCGCGACGTCGCCCGGGCTGTTCGGACCGCGCTCCGGTCGTTCGCCCCGTTCGTCCTCGTCTCCGTCGTCTACGTGGGGGTGAGAGTCGCGGTGCTGGGCGGACTCGGTGGCTATCACAGGAGCCCGCCGCTGTCGCTCGGAATCGCCGTCGACGTCGTCGTGAAGTACGTCCTCTCGCTCACCTACACCAGAGACCTCGTCACCGCGGCGTTCGGAGGCGTCGGACGCGGCCCGTCGCTCGCAGTCGGCGCGGTGCTCGGCCTCCTCGCCGTCGCCCTCGTCAGTCTCGCCGTCCGACACCCGAGACAGCGGGCGGGCGCGATCGCGCTCGCGGTGGTCTCCGGCGGTCTCGGCAGTTTACCGTTCGTCGCCGTCCTCGCAGACCGCGCTGGTCTCGGGACGGTGCTTCTCGGCTATCCGACTCCGTACTCCGCCCTCGTCGGCGCCGCCTTCGTCGCTACCCTCGTCGGGGGTGCGCTATTCGCGCTCCGCGCGCTTCCGAGTCAGCGGACGCTCGTCGACGGGGGCGTCGGTCAACCGCTCGCGTTCTTCGCCGTCTGGCTCGCGGCACCTGTCGCGCTGTTTCTAATCAGCGCGGACTACACGATGCGCAACGGCTACCTGTTTCTCACGCCGGCGATGGGAATTGTTGCGGTCGTATTTGTGACCGGTGCTCGAAACGTCGACTTCGACGCCCGCGAACTGGACGCGAGCGCGGCGCTGACGGTTATCGCTACGGTGTTCGTTCTCTCGCTCGCGGTCACCTCGCCGCTCGTCCACAACTACGACGAGTGGAACACTGCCGGCGAGACGAATCGGTTGACGCTCACCACGCTCGAAGGGGAACTCGCGGAGGCTCCTGACGACACGACCGTGCGCATCTCGGGGATACCGCACAACGTCAGTGCGGCCTCCGGCACGTTCCCGCGAGCGCAGTCGCCTGGATACGTGCGGGAGGGGACCGTCGAATCGTGGATACAGTTACGCACCAGCAACGAGGTGACGGTGCGCATCGACAGCTACACCCAACTGCCGCGACGGCCGATCGGCGCGTCGGTCACGACGGAACGACAGAACGGAACGATAGCGGTCGAACTCCACTACTCGTACGACTGAGCCGACACGATTCGACGTTGGTGTCGGACGGCACTCATTATTTACCGGTAAGTGACATACTCTACCACGGTATGCCAAACCAATTCACACGCAACGAATCGCTCGACGCACTCCGCGCGACGGTCGAGGAGGGCCGAGCGATAATCGGCGCGGGCGCCGGAACCGGTATCTCGGCGAAGTTCGCCGAGCGCGGCGGCATCGACCTGCTCATCATCTACAACTCCGGCCGCTATCGGATGGGCGGCCGCGGGTCGCTGGCCGGACTGTTGCCGTACGGCGACGCCAACGAGATCGTCGTCGAGATGGGTCACGAAGTCCTTCCGGTCGTCGAGGAGACGCCGGTCCTCGCGGGGGTGAACGGGACGGACCCGTTCCGCCAGATGGACGTGTTCGTCGCGGACTTGAAGCGTCGCGGGTTCTCGGGCGTCCAGAACTTCCCGACGGTCGGTCTCATCGACGAGGACAGCCAGTTCCGGCGGAACCTCGAGGAGACCGGCATGGGCTACGACAAGGAGGTGGAGATGATCCGCGAGGCCAGTGAGCAGGAGATGCTCACCTGTCCGTACGTCTTCGACACCGAGCAAGCGCGCGAGATGGCCGAGGCGGGCGCCGACGTCGTCGTCGCCCACATGGGGCTGACGACCAGCGGCGACATCGGCGCCGAAACGTCGCTCGACCTCGACACCGCCGCCGAGCGCGTCCAAGCGATTCACGACGCGGCGAAGGACGTCGACGACGAGGTGATGGTCATCTGCCACGGCGGCCCGATAGCGTGGCCCGACGACGCGGCGTACGTCCTCGACAACACCGAGGGCGTCGTCGGTTTCTTCGGCGCGTCCAGCATCGAGCGCCTCCCGACCGAGGAGGCAATCGAGAACCAGGCCCGCGAGTTCAAGGAGATAGAACTGTAGCATGGCTCGAGACGACCTGTCCACGAACGACGGCGCACCGTCGGATCGAGGACTCGAATCGACCGCCGAAGCGAGGGAGACGAAACCATGAGCGTCGTCGTCGTCGGAACGCTCGACACGAAGGGCGAAGAGATCGCGTTCGCCCGCGACGTCATCGAGGCGCAGGGCGTCGACGTCCACGTCGTCGACGTGGGCGTGATGGGCGACCCGGAGTTCGCGCCGGACACCGCCGCGGAGGCGGTCGCGGAGGCCGGCGGTACGAGCCTCCAGTCGCTTCGAGAGGGCGGCGACCGCGGCGAGGCGATGGACGCGATGGGTCGCGGTGCCGCCGCCATCGCCGAGCGACTTCACGGGGAGGGCACCTTGGAGGGCATTCTAGGACTCGGCGGGTCGGGCAACACCTCCGTCGCGACGACGGCGATGCGCGCGCTCCCCGTCGGGGTTCCGAAGCTGATGGTGTCGACGATGGCGTCAGGCGACGTCGAACCGTACGTCGGCTTCAAAGACGTCACGATGATGTACTCGGTCGCCGACATTGAGGGGCTGAACCAACTCTCGCGGCGCATCATCGCGAACGCGGCGCTGGCGACGGCCGGGATGGTCGCCAGCGACGCCGACGTCGAAGTCGAGGAGAAGCCCACCATCGCTCTCACGATGTTCGGCGTCACGACGCCGTGCGTCCAGACGGCCCGCGAGTACCTCGAAGACCGCGGCTACGAGACCATCGTCTTCCACGCGACCGGCTCCGGCGGTCGAGCGATGGAGAGTTTAGTTCGGCAGGGCGTCGTCGACGGCGTGCTCGACGTGACGACGACCGAGTGGGCCGACGAACTCGTCGGCGGCGTGCTCAACGCCGGACCTGACCGACTCAACGCGCCCGGCGAGATGGGAATCCCGCACGTCGTCTCGGTAGGGGCGCTCGACATGGTAAACTTCGGCCCGCCCGATTCGGTGCCCGAGCGGTTCGAGGACCGGACGTTCCACCAACACAACCCGCAGGTGACGCTGATGCGGACGACGTCGGAGGAGACGGCTGAACTCGGCGAGATTCTTGCAACCAAACTGAACGACGCGTCGGGACCTGTCGCGGTGTATCTGCCGCTCAAAGGCGTCTCTATGCTCGACGCAGAGGGCGAGGATTTCTACGACCCCGACGCCGACGAGGCGCTGTTCGACGCCGTCCGCGACGCTCTCGATTCGAACATCGAACTCATCGAGATGGACGCCGCGGTCAACGACGAGGAGTTCGCGCTCGCGCTCGCGCGGAAGATGGACGAGTACATGAGCGAAGCGCCAGGGGAGATAGTGCCGGACGGCACGTGATCTTTGTTCGAGGTCGACGCGGACGCGGTGACGCTGCCGCTGTGACGACACCGAGTCGCCGTCGACGCGGACGCGTCGATACAACGCGTCCTCGCAGCGACACAACGCGTCCGGCACCGACACACTCGGATAGACGGACCGTTCCGTACTTTCTCGTCGCTACGCCGCATAACTCTCTCGCCTCATGAACAACAACGGCCAACCCACGTGCGACATCTGCGGCGGCGACCTCGCCGAGGAAGAACCGGTCGTCGAGCTTCGCCTCGGCGACTTCGCCGTCGAGCAGCGCCTCTTCTCGGTCTCGAACACGCTCGGCGGCGACATCTATAGCGCGTTCGTCCACCTATCCTGCATCGACGCACCCCGCGGCGCCGACCGCGGCCAGACGCTCCGGCAGATTCTGGACACTATCGGCGTCCGCGACGTCTCGGCCTCCCTCCGGAATTCGGAGCGTCCGTTGGGCGACCCCGAACTGCCCGACACCTCGGAGAACGACTGAACGCCACGTCGTACCGGCTCGACGGCGACGCTCCGCGGCGTAGTCGGTTCTCCGTGCGGCGGCGATAGCGCGAAGAAAACGCTCGGGTCGACGAACTCGACGCCGACTTACGGCGAGCGTCGGAGTCGGACCCGACCCTCGTCGTACTCGTCGATGTGTTCGGTGCGTAGTTCGTTCGAGTCGTCGTCGCCCCACCCGAGGAGGTCTTTTACCTTCTCCGTGAGGCTCGCGTCGCCGTCACGGTCGACCGTCGCGCGGTCGCCGTTCACCTCGCGTATCGTCCCGACCTCGGTACCCTCGGCGGTTACGACGCGTTTGTTCCGGTCGTCGTCGGTGAACTCTCGAACCATCGCACGAGGGAGAACGTTCCGATCGCAGAGATAGGTGGTGCTTGTATCTACAGGCTGATAGACGCCCCGCACGCGGTCACCAGCGGATTCGATAGTGCAGGTCCACACTTATGGAACCGGCTGCCGCTAGCCTCCACGGAGGCCAACAGATGAACTTCGACGAGTTCACCGGTCACGTCCAGAATCGACTCGAGCTAGCCAACACGGGCGAGTCGGTCCGCGCCGTCCGGGCGACGCTCACCACGCTCGGCGAGCGACTGCAGGAAGGCGAGGCCGAGGACCTCGCCGGCCCACTGCCGATGGAGATAGACCGGTATCTGCTCGAAGCGGACTCCGGTCAGCGCTTCGGCTTCGACGAGTTCGTCAACCGGGTCGCCGAGCGCGAGGGAATGACCGACCCCGACGACGCGGCGGACGCCGCGTTCCACGCACAGGCTATCGTCGCGCTCGTGGACGAAGTCGCTCCGGCGGGCGAGATGGAAGACGTGAGAGCGCAACTGCCCGAGGAGTACGAACGGCTGTTCGAGCTGACCGACGGACAGCCGGAGTGATCTCCTCCCCGTCGTAACCGACGGGGCTTCCCACGTCCGCACCGCTGGGTTGGGATATTTGCTGGTAGACGACCGGTCGGCATGACAGGCCGATGGCGGGGCCACACCGCCGTTACTCCTATCCCCGCCAAGGGGACTCGGAGTTATCTTGACCGAGACACCACATCGGTTCGAGAGGGTGTCTCGAACAGTCTGGGTCTCGGAGTCCCGATAGTGTGCATTTAGGTGGGCGGTGAGACCGCCTCGGTGTATGTCATGCGACGACCCGTGATTACTTGAATATCCGTATGAGCGTCAGAATGCAGTCTGTGGAGGAGGTGTCGGATTCACGCCCGCCGTTTACGGCGGGATTCTCTCCTCGAAGAAAGATGGAAACGCGAAAGCGAAGTGAAGACGAGACGAAGCACGGACGAAGCGAACGCGGCACGGACGCCGGCCCGTCGCCTCACCCGACGGTGATGTGACCCTCTTCGCGGAGCTGTTCGGCGTCCTGATTGTCGTAGCGCCAGACGATGTCGGCTTTCTCGTCCTGCCAGTCCCACGGTTCGACGAGGACGATATCGCCTTCCCGAATCCAGATGCGCTTTCGCATCCGGCCGGGGATGCGTCCCATCCGCTCTTCCCCGTCGTTGCACCGGAGTCTGACGCGACCGTACCCCTGCATGTTCGTCACGAGCGCGAACTGCTCGTCGTCCGTGGGCATCCGGAGGTTCCGCCGTCCGGATTCTTCACTCATAATTGACAGTAGACGGTGAGGCGGCTAATAGCTAGCGCCGTATCTCGGTCGTTATCGGTTCGCGCGCTCGTGGTCAAGCAGCCGCCGTTTCAGTGCGAGACCGTCGTCGCCGCCGGCGGAGAAGCCGCCGAGGGAGTCCGCGCCGACGACTCGGTGACAGGGAACGACGAGCGGGACGGGGTTGCGGCCGCAGGCGCCGCCGACGGCGACGGCGGCGGTGTCCAGCGTCGCCGCGAGTTCGCCATAGGTGCGCGTCTCGCCGTACGGTATCTGGGCCATCGCTTCCATCACGTTGCCGACGAACCCGTCGGGTCGGTGCACGTCGAGGTCGAACGTCCGCCGCGCTCCGGACTCGTAGGCGGCGAGTTGTCGACGGAGTTCGCTCGGCGACGCCGACACCGCGGTTTCGTCCAGCCTCACAGTAGTTCCGAACAGTTCTACGTTCATCGCTGCCGGTCGATGCGAGGCCTCGGGATAAAACTGTGTAGCCTGCCGCGACGAACTGTTGCGGCGAGCTCTCGCGACGAGCGCGACGACGACTCTCTCGCTCGGTTCATTCCAGCGCGTACACCGACCCGCCGAGGGCGGCGACGTAGAGTACGCCCTCGACGGCGACGGTACTGCTGAGCACGTTGCCGTCGGTTCCGAAGCGCCACTGACGCTCGCCGCTGTCGGCGTCGACGGCGTGGACGCTCGAACTGGAACTGCCGACGTAGACAGTGTCGCCGGCGACGGTCGGACTGCTCCTGACGTAGCCGCCAGTCGGGTAGCGCCATCGTTCCCGGCCGGTTCTCGCGTCGAGCGCATACATGCCGCCGTCGTCGCTGCCGATATACACCACGCCGTCGGCGACGCTCGGACTGCTCTGGACGCCGTTGCGCGTGACGTACTGCCAGCGCTGAACGCCGTTTTGGGCATCTATCGCGTATACGTTCGTGTCGTTGCTGCCGATGTAGACGACGCCGTTGGCGACGGTCGGACTGCTCCGGATGATGTCGTCGGTCGCGAACTGCCACTGCACTTCGCCGGTGTCGACGTCGAGCGCGTACACCGTTCCGGTCGAGTCGCCGACGTAGACGCTGTCGGCGTCGACGGCGGGTGTGCTGTCGACGTACCCCCCAACCCGTGCCGTCCAGCGCGGTTCACCGGTCTGGACATCAAGCGCGTACACTGCCCCGCGCTGGTCGACGAGCGACTTTTCGGCCCCTCCGACGTAGACGGTATCGTTGATAACAGTCGGACTGCTGGGCGAACGCCCCTTCGTTGCTCGGCCTGACTCGTTGATGGTCTCGAACGACCACCGCTGGCTTCCGTCGTCGGCGTCGAGCGCGTAGATCGGCTGTTTTCCCGTCGACGCGCCCGCGTAGACGACCCCATCGGCGACGGCAGGACTCCGAGCGAGCACTTGCCCCGACTC
Source organism: Haloprofundus salilacus (assembly GCF_020150815.1). Classification (NCBI taxonomy): domain Archaea; kingdom Methanobacteriati; phylum Methanobacteriota; class Halobacteria; order Halobacteriales; family Haloferacaceae; genus Haloprofundus; species Haloprofundus salilacus. Next base: position 1,817,712 of record NZ_CP083723.1, on the reverse strand, counting down.
GAACCGCCACCGCCCGCCGCCGTTTTCGACGTTTCTGGCGTACAGTTGACCGTCGTTCGCTCCGAAGTAGAGCGTGTCGTCGATGACGGCCGGACTCGACAGAATTCCGCTGACCTCGCGTCCGAGAACCCGTTGCGTCCCGGGTGTGAACTTCCAGCGAACCGTCACTCCCTCCGACGGACCGACGCCGTCTATCTGGTAGCCCGTGTTGGCGGCGTCGCTTTGAAACATCGGCCACGCACCGCGAGACTGTTGCGACTGGTTCCGTCGCCCGGACTCTTCCTGACGCTGCGAGTCCGTCTGTTGGGACCCCTCGTTGGAATCGGTGCGTCGGGACCGGAAGGAGGCGAGCGGACCACCGATACCGACCGCACCACTGGCAGCGAGAAACCGGCGGCGGGATGACTGTGGGTTCGACACGATATCACGAGATAGTTCCTCTCAAACTGTAACTGTTTTTTGAGCCGAACGTGAGTGTACGAAGGGGCAGAAATTCCAGTGACGCCGACTACGGTCAGACGCTCGACAGAGGGTCAGCGGCGGAGTCGTTCCGTGACGGTCCCACAACTGAGACACGTCGTGGTTCGGCACGGTACCCGCGCGAACTTCCGGTTGTCCGGGTTCGTCTGCTGTTCGTCGCTCGTCGAGACGATACTCACCTCGACTTTGTGTTCCGTCTCGCGCTCGCAGTCGGCGCAGTACTCGGTCAGCGTGTAGTCGTCACCGTCCGGTTCTGTCGTCGCGCTGTCTCGGTCTACTTTCTCCATCGATGTAGAGTGTCTCACCGGCACAGCCACCGCTGTGCCGTCCGTATCTCATAGCACTTCTCCGAAGTGGAAGTGCCTGTACTAACAAGGCCTTTAAATACGAGAACGGCGTCGGCGCCGGCGGACGCGGCGGGTTTATCTCGGTGCACAACGTCCCTACTGCTCGAAATGACGTTCGTACTCTTCGGTGGACTACCCGGCGGTCCCGAGATGCTCATCATCCTCCTCATCATCGTCCTGCTGTTCGGCGCGAACAAGCTCCCGGAGCTCGCGCGCTCTACGGGACAGGCGATGGGCGAGTTCAGGCGGGGCCGAGACGAGATCGAACAGGAACTTCGACAGTCGTCCTCGTCGACGGTCGACGACTCGCACAGCGACGCCGTAACCGAGACGGAGACAGAGACGAACGCCGAGTCGCGTTCGACGAACTGAGCGGAATCAGTCGCTCGGAACGGGGATCGCCGCCTCTCCAGGTTTCATCCGGCGGTAGGTGAGTACGAACACACCCGTCGCGAAGACGATGAACCCCGCCGCGAACAGAAACGCCGCCGTGTTGGAGACGGTGTCTTTGACGAACCCGACCATCAGGGGTCCCGCTACCTGCCCGATTTTCCACGAGATGGAGCGAAGCGACATGCTACTGGCGACGGAGTCGAACCGCTCGCCCTCCTCGACGAACAGCGCCATGCTCGCCGGGAGGCGGAGGCTGTCGGCGACGCCCAACAGCGCGTAGGCGGCGAACAGCGAGAAGAACGCGCCGCCGAGTGTCAGCGTCCCCTCGAACGTCTCCACCCGTATCGGTTCGAACGCACCCTCGGCGACGAGCGCAAAGGGGATGAACGCCGTTCCGACGCCGTACAACAGCGCGCCCCCGGCGACGAAGTACGGCTTTCGCCCGATGCGGTCGGTCAGGTCGCCGACGTACCCCTGCGACAGCGACTTCGTGAGTTTACCGCCCGCGAGAATCCACCCGACGGCGAACGCCTCGATGCCGAACTGGCCGTACGCGAAGATGGGCAGGAAGATGATGACGGCCATTTTCCCGACGCTGAACGAGAGGCGGAAGAACACCAGCGCCCGAATCATCGGCCTGTCGAGCAGTGCCCGGAACGTCTCGACGCTCGTCGCTTCCTCGGCGTTTTTTCGACCCCCGGGGTTCGACCGAAGATTGAGAAACACGAGGACGAACGCGCCGACGGTCACCGCGCTCAACACGAGATACGTGAGATGAAAGCCGTGGGCGTACAGGAGATAGCCGCCGACGATGTCGCCGAGCAGACTGGAGAGCGCGGCGACCTGATTGTACGATCCCAGCCACCGGCCGCTCTCGTCGTCAGGGCTTATCTCACCGACGACCGTTGACCCGGTGATCCAGAGCAAACTCGCGCCAATACCCTGTAACATCCGCACCAAGACGACGTGAACCGCGCTATCGACGAGCATGAACGCCCCGAAGACGACGACGTTCAGCGCCAACCCGGCGAGCAAGTAGTGCTTGGCGTTACCCGTGTCTATCTTCCGCCCCAGCGGGAGAACGATGAGCAGCTGCGTCAGCGCGAACGCCGTGCCGAACAGTCCTTCGACCACACCCGTCGTCTGGTACAGGTCGGCGTACAGCGCCAGCGCGATGACGACCGTCGAGTACGCTTGGCTACGGGCGAACGCCGTTCCGGCGAGGGCGGCGAACTCCCGATTTTTGAGCAGCGCCAGCGACCGGCCCGGTACCGAAACCACAGTTACGATTCGAAATGGCGAGGGAACGGATAAATGACCGCATAGCGGACGCCTTAGCGGGTAGTTCACACAGGCAACGGCGGAAAACGAGTCGTCGTGGACGCGGTGTCTCCGAAGCGTCTCCGTCCCGGACCGTCGAGCGTCTCAGAGTTCGATGCGCTCGACGAGTTGGTCGTCGGCTTTGGTGTTGACCGCGATGATGCGGATGTCCTCTTCCAGTCGGGAGTTGTGCATCTTCGCCTTCAGGAGGTTGTCGACCTGGTAGACGCCCGCCGCGTTTATCATCTCTATCTCAACGAGGACGGGCACGTCGTCGCCCTCCTTCAGCGCGACGCTGTTGATCGCCTGACTGGAGAGGGTGTTGATGCCGCGGCCGCCCTTCTCGTAGGGGATGCGCGAACGCCCGCGCTCCATGTCGAGCGCGTCGGCGATGCGGATGACGCCTGCCTCGTGTGTGAGCGGGTCCTCCTCGGTGTGGTGACAGAGGATGGCGTGCAGCACCTCGGCTTTCATCCGGACGACGCCCGGCGTCTCGTAGAACTGCGGGAGGAAGCGGTCGAGGAGGTCCGCCGCGAGCGGAATCGAGTAGTAGGCGTGCTCGTCGCGGTGGACGATGTGTCCGATGTCGTGGAGCGTCGCCGCCAGCGCGACGATGACGGATTCGTCCGCCTCGCCGAGCCCCTGCTGGCGCGCGCCGTTGAACTCGACGCCGCCGCGCTTGAGCAGGTCGTACAGGCGGAGCGCGCGGTTCCGGACGATTTCGATGTGCTTCGTCCCGTGGTCGTTGTACCCCTTCCGCGTGACGGCATTGACGTTCTGCGCCTCCAGATACGTCGTCACTTCGGGGTCGTCGAGCAGTTTGGGGAGAATCTCGTTCAGTTTCTCGTCGGGGTAGGCGTGCTCGGCATCGGGATCGTACTCTCGCCCCCCGTCGCTCGGGTCTTTCGGGTCAACTGAAGCGTCACTACTCATATCCGACCCAATACTCGGGCGCGCAAAAGAACTTGCTTTCGGGGGTATTCAGTCGTCGGCGACGCTGGCCGCGGCCGTCTGCACCGCTTCGTAGTCCGGTTCGACGCCGGGGTCGTCGCTCACCCACCGGTACGTCACCGTCCCCTCATCGTCGACGACGAACACCGCGCGCTTGGCCACGTCGTAGACGCCGAGTGACGCGAAATCCATCGACACGTCGTAGCGGTCGATGAGCGTCCGGTTCGTGTCGCTCAAAAGCGGGAAGTTCAGTTCGTTCTGTCGGCGGAACTCGTTGAGCGTGAACGGCGTGTCGATGCTGACGCCGTAGACGCTGGCGTCTATGGCGTCGAAGTTCGCGATTCGGTCGCGGAACGTACACATTTCGGTCGTACACGTGCCGGTGAACGCCGCGGGGAAGAACGCGAGAACGAGCGGCGCTTCGTCGAGTCGGTTCGAGAGCGTGAACGAACCGACGTCGCCGTCGGCCAGCGGAACGGTGAAGTCGGGTGCGTTGTCTCCTACGTCGATCATACTCATCGAAAGCAGTTGAACGAAATGACACTTGCGCTTGCGGTACCGTTCTCGGGATTCGAACCGGACGACGGCGCGTCGTCGCCGTCGAATGCGCTGCTGTCGGCCGGTCGACCATGTTTGCGTCCGCCGGTTTCTGTCATCTGACGGGGTTGACTCGCTGAGCAAAAAGCCTATAACCGCTACAGAGTTAAGCAGGAGTAGAGATGTTCGACACCGCATTACCACTGTTCGGGGCGCTTCCGGGGGGGCCCGAGATGCTCATCATCCTCCTCATCATCGTCCTGCTGTTCGGCGCGAACAAGCTGCCGAAGCTCGCGCGCTCGACGGGGCAGGCGATGGGCGAGTTCAAGAAAGGACGCGAAGAGATTGAAGAGGAGCTGCAGGAAATGGAGGGCTCCTCGGACGATGCGACCGACAACGCCAGTTCGTCCACCTCGACGTCGGCTTCCACGTCGACGCAGACGAACAACGAAGCGACCGAGCAGAGCAGCAACTGATCGTTCTGCCCGACTCGTCGGGCATCATTTCTACCGCCGAAGCGCACGCTTTTTAGCGACGGCCACAAATCTGCGCCGGGGCGTGTGGCCTAGCGGATAGGGCGAGAGGTTCCTAACCTCTAGATCGTGGGTTCGAATCCCGCCACGCCCGCTCTTCGTGCCGAACGAAGCGAGACCGCAGAGCGACGCATGTGGGATTCGAACCACTCCTCGGATGACTCACGTCGACGCCTTGCTATCTGCTATCTCGAGTGTCTCTGTTCGTCGAACTACCTGTGTGCTTCACTCTCTACACCTCGCGCAACTCCCCCTCGGTAGTGTGTCGCACACGACGGATTCTAACAGTTCACGTCCAGTTTCACGCTTACAATAGCGTCATACAGTCACGAAATAGACATTATATACTCGAAAATCGAATGTAGATTGTATGACAGTTGTCGGTGCTATCGGAGACCTCCTACGCGGCACGCGAGCACACGAGTACGCGACGTTCGTTCACGACGCTGCCGTGCGTGCATACCTTCGGTCGAATCCACGGTGTCTCGTCGAATCCTGCGGAGCGCAAGCCGTCTTCACCCCCACGAACGTCGTCGAGTGGGGGAATCTGAACTATCGCATCTGGGAGGAAGACTGCATCCTCAGACATCTCCTCTCACAGATTCGACCGGACGACGTGTTCTTCGACGTCGGCGCGAACATCGGGATCTACAGCTGTCTCGTCGGTAACTTGCTCACTGACGGCTCCGTCGTCCCGTTCGAGCCGTATCCGCCGAACGCGGACCGACTGGAGGCGAATCTCGAAGCGAACGGCATCGCCGCCGAGGTGGTTCGTTCTCCTCTCTCAGACTGCCGGCGAGCGACCGAGTTCAACGTGTATGACACCCCGGACTCGGGGGCACAGCACGGGTCGCTCGACACGACCTATCCGATAGGGACCCCGCTCAAACGGATTCCGATGGAGACGACGTCGGGTGACGCGCTCGTGAAAACCGGAGTCGCGCCACCGCCGACCGTGACGAAAGTCGACGTTCAGGGTGTCGGTATCGAGGTTCTGACCGGTCTCAGTGAGTCGCTGGCGGCCGACCGATGCCGTCTCGTCTACGTCGAGACGCACGGCAACCACAAACAGATAACCGAGTTGTTGCAGCGATTGGGTTTCTCTACGCACGGGTTCAGGCTCTCCAGAGAGCAGGGACAACCCGCCGTCATCGGATACGACGACGATGCCGTCGACTGTTTCGAGTGACCGCTTTTGGGGTAATGCTCGTGCAGACGGTGACGACGAGTACCGGGTCGGGTTTGGTGCGTCGGCAGTTGGCAGTCGTGTAGCGGCTGTACGGAGTCGAAAACGAACTCCTCCCTCGGGTTTCCGATTCGAGTCGTCTCTCCTCACACTTAATTAGTCCAAAGTAATTGAGAGTTAATTTGGTGGAAGCATTTTTCAATAATGAATACAACTCACTCCCAATGGCTATCGACGACGCAGCCGACTCGGACTCCGGGCAGTTCGACGACGCCAACGACGGCACGTCGGACTCCGAGGCGCGTCGCCCGGCCGCCGTGGGGGAGTACACGTGGGCGGAGTACCTCGACGAGTACGGGCCGCCGGGGGCGGCCGACGACCTCTACCGCGGGCTTCGACCCGCGCCGGGCACCGACCGCTGGGAGGACGACGACGCACCGACGAAACCCGCCGGCGCGGACTGGGACCGCATCCCGCTTGACCCGGTGTCGTTTCTGGGCTTTCACCCCGACGACATCGACTCGCGTGTGGGTCTCGCGGGCGATAACGCCGAGACGCTGCAGGAACTATTCGAGGCGTTCTGCGACCCCGAGACGACGCCGGTCGTCAAGGACGAGTATCTCTGGGAACACTACAAACGCGAGTACTACTACGAGGACGACGGCAGTCGCCCCCGCGACGCCGATGGCGAAATCGAGCGGTTCGATCCGGTCGACGCACTGGGACACGACCCAGACGCCATCGAGAACACCATCTCGCACCTGAGCGACCGCGCCGACGAGTTGGAGGAACTCGTCGAGAAACGCACCGTCAACACGAGGGGAGATTTCGACGAGGACGAGTTCTTCTCGACCGACGCGGGGACGACGACGGTCGTCAACCGCTACGATCTGGAGAAGGCGGTGCCGATGCCGAAGAAGACGCACTTCGAGGAGGTCGAACGCTACTGGGTGAACGAGCCGTACGCGTTCGTCATCATCTTCCACTCCACGAAGGAGAACGAGGACAAGTACTACGTCGTCCAACCGTACATGAACCGGTTGGAGAGGGAGTTAGAGGAGTATCTCACCGGCAAACTCCGCACGGCTATCAAGTACGCCGACGACGACGTGGTCGGCGGCGACGGTCACCGACGCCGCGTTATCGAAGAGCAGACGTTCGAACTGTTGGAGCGATACGACCTCTACAGTCGCAAAGAGACGGAACCGTTCGCAAATGCGCTCGCCGACCGCCTCGGAATCGCCGGCGACGACGAGGGCGTCGCGGGGAAACTCGTCCGCCTCCTCGGCTACCGCCCTGCCGAGCGCGAGAGCGCCGGACTCGATGGTATCTCGGCCCGTCCCGAACCGGCGGTGCTGGCCGACGACGACGCCGACCTCACGGAGTACCAGGTCGACAAACTGCTCTACTTCCTGACGCGTGACTTCATCGGCTACGAGCGCATCGACGGCATCAAACACGACATCAACGTTGAGGACATCTCCTGCGACGGCTACAACTCGCCGGTGTTCGTCTACCACGGCGACTACGAGCAGATAATCACGAACGTCTACCACGAGGAGACGGAGTTAGACGATTTCGTCGTCAAACTCGCCCAGCGCTCCGGCAAAGGCATCTCGAAGCGCCGCCCGCAGGTTGACGCCACGCTCCCCGACGGGTCGCGCGCGCAGTTGACGCTCGGCAAGGAGGTGTCGGACCACGGGACGAACTACACCATCCGACAGTTCAAGGAAGTGCCGTTCACACCCATCGACCTCATCTGCTGGCACACGTTCTCGCTCGACGAGATGGCGTTCCTGTGGCTCTGCATCGAGAACCACAAGTCGCTCATCTTCGCCGGCGGCACTGCCTCGGGGAAGACGACCAGCCTCAACGCCGTCTCGCTTTTCATCCCTTCGAACACGAAGATCGTCTCCATTGAGGACACCCGCGAGGTCGAACTCCCGCAGCGCAACTGGATCGCCTCGGTCACCCGGCCGTCGTTCTCCGACGACGACAAAGGCGACGTCGACGAGTTCGACCTGCTGGAGGCCGCGCTCCGACAGCGCCCCGACTACATCGTGATGGGCGAGATTCGCGGCGAGGAGGGGCGGACGCTGTTTCAGGTGATGTCCACGGGACACACGACGTACACGACGTTCCACGCCGACTCCGTCGGCGAGGTGCTCAAGCGCTTCACGACCGAACCGATCAACGTCTCGAAGACGATGTTCTCGGCTCTGGACCTCGTCTCGATTCAGACTTCCACCCGAGTACAGGGTAACAAGGTTCGCCGGAACAAGTCGCTCACCGAGATAAACCACTACGACGCCGAGAACGACGAGATAAACGTTCAGGACGTCTACCAGTGGCAGGCCGAGGACGACGAGTTCCTACTGATGGGCGACTCGAACACCCTTGACGAGATCAAGTTCGACCGCGGGTGGTCCGAGGAGACGCTGCGCTCGGAGATGTTCCAGCGGCAGGTCGTCCTCGCGTACCTCATCGACTGCGGGCTGAACACCTACACCCAGGTGGCGGCGACGTTCCAGGCGTTCATCAACGACCCCGACACCATCCTGACGCTGATGGCCGACGACCAGTTGGAGCGGAGCCTCGAAGACCTCCGCGAGATGGAGTCGGTGCTCATCGACATCGACCCGGAGATGGAGGAGATGGTGCCGCGACCGGACCCCGACGCCGAGACGCTGGCAGAGGCCCGCGAGATTCTGCAGCGGGCTGAGGAGGAACTGTTCGAGCAGTACCGCGGCGAACCCGTCGGTAGCGTCGCCGACGTGCTCTCGGACGTCGAACCCGCGGCGGACGTGACGGCCACGTCGTCGACGCCAACGAGCGACGATCCAGCGCTGGACGAATCAAGCGACGATCCAGCACTCAACGAGAAAGCCGAAACGGATAAAAGCGACGTGTCCGCGCTCACGGAGGGCGAACCGGACGAAGCGGACGAATCGAACAACTTCCGCGATGCAAGCGAAGCAGCCGCCGGCGAAGAAGAGGACGCGGGCGAGGGCGACGCAACGAGCGACAGCGGCGACGATGACAGCGCTGTTGGGCGACATAACGACACCGCCTCTGAGGTCCCCGTAGACTCCGACAACGTCGAATCCGACAACTCCACCGACATGTACGGTGGAGATTCGGTCGTTGACGAGACCAGTTTTGCCCGCGGTATGGACCTCTCGGACAACGGTCCGAGCGTCGCGGACGATGAAGCCGACCCCATGGCGTTCGGCGACGAGCCGATGTTCATCGGCTCCGATCCCTCAGAAAGAATTCCATCATCTGACTCACACCCCAACGACACCTTTGAGCAAACGAGTGAGGAATCTGTACGCGGCGAGGATGCTGACAGTACCGACGATAGAGACGACAGCGACGAGTCAGACAAACCGGCCGACGCTAAAGCCGAGTCGGAACTCGACGACGACTGGAACTTTGGACAGACATCGAGTGACGACGAGGTGGCCGACGAGGGCGACGAATGAGCCTCGACACTGGGTCGAACGGGGCGAGAAGCGCCAACGCGGGAGAGATGCTCGGCGACGCGTTCTATCCGCTTTTCACGTGGTTATTCGACCCCGACGGCGACTTCGTCGGCGACGTAGAGGAGAAACTCACACAGGCTCGCGTGACAACGACAGTCGAACTGTATATCTCGCAGGCACTGGCGGTCGGCGTACTCATCGGGCTCGTACTATGGCTCATTGGGACGCTTCTCGGCTATGCGCTGTTTCAGTTCGGCGTCATCAACACGGAGATGCTGTCGCTCGGTGCGCGCATCCCAAACCCAGCGGTTGTCGACCTCCTGGAGGCGATGAAGATGCCCGCCGCCGTCGGCATCACGGGGTTGGTGTTCGGTTCTATCGGCTTCGGTCTCGGTTTCGGCACGCTGCTGGCGCTTCCATACTCGACGGCGTCGGCGCGCAAGCGCGAGATAGACATGCTGCTTTCCGACTCCATCTCGTTCATGTACGCGCTGTCAGTTGGGGGACTGAACCAACTGGAGATTCTGGAGGCGATGGCCAAGGCCGAGGACACCTACGGCGAAGTCTCCTACGAGTTCCGCAGCATTGTCCAGGAGACGGAATATTTCGGCACCGACTATCGCACCGCCATTCATAAACAGGCGATGGAGACGCCGAGCAAAGAACTCTCACAGTTTCTGACGGACATGCTCTCCATCGTCAACTCCGGCGGGAACATGGAGCAGTTCCTCGACGATAAGAAGGACAAGCACATGCGCACCGCCAAACAGCAGCAGGAGCTGACGCTCGAAACACTCGAACTGTTCGGCGAGATGTACATGACGCTCTCGCTGTTTCCACTCTTGCTCATCATCATCCTCGTCATCATGAGTATGCTCGGCAATGCCGACGACATGCTGCTGTACGGAACGGTGTACGGCCTGATCCCGATCACCGGCGTGGGCTTCCTTGTCCTCGTCTCGACGGTGAAACAGGACGAAATTGGCGACGGATATCTTGACCCGGCTGACAGCAGCGAACGACTCGCTGAGACCAACAAAGAAGGGCTGATTCACCTCGGTCTTATCGAGAGCTTCGTCGGCGAATTCAGCCTCTTCGACCGCGTGAAGAATCGCGAGGGGACATACAAGACGAAGGAATTGCTGAAACGACCGCACATCTTCTTCCGCGAGAACCCGCTTTTCACGCTGGTGTTCACCGTTCCCGTCGCTGTAGTAATCGTCGGCATCTCGGCTGCTAACGGTGCCGCCCCGTTGTCGTGGGATGAGTTGGTCGCCCAACCTGTCTGGGGGACGTTTGTATGGTGGTACATCCCGTCGTATCTCATTGCCATTCCGCTGGCGGTGTTTCACACCTGGAACGTCTACTCGCGAAACGCCGTCATCGGTAAACTCTCCGACAACCTCCGAAAACTGTCGAGCGCCAACGCCACCGGCCAAACGCTGCTTGAATCGGTAAAATCGGTCTCTGATACCTCGTCAGGTAAACTTGCAGACGAGTTTGAGGTGATGTATGCAAAGGTCCACTACGGAATGAGTCTCAGAGAGGCATTCGTCGAATTCAACAACAAGTATCATATTCCGCGATTGGCGCGGACAGTCAAACTCATCACCAAAGCACAAGAGGCGTCCAGTCAGATCACAGAAGTGCTCACGACAGCCGCACAGGCCTCCGAAAATCAGGACGACATCGACCGCGAACGGAAGTCACGAGCGCGGATGCAGGTGGTCATCATCATCATGACCTACCTCACGCTGTTGGCGGTGATGGCCATCCTGAAGACACAATTCCTTGACGTGATGTCTGGGTTGACTCAAAGCAGCGGTGGAGAGACGAATGCTGGAGGCATGAGTTTCGGCGGCGGCGTCGACACCAACGTTCTCTCGGTGCTGTTCTTCCACGCGGTCACGCTACAGGCTGTGCTATCGGCGTTCATCAGCGGCTACATCCGCGACGCCGACATCATCTCGGGCGTCAAGTACGTCGTCGTGCTGCAGACCATCGCCCTGGCGGTGTGGATGGTGGTAGGATGAGATTTTGGCGTGACTCCCGTCGCACGGAACGTCGCGACGGCAGCGGCCCAACGACCCGACGCGATGCCCGAGCACAGACGACCATCGACTTCGCCATCGGCGCAGGCGTCTTTCTCCTCGCCGTCGCGTTCGTCATCGCGTTCATCCCATCAATGCTCTCACCGTTTGCCGGCGGCGGGCAGGAGGACACCGTCGTCGCCGACCGAGTCGCCTCGAACCTCGTCGGTGGGGTACTGAGCGCCCCTGAGACGCCCTACCGTGTCGACGGCGAGTGTGCGGCAGTGTTCTTCGGCGCCTCGGTGATGGGCGACTTCGACTGCGGCTTCGACCCTGACGCGGTGACTGTGAACGAACGTGTGGGGGTCTCGAGCCGCGTCAATCTTCACATCACCATCGATGGCGACCGAAGCGGCGACGGCATTGAACGCCTCTGTTGGGACAACGCTGAACGCCGCGTCGTCGAAGCCGACGCTAGCGGTTGCGATGTTCGGTTCGAAGCCGGACAGTCACCGCCAACCGACACCGGCTCGGTCGTCGTCGCGTGGCGAGCCGTTTCGCTCGCCGGTGAGACCGGACAACTGGAGGTGCGCGTCTGGTGACTCGCGGACGCAAATCTGACCGTGGTCAAGCACACACGCTCGAAGCCGTGATGTCAGCATTGATTCTCATCACGAGCGTCATCTTCGCCCTCCAAGTAACCGCGGTAACGCCGCTATCTGCGAGTACCTCCAGCCAGCACATCGAGAATCAACAGCAGGCGACGGCCGAAGGCGTCCTCACCGCCGCGGCCGACTCAGGGGCGCTCGAACGGACGCTGCTATTTTGGGGTGATTCCGACGGTGACGGCGACGATGAGTTCCGAGGAGCGACCAATGAAGAGTACTACACCGCCGGCTATCCGCCCACCGAGTTCGGGCGGATACTCAGCTCTACGTTCGGCGACCGTAGCGTCGCAGCGAACGTCTACGTCCGCTATCACACCGACGGGGGCGGCGAACGCCGCCAGCGCCTCTTCTATCAGGGCGAACCGAGCGACAACGCGGCGACGGCGACGCAACTTGTGACATTGTACGACGACGCGGTGCTGTACGACGACGAGGACGGCGACGGCATCGCCGAACCAACGGACCCCAAGACGCAGATAAACGAAGATAACTTCTACGCCGAGGACATCGACGGGATTGACAGTGGCGTTTACACGGTCCTGCGGGTGGAGGTGGTTGTGTGGCGGATGTGAGTCGCTTCCGAGATGACCCGTGGGACGACGTTTCACGAGCACAGTTGTTCCTCGTCGGGGCGCTCTCGCTGGCGGTCGTCTTCGTCGCGCTCTCGCTCATCCTCAACTCCGCAATCTACACTGAGAACCTCGCGTCGCGGAGCACCGACGCCGCAGGCGCATCGGCGGCACTAGACACTCGCGCCGACGTGGAAGCGGGCGTCGCCGGACTCATCGCCTATGAGAACCGAAACCGTGAGTCATTCGACGAGGCGGAAGTGGAAACTGCAGTGAAAGGAGGTGTGAATGAACTCAACCGCCAAGTTGGCAATTTCAGCGTCCGCAACGGTCGCGTGGTAAACGTCTCGTACGTGTCGTTCGACTCCGGTACAGCCGCCAATCAGTCGACAGACGGGCAGTTCGTCCCCGCGGAAGATTCGACGACCGACTGGACCGTCGCCTCGAGCCACGACGGCCTCCGTGCGTTCGAACAGCGGGTCAAAATCGGGTCGCTCGCCTTGTCCGAAGACGATGCGTTCGCCACCGAGTTCACCGCAGACGATGGCGAAACCTATCAGGTTCGCCTCCTGCAAGTCAATGACGACGACCTGCGTGTCAAAGTCGTTAGACTCACGAGCGAGGGTGAAATCGAAGAATCCAATCACTGCGCGCTGTACGACGACGCGTCCGCTGATGAGTTCGTCACGGTCGATATTACATCCGCCACGGTCGGCGGAGAACCCTGTCCGGCGTTGGAATTCTTCAAGGATTCGACGACCTACGATGTGGCCTACGTGAACGGCGACCAGGTGAGCGGGACCTACCGGTTCGTTGTTGACGGATCGGTCGACGACGAAGTTCCGAAATCAAAGGAAGTCATCTATGCTGTGACCGTCAACTTCGCCTACTCATCATCGGAGCTCGACTACGAAACGACGATTCGGGTTGCACCGGGTGAACCCAATGTGTAGTCGATACTCGTCGTGGTCATCGCCGACGCGGACCGACCGCGCTGCGTCGACAACGCTATCGTACGTCCTTGCGCTCGGTATCACGGCAATACTCATTACAGGTCTACTCATCGCAGGCGGCGGAGTAGTCGAAGACCAGCGCGACCGGACAGTTGAAAACGAACTCCGTGTCGTCGGCCAGCAACTGGCTGCGGACCTCGAGACGGCGGACGCGCTAGTGCAATCTGCGCCGTCAGGGACGGTACGACTCGACAGACAGCTCCCCCCGCGTGTCGTCGGCACGAATTACGCCATCGACATGGTCGACACTGATGATGACGGCAGTGCCAACTCGATTCAACTGTCGACGTCTAACCCAGATGTGACGGTCACCGTCTCATTCACGACGCACACGACAATCGCCGACGCCTCGTTCGGTGGCGGTGACGTGAACATCCGTTATACGGGAACCAAACTGGTGATCGAAAATGCGTAATCGATCTCAACTAACAGAATCTGAGCCGAGTCGCCACTCGCGAGCAGTGAGCGAGACGGTGAGCTTCATCCTCGTCTTTGCGCTTATCACCGGGATGGTCGGTGTCGTCTACGTCTCCGGTTTCTCAGGATTACAGGACGCTCGTGACGCCGAGCGCTTCACGAACGCCGAGCGCGCCTTCGATGTGATGGCCGACAACCTCGCAGACATCCACCACGAGGACGCGCCGAGTCGGGCGACCGAACTCAAACTCGCCGAGGCGCAACTGCTTCTGGGGCAATCGCACTCCGTCGGCGTTAACATCGCCGGCCGGGATGCGACCGACGACCCGGAAAAATCCCACCAGCCAATCGTCTTCCGGACTGGATCTGGGTCCGAGCTTGTCTATGAGAACGGCGCAGTCATCCGTACAGACCCTGGCGGGGGAGCGGTGATGCTCCGAGAGCCGGACCTCGTCTACCGGGTGGTCGGTGACGAGCGGGTACTTTTGGTACCGATGATTCTCACAAATCCCGGGGGCGATCGGACGAACGTCGGCGGATCGATGACGGTGCTGGTTCGTGTCGAACACGCCTCAACCGAACGATTCCTCGAAGCGACAGACACGACGGCGACGCTCAGCCTCGACACGACGCCGGAGCGAGCGCCTGCGTGGGAACGATACCTCGAAGACGAATTGGGTCGTGAGTGCGAGTTGACCGGTGCGGCGGCGTCGACGGTCACGTGTTCGGACATCCCCGCCGACCGGATACAGGTTACCGCAACGTACCTTAGCGTCGAGTTCGACTGACTTCCCCATCGTGTAGTTTGACTGACTCGGCTCTGTCGCTGATCTTCGAATAGGTCCACCGTTTTCGACGACGATAACTGAGTCAGACGAAGACAGCGAGCGGTCCAACAGTGAACGCCTGACCGTCTCGATACCGAATTTCAAACGTGGCGACGAGATCGTCACGTGGAACGAAGTCGACGGGAGTAGGAAACCACGTCCCAACACGTCCACGCCTGAGACATTCACGAGCGGTTGTCGAGCGCTCGTACTGCGAAGAGACGGTTGCGTGGTGTGCGATGACAGTTCTTAGCTTTTTCTTGCCGACGAAGCGGTCGTGGACATCACCGCTTCCGGCCGAAATTGGCGGTATTCCAACTCATGTGGTGATCCCCCCAGCAGAATGACGCTACGCAAGTCTGGCCACGCCTATCGAACCGCCGTCTTCTCGTCACCTCAGTCGAGTTCGACTGTGATTTTACTCTCGCTGACCTGCAGATAGGTGACATAGTTCTCATCACCTTCATAGACGATTCGGCCATTGGAGGCGCTTTCGCTGATGGTGTTTGAGTTCTTGTCGTAGACAGTCAGCTCGAACGACGGCGAAAGCAGCGAGAAGTAGTGGGTGATGAGCGTTGAGAGCGGGAGTGTGTTGCGGTCATCTGGGTACGTCTTTCCAGAATCCTCGTCGTGCTCGTCGAACGTCACAGACTCCTGAAGCGTTTCCGGATCGAAGTGCATCAGTTGGCTCTTCTCGAGCTTTCCGTACGCCAAACTCGAATCACTGGCGAGGAAGTCCGCGTCCAGCAGCACCTCGTTTTCGTCGTCGCCGTCGAGGTCTTCGCAGTGGGTGGTGAACGCGTCCTCGTCATACCAGCCGTGATATGTGTTACCACCGTCGTCGGAGTAGTAGACGCTCGCAGAGACGTCGGTTTCGCACTTATTTCCGTCTCCCTTTCTGAGGTGAACCTCGAACTGCTGTCGTCCCTCCTCGACAGCGATCGACCACTGCAGGTTGTTGAAGTTAGCGCTATCGCTGTCGTCCGGACGTAGTCTGATACTGAAGTCATCTAGCTTGTGTTCGGCCATCCCACGGATGTTTATTGACCCACGCTCGGCGGGCATCCGGAAGTTACCGTTCGTCCCGAGTGTGACTAATGTGACTGTCGCCACCTCTCTCTCGTGGTCCTCCGTAACGGTGCCCTCAGTTCGGCTTCTGAAGAACGCCGCCCACGCGCGGTAATATTCACTTTTGACCTCAACGACGACACGGCCGTTCTGGACCGGGTTCAGGTACTGCTTTTCGCTCCCGTCGTACTCCGTCGATGGGTCGGGGTATACCGGTATACCACGGGATTGGGCGCTAACGCGCATGCTTGACGACCCGGCCGACGCGGACGAACCGGTCGTCCGAATGACAGGCAATGTCAAAGTGCCGTCGCGATAGTGAAACTCCGGCGGCGACACCATCGTCGCCTCGCCGTTGCTGTGTTTCGACCAGACTCCGCCGCCCTGATAGGCGACAGTACCGCCGTCTGTGTGATAAACGACCGCACCTAGCGACTCTTTGTACAGCTCCTGATCCTCCGAGGTTCCGGGGCCGGCGTGGTTCTCGTGGACGATACGGAGATAGCCACTCGATTCATCGACGGTGTATCGCCCCTTCGAGCGTCCCAGCGAGACAGTCTTAATGTCGGAGTCGCCAAGTGCAACCGTCGCGACTCTGGAGTCGAAAAGCGTCATCACCTGTTCGGCCTGGTCGAACTCCGACTGTCCTTGCGCGTCCTCGATGGCGACGCCGCCAAGCGCGACGACGGCCCCTGTCCCGGCGATGACTAACCCAAATAATAGGACGAAGCCAATAAGTTCTGACTGTCCGCGTTCCCTCCTCGTTGTTTCACGCGCGAGCTGCCCCTCTCGCGCGGGCCCGGATTCCTGCATTGGAGGCAAATTGTCCCCAACCTATAAAAATTCATGGCTGTCTGAGTCGTACTGATTTTCGAGGCTGACCATACTGTGGCGCTTGAAGGTTTTGGCGGAATCAATAGACATCGGCTTTGCGAGGGCGAATTGGCGCACGAGTCTCTGGTTCACTCTGATTTTTTCCTCTGTCCAGTTCTACTGATCAGGGTGAGTGTCTTGGGGTTCAATCCTGAGGCAGTTCACTCGACCTCGACTTCGACAGCCACCTCGTTTCGCCGCATGAACGGCGGTGTGTACGGGTCGTTGTACTGCAAGAGGAATGGCTCGCCGAGCGTCTCAACGCCGGCATCTTCGAGCCCGTCAAGGAGTTTCTGCTGTTGACGTCGAACCCGACGGTCGGTTGCGTACCACGAGAATCGGCGCACGGCGAGAGTCTGTGCAGGTTCGACGACGAGGCGAACCTGCGAATTCGTCGGCGTCGGCGCAGTTGCGGGGGTGTACTCCGAGGGAAGGTAGAACGCCATCCTCACGCGACCAGTCTCGTCGTCGGTGCGGACCGGCGCGGTCATCGAAATCTCCTCGCCCTCTTCGGTGCGGGATGGACCGGCCGTCGAACGCTCATCGCCGGCTGCCTCGGTCGTGACGGGCGCACTCATCGACACCTCCTCGTCGCCGGCGTTCGCCCCACCAATGTAACGGAAGAGGCGGCGGAACGCCATTTCCTCGTCATCGGCCGTCGTTTCGACGAGCACCGTCTGTGGGTACTGCCGTATCTCTACGTCGCCGTACTCGGCGATGGTCTCGTAGGGGACACGTTCGGCGTCATAGGTTGAGTATACGCCCCATCCTGTCCAGAGCGCAAGTGCGCCACCGGCGGCGGCTAAGAGTTGTTTTGTCGTTCGTCGCATACTTGACGTACGCCGCCTACAATGAAAAACTCAGCATAGGCGGTATCCGACACTGGTCTCCCTTTACATTCTGTGGTGAGTACGCTGAGTTGACAGTATTTGCAGAGATTCATAATCGCGGCAAACACGCAGGAGTGGCTGAGAGCCTTTCTCGATGCAGACAGGCCCACGACGTATCGTTCATAATCGGTTTTCACGCCGCAAGAGAGGCGTACAACCCTATCTGAACCTTGACTCTGAGCCAGTTGCAAGTGGCCGCACCTATATCGTCAAATATAGAAAATGAGCGCTAGACGCTATGAGGCGCCAAATTCCCCGTCCGTTACTCCTGATTTATCGCTCTCTTTTTCACCTACTCGAATCTTCATAATCGGTTTCCGTCTATCGGTTTTGCCCATTCAAGCTCGTTTGTCTTCATTACTTTCTGCTCTCGGCAGAGTATTCTTTCTACCCGTTGATTCGAGAGACTCGAGCGTACTGGTCGCTGTCGCTAATCTTTGTGAATCCGTGCTGAATGTCCTTCTTCACGATTTGTGATCTTGATAGCTCAGACTCACCTCCTGAGTGGGGTAATAGAAGGTCTCTTGCGGGGACTGAGGCCGATTATGAAACCTAAATAGGTCCCTCTGAATCCTCAAGCGACTCTCTCAAGGAACTGTCGAGGCTCTCTTTGATAATGACTCGTACCGGAAGTTGTGTGGTTTTTCGATGGGTCTGAGGGCTGATGTGAGGTTTGACAACCCTAAACTCATCCTCGAAGACTCTCAATTTTGTAAAGGAGAATGTTAGTGAGGATCATATGCTCTCATTTGTTGCTAACGCCGAAGAAATCGTAGTGGACTCGGCGGGATTTGAACCCGCGGCCTTTCCCCTGCCAAGGGAACGATCTACCACTGATCTACGAGCCCTCGTCTGCACTCTCACGTACCTCTGACCGATTAATAAGGGCTTCGACTCGTACAGGCGCGTGTGCCACACCCCCACGCGGTCGGGCGACCGTCCCGACCGCAGAAACGAACGCGTCGAGCGTCGCGAGTCGAAACGGTTTAACGTTCGACGGGGGAACCCACCTGTGGGAACAGCACGGCCGCAACTCTGACTCGCCCGGGTTCTCTCTCCGGGCTTGGGATTGCGGAAGTGCACCGACAGCTGTCGGTCACGCTTTCTGCGGTCAGTGCCGTTCCAATTTCGAACTATGGCACGAATGCACACCCGTCGCCGCGGCTCGTCCGGTTCGGACCGCCCGGTGACAGACGAATCCCCCGAGTGGAGCGACGTCGACGCCGACGACATCGAACAGCGCGTCGTCGAACTCGCAGAGCAAGGCCACGACCCGAGCGTCATCGGCCTGAAACTGCGCGACGAAGGCGTCAAAGGTACCCCGGTCCCGAACGTCAAACTCGCGACCGGCAAGAAGGTCACCGAGATTCTCGAGGAGAACGACGCGTCTGACGACCTGCCCGAGGACCTCAAGAACCTGATGCAACGCGCGGTTCGACTCCGCAGACACGTCCAGCGCAACCCGCAGGACCACCAGAACCGCCGAGCGCTGCAGAACACCGAGTCGAAGATTCGCCGCCTCGTTAACTACTACCGAGGCGACGCGCTCGACCCGTCGTTCCGTTACAGCTACGACGTCGCCGTCGAACTCCTCGAATAACGAATGTCGACCGCGCGCTCCGCCGACGCCGAGACCGCCCCCGCCGCCGTCGCCGCGGCGCTCGCCGACGCCCCGTTCGTCCGGGTCGTCGCGCGCGCCGACGGCGACTCGCTGGCCGCAAGTGGCATCCTCGCGCGTGCGCTCAGGAGCGCCGACGTTCCGTTCCACGTCCAACTCCGCGCAAATCCGGAGAGCGTCGTCGACGACGACGCCGACGACCGGGGTGACACTGTCGTTTCCGTCGGTGCGACGGCGACCCGACTCGCCGTTCCCGGCGACGAGTCGCCGGCGACGCTCGCGGCGTACCGCGTCGCGAGCGAACTCGGCGACGCGCCGGACGCGACGCTCGCACTCGCGGGCGTCGTCGCCGGCGAAGCCTCGCTCGGAGACGACGAGTACGACCCGATTCGGTCGGCCGCCGAAGCCGGAGGGGTGACGCGACGCCCCGGCGTCGGCGTCCCCGTCGCGGACCTCGCCGACGGCCTCGCCCACTCGACGCTGCTGCACGCGCCGTACTCCGGCGACGTGGAGTCAGCGCGGGCGGCGCTCGCCGAGGCGAACCTTCCGGCCGAACTCGACGCCGACGCGCACCGCCGCGTCGCCTCCCTCGCCGCGCTCGACGCGACGGAGACGGACAACGCGACGCCGCGGGCGGTCGAGTCGCTCGAGCGCCTTCTGCGTCCGTACGAGACGCCGAATGGTCCGTTCGAGACGGTCGAAGGCTACGCCGACGTGCTCTGCGCCGTCGCCCGGGAGCGCCCCGGAACCGGCGTCGCGTTCGCACTCGGTCACGCTACCGACGCGACACAGACGGCAGCGCTCGACGCCTGGCGCAACCACGCGCTCGAAGCCCACACCGTTCTGCGCGAGGCCGACACCGCTCGATTCGCCGACTGTGTCGTCGTGCGAACCGGCCTCGGGTCGGATTCGCTCGGCGTCCTCTCGACGATTGCGCGACTGGTCCGCGACTTCCGGTCGCCGGAACCGGTCGTCCTCGCCGTCGGCGACGGCGCCGCCGCCGCCGCGAGCGTCGAACCCCGAGCGTTGGGATCGACGATGGCGACGGCCGCCGCCGAGGTCGGCGGTACGGGCTACGGACGGAAAGACGCAGGCGAAGCGCGCTTCGACGCCGAGGAGACGGACGCGACGACCACGCCAGACGCATCGACGACAGACCAACACCCGTTCACCGCGGCGTTCCGGGAGGCGCTTCGCGCATGAGTTCGCGAACCGCGCGCGTCGAGACGACGCACGAGGAGGCGGCGCTCGTCGCCGCCGCGCTCGCCCCGGACGACACCGACTCGATGACGACGACGGTCGATTCGAACCGCATCGTCACCGACATCGAGCGGGAGACGACCGGCGGCTTACAGGCCACGGTCGACGACTACGTGGTGAACCTGACGGTCGCAGAGACCGTCATCGACACCGCACGTAAGCACACAACATGAGCGAACGTTCAGTATCCAAGCAGAAACGAGGTAAGCGATGGTACTCCGTGCTCGCGCCCGAGCAGTTCGACCGGGCCGAACTCGGAAAGACCGTCGCTGAGGAACCGCAGATGGTGTACGGACGCACCATCGAGACCACGCTCGGCGACATTACAGACGACGCCGGCGCGAACAACACCAAACTCACGTTCAAGATCAACGACGTGGGGTCGGACTCGGCGTACACCGAGTTCATCCAGCACGAACTGACGCGGGACTACCTGCGCAGTCTGGTTCGCCGCGGCGCCTCGAAAGTCGAGGCGAACATCACCATCCTGACGACCGACGACTACCGCGTCCAGGTCCAGCCCGTGGCGTTCACGACGAAGAAGGCCGACCGCAGTCAGGAGAAGGCGATTCGCCGGGTCATGATCGACCTCGTCCGCGATGCCGCCGACGACCGGAGCTTTGAACAGCTCATCGACAGCGTCGTCGAAGGCCGACTCTCCTCGGCGATCTACGGCGAGGCGAAGACCATCTACCCGCTTCGCCGGGTCGAGATTCAGAAGCTCTCGCTGGAGGCGCGTCCCGAAGAGGTCGAAGCCGAAGAGGAGGCCGCCGTCGACGTCGACGAGTCCGACGTGGCCGAAGACGTCGCCGACGCCGAGTAATCGACTCTCGCGGACGCGACTCGCGGACTCGATTCGTGGACTCGGTCCGCAGACCGACCTACGACCGGTCGCTCGACTGCGACTGATTTCCCGACCCCGAACTTTTTTCGACGACAATCGTCCCGACCATCCCGCCCGTCTCGTGGGGAATGCAGACGTACTCGTATCGGCCGGGCACCTCGAAGGTGTGAGAGAAGGTCTCGCCGTTCGTTATCGCGCCCTCGAACTCGTTGCGCCACGCGTCGCGGGCGGCCTGCTCGCTCTCGTAGCCGCCGCTGGCGAAGTACGCCGCCTCCTCGGGGATGGAGTTCTCGTATGCGGTGACCGTGTGGTCCCGCGTGCTCGTGTTCTGCCAAACGACTTCCTCGCCGGCAGAGACGGTAATCTCGGGGGGATCGAACGCCGTCGCCGTCATCCCGACATCGTAGCTGTCTCCTTGTCCGCTCGCACCGCCACAGCCCGCGAGCGCCGTGACTCCGGCCGCCCCGACCGCTGCGAGGAACGCTCGTCGCTTCATGGCTGGACCTCGGTCCCGGTCGGATAAAGGCGGCGTGGTACGCGCGTCGAAATCGTCGCTCGATTCTGCGCGTCCCCCGCCGCTGACTCCGGATGTAAAGACGTATACCGCACCTCTGCAACCCGGAAAATATGCACCCCCGGTTCGTCGTCGGACGGTTGGGCATCGCCGACGTGGTCACCGTCGGCAACGCCGGACTGGGATTTCTCGCCGTCGCGACCGCCAGTGCCTCTCCGGGTCTCGCCGCGAGGCTCATCCTTCTGGCGGCCATCGCCGACGGTCTCGACGGCGTGCTCGCGCGGCGCTACGGCGGCACCGACGCCGGGCCGTATCTCGATTCGCTGGCCGACGTGGCGTCGTTCGGCGTCGCCCCCGCGATGGTCGTCGTCGCCGCGGCCGTGTCGGCGTGGGGGCTCGACTCGCTCCGCGTCGGCGTCGCGTTCGCGACGTCGGCGCTGTTCGTCGTGATGGCGGTCACGCGCCTCGGAATGTACACCGCCTACGACGCCGACTCCGACCAGACTCGCGGCGTCCCGACGACCTTGGCGGCGACGATTCTCGCCGCGGGTGTACTCGTCGGCTTCACCGATCCGTTCCCGCTCGTCGGGCTGACGGTGCTGCTCGCCGTGTTGATGGTGACGACGATTCCGTACCCCGACTTGCACACCCAAGACGCGCTCGTGATGGGCGTCGTGCAGGCGCTGGCGATTCTGTTCCCGCACCGCGTCGGCGGCGGGTTCGCCTTCGGTCTGCTGTTTCTGGCCCTGGCGTACCTGTTCCTCGCGCCGCGCTTTTACTGGGGTCGGTGACGGCGTCCGTGGGGTGACGGCGTCTACGGGATGACCTGCCCTCACATCCCCATATCGCTGGCGTCGTCGGGCACCGGTAGGTCGTACGGCGAGACGCCGAGCAGTTCGGCGACGTGGTCCAGCGCCATATCGAAGCCGTAGTACCGCTCCAGTTCGTCGCCGTCGGCGGTCGGCCGAACTTTCAGCATCGCGTAGCCGTCGACGTTCTGGGCGATAGCCGCTGTCCGTCCCTCGCGCGAAAACTCCACGACGCGTTCTCCGTCCGTCTCGTAGTAGCGCGCCTCGACGTCACCGGCGCTGGCTTCGCTCATGGCTCGTCGTTGGGAACAGCCGAACCTATGGGTTCCGGAGTGAAAACCGCCGAGGAGCGGTCGGTCATCGGAGCGGCAGCGCGGTCGCTCTCGGGTAGGTAGTATGACGTATGAATGTGGACGGTCGGGGTTGCCCGGCGTTCCGGTACGGGGAATCCCGGTTGCCTCCTCCACCCCGCGATCCTACGAGCGACGCACGTCCGACGGTGGGCTGCTCGCTTCCGCGCCTGACCCAGTACCGCCGATGAATCGTGACGGTTCGCCCCTGCGGACGAGCGACACGAAGCCGCTGTCCCCGCAGGACGAGGTTTCTACGTTGGCTCCCGGGGCCCGTACCGGTCTGACCGGACGCGCCCGACGTTCGGTCCCCGCTAAAGACTCTATGGCGGGTTACGAGCAGGGCCTAACTGCCCGACCTAGTCCACCCCGAACTACTCCGGTCCGGCTTAAGGGCCTTTCGACTCTCGTCCGCGGAACACGGCGACGGCGCTGTGGTCGGACGCAACGAGAGACGCGGCCGCTCAGACGACTTCGCGCGCGTACACCGTCGCGTCCACAGCGACGACGGCCGAGAGCGCGACGACCGCCCAGCGGTGGTACTCGATCCACGCCGCCTCCGGCGGGAAGCTAAACAGGAGCGTCGAGTTGATCGCTGTCGCCCACAGCAACGAGAGCAGCACCATCGCGAGACCGAGAACGACGGCGATACCCGCGACGAGATCCGGCTCGGCGTTACCGCGCGTCCCCGAGAGGAAGACGACGGCGGCGATGGCCGCGAGGAAGCCGACGCTGTTGGCCCCGACCGACCCCGCAGTGTAGTACGCTGAAAGCGGCGCCTCTGGGTTCGTGACCACGAGGTAGGGTATCGCGACGACGACGAGGAGCACGAGACTGGCGACGGTGCCGGCGGTGGCGACAGCGTCCTTCATCTGCATAAGAGCGTCTTGCGGACGGGCTACTAAAACAGTTGAGATGTTCGCGCTTCGGTTCGCCCTCTCGGTACCGATTCGGCGTCAGGTTACGTCGTCCGCGCGCGGTCGTCCCACGGCGTTCGAACGTGGCGCCAGTAGTAATGCACTACTTCGGGAAAGCACACATATCTGACACCTGTGCTGCGGTGAGACAGACCGAATGCGAAACGTACGCCACGTCCGAGAGTCGCTCCGGCGTTTCGGCTCCGCGAAGGGAAACCGGTAAGCGGGTGGCCCGCACGCGTCCGATATGGAACGCGTAGCGATTATCGGTGCGTCGATGACCCGATTCGGGCAGCGCGACGCCTGGATCCGCGAATTGCTCGCGGAGGCCGGCCAGGCCTGCCTCGACGACGCGGGCGTCGCACCGGACGCGATAGACCACCTCTACGTCTCGAACATGGCGAGCGGCGAGTTCGAGGGCCAGACCGGCGTCCCGAACGCCCTCGCCCACGACCTCGCGGCGATGCCCGCGTACACCGCCCGCATCGACCAGACCTCCTCGTCGGGCGGCGCCGGTACGTACGCCGCGTGGCAGTCGGTCGCCTCCGGCGCGAGCGAGATGACGCTGCTCGTCGGCGGCGAGAAGATGACCCACCGGACGACGGCGGAGTCGACGGACGTCATCGCCTCTCTCACCCACCCCGTCGAGTACAAACACGGCGTCACACTCCCGAGTTTCGCCGGACTCACCGCGCGCCTCTACCTCCACGAGTACGACGCGCCGCGAGAGAGCCTCGGCAAAGTCGCGGTCAAGAACCACCGAAACGGCGTCGACAACCCCCACGCGCAGTTCCGAAAGGTGGTCGATCTCGACACCGTGTTGGAGTCGCCGGTCGTTGCCGACCCGCTCCGTCTCTACGACTTCTGTCCCATCACCGACGGGAGCGCGGCGCTGCTGTTCTGTCCCGAGTCCGTCGCGCGCGAGTATACTGACGAGTACGCCGTCGTCTCGGGCATCGGCGGCGCGACGGACACCCACGTCGTCCACGAGCGCGCGGACCCGACGACGATGGGCGGCGTCGTCAACTCCTCGGAGATCGCCTACGAGATGGCCGACCTCGGTCCCGACGATATCGACGTGGCCGAACTGCACGACATGTTCACCATCCTCGAGTTCCTCCAGTCGGAGGATCTCGGCTTCTTCGAGAAGGGCGAGGGCTGGAAAGCCGTTGAGGAGGGCGTCACCGACCGCGACGGCGAGTTGCCCATCAACACGTCCGGCGGGCTGAAATCGAAGGGTCATCCCCTGGGCGCCTCGGGCGTCGCGCAGGTGTACGAGATTTACAAACAGCTCACCCGCGACGCGGGCGACCGACAGGTCGATGCCGACACCGGTCTCGCCTGCAACGTCGGCGGGTTCGGTAACTGCGTCATCACGACGATTCTGGAGGCGAAACGATGAGCGACACCCCCGAGAAGGAGATTCCACCCATGGAAGCGGCGCGCTACGCCGACGGCAGCATCACTTACCCCCCTCACCCTATCGGTCCCGACGGGAACGAGCCGGTCGGGACGGTCGACCTGAGCGAGTACACCGCGACGGTCGTGACGTGGACGACGAGCACGGCGACGCCCCCGGGCGTCCGCGCACCGAATTCGCTGGCCATCGTCAAGTTCGACGTCGACGGCGAACCGGTGCGCGCCATCGGCCAACTCGACGTCGACGACGAGCATCCCGACGTCGAGATCGGCGACGAGGTCGAACCTGTCTACGCTGCGGAACTCCGCGACCCCGACGCCGGAATCCGCGAGGAGAAGAGCCAGGAGTGGGACGGCTACCGGTTCCGGCCGCTCGGGTAGTTCGGCAGGTCCGGCCGCTAGCTCGCTGACCGAGAACGTTTTTCAGAGAGGAGGCGGCCACCGCTTCCCCTGACTTGAAGAGTCGCGTACGGCGGCCGAAGCGGGTGTACGGTGACCCGTCGTGCGCTTTCGACCACCGTCTGTTCGCTCTTTCCGTGCCGAGTTACTACTCCTCGTCGTTTCCTTCGGGTCTCGGCTCTTCGCCGCGTTCGGCCCGCTCGACTTCGTCGCGAATCGAGTCCAGTTCCGACTCGATGTCGACCGCCGGTGCGTCGTCGCCGTCGCCCTCCGACTCCGCTGTGTCGGCGGTGTCGTCGGCATCATCGGCGGCATCGCTGACGTCCGAGTCGTCGTTCTCCTCGTCGCTGACGGCGATTCGGACCGCGCCGTCGTCGAACGCGTCGTCGCGTCCGTTCCGTCGCGTCGGTTCGTCCCACTCTCGCTCTGCCCGCGTCCGCCTCCCGGTCGAGCGGTCGCGTCGCCGTTCAGCGTCGTGCGTGCGTCGTCGGGTATCGGTGCTTCGCCGGCTGTCGGCGAGACGGTCTTCGATATCTCTTGAGAGTTGCCGCGCGTCCTCGATGATGTCGCGGGACTCGCCGTCCTCGGGCAGGTCGGCCTCCGAGAGCGCACGCTGCAGTTCGGTGAGCGCGCGCTCCAGTCCGTCGACGGCGACGCGCCCCACGTCGTCGGCGCTGCGGAGCGTCGTCTCGCTGGCGTTTTTGCTCTCTTCGCGAATCGCGCGCTCGGGGTCGGCTAGGCGCAGCAGTCGCTGGAACAGTTCGAGCGCCTGAATCGTCGCCTCCAGCGTCGAGACGACCGTCGGGATGGTGTACTCCTCGGTGAACCGGAGGATGTCTCTCGGCGTCGGCGGTTCGAAGGAACGGCGGCGGGGCGTGTGCTCCTCGCGGAGTTCGGCTCGGAGCTCCGACAGCGTCTCCTCTAACTCCCCGAGTAGCTCTTCGAGGTCGTCGTCGCGGCGGCTCATAGCTTTGCGTTGGTTGCCTGCGGTGAATAAGGCTTTGTCCGGTTCCGTGCGCGGTGAGCGTCTGCTCCGTTCCGCGACTAGGCGCGCCGGTACTGCACTGGCCAGTCGACATCGACGCCGAGTTTCTCGGCGGCGTGGAGCGTGAAGTACGGGTCGCGGAGATGCTCGCGGCCGACGATGGCGAGGTCGGCGCGTTCGTTCCGAATCAGCTGGTCGGCCTGCTCGGGTTCGGTGATTTTGCCCACGGCACCGACGGGCATCTCGCCGTCCTCGCGGATGACTTCGGCGAACCGAACCTGATAGCCCGCGCCCGTGTTCGTAATCTGCTGGTCGGGGTGGATGCCGCCCGAACTCACGTCGACGAGGTCCGCGCCCGCCTCCCGAAGCAGCGGCGCGAGACGAACCGACTGTTCGAGGTCCCACGACTCGCGGTCCGGGAGCCAGTCGGTCGCCGAGATGCGGACGAAGACAGGCTTGTCGTCGGGCCAGACGGCGCGCACCGCCGACGTGACCTCACGGACGAGTCGGGTGCGGTTCTCGAAACTACCGCCATAGTCGTCCTCGCGGGTGTTGGTGACCGGCGAGAGGAACTCGTGGAGGAGGTAGCCGTGCGCGGCGTGGACCTCGGCGATTTCGAATCCGGCGAGGTGAGCGCGCTTCGCGGCCTCCGCGAACTGGTCGACGACTACCGAGAGGTCGTCTCCGTCAAGTGCATGCGTCTTCGGGTACGATTCCTCGCGCGGCCACGCCTCGTCCGTCGGGCCGTACACTTCCCACCCGCCGTCGTCGGGCGAGACGGGACCGACGCCGTCCCACGGGCGGTTGGTGCTCGCTTTCCGCCCGGCGTGGGCCAACTGTATCGCAGGGTGGCTTCCCTGCGAGCGGATGAACGACGCGATAGGTGCGAGCGCGTCCGCCTGCTCCTGCGTCCAGATACCGAGGTCGTCCGGCGAGATACGTCCCTCCGGCGAGACCGCGGTCGCTTCGGTCATCACGATACCAGCACCGCCGACCGCTCGGCTCCCGAGGTGGACGCGGTGCCAGTCGGTGGCGACGCCGTCGGGCGAGGAGTACTGACACATCGGCGAAACCATCACTCGGTTCGGAATTTCCGTCCCGCGAAGGGTCAGCGGACTGAACAGCGAATCCGTCATTGTCACACGTAGGAGGTCATCTACAAAACGCCTACCGACTTCGCCCGGTGCCGGCACCCACAATATTTATTGTACACTCTATCGTCTCTTTTCGAAAGATGAAAACCCCCGGGCAAAATTCATTCACCGTAGCTCTCTCCGAGCTGAAACGACGGGGGTGCAACATCCTCGTCGTCGGGTCCTCCGAACCCGACGCACGGCAGTCGCTCACTCGTCGCCTCCTCGGCGACGCGACGACCGAACCGCGCAAGCGACTGTTCGTCTTCACCGATGGCGTCCACACCCACGAACGCCTCGGCAACGGTCCCCGAGACGACGACTCGCTTCGCGTCGTGACGCAGTCGTCGGTTGTTCGCGGCGCGGCGGCGACGGAGGGTCTCCCCGGCTCTACCCTCGGCGGACCGGTCGCCCACGAGTACGTCGAAGCCGGCGACCTCGGGTCGCTCTCGTGGGCTATTGGCGACGCCATCACCTCCTTCCAGTCCAACGGTCCGCTCGAAACCAGCGAGTTGCGGCTCTGTCTCGACTCACTGCAACCGCTTGTCGAGGACCACGGCGTCAAGTCGGTTCGACGCTTCGCCAGCGTCGTCGGCGGCCGAGTCAAGTCCGTCGCAGGAATGGCGCACTACCACCTGTCGGTTCCCAATGACGACCCCGTCGTCGACGAACTCGCCGACGCGTTCGATGCCGTCATCGAACTTCGGATGTGCGACGGCACGCCGGAACACCGCTGGACGTTCCCCGACCGGGCGCTCTCGAACGACTGGATGCCCATCTGAGCGTCGGAAGCGCTCTTTCGAAGGGTCTCGAAGCGGGTTCGGACCCGCTCGCGGTATCGCGCTCTCAGCCAGACCGCTTTAGGGCAACCAAAACATATTTTGCTTTAGGCTCACCTAACTCCATCCATGGCAGTCTCCGACGCCCGCGACGACGACTCCGCTCACCCAGCGGAACCAGAGTTCTCCGTTTCGGCGTGCCAAACCTCACAGAACCGAACCGTATTCACCGAAGACGGCAACAACGACGGTTGGATAGCTACCGACTACACCGTCGTCCTCCAGCAGTAGTCTACACTCCTTCGTCGAACCGCCCGAACCGGGGCCGGGACGTCGTGTCCGTCTCTTCCACGTCGGCGTTCGTACTCACCCGGTAGCGACGCCTTCTTCCTCGCGTTCGCTCGGCGTCCGCGTCGCTACCGATTCGCGATGCTCCCGTCTGCGTCGTTATCGAGTGCGAAAAATACGAGAATGGTCCGGTCTGCCGACTCGCCCTCGTCTCAGTGCGTCGCTTCTTCGAGCACCAGCGTGTCGTCTTCGAGGTAGTGCTCGATGTGGTGGGCGTCCTCTTCGACTTCGACCAGAATCTGCCGGAGGATCTCCTCGGTTGCCGGGTCGCCGAGGTTACCGGCGAGCTGGATGTGCTCGCGCAGGTCGACGATGATGTCGCCGTACATCTCCAGATCGTTCTCCAGCGACGTGCGAACGTCGTAGACGTCCTCACCTTCGAACTCGACGGTGGCGCGCTCCTCCTGGTTCGACGGGCCGGCGACCGGGACGCCGCCGAGCGCCTGCGCGCGTTCGGCGATGATGTCGGCGCCTTCCTCGATGTGCTCGTACGCCTCCTCGAGGAAGCGGTGGAGTTCGAGGAACTCGGCGCCCTCGACGTTCCAGTGGTGCTTCTTCAGTTGGTGGTAGAGCACGTACGCGTTCGCGAGGTCGGTGTTGAGCGCGTCGATAATCTGCTCGGCTTTGTCCTTCTCGATACGGAGCGCTGTCTCCTCGACTTTGTCGGCAGGCTGACGAACTGTCTTCTGGGTACTCATAACACTCCATCGTACGGACGCCACCCACTTAAACCTTGACTCTACAAAAATTCTTTTTCGGCTTTCCAAAAAATTCTTTCTCTATGTGTCGTTGATGTGTTCGTACTACACCGAAACGTCGCCGGTCGATGGAGCGGCGCCGCCGCGTCCGAACGTGACGATTTCGGGCCGCTTCACTCCTCAAAGATACCGACGAACGCCCGCTGTTCGACCAGTACGGTCGGGTCAAGGTCGGTGACGAGGCCGCGCTCGTCCCGACTCAGCGCGGCGGCGACGGTTCCGCCCGATCTCACGACGGCGGACCGTCCGGCGTACTCCGAGTTCGACGCCAACTCCGAGGCAGGTCGTCTGCGCGACCGCCACAGTCGCCATAGCACTGAAGTTCGGACAAAACCCTTGTCAGTCACTCGCCCTGATACGCCGCGATAGATGCATATAGTTGGATGTGTACTAGTATCATGCTGGTTGTTACCACAGTACGTTCGACCAGCATCGTGCGGCTGCGAACGGCGCGGGTTCGTCATGGTCCCGCGCGGGTAGGGTCGCGGCCGCAATTTCCCTCTCTCACGGGGGGCAAAGGGAAACGCTCTTTTGGCGCACGTGCGGAGATTCAGCATATGACTGACGGGGATGACGAGACGCCGACCGAGGCGACCGACGACGAGGAGTCGGCCACGGACGCATCGTCCGAGATCACGGCCGAGAGCCTCGACGAGCGCCTCGACACCGCCGAGGAGAAACTCGACGCGGCGGAGACGGAAGCCGACCTCGACGAGGCCGAGGAGACGCTCGATAGCATCGCCGCCGACCTCGAAGCCGCCGAGTTGCCGGAACCGGAGGACGAAGAGGAGGAGAGCCCGCAGGAGGAACTCGAATCACGCCTCTCCGACCTGCGCGACGAGCTCGAATCCCAGCGCGGACCGTACGCCGAGGACGTGGCCGAGAACGTCGAGGAGGCGAAGACGAAGATAGACGAGACACGCTGGACCGACCGCGGTGAGGGCGAAATCGCCGAAGCCGTCGAGTCGTTCCTCGACACCGTCGCCGAGATCTTCGAGGAGGACGACGAGAGTGGCGCCGTCGTCGACGCGGCCGTCTCCACCGGCGACAAGAGCGACCTCGTCTCCGCGCTCGACGCCGTCGTGAAGACGGTAAAATCGGCGTCACTCGATGCCGACGAGGACGAAGAGACAATCGCGGCGCTGCTCGAGGCGACCGAGACGCTCCAGTCGGACCTCGAAGACGCCCAGGAGTGGGACGACCTGGAGACGCGCGAACAGCTCGAGGCTGAAGGCTTCTACGACGTGCTCGGCCACTACAAGGACTACCCGCCGGAGTGGAGCGCGCTGAAAGAACACGAGAAGCGCGGCAACGTCGAGATGGTGCTGCTCGCACTCGACAGCCTCCAATCCGACTTCATGGAGGAGCACTGCCTCGAAGCCATCACGCGGATGAACGACGCCCGCGCGTTCGACGCGATGCACCAGCGCGCCCAGAAGCGCGACAAACCCAGCATCAGGGCGCTCGGCAAGATGGGGTCGGGCGCGCTCGACGCCGTCGAGACGCTCGTCGACTACGTCGACACCGACAAGGACCCTGCGCTGCAGAAGGTGACGTTCAAGGCGCTCGGCGAGATCGGCAGCGAGGAGGCGACGCAACCGCTGGCGGACAAACTCGTCATGGACAACGACAACGTCCGGCCGCACGCCGCCCGTGCGCTCGGCCTCATCGGCGACGCGCGCGCCGTCGACCCGCTCACCGACACGCTCGAAGACGACGCGAGCCCGAACGTCCGCGCGAGCGCGGCGTGGGCGCTCCGGCAGATCGGCACCGAGAAGGCGCTGAAAGCCGTCGCGGACCACACCGACGACAACTCGTTTATCGTCCAGCACGAGGTCGACCGGGCGAAGCAGGCGCTCGAGGCGACGACGCCGACGGCGTAAGAAGACGAACGGTTCAGTTTTTCACGCGAGGAACGTCGAGAGGAACAGCAGCGCGAACCCGAGCGCGATGGAGAAGCCGCCGACGCGGCCGAGCCACGTGTGCTCGCGGACCTCCTGCGGCGAGATGTCGATGGTGTAGCCGTTGAAATCGGGATCGTACTCAACGTACGTCGGTTCCTGAAAGAACTCCATGAAGACGAGCGCGCCGCCGAGCGCGCCCAGCGCGTAGCCTGCCAGTTCCAGACCGGTTACGATATCGACCATGACTGTCTCACCGTCTGTCGGAGCCAAAAAAACACCGAAGCGAACGTTTGTCGGCGGAGACGGGACCACTCCGTGTCGTGCGCCGAGGAATCGCGGTCGTTCTCTGTCTGCTCGCCGTCTGCGCGGGAGTGGCGTCGCCGACGCCCGTCTCGTCGACGCCTGTCCCGTCGGCATCCGTCTCGTTGACGCCTGATTCGGCCCCATCCGTCTCGCCGACGCATCCCGCGTCGACGGGCATGCCCTCGACAGCTGCCGAGGCGAGCGAGGCCTCCGGCCGCATCGTCGAACTCTACCCGAACCCCGTCCGCGACGGCGACGTCGGCGAGTTCGTCGTCGTCGAAATCGAGGGCAGGGAGAACTGGACGCTCTCGGACGGGGAGTCGACCGTCGCGGTTCCGTCACCCGGCCGCGTCGCGCTGGCGTCCGAGCCGCGGATCCTCACCGCCCCTGGCAACGCGGAGGACGCCGTCGTCGCCGAACTCGACGCTGCCGAGGAGTCGATAGACGTGCTGCCGATCGTCGTGCTGCCGATCGTCGGCGGTCCCCGACAGCCGTTCGTCTGGGCGACGGTGCGGGCCGCCGAGAAGGGCGTTCGCGTCCGCCTCCTGCTCTCCGGCCTGTGGTACGCCGAAGAGGAGAACCGCGCCGTCGCCGACCGACTGAACGAGTGGGCCGACCGCCACGACGCGCCCCTGTCGGTTCGACTCGCGGACCCGCGGGGGCGGTACGGGAAGGTCCACGCGAAGGCGTCCTCGTCGACGGCGAGACGGCGCTCGTCGGCAGTTTCTACTGGAACAATCACTCCGCCCGGGAGAACCGAGAAGTGATCGTCGCGTTAGAGGGAGACGAGGCCGCGGCGTATTACGGCGAGGTGTTCGCCGCCGACTGGCGGGCCAGTGGCGGTGACAAGAGCCGGCTGTTCCCCGTCGTCGTCGGAGTGGCCGTCGTCGCGGCGACGGCGTTGGCCCTCGTCGTCGGGGCGAGAGAAATTGAGTTCGAGTGAGCGTGCGCCGAGCTGTGAGCGAGTCGCGTCTTAGTCAAGCGCCGCCGTGCTCGACAGTTCGTCGTCGATGTCGGCTTCGGCCATCTTCTCGACGAGGCTGTCGATGACCTCCTCGCGCATCCCCTTGACGAACTTGATGGAGCCGACGACGAGGTGGCCGCCGCCGGAGACGCCGCCGCCTTCCACCTCTTCGTTGAGTTCGGCGACCATCTGCGGGATGTCGAGGCGGACGCCGTCGGAGCGCAGGACGGCGAAGTCCGGCCCGTAGCCGATGGTGATGACGGGTTCTCCCGTCTCCTGGACCTTCCGGTCGTGGAGTTCGCCCGTCGTCTTGCCGGGTGCAGGGTAGGTGAAGCGGTGCGCGAAGTTGTCGAGGTCGACCGTGTAGAGGCGGGCGTCGCTCTTGAGGCGCTCGTGCTCAACGTGGTCCTCGACGGCGTCCAGTTGGACTTCGACGTCGCGTTCGGCGCGCGCCGACAGGAACTCGACGAGTTCGCGGTGGCGCTCGTCGTCGTCGCAGCCGACGTTGAGCACGTCGTTGACGAGCGCTTTGCCCTCGCTGTAGCGCAGCCAGTGCGCGGCGTAGTCCAGCGCCTCGCCGATGTCGCCGATGTCCTCGCGGTCGTAGCCCTGCTCCTCGGCGAGGTCTACGAATTCCTCCATCACCTCGGCCTTCGAGCGGTCCGCCAGTCCGGCGACGGCGGGGACGTGGCGGAGTTCGTCGGTGATGTCGGGGTCGATCATCCGCGCGAGTTCGACGCACATCATCCCGGTGGTGATGCGGTAGTCCTCGTCGTAGAGGTACGGGTTGACGTGGGCGTCGAGCAGTGGTTCGACCGCCTCGGGGTCGGGGTGGTGGTGGTCGACGACCGCGATGGGCATGTCGTAGTGCGCGAGGTTCTGGTAGGCGGGCACGTCCTCCTCGGTGCTGCCGTTGTCGAGCATCAGGAGGAGGGGGAGCTTCTGGCCGTGGCGGGCCTGCCCTTCCAGTGCGAAGTTGAGGTCGCGCGTCACGTCCTCCATCTCGTAGAACGGCGCTTTGCTCGGCAGTCGCTTGAACAGGTGCAGCGGCGCATCTGGGTTCTCGTGTACCTCGGCGATAAAGTTCTCCAGCGCGAGCTGGACCGGAATCGACGCGCACATGCCGTCGCCGTCGGCGTGGTGGCGGACGCGAATCGGGCGGCCCTCTAGTACCGTCCGGCGGAGCAGGTGGGCGACCTCCCGGAGGTCGTCGCGGAGCTTCTCGAACGCGGGCCACTCGACGAG
Organism: Haloprofundus salilacus; assembly: GCF_020150815.1. Classification (NCBI taxonomy): domain Archaea; kingdom Methanobacteriati; phylum Methanobacteriota; class Halobacteria; order Halobacteriales; family Haloferacaceae; genus Haloprofundus; species Haloprofundus salilacus. Next base: position 1,783,576 of record NZ_CP083723.1, on the reverse strand, counting down.
CGGTTCGACGGTGTTCGGCTCCGCGCGTTCTTCGAGGGCGGCGTCGAGACGGGCCGCGACGGTTTCGGCGCGCTCGCCGTCGAGCGCGCGCATCGAGGAGACCTCCAGTTGCGTCGTGCCGTCGTGGGTCTCGACCCGGCCGTCGAGGCGGACGAGGTCGTCGAGACCGAGCTCGGGGTACGCGCGGACGCCCGCCTCGTCGAAGGCGGCGCAGGAGACGATTCCGGTGTCGTCGGCGACGTGGAAGATGGTCGGGCCGCCGGTCTGTTTTATCTGCGCGATCCGACCCTCGACGGTCGCGTCGGTGCCGGTCGTCAACGACGCGACAGCGGTGATGTCGGGTTCGTGGTCGACGGCTTCGGTTCGGTAGTCGTCGGGGTCGACCTCGTCGAAGGCGAGGTCGCCGTTCTCCTTGATCTCGACGAGTTCGACGACGAGGCTGTCGCCGACGCCGTACGAACCGTCGAGGTTCGACTCGTGGACGAGTCCGGAGACGTTGTCGGAGACGTCGACGAAGACGCCGTAGTCGACGACGCCGTTGACGGCGGCGTGGTACAGTGCCCCGGTCTCCACGTCTGCGGCCGTGCAGTCGGGATCAAGGTCGTAGACGACGGGTCTCGAATCCGACCCTGCGCCGGAATCTCCGGCGGTGTCATCGGTCATGGGCGTGCTACGTGGGGGTCCCGCCTTAAGCTTTACATCCTGTCTCGACGGCTCGACGGTCCGGCGGTTCGGCCGCGAGGGACCTTCCGGAACCCTTAGAAGGCGACGGGTCGGAGTGTGTGCTATGCGGCTCTTCCGGTCGAGCGATCGCGAACTCCTCGGAATCGCCGCCGAGACGCTCGATTTCGTCCTCGAAGCGTCCGAGGAGACCCATCCGAACGAGTACATGGGGTTTCTCCGCGGCGAGGACGCCCACGACCTCGGTTTAGATCGCGACGGCACAGTCATCACCGACGTGTTGGTGATTCCGGGCACCGAATCGAACCCCGTGAGCGCGACGGTCAAGACGAGCATGGTCCCCAACGACAGAGACGCCGTCGGTTCGGTCCACTCGCACCCGAACGGCGTGCTCCGCCCGAGCGACGCCGACCTCGCGACGTTCGGCAACGGCGACGCTCACATCATCGTCGGCGCGCCGTACGGCCGAAACGACTGGCGCGCGTTCGACCGAGAGGGCAAGCGACGAAAACTCGACGTGCTCGACGTCGACCTGCCGGACGACGAAGCGTTCTTCGATTTCACGCAAGAGGACATCGACCAGGAACTCGCCGAGGACTCATGATTCACGAGGATTTCGACGCATGACGACGGTAATCGCACAAGGCACGTTCGACCTGCTCCACCCCGGCCACGTCCACTACCTCTCGGAGGCCGCCTCGATGGGCGACGAACTCCACGTCATCGTTGCTCGACGCGACAACGTCACCCACAAGAAGAAACCGGTTCTCTCCGACCGCCAGCGCCGGGACTTGGTCGCCGCGCTCGCCGTCGTCGACGAGGCGCACCTCGGCCACCGCGAGGACATCTTCGTCCCAATCGAGGAGATTCAACCCGACCTCATCGTCCTCGGCTACGACCAGCACCACGACGAGGCGGCTATCGAGTCTGCGTTGGCCGCCCGCGGCATCGACTGCGCCGTCGAGCGCGCCTCCGCGCGCGAACCGAAGTATCCCGACGAACTACTCTCGACGGGCGACATCATCGAGCGGATTCTCTCTCGGCGCGACTGCTAACTTCCGCTCGGATACGCGTCGCTCAGGGGCGTTCGACGTCGGACTCCGCGAGTATCTTCTCGACCGTCTCCCAGTGGTGTCTAACCCTGTCGGTCGGCCGATACCGCGCGCCGTATCCCTCGGTGAGCGGTTCGAGGATATCGTTTTCGACGAGAACGTCGAGGTGGTGGCGAACCGTCTTGTAATCCAACCCGAGGTCCGCGGCGAATTGGTTGGCGTTGCGGGCTTCTTCGTCGGCGGCGACGAGGAGTCTGAGGCGGTTGTCACCGCCGCGCGTGCTCGTCAGCACGTACCAGAGGATTGACTCCATCAGTGAGTGAGAGTCCACCGACCGACCTAAACACATCGCCGGAGCATACAGGCCCGGGGCGCAGGTTCCTCCTCAACGCGTTTGCTACGTCGTGAACAGTTCCGTCTCCTCGGGAATCGAGAACAGCCCCATCCGGACGCCCGCGTCCAACCAGCCGTAGCCGTACGAGAACGACGCGAGCGCGTTCACCCAGTCGTCGGTCTCCCGGAAGTGGCGGCCGTCGTCGAGATACGACTCGGCCATCTCCCGGCAGTCGTCGGCCATCGCCGACAGCGGCGTCCCGTCCGGCGGCACCGCTTCGGCTTCGTCGAGGGCGTCGGCGAGCATCCGCTCGTAACGCGTCGTCTTCTCTTCGAGGTCCGCAGACATACCTCCGGATGTGCGCCTCGTCGCCTAAGCGTTCCCCTGTCGTCGCGACGAGGGCCGCCGCGTCGTCGCGCTCGCGTCCGACTTACTGTTGCATCACCCGCGTCGAACAGCACAAATTAAATACAAACCCGCGGCCAACAGTGGTCAATGACAGACGTATCTGCGGAAGACGGATTCGTCGAACACCGGCGGCTCATCGTCGCCGGAACGGGCATCGCGGGACTCACGGCGGCCATCTACGCCGCCCGCTCGAACAACGACCCGCTGGTGTTCGAGGGGACCGAACCCGGTGGCCAGCTGACGCTCACGACGGAAGTCGACAACTTCCCAGGCTTCCCGGAGGGAATCAGCGGTCCCGAGCTCGTCAACGACATGAAGACGCAGGCGAAGCGCTTCGGCACGGAGATCAAAAACGGCGTCGTCGCCGACGTCGACGACTCCCAGCAGCCGTTCCGCGTCGAACTCACCAACGGCGACGTGTACACGACTGACGCGCTCATCGCCGCCTCCGGCGCGAGCGCCCGGACGCTTGGTATCCCCGGCGAGGACGAACTGATGGGGTACGGGCTGTCGACCTGCGCGACCTGCGACGGCGCGTTCTTCCGCGACGAGAAGATCGTCGTCGTCGGCGGCGGCGACGCCGCGATGGAGGAGGCGACGTTCCTCACCAAGTTCGCCTCGAAAGTGTACATCGTCCACCGCCGCGAGGAGTTCCGCGCCGAGGACTACTGGATCGACCGCGTGATGGAGAAGGTCGACGACGACGAGATAGATCTCGTGCTCAACACCGAAGTGACCAAACTCCACGGGTCGCCCGAAGAGGGCGTGAACACCGTGACGATGGTCCGTCACCCGGAGGGTCACCCGACCGACCGCCTCGACGACCCCGAGACCGAGGAGTTCGAGTTCGACGCGGGCGCGGTGTTCTACGCCATCGGCCACACGCCGAACACCGAGTATCTCGAAGGGACGGACGTGCAGATGGACCCCGAGGGCTACCTGAAGACGAAAGGCGGCTTCGGAGGCGGTCAGACCGAGACGGACGTTCCCGGTATCTTCGGCGCGGGCGACGTTGTCGACTTCCACTACCAGCAGGCCGTCACGGCCGGAGGAATGGGCTGTAAGGCCGCCATCGACGCCGACGACTACCTCGAAGGGCTCGAACGGACCGAAACCGGGGCGGCGGAACCCGCGGCCGCCGAGTCCGACGACTGAGAACGCGGTTTCATTCTGCAGTTCTTTTTCTCGCGTCCCGCGCGATCTCGAACGCTCGATTCACCCCGATACCACAGCCCCTTTATCTCGCACGCCCGTCGAACCCCTATGGTCGACACCGAGACGTACACCATCGAAGGACCCGACGGCGACAGCGACTCCGTCGAACTGCCCGCCGGACTCGTCGACGTGCTCTCCGAACAGGGCGAGCAACCGACGGAAGTCGTCGGCGACATCTTACTGCTCTCGTTCGTCCAGCGCGCGCACGCCATCGTCCACCACTCGGAGGGGGAGACGCCGGAGGACCTTGTCGAGATCAACGAGAAAGGCGAAGAACTGTTCGAGGAGCGCTTCGGCATGACGCTCGCCGAGGCGACGGGTCACTCGCACTGAACGGTCTAACCCGTCACGCCGACATTCTTCTGTGTGGCGACCGTCGCCAGCGTCGCAACAGTGTCACCAGCGAAGTCACTGCTGACGCCACAGAATCTGACGTCGGAAACGGAAACGTCGGGTCGACGGAGCAGCGATGGCCGCTGTTTCTGCGCAGTAGGCGGAGCTAATCTCATCTTTCGCCGAGATTTCGTCCGGGAGAACCGACAGGCGAAGGCGTAATTCGCCCATCTTCACTATTCGCGTTCGGCTAACTATCTCTCGGAGAGATTGTTCACCAAAGTACGAACTATAACTAATCGGGTCGCAGTTGCACGTGAGAGTGCGATGACCTTCACAACGACAAACGGCGGACGATGCGCGGGGTGGCACGGATGCTAGCCGAACTCGCGAACGCGACGGCGGCGGTTCCATTGCAGTCCGGCGGGTTCCTCGAACTCGCTGTGCTGTTCATCGTGCTGGCTATCGTCTCCTACGTAGTCGGTGCGCGAGGAATCGCTGGCGTCACGATGGAGATCGCCCGGATCCTCATCCTCGTGTTCATCGTACTGGCGATACTGTCGTTCTTACTGTAGCGAATCGCACTCCCATTTTTTGCCGTGCCGACGCCACCGAGCGGCGCATGGGCCGTCTGTCGAGCGAGCGCTCGCTCCGTTGCCGACGGCGTAGCTGTTTTACCTTCTTGTGCGCCATCGCCTCTCATGCATCCACGCGCACAGGCGTTCGCCGAACGCGCCGCCGACGCCTACGACCTCGACGTGACCGTTCGCGAGTTTCCCGAAGGGACGAAGACGGCCGCCGACGCCGCCGACGCTATCGGCTGTGAAGTCGGTCAGATCGCCAGCAGCCTCGTCTTCTCCGCCGCGAACGGCGGGGCGACAGGGACGGAGACGCTCGTCGTCGCCGTCACCAGCGGCGCTAACCGCGTCGACGAGGGGACGCTCGCCGGCGAACTCGGCGTCCCCGCCGACGCCGTCTCGATGGCCGACCCCGAACTGATTCGGGAGCGAATCGGCTGGGCCATTGGCGGCGTCCCGCCGTTCTGCCACGACTCGGACGTCCGAACGCTGCTGGACCCGACGCTCACCGAATACGAGACGGTGTGGGCCGCCGCCGGGACGCCCAGCGCCGTCTTCGCGCTCACGCCCGAATCGCTTCGAGAACACGCCGACGCCGACGTGGTCGACGTGACGACTAGCACGACGTGACGACTGGTACGACGTAACACGAAGCTATATGTTCTAGAGGGCTAAAGAGTGAATTAGATATGTCTAATCTACGGTGGTCGACCGATGGGTGAGTTCGTACCCGTCGCTCAGGCCGGTCTGCCGAACGAGCTGTTCGACATCTTCCTTGGATCTATACGCGACGGTTTCGTGCAGGTAAGCGCGTTCGTCGCGGTGACGGTGTTGCTGTTCAGTTACGTCCAGTATCGGACCGACGGTCGGCTCGTCGAGCGCCTTGAATCCGAGGAGAAGTACCAACCGCTCGTCGGCGCGCTGATGGGGTTGACCCCGGGGTGCGGCGGCGCTATCGTGATGATGCCGCTGTACGTCCGCGGGAGCGTCTCCTTCGGGACGGTGGTCGCGACGCTGGTTGCGACGGCCGGCGACTCCGCGTTCGTCATCATCGCGCTCGCACCCGAAGCGGGACTGTACGCCTACGGACTTGCCTTCGTCTCGGCGGTCGTCTTCGGCTATGCCATCGACCGCTTCGGGATGGGTGTGGGCCGCGTCGACAGCGCGGTAGCCCGCATGGGCCGAACGGTGACCGACGGTGGCGTCGCCGCACCCGCCGTCGGCAACCAAGTCCACCATTACGAGGACGTCCAGAGCTGCGAAGTCGACGGGACCATCCGCGACGCCCCAGTACTCCGCCGCGTGAGCCAAGCCGCCCTCGCGCTCTGGTGGGTCGCCGCCGCCGGTGGTCTCGTCGCCGGCGTCCTCTACCTGATTCGAGGCGCGCCCGAGGTGCCGATGATCGCCGACGCGAGTTTCGCGGGCGCGTTCACCGTCTTCGGTCTCGTCGGGACGACGCTCTCGTTTTACCTCTACTTCGTCGGTCGACGCTACGTCGGCCACGGCCACGTGGGACAGGCCCGCGACACGTTCAGAAACGTCTACGAGACGCTCACGCACGCGGCGATGGAGACATCGTTCGTCACCGTCTGGGTCATCGCGGCGTACCTCCTGTACGAGTACGGCATCCTCCTGACCGGCGTCGACCTGCAGGTGTTCGCCGCCGCCGCGGGCGTTCTCGCGCCCATCGGCGCGGCACTCGTCGGGTTGATTCCCGGTTGCGGCCCGCAGATCCTGCTCGCGACAGCGTACGCCGAGGGCGCGATCCCGTTCTCGGCGCTGACGGCGAACGCCATCAGCCAGGACGGCGACGCACTGTTCCCGCTCCTAGCCATCGACAAGAAGGCGGCCATCGTCGCCAGCATCTACACGACGGTTCCGGCGCTCGTCGTCGGTATCGGTCTCCACCTCGCGTTCGGCCCGATGTTCGGCTTCGGGGTGCTCTGAGCGGATGGGAGCGAAAAACGCACTTCTGACTGGGAGACGTAGTACGCATCGATGAGCGTTACTGACCCCGACGATCCCGAAGACGCCGGAGACAACGCCGTCCGGGTGTGGCTCGTCGAGCGTACCTACTCCGACGACGAGCAGAACATCATCATCCTCGTCTACGCGACGCCAGACGGGTCGCAGTACCTCAGAAAGGAGCGCGCGCTCACGAGTTTCGGCGACGTTCGCGACACCACCGCCGCGGTGGACGCGAAACCCGACAGCCTCGGCCGCGTCGACGACGACGACTCGCGGGAGGCGTACGCAACCGAGGCGACCCGAATGCGTGAGAAGCACGACCCCGACGACCTGCTCTGATTCCGCGTCCGCCTCCGTACCCGTATCCCCCGACGTTCAAATACGAAGACGGAACCATCCCGCCTCGTGACGTAACTATCGCCGCGAGTCAGACGAGGCGGGAGCGCGGTCACCCGCTCGCGGACGCCACGATTCGACGCGGCCGCCTGTTCGCCATTCGCTAATCGCGCGACCGAATTTTGAGGTTCGCCTCTCCCGTACGACGAGTATGGGACGTTTATCGCCGACGTTCGAAGGAGACACGGTCGTCGTCACCGGCGCGAGTTCCGGTATCGGGCGAGCAATCGCGCTCGCGTTCGCCGACGCCGGTGCGACGGTACTGAACGCCGACGTGCGCGAGGAGCCGAAAGACCTCGACGCAACCACGCCGACGCACGAACTCGCGCGAGAGCGCGGAGCCACCGCCGAGTTCCTCGAATGCGACGTGAGCGACCCCGCCGAACTGAAGGCTGTGGTCGAACACGCACGCGGCTACGGCGGCGTCGACGTGATGATCAACAACGCCGGAATCCACGTCAGCAAGCGGTTCCGCGAGGTTACCCCCGAGGACCTCAGGCGCGTCCACGAGGTGAACACCTACGGCGCGTTCTTCGGCACGCAACTCGCGGCCGAGGAGATGATTACGCGCGGCGAGGGCGGCGTCGTCGTCAACACCGCGTCGACGACGATGGGCGTCGCCGAGTGGGAACACTCGCACTACGCGACGACGAAGGGGGCGATTCGGATGCTCACGCGGAGCGCGGCGCTCGAACTCGCCCAGCACGGCGTGCGCGTCAACGCCGTCGCACCCGGTCCCGTCGCCACCGAGATCACCGAGGGCTGGTCCGAGCTCGCCCGCGAGGTCGGCCCGGACGAGGAGCGCGCCGACCAGCCCACGCTCCCGCTACGCGCGGCGACGCCCGACGAACTCCCGGGTGCGTACCTCTTTTTGGCTAGTGAGGACGCCTCGTTCGTCACCGGCGAGACGGTGTGGGTCGACGGCGGCGGCCACGTCTGTTGAACTCGGCTCCGCCGGTCGCAGGTCGTTCACGGTCGTCGGTGAGTGACAGTTTGGCCCACGTCACGGAGCACACACCCGAACTTATGCGCCGAGGGACGGTACACAGAGACGATGGGAGCGCTATCTGAACTGTTCGCGCCGGGACGCATCGCCGTCGTCGGCGCGACTGCGCGTGAGGGGTCCATCGGCCGCGCCATCACGCAGAACCTCGTCGACGACTACGACGGCGAGGTCGTGCCGGTGAACCCGAACTACGACGAGGTGCTCGGACTCTCGTGTGTCGACTCCGTCGGCGAGAGCGACGCCGACCTCGCGGTGGTCGTCGTCCCGCCGCAGATCGCAGTCGACGCCGTCAGAGAGGCCGGAGAGAGCGGCGTGGAGAACGTCGTGGTCATCACCGCCGGATTCGGCGAAACCGGCAGCGAGGGCGCGGCCCGCGAGCGAGAGCTCCGCGAGGTCGCCGAAGCGCACGACATCAACCTCGTCGGACCGAACAGCCTCGGAGTCATGAGTACGCCGAACGGGATGAACGCCACCTTCGGCCCAGACAACGCACTCGAAGGCGGTCTCTCCTTCATGAGCCAGTCAGGCGCGTTCATCACCGCCGTTCTCGACTGGGCCAACGACGAGGGCGTCGGCTTCAAAGACGTCGTCTCGCTGGGCAACAAGGCCGTCCTCGACGAGACGGATTTCGTCGCCGAGTGGGGCGACGACCCCGACACCGACGTGGTCATCGGTTACCTCGAAGGCATCGAGGAGGGACGAAAGTTCATCGACACCGCCCGCGAGGTGACGCAGGAGACGCCGATTCTACTCGTCAAATCGGGCAAGACCGACGCCGGGGCGCAGGCCGCGTCGTCGCACACGGGGACCATCGCCGGGTCGGACCGCGCCTACGAGGCGGGTCTCGAACAGGCGGGCGTGCTGCGCGCGTCGTCGCCGCAAGAACTGTTCGACGCGGCGCAGATGCTCGCCAACCAGCCGCTGCCGGAGTCGAAGAACATTGCCGTCATCACGAACGCGGGCGGTCCCGGCGTGATGGCGACCGACGCAGTCGGTGAGTCCGACCTCGAGATGGCGACGTTCTCCGACGAGACACTCGACGCCTTCGGCGAGAAACTGCCCGAGGAAGGAAACATCTACAACCCGGTCGACGTGGTCGGCGACGCCGACATCGACCGCTTCCGCGACGCGCTCGACATCGCGCTCGCCGACGAGAACGTCGGCTGCGCGCTCGTCCTCTCGGCGCCGACGGCAGTGCTCGACTACGGCGAACTCGCTGAAGCGACGGTCGAACTCCGCGAGAAACACGGGAAACCGGTCGCCGCCTGCTTCATGGGCGGTGAGCGCGTCGACGCCGCCGAAGGCGTGCTGCGCGAGGCAGGCATCCCGAACTACTTCGACCCCGCCCGCGCCGTCGAGAGCCTCGACGCCCTCGGCGAGTACCGCGACATCCAGCACCGCGAATACGACGATCCCATCGAGTTCGACGTCGACCGCGAGCACGTCCAGTCGATACTGGAGGAGGCGGCGGACCGCGGCGACACGCGCATCGGAGTGGAGGCGATGGACCTGCTCGACGCCTACGGCATCCCCACGCCGACGGGCGATATCGTCGACGACCCCGCCGACGCCGTCGCCGTCGCCCACGACATCGGCGGCGACGTGGTGATGAAGATCGTCAGTCCGGACATCCTCCACAAGTCCGACATCGGCGGCGTCAAAGTCGGCGTTTCGAACGAGGAGGTGTACGACGCGTACGAGGACCTCGTAACTCGGGCGCGCAACTACCAACCGGACGCGACGATTCTCGGCGTCCAGGTCCAGGAGATGGTGAACCTCGACGACGGCGTCGAGACCATCGTCGGGATGAACCGCGACCCGCAGTTCGGGCCACTGCTGATGTTCGGTCTCGGGGGCATCTTCGTCGAGATTCTGGAGGACACGACGTTCCGCGTCGCGCCCGTCTCCGAGAGCGAAGCCCGCGAGATGACCGACGAGATTCAGACCGCGCCGCTGCTCCGCGGTGCGCGCGGCCGCGACCCGGTCGACCGCGACGCCATCGTCGAGACCATCCAGCGACTCTCGCAACTCGTGTCGGACTTCCCGGCCATCCTCGAACTCGACATCAACCCGCTCGTCGCGCTCCCGAAAGAAGGCGACGGGACGGGCGTACAGGCCGTCGACGTGCGACTGACCATCGACCCGGACCAACTATAAGCGACCACACAACCCTCACACACTCATGACTGAAACCCTACTGGTGACCTCGACGCAGGACAGTACCGGAAAGACTGCGGTGACGCTCGCGCTCGGCCTGCTCGCGCAGGACCGCGGCCTCTCGGTCGGCTACATGAAGCCAAAGGGGACGCGCCTGCAGAGCAACGTCGGCAAGACGCTCGACGAGGACCCGATGCTCGCGCGCGAACTGCTCGGCACCGACGCCGAGATGCACGAGATGGAGCCTATCGTCTATTCGCCGACGTTCATGCAGGGCGCGGTTCGCGGTCAGGAGAGCGGCGAGGAACTCGCCGAAATCGTCCGCGAGTACTACGCGACCCTCGCGGCGGATACGGACCTGATGCTCGTCGAGGGCGGCGGCAAACACACCACCGGCGGCCTCGTCGACCTCACCGACCCCGAAGTCGCCGACCTGCTCGACGCGAAAGTCGTTCTCGTCGCCGAATACGCGACGCCAGCCGACCTCGACGACGTACTCGCCGCCGTCGACGACGTGCGCGACGAGGGCGAGGAGCGCCTTGCGGGCGTGCTGTTCAACCGCGTCGGCGACGCCGCTTACGACGAACTGGAGACGGAGGTCGTCTCCTTCCTCGAAAGCCGAGACGTGCCCGTCCTGGGCGTCGTTCCGCGCGAACGCGAACTCGCCGGTGTCTCGGTCGCCGACCTCGCCGACGAACTCGGCGCGGAACTCGTCACCGACGCGCCGACCGACGCCTACGTCGAACGGTTCCTCGTCGGCGCGATGGGCGCGGACGAGGCGCTTCGCTACTTCCGCCGGACGAAGGACGCCGCCGTCATCACCGGCGGCGACCGCGCGGACATCCAGACAGCCGCGCTCCAGGCGCCCGGCGTGAAGTGTCTCGTCCTCACCGGCGGACACCGGCCATCGGGCGCCGTCGTTGGCCGTGCCGAGTCTGAAGGCGTGCCGGTGCTCGTGCTCAACGCCGACACGCTGTCGGCTATCGACCGCGCCGAGGAGATCATCCGCGGCGGCCGGACGCGCGACGAACGGACCGTCGAACTGATGCGCGAGTTGCTGTTCGAACACGCCGACGTGGACGCCCTCGTCCCGAAAGCGACCGACAGCGAGAGCGACGACGAGTAACTAGTCGCCGCTGCGGGAGTTTCCCTTCGAGAGGACGAACGCTCGCCTGTGGTAACGGTTTTTGGACCGGTGACGTACGTTTGTCCGCCACGACGCACGGCTTCTCCGACCGGCTCTCTCGCCAGTGACGCTCGCGGCTCACCGATTTCGGCAGTTCATCCTTTCGCGGGTTCATTCAGGCTCGAATATAGTCTAATCCTAACCAGTTAGGCTCGCGTCTTTTATCACCTCGGTTAAAATTGCAGATCGGTCGGAGTATAATCGTAGTGTGGGGGAATGGAAACATCCGCCGCACGCGTCTCTCCGACGCCCACCCTCGAACCATGGTAGACGATTTCACCGTAGACAGACGAACTGTGCTGAAACTGACTGGCGCGGCGTCACTCGTACCGTTGGCGGGTCGCGCGCAAGCGGGGACGCTCACCTCACTCGTCGACGAGACGCTCGACACGGCGAGCGACGCGCTGCAAGAGGCCCTCGTCGTCTTTGAGTCGTCCGACGACGTGTCGCTTCTGGACTCGCTCGACCTCGTCGACGGCTACTACGAGTTCTCCGTTCTCCCGGTCGGATTCACCCGACTGACGGGGACGCAGATCGAGGCCGTCGCCGACTGGGACGAGGTGCGCTACGTCGAGGCGAACCGCGACCTCGAACTGTTCAACGACGACGGGCGCGAACTGACGCGGGCGGCGGCGGTCCAAGAGCAGTTGAACTACGCCGGCGAGAACGCCCACGTCGTCGTCATCGACAGCGGCATCGACGGCGACCACCCCGACCTAGCGGCCAACCTCGACGCCAACTACCAGTGGGCCGGCGACCCGCTGGAACTCACCGGCACCGAGACGCTGTGGCCCGAAGTCGGCGGTCTCGACACCGACGAGATCGGCCACGGGACTCACTGCTCGGGCACCGTCGCCGGCGACGGCAGCGCCAGCGACGGCCAGTATCGCGGGATGGCTCCGGAGGCGACGCTCACCTCCTACTCGACCAGCGCCGGGATTTCGGTACTGAAAGCCGCCGCGGCGTTCGACCACATGCTCGAAAACGGCGACGGCTCGACGTACCAGGTCGTCTCGAACTCCTACGGCGTGTCGAGCACCGACGACTTCGACCCGGACGCGACGCTCAACGTCGCGTCGTGGTACGCCTACCAGGCGGACATCCTCCCGGTGTTCGCCGCTAGCAACGACGGTCCCGACTACGACACACTGAACGACTACGCGAAAGCGCCGCACGTCCTCGGCGTCGCCGCGACGAACGACCAGAAGGAGATCACCGACTTCTCCTCGCGCGGCCGTAACGACGGGAGCAACTACGACCGCGCCACAGCGCTGTCGAACCTCGAGACGTACTACGAGACCGGCGAAGTCGCGGGACCGCTGGGCGTCTACCGTCCCGGCGTCGCCGCGCCCGGCAACGCCATCGTGAGCACGATGTCTCCGGACGACCCGCTGGGAGCGACGACTGTCGACGACGGCGAACTGTACTACGCGAGCATCAGCGGGACGAGCATGGCCTGCCCGCACGTTTCGGGTATCGCCGCGCTGTGTGTCGACGCACACGTCGCCGCACAGGGGAGTCGACCGACCGCACGCGAGTTGCTCGCAACGCTCGAAGCCGAGGCTGAGGACGCGCGTTCGAGTTACGAACCGGCCAGCGCTGGCGCCGGGTTCGTCGACGCCTACGACGCCGTCGAACGGGCGGAGGCTGGCGACTTTGCGACGTTCGACGAGACGACGCTCGTCTGACTCTTCGACTTTGAACGGTCAGCGCGGAATCGAGCGGTCGGGAGTGGTCGGGGGCGGCTCCCAGTGGACTCGAATCCGTTCGAACCCGCTCGAACTCGCTTCGACCACTGGAACTCGCTCGTATTCACTCGAAGTGATTCGCAGCGGCGTCTTCGTCGCTCCCCGGCGGCGTTTGGACGACGACGCCCTTCTCGCTCACCACCGTCTAGAGGTGGGGAGAACCTCAAAAACGGTCAACCTGAAAATCATTGCTCGAGCTACCTATATACTTAGGATATATTCTTTACTTATTTACTATATTCTTCCATGACGTATGCGACAGGATGACTCACGAAGTGACGAATTCGACGACACCACTGAGAGAGACGCCGACGGACTCACCCGACGGACGGTTCTGGGGACGACGGGTGCGCTGGTCGGAGCCGGACTCCTCGGCGTTGGTGCGTCCACCGCCGAAGCCGCGGGGACGACCGCGTCGGCTACGGACGAGCGCTTTCTGAACTGGCGGGTACGAGAGGCGATTCATGCCTGGCGGCGCGGCTATCGCGGCCGACTCGACCGCCCGGTCGGTCTCACTGACAGTGGCGTCGACGCGAGACATCCGGATCTCGGCCCGTGGAACGGCGTGCGAGCGGTGACACGCGACGGCGAGTTGGTACTCACGACCGACAGTTCTGACGCCGTCGATCGCGTCGAACTCGACGGTGGCGAGTCCTTCTCGGGCACCATCGGACCGGGTTCGTTCGTCACCCCCGACGTTCGACGCCACGAGTTCGTCGCGCCAGCCGACGCCGACGAGGTCGTAGCCGAACTCTCGTGGTCGGTCGCGGACGTGAACGACCTCGAATTCTACGTCGAAGACGCCTCGGGTGACCGGGTCGCCACGGCGGCGACAGCCGAGATGCCCGAGCGAATCACCGTCGACGTCAACGGCGGCGAGACGTACGCGTTCGTCGTCGAGACGTACGCCAGTCTCGTCACGGACTACGACATCGGTGCGGACTACTACCGCTACGAGGGTTCGCTCACTGAGTTCACCGGGAAGGTATTCGGCAGCAACGGGAACATCAAGCCCGGGACGATGAAGACCGTCGGCTGGTACGACGAGGGGTCGCGCTACGGCCGGTACGACCGCCCCCGCGACGAAAACGGCCACGGGACGCACGTGTCGTCCATCATGGCCGGAAGCGGTCGTGCGAGCGCCGTCGACCCCGAGCGCGTGACCGAGGAGGCCCCGCGAACGACGCTGGCGGCCGGTGACGCGCTCTCTTACGAACTCTCCGCCCGCGCCGACACGGGCGTCTTCGCGTCCGTCTACGGTAACCTCGTCGAGATACGAATCGAGGGACCGGACGGCACGGAACTCGCCGCCTCGACTCTCGGCAGCGACACGAGCGAGTGGGACAACAACCTCGTCGACGCGCCGACCGTCCACGACTCGGGCGAAGCGACGTACACAGTTCACGTCACGGCACTCGACGGCGAACTCGCGACGGCGGCGACAGTCGAAAGCCTCACCGTCGGCGCGTTCCTCCGCGCGGACGAGACGGTCGGCGACCGAACCAACGACGGTGCGACGACGGTTCACGCCGGTCTCGCGCCGAACGCGGGCATCGTCGGCTTGCAGGGGCTCGGCGGCGCGACGGCCGACCTCGCGACGTACGCCGAGCGGTTCGCGAGCGAGTTCAACCTCCGAACGGTGAACATGTCGTGGGGCTACGTCGGCGGCGCACCGCTCGGCGCGACCGGTGGCCTCCTCGCGGCCGACCCGTCGCTCATCGCCGACATTTCCGCGGCGGGCATCCTCGTCGCCGCGTCGGCGGGCAACAGCGCGACACCCGCCAACTCCGGCGGTCCGGCGCTCGCCGACGAGTCCATCTCGACGGTCGCGACGGGGCCGCTCGACGGACTCACTTCCTACAGCAGCGGGGGACTGGCCGTCTACGACGAGGACACGAACACGCTCTACCGCAAACCCGACGTCGCTGCGCCGGGCGGGACGCTGACGGACCTCGCTCGCGCGGCCGAGAACGGCGACCCGACCGTGCCTGAGAGCGACCAGCCGCCCATCCGCGACTACACCGGGAAGGCGGGAACCAGCATGGCCGCGCCGTACGTCACCGGGACAGCCAACCTCGTCGCCGAGGCGATGGAGGCCGACGCCCCCGAGAGCGTCGCGCTCCCGGAACCGGCGGATTCGACGGCCGACGACGCGCTCCGTCTCAAGCAGGTATTGCTGGCGACGGCGACGGAAACGGCGTTCACGGCCGCGCCGTACCATCGCGCACACGTCCCGACGTACGACTTCGGCGACCGAGACCCCTACGAGGGCTACGGCCGAATCAACCCGGGCGCGGCCATCGACGCCGTGACGCACGAACTTTCGGGAATCACGACGGGTTCGGTCGGACTGAGCGTCCCCGACGACGAGCGTGCGCTCGCGGGCTACCTCGACGTCGACGCGGGCACCTATGCGGTCGACCTCGCCTTCGACCACTATGCCGGCGCGAACGCGGGCGCCGCGGAGAGCGCGCCCCACCTCGACCTGTTCGTCTACGACCTCGAGAGTCCCGCCGAGAACGGCGAACCGAACGTCGTCGCGCGGGCGCAGGCGCTCTCTGGCGACGGGTCGCTCACCTTCACGACCGACGGCGGCGTCTACGCGGTCGTTGCGAAGTTGGTGAACGTCCCCGGTGCGGTCAACGGCACGGACGTACAGGCGCACGTCGACCTCTCCGTCGAAGCGCGACAGTCGTTCACGGCGTCGGGCACGCGAAGCGACGACGGCTCCGCCTTCACCGGCGGGCAGACGAACCAGGTGGACGTGACCGTCGAAGCGAGCGACAAGGTGCGGGTCCGCGACGTCGTCCCTGGCGCGTGGACGGTTCATGAACCACACTCCAACGACGTCAAACGTACCGAGGTCGACGAGTTTGACGGGAAGACATACGTCTACTTCGAGGGGAAGGCCGAGACGCTCTCGGCGACGTACTTCGCCGAGGCGCCAACGACGCTGGAGGAGAGCGGCGAGTACACCTTCGGGCCGCTACAGGTCTCCGCTGACGGCGGAAAGACGTGGGTCCAACTCGACGGGACGAGCGACACGAACGTCGTCTTCGGTCAGAGCACCTGAGCCGACCGCCGGGGCCGCTCCTCGACACACTCGGGCCCTTCTCTCCCGTCCTCGCTTCGACCTGACGACAGGTACCTCGTTGCTTATTATTCTTTGACCCGAACCACTTGGCAATGCAGCGACAAGGTGTCGACGAAGAGGCGTCGGCGTTGCTCGACAGCGCCATCGACACGCTCAACGACGTCTTCTTTCTGTTCGACCTCGACGGCCAGTTTCTCCGCTGGAACAGCCGACTCCGGGAGGTGACCGGCTACGACGACGACGAGATCGAGCAGATGGCGCCGCTGGACTTCGTCGCACCCGAGGACGAGGCGGCCATCTCGGAGGCTATCGTCCGCGTCGTCGAGACGGGGGAAGCCCAGGAGGAGGCGTCGCTTCTGACCGCCGACGGCGAGCGAATCCCCTACGAGTTCACGGGCGCGCTGCTCCACGACGACGACGGCGTCCCCGTCGGTATCTCCGGCATCGGCCGCGACATCACCGGGCGGAACCGCCGCATCGAGGCACTCCAGCGGCAGACGAGGCGCGTCGAGACGCTGAACCGCGTCAACGCGGTCATCCGGGAGGTCAACGAGGCGCTCGTTCGGGCGTCGACGCGCGAGGAGATAGAACGGGAGGTGTGCAGCCACCTCGCCAGCGAGGAGCCGTACCGCTTCGCGTGGATCGGCGAACTCGGCTACGACGGCGAGTCTGCGGTCCCGCGGACGTGGGCGAGCGGCCAGGGACTCGACGACGACGTGACGCCCGAGGAGATAGACAGCGAGGGGGCGGTCGCGCTGGACGCCGTTCGGACGCAGGAGGTCCGCGTCGCCGACGCCGCGGGCGACGACGCGTTCGACCCGCGGGTGAAAGCCGCCGAGGGCGGCCTCAGCTCCGCGGCGGCGGTCCCGATCGTCTATCGCGACGCGAACTACGGGGCGCTCTGTCTCTACGCTACTCGCTCATCGGCGTTTGACGAGGACGAACTCGACGTGCTCAGGGAACTGGGCGAGACCATCGGCTACGCCATCAACGCCGTCGAGAAGCGACGCGCGCTCGTCAGCGATGCCGTCGTCGAACTCGAACTCGACGTGACGACCCCCGGCCCGTTCTTTCTCAGGGTCGCGGCGGCGGCGGACGTCTCGCTCTCCATCGAGGGCATCGTCACGGCCGACGACGACTCTCTGTCGGAGTTCGTCGGCGTCGACGGCGGTGCGGCCGAGACAGTGGTCGCGGCCGCGCGGGAGGCGGGCGGCGACGCAGTCGTCGTCACCGAACGCGACGACGAATCCATCCTGCGACTGACGTCGCCGGACGACGCGCTCGCGTCGGTCGTCGCCGACTTGGGCGGCGTGCTCCGGAGCGCGCGCGCTGACGGTGCGGACGGCAAACTCGTCGTCGAACTCCCCGCTGTCGCCGACGTTCGCGCCGCCGTCACGGCGCTTCAGGATCGGTTCCCGAACGTCGCCGTGTGCGCCCAGCGCGAGCGCGAACGGACGAACAGTCGGGGCGTCGAGTTCCGCAACTCGCTCGACAGCGCGCTGACCGAGCGACAGCGGGAGGTACTGGAGACGGCGTTTCTCGTCGATTTCTTCGAGTGGCCGCGCGGCAGCACCGCGGAGGAAGTTGCCGAGGCGCTCGACGTGTCGCCGCCGACGTTCCACGAACATCTCCGCCGGAGTCAGCAAAAACTGCTCACCGCGTACTTCGACGGCGTCTCGCCGTCGACGGAGTGACCTAATCGGTTAGGGAAGCCGCTTTTTTCCTGACGAGACAGTGTGTTATCACGCCCGGGTTCCCCACAGACCCTGGCAGAGGTGAGACACTTGCGAAAGCGTCGGTTCGGCGGAGGCACACGTCCGCCGTATCGAAATCGGCGCGGAGCACGTCCGACCCGCGTAGCTCTGTCGCCGTCGTTCCGCTTTCGCACCGCGAATGCCGTTCCCGTTCAGCACCCCCATTCTCGCTCGACACCCCCTCTCAGTCGAACGATATCATCCCTTTCACCGTTTCTCCCGACTGCACGCGCTTGAACGCCTCGTTGACGTCGTCGAGATCCATCTCGAAGTCGATAACTCCCTCCACGTCGACCTGCTCGTTCGCCAGGAGTTCGATGGCCGTGGGGTAGGTGTGGCGGTAGCGGAACGATCCCAACAGATCGAGTTCGTTGTCGATGATGTCGTTGGTGTCGAACGGGACGACGCCGTCGGCGGCCAACCCGACCAGAACGACCGTCCCGCCGCGACGGACGACATCGAGCGTGTTCTCGATGGCCGGTTCCGCGCCCGACGCCTCGATGACCACGTCGGCGAATCGGCCGTTCGTCGCCTCCTCGACGGCTTCGACGGGGTTCTCCTCGGTCACGTTCACCGGAATCGCGCCGCGTTCGCGCGCCCGTTCGAGTTTCGAGGGCAGCACGTCGGCGGCGATAATCGGTTCCGCACCCGCGACGCGCGCGACTTCCATCGCCAGCAGGCCGATGGGTCCGCACCCAGAGATGTAGACGGCGTCGCCGAGACCGACGCCCGCGCGTCGACAGACGTGGATGCCGACAGAGAGCGGTTCGATGAGCGCCCCCGCCTGCAACGACACCGACTCGGGCAGGCGGTAGGCGTAGTCGGCGGGCCACGCGACGTAGTCGGCGAACGCGCCGTCGTCCGGCGGCGTCGCCATGAAGTGAACGTCGGGACAGAGGTTGTACTCATCAACGCGACAGTACTCGCAGTCGTCGCGGTCGCAGGGCACGCCCGGTTCGAGCGTCACCCGGTCGCCGACGGCGAAGCCGTCGACTGCCGCCCCGACGTCGACCACCTCTCCGGCGCTCTCGTGGCCGAGTACTAACGGCGAGTCGACGACGTAGTCGCCGATGCGACCGTGTTCGTAGTAGTGAACGTCCGACCCGCAGATGCCCACCGAGCGCATCCGAACCAACACCTCGTCGTCGCCGGGCTCGGGCCGTTCGCGCTCCTCGATCTGTAACTGGAGGTCATCCGAGAGTACAGCCGTGCGCATAATTGACATACTCGTGGACCACGGATAAAGTTCGCGAGTGTGCCGCGACGTTCGGGAACTTCCCGGTCCATCTCACGGAACTCTCTTACCAGGATTTCACCGGAAGCGTCCGATGTGTCTGCGACGAATTGTCCACCGCGTGAATAAAGGAGCGTTCGAATCCGGTGCGGAGGATGTCCTCCGCGATCTCCACCCGGAAACGCCAACTACCGGTCAGTGTTGTCGTCTTCGTCGTCCATCTCGTCCCCGTCAAGTGTGACGAAGCCCAGGTCGACGACGACCTGTCCGGCTTCGACGTACGGGCCGTCTTCTTCGCCTTCGCTTTCGACGAAAGTGTACTCCTCGTCGCCGTCGGTGTCGAGGTGCGGCATGGCGATAAGTCCCTGTCCGTCTGAGAGCGAGTCGTCGTCGAACTCCGCACCCTCGACGTCGAATAGCTCAACGTCTACTTCGTAGTGCGCGCCCGCTTCGAGATACTCGGAGACGCCGACGACGCTTCCGGTCACCTCTCCTTCCAACAGCGTCAGGTCGTGGAACGCGACGAACCCGCCCTCCGAGAGCACCGTCGAATCGACGGTGACCGTCTCGTCGTCGACGGTCTGATTCGTGAACTCGACGGCGGCGAACGACGTCTCGTCGTCCTCGTAGCTATCTTCGTCCTCACCGTCGACGACGGCGAACCCGACGTCGACAACCGCGTTTCCGGCCTCGACGTACGGGCCGTCTTCTTCGCCCTCACTCTCGACGAAAGTGTACTCCTCGTCGCCGTCGGTGTCGAGGTGCGGCATCGGGATGAGCGGTTGCGTCTCCGAGAGCGAGTCGTCGTCGAACTCCGCGCCCTCGACGTCGAACAGGGTCACCGAAACCTGCGTGTGCTGCCCCGCCGGGAGGTACTCGGAGACGCCGACAACGCTCCCGATGACATCGCCGTCGAGGAGTGTTCCGTCGTGAATGGCGACGAACCCGCCGTCGGAGAGCGTCACCGATTCGATGACGAGTTCGGTCCCCTCCGTCTCTTGGTTGTCGAACTCCACCAGCGCGAACGGTTCGGAATCCGTGTCGTCGTCTCCGTTCTCGCCGTCGTCGTCGTCGTCCGACTCCGCGACCGCGCTTCCGACGCCGAACGCGCCCGTTCCGGCGACGGCGCTCGCCGCGAGGAACGTCCGCCGCGAAGTTCGCGGGTCGATGTTCAGTCCGTCGTTCGCTGCTTCGTGGTCGTCACTGGATGGGATCTCGGTCATGATTCTTCGGCTACATAACTACCGTAGGATGCGAGTGACAAATAATCTCAGTAACCAAGAGAAGTAATTAGCTAATGTAAGAATATCTAAATTCAGGTCTAATCCTCGAAGCCGTATAGTACCGCCTCGCGAGCAATCGTCGAACGGAGAGTGTCATCGAAGCGGTGAATCTCTCGGACTGCGCCGAGACGTCCGAGTACAGATGCCCTCGCCATCGAAGCCGACGACTCGAAAAAGGTACGGCGACGAGACGGCCGTCGCCGCCGTGCTCGTCACGAGGGCGCTGGCGAGTCTCGTGAGTCTGGCGACGTCGCTACTGTCGCTCCCGCCGACGCTCGTCCTCGCTGCGGGTCTCGTCGCCTCCGCGCTCCTCACGGCGACGCTCGCGGTCGCCTCCGGGGCGTACGCCGCCCGAGCGTTAGAACGATACCGCCTCTAACCTGCCCGTTTCTCCGTCCATTGACCCCCTTTCGCCGTCCCCGCTCGCCGTCCCCGTTCGTCGGTCTCACAACGGTTCGAGCGGGACTGAACGCGATGTAAACGACCGTTTAAACCCCGACGGACCCGACCGCGGTTCGTCGATTTTACACCGCTTTACGCTCGGGAGGCGGACGGCTCGCCGCCGACCGCGCTTCCGGCGTCTCGCCGCTGGTGAGGCGCCGGACCCCGCCCGTCGCTCGTCACGGTGGCGTTCTTCGGTTTGGAGCGCGTGAGCACCCGTTACGGAGACTGTATCTCCGAATTCAGACATTGGCAGATAGTGACTAACACGAACACAGGCTCTCATTAACTAAGGATATTCAAGCCCATTGACTCGATATGGGATTCGAATGGGTGGCGTACTTCGAGTGTAGCGCGTGCGGAACGGCCGAACGAGCGGACGTCATCGAGTACGACTGCTTCGGATACGCAGTGTGTCCGGCTTGCGGCCACGGAACCGGACCGGTCGCTCGTGCGAACTCGAACGCGAACTCAGGTGCGAGCGCCGACGGCGACGGTCGGACAGCGCCTTAATCGTCCGCGCTCAACGGGGGGCATGGGCTGGACGGAAGCCGAGACCACGGACCGACTGACCGAGTGGGAACGAGACGACGGATGGGCGACGATACGCCTGCGAGAGAGCAGAGCGGGTAGATGGGTCGTTCGACTCGACCGACTCGAACAGGCGCCGGACGGCCAAACCTACCGCCGCGACTCCGCCGAGACGCGCGAGGCGGCGCTCGAACTCGTCGACGAGTGGCAAGCGGCGTTCGACGTGCCGGGGACGTGAGCGCCTTCGAGCGCCCCGTCAGTACTGTCCCAGCACACCGAGTCGTCGCGCCCGACGACTCGCGACGCCGAAAACGTACGCGCCGACGGCGAGATAGCCGACCGCGGTCGCCCCGAGGACGGCGAGGTCCGTCGCCGGGAACTGCCAGAGGGCGGTGCCCTGCGTCATCGCCTCGCGGAGGAGCGCACTCCCCAGCGCCAGTGGCAAGAACCGAACCGCCGGAACCGCCTCCACCGGGGCGGCGATGAGCGCGACGAACGCGAACTGGATCAGCTGAAACAGGTTCTCGATGCGCTTGTAGACGAGCGCGAGGCCCGCGAAGACGAAGCCGACGCCGAGCGCCGACGCGATGGTCAACACGCCGACGGGGACGACGGTGAGTAAATCGACGGAGAGCGACCGCCCCGTCGTCACGAGCATCGAGGCGAGAATCACCGCGCCCCACAGCAGGCTAAAGCAGACGTTCACCGCCGCCTTCGCCGCCATCACGCGGCCGAACCCGAACGGCGACATGAACAGTTGTTCGAGCGTCCCCCACTGCGCCTCGCGGGTCACGTCCCACGCCAGTCCCGAATAGGCGACGATGGTCATCGTGAACAGGAAGAAGCCGACGATGATGGCGTTGAGCGACTCGCCGAACGCCGCGCCGCCGACGGCCCGTCCGCCGAAGAAGATGAGCGCGAAGAAAACGTACAGCCCGAACACCTGCGAGACGGTGTTTATCGGATAGCGAATAATCAGCGTGAACTGCTTTCGCGCAATCGCGACGAGCAGTCGAAGCCACGGCCGGACGCCGGTCGTGACCGCCGGTTTCGTCGCACCCGACGACGGCGACTCGCTCACGCGTCGCCTCCGTCGGGTTCGGGATTTTCGACGTGCTCCGTGCCGGAGTCGCCCCCACCGCCTGCGTCGACGGCCACCGACGGCCGGTCGGGGCGGACTCTCTTCTCATTGCGGTCGGTCAGCCCCAAGAACGCGTCCGTGAGGTCCGGGTCGACGCTGTCGATGCGTCGGAGCGAGACGCCCGCTTCGCGGAGGACGCCAAGCAGTTCGTACAGCCGGTCGCCGTCGGCAACCGAGACGGTGACGCGCGTTCTGTCGGGGTCGGTGGCGTCGTCGTCGCTCTTTTCGGCGAGTCGTTCCCACTCGGAGGCGTCGTAACCCGATTCGAGTCGCTCTCGAACGCTCGGCGGCACGTCGCCGTCGAGGACGAGGCGGTACGACTGCGTCCGGAAGAGGTCGATGAGATTCTCCACTGTGTCGTCGGCGACGATTTCGCCGTCGTCGACGATGACGACGCGGTCGCAGACGTCCTCGACGACGCTCATGTCGTGGCTGCTCAGCACGATGGTCATCGCCTCGCGCTCGGCCAGTCGCCGGAGTTCCCGACGGAGTTCGAGCGAACTCTCCACGTCGAGACCGAGCGTCGGTTCGTCCAGAAACACCACGTCGGTGCCGCGCGAGAGCGTCGCCGCTAGCGATGCCTTCTGTTTCATCCCGCGCGAGAGGTCGTTGACGGCGGTATCGGCCTTCTCGGCCAGTCCGAGTTGCTTCAGGAGGCGGTCCTGTCTCCGGCGGGCGTCCGCGCGCTTCTGTCCGGCGAGACTGGAGAAGAAGTCGAGATTCTCCCTGACCGACAGTCGCCAGTAGACGTTGCGCGCGCCCTCTAGCATCGCGGCCACGCGGCGGTACGCCCGCCGCGTGTCGCTCTGAACGTCGATGCCGTGGATGCGCACTTCTCCCGCCGTCGGAACGACGAGCCCCAGCATGCATTTGATGGCCGTCGTCTTCCCCGCGCCGTTGGGACCGAGAATCCCGACGACGGTCCCCGCCTCGACGTCGAGCGAGAGGTCGGAGACGGCGCGGACGCCATCGTCCGTCTCGTCGCCGTACACTTTCGTGAGGTTCCTGACGAAGATTGCCGGCGGGGACCGTGTGCCGTCCATGCCGGAACTGGCGGCGGCGACGGCTTAACGGTTTGCCGGCGTCGTCGAGGGGCGGCGGAGCGTCCGGCGACGTCGCCCGCCACGTGTCGAAGACGGTTTACTCCCGGCGGCCGACGGTGAGACGATGAGACCGAACGAGGCGGTCGGTGTGTTCTTTCTCGCCGTGGCGCTGGTGTCGCTCGTCCTCACGGCCGTTCCTGTCGCCCCGTGGTGGCCGCTGTCGCGGCCGATTCCCATCCTCGCGTGGGCGGTCATCGGGTTGCTGATTCTCGGCTTCGAGCGGCGGAATCGGCGAAAGAGCCGGTAGCGACGGCGTCGCTCGCGCCAGTCACGAAAACCGGAGTGCGACGGCAGGTCGGCTACGAAGAGTAACAAACTGACATTACTGCCTCGATACCCCCGAACGTCGGCGCGCTACCGGACCGTTTCGGCTACTGCTGTAACCGTTTGGTCGTCTCGATGAGCGGGTGGCGCGCGTAGTCGACGATGTCGATGTCGTCGATGGAGGAGAGTCCCTCCTTCTCGGCGGTTCGCTGCATCCCGAGTTCCACCACGTCGTCGACGACGATGACGTACGCGTCCATCTCCGACATCTCGATTCGGTCGGCGGCGAGCACTCGGTGGTGGCCGTCGGCCAGGAGCATCGTCCCGTCGTTGTCGATGACGACGAGCGGTTCGGCGAGGCCGCGTTCAAGTTCGTACTTTCGACCTTCGAGTTCGTCGGCGTAAACGCGCCCCTGCGTCGGAATGAGCGAGGAGAGTGAGATCTTTCGGCGCTCCTCGTGGACCGACACGTCGTGAATCTGTTCGAGCGTCCGCATCAGTTTTCCCACCTTCTCGGGCGTCGCGCGCTCTATCTGGCTTCTGATGACATCGGTATTCGAGATAATCCCGACGAGGTTGCCCGCGTCGTCGACGACGGGCAGTTTCTGGATACCCGACCGGAGGATGACGCGGGCGGCGTCGGTCAGCTTCATTTCCGGGTGGGCGACGATGATGTCGTCGGTCATCACGGTGAAGATGGGGGCGTCGTCGTCGGCCATCAGGATGTCGCGGGCGTTGACGAACCCTTCGACCTTCCGGCCGTTACAGACGGGAAAACCGTTGTGCCCGTCGCTTTCGACGATTCGGTGGGCGACGTTGCCGACCGTGTCGTCCGGCGAGACGGTCGACACCTCCCGAGTCATGTACGCTTTCACCGTGGCGTTTCCCGACATAGGCGGCGATACGAGAGCGGAGAGCAAAAGCGTGGTGTCGGGTGTCGAACCGCAGGTTTGCCCCCCGGTTTCGTTATTCGACTTCGATCAGTGGTTTCGGTTCTTGGCTTCGCTTCTCAGGTTCGGTCCTCGAGCGGGAACTCCAGCGCCAGCGCCTCGGCGTCGCTGACCTCCGGCGCGGGCGCGGTGTCGAGCGTCTCAAAGAACCGACCGCTGACGATGCCGCGGACGACGTCGGTCAGCGACTCCTTGGCGTCGTCGCCGACGTCTTCGAGGATGCCGAGCGGGAGTTGCGCGCCCGCCATGTCGGCGTGGCCGCCCGCGCTCCCGATCTGGCCGAGCGCGTCTCTGAGCGTCTCGCCGAGGTCGATGTCGGATCCGCGTGCGCGCCCGGAGACGTAGACGGTCCCGTCCTTGTAGCCGTAGACGAGCGACACCTGCACCCCCTCCATGTCGAGCAGTCGCTCCGCGGCCTGCGCGAGCGCGTCTCGGTCGCGTATCTCACCGACGCAGGAGGCTACCGCGGTGCCGTGAGTTTCGCGGTTGCGGATGGCGCCGGCGATCGTCTCGAACACGTCGGCGCTCATGCTCGGCGTCTCGACGCGTTCGAGCACCGACACGTCGACGCGTTCGAGCAGGTACGCAGTTGCCTCGAAGTCGGTTTTCGACACCTCGCGGGTGAAATCCTTCGTATCGACGCGGATTCCGTACAGCAGCGCCGTCGCGACCGTTCTATCCAGGTCGCGGCCGAGTCGCTCTAAGTAGTCGGCCAACAGCGTGCTCGTCGCGCCCACCTCGCTTCTGAGGTCGACGAACCGGGCTTCCACGGGCGCGCGCGGCGGGTGGTGGTCGATGACGATGTCGACGAACGTCTCGGGGTCCAACCCGTCGTTGACGCCGGGTCGCGAGTGGTCGACGAGCGCGATACCGGCGTACTGCTCGAGCTCCTCCGGCGACTCGACGTTCCGCAGCGAGAGGTCCAGCAGGTTGACCAGCGCACGATTCTCCTGGTGAGATATCTCGCCGAAGTAGCAGGCGTCGGCGTCGACGCCGACGTACTCGGCGATGCGACAGAGCGCGACGGCGCTCGCGATGGCGTCGGGGTCTGGGTTGTCGTGGGTGACGACCGCGAGCGGGCCGTCCAACTCGCGGAGCACCGTGAGCAGTCGACGGAGGCGGCGAGCGGGTTCGCGGTCGACCATCTCGACGACGTGGTCGGTCAACACCGCCGTCGCGTCGACGACGCGGTCGGCGGCGGCGACGAGTTTCTCGATACAGTCGGGATCGACTTCGACCCCCGCGTACGAAAGGACCTGGGCGTTCGGATACCGACCTCTCGCGCTCTGGATGGCTTCGATGTTACACTCGGCGTCCTCGCCCACGACGAGGACGATGTCCGCCGTCGGTGGGTAGTTACTCGAGTCGGTCGGGTCGCCGTGGGTCGCCCGGATACCCTCCTCGCGGAGCGACGTCACGCGTTCTCGATCGTCGGTGACCACCCGAACGCGTCCGGAGCGCTCCGACAGCATCTCCAGTATCGCGTGGCCGACCGGACCGCAGCCGAGCAGCAGCCACCTCACCATACTCGACCGTTCGGTCGCCTCCGGGGAAAACCCTACCGTCCTCGCGGCGTCGCGCCGTGACGAACGGTGACGAGCGGTGATGTGCGATGGCCCGCAGCGTTCGATTTCCGAACTCACCGATAGCCGCCGCAGATGCGGTTACGAGAGACCGAGCCGAAACGAAGCGGAGCGAGCACGAAAAGCGGCGAAAAGCGAAACGGAACTCAGGCGAACAGCGTCGCCGCGACGGTCTGCGCCGTCTCGATGACCGGCGGGAAGCCGGGCAGGAGCAGGACGGTGGCGACGGCGGCGAGCATGACGGCGGCGTACAGCCCGACGGGCTGGCTACCGAGTTCGAACGACCCGCTCGGGTCCTCGAACCACATCGCCCGCACGACGCGGCTGTAGTAGAACAGCGACAGCACGCTGTTGAGCGCGCCGACGACGGCGAGCCACCAGAAGCCGTTCTCGATGGCCTCGAAGAACAGGAAGTACTTCGAGAAGAAGCCGCCGAACGGCGGTAGACCGGCGAGGCTGAACATGAAGACGGACATCGCGACACACGCGACGGGCGCCTTCGTCGCCAGCCCGTTGTAGTCCTCGAACGTGCGGCCGACGCCCCAATGCTCCACCATCGCGATGAAGAGGAACGCGCCGGTGTTCATGAAGCCGTAGACGAACAGGTGCGCCATGCTCGCGCCGAGCACGTTGCCGTTGGCGCTGCCGCCCGCCGAGAGCGCCGCGAGACCGATGAGCGCGTAGCCGGCGTGACCGATGCTGGAGTACGCGAGCATCCGCTTGACGTTCTCCTGGGTCGCCGCGGCGAAGTTGCCGAGCGTCATCGTGACGATGGCCAGAATCTGGAACGCGAGCACCCAGTCGATTCCCGCGGGAGTCGTCGCCAGCGGGAACGCCTCGACGAAGACCCGGAACGCGACGGCGAACCCGGCGGCCTTCGAGGCCGACGAGAGGAACGCCGACACGGGCGCGGGCGCACCCTCGTACGCCTCCGGCGCCCAGAAGTGGAACGGGACGGAGGCGGTCTTGAACGCGAAGCCGCCGGCGACCATCAGCACGCCGAGACCGGCGACGCCGACGAGTTCGCCCTCGCCGGCGAGCGCCTCGGCCACGTCTGCGAAGATGAGCGACCCGGTGGCGGCGTACACGAGGCTGATACCGAACGTGAGCACCGCCGCCGAGAGCGCGCCGATGAGGAAGTACTTCAGCCCCGCCTCGACGCTGCCGCGGTTCTTCTTGAGGTACGCGACGAGCACGTACGACGGCAGCGAGGAGAGTTCGAGGCTGACGAGCACCGTCGCGAGCGAGTTCGCCGACGCCATCAGCGCCATCCCGCTGGCGGCGAACAGCACCAACGAGTAGAACTCGCCCTGGTTCTCGTGCCCGCGCAGGTAGTCGTAGCTGGCGATGGTGACCATCGCGACGACGCTCGTGAAGATGGCCGTGAAAAACAGGCTCATCCCGTCGACGACGATAGCGTCGGCGAACAGCGTGATCTCTCCGCCGGTCTGACCGGTTCCGGCGGCCAGATACCAGGCCGTCACCGCGAGCGACGCGACGGCACCGAGCGTCGAGACGCCCGCGAGCAGCGCGCTGTCGGTCGAATCAGGGTCGATGCTGTCGATGAGTAGGAGCACAAGCCCCGTGATGGCGAGGATGAACACCGGCGCAAGCGCCGTCCACTCGGGCAGTTGTCCCGCCTGAAGCGGCGTCGCGAGCGCGGCGAGCGACGCGAGCGCCGTCATTGCAGCACACCTCCGATGACCGGGTCAACCGCGTCGGTGATCATGTTGAAGAATATCTCCGGTGCGACGCCGAGCGCGATGATGCAGACGAGCAGCACCGCGAGCGGTAGCGTGTCGTGCAGCGGCGCGGGACCGACCTCGTAGTCGGTGTCGAGGCGGAACGGCCCGAACAGCGTCCGCTGCATCGCGAACAGCAGATAGCCCGCGACGATGACGATGCCGAACATCGCCGCCGCCGTGAACAGCGCGAGGCCGTTTCCGGCGATAACTGTCGACTGGAACGCGCCCGCGAAGATGAAGAACTCCGCGGCGAAGCCGGCCATCAGCGGCAGACCCATGTAGCCGAACGCGCCCGCGATGAGGATACCCGTCGTGACGGGCATCCGGTCGGCCATCCCGGACATGTCGCCGACCATCCGAGTGTGGGTCGTGTTGTAGATGACGCCGACCGACATGAACATCAGTCCCGAGATGAGACCGTGGGCGACCATCTGGAACGTCGCGCCGCCGACACCGTAGGCGGTGTAGGCGACGAGGCCGAGGATGACGTACCCCATCGACGAGACAGAGGAGTACGCGACGATGCGCTTGAGGTCCTGCTGTGCGAGCGCGAGCATCGCGCCGTAGATGACGCTGATGACCGCGATGGCCGCGATGAGCGGCGCGTACTCGACGGCGACCTCCGGCAGCATCGTGAAGTTGAATCGAAGCAAGGCGTACGTCCCCATCTTCAGGAGGACGCCCGCCAGCATCACCGACACCGGCGTCGGCGCTTCGACGTGAGCGTCCGGCAGCCACGTGTGCACCGGGACGACCGGCACCTTCACCGCGAAGCCGAAGAACATCGCCGCGAAGGCGACGAGCTGCAGCGTGCTCGCGTCGAGGCCGTAGAACGACCCGAGTTCGCCGGCGCGCAGCGCCTGCGCGATTTCGGGCAGCGCGAACGACGACGTTGAGTCGCCGAGACCCAGCACGAGCGCCATGAAGCCGATGAACATGATGAGCGACGCCGCGTTCGTGTAGACGAAGAACTTGATAGCGGCGTACTTCCGGCGCGGACCGCCCCAGACGCCGATGAGGAAGTACATCGGCACGAGGACGGCCTCCCAGAAGATGAACCAGAGGAAGAAGTCCAGCGCCGTGAACACGCCGAGCAGGTTCGCCTCCATGAACAGCATGAGGCCGAAGAACTGCGACTGGCGGTGCTGAATCGGCGTCCACGCGCTCACGATTGCGAGCGAGGTGAGCACCGTCGTCAACACGACGAGCGGCAGACTGATGCCGTCGACGCCGACGTACCACGAGATCTCGTAGCCTGCGACCTGCAGCCACGGGATGACTGTCTCGAACGCGGTCTGGCCGCCCTGCAGCAGGGCGTTGCCGGACGCGTCGAACTGCGACCACATGTAGAGGCTCCCGAGGACGGGAACCAGACTGAGAGCGAACGCGCCGCGGCCGGCCAGTCGGTCCGGAAGGACGAACGTGACCAGTGCGGCGACGAACGTGAATGCGATGAGCGCTTCGATTATCATACGAACCAACCTCCGCTAACGCCGACGATGACGAGTAGTGCGATGAGTCCGAGCGTCAACAGCGCCGCGTAGTTGCTGACCACACCCGTCTGGATGCGGCGGACGCGACCGCCCGAGAACAGGCTGACGCTGGAGATGCCGTTGACGACGCCGTCGACGACGCCCTGGTCGAACTTGTCGGCCGCGCGTGAGACGCCGCGAGTGACGCCGTTGGCGAGCCACACCTGGTACTCGTCCTGGTAGTAGTTGTTGAACAGTACCGTCTTGATGCTCCCGAGGCGGTCGGTGTGTTCGACCGGTTCGGGGACGTTGTACAGCGAGTAGGCGAGCGCCGACCCCGCGAGCGCGAGGCCCAGCGAGAGGCCGCCTGACAGCAGCACCGTCACCAGTTCGCTGCCGATGGAGCCCGTCGAGTATCCCGCGTAGTCGTGGACGAGTTCGCCGTAGTACTCGCTCGTGAGGCCGGCGGGGCCGTGGGCAAGCCAGTCGTGCAGGAACTCGATGTGTAGCCCCGTCAGCTTCGCCACCGGCACCATGTTGATGAAGCCAGCGACGACGGCGAGCACGCCGAGGACCGCGAGCGGCCCTTTGACGTTCCAGCGGACGCCGTGCGGGTTGCGCGCCGTCTCCGTTCGCGGCTTCCCGTGGAAGGTCAGGAAGACCATTCGGAAGGTGTAGAAGCCGGTGAAGAACACCGCGAGCAGACCCATCGCCCACGCGGCGAGCAGCAGCGGACTGCCGCCGAGACCGTGTGCGAGCGCCTCGTAGAGCACCTCGTCTTTCGACCAGAAGCCCGAGAACGGGAAGATGCCCGCGAGCGCAAGCGACCCGGCGAGGAACGTGTAGTACGTCGTGGGCATGCGCTCCTTGAGGCCGCCCATGTCCCACATGTTCTCGTTGTGGTGCATCGCGATGATGACCGACCCCGCACCCAGGAACAGCAGCGCCTTGAAGAACGCGTGCGTCATCAGGTGGAAGGTTGCGGCGATGTAGCCGCCCGAACCCAGCGCGAGCATCATGTAGCCGTACTGGGAGATGGTCGAGTACGCGAGCACCTGTTTGATCTCGCGCTTGACGACGCCCATCGTCGCCGCGAATAGGGCGGTGAAGCCACCGATGAACGCGATGATGGCGAGCGTCGTCGGGGTGAGCGCGTAGAAGCCGTACATCCGGGCGACGAGGTAGACGCCGGCGGCGACCATCGTCGCAGCGTGGATGAGCGCCGACACGGGGGTCGGACCCTCCATGGCGTCGGGCAGCCACGTGTGCAGCGGGAACTGCGCGGACTTGCCCACGACGCCGCCGAGGACGAGCAGGCCGACGACGGTGAACCACGCCTGCGGGTCAAGTCCGAAGAACGTGGTCACGTCGCCGCCCTCGCCCGCGAGCGCTGCCTCCGCGAGCGCCGGGAAGCTTCCCTCACCCGCGAACGCCGCCGTGCCGAACGTGGCGAAGACGGCGACGACGCCGACGAGGAAGAAGTAGTCGCCGAAGCGCGTGACGAGGAACGCTTTCTTCGCCGCGCTCGGCGGCGCGTCCTCGCGGAACCAGAAGCCGATGAGCAGGAACGAGCAGAGCCCGACCAGCTCGAAGAACATGAACGCCATCAGCAGGTTGTCCGCGACGACGAAGCCGAGCATCGACGCCGAGAACAGGCCGAGACCGGCGTAGTACCGTGGAAGACCGGTCTCGCCCTCGTCATTCATGTAACCGAGGCTGAACACGTGGACGAGGAACGCGATGAGCGTGACGATAAGCAGCATCATCGCCGACAACGGGTCGATGAGCAGTCCGAACGTCAGCTCGAACGGGAGCTCCTCCCCGCCCGCCCACGTGTACAGTGTCTGTTGAAGCGTTGCGCCGCCCGCTACCGTCAGTACCGTCCATATCGAGAGCAGCAGCGACCCTGCGGTGGCCGTGATGCCCGCGAGCGCGCCCCCTTTGGGCATGTACTTGCCCGCGAAGAGCGCTATCAGGAACGAGAAGAACGGCAGGAGAACGATCGCCGGAACGAAGTCGAATGCACCTACCATAGTTTACCACCTCATAGACGTCGCGTCCGTCACATCTACGTCGCCGAAGTTGCGGTAGAGCGCGAGGATGATGCCGATGCCGACGGCGACCTCCGCGGCCGCCAGCGCCATCGTGAACAGGCTCAGCGTTTGGCCCGTGACGTTGCCCCAGTAGACGGAGAACGCGACGAGGTTGATGTTCGCTGCGTTCAGCATCAACTCGACCGACATCAGGAACAGCAGCGCGTTCCGGCGCGTGAGGATGCCGAACAGGCCGATGCAGAAGATGGCCGCCGAGAGCAGCAGGTAGTACTGCGGCGGAACCATCAGTGGTCACCTCCCGCGGTCGCGTCGTCGTTCGTGCTCGCCTCACCGCCGTCCGCTCGCGCGGCGGGACCGCGTCCGTCGGCCGGTTCGCTGCCGCTCGTCGGGTCGTCGCTGCGTACTTCGTCGACCAGCGCGGTCACCACTTCGCCGGCCTCCTCGCGCTTGGCGAGGTAGACGGCGGCGTCGATGGCGACGTCGAGCGCGATGGCCATGATGAGAAACGCCGCGAGGAACCCCTCGGCGCTCACGATCTGTTGCTGCAGTTGGTCGGCGGAGATGTCGAACATCGCGTAGCCGATGCTGGCGACGATGCTGACGTCGGCCGGGAACCCCTGCGGCGCTCCGAACTCCGCCTGCAGGAATACAACCGCCATCACGACGAACAGTCCCAGGGCGGCCAGCCCCGGAAGTAGGTTCGAGTCGTCGTTCAACTGCGGTTTGGTCGTCATGTGCTACTCACCTCCGGATCGGTCCGCGTGAGCATCACGGCGAACGTGATGAGGATGAGGACCCCGCCCACGTAGACGAGCACCTGCATCGCTGCGAGGAATTCCGCCTGCAGCATCACGTAGTGTACCGCGACGCTCAAGAGCGCGCCCCCGAGCAGGAGTGCGGAGTGCCAGACGTCCCGCACGAGGACGACGCCCACGCTGCAGCCCACGGTGATGAGGGCGAACAGCGCGAACGCGAGGGTTTCATAAACCATTGTGTGTGTCTCCTTGAGGTATCCGTTTGAAGGTTTCGAGAACGCGCGACGCACCCGACTTCGGGCGCGTCGGCCTCGATTACTGGTAGTCGACCTCGCCGTCTCCCTCGCCGACCCACGCGTCCCGGTCGGGGTTGCGCGAGTTGAGGGGGTCGATTCCCTTGTACCAGGGGACGTTCTTGAGCTGTTCTTTGTTGTAGACGAACTCGTTTTTCGTGTCCGCCGTGAACTCGAAGTTCTGCGTGAGCAGGATGGCGTCGACCGGGCAGACCTCCTCGCAGAGTCGGCAGTAGATACACTGGCCGATGTGGAGGTTGTACTGCTCGCCGTTGCGCTTGTCGTCCATTACGATCTGAATCGTGTCGTTCGGACAGACGTTCTCGCACTGGCGACACCAGATGCAGCGCTCCTGGCTGAACTTGTGCACGCCGCGGAACCGCGGACTCACCTCGGGGGCGACGTCCGGGTATTCGACGGTGAACGTCTGCCCGTCGAGGGCGTGTTTCATCGTCGTTGCCATCGATTTCAGGATTCCGATCATGCTATCACTCCCACGATGATGGCCGTGAGCACCAGGTTGGCGAAGGAGAGCACGAGCATCCCCTTCCAACCGATGTCGAGCAGCTGGTCGATGCGGACGCGCGGAATCGCCGAGCGCGCCCACTGCGTGAACAGGAACACCGCCCAGATCTTGATGAGGAACCAGACGAAGCCCGGAATCACGTTGAGCGCGGCGATGGGCGCCGCCGGGCCGCCGAGGAACAGCGTCGCGATGAGCGCGCCGCCCAGGAAGATGTGGAGGAACTCCCCGAGGTAGAACAGCACGAAGTAGACGCTGGAGTACTCGGTCTGGTATCCGGCGACGATCTCGGTCGGCGCCTCCGGGATGTCGAACGGGTTGCGGCCGATCTCGGCCATGTTGGCGACGAGGAACAGCACGAACGCGAACGGATTGACGAACGCGAACCACTGCGGAATCGTCAGACCGCCGCCGAGGCCGATGAGCGGCTCGCGCTGCACGGCGACGATTTCGCTCATCTGCAGCGTGCCGGTGAAGATGACCACCGACGCCGCCGTGACGATGAGCGGAATCTCGTAGGCGATGTTCTGCGCGACCGCGCGCAGACCGCCCATCAGCGAGTACTTGTTGTTCGAGGCGTAGCCGCCCATCACGAGCGACAGCGACGCGATGGAGGCGACCGCGAACGCGAACACCAGTCCCGTCTCCGGATCCGCGAGCTGGATGCCGCTACCCATCGGGATAACGGCGAAGCCGAGAAGCGCCGACGCCGGCAGGATGATGGGCGCGAGGTCCCACGCCGGGCGGTCGACCCCGTCGGGGACGATGAGCTCCTTCGAGAGCAGTCG
Organism: Haloprofundus salilacus; assembly: GCF_020150815.1. Lineage (NCBI taxonomy): Archaea > Methanobacteriati > Methanobacteriota > Halobacteria > Halobacteriales > Haloferacaceae > Haloprofundus > Haloprofundus salilacus. The sequence continues at coordinate 1,749,506 of NZ_CP083723.1, read as the reverse complement.
CACCGCGTCGGCGACGATGATGAACAGGCCGAACGGCCCGATTCGGTTGACCGCGATGCGGTCGGTGAACGCCGCCGTAATCTTCCGCTTCGCCCACGGACCGGCGACGGCGGTCATCGTCAACATGATGTTCGCGATGAGGAACGCGGCGATGAGTCCGCCGACGACCTGCCCGAGCAGTCCGTCGCCGAGACCGATGAGGTTCGCGATGCGTTCCGGAAGCAGTACCGGTCCTTGCTGTAGCAGGTTCATCGGTCGACCTCACCGAGTACGATGTCGAGGCTTCCGAGCGATGCGATCATGTCCGGCACGTACTCGCCGTTCGACATCTCCGGCAGCGTCTGCAGGTTCGAGAAACACGGGCTTCGAATCTTGAAGCGGCCGGGTTTCTCGGTCCCGTCGGCGCGGATGTAGATGCCGAGTTCGCCTTTCGCGCCTTCGACGGCGCGGTAAATCTCGGTGTCGTCGTCGGGGCGGAGCGTCCGCGGTACGTTCGACTGGATGTTCCGCTCGTCTTCCGGCCAGTCTTCGAGCAGGTCGATGCACTGCTCGATGATCTTCGCCGACTCCTCGACCTCCTTCATCCGCACGAGCAGCCGCGAGTAGTTGTCGCAGCCGTCCTCGACGACGACGTCCCAGTCGAGGTTCTCGTAGTAGCCGTAGGGGTCGTCGCGGCGCAGGTCGTAGTCGACGCCCGACCCGCGAAGCACCGGCCCGGTCGCACCGTAATTCTTCGCAACCTCCGGCGGCAGCACGCCCGTGCCGATGGTGCGCGACTGCAGAATCTCGTTGCCGGTGATGAGGTCGTGGTACTCCTCGAGCGCCTCCGGCAGTTCTTCGAGGAAGTCGCGGGTCTTCTCGAAGAACTCTTCGCGCGGTTCGGGGAGGTCCCAGACGACGCCACCGAGGCGGAAGTAGTTGAACATCAGCCGCTGACCGGTGAGGTCTTCGAGGATGTTCTGGGCCTTCTCGCGGTCGCGGATGGCGTACATGAAGATGGCCGTGAAGTCGCCGTACACGTCCAGCGCGAACGTCCCGACCGCCAGCATGTGCGCGGCGATGCGGCAGAGTTCGGCACCCATCGTCCGGATGATCTGCGCGTACTCGGGAACCTCGATGTCCGCGAGATCCTCGGCCGCGCGGGCGTACGCCCACTCGTTGAGCAGCCCCGCCGAGATGTAGTCCCAGCGGTCCGGGTACGGCATGATCTGATACCGGTAGGTGCTGTTCTGGCACATCTGCTCCTCGCAGCGGTGGAGGTAGCCGATGTCGGGTTCGACGTCGGCTACCTGCTCGCCGTCGAGCGTCGCCTTCAGGTGGAGCACCCCGTGGGTCGCCGGGTGGTGCGGCCCGATGTTGAGGTACATCGTTTCCGAGTCCTGGTCGTCCCTGTGGTCCTCCTGAAGCGGGTTCGCGTGCTCGCGGAGGGAGACGACCTGCGGACGCTCCTGGTCGTAATCCTTCGCCAGCGGGTGGCCCTGCCAGGTCTCCGGCAGGAGTATGCGCCGCATGTCGGGATGACCTTCGTACTCGATGCCGACGAGGTCGTACGCCTCGCGTTCGTGCCAGTCCGCCGTCCGGAACACCGGTTCGGCCGACTGGCTCACTGGGCTATCCTTCGCCGTCGGCACGACGACGCTGACCTCCTGCGTCGGGTCGACGAACTTCTTGAGGTGATAGATGGACTCGTAGCGGTCCGTCCGTTCCTCGGCGGTGACGCAGGAGAGGTGGTCGAAGCCGGCCTCGTTCTTGAGCAGTGAAAGCGTCTCCTGGACCGCGTCCGGCGGGATGACGAACCCGGGCGCGTTGATGTGCTCTTCGCGTCCGATGACGAGGTCGCCGAGCAGGTCGGCGAGTTCGTCGGCGCTGTGGCGCTGGACGCCCGCGTTCTCGGGCTCCTGCTCTTTGGTTCGTTCCAGACTCATGGTGAATCTGCCCAGTTGTAGCGCATCACGAGGTCGTCGGTGTCGATCTCCTGTGCGAGTTTGTCCACGATCTCGTCGCGTTCGAGGTCGCCGAACTGTTCGAGTTCGTACGGCTTGACGACGACCGGCGAACTCTCACCGTTGGCGATGCGCTCCTGGAGTTTGGCGACGCCGTAGACGAGCGCCTCGGGGCGGGGCGGGCAGCCGGGGATGTGGATGTCGACGGGGATGACCTCCTCGGCGCCCTTGATGACGTTGTACCCTTCCTGGAACGGGCCGCCCGAGATCGTACACGAACCCATGCCAACGACGAACTTGGGTTCGGGCATCTGGTCGTAAACGCGTTTCATCCGCGGGGCGAACTTCGAGACGATGGTCCCGGGGACGATGATGACGTCCGCCTGTCGCGGCGAGGCGCGGGGGACGCCCGCCCCGAACCGGTCGAGGTCGTGTTTCACCGCGTACGTGTGCATCATCTCGATGCTGCAGCAGGCGATACCGAACTGCAGCATAAACATCGAGGAGCCACGGACCCAGTTCATGAACTTGTCGAACTTCGTGAGGATGAACGGCGACGAACCGAACGCCTCCCGGAGTTTCGAGTTGAACCGGTCGTCTGCGCCCGCTATGCGGGCGTCGCGGGTATCGGTCAGTACTTGTGAATCGTCTGTGACGAATGGCTGGTCGCTACTCATGATTGCCTCTCAGTCTTCCGACGAGTCGCGCGTGGGCTTTTGACCCACTCGACCGCGCCGTTGCGCCACGCCCAGAGGAGACCGACGACGAGAATTCCGATGAAGACGAGCATCGGCGTCAACACCGCTGCGAGACTGACACCCTGCTCCAGTGCGGAGCGATAGATGACGGTCCACGGGAAGATGAGGACGGTTTCGATGTCGAAGACGACGAACAGCAGCGCAACCATGTAGTACTGAATGTTGAACTGGATGCGCGCGGTCCCCGTCGGAATCTCACCGCTCTCGTAGGTGGCGCTCTTTCCTTGTTCCGGCACACTCGGGCGTAGGAGCGCCGACACCGCCATCATCCCAATCGGGATGCCGATGCCGACGACCGCCAGTGCGCCGATGGCTATCCATGGATTCATACCGGAGTTTCCAACGTCCGGCGCTTGGGTGTGCTACCCTATAAGCGTTGATTCTTGCCTCCTCGGGCGAAAACGAGGCCGTCGAGTCCCGAGAACGCGATTCGGCCCGGAGCGCCGGGCGACACGTCGGTATTAGCCCTTTCGGCCCCTGTAGCCGTCGAGTCCGAGTCGGTGGAGTTCCCGCGACGCCTCGGCGACGTCACCCTGCAGACCGTCGTGATACTCGACCAGTCGGTCGACCAGTTCGTCGTGCGCACGCGAGAGAATTTGCCCCGCAGAGAGTCCCGCGTTGAACGACTTTCCGGCGTCGACGGCGACTATCGGCGCGCCTGTCGGCATCCCGATGACCGAGTTCACGGACTTCTCCTGCACTGGAACGCCGATGACCGGGAGGGGGTAGGCGATGGAAGCGGTCATGTTGGGGAGGTCCGCGGACTTCCCGCCCGCGCCCGCGATGATAACTTCGACGCCGCGCGCGCCCGCCGTCTCTCCGTAGGCGTACATCAACTCGGGCGTCCGGTGCGCGGAGACGACGTAGCTCTCGAAGCTAAACCGCGAGCCGGGCGCGTCGTCGTACTCTGTCTGCTCTTCGAAACCCAAGGTTTCGAGCGCCTCGTACGCGCCGGCCATCACGTCGAGGTCCGAGTCCGAACCCATGATGATTCCCACGTCGGGCGTCTCCTCAGTCGGTCGCTCCTGTTCGGCTTCCGCTTCCAACTGGTCGATGAGGTCCTGTATTTCGTCGGTCATTCTGCTGTCTCCGTGGTGTTTCCGAAGGTCAGTTCGTCGGTGAGGCCACGCGCCGTCGCGAGCAGATCGTCGGTTGTCCCGCGTTCGCCGGCTGCGTCCTCGACGAGCGTCACGTGGCCCATCTTCCGCAGCGGCCGAACTTCCCGCTTGCCGTACCAGTGAAGCCCAGCGCCCGGCGTCGACAGCGCGCGCTCGACGCCCCGGAGTTCGGCCTCCCGCGTCTCGCCCACGTCGCCGAGTATATTCGCGCTGACGGTGACGCCGCGGCGCTCGGTCGAACCGAGGGGCCACCCGAGCACCGACCGGGCGTGCTGTTCGAACTGGGAGGTCAGCGCGCCCTCGATGGTCCAGTGCCCGGAGTTGTGCGGCCGCGGCGCGATCTCGTTCACCGAAACTTCGCCGTCTGACTCGAACAGTTCGATACCGAAGACGCCGCGGCCGTCGAGCAGCGACAGCACGTCGAGGGCGACCTCCTCCGCTCGTTCCCGCACCTCGTCGGTTGTCCGCGCCGGGACCACCGTCTCGCGCAGAATCTCGTCCTCGTGGACGTTCTCGCCAGCGGGGAACGTTCGTAGCTCTTCGTCGCCGCGGACGGCGATGACGGAGAGTTCGCGTTCGAACTCGACGAACGACTCGGCCATCGCGGGCGCGCCGCCGAGCTCCGCTAGCGCGTCTTCGGCCTCGTCGACCGATTTTACGGGGACGTTCCCGCGGCCGTCGTAGCCGCCGGTGCGGGCTTTCAGCATCACGGCACTGAACTCCTCGACGGCGGCTTTCAGGTCCTCGACGTCGTCGACGCGGCGAAAGGGCGGGACGGGTACGCCGGCGTCTTCGAGCGTCTGCTTCTGGACGAGTTTGTCCTGAATAGTCCGCAGCGTCTCCGGCGAGGGGTGGATGGCGACGCCGTACTCCTCGCGAACCGAGTCGAGCACGTCGGGGTCGGCCAGTTCTATCTCGAACGTCAGCACGTCGGCGCGCTCGGCGAGTTCGCGGACGCCCTCGGGGTCGTCGAACGAGCCTTCGACCTGCGTGGCGACGGCCGACGCCGGGCAGTCGGGCGTCGGGTCAAGGACGACGACGTCGACGCCGAGCGGTGCGGCCGACTCAGCGAGCATCCTGCCGAGTTGGCCGCCGCCGACGACACCGATGGTCGGACCGGGGAGCGTGAGAGTCACGGTCGCCCGGTTGTGGACGTTACTGCATAAACGTTGCTCACTCGGAAGACAAATAGACACGAACGTGTGTACGTCGTCCGCCGGTGGCGCGGGCTGGTCTCGCGCGTCGTTGGCGCTGACTCGCGCTATTTCTCGTCGTGCTACTCGTTGTGCGACTCGTCGGGCAGTTCCGACTCGTCGATGAAGACGACCACCTCGTCGCTCCAGAGGCGGAACAGGTGTCGGTGCTCCGTGTAGCCGGGCAGTTGCTCGCGAAGTTGCTCGGCTTCCCACCCGTAGGCGATGACGACCGGCGGCGGGTTCTGCAGTTTGGTGCCGTTCTCGCTCGGCGGCGTGCTCGTCACGTTGGCGTCGGCGCGTTCGAGATACCACGGGAGCGGGAGGCGGCTGTGCCACGCCGGACCGCCCGGCGGCATCCGGTCGAGGCTCTCCTCGTTCTCGACGTACAGCAGCGTCTCTTCGGTCGTCGGGTGGTAGCTGCCGTAGAACAGCACGTCGACACCGTCGTTCGTCTCGGCGATGCGCTCGACTTTCTGCATTGTCGTCTTCAGCTCGTTGTCGGGTTGCGCCCACTGTAGCACCTCTTGGTCCGCCTCGTCGGTGCTGTTCGCGTAGGCGACGTTCGCGCCGACGACGCCCGACAGCGCCGCGACGACGATGACGGCGGCCAGCACGATGCTGACCGTATCGCGGACGGCGAACGATGCCCGCGTCTCCCGGTAGAGGTACGCGATGCCGACGCTCGCGGGGAACGCCAGCGGAACGACGACGTGGACGGCGGCCCACGGCGCTTCGATGTCGGTGGCGATAGGGTAGCCGATGATACTCGCGACGCCCCAGTAGAGACCGAACGCGACGAGCCAGCGGCGGCCGCGCCGCCCGCCGTCGCTCGCGCCGAACGCGCGGCCGTCACGGCTGCTGTAGCCGTCGACGGCGAGACCCACGACGGCGAAGACGATGGTGACGCCCCCTCCGTAGACGAGCGTCTCCAGCAGCCCGTAGAGGAACGGGAGGTACGGATGCTCCTGGTGGCTCCCGGAGCCCCAACTGTCGTAGAACGACTCGGCGGCGCCGACCGTCGCCTCGTCTAGCACGCCGGGCAGCACTGCCGGGTTCCCGAGCGCCTGCCAGAGGTCCGGACGTGGCGCGTAGAAGAACGCCACGACGGCGAGAAACAGGAGGAGCGCGCCGACGACGTTGACGGCGAGAACGCCCGCGCCGTACTCGGCGTTCCCCCACCGGTTCGCCAGCCCGCGTTTCGCCCACCGCGGCCGCGAGCGGAGGTACCGGAGGACCGAGTCGCCGCGCGAGGCGACGTCGACGAGGCGGTGGTCGAACACTAACACCGCGGCTCCGAGGTAGCAGGCGAGGTACAGGAGCGCGTTCGCTTTCGTGGTGAACGCTAGTCCCATCGACGCGCCCGAGAGATAGAGGTAGCGGAGCTTCCCGGTGTCGACGGCGCGAACGAGGAACCCGAGCGCGAACACGGAGAACGCCGCGACGAGCACGTCGTTGCGCATGAACCGCGAGTAGTAGACGAGAAGCGGGTTCGCCGCGAAGACGAGCGCGAGGCCGACGACTTCGGTGTCGTCGAGGTGTTCGCGGAACAGCCACGCCGAAAGCGGGAACAGACCGCCGACGAGCGCGACGACGAGGCGAGCGGAGAAGTCCGAGACGCCGACGAGTGTGAACACCCAGTCGTTGACGACGGGAATGAACGGTCCGTGGATGATGGGGCGGTAGAAGAACTCACCGTTCTCGTGGTAGCGCAACGCCCAGTAGCCGACCCGGCCTTCGTCCCAGTGCATGATCCGTGCGCCGAGACCGACGACGCGTGCGAGGAGGGCGAGGGCGGTGACGGCGAGGACCGCGTAGAGGGTTCGAGCGCCGGTGAGGACCGGTACCGGCGTCGCCGTCTCCGACTCCGAACGGGTGGCGGCGGTCGCCGGCGACGTCGCGCCGACGCCGTCGTCGCTAGTCATATCTCGCCTCTCGCACACAGGGAATACAACTCTTGTGTTCGGAGTAGGCAGGAAGTCCTGCCCGGTTATCGGGAGACTCGCCGCAACCGCGGCAGCTAACGGTAGCTCTTTGGGTCGGCCTCTCCACCTCCCTCGTATGGTCACGCTCGGACTGGTGGCGGCGAGATTCAACTCGTCGGTCACCGAGGAGATGGAGGCGACCGCCCGCGAGGCGGCCGCGGAGCGCGGTGCGACGGTCGGCAAGACGGTCCACGTCCCGGGGGCGTACGACTCCCCGCTGGCGGCGGACCGCCTCGCCCGTCGCGACGACATCGACGCCGTCGCTGTCGTCGGCGCTATCGTCACCGGCGACACCGACCACGACCGGGTCATCGCCGACGCGACGGCGCAGGGACTCACGCGGGTGAGCCTCGATCGCGACGTCCCCGTCACCTTCGGCGTCAGCGGTCCGGGTATGAGCGGCGCCGAAGCACGCGAACGCGTCGGCAAAGGCGCGGACGCCGTCGACGCCGCACTCGACCTCTTGGAGGAACTCTCATGAGCTACGAATTCCACTTCTCCGAATGTGTCGGCCGTGTCGAACCGAGCGCGACGCTCGCCATCAGCAACCTCGCGGGCGAACTCGAAGCCGACGGCGTCGACGTCGTCGACCTCTCAGTCGGTGAACCCGACTTCCCGACGCCCGAGAACGTGATCCGCGCCGGCCAGGAGGCGATGGAGTCGGGGCACACCGGCTACACCTCCTCGAACGGCATCGCCGAACTCCGCGAGGCCATCGCCGAGAAACTCCGCGGTGACGGCATCGACGCGAACGCGAACGAGATCATCGTCACACCTGGTGGCAAGCAGGCGCTGTACGAGACTATCCAGACCGTCGTCGACGACGGCGACGAGGTGGTCCTGCTGGACCCGGCGTGGGTCTCCTACGAGGCGATGGTGAAACTCGCGGGCGGCAGCCTCTCGCGCGTTGACCTCTCGCCGCACGAGTTCCAACTCGAACCGGCGCTCGACGAACTTTCGGACACTCTCTCCGACGACACCGAGCTCCTGATTGTTAACTCGCCGAGCAACCCCACTGGCGCGGTGTACTCCGACGCGGCGCTCGAAGGCGTTCGCGACCTCGCGGTCGAACACGACTTCGCCGTCATCTCCGACGAGATTTACGAGCAGATCACTTACGGCGTCGAGCACACGAGCCTCGGCTCGCTGGAGGGGATGGAAGACCGGACCATCACCGTCAACGGTTTCTCGAAGGCGTACTCGATGACCGGCTGGCGGCTCGGCTACCTCCACGCGCCCGAGGACCTCGTCTCGGAGGCAGGCAAACTCCACAGCCACTCGGTCTCCTGCGCGGTGAACTTCGTCCAGCATGCGGGCGTCGAAGCCATCACGAACACCGAGACGGCGGTCGGCCAGATGGTCGAGGCGTTCGAGGAGCGCCGCGACATGCTCGTCGAGATGTTCGACGAGCGCGGCGTCGACGTGGCCGTCCCCGACGGCGCGTTCTACATGATGATTCCCGTCGCTGACGACGACCAGCAGTGGTGCGAGAACGCGATTCAGGACGCCCACGTCGCGACGGTTCCGGGAAGCGCCTTCGGTGCGCCCGGCTACGCCCGCATCTCCTACGCGGCGAGCAAGGAGCGCCTTCAGGAAGCCGTCGAGCGGCTGGACGACGGCGGATTGCTGTAGGGCCGCGTTCGGAATCGACGTCCGTTCCAGTGTTTCTTTTTCTTCACCGAGCAGACACACATAGAGCTTAGTCGGAACTCGACCAATCGCCGAGCGAGATGGGCCGCTATCGTACAGTCACCTTTGAACTGAAGGACAGGGATGGGGTCGAAACGCTACTCAGACATCTCGAAGCTCACGACGAGTTTGTTCGGCCGAAGATGCCCGACTCGGCCCACGTCGTTGTGCACACCGATTGGAAGTGGGACGGACTTGAGTCGTTCCTCGAAGAATTGCTTCGCACAGTCTCTGGACTCTTGCGGTGTGGGTTCGTGATAAGCGACGATACGATGGACACTGCTTGCGGGAGCGTCTACTGGCTGGACGACAGCGGATTGGTCGAATCGGCTCGATATTCGGACCGCTCGGAGGGCGATTCGGTCCGACTCTCCGAAGACGAATTCCGAAAAGAGGCGCTCGGGTTCGGGATGACGAGACGTATTCGCGACGCGCTGGACTTCGAGATATACACGTGGTGGGATTTCTCCGTGGACGGGATGGCGATGCGATACTGGAACTCTCTCGACAGTAGAGTAGCCGGAACGGATTCCGACGAGTCAGTAGAGACGGAGTGACAGCCCGGGTACCCGCCCGTTTACCACGAGCTTATTTCAGCCGCCCGAGTATTTCGACGTGTCTGTCAATCGACGGGGTGGTTTGCAACCTTTATCCCGCCGTAACGCTTCCTAAACGGCGTTTGAAAAGATGAAGACCCAATATTACACAGCAACAACCATCAACGGCTATCTCACCGACGAGGACGATTCACTCGACTGGCTCTTTCAGTTTGGAGATATCGGGGATATCGAGGGTGTACAGGACAACTACTCGCAGTTCATAGACCAGGTTGGTGCCTTGGCCATGGGTTCGACGACCTATGAGTGGATTATCGAGCACGAAAACCTAGTCGAGAACCCGGAACAGTGGCAGTACGAGGTCCCGGCTTGGGTGTTTAGCAGTCGGAAATTGCCGGTGGTCGAGGGTGCGGACATTCGCTTCGTGCAGGGGGATGTCGCGCCCGTCCATGCGGATATGGTGAAGGCCGCAGACGGTAAGAACGTCTGGCTCGTCGGTGGTGGTGACCTTGTCGGACAGTTTCACGACCACGGTCTACTCGACGAGATTATTCTCAGCGTTGCTCCCGTCACGCTCACTTCGGGTGCACCACTATTACCGCGCGCGATCACAACCCCTCCTCTGAAACTAGCTACTGTGCAAAAATATGGCGATGTATTTGCGGTTCTAACCTATGAGGTGCAGCAGTTAAGTGAAGGGTAATCAAGCGAACTCCTCTTGCCTCTATATTTCTGACAGGTAAACGGAGGATGACGCTCGAATCATATCGATGGGCGATGTACCAGTAACGACCCCACCGTTATATGACAGAGAGTGATTTAAGCTGGCTGTAGTCCCCATGGCGATGTCGCTCGACGGGTTCATCGCTGACGAAGGGTTGAGACTTTGTAGGCGGTCCACCCCAACGTCGCGTCTCTCGTATTCCACTCCGTTAACTAAGCACACCTACCTAACGGCTACTTCGTCGCTTGCGGGTTGATACGAATGAAGACAGCTTGCTGAATTCATCCTCTATATTCAGTATAACGCTCCTGTCTCGTTCTGAGGACTTCAGTAGAGCCCTTTTCCGGAAAAATCACCTCCGGTCTCGCTTCGCTTCAGCGACTTCTCCGGTTGGATTCGACGCGACAGCTCGTCTGTCGGCCAGCAGTCCGCCGACCCCTCCGAACGCCAGCGGATACATCAGACCGAGAAGCACCGACGGGAGTCCAGCGGGCGACGCGGCGGTCGGCGCCTCCGCCGCACCGACGGTGAAGACGAACGCCCCGACGAGAAACAGCGGGAAGTAGCCGGCGACGACGCTCGCCCCGGCGTTTCGCGCGCCGTTCTCGCCGGGCGTACTCGCTGTCAGGACGACGACGTAACCTGCCGCGACGAGCAGCAGCGGCGGCAACAGATACAGCGGGTACAACGGGCCGCCGAGCGTTGCCAAGAGCGAGCGGTTCGTCAGCCCGCCGAGTCCGTTCACGGCGTCGGCGATAGGGACGCTCGTGGGGACGAGATGCGCGTTGTAGAACAGCCAGCCGGAGGTGACCCACGATGCGGGGCCCGAGCCGAGAACCGCGCCGAGTGGTGCGGGGTCTGCGTACTCTCCGGCGATTTCAACGGCGGCGACGGCACTGGCGCGACCAGCGGTGACCGTGTACGTCAGAGCGTACCCGAGGGCGTAGACGACTGCGCCGACCAGCGCGGAGCGGCGCAGCGGGAGGTGTGTGAACGCCATGAATTCGACAACAGATGCGACGAACATAGGTGTTTCTCCGACGTTGACACGAACACCGGTGACAGAGGCGCGTGAACGTCGCCGCGCGCTCATTCTCACCCTTGCACTCACTCTCGCTCCGCGGCGTACCTTTTTACCCGAAGACGGAGACAGAGAGTGACAATGCGAGTCCGGGACCTGCCGCTTGCCGACGAGTTGGTCGCCCACTACGAAGCGCAGGGTATCGACGAACTCTACCCGCCGCAGGCGGCGGCCGTCGAGGCGGGCGTCTGCGACGGCGGCGGCGTCGTCGCCGCGATTCCAACTGCATCAGGAAAGACGTTCATCGCCGAACTGGCGATGCTCACCGCCGACGGCCCCGGACTGTACGTCGTTCCGCTGCGGGCGCTGGCCCGCGAGAAGTACGAGGCGTTCGCCGAGCTACCGGGAATCGAGGCAGGCATCTCGACCGGGGACTTCGACTCGCCCGGCGAGGAGCTCGCCGACTACGACGTCGTCGTCGCCACGAGCGAGAAAGTCGACTCGGCGATTCGAAACGGCGCGTCGTGGGTCGAACAACTCGCCTGCGTCGTCGTCGACGAAGTTCATCTCTTGGGCGCGGAGGGGCGCGGCCCGACGCTCGAAGTGACGCTCGCAACCCTCCAACGACGCGCTCCCGGCCTCCAGATAGTCGCACTCTCGGCGACCGTCGACAACCCCAAAGACATCGCTGACTGGCTGGACGCCGAACTCGTCCGGACGCGGTGGCGACCCATCGACCTCCGGACCGGCGTCTACTGCGAGGAGCGGGTGAATTTCGACGACGGCACCGACCTCACCGTCGACTGCGATTCCGCCGACTTGCCGCCGAGCGCCGACGCTGACACCGAGGCCACCGCGGCGCTCGTCGCCGACGCCGTCGACAGCGGCGGGCAGGCGCTCGCGTTCGTCCGGTCGCGCCGCGAGGCGGAGACGCTCGCTCAGCGACTCGCCCAGGACGGACTCGGCGCGGCCTCCGGCGTCGCCGAAACCGTCCTCGACGCGGGCGCGACGGAGACGGGCGAGCGACTCGCCGACGCGCTCGATTCCGGGGTCGCGTTCCACCACGCAGGGCTGCGGAGCGACCACCGCGTCGCCGTCGAGAACGGCTTCCGAAACCGCGAGATCTCGGTCATCTGCGCGACGCCGACCCTCGCCGCCGGGGTGAACGTCCCCGCCCGTCGCGTCGTCATCCGCGACCAGAAGCGCTACACTGGCTCCGAGATGGCGTGGCTGCCGGTGCTCGAAGTCCACCAGATGTGCGGGCGGGCGGGCCGCCCCCACCTCGACCCGTACGGCGAGGCGGTGCTCGTCGGCGACGAGAACACGCGCGACGAACTCCAGACCAGATACGTCGAGGCCGACGCCGAGGCAGTCGACTCGAAACTCGCCGACCCCGAGGCGCTCCGAACGCACGTGCTGTCGGTCGTCGCTTCCGAGTTCGCTGACTCGCGCTCGAGCATCCTCGAACTGCTGGGCGCGACGTTCTACGCGCACCAGACGCCCGACATGGACCTCTCGGGCGTCGTCGACGCGGTTATCTCGGACCTCGTGGCGATGGAGATGATTGCCGACGGCGAGACGCTTGTGGCGACGGAACTCGGCGCACAGGTGTCGCGGCAGTATCTCTCCCCCGAGACCGGCGCGCGAATCGTCTCGGGGCTTCGGACCGCTGCCGAGATGGAGTCGACGACGGAACTGACGGCGCTCGAAATCGTCTGCGACACGCCCGACATGCACGGGACGTACCTCGGCAACCGCGAGCGCGCGGCGATGTACCAGTTTGCGACGAAACACGCCGCCGAGTTCACGACGAAGATGAGCGAGACGGAGAACTTCGAGCGGTGGCTGGAGGCGGTGAAGACGGCGCGCATCCTCCACGACTGGGCCGAGGACGTGCCCGCCCGTGACATCGTCGACGCCTACCGCATCGGTCCCGGCGACCTCGAATCGCGCATCGAACGCGCTGAGTGGCTGCTCGGCGGCGCGGAGGCGCTCGCCGGCGTCGTCGGCGTCTCGATGCCCGAACTCACGTCGGTGCGCGCGCGGTTGTAGAGCGATGGGTTTCGCGTTCGTTTCGTCGGTGCCGAGATCGGTGGTCGAATCGAGCGGTTCGAGCCACCGTACCGCACGATTCCCAGATGTTGGGAACGAGATACCGGTTATATCGGAACTCCGGGCGATGGTTCAACTGTAAGGTGAACACAATGAGCCAAACAACCCAAAACACGTTCGAAAGCAGCATCGGCGGATACACCGTAACGGCGGAGGCGCACCCGCTCAGCGCCTGGTTCGTCCTCGCGCTCCGTCTCATGATGGGCGTCGCGTTCGCGTGGGCGGGCGTCGAGAAACTCGTCGCTCCCTTCGACGCAGGCGGCTACCTCACGAACGTGGCCGCGGCGAACGGCAACCCGTTAGCGGGCCTGTTCGCGTGGATGGGGAGCACAGCGTGGTTCGTCGAGTTCGTCAACGTCGCCGTCCCGTGGGGTGAACTCCTCATCGGCCTCGGACTCATCTTCGGGGTTATGACCCGCCTCGCGGCGTTCTTCGGCGCGCTCATGATGCTCATGTTCTACTTCGGCAACTGGAGTATCGAACACGGTATCATCAACGGCGACTTCGCGTACATGCTCGTGTTCCTCGCTGTCGCTGCGTTCGGCGCGGGCCGCATCCTCGGCCTCGACGCCTACATCGAGCAATACGAAGTCGATGGCCAACCGCTCATCGAGAAGTACCCGGCGCTCGACTACGTCCTCGGCTGAGCGGCTGACGGACGGCCCCCGCTTTTTCTCTCCCGTTTCGCTTCGATTACTCCGCCTCTGAGCGGTCGCTCCGCTCGTACGCGCCCTCCCTTCGCAACTCGCCTGCTCGCTGCAGCACCGACGGCGTTCGGCAGACCCCGGATTCGCCCGTCGCCTGCGGCACCGCGCAGTTGTTGCAATTCTCGCAGACGACGCGCGTCTCCGCCGAGGCTCCCAGCAACCGCGCCGGAAGCTCCGGTTCGGCGTAGAAGGGGCGCGCCATCCCGACCATGTCGCAGTCACGGCCGAGCATCTCGTCCATCTCGCGTCGCTCGCGAATCCCTCCCTCTGCGAGCACCGGCAGGTCGACGCACTCTCGGACCGCCCGACAGAGGTCTGCGTTCCACACCGGTTCGAAGTCGTACGCGAGCGACTCCACTCGGTTGCCGAGGGCGACGAGCGCCGCCCGCACCTGGCCGCCGAACGCTTCGGCGTAGCCCTTCTGATATCTGTCGTCGCGCCACGCCCGCGCCGGGAACTCGCCGCGGACGATGCTCATGTCCCAGAACACCGAGGCATTCACAGGGACGAGCGCGTCGAAGCCGACGCTTTCGAGCCGCTCGCAGATTCGTACGGCGTCCGTCGAGGTGAGGCGAGTGCGGACGAACGGCGGCGCTTCCGTTTCGGCCGGCACCTTCGTCATCAGCGGCACGTCGCCCGCTCTCGCCCGAATTTCCTCGTGGACGAGTTCGAGAAAGCGCACGCCGTCGCCGAACTCGTCGTCGCGCCGGTTGTAAAACGGCGAGAGGAACTGCTGGATGATGCCCATGTTCGCGCCGGCGAGGTGCACCGCGTCGTAGCCGGCGCCGACGGCGTACGCCGCTGACCGGCCGAAGTCGGCCGCCAACTCGTACACCTCGTCGGTCGTCAGCACGTACGCGTCGTAGCTCAGGAGTCCGATCCGGTCGAGCAGTCGAAGCGGCCACGGCGGACGGGAGGCAGCGAGCTGTTGCAATCGGGGGTTGGCGGCGCGGTAGCCTGCGTGCCACGTCTCCATGCTCCGCAGGCCGCCGTGTTCCAGTTGGATGGCGATGGTACTCCCGTGGGCGTGAACCGCGTCGGTGAGCTCCGAGAGGTCAGCGACGAAATCGGGGTCGTGGACGCGGGTCATCCCCGGCGCGGCGCACCCGCCCTCGCCGCGGACGACAGTCGCGCCTTGGCAGACGAGACCCGCACCCGACGCGGCGGTGGGTTCGAGATCGGAGACGAGCGTCTCGACGGCGTCGTCGCCGTTGCCGGCGCACTCTAAAAGCGGCGCTCGATAGAGGCGGTTCGGGACGGTAAAATCGCCGATATTCAGTGGGTCTTCGAGCCGCGGCATACCGTTCGCTCGGCTCCGAGGCGGAAAGCGATTCGGTCAGTCCCGTCGTTCGCTGATCTCTTCGGCGAGACGCTCGCCGGGCCGCCGGAGCTCCCCGGACTCCACCTCGTAGACGTAGCCGGTAACTGTGACGTCGTCGGGGACGAGTTCGTGTTGCTCGAGGAGCGCGACCTGCGCCGCGCACGCCTCGTCGATGTCGTCGGTCATCCGCACCCAATCGGCGACGTCGGCGTCGCCGATGTTCAGTTCGAGAAGCGACGGATCGAGGCTCACGCCGTCCAGCGAGCCACCCGCCTGCGCTTCGAGACCGGCGACGACGTCCTCGTCGGGCGCGCTCATCATCCCGCAGTCGGTATGGTTGACGACGATAATCTCCTCGGTGTCGAAGAAGTTCGTTGTCAGTGCGGCGCTCCGAATCACGTCATCGGTGACCTTTCCACCGGCGTTTCGGAACACCTGCGCGTCGCCGAGTTCGAGCCCCAGCGCCTCCTCGACGGGAATGCGTTCGTCCATGCAGGCGACGACTAGAAGCCGCTCGTTCGTCGGGATTCCCTTCCTCCGTCGTCGCGCCCAGTCGTCGCGCCCGTCGATGCGTTCGTTGACGCGTTTGTAGTGGTGATCGCCCTGTCGAGTCGGTTCGTTTGACATATGCTGTACCGCCACAGCCACGTACAAGATGTTTCTGCGGGAGCGAGAGGAGAAGCCTCGCAGATGGACGTCTGAGCGCGTCGGCACCAATTACGTCGACAGCGCGTCGGAGCCGATTACGTCGGATAGTGGGTAACTCTGAGAAGATTGATACTCTCGTAAGATAATACGTCTTCGTGAATACGGTCGAACCACGCACTCTCGAAGCTCCGAGACCGTTTCGGTACGGCGAGGACGGGGTCGTCGCCCCGGGCGAGAAGCGCCACTTCAAGTACGAAATCAGCGAGACGTACCACGGCGACCCGGTACGAATCCCGGTCACGATTATCAACGGCGAGCGCGCCGGACCGCGAGTCTGCCTGACAGCGGCGCTACACGGCGACGAACTCAACGGCGTGAAAGTGATTCAGGAGGTCGCCGCCCGCTACGATCCCGAAGACATCTGCGGGACGCTCGTCTGTCTGCACGTCTGCAACGTCCCCGGCTTTCTAGCCCAGCAGCGCTATATCCCCATCTATGACCAGGACCTCAACCGTTCGTTCCCTGGGAATGAACGATCGAACACGGCCGAACGCATGGCCAACGCCATCTACGGCACGTTCGTCCGCCACTGCGACCTCGGGCTCGACTTCCACACCTCGACGCGGAACCGGACGACGATGTACCACGTCCGCGCCGACATGGCTACCACCGAGGTCGCCCGCCTCGCGAAATCGTTCGGGGCGAACGTCATCCTCTCCGGCGAGGCCGACGGCGGCTCGCTCCGAACGGTAGCGACGAACGACGGCGTCCCGACTATCACCGTCGAGATGGGGCGCGCCCACCGCTTCCAACCGGAACTCGTCGACCGCGCGCTGGAGGGGACCGAGAGCGTCCTCGCCGAGTACGGCGCTCTCCCGGACACGCCGGTCCACTGGCCGGGTTGGCGGCGCGTCATCGACGCGACGACCGAGAAGACGTGGCTCCGCGCCGACCGGGGCGGGCTCGTCGACATGCTATACGGCTCCGTCCCGCTGGTCTACGAGGGCGACACCATCTGCACCATCACCGACCACTTCAAATCCTACGAGGAGCGCGTTGTTGCCCCCTTCACCGGCCTCGTCGTCGGCGTGCTTCAGAACCCGGTCGCCGCGCCGGGGCATCCGCTCTGCCACCTCGTCGGCGTTGACGACGCGACGCTCCGGGAGATTGAGCGCGAGATCGAGAACGGCGAGTTCACCGAACGGCCGTGGGCCTGAATGTTCGGCAGTCAACACTCCTCCTCCGAAGTCGCTCAAAAAGGGCAGTTTGATTCTGTTTGAACTTACGGAACGTGTATCTTCTGTTTTCGGACTTCTAAGGAGCCAATCCAGTCCTCACCTCGACTCTTGTACCATCGGAAATCGAAATCACACTTATCATCGTCACTACTAGTTTATCTGGTTCAATTTCACCAACTAGGAAACTACTTCTTTTGTTGTGATGGTGTGAGTAACAGCAGGACAAGGTGATGTTCTGAGGCCAACACATGACGAAGGAAGGTCCAAAAGCAGGGGGAGAACCGTCCGTTTTTGTCAAATGCGTCGAATGCGGGAACATCTATCCGGCGCAAGAAACGGAGAACGATAATTACCGTCCAGTCGGAACAGATGGAGGTTGTCAATGTGGTAGTGACGACTTTGATCGTGCTATCTGAAGTCTCTGTACTGAGCGATTCGATTTGCTCACATCGAGTGTCGAGCGGATGACCGATACGCGCTCCGTATTCAGCACGGTCTCGCCAGGCGATCACTGATCGAGGATTTCGACAGAGCCGGTCGTTTAGAAAACAGATGTGTTTAGACCCGACGCGCGCGGCGCGTCAGAACCGCGACGAGTACGCCCGCGACGAGTACGTGCATCCCGACGAGCGTCACGAAGATACCCGTCGAAACCTCGCTCAGGAACTGTGAGAGTGGGAGCAGCGACAGTACGAGTACCGTCGCGGCGAGCGCCGTGAAGGTCCGAATCGGGCGGTCGGTGAATCGGTCGACGAGCGCGTAGGCGACCGTCGCGCCGACCCCGGCGACGACCGTCGTCGCGACGATGGGCGTCCACTGCAACGGCAGGAACGCCGGGTCGACGGCGAACAGGAAGCCCGCGACGAGGCGGAGGAGGACGACCGACGCCAGCGCCATCGCGATTGCGAGGAGACCGGCGCGGAAGAATCGGTTTTTCGGTACCCGTTCGACGGGCGCCGCGACTGCAGGCGAAGAGACTGATTGTGTTGTCACGGCTATTCTAATGACTCCTGAGACGATAAAGACACATCAGAATTTCGGCTTCTAAGCCCCCCAGGCGGCCATATACGGTAGTCGACGGGTTGTCGACTGCTTCAGATAGCGGGCCGTTCCGACGGGGTCGGGTCCTGGCGACGGCCGTTCGAGCGCAACTCTCCCCACGAGCGCCCGAGGAGGTACGCAGCGGCGACGAGCGCGTAGAACGTGACGAACGTTGTGAGGAGGCCGCCGACGAAGGTGGTCGCGAGCAGTCCGCCGAGGACGCCGGAGGCCAGCAGCACCAGGGCCGCCGAGAGCCACGCTGTCGCGTACGCTCGGGTCGTCATGGCCTCCCAGAGCGACCGTCCCGCGAACGCCGCGCCGAATCGGCCGGTTGTCGCGTAGTTGGCGACGGCCGCCGGGCCGGCGTAGAGACCGACGAGCCAGAGACCGACCGACCCGACTACGGAGACGAGCGTCAACGCGACTCCGACGAGCGGGTCCGGGGCGGGACTCGGCTCGCCGGGGACGACGACGAACGCCACGCTGACGATGAGGAAGCCCACGAGGCCGACGAGTAGCGAGGGGACGACGAAGTAGACGAAGCCGACGACGGAGGCGAACAGGCCTTCGACGGTCATCTCGACCCGGTCGTCGAACGCCGGCGGACGGTCGTCGCCCTTCGCGGTGCCGCGGAGCACCCGAACGAGGTAGCCCGCGACCGTGAACAGCGGAACCAGCAGGAACCCGAGCAGGAGGAGAATGCCGCCGACGAGCACCGTCGCGACGGCGTCGTCACTTTCGCGGAGGTAGTTGAGCGAATCGCTAATCATTATCGATACTGATCGACTCACCGAGGAGATAAATTGTACTGTGAGACCCGTCTACTGCCAACTCACTCCGTTTCCTCCGGGACGTTTTCGGCGACGCGGCGGACCGTCTCGTACTCCTCGTCGCTGTAGGCGATGAACCGAACGTCGCGCAGCGACGACGGCTTGAACGCCCAAATCTCCTCGAAAATCAGTCTCGAACCGAAGTCGAGCGGAAAGCCCGCCACGCCGCACCCGAGCGCCGGAATCACGAGTGACTCGCAACCGCGTTCGTTGGCCACTTCGAGCGTGTTCCGCGTCGCGTCTCGGATGCTCTGTTCGGTCGCCTGTCCATCTCCGTAGTGCGGCATCGCCGCCGCGTGAATCAGGTAGTCGGCATCGAGTTCGTACGCGTCGGTGACGGCGACTTCGCCCAGTTCGACCGGTCCCTTCGACATCGCCTCCTCGTTGAGTTCCTCTCCGGCTGCGCGCCGGAGCGCGCCCGCCACGCCCGACCCCATGCGGAGGCTCGTACCCGCTGCGTTGACGAGCGCGTCCGCTGACTGCGCGGCGATGTCGCCTCGGACGACTTCGAAGTCCATACGATTCCTTCGTGCGCGGGCGAAAAATTGGTTGGGTCCGCCGTGGCGCCGGACGGGGTCGTTTCAGCTACTCCGCGAGCGCCCGATAGACGACGAGGCAGGCGTCGCCTCGCGAGAGCGGCGCCGCTCCGTCGACGGCGTCCGGGAGCGACACGTCGTCACCGAGCGCCTCCGAGAGGCGCGCGGCGAACGCGTCGCCGGTGACGGACTCCGCGGAACCGCTCGCCTCGGCCGACGGGAGTCGGTGGGCGAGCGCCGACGCGTCGACTGTTTCCTCCTCTCGAAGTTCGGCGGCGGCCGACGCCCACACCTCGGCGACGGACTCCGATAGCGACGCCGTCGGTCGGGCGTCGTAGTCGGCGAAGAAGCCCTTCGTCCCGAGATACTGGACGGCCGGTGCCCACGCCGCATCCGTCTCCGCGTCGACGTCGTTGAAAAAGGAGAGAGTGACCCCGGAGTCGACGAGTCGTCGTTGAACGTGCGACGGGTCGAGCCTCGCGGGCGCGTCGCCCGTTTCGACGGCTATCGCGGCGGCGACGCCCGCCGACTCGCCGATGTGCAGCCACGTCGGTTCGAGCCGAATCGTCCCGTAGGAGACGTGCGTCGACGACAGCGGCACGGGAACGACGAGGTTGTCGACGCCCTTCGGGAGCAGCGCGCGGTACGGCACCTGCGAAGGCCGCGTCACCTGCGAGGCGTAGAAGAATCCTTCCGGTTGGCTTCCCAGCCGTCGCTCCTCGTGGCAGGCGTGCGAGTCGAGCGGGTACTCCGCGACGGCGACGCTGTCGGCGTGGACTGGCGTCCGGTCGAGACCGGGCGCGTGGCGGGCGTCGTTCTCGGTGAACGTGTAGCGTCCCTCGATGCGCCGCGCCTCGCGGACGTACAGTTGCCACGGGAAATTGTCTGTCTCCGTGAACTCGTCTCTCGCCAGCCCCCACTCGCGGGCGTCTTCCCGAATCTCGTCGGGGACCGCCTCGTCGTTCTGCAAGAAGTAGAGCAGTCCGAGCGCATACTCGCGGTGTCTGCGCGCCTGCTCGGCGCGCTCCTCCCAGTCGGCTTCAGGGTAGTCGTGGTTCTCGCCGGGGAGGTCCGCCGAGTTCATGTCCGCCTTCTCGTTCGGCAGGTAGCGCAGCAGTAGGTACGAGCGGAGCCCCGACTCCTCTATTTCGGGGAGTTCGCGGAGGAACTCATCGCGGTCGTAGCGCTCCGGCTTCTCGGGGCGACGGCGGTTCTCCGGGTTGCGGCTCAGACAGAGGCGGTAGTTGTACGCCTGAATCGCGTCGTCCCCCTCGCCGGTGCTGCCGGGGAATATTTCAGTAAGTCCCGCGGGATGTGGGGTGATGTCGAGGTCGCCGCGCCGCTTCTCGGGGGCGACGTCGAGCGGCCCGCGGCGGTCGGCGGGCGCGCTGTCGTCCTCATTGCCGACGGCCTCGCGGGGGTAGAAGCGGTCGCCGCGGATTCCCGTGAACAGCCGTCCCGCGAACTGCTCGTCGTACTCGCTGCGGGACTCGCGCCCGATCCGGTAGGGGACGCCGACGGTCGCTGCGAGGTCGCCCTCGTACGTTGCCTCGACGAACACGTCTGCTTCGACGCGGCGCTCGTCGCCGTCGCGTCGCTCGCCGGTTTCGGGGTCGAACGGTTCGATTCGGAGCGACCGGACGGTTCGACCCGTCCGCTCCGCCGAAACAAGTCGATAGGCGCGTAGGAGCGTCAAGTTCGACTCGTCGGCGACGAGGCGGTCGAAGATGTCCTCGGCGACGTGCGGTTCGAAGATGTAGCCGCCTTCGCAGAACTCGTACTGCTCGGAGTCCTCGCCGTAGTTCTCGGCGTAGTGGTCGCGTGCGGCGTCGACGAACTCCTGCAGGATGGGCGCGCGGGGTTTCTGTATCAGCGTGTCTGTGTAGCTCAACCCGCCCGCCATCATCCCGCCGAGGTGGCAGTTGTAGCTGATCAAGAGGGTTTCAGCACCGTCTCTGGCGGCGCGGACTCCGGCGGCGATGCCGCCGGGCGTGCCGCCGAGAACGGCGACGTCGTAGGTGTCGGTTTCAGTCATTCTGAGTATCGAATCGAGGGGTCGGTCTGCGGGCAGTACGTGCGGAGTGCGTCCAGCGCTTCGCCGGTCGACTCGGGGACGAGCGTCGCGACGAACGCGTGAGCGGCGACTTCTTCGAGATCGCGCGACAGTCCGTCTCGGCGGCCCGGGAGCAACGCCGACAGCCACCGTCGACAGCCTGATTGTTCGGTCTCTCCAAACGTCGGCGGGTCGACTGCGAACGTGTGATGAGCCAGTTCGTGTGCCAGCACCAGCTCCGTTGCGAGCGACTCCGAAACGTCGACCGCCGCTGCGGCGGCCGCTATCTGTCGTGTGTAGAGCGTTACGGTTCCGTCGGCGTACGTGCCGAGGAGCGCGAGTGACGAGAGCCCGCCCCACTCGTCGGTTCGGACGGTCACTCCCGCGGCCTGTGCGATGCGTCGCGGCTCTCGGGTGCCGTAGCGGTCGACCGTGCGGGCGGCGTGCTCTCGACCGAGTGCGTCGGCGCGTTCTCGACGCGTCGCCGTTCGTGGCGTCACGGTTTCTCCGCCAACAGTACGAGCTGTTGGTCGTCCGGAACGTCGCCGAGTTCGATGTCGACGAGCGAGTGAATCTGGTCTCTGGTCGACATGCCGCTCACGTCGAGTAATTGACTGCCGTGACAAACGTAGAGGTTCGGGAGTTTCTCCGAGGAGTTCGAGAACACCGACTCGCGGTCGAGCACCTCGTCGACCGACTCTACGACCGACTCACCTGTCAGCGTGTAGACGGCGGCGTCTTCGAGTTTGAGTCGAGCGACTCCGCCGCCGTCGACGACGGCAGTCGGCTGACGCGTCTTGGTGAGCAGACCGAAGAACCGCGACGACGACCGCTCGGTCTGGAAGACGCGGAGGCTCTCGGTCTCGGCGACCGACTCCACGGCGTCGGAGTCGCTATCGAGGCTCGCCGCCGCCGTCTCGTGCCGACTCTCGTCGTCGATAGCTCCCTGCGAGAGGTCTCGGGTCTGGAGCTCGGTCGACCCCTCTGCTTCGGCGCGTAGGAGATTTCGCGAGGCGTCGTACTCAACGGTCGCTTCGACCGATTCCTGGCTCGCACCCATACCGACGACGGAGTCGATCGCCTCTCGCCGCAGGCGCTCGATGTCCGACTCCGACGGTTCCATCACGTTGCGTTCGACGACGTCGCGGACCATCGCGAGACCGACGCCGATGGTGCTGATGGTCGCGTGGTTCGTCGCGAGTCGAGCGTCGTAATCAGTCGTCTCGGCGAGATACGGCAGTAGGGCCGCGCTCCCGCCGCCACCGCCCACGAGTTCGAGTAGCCCCGCGTTGAGTCCGTACTCGTCGAGGATGTCCTCGACGACCGGAACAAGTTTCTCGACTGCGGCATCGAGCACCGCCCGCGCAGCGTCGTTGACGCTGACGCCGAGTTCGTCGGCGAGCGGTTCGAAGGCCCGCCGCGCGGCATCGGCGTTGCCGGCCGTGTAGGCGTCGTCTGAAACAAGTCCGAGCACGTTCGCCGCGCCGCTCGGCGTCAGCGCGTACCGGGTTCCGTCGGCCGTCTCGACGGCGACGTACTCGGGGTCGTCCTCCTTCGGTCGGACGCGAACGAGGCGTGGGCTCTCGATGGCGTCGGTTTCGGCGTACACCGCGTACGGTAGGTCGGCGATGTGGGCGCTCCGCGGGCCGACGCCCGACACCTCGCCGTCGTCGACGCGAATCATCGACCCGCCGGCGACGCCCTCTGTTCGGATGTCGAGCGTCCGGAGGAACGTGGTGTGACCGCCGATTTCGGCGGATTTCCACTTCGGTTTCCCTCGCTCGATGACGCTGATGTCGCTGCTCGTCCCGCCGACTTCGATGAAGATGCCGTCGGTGACGTTCTCGTACATCAGCGCGCCGGCGACGCCCGCCGCCGGTCCGGAGAGAATCGTCTGAATCGGACGGCGCTGCATCTCCGAGATCTCCATCACGCCACCGTCGGAGCGCATTATCATCAGCGGCGCGTCGACGCCCATCCCGGCGATGCTCTCGGCGGTTGACCGCGAGGTCTTCATCATCCGCGGAAGGATGCTCGCGTTGACCACCGCCGTCCGCGTCCGCACCTTGAGTCCGTAGCGCTTCGAGACGACGTGCGCGCCGATGGCGGCGAAGCCGGCCTCGCGAGCGAGTTTGCAGGCGTGTTCCTCGGTGGTCGGGTCGTCGACGCCGAACGCTTGACTGGCGACTACCGACTCCACCCCCGCCGCCTCGAACGCGTCGAGCGCCTCTTCGACGGCTTCCGTCGACGGAACGCCGTCGTCGCCAATGGTGACGAACTCGTGCTCGACGGGGATGCGCTGGTCGTCTTCGAGTTCGATGTCGCCGACGTTCGTCTCCGTTCGCCCGCGGCGGCCTTTCAGCCCCTTTCCCATACCGAGTACGCCGACGGCGGATACGTCGCCCTCCAGCAGCGCGTTCGTCGCTTGCGTCGTCCCGTGGGCGATGAAGACGACGTCTTCGGGCGTCGCGTCGACGTCTTCGAGAATCTGCGACGCCGCCTCGACGATACCGGCAGCGACGCCCGCCTCGGCGTCGTGGGTCGTCGGGACCTTCACTTGTCGCACTACTTCCAACGTGTCGCTGTCGATGGCGACGGCGTCGGTGAACGTTCCGCCTACGTCGATACCGATTCGGAGTGAATCCATATTCATCGTGTCTACTGGGTGCGATTAGAGGCCGAAGAGGACGACCGAGAAGACGATGCCGGCGGCGGCGGTGAGCCACGCGAACGGGAGGACGCTCTTCGTCAACGAGTTCACGTTGACGTCCATCTCGTCGGCCGTCCACGCGTTGTGGGTGTTCGTCGGGTCCGCCGGGGCTTGCACGCGAAGCGCGCTGACCGCCGTCGTTGTGATGAGCGCGGGGTTGATGCCGATGGCGGCGAGGACGCCGATGATACCGCTGCCGAGGCCCCAAAGGTTGAGCGGGCCGCGGTAGAGCGCCAGCGGAGCGAGGACGATGAACATCGCGGCGTACAGGACCATGTTCTCCGGGATGATGGCCGAGAGGAGTGGCTCCATCGTCTGCGCGACGGACTCGGCGAACACCGCGTTGAGAAGCCACCCAATGGCGACCATCAGCGCGATGGCCGGGGCGGCGTTCGAGATGCCCTCGTGGAAGGCACGGGTCACCTCATTGAGAGTTCGTCTTGGGTGTCGAATCCCGCGCAGTCCGGGTTTGCTCGCGACGGCCGCGAAGAATATACCGACGACGAACGCCGGGAGAACCTCTAATCCGGCGACGACGAGCACGACCGGAATGATGGGAGACAGCAGCGCGTACACCGGGACGCCCGAGTTTCGATCGTCCGACCCGCCGACCGGTTCGGCGCGTGCGGCCCACGTCGCCTGAAACTCGGATGTCCGGGTCTGAAACGTGATGTAGGCCACTCCCGCGAGCAGCGCCGCGACGCCTGTCGGTAGCGCCCACACCATCACGCTCTGGAGGTCGATTCCGGTGACGTCGGCGTAGAACACCCAGTTCGCGGGGTTGAACATCACCCCGTTGGCGTACGCGAGCAGCGTGATTCCGGCCGCAATCTTCCGGGGGAAGCCGATGCTCACCATGATCGGGAACACAATGGTGGCGATCATGATGAACGCGCCGAGTCCGGAGATGCTCGTCGAGATAACTGCGACGGCGAGGTAGAGCAGGACAGCGACGACGAACGGGTTGTCGCCGCCGAGTTCGGCAGCCGACTTGACGAGGTCCTCGGCGATGCCGGTCTGTTCGACGATAGAGCCGAGCGCCGCGCCGAAGAAGACGGCGGTGAACGCCGCCGCGAGTCGCGTCGATCCGTCGACGACTACCGAGTTGACGATCTCCGTCGGCCCGAGTCCGCCAACGATTGCGATACCGAGAGCCATCGCCGCGAGGGCGATGAACGTTGGAACGGTTTCGGTCATCATCAGCAGACCGAACACCGCGAACACTGCTAGAATTCCGACCGCTGCGAGTACTGTCATGATTTGTGATACACCAACTCAACGAGCGACAATCGAAGTTAAATAATTATCTTTAATATTCCGTCAATTACTATATCTGGCTATTGTCAATTAGATGATTTCGGAAGTCGCGACTAGTCGACGAAACTCTCTTCTTGTCTTCAGATACCGCCGATTTCGCACCTCTAGACTCCTAATACGAGAACTATAATGAATGCACACGCCAGTTATAACATCAAATTTCTACTTCTGAATAATCGGGGGTTTTTCTTATTATTCTAAATTGATAATAACGGCCTTGTTCCGTATTGCGGAACAATTCGACGATAGCTGTCAACTGCCGTTCTAGAGGTGCGGTCTGAGACGTACTATTCCGAATTACGGAACGATTTTTCCGCGATAGAGAACAAGCTTTATCATGGTCTTTTGCGTGAATTGGAGAACAGATGGCGAACGGTCCCACCGAACCGGTCAAAGCGGTCGAAACGACGCTGGAGATCCTCGAAGCGCTCGAAGCGGCCGACAGCGCCGGCGTCTCCGAGTTAGCGACGGAACTCGGTCGTTCGAAGAGCACTGTCCACAGACATCTCTCGACGCTGGAGAACCGAGGGTACGTCGCACGAAACGGATCTGCGTATCACGTCGGTCTTCGTTCGCTTCGTCTCGCGGCGAGCGCACTGGACCAGCAGCTCGTCTACCCGGTCACGAAATCGGTAGTGAACGAACTGGCCGAGGAGACCGGCGAGTCCGCCGCCGTCGCCGTCGAAGAGCAGAGCCGAGCGGTCTACCTATACTACAACCGCACCGACCAAGCAGTCCGGACGGACGCGAGTCTCGGTATCCGTCTCTACCTTCACTGCACGGGGGCGGGGAAAGCGATACTCGCGCATCTCCCGGAAGGACGTGTCGAGGAAATCTTAGACGAGCGCGGACTGCCGGAAAAGACCCAGAACACGATTACCGACCGCGAGACGCTGTTCGACGAACTCGCCGAGATACGGCGAACCGGCGTCGCCTTCGACGACGAGGAGCGACTCGACGGAATGCGCGGCGTCGCGACGCCAATTCTCAACCGCGAGACGAACGACCTGCTCGGTGCGCTGACGGTCGCCGGACCCACCCGTCGAGTCAACGGCCGCTGGTTCCGCGAGGACATTCCCGACCTGCTCCAACGCGCCTCGAAGATGGTCGAAGTGAGCGTAACGTACCAGTGACCGACTCCGGACGCTGTCTTACTTCGCCGGGTCGTGCCGTTCGTACCACTCCAGAATCTGTTCCAGTCGGTGAATCGCGCGGTCCGGGTCGCCGACGTTGTGGTGTTCGTCAGGATAGAGGACGAACTTCGCGTCGACACCCTGCTTCTTCGCGCTGACGTACAACTGCTCGGACTGCGACGGCGGGCAGCGCCAGTCCTCCTCGCCAGCCATCACCAGAAGCGGCGTCGAAAGGTCGCCGACGTCGAGAATGCTCGACGAGGCGTCCAGCACCTCGCTCGCCTCCCAGGGGACGCCGTACTCCGTCTCGGTCCAGATATGGCTGTCGTCGGTACCATAAGCGGAACGAAGGTCGTAGAGGCCGTGCTCGGGCGCGGCGGCGGTCAGGAGGTCGGTCTGCGTGACGAGGAAGCCCTGCGCGATGCCGCCGTAGGAGAAGCCGTGGCCGAAGACGCGGTCGGGGTCGGCGTAGCCGCGGTCGACCATCTCCTCGATGCCGGCGGCGATGTCCTCGACTTCGACGGTTCCCCAGCGCCCGCGGAGCGTCTCGGCGAACTGCCGGCCGTACGACGATCCGCCGCGGTAGTTCGGCCGGAAGACAACGTACCCGCGCGAGGTGAACGCCGCGTGCGTGAAGCTGAACTCCGGTTCGTCGTAGGAGACGGGACCGCCGTGAATGGCGACGACGAGCGGGTGCGCCTCCGGATTCTCGAAGTCGAACTCGGGCGGTGCGTAGACGATCCCCTCCACATCCCATCCATCCGATTCGTATGTCACGCGTCGCACCTGCGGCATCTCGTACTCCTCGGTGAACTCGCCGTTGACGTGCGAGAGTCGGACGAACGACGCCGATTCGTTTTCCGCACCGAGGTCTGGGATCTCCAGAGCGAACAGATCCTGCCCCTCGCTCGGATGCGAGAGGACGACTCCCGCTGTGTCGCCGCCGAGGTCGAACCCTTTCACCGCGCGGTCGTCGCCCTGCGCCGCGAACACTCGCTCGACGCTTCCGTCGATGCCGGCGCGAATCGGCCGCGTTTTCCCTTCGTCGCCGACGAGGACGTACAGCGTCTCGTCGTCGGCCCACTGCGGGCTCACCCCGCGACCCAACGTTCGGTCGAGTTCGGCGGTGAGCGACTCGTACGCCTCGCCGTCGTGGACGAACAGCTGGGTGGGGACGTACCAGTTCTCGGGGTCGCTGGCGACGAACGCGAGCGACTCGCCGTCGGGCGACCACGTCGGTGAGTTGACGGCGAGGTCCGAGTCGGTCCACTGTTCGAGGTCGCTCCCGTCGGGAGCGATGCTGTAGACGTCTCGAACCATCGTGTCGTCGGGGTTTTCGAGGCGGCAGGAGGTGAACGCGATTCGGTCGCTCGAACCCCACGCCGGGTTCATCCCCGAGAGCGGTTCGAACGCGCCGCCGCCGTAGGCGTCGTCAAGTCGTTCGGACTCGCCCGATTCGATATCGACGACGAACAGGTACGTGGTGACCGAGTCGAGGTACCCCACACCGTCGGCTTTGTGCTGGAGTCGCTCGGTCTCGATGGGACCACCGTCGCGCCGGCTGTCGAGGTACTCGCGCTCCTCCTCGGTCGGGTCGCGCGCGGAGACGACGAGACGGTCGCCGTCGGGCGACCAGTCGAACTCGCGGACGCCCTCGTCGAATTCGGTGACCTGTCGGGCGTCGCCGCCGAACGAGAGGTCGAACAGCCAGACCTGCGACTTCGGCTCGTCGTCGCCGTTGTCATCGTCGTCTGCTTCGTCCGCTCCGCTCTCTTCGTTTTCGTCCTCGTCGTCTGTCTTCTGCCACCCGACGCGGCGCTCGGTGTCTTTCTCGCGCGCGGCGACGAACGCGAGTCTGTCGCCGTCGGGACTCCACTTCGGCTGACTCCCGCCCGGGACGCGCGTCAGTCGGTGCGGCTCTCGACTCCCATCGGTCGGAGCGACGAACAGCGAGGTGAGCCGTTTCTCCTCGTGCTGGTCGGATTCGGCGGTGACGAACGCGACGTGCTCACCGTCGGGTGACACCGCGAACGTCTGCGAGATCTCGGTGAAGTCGTAGAAGGATTCGAGTGGTATCGGGTCGCTCATCGGTCGTACCTCTCTCGCCCCCTCGAAATACGTTGGGCAATCGGCACTTCCCGGAATCCGTATATCTGGTAATATTTCTAGATGTCTTTTTGGATAGATATCCGAGTGCCTGCTCATCTATTTATTCGGATGGATTGTCGTAGCGTCTCCCCGGACGCGTCGACGGAGGAGCCGGCAGTCGAATCGCTCATACCGCTGGCCTCGAATCGCCGACTATGGAGACCGCCGACGTAGAGGAGTTGGCCGCGGTAGCAGAGCGGGCAGTTCGCGCCGGCGGGGAGTTCCTGCGCGACGAGTTCCGAGACGGGACCGTCGACGGCGAGTACGGAACCGACGACGTGAAGGCGGCCGCCGACCGCGCCGCTGAAGAACGGGTCGTCTCCGTGATTCGCGAGTCGTTTCCGGACCACGCAATCGATGCCGAGGAAGCGGGCCGCTCCGGGTCGAGTCGCTACGAGTGGGTCGTCGACCCGCTGGACGGCACGAACAACTTCGCCGCAGGACTGCCGATGTTCGCTTCCGCCGTCGCCGTGGTCGAAGACAACTCACCCGTCGTTTCGGCCATCTACGAACCGCTCCCCGACACGCTGTATCTCGCGCGCCGAGGACACGGCGCGACGGTGAACGGCGAGCGGATTCGACCCAGCGAGAGCGCGGACCGCCTGTCGCTCGAACACGGCACCGTCTCGTTCGTCCTCGGACTACCGGCTGTCCGCGATGCCGACCGCCGGCGACAGGGCAGAGAGATGGTCGCCGCGCTCGACGGCGTCTGCAAGCGCGTTCTCGAGACGTGGTCGCCGTGCGTCGACTGGGGGCTACTCGCGACCGGGCGAATCGAGGGACTCGTCGCCTTCTATCCGGACGTGTACGAGCAGTACGCGGGATCGTTGTTGGCGGCGGAGGCGGGCGTCGAATCCGTCGAGTCCGAGAGCACGTACGTCGCCGCGGGTGACCGCGCGACGTTGGAAGCGCTCGTCGAGACGCTCCCGGCGTCGGTCCGTCCGAAACTCGACTAGTGCGACGCAGTCGGCCGCTTCGACCGGTCGAGAACGCGAACTACCGGCCGTCAGCTTTTGTCCGTCGAAGGCGTACGCGGACGCGCTATGGTCGGTTCCCGAACGATGACTGCGGCCGTCGGACTGTTCGGAAGCCTCCTCGTCAGCGCGCTTCTCTGGTGGTACTTCGACGGCTTCGTCTTCTTCTTATTCGCCGTTCGTCCCGTTTCTCTTTCGCCGGTACAGATAGTGGGGTGCTTCACCCGCGGAAGCGGCGAAAGAGGAGGACCGCCGCGCCGACTAGCGGCGTGCCGAAGACGAGTAGGTACGGCGCGGCGTAGGCAACCCCGACGACTATCGCGCGGAGCGTGACGCCGACGCCGCTGACCGATTCGAGGAACGCCGCCAGTACGCCGGTGTCGTACCACTCGGCGCGGTCGTACAGGCCTTCCGGCCGCGGTTCTTCGAGGTGGATCGTGAGCGTGGAGTAGGCAACGCGCTGTTCGAGCGACTGCAACTGGCCTTCGAGTCGCTCGATTTCGGACTGGACGTCCGACAGTTCGCGCTGGACGGCCAGCACGTCCTCCGTCTCGTTCGCCCGGTCGTAGAGTTCGCGGAGGCGGTCACGTTCGGCGCGGAGGTTCTCGAGTCGAGCCTCCAAATCGACGATCTGGTCGGTCACGTCCTCCGTCTTCGTCTCCTCGAACTGCACCGCTCCCTCGCTCTTGGCGGCGTCGAGCATCGACGTGTAGTTCTCCTGCGGGACGCGCAGGACGATGCGGCCCTGAGACCACGTCTCGTTACCTTCGCCGCGGTTCGAGACACTCGTGTCGCTGACGTAGCCGCCGCGCGCTTCGACGGCGGCGGTGAGGTTGTCGCGGGCGCGCTCGAAGTCGTCGACTCGCATCCGTAACTCGCCGATGCGGATTAGCTCGCGCTGCTGTGAGATCTGCGCGGTACTATCGACGTTCGCCGTCTCGCCCTCGGCGGCCGCGTCGGTCGCCGACGCGCCGTCGCCGCCGCCGCTGGAAGACATCTCCACGTTGTGGCCGCCGGCGTCTCCGCCGGTATTACTGCCTGCACATCCCGCGGTCACCAACAGGAACGCGAGAACTAGCGTCGCAATCGTTCGTGAACTGACACGCATGCCAGAGATATATAAACCGGATTAAAAGAACCTTCTCAAGGCACAAACGCGCGTTTGACCTTTCCAAGCGTTCTGGAATCCCGGCGACCTCCGCTCGAAGTCCACGGTCGAGTCCGCGGCCGACGCGGCTGTCGAACGTGTTTGTTCGCTAGACTATATCGGTCTATGTAGAAGTAATTATTTCAATGCAACCATTGGCCGATATTTTTATTCCGTCGGCGGTCGTTCGACGGACTAATGAAACGAGAGCGCACGAGTGACGGCGGTTCTCCTTTCGGTGCAGGGGTCCGCATCGAGCTATCGACGGAGACGGAGCGGATTCGTCTCCGCCGGCAGACCCCGCTCGGGACGTACGCGCGGGACATCGGGCGATGACGACGGAGCGACCGACCTTCGATGCGGTCGGACGGCCGGTCAGAGACGCCCGGGACGTAGTTCGTAATGAGCGCCGTCGGACCGTCGACGAGCGCGAGGCGTTCTGCGCCTTCGCGGAGCGACTACAGGGGATTCAGCCGGCCACCGCCGGGCGCACCGTTCCGGCGGCGGTCAGGGGAACGAGCGCCGGCGACGGCGGCCCGAACGCGACCAAGCGCGTCCTGAGCGCGTACCGACAGACCGTGATGGCCGTCCCGCACTACGAAAGCGAGTACGGCGACACCGTCGGCCGGAGCATCGTCGAGGAGTTCGGACCGAGCGTCGGCGGCGCGCTCGTCTCCGCGGAGGGGTTGACGCCGGAACTCCGACGCGTCGTCGTCGAAGTCACCGAAGAGTCTGCGTCCGACCGCGAGTCGTTTCTCGCGCTGCTCGACGAGGAGACGGACTCGCTGACAAGCGCGCTCGAACGCATCGACGCCGTCGCGGAGGCGCTCCGAGCGCTGGACGACCGGCCGCTCCCCGAGCGGTCGTTCGACGACCTTCTGGAACTCAGAGCGCGCGTTTCGACGCTCGAACGCCGGGCGAACGACCTCCACGCCGACCGACAGGCCAGAATCCGGAGTCACCGACAGCGACTCGGCATCACCGACACCGACTTGCCGACGTTTCTCTACCGGGAGCGGTCGTACACGTACCCGGTGCTCTCCGCGTTCGCGACGCTGGTCGACGCGATTCGACGCGCCCGTCGTCGCGTCGAACGGCAGTTGACCGCGACGGCCTGAGTCTGACCGCCTGAACGCGACGGTTCGACCGTCCTCGGGTACCGGGATTTATACCTGCTCCGTCGAAACGGACGCCGATGAGCGGGTTGCGAACGACGACAGGGGTTGCGAACCAACGACGGGCCGGCGGAACCGACGGCGTCGCTCGGCGCGGCAGAGCGAGCGGACCGTTTTGCCGACGGAGGCGGTGACGCGCCGATGATGCGACTGCACCCCCGCGTACAACTGCTCTGGTCGCTCCGTGCGCTGATCACCGCCGCCGTCGTCGGGGCGTTCGCCACCGTCCTCAACGTCTTCGTCTTCGATCGGACGATGTGGCTGCCGGTCGCCGTCTTCCTCGTCGTCCTCGCGTTCGGCGTCGGCGTCGCGATCCTCCGGTACCGCTACTGGCGCTACGAAGTCCGTAACGACTCGCTGTACCTGGAGCGCGGGGTGTTCACCCGCGTCCGCACGGTGGTTCCGTTCGTCCGCATCCAGCACGTCGACTCCTCGCGGTCGCCCGTCGAGCGCATCGCGGGGCTGGCGACCACCGTGGTGTACACCGCCGGCTCTCGGGGCGCGGACGTCACCATCCCCGGCCTCTCGGCGTCCGGCTCAGACGAACTCCAAGAGCGCATCAAGCGACTGGCCATCCGCGCCGAGGGTGACGACGCGGTATGAAACTCTCTCCGCTGTCGGTTCCGTATCGGGTCGCCCAGAAAGCGGGGAGCCTCCTGTTCTCGCTCGTCATCCTGTTTTTCACGGGCGTGACCGGTCTCCAACAGGCGCTCGGCGCCGCAGGCCTCCTCCTCGCCGTCGGTGTGCTGTTCGCTGTCGGTTTCGCTCTCGTCGGCTACGAAGTGGCCTACTACCGGCACTACGAGTACGAGCTCACCAACGACACGTTCGACATCCGCTCGGGAGTGTTCTCCCGACGGACCCGCGAGATTCCGCTCGCGCGGATTCAGAACGTCGATATCAGCCGAAACGTCGTCCAGCGCTTCCTCGACATCGCGGCGGTCGACTTCGAGACCGCCGGCGGCAGCGAGACGGAGGCGGCGATTCGCTACGTCAGTTTCGAGGAGGCAAAGCGGCTTCAGCGCGACATCGGCCGCCGGAAGCGCGGCGACTCCGAGGACGACGACGAGTCGGCGAAGGACGAAACCGAACTGCTCTTTGCGCTCTCGGACCGCGAACTGGCGCTCGTCGGTCTGCTCTCGTTCGACCTCCGGGTACCGGGCATTGTCGCATTCGTCGCCTCCAGTTCGGTGCCGATTCTCTCCTCTGTGATACCGTCGCTCTCGGAACTGACCGTCCTCGCCGTCGGCGGTGTACTGCTCGCCGTCGGCATCCTGCTGTTTTCGTGGGTTGTCGGCATCGTCGTCGCGGTGCTCAACTACTACGACTTCCGCCTCTCGCAAACGACTGGTGAACTCCGGTACGAGCGCGGTCTCGTCCAGCGCTACGACGGGTCGATTCCGTTCGACAAGGTCCAGACGCTCACTATCGAAGAGAATCCGCTCAAGCGGCGGTTCGGCTACGCGACGCTCGCCATCGAGACGGCCGGGTACGCGCCGGGACAGGGCGGCAGCTACGGGTCGGAGGCCGCAATTCCGCTGGCGAGCGTCGACCGGGTGCTGTCGTTGGCCCGTGACATCGACGGATTCGGCGAGTTCGACTTTCGACGGCCGCCGAAGCGCATCCGCCGGCGCTACGTCGGCCGGTATCTCATCGCCCTGGGCGTCGTTCTCGCCGCGTTCTACGGCGTGAACTACGCGCTCGGCGGGAGCTACCCGTGGTATGTGGCCGCCGTCGCCCTGCCCGTGATTCCGGTGGCCGCGCACTACAAGTGGAAACACCGCGGCTACTGGCTGGACGACCGCCACGTCGTCACCCGAAACGGCTTCTGGAACCGCCAGACGCGGGTCGTCCCCTACCACCGCATCCAGACCATCATCGACAGCCGAACGCTCTTCCAGCGTCGCTGGCGCGTCGCCACCGTCACCGTCGACACCGCAGGGTCGCGGTCGCTTGCCGCTCGCGACGCCGCCGCCGTCGACGTCGACCGGGAGGTGGCCGGACGGCTTCGCTCGACGCTCGAAACTCGACTCCGCGAGTCGCTCGTGGCGCGTCGACGCGAGGGAGTAGAGGACGGCGACGGCGGCGCGAGGAAGAGCGAGGGCACCGGAACGGCGGACGACAACCCAGCGCACGCCGCCGACTCGGTGCACTCGGACTCAGAGCACGCCGACGACGCGGGGTCACCGAACGACGACGACGGTCCGAGTACGATCTAACAGAATTTCGGGTCGCCCCTTCAGGCGGCCGTCGTGTCCTCCAGCGGTCGCCGACCTACAGGTCGACGGGGTGCAGAAACGTCTGGAACTCGACGGATCGGCCGTCGGGGTCGTCGGCGAAGAACTGGTAGATCTCGTACGCCTCGTTCTCGTGCGGTTCCTCGCGTGCGGCGTCGTCGACGACGACGTGCATCTCGTCGACGTCCGCCCGCGAGTCGTAGACGAACGTGAGGATGCCGCAGTCGTCGGTCCGCTCGCGGTCGCAGAACCCGAACAGCATGTTACCGTGCTTCAGCACCGTACAGTCAGTCTGTTCGAGCCACACCGCTGCGCCGACCGTCTCGACGTAGAACTCGACGACTTCGTCGTGGCGTTCCGTCGCGAAGAAAACGATTCCGGACATACCCCACGCTCTCGCCCTGAAAGTATAGCCGTACTTGTCTCCGAGGGCATCAGTTTTAGATTCGAACTGTCCATTCAGGCAGAAGGTACTTGTATCCAGTACTGAGACTCAAGATATGAATCGTCGCGGCGTCCTCATCGGTGCGGCAGCGGGAACGGCAGCGCTCCTCGGCGTCGGTGCGCTCGGTCTCCGGTCGAGCGACGACCCGGTACGAGCGCGGGAGTTCGAGCGCCGTCGCCCCGAGGGCGACGAACATGCCGCCGAACGGCCCTCGGTGACGTTCGAGCCACGAGAGAATCGAATCAGCGTCACAGGCGTGCTCGTTCTCGGGTCCGACGACTGTCTCCGCGCCGCGCTTGCGTCGGCGACGCACGACGCCGAGGCGGGGACGTTCGAGGTGGTCGTCGCCGCCGAGCCCGACGACGCGCTCGACGGCTGCGAGGACGGCACCGCGGCGGCCAACGACGCTGTCGTCACCGGAAGCACCGGCGGCGAGAACGACTCTGTCTCAGCGAACTGGTCGGCTACGTGGTCGGCGAATGACTCCGACCCCCAACCCGTGCCCGAGGGACTGACTGTCGACGGCTACGACGCCGCCTTCGAGTTCGACGGCGAGATGCCCGCGGTGGTCGTCGTCACCG
The DNA here is from genome assembly GCF_020150815.1 of Haloprofundus salilacus. Taxonomy (NCBI): domain Archaea; kingdom Methanobacteriati; phylum Methanobacteriota; class Halobacteria; order Halobacteriales; family Haloferacaceae; genus Haloprofundus; species Haloprofundus salilacus. The sequence goes on along the minus strand of NZ_CP083723.1, from coordinate 1,714,165 downwards.
AGCGCGACGATGTCTACGGCGAGCGGACGACCCGCGTCGAGTGGGCGCTCGGCTGACCTGCGCGGCGGTCTTCCTTCTCACGCCGAGTCGCCGCGCGCCTCGTCGATGACTTCGCTGAAGCGCCGCGCCTGCTCGGTGATGGCGTCGAAGTCGCCGTTGGCGACCGCGTCACCGTCGACGAGCGCCGACCCCGCGCCGACGACCATCGCGCCCGCCTCGATGAACTCGGCGGCGTTGTCCACGTCGACGCCGCCGGTCGGCATCATCGGAATCTGCCCGAGCGGGCCCTTCATGCTCTTGAGGTGGCCCGGACCGAGTGTCGACGCCGGGAACACCTTCACGAAGTCCGACCCAGCCTCCATCGCTCGCACCGCTTCGGTGGGCGTCATGATGCCTGGCGCGACGACGGCGTTGTAGCGGTTGCACGTCTCAACGACGTCCGGTTCGAAGTTGGGGCCGACGACGAACTCCGCGCCGGCCAGCAGGGTATTTCGAGCGGTTTCGCCGTCGAGGACGGTGCCTGCGCCGACGATAACCTCGTCGTCAAAGGCACTCGAAACGTCCCGAATCATCTCCATCGCGCCGGGGTTGTCGGCGGTGATCTCGATAGCGGAGACGCCGCCGCGTTCGAGCGCCTCGGCGGTTTCGATGAGCGAGTCGGCGTCCGCGCCGCGCATGACCGCGACGACGCCGCTGTCGACGATGCGTTCGAGATTTCGCTGTCGGTCGCTGGAACTCATTCGTGCGCTACTGCGCCGACGCGAGTAATAAAAACCGGCCACTGCGACGCCGTTTGCCGACGGCAACGCTCGGGGCGAGGGAAAACGGAAGAAGAGCCGCGGCGTCAGTTCGCGACTGCGGTCAGTTCGGCCGGTGCGGTGACGACGGAAGAGTTCGAGGCGTTACCCGACTCGTTGCCGGAGCCGCTCGACCCGCCGTCGGAGGACTGCTCCTGCAGCCACTGCTCGTACTCGTCCTGCGGGACGACTTCGACCTGGAAGTACATCTGCGAGTGGGCGACGCCGCAGAACTCCGCGCAGTAGCCCTGATACGTACCTTCCTCGGTCGGGACGGTCTTGATGGTCTGGTTCTGCGACGGGAACGCGTCCATCTTCAGGCCCATCTCCGGGACGTGGAACGCGTGTATCACGTCGCGTGAGGTGACCTCGAAGTAGACGCTCTGATTCATCGGGACGACGACGGGGCTGGCCTCGCTCCCGTCGACGGTGACGTTCTCACCGGGGTAGGTGAACTCCCAGCCCCACTGGTACGCCTCGGCGTGGACGAGGGCGCTGTTACCCTCGCCGGGCGTCTCGACGCCGGGCTGTTCGGCGTACGTCACGTCGGGGTTCGCGAGGACGCCGTAAGAGGCGACGCCGACGAACAGCAGAATGATAGCCGTCGCGACAGTCCACGTGATTTCGAGCCGACGGTTCTCCTTGGTCGGTTGCGGGTCGTCGTTGTTGCGGAACTTGATGACTGTGTAGATGAGGATGACCTCGACCAGGAGCGTGATCGGAATCCCGATATACAGCAGTTTCCCGTTTAGCTCGTTGATGAGCTCCACAGTCGTCGACGGCTGCGCCGCCGCCGGGACGGCGACGAACGCCAGCGCCACTGCGGAGAACAGCGAGACGAGTGCGATGCGCGTACGCTTCATTGCTACTGCGGAGTTAGGAAAGGCGACGTAAATACCTGCTGACTCCCTGTTCGCCCGACCGGACGCCGGTCGGAGGACAGATTTCCGGTTTCGACACTCGAACCACAATTTCGGCGCGTGCCGCGCCAGTTCAGCCGACTCGAAGCCCGCAAAAGCGGGGTGCCTAAGTACCGGGCTTCCCAACCTCCGGCAGTGACCTACTAGTGGAATCGACAGACACTCCCGACCGGTTCCCGGCCCTCCTCGCCGCCACCGCGATGGGCGTCTACCTGCTTCTCGCCGTCGGCGCGACGACGGCGCTCACCGACGCCGCGACGGCGTGCGCGGCGTGGCCCGCCTGCGGCGACGGCCTCTCGCTGCCGTCGTCAGCGATGGGCTACGTCGCCCTCGGCCACCGCCTCGTGGCGCTCGTCGTCGGCGTGCTCGCCGTCGCCACCGGCGCGCTCGCGTGGCAACGCAACGAGTCGACTCTCATCAAAGCGGCGCTCGGCCTCTCGCTTCTGCTCTACCCCGTTCAGGCGGGTATCGGCGCGTTTGTCGCGATGAACGGGACCACCACGACGCTGTCGGCCGTCCACCTCATCGTCGGTATGACCATCTTCGGCGGACTGGTCGCCGCGCTCGCGTGGACGCTCGAAGCGGCGACCGGCGACCCCGACGACCGACCCGACCGGATGCCCGAGCAGGACCTCCCGCCCGCGGACGACCGACGGCCCGAAATACCCGACTCGACCCTCGGTCGCGCGAAGGCAACGGCGAACGCCTACTTCCGACTGATGAAGCCCCGGCTGATGTGGCTGCTCTGTCTCGTCGCCTCCGCCGCGATGGCGCTGGCGGGCGGTTCCGGCCTGAACCCGACGACGGTCGCCGCGACGCTCGGCGGCGGCGCGCTCTCCATCGGCGCGTCGGGGACGTTCAACCACGTGCTCGAACGCGACATCGACCGCCGGATGAACCGGACGAACGACCGACCGCTCGTGACCGACCTCGTCCCCGTCCGCAACGCCGTCGCGTGGGGCCTATTCCTCTCGGTCGTCTCGCTGGCGCTGTTCGCGACCGTCAACCTGCTGGCGGCGGCGCTCGGCCTCGCGGCCATCGTCTTCTACAGCGTCGTCTACACACTCATCCTCAAGCCGAACACGGTCCAGAACACCGTCATCGGCGGCGCGGCGGGCGCGCTCCCCGCGCTCATCGGCTGGGTCGCCGTCACCGGCGAGATCGGTCTCGGCGGACTGGCGCTCGCGGCGCTCATCTTCCTGTGGACGCCCGCGCACTTCTACAACCTCGCGCTGGCGTACAAGGACGACTACGAGCGCGGCGGCTTCCCGATGATGCCGGTCGTCCGCGGCGAGACTGTCACGCGAAAGCACATCCTCTGGTACCTCGGCGCGACGCTCGTCGCCGCCGCGGCGCTGGCGGCCGCCGACACGCTCGGCTGGCTCTACGTGCTCACCGGCGTGGTCTTCGGCGGCGTGTTCCTCTGGATGGTCGTCCGCCTCCACTACGAACAGAGCGAGTCGGCGGCGTTCCGCTCGTTCCACGCCTCGAACGCCTACCTCGGTGCGCTGCTTCTGGCCCTCGTCGTCGACGCGCTGGCAATCTGACCATGAGTACTCTCGCCCGCTCACTCCCCCGACCCTCGCACGACACGCTCCTCTACGTCGGCGTGCTGTTCAACGTCGAACTCGCCGCGCTTCTCGCCTACGGACTGTTGACGCCCGGGACACTCCTACCGGCCCGCTACACCGTCTACGGGTTGCTGTGGCTCAACGCGGGCGTCCTCGCAGTGGCGAAGACCACCGTCGCTCCGTCGTCGATGCGGACGAAGCGCCGCGCCGCCGCCGTCGCCGTCGGCTACTTCGCCGCGCTCGCAGTCGCCGGCGGTCTCGTCACTCTCGCCTCGCCGCACGGCGGCGCGGGCTTCCGAATCGGCTGGCTCCCGCCGGGGTGGGGACCGGCGCTCATCTACGGCGGCGAGACGCTCAACGTGATCCTGATGCCCGGGCGCGTCGTCGGCTACGCCGCGCTGGCGTACCTCGTCTACGCGACTGTCATCGACGCCGCGGGGGCGGCCGTCTCCGGACTCTTGGGCCTGCTCTCCTGCGTCTCTTGCTCGTGGCCGATTCTCGCCTCACTGGCGACGGCGGTTCTGGGGAGCGGGTCGGCGCTGGCTGCGTCGGCGACGGCGCTGTCGTACGACCTCTCGACGGTCGTCTTTCTCGCCACCGTCGCGTTGCTGTACTGGCGGCCGTTCGGTCGGTAGCCGGGACACGTCTCCCTCTCGCCGGGGATTTAACCGCCCGCCGCTCCAATCGCCCAGTATGACATCAGTCGATATCGAGTACTGCGTCCCGTGCGGCTACCTCGACCGCGCCGAACAGATTCAGCACCAGTTGTTGGCGGAGTTCGGACAGGAACTCGACTCCGTGGCGCTCGTCACCGGCGACCACGGCGTACTCCGCGTCACCGCCGACGACGAGGTGGTGTTCGACAAGGACGAAGGCGACGAGTACGACGTCGACGCGATCACAGAGGGCGTTCGGAGCCACCTCGGCGAGGCCTGAGCCGCTATCTGAGCCACTGGCTCTCTTCGTCTGCTCGCACTACGCTCGCAGTCGCGCCAGGACGAACGGGAAGTAGCCGTCCCCGTCCTCGTCGTCGGCCAACTCGTCGTCGACTCGCCGGACGGCGACCCGCTCGAATCCGGCGGTCTCGACGAGTTCGAGCGTCTCGCTGAGTCCGGGAAAGCTCCAGCGCATCTCGACGCCGCTGTCCAACCAGTCGGGGTTCGACCCCATCCACGCCTGCTCGCCCGTCGAAAACAGCAGCCATCCGCCGGGTCGGAGCACGCGCGAAAACGCCTCGAACACGGTCCCGTGTTCGGCGGTCGGAACGTGGATGAGCGAATGGAACGCGCAGACGGCGTCGAACGCGTCGTCGGCGAACGCGAGCGCCGTCATGTCGCCTTGGACGCGTCGGGCTGTCGGTGCCACCGCGAGGTTACGGCGCAACTGCTCGCGCGAGAAGTCGAGACCGACGACCTCGAACTCGTCGGCGAGTTCTACGGCGACGGGGACTCCGTTACCGCACCCCGCGTCGAGTATCCGCGCCCCAGCGTCGAGCGAGTCGCGGATCGAGTCGAGCAACGCCGCCTCCGGCGGGTCGTCGGAACAGGCCGCCGCGTAGTCGTCGGCGATGGCGTCGTAGGCGCGGCGAACCGCATCGCGTTCGGTCGTCGGGTCGCTCACGTCTCGGTCGTCGGCGACAGGGATGAAAAGTCAGTCGGCGTCGAAGACGACACTGCTCGTCCGCGCGCTGCCGCCGTTGTCCCCGCAGACGCCGTCGGCTCAGTGCCCCCACAGGGTTCCGCTCTCGTCGTACCGGGCGTTTAGAATCCGGTCGTGCTGGTCGTCCGTGAGGCTCACGTCGACCGCGCCCAGATTCTCTTCTAACTGCTCCTCGGTCCGCGCACCGACGATAGGGATGCAGGTGAACTGCTCTATCTCCATCAGCCACCGAAGCGCGACCTGCGCGGGCGAGGCGTCGACTTCGTCGGCGACCTCTCGAATCGCGTCGAGCACCCGCCACCCGCGCTCGGAGACGTAGTAGTCGCCGAACCGGTCGTCGATGTTCGCCCGCGACCCGTCCGGTCCGCGAACCGCCTGCGGGTCGTCCTCGTCGGCGCGCTCGTACTTGCCGGTGAGAAAGCCGCCCGCCAGCGGCGAGTACGGACACACGGCGAGGCTCTGGTCCGCGCAGACGTCGAGGTACTCCTTCACGTCCTCGTAGTAGCCCGCGTGGAACAGCGGCTGGGTCACGTCGAAGCGCGCGTAGTCGTGGACGTCGGACTTCCACAGCGCCTTTGTCAACTGCCACGCCGCCATCGTCGACGCCCCGAGGTAGTTCACCTTTCCCTCATCGACTAACCGATTCAGCGTCCGCATCGTCTCCTCGATGGGCGTGTCGTCGTCCCAGCGGTGGATGTAGTAGAGGTCGAGATAGTCGGTACCGAGTCTGTCGAGCGTCCCCTCGATCTGGTCGCGGACGTGTTTCCGCGAGAGGCCGCGACCGTTGGGGTTGTCCTCGTCGAACGGGAAGTACACTTTCGAGGCGATGACGTAGTCCTCGCGGTCGCGCTCGGCGAGCCAATCGCCGATCCACTCCTCGCTGGTACCGTTGGGGTCGCCGTAGACGTTGGCGGTGTCGATGAAGTTGCCACCGCGCTCCGCGAACGCGTCCAGCAAGTCGTGCGCCTCGCTGCGCTCGGTCTCGTTCGTCCCGTCGGTCTTCCGTCCGAATCGCCACGTGCCGTAACAGAGCGACGAGACGCGCGTCCCCGTCGCCCCGAGTTGTCGGTACTCCATACGACTCGTTCAGGCGCGAAAACGAAAAGTGTGGAGTCGTCAGCATCGCGGCCCGCGGCGTCTACCGCCGTGGTCGTCTTCGAACGCTACTGTCCGTCGTCGTCTTCGAACGCTATCGCTCGTCGGCGGTACGTGCGTCGGCGATGCGGTCGTACTGCTCGTCGGAGAGAGCCACGTCGACGGCGCCGAGGTTCTCCTCCATCTGGTCGACGGTACGCGCACCGACGATGGGGATGCAGGCGAACTCCCGTTGGTCGACGAGCCATCGAAGCGCGACCTGCGCGGGCGTCGCGTCGACTTCGTCAGCGACCGACTCGATGGCGTCGAGCACCGCCCAGCCGTGGTCGGAGACGTACGCGTCCTGGAAGTAGTCGACGAGGTTCGCCCGCGACCCGTCGGGACCGACGGCGCTCCCGTCGTCGGCGCGCTCGTACTTGCCGGTGAGGAAGCCGCCCGCCAGCGGCGAGTACGGGCAGACCGCGAGATCCTGGTCCGCGCAGACGTCGAGGTAGTCGTTGACCTCCGTCTGCGCCGCGTGGAACATCGGCTGGGTCACGTCGAAGCGCGCGTAATCGTTGACGTCCGCTTTCCACAGCGCCTTCGTCAACTGCCACGCCGCCATCGTCGACGCCCCGAGGTAGTTCACCTTCCCTTCCTCAACGAGGCCGTTTAACGTCTGCAGCGTCTCCTCGATGGGCGTGTTCTCGTCCCAGCGGTGGATGTAGTAGAGGTCGAGATAGTCGGTACCGAGTCTGTCGAGCGTCCCCTCGATCTGGTTGCGGATGTGCGTCCGCGAGAGGCCGCGGCCGTTGGGATGTTCGCTGTCAAAGGGGAAGTACACTTTCGAGGCGATGACGTAGTCCTCGCGGTCGCGCTCGGCCAACCAGTCGCCGATCCACTCCTCGCTGGTGCCGTTTGGGTCACCGTAGACGTTGGCGGTGTCGATGAAGTTGCCGCCGCCCGCCTCGAAGGCGTCGAGCAGTTCGTGGGCCTCCTCGCGGTCGGTCTCGTACTCGCCGCTGCTCTTCATGCCGAATCGCCACGTGCCGTAACAGATAGACGAGACGCGTGTCCCCGTCGACCCCAGTTGTCGGAACTCCATACCGACCCCTCGGAGGCATTCGTCAAAAGGCTGTGAGTACCGGAAATGCGGTGAAGTGCACCGAACGGTACATCGGCCGGGCACGCCGACTCCGACGAATTGTTATCTGCCCGCTCGTCCATCCCGGCGTGAACGTCGTAGGAATCGGACTCGGAAGCCTCGGCCGCCTCGAACTTCGAACGCTCGCCGCCCTCGACGGAGTCGACCTCATCGCCGGGGCGGACGTCTCCGCGGACGCCCGCGAGGTGTTCGCCGAGGAACACGACGTCCCGACGTACGAGTCGTACGAGGAGATGCTCGACGTCGAGGACGCCGACGCCGCCTGTATCGTCACCCCGCACACGCTCCACTACGAACAGGCCCGCGCCTGCCTCGACCAGGGCGTCCACGTCCACCTCGAAAAACCGATGGTGACCGACCTCGACCACGCCCGCGACCTCCGGAGGCGAGCCGGTGAGACCGACCTCACGCTCGCGGTCGGCTACCAGCGCCACGTCGACTGGCGGTTCCGGAAGATACGCCGACTCATCGACGAGGGAGCGATCGGCGACCTCCACATGGCCGTCTGCTTCCTCGAACAGGTGTGGATATCGTTCGCCGAGGAGCGGTGGCGCGGCAACCCGGCGCTCTCCGGCGGCGGACAGCTGTACGACTCCGGGTCGCACCTGCTCGATGCGCTCCTGTGGACGACGCAGAGCGATCCCGTCTCCGTCGCCGCCGCCGTCGACGACCGCGGCCACGATGTGGACGTCAACAGCGCGCTCGCGGTGACACTCGACCGCGACGGCGACCGAGTTTCCGCGAGCGTCGGCGTCTCCGGCGCGGGCCGGAGCACTCCCGCACCCGGCGAGGGTCTGCACCTCTGGGGCACCGAGGGCCGAATCAGCCTCGCCGACGACACGCTCACCGTCGAGTCCGGCGGCGAGGTCGAAGCCGAGGACGCCCCCGAACCCGAGTTCGAGGAACTCACGGAGACGAAACTCCGGAACTTCGTCGACGTCGTCCGCGGCGACGCGGAGCTGGTCATCCCCGCGGCGGACGCAGTTCGCGTCACGGCGCTCACCGAAGCGGCGTACGAAGCGGCCGAGACGGGACAGACCGTCGACATAGACGCGTTCGGAGACGCCGATGGTGCCGCCGTCGACGCCGCGGAAGCCGCGGAAGCCGCCGAACCCTCGGACGCGACGACCGACTGAGCACGAGGGTACGAGGAAGGGCGCGTTCGCGCCCCCGAAAGGGAATCCTTACAGCCGGGACGCACCGAGTTCGACCATGGACGAGGTACTGGTCGCCGATGACGTGCGAAAGCAGTACGACGAGACCGTCGCGCTCGACGGCGTCTCGCTGTCGGTCGGCGCGGGGGAGGTGTTCGGTCTCATCGGCCCGAACGGCGCGGGCAAGACGACGCTCGTCCGTGCGCTCACCGGGACGACCCGCGCGGACGGGACGGTTCGTGTCTTCGGCGGCGACCCCGCCGACGCCGACGAACAGCAGCTGAGCCTCCTCCCGCAGTCGTTCTCGCCGCCTGCGAGACTCACCGCCCGAGAACTCGTCGCCTACTACGCCGGACTGTACGACGAGGCGCGGGACCCCGACGCCGTGCTCGCCGACGTCGGCCTCGTAGACGCCGCCGACACGTGGTACGAGAACCTCTCGGGCGGCCAACAGCGCCGCGTCTGCGTTGGCGTTTCGCTCGTCAACGACCCCGATCTGCTCTTTCTGGACGAACCCACGACCGGCATCGACCCCGCGGGCCGCCGGTCGCTCTGGTCGCTCCTCGAGGAGCTCGCGGCGGGGGGAACGACGGTGTTTCTGACGAGTCACTCGATGGCCGAGGTCGAACGGCTCTCCGACCGCGTCGGATTGCTCGCCGACGGTGAACTCGTCGCTGTCGGCACGCCTGACTCGCTCGTCGCCGAGTACGGCGGCGAGAGCCGACTCGTCGTCCGGCCCGAAAACTCGCCATCCGTGGCCGTCGACGCGCTGTCGGAAGGGAGTCCACAGTTCGACCTCGCCGCCGACGGCGACGAACTCGTCTTCCGGAACGTCAACCCCACGGCCATCGCACCGGCAGTCGACGCCCTCGAATCCGCGGGCGTTCGTTACGACTCGCTGACGTGGAAGCAACCGAACCTCGAAGACGTCTACCTGCGCCTCACCGGCGACGAGTTCGGCGCGCTCGGCGAACCCTCGTCGTCGCCGTCGTCAGCGACGGCCGCGACGGAGATCGCCGACGCCGAGACCGTCGACGCCGGCGCTCTCGGCGCGAAAGGGGGTGACCGATGACGGCGACCGGACGCGTCCGCGCGGAGTTCGGCGCGGCGTGGAACTCTTTCCTCCGCCGCCGAACGGCAGTGTTCTTCACGTTCTTCTTCCCGGTCATCCTCGTGCTCATCTTCGGCGCGCTGGTGCAGACCCAGCCGACCGGCGGCGGCCTGTTCGCCGAACCGCAGGCGTACTACGTGCCGGGCTATCTGGCGACCGTCGTGCTGTTCACGCCGCTGTCGCGCGTCGGCAGCGAAATCGCCCGCCACCGGGAGGGAAACCGATTCGAGAAGCTGGCGACGACGCCGCTGTCGCGCGCGGAGTGGCTGCTCGCGCAGACGCTCGTCAACGTTGTCGTCATCGGTCTCGCGGCGCTGCTCATCCTGATGCTGATGGTCGTCGCGACGGGCGCGGAGATTCCGCTCTCACTCGACCTGTTGCTCCTGATTCCGTTCGTCGTCCTCGGCGTGGCTACCTTTTGCGGGCTTGGCTCCGTGCTCGGCAGCGTCGCCGACTCCCAAGACGGCGTCATCGCCGCGAGCAACGCGGTGGCGATTCCGCTGCTGTTTCTCTCGGAGACGTTCGTCACGTCCGAGTTGCTGCCGGAGTGGTTCCAGTCGATAGTCGGCCTCTCGCCGCTGACGTACTTCTCGCGCGGCGTGCGGGCGCTGACGTTCGAAGGTGTCGGATGGGGCGACGCGACCGTTCTCCTCAACCTCGGCATCGTCACCGCCCTCGCCGTCGTCTTCTTCGCTGCCGGGGCGTACGCTATCCCGCGGACGGACTGACGACCTCAGACCCCGACTCGGCTCACGCCGAGAATTGCACCGCACTCGGAGCACTCCCAGACGTTACCGTCGCTGAACCGCAGGTCGGTATCGCTCTCGGCGAGTTCTCGCAGTTCCGATTCGCAGTGGGGACAGTGACCCATGATCGCTCGGTTTCTGCCTCGAAAACGTAGGTATTTCGACCGCTTGAACCGTCGCTCAGTCGATTGGGATGCGCTCGCCGCGCCCGCTGCGCCGCGAACGTCTGTCGCCCGGCGTCGGGCGCTCGCCGAGGACGACCTCCAACGTTACCTCGTCGCCGTCGCGGAGCACGTCTATTTCGACCGGTTCGCTCGGGCGCGTCTCGGTGATGAGGTAGTGCATCAACTGCTCGTGGGAGTTGACGGCCCGGCCGTTGATACCGACGATGACGTCGCCGCCGACAGGTACCTCCTGTCCGCGGACGGTCCGCGTGTAGCGAGACCCGCGGAGCGCGTCGCCCCCGGTCGGTCCGGCGGCCACGTCGACGACGAGGACGCCACGCGGTTCGTCGAGTCGGTTCGCCCGCGCGACGGTGGGCGTCACGTCGAGCGTCCGGGTTCTGAGGTACGAGTGGCGGTAGAAGCCGTCTTCGATGAGTCCGGGAACTACGCGCGAAACGATGGCTGGGGAGACGGCGAAACCGATGTTGTCGCCCTGTCTGGCGCGGTTTACGCCGACGACTTCGTACGACCGTCGGCGGTCGTCCGTTGCTTCGTGCTTCGCTCCATCGAAGTCGTCGCGGCCGTTCAATGCCACGAGCGGCCCGCCGCTGTTTCCGGGGTTGATGGGAGCGTCGGTCTGGACCACGTCCGGAATGGCGAACCCGCCGGAGGTGGGCATCGACCGGTTCGACCCCGAGACGATGCCGACGCTGATCGAACCGTCGAGACCCATCGGGTTACCGAGCGCCGCGACCGGACGGCCGGGTTTCGGGTTCTCCGTCGCAACCGGGAGCGCGAGCGCGGCTTCCGGAAGATTCCCGACGCGGATCACCGCGAGATCGGTGTAGGCGTCGACACCGATCACTTCGCCTTCGCGCCACTGGCTGTCGCTGAACCGGAGTTCGACGACGTCGCCGCTGCGGACGACGTGTTCGTTCGTCACGACGTGGTGGCGGTCGTAGACGAATCCCGACCCTGCGCCGCCCATCGGGCCGCGACCGGCGGTGTAGACGGAGACGACGGAGGGGATGACCTCTTCGTACAACTGTTCGTAGTCGATATCTGACTTCATGGGGTGGTGCGCCGACGCCGTCCGGCGACGCCGGCGCTTACCGGAGGTTAGGCGTCCCAGCGGATATGAGGGCGTCGAACGCTGGCATACCGCAAGGGAGATGAGTTTGTCGGTGCGCGAGACGGAGAATAGGGCTGCGGCGACTCAGTACCGGAACGTCGGCCCGTCGTCGCTGTCCTGGACTTCGACGCCGATGGCCTCCAGTCGGTCGCGGAGGTCGTCGGCACGCTCGTAGTTGCCCGCTTCGCGCTCCGATTCGCGCACCTCCAACACGAGTTCGACGAGGTCGTCCGCCAAACTGACGTCGCCGCTCGTCGCGTCGCCGAAGGAGAGACCGAACACGTCGCCGCCGAGTTCCTCGAACGTCTCGACGGCCTCGCGAAGCCCCTGATAATCGTACTCGTCGTGAGCTTCGACGTGTCTGTTGACGCCCGCGGCGAGTTCGAGTAGCGCCGCCATCGCCTCACGGACGTTGAAGTCGTCGTTCATCGCACGGCCGAACTCCTCGCGGATCTCCTCAACGGTCGCTCGGAGACCCTCGTCCTCGGCTTTCGTCCGTGCGTCCGTCGAGTCGAGGCGGCCGCTGGCCGTCTCGTAGGCGCGTTCGAGGCGCTCCCACCGCTCCTCGGCTTCGGCCATCGCCTCCTCGCTGAACGTCTGCTTCGAGCCGTAACCGGTCGAGAGGTAGAACGTCCGGACGACGTTCACGCCGAACTCCTCCAAGGCTCCGGAGACGGTGAAGTAGTTGCCGAGGCTCGAACTCATCTTCTCGCCTTTCGTCTCCAACAGGCCGGTGTGGAGCCAGTAGCGGGCAAACTGCTGGCCTGTCGCCGCCTCGCTCTGGGCGATTTCGTTCTCGTGGTGCGGGAAGACGAGGTCGTGGCCGCCGACGTGGATGTCCAGCGTCTCGCCGAGGTGCGTCATCGACATCGCTGAGCACTCGATGTGCCAGCCGGGTCGCCCTTCGCCCCACGGGGAGTCCCACGTCTCGCCGTGGTCTACTGACTCGTCCACCGGACGGTCGTCCTTTCGGTGTTCGGCGATGGCGGCGTCGCTGACGCCGTCGGCCTTCCAGAGCGCGAAGTCGGCGGGGTGGCGCTTCTCGCTGCGCTCGTCGACTTCGCCCTGCGCCTCCATCTCCTCGACGTTCTGGTTCGAGAGTTTGCCGTAGTCGGGGAACTCGGTCACGTCGAAGTATACTGATCCATTAGACTCGTAGGCGTAACCCTTCTCGACGAGCGTCTCGATGAGGTCGATTATCTCGGGGACGTGCTCCGATACTCGTGGATAAACTTCCGCGCGCAGGAGGTTCAGTCCGCGCATGTCCTCGATAACCGAGGCGATGAACCGCTCGGCGACCGCCGGTTCGGAGTCGCCGAGGCCCTCCTCGCCCGCTCGGGCGGCGATCTTCTCGTTCACGTCGGTGAAGTTCTCGACGTGGCGGACGCCGTAGCCCTCGTGAGCCAGCCAGCGGTGCATCACGTCCGAGTGGGTCCACACCCGGGCGTGACCGAGGTGGGCGTCGTCCGAGACCGTCAGCCCGCAGACGTACAACAGTACGTCGTCGGGGTCGCCCGGCTCGAACTCCTCGCGTTCGCCCGTCAGGGTGTTGGTCACGGACAGCGTCATTGCCCGGGGATTGTTTGGGATGGGATTTAGGCCTTTCAGAAGCGTGCGACGGCGCGGCACCCACCGCGTTTGACGGGGATTACTCGTCGCCCACGACCGAAATCGCTTCCAGCGCCGACTCAACGACCCGAAGCGCGTTCACGCCGTCGCGGCGTTCGACCACGACGAGTAGGGATTCGCCTGCCGTCGCCGCCGCGTCGACCGAAACCTCGGCCGCCTGCAGCCGACCGAGAACCGTCGTCAGCGCATCGGCGTCCACCTCGCCCGTCGCCAACACCGCTGTCTGCAACCCGGCGTCGGCGACGACTACCCGTCCGCCGAGCGTCAACAGCGCACCCTCGTCCGTCGCCTCCGCGGCTTCCGCTTCTTCGGCGTCGACGATACCGACCCCGCGTTTCATCGTCACGCGGGCGTCTCGTGCTTCGATTTCCGGCGGCGACAACTCCTCGGCGTAGCGGCGGAGCGCGGTGGCGATAGCGTCGGTGTCGCCGTCGAGGTCCAGTGACGACGCGGCGGCGGCATAGTTGACGACTCCCGCGCGGAGTGCATTTAGAAGAAACGGTCGCTCGCGGACCGCCTCGCGCGTGTCTGCGGCCAGTGACATGGCCGCGACTCTCGCGGAGAGGACAAAAACGTCTCGCCGATGCGGCACGTCGCCCGCCGAGTGTCCCGGCCGTTGACTCCCGGCAGGAAGATTCAAAAGCGGCGGTTGTCAACACGTGGCATGCTCCGCGCCACACTCCACATAGACCTCGACTCCGACTACGTCCTCAGCGAACTCAGCGACCTCGCCGACGGTCCGTTCGTGGTCTCGCAGTGCGAGGTGCTTGACGACGACCTCATCCGGTTCGTCATCGACGCTGGGCCGCACCGAGACGCCGTCGAGCGCCTCCTCCTCGGCTCCGACGCGGTGCTCGCGGTCGAACCCGTCGACGACTCCCAACTGCTCATCACGAAACGTTCCTCGGGTGCGCTGCCCGTCATCCGCGAGAACCACGGGATGCTCCAGCGGATGAGTCAGTTCGACGGGACGCGCCGCGTCTTCGACATCGTTGTCTTCCGCCGCGCGGACCTCAAAGCCATCGTGAACGACCTGCGGTCGCTAGGGCACGTCCGCCTAAGCCGACTCGCGCCCTTTTCCGGACCGGCGACGACGCTCTCGCGGCGACAGGCGGAGGTCGTCTCGCTCGCGCTCGAGGAGGGCTACTTCGACTGGCCGCGACGCGCCGACGCCACGACCCTCGCGGCCCGCCTCGACATCACCCACGTCACGTTTCTGGAACATCTCCGCAAAGCCGAGCAGAAACTGCTGACCGACGCGCTGACGAGCGCGTCGGCCCCGGTCCAGTCCGGCGTGGCTGGGTCGCTGTCCTCGCCGGCGGACACGACGTACGCTGCCGACCCGCCGCGGATGAACGAGACGGCGGACGAGGACCGCGCCGAAGAACTCCCGCGGACGAACTGAGCGCCCGCGCGTCGGAGCGGCAGAATATTTAAAGAGGCTACAGGTGTAGGGCAAGCGGATAACCTCCATTATTTGTAATTCGGTACCATGGCTCAAGACCAGGCCCACGGGACGAACAGCGCGAATAGCACCTGCTCGCGGACCCGACGAATTAGCCGGCGGCGCTACCTCGGCGCCGCGGGAACCGCGGCGACGCTCTGTCTCGCCGGTTGTACCACCGGTGGCTCCGGCAGCGGCGACGACTCCAACGGATCGGGGGGGTCAGGCGGAAACACGATTCGCTACCTCTCGGACCGCGGCGACTCGAAGGACGTGATGGACGCCATCATCTCTGAGTTCGAGTCGGAGTACGACTACACGGTGGAGATGATCTACACGGCGAAAGGCACCTCCTCCGACGCCGAGATGCAGAAGATGGTCGCCGCCGGGAACCCGCCGGACATCCTCTTCGACACGTCGACGGACGCCTACCGCCTCCAGCGCGACGGCGTCCTCGCGCCGGTGACGCCCGCGGTTCGGGACAACGACCTCCCCGACCCGGTGAGCGCCGACGGCGAGTCGTACTTCGCACCGGCGATGGTCGAACCGCTGATGGGGTGGTACCGAAACGACGTGTACGAGAGCCTCCCCGGGTCGTGGGAGGAGTGGCTCTCGGCGGCTGGCGGCGTCGCCGACGAGCACGACATGAAGGGCTACGTCGTTCAGTCCGGCCAGACGAACAATGCCGACACGCAGATTACGCAGTACCTCTGGCAAAACGACGTACAGATCTACGCCGGTCCCTCCGACGGCATCGAGGTGACCGTCGACCAGGGTTCGAACCGCGAGGCGGCGGTGGCGACGTTCGAGTGGCTCCAGTCGATGGCCGAGCACTCGCCGAACGGCAGCGGCTGGGAGTGGGGCGACGCCATCGGCGCGCTCCAGCAGGAGAACGCGGCGGCCATTGCCAGCGTCGGCGGCCTGCCCGTGCTGACCATCATGGGTAACCGGCCGGACCTCGTCGAGAACCTCAGTCCGATGCCGTTCCCGCTGCCAAGCGGCAAGCAACAGGACCAATGGTGGGCGTACATGGAGGGCCACCTGGTCCGCAACGACGGCGGCGCGACCGAGGGGGCACAGGAGTTCGTGAACTTCTTCAACCAGTCGGACCGCTTCTTCGACTTCGTCCTCTCGGCGCCGCTGTTCCAGTTCCCGCCGACGCGCGAGCAACTCGACAGCGAGCCGATGCGGAACAACGAGACGATTCAGCAGTTCCCGGCGGTCGTCGAGATGGTCAAGGAGAACTGGGACGCGTTCACGACCGTGCTCGCGACGGGTGACGACGGCGCGCCGAACATCGTCGCCGCCGACGCCTACAGCAATCAACTGTTCGGGCAGGCGGCCGACCAACTGCTCGTCGGCGGCCGCTCGCCCGGCGAGACGGTCGACTGGCTCGGCGAGCAACTCCGCGGACTCCAGCAATGAGCGTGAGCGCCGGACTTCGCACCCGACTGGACCGCGGCCGCGACGTCGACGGCGCGACGCTCCTGTTGCTGGCGTGCTTCGTGCCGTTGTTCGCCTTCTTTGCCGTCGTCTGGCTCGTCCCTATCCTCTACGCGCTGGGGATGAGCCTCTTCGAGTCGCCGGTCCGCAATCCGGCGTTCGTCGGCGTCGGCAACTACGTCGAACTGCTGGCGACGGCGTCGTTCTGGTCGTTCCTCTGGAACAGCGTCACCTACGCGTTCTGGACGACGGCGCTCAGCCTCGTCGTCGGACTCGGACTCGCGCTGGTGGTCAACCAGCAGATTCGCGGCGGAAGCGCGCTCCGGACGATGATGATCTTCCCGTACCTGCTGCCGACGCTCGTGGTCATCTTCATCTGGAAGTTCATCCTCGACGCCAACATCGGCATCCTGAACCAGTACCTCGTCGCGTGGGGTCTCGTCGACCAGCCCATTGCGTTCTTCTCGACGATAAAGTGGGCGATGCCCGCAGTCGTCGTCGCGAGCGTTTGGAAGTTCGGCTCCTTCTCCTTCTTCATCCTCCTCGCGCGTCTGCAGGCAATCGACACCGACCTCTACGAGCGAGCACGGGTTGAGGGCGCGACCACGTGGCAGGCGTTCCGCGACATCACGTTCCCACACCTCCGCGGGGCCATCCTCATCATCCTGCTCGTCAGGGGCATCTGGATGTTCAACAAGTTCGACATCATCTACCTTTCGACGCGGGGCGGCCCGCTGCAGGAGACGACGACGCTCCCTATCCGGGTGTACCAACTCGCGTTCAACGAGGTGAACTTCGGACTCGCGACGGCGATGGCGGGCATCATGTTCTTCCTCCTCGCGGGCGTCGCCGTCGTCTACTTCCGCGCCTTTTCGCCCGAATCGGAGGTGGCGAACTGATGGCCACCGTCGACGAACGACGAGAGGACGACGGGAGACGACAGCGAGTCGAGCGGCGGAGCGGGCGGCTCTCACACCGCACCCAACGCCGCCTCAAGTGCGTCGCGCTCTACCTGACGGCGCTGCTCGTCTCGGTGTTCACCGTCGTCCCCGTCTACATCATGGTCGTCATCGCGTTGCAGACGCCCGAGGCGACATTCGCGGGCGGCCGGGTGAACCTCCTGCCGACCGAACTCTCGTTGCGGAACTTCAGCGTGCTCCTGGCGGAGACGGACACGGTCCGGTACTTCGTCAACAGCCTCGTCGTCACCTCGAGTTCGACGCTGCTGTCGACGACGATCGCCGTCGCCGCGGGCTATGGACTTACCCGCTTCGAGTTCCGCGGCAAGTCGGTGGCGGCGCGGGCGGTGTTGTTCTCCTACATGTTCAGCCCCATCGTGCTCGCCATCCCGCTGTACGTCATCTTCTATGCGCTCGGTCTCCTGAACAGCTACTTTGCGCTCACGCTGGCGCTGACGGCCATTTCGGCGCCGTTCTGCATCTGGCTGATGTGGCAGTACTTCCAGACGGTGCCGCTGGCGCTGGAGGAGTCGGCGTGGGTTCGCGGCGCGGGTCGCTGGCGCACCGTTCGCGACGTGGTGCTGCCGGTGGCCCGGCCAGGCTACATCTCGGCGGCTATCTTCGCGTTCGCCGTCGCGTGGAACGACTTCACGATGGCCCGCGTCGTGATGAGTCAGGACGAAATGTACACGATAACGGTCGGCGCGAGCCTGTTTCTGGACCGCGTCACCATCGGCTGGGGCGAGACGATGGCCGTCTCGCTTCTCATCTCCATCCCGCCGTTCTGCATCGCGCTGTTCCTCCAACGGTACCTGCTGCAGGGGTTCAGCGTGGGAGGACTCGAATAATGGCAACAAGCATCCACCTCGAAGACATCAGAAAGGAGTTCCGCGCGCTCAACAACACCCACGTCGCCGTCGACGACCTTACGCTCGACATCCCGGAAGGCTCGTTCACGACGTTCGTCGGTCCCTCCGGCTGCGGCAAGACGACGACGCTGCGCATGCTCGCCGGACTGGAGACACCCACCAGCGGGCGGATTCTGTTCGGCGACGACGACGTGACCGACAAACCGCCGCAGGAGCGGAACGTCGCGATGGTGTTCCAGTCCATCGCGCTGTACCCGCACATGACCGTCCGCGAGAACATCGGCTACGGGTTGAAGGTTCACGGCGTCTCGAAGGCCGAGCGCGACGAGCGCATCGACGAGGCCGCCCGCACGCTACAGATAACCGAACAGTTGGAGAAAATGCCTGCGGAACTCTCGGGCGGCCAGCAGCAGCGCGTCGCCCTCGGCGGCGCGTTCGTCCAGGACCCTGACGTGCTGCTGCTCGACGAGCCGATGAGCGACCTCGACGCGAAGCTGAAAGCCGAACTCCGCGTCGAGATTCAACGGCTCCATCAGGAGCTACAGACGACCGTCGTCTACGTCACCCACGACCAGACGGAGGCGATGACGATGTCCGACCAGGTCGTGTTGCTGCGCGATGGCGAACTCGCGCAGGTCGACGCCCCGCGGACGCTGTTCGACCGCCCGCACTCGGAGTACGTCGCCCGATTCATCGGGACGCCGTCGACGAACGTGCTCGACTGCGCGGTCGAACGCGAGGAGGGGTCGGCGTACGCCGTCGGTCACGGCCTTCGCGTTCCGCTGACCGCCGCCGCAGCGGACTCGCTCGGCGACCGGGTCAAAGTCGGCGTCAGACCGCAGTATCTCGAACCCAGCGGGGGCGAACACCGCTTCGAGGTGACCGTCGAGGTCGTCGAACCGCTCGGCATCGAGTCGGTGATTCACGGCCGCACGAGCGACGGGACGCCCGTCGACGTAGTCGCGGCTGGACTGGAGGCGTACGGTCCCGACGACCGACTCACCGTCGGATTCTCGCGCGACAACGCGTTCCTCTTCGACGCCGCCGGCGAGACGCTCGTCAACGCAGAGACCGAAAGCGACCCCCAGCGGTCGACGCCATGAGCGGGACTCACTCGGACACCCACCCGTTCGCGGACGCCGAGGGCGACCGACCGCTGTCGGACGTGACGGTGCTCGAACTCGGCCACATCGTCGCGGGCCCGTTCTGTAGCCTGCTGCTGGCGGACCTCGGCGCGGAGGTCGTCAAGGTCGAGCGCCCCGGTTCGGGCGATCTCGTCCGCGACTCCAGTCCGCTCGGCAACAGCTCGTTCAACTACGTCAACCGGGACAAACTCAGCGTGACGCTCGACCTTAAGCGCGAGGAGGGCCGCGAGGTGTTCGACGAACTGCTTGGGGAAGCCGACGTAGTCGTCGAGAACTTCGCGCCCGGCGCGGCCGAGCGACTCGGCGTCGGCTACGAACAGCTTCGCGAGACCCACCCGGAGCTGGTTTACTGTAGCATCAAGGGGTTTAATCCGGGACCGTACGAGTCGTACCCCGCGCTCGACCCGGTCGCCGAGGCGCTGTCGGGGCTGATGAGCGTGACGGGCCACCCCGACGCCCCGCCGGTCCGCTGCGGGACGAGCGTCGCCGACATGGCCGCCTCGTTCTACGGGGCTGTCGGCGTGCTCGGCGCGCTCCGGCAGCGCGAACACACCGGTGAGGGCCAGAAAGTCGTCGCGTCGCTGTTCGAGAGCACCGTCTCGCTGATGGGCTACTGGCTCTCGTTCGCGCAGGCGTACGACCGAACGCCCGACCCCATCGGCGCGAGTCACCCGAACTGGGCGCCGTACGACGTGTTCCGGACGCGCGACGAGCAGTGGGTGTTCGTCGGTCCGTCGGGGGAACGTCAGTGGGTGGGTCTCTGCGAGACGCTGGCCGTCGATCTTCACGAGGACGAACGGTTCGAGACGCTCGCCGACCGCCGCGATAACGTCGAAAAACTGACCGAACTGCTGGCCGCCGCGTTCGCCGATTGCGACGCCGAGGCGGTCGTCGCTGACCTCCGGGAGGCGGGCGTCCCCGTGGCGAAAGTCACCGACGTGACCGAGGTGGTCGACGACGAACACCTCGACGCGACGGACGCGTTCACCGAGATAACCACCGCCGAGGGGGCCGAACGGCGTGTGAAGGTGCCACGGTTCCCGGTGCTCTCGTCGGCGTTCGAGCCGAGGGAGTCGCGGGACCCGCCGCACCTGGGCGAGCACACCGAGAGCGTCCTCGCCGCGCTGGGCTACGGCGACGACGACATCGAGGCGCTCCGCACCGAGGAGGTCATCTGAGATGTCGCGGTCGTCGGCTCACGAACCACCCGCGCTTGTCGACGTGACGCTCCGCGAGGGCGAACAGCGGCCCGGACGGCGCTATTCGGCCGGCCAGAAAGTCGAGGTCGCGCGACAGCTCGACGCGCTGGGCGTCGACTACGTGCAGGTCGGCTTCCCCGTTGTCGGCGAAGTGACCGCGGCAGTCTGCGCCGAACTCGACCTCGACGCGAAGACGACCGGCATCGCCCGGGCGCTCGACGGCGACGTGGAGGCCGCTATCGAGGCCGAGGTGGACGTCGTCGACCTGTTCGCGCCGACGAGCGACCGCCAGCGGACGCAACTACTCGACTGCTCGCGCGAGGAACTGCTCTCGCGGGTTCACGACGCCGTCGACGCAGCGCAGGACGCCGGATGTGAGGTCCACTTCTCGGCGATGGACGGCTTCCGGACCGATCCGGGGTTCCTCTCTCGACTCGTCGAGGAGGTCGACGCGGAGTATGTGGTCATCGCCGACACCGTGGGTTCGCGGACGCCGCGCGGCGTCGAGGAGACGCTCGCGGCGGTAGGCGAGAACGACGACCTCTCGCACGTCGGCGTCCACTTCCACGACGACCTCGGCGTCGCCACCGCGAACGCGCTCGCCGCCGCCGACTGCGGCGCCGGACGAATCGACGTGTCGGTGGCCGGCGTCGGCGAACGCGCCGGGAACACCCCACTTGAACAGTTCGTCGCCGCCTGCGTCGCGGGCGACGAACGAACCGAGGTGGGCGTTGAAACCGACCGACTCCTCCCCGCCGCCCGCGCCGTCCTCTCGACGTTGGGCGAGTCGGTGCCGTCGTCAAAACCGCTGCTCGGCGAGGGCGCGTTCGCCCACGAGTCGGGACTGCACACGGCGGCGATGCTCGACGACCCGGCGACCTTCGAACCGTTCGACCCGGCGACCTTCGGCGGCGAACGCCAGCTGTTGTTCGGCTCGGCCAGCGGTGCCGGGGCCGCCCGTGGACTCCTGCGTCGCGCCGGGACCGAACCGACCTTCGAGCGAGTATCGGCGCTGTTGGCGGTGCTCGACGACGCCGACGAGGACCTTCCGTTGGGGGCGGCGGTCGAACTCGCCGAGTCGGTCGCCAACGCCGAGCGAGAGGCGACCGAAGCGGGTGAACGGCAGTAGGTGGAGGCCGCAACTCATACCCGCGTTCCGTCTCCTCGAGAAGGCGCGCGGTGATCGAACTTCTACGCCCGAACTCCGGCGCTCAGACTGAATCAGATTTCAGTAATTCGGCGGACAGAAATATCATTCAGATTACCCTTATGCCCCCGGCGGTCCACGCTCTACCTGTGATGAGAACGCAACCGGAACCACTCCCGACGACGGTCGAATCGGTGGTACAGACGTTCGTATTCCTCCTCGTAGCGCTCGCCGCGATAGTGGTCGCCTCCTACCCGATGGTGACGCTGACGGTGCTGGCGGGTGTCGGCGTGCTGGCGCTGGCGACGATCGGCGTGCTCGCCGCGCGCCGCTCGCTGGGTCGACGCAGTCACATCTGCATCCCCCGAACCGGCGTTTGCATCGACGCCTGAACGCCCCCTCCCCGCTGACGCCTCCCCCTCGAATCGCGCGAACCGCACAAACCGCGCGAAAGCCCCCAAGTCGGATCGGGCCGAACTGCCGGACCCGAAGTCCCTAAGAGCGTCGCGCCCTCAGCGTCGGACATGCAAGCGCTGGTCATCGTGGCCCACGGGTCTCACTTGAACCCTGATTCGAGCGCTCCGACGTACGACCACGCGGACACCATCCGCGACGTCGACGCGTTCGACGAGGTGAAGACCGGTTTCTGGAAGGAAGAACCGTCGCTCAGGGAGGTCCTTCGAACGGTGGAGTCCGACGAGGTGTTCGTCGTCCCGATGTTCATCAGCGAGGGCTACTTCACCGAGCAGGTCATCCCCCGCGAACTCCGCCTCGATGGCTGGGACGTCTCCGAGTGGGACTCCGACGGTCTGAGCGCCAGCCACGCCACGCTCACAGCGAGCGATACGAACCAGCGCGTCCACTACTGCGGTCCCGTCGGCACCCACGAGTCGATGACCGACGTGCTCGTCCGCCGCGCGGAGTCGGTGACCGGTGACCCAACTGTAGGAACGGGATTCGGTCTCGCCGTCGTCGGGCACGGCACCGAACGCAACGAGAACAGCGCGAAAGCCATCGAGTACCACGCCGACCGCATCCGCGAGATGGACCGCTTCGACGAGGTGCAGGCGCTGTACATGGACGAGGAACCCGAAGTCGACGACGTGGCCGACTACTTCGAGAGCGAGGACGTGGTCGTGGTCCCGCTGTTCATCGCCGACGGCTTCCACACGCAGGAGGACATCCCCGAGGACATGGGACTCACCGACGACTACCGGACGGGCTACGACGTCCCCGCCGAGGTCGATGGCCACCGCATCTGGTACGCCGGGGCGGTCGGCACCGAGTCGCTGATGGCCGACGTGGTGCTCGAACGCGCCGCCGAGGCGGGCGCAGACGTCGGCGACGCCGTCGAAGTCGTCCGGAAGCGAACGCGGGGGTCGCCCGCGGCGGGTGACTGATGCACGCCGGACAGCTCGACGCGCTCGTCGACGCCGCGGACGGCGGTGACGGCGTCGACTTCGACGGCCTGCGCGCGGGCCGTGACGGCGACGCGTTTCAGTTCCGCACCCCGCACACGGAGCGCGCCGACCTCTCCGAAGCCGAGTTCCGCGAGGTGGCCGAGTCGAACCCGTGGTACGTCTCGAACTGGTTCTACTGGACGCGCGAAGTCGGTCCCGAGGCCGGCGCGGCGGATGACGAGGATAGACACACCGCGATCCGCGACGGCAGCAACGCACGCCGGGCGTTCCTCCGGTGGGCCGAACGCGCCGACGACCACGGCGTCCCGGAGCGCTACGAGGCGCTCGCCGACGGCGTCACCCGTGAGTGGGGCCAACTCTGCGTGACGGCGACCGTCGGCGACCACGGCGAGCGTCGCTACCACCTCCGCCACGTCGCCGACGCCGACGCCGACGCCGACCTCTCGTCGCTCGACGTGTACGCCGCCCCGCACGAGGCCCGCAGCATCGTCACGTACGACGAGAAGGGTCGCTACCGGCCGCTGAAAACCGCCCCGACGCTCCGAGACGGCTGGGCGTTTCCCGACCTCGACGGCCGATCGCTCGTCGAGACGGTCGACGTCGTCTACCCGGCGACGATTCCGAACTGGTACCGCGAGCGGGAGGGCTGCCTCGACGTGACGCACTGGGACGAGACGGCCGAGCGCCAGACCGGAATCTACGACATCGTCGACGAACTCGACGAGGAAGCCGTCGAGTGGATAGCGGAGTCCTGTTGCGTCGACTCGCAGTGTCTCAAGCGCCGGATGTGGGACGCCGATGAGGAGACGGAACTCGACACCGACCGCGGCGACGGCGTCTTCCCCTGTAGGGAGCCGTGTTCGCTCGTCGTCGCCGCCGCGCGCAAGTGGACGACGCTCGAACGCGAGGAGTCGAGGACCTACGAGTTCGAACTCACGCCGAGCGAGAAAGAGCAGGTCGAAGAGATAATCGACGCGGTCGCCGAGGGTCGGACCGACGAGATTCGCGAGGCCGACGTGTACGAGGGCGCGAACCGCTACCGAGCGCGCTTCCTCCGTGCCAAACAGTTCGACGACGAGGGCAACTTGTCGGGGACGCCGACCGGCGACGAGTAGTTCGTCGCCCGGCTTTCCGCCGATTCAGCGCAGTTCACTGGCCGCGAGGCTCAGCGCGACGCCGAGGACGACGCCGGCGGCCAGAAGCAACAGCGAGCTGTCGAGAATCAGGCCGACGCCGAGGACGGCCGTCAGTGCGACGACGCCGACGCCGACCAGCGGAACGACGCCGACGTCGCCGACGCTGTCGCGCACGTCCTCGAGCGGTCCCGGTTTCGAGGCCGTCTCCGCCGACGGGGGTCGACCGAGTCGCTCGTCGACGGCGACTTCCGGTTCCGCTCGCTTCGGTTCGACCGTCACCTCGACGGTCGTCTTCTTCGCGCCGTAGCCTGTCGATATCTCCATCGTTCCGGTTACGGTCCGGTCGAGCGACTCGTCGACGGCGATGCGAACGGGGAGCGACGCTCCCCGTTCGACGTAGTGGTTGCCGGCGTCGAGTCGGGCGACGCGCGAGAGCGCGTCGCCGAGACGCAGGTGGACGTGGACGGATTCACCGCGGTTGACGAGGTCGACGAAGAACGACCCCGCCGTCGTGAACTCGCCCGGTGCGTCCACGGCGTGGAGTCGCTCGCCGTTCACTTCGACCGGGAGCGTCTGTGACATGTCTGCCCCCACAGTACGCGTCGGGAAAAAGATACAGGACGTTACAGGTCGTCTCCGGACGATTTTTAACTCGACTCCCCGATTTCGGCCGCCCACGAGGCGTCGCCTCCGACGCGCCCGCCGCTTCGGACGGCCAGAACAGGGCGTCTACGACCGGCGTCGCGGGGAACTCACTCGTCGCGCATGTCCGGCGGCAGGAGGTTCGGGATGCCGTCCTCGATGGGGTACACCTCGCCCGTTCCCGTCCCAACGAGGCGACCTTCGAGTATCTCGTCGCCGTCGCGCTCGTCGACTTCCAGTTCGAGGTCGCTCTTGTCGAGCGGGTCGCAGAGAATGTCCATCAGGGATTCCTTCATCGTCCGGGAGGTTGGCGCGCCGGATAAAAAGCGTGCGGATTCTCCGGTACTCCCGTTCTCGCGGTCACGGACCGTCGGCGACGACGTCCGTTCATAGCTCCGCTACGACCACGGGGAGGGCGACGACGAACCCAACGAGCAGCACGCTGAGCGCGAACACCAGCGGGAACAGCGTCCCGGCGGCCTCGGTGGCGACGCGGATGCCGACGACCGCCGGAATGCCGACGAGCGCGAGCGTCGCCGCCTCCAGTCGGGTCGCCGGGTGCGCCGCCGGGTCGAGCACGTACCACGCCAGTGCGCCGCCGACGCTCGCGCCGAAGACGGTGACGGTGTTGACTGACGGTCCGGCGGCCGCATAGGCGAACGCGCCGAGACCGGCCGCGAGCGCGAACGCCCGCTGCGGCCGTCCGCGGACGAGTCGCAGCGCGACCCACAGAAACGCCGCCGCCAGCGCCGCGCCCGCGAACACGTCGCCGACGTAGTGGACACCGATGACGACCCGCGAGAGCGAGACGACGACGATCAGAATCGCGGCGCACGCGTAGCGAACGCCGCGACGACCCGCGTCGACGAGTGCGGCGAGACCACCGTACAGCACCGTCGCGATGACCGCGTGCCCGCTCGGAAATCCGTAGCCGGTCGCGACGACGAGCGCCGTCTCGACCGGCGGGCGCGGGAGCGCGAACACCCCCTTCAGTCCGACGACGAGGGCGGCCCCGCCGAGGACGAGCGCCGTCAGCGTCGCCGCCCGGTTGCGGTCGGTGAGCCAGTAGAGCAGACAGAGAAACGCGAGCGCGAAGGCGACGCCACCGAGTTCCGTCGCGGGAACGAACCACTCGGCGACGCTCGGCGGAACCGCGTCTCGAATCGTCTCCGAGAACGGGACGAGACGAAATGCGTTCATTCGCACCCCCCGAGCAGTCCGGGTGTTCCGGGTCTCCCGAGCGACGCCGACCAGTCGCTCGCGGTCGGTGAGACGAGCATAGCGGTCGGACTCGGGGAGATAGCAAGAGCGTGTCGGTTCGGAGAGGTGTCGGGCGATTCGCGCGAAAAAGTGACGGTTCGAGTTAGCGGTATCGAACGGGTACTGCGACTCGAACGGTTACCGTGACTCGAACGGGTTCGCGAGTTCGACCGACTGCTCGCGGTCCGGGCCGACGCCGACGGCGTAGACGGGCGCGTCGACCTGCTCGCTCAGGTAGTCGAGGTAGTCGCGGGCGGCCTCGGGGATGGCCTCGTTGCCCTCCTCGGACACTTCGGTCCAGTCGACCTCGGGCCACGGTTCGAACTCCTTCAGCACGGGTTCGCAGCGGGCCCACTCCTCGGTGGTCGACGGAATCGTCCGAATCTCCTCGCCGTCGAGTTCGTACGCGTGGCCGACCTTCAGTTCGTCCAGTCCGGCGAGCACGTCGACGTGGTTGACGGCGATGCCGGTGAAGCCGCTCGTGCGCGACGCGTGTCGGAGCATCGGCACGTCGAGCCATCCGATGCGGCGCGGGCGACCCGTGACGGTGCCGAACTCGCCGCCCTTCTCGCGGATGAAGTCCGCGAGTTCCTCCTCGCGCTCGTCGCCGTCGAGTTCGGTCGGGAGCGGCCCCTCGCCAACACGTGAGAGGTACGCTTTGACGATGCCGACGACTTCGCCGCGGCCGACGACGGTCGGTCCGACGCCCGACCCGGTGGCGGCGCCGCCCGCAGTCGGGTTCGAGGAGGTGACGTACGGGTAGTTGCCGTGGTCGATGTCGATGAGCGTGCCCTGCGCGCCCTCGAACATCACGTTGTCCCCTTCGGCGCGCCGGTGGTAGAGGAAGTCGCCGGCGTCAACGAGCATCCCCTCCTCGGCGAGGCGACGGCCGTACTCGCTGTACTGCTCGTGGAGGGCGTCGACGTCGAGTTCCTCGCCGGCCTCCAAGCCGTAGACGTCCTCGACGAGCGCACGCTTCTGTGGGACGACGTACTCCAGTCGGTTGCGGAGTATCTCCGGGTCGAGCAGGTCGCCAACGCGGATACCGCGGCGACCCGCCTTGTCCTCGTACGTCGGGCCGATGCCGCGGCCGGTGGTGCCGACTTTCACGCCCGACTCGGCTTTCGCCTCCTCCTCGATGCCGTCGAGTCGGCGGTGGTACGGGAGGATGACGTGTGCCCGCTTGGCGACGCGCACGTCGGGGTCGAGACCACGCTCGCGCAGCGTGTCGAGTTCGTCGAACAGCGTCTCGGGGTTGACGACGCAGCCGTTTCCGAGTACGCCGATTTTACCCCGCACCGCGCCGCTGGGGACCAGCGAGAGTTTGTACTCGGTGCCCGCCTCGACGACGGTGTGCCCGGCGTTGTCGCCGCCCTGATACCGGACGACCACGTCGGCGTCGCCGCCCCAGAGGTCGACGAGTGCGCCCTTGCCTTCGTCGCCCAACTGCGAGCCGACGATTGTGACAGTCATAGTCGCCGATTCTGCACGACTCGCTAAACCGGTTACGGTCCGCCCTTGGAAAATGAACACGGGTGCGCACAGCTGTTCACTCGCTTACAGAGTGTTGAACACGAACGTGTATCTCCCCGCTCCCCGTGGCGAATCCAAACGGTTAACAATACACGTGTTGTACAATGACAATCCCAACTGTTATTCGTCGGCTTCGACAGCAACTTTTAAAGGGACAAAAGACAAGTTAACAAATGGCATGATAGATAGACTCGAGAAAGAGGTGGACATGCTCGAACGACACCTCCAGGTGCTGAAGATGGTCATCGAGAACGAACCGATCGGCATCGTAAAGATGTCCAACGAGACCGGCTACCCCCACCACAAAGTGCGCTACTCGCTGCGCGTCCTCGAAGAGGAGAACCTCATCGAGCCGTCCAGTCAGGGAGCGATCACGACCGAACGAACGGCCGAGTTCGTCGACGAACTCGACGGTAAGCTCGACGAGATCGTCGACAAGCTCGACACGATGAAGATCGAAGACGCGGTCGAAGTCGAAGGATAGTTTCTCGCTCAGAGTTCGGGAACGTTCAGGTGGAAGTCGCCATTACGGGTTTCGACGAGACAGAGGTGGAACCCCCGCTTTCTGGAGAGTCGCACCAGGCTCTTTCGCTTGCCGCGGCTGAGTAACCCGCCGCCAGTCGCGTCGGCGGCCGTCTCCAACGCTTCCGGCTCGAAGTAACTCGTCGTCACGAGGAACGCCGCCCCCAGCGATTCGCTCGACTCCGCGACCTGCCCGGCGTTTTGGACGAGCGACGACATCATCGCCTCCGACGCCGCCGCCCGCGAGTCGTTGAGGTCGGCGACCAGAAGCGGGTTGCCCATCCGGTCGCGGAGCACCACGTCGAATGTCCGCTGCTCGCGGTGTTCCTCGCCGTTCTCGATGAACTGCACAGAGACGTCGCCGCCGAGTTCGGCGCGGTCGACCTTCGGAATCGCATCGAACAGGTCCTGCATCGCGCTCACGTTGCCCGTGTCGCGAATCTCGTACAGCAGGTTGTCGACGACCCACTTCACGAAGCCGTACTCGACAGTGCCTTCGAGGAACTCCTCGTAGGACTCCCCCTCGACGTGGAGGTCGTCGGTCTCGAATCGGGTGTGGTGTTCGAGCCGGAGGTTTTCGATGACCTCGGGGCGGTCGACCTCGCCCGCGTGAGCCTTCTCCAGCGTGCCGCCGCTCTTGGTGCCGTAACGGACGAACAGGTTCGTCCCGTCGAGCGCCTCCTTGCGCCCCATCGTCCGCTCCGGCGCCGACGCTGCGCCGTCGCTTCCGGTTTCGGCGGCGGCGAGTCGTTCTTCGAGCGACTCGACTTCGGCCTCCAACCGCTCGACCGTCTCCGCAAGGCGGTCGGCGCGTTCGCGCTGCTCGTCGCGCTCGGTTTCGACCTCAGAGAGTCGCTCGACCGCCTGCTGGCGCTCGGTCTCGGCGGTCTTCTTCGCGGCGACGGCGCGTTCGAGTCGCTGTTCGAGGTCTGCGTTCTCGGGGGTCGACTGCTGCTGGGCGGCGGTCTGCTGTTCCCGAGCCACCTGTCGGCGTCGCGACTGAGCGCCGTCGTCTTGTGACTGTTCGGCCCGCGCCACCTGCCTACGGCGCTGCATCTGTCGCCGCCGCCGCTTGGCGTCGTCGCTCGACGGGACGGCCACCTCCGTCTCCTCGGGGTCGAGCGCCGGTATCGACTTCGCGTTGCGCCACTCGGCCTCTTCGGAGAACACGTCCGGGTCTTCCGCTCCGCTCGCCGCCTTCGAGGGCTTGGCGTTCGCGGACGTCGAAGCCGGTGCGCCCGTCGTTTCGAGCGGGTCGGTCGTCGGTTCGTCGCTCGGGTCGCTCCCGCCAACTTCGGCGGCGTCGTCGGTCGCCGCGCGATCGGCCGCCGCGCTGTCGCCGGTTTCCGCGGCGTCGGGACGCTCGGCAGGTGCGCCTCCGGGCGCAGTATCCGTCGGAGCGTCGCTCGGGCGCTCCGCCTCAACGCGTGCAGCGGTATTGGTCTCGTCGGGCGCCGTCTCGTTCGCTGGTATGTCGTTCGGTCCCGTCTCGGCAGTCGATTCCGAGAGCGAGTCCGTCGCCTCCGAACCTCCCGGCGTCTCGTCGACCGCCGGTTCCGTCTCCGCCTCGGTCGCGTCAGTCGCGTCGGTCGCCTCAACCGACTCGGCTTCCGGCGCGTCCAAGTCGGCTCCGACGGCGCTGAACGTCACGTCCTCCTGCTCCGCGTCCTCGTCGTCCGTTTCAAGCTCGGGTTCCGGTTCCGGTTCCGGAATCTCGACTACGTCGACATCGACGGCTTTCACCTCGAAGATGCCGACCTCGTCGTCGGCGCGCTTGAACGCCTCCTCGCCCGTCAACAGCGTCCGACTGTTGCCTACGAACGCGACGCTCATCGACTTGCCGCCGTGGTAGACGACGTAGTAGTCGCCCGACAGCACGTGCTCGGAGAGTTCGATGTAACCCGTGAAGTTGCCCGCTTTCAGCGTGGCGTCGGCCTCCGAAATCGACGTCTCGTTCGTGTAGTAGTTCGCGCGGGTCTCGCCGCCTCGCTCCTGCATCGTAAAGAGGAGCGGCAGCGAGGGATCCGGCGCGGCGTAGGCGGTGCCGTCGGCGTTCTCGAAGGACTCTATCGCTCCTTCGAAAACGCCGACGACGCGGCCGTTGACCATGAACGCCCACGCCATGTCGGCGCTGACCGCCCCGGTGAACCCCGCATCCGCGAGTTCGGAGAGACCGGCGTAGCCGTCGCCGAACGGTCGCTCCTCCCACCCGGTAACTGTCTCGATTACGTCGCTGTTCATTTGATGCTACTTCACCACACCCGAAGCAAATAGTTTCCGGACGCGAAGACAGCTGTCAGTCGCCCGTCAGCCACCCGTCAGTCATCGGCTGCCGCCCCGTCTCGGTCGAGCCGTCTCCATCGTCAGTAGCTCTTTGCCGTCCGCCGCCGACGTACGGTCGTGTCACGTCCCGAGTCGTACTCGTTTCAGCGCTATCTCGCGGCGAAAGAGCGCGTCGACGACCGGGCGCTCCACCGTCCGACGCTCGACGAACTGACCGCCGACCTCGCCGAAATCGCCGACCGCCGCGGCGACGTTCGCGTCCTCGACGTCGGGGGCGGTCTCGGCTCGATGCTCCGCCGCCTGCTCGACTGGAACCGACTGCCCGACCGCGTCTCCTACACGCTCGTCGACCGCGACGAATCGACCCTCGGACGCGGCTACGAGAGGTGCGTCGACTGGGCGAGAGACGCGGGGTACGCCGTCGACGAGGGCAGCGGGGGCGACGAGGGCGACGCGGACGCCGACCTCCTGCTCTCGACGGGGACGGAGCGAATCGCCGTCTCCTTGGTCGCCGCCGACGCCTTCGACCTCCTCGCCGACGCCGAAGCGACGTGGGACCTCGTCGTCGCCGCCGCGTTTCTGGACATCGTCGAGTTGAACCGCGCGCTGCCGCTCGTCTTCTCGGCGCTCGCCGACGGCGGGCGCTGGTACTTCCCCGTCACGTTCGACGGCGAGACGGGCTTCGCGCCGACACCCGACCCCGAACTGGAGGCTCGAGTCGTCGACGCCTACCACGAGACGATGGACGCACCCGAGCGCCCCGGCGGGAGTCGGACGGGCAGGGAACTGCTTGCGACAGTCCCGGAGTTCGGCGGGGAGATACTCTCAGCCGGCGGCTCCGACTGGGTGGTCACGACCCCGTACGCGGGCGACGAGGCGTACTTCCTCCACCACCTGCTCTCCTTCTTCGATGACGCCGTCGGAGGGACGGGTGAGATCGACCGCTTCGACGCGTGGGTCGACGAGCGACACGCGGCCGTCGAGCGCGGCGAACTCTCGCTCGTCGCGCACCACCTCGACGTGTACGGTCGGTGCTGAACGCCGGGTTCTCGGCCGAAACGTTGGCGTCTCGGTCGGAACGCCGTCAGTCGATGGCGTGTTCGGCCGGTTTCGGCGCGGCGTCGCCGATGCGTCCTGAAACGTACAACCAGTCTCGGACGAACCCGAGCAGCAGCGTCCCCCCGAACGCCACTGCACCGACGGTTCTGGCCCGCTGACCGGGAACCGGCGACAGCGCGACGGCCAGAAACGCCATCTGCAGCCCCGCGAGCAGGCGGCGACTGACGCGCTGCGGCAGGTCGTAGACGGGTGCGCCGCGGCGGCGGCGCAGGGAGCGCGCGAGACCAAACATGTAGCGCGCGAGACCGACCGAGAGGTACCAGACCGGGAGGAGACCGGCGGCGACGCCGACCGAGCAGGCGACGAGCACGCCGAGCGCGTCGTACTCGAGGTCCAGCGACGCTCCCAGTTCGGTCACCCGGTCGGTTCGGCGCGCCAGCGCGCCGTCGACGGCGTCGAGCGCGGCGGCGGTTCCGTAGAGCACGCCGGGAATCCACAGGAGCGCGGCGATGTCGGTCCAGTCGACGACGGCGAACGCGGCGACCCACGCCAAGAGGACGCCGCGACCGAGCGTGACGAGGTTGCCGGTGCCGAAGCGGGCCAACAGCGTTTCGCCCGTCCGCCGGTTTCGGTCGAGTCGGTGAACGGCCCATCCGAGTTCGAGCGCGAGGACCGCGGCGGCGACGAGAAGCCACGCTCCGACCGTCGTCGTCGAGAGGCGAGACGCGGAGAGCGCACCGCCGATGAGCAACGTCGCGAGCACGGCGACGCCAGCGAAAGTCCCGAGACGGCGGCGGAGACTGGCGAGCGCGCTCTCGCTGCGGAGGCGATTGCTACCGGACACATCCACTCATAGGGTGCTTGAAATATAGTTCTATGGCCCCGTGAGCGACCCCGCGAGGCGGTGCGAGTCGACCTCAGACGAGCGCTCGAACCGCGATGGCTGCCGCGAGCGGGAGACCGAACGCCGCGACGGCGGTCAGCGCCCAGATGTCACCCGTCTGCAGTGCGACCGGAAGCGCTCCCTCGTACAGGAGCCACGCTGCGAAGGCGAACAGGACGACAAGTCCGAAGGTGAGACCGTTGACGACCGCGCGCGAGAGCGACGCGGCGAGCAACCCGACGAGGGCGCCGCCGACGAGGAGACCCGTCCAGTGGACCGTCGTCGCCGCAACGCCGACGACGGTGGCGAGAATCAGCGCGAGTTCGGCGTAGCGACCGGTTCGTATCGGCGTCAGCGCCGAGTCGGTGCGCGCGCTCACGTCGAACCCTCCGCGACGAAAGCGAAGACGGAGTCAGGGTCGGGGTCGCCCCCGGGCGTGTCGAACGTCATTGCTTCGTACGTTCTGTCGGGGCGCATATCAAATTGGCCGTGGAGGTGCAGCGATTCGGGGTCGTTCACCGCTCATACGCGCTCGGAGAGCGCGTCCCGGAGCACCGTCCGGTGGCACCGCTTCTTCTCGGTGTTCTCGAAGCAGACCAGCGCCACGTCCTCGCCCGCGCGGAGTCGCTCCGAAAGCGTCTCCAGCGCCGCCTGCGGCTCCTTGCTTTCGAGATACTCCCGATAGCGCGACTCGAACCCGACGTTCTCCCACGCGGCGTTGTGCGCGCCCTCGTCGCAGAGTCCGGCCATCTTCAGGTCGTCGCGCTCCCGTCCGAACTCGTCGAGGAGCGACTCCGGCGGACCGAGCGACGGGCGGTTCTCGTTGACGCTCCCGTGGAACCACCGCGTCGGGCGGCGGACGACGCCGACCAGACGCACACTCTCCGGGAGTTCGACCAATCCGTGCTGGAGCGCGGCGACGTAGGTGTCGTGCAAACTGCCGGTCGACGACGGCACCGTGTCGTCCGTGTACATACCACTACCTCGTCGCTCGCGATTGAGAACTGTTTCGGCGAACGTGGCGACGCCTAACGCCGAACCAGTCAACTCCGCAATCACTATGCCGCCGTTGCCACAACGTCCGCCGATGCAACGCGTCGAACTCGCTCGCCGACTCGGCCGCGTCGCGCCCGTCGTCACCCTCGGGTCGATTCTGGCCGCGACCGTCGTCGCGCCGTGGTTCTCGTGGTCCCGCGACGCGCTCTCGGAACTCGGCGTCGACCCGGCGACGGCGCTTCTGTTCAACGGCGGCCTGATTCTCGGCGCACTGCTGGCGCTCCCGTACGCGGTGCCGCTGTGGACGGCGGCGACGACACGCGCCGCCCACCTCGTCGCGGTCTTCTTCGCGCTCACCGGCGTCGCGATGGGTCTCGTCGGCGTCTTTCCGATGGACACGTCGCCGCACGGCGCCGTCGCGGTCTCGTTCTACCTGCTGTTGACGGCGACGCTCGCCGTCGACGGCGCCGTTCGCCGGAGAACGGCGACCGGCCGACTTTCGCTCGTTTTCGCCGTCGTCCACCTGCTCTCGTGGGCGGCGTGGGCCGACGGCTGGTTTCCGGGTTCCGGTCTCGCACTCCCGGAATTCGTCGGCGCGGTGATTCTCGCCGTCTGGGTGCTGGCGCTGAGTCCGGTCGCGACGGCTAGCCGCTAACCCAGTAACTCGTTGAACCGGTTGATATCCTCGTCGAGACCCGCGACGACGAGTTCGTCGCCGTCGCGGACGCGGAACTTCGCGCCGAGGTCCGTCAGCAACTCGCCGTTTCGTTCGACGGCGACGACGGTGCAGTTCGTCCGCGCCCGAACGTCCGCCTCCGCGAGCGTCTGTCCGGCCAACTGAGGCGCTCGCGTTCGAATCACGTCTATCTGGGTGTCCGGCGCGATGACCTCCTCGTCGAGGAGGTTCGAGGCGAGCATCCGCCCGCTCACCGTCGAGAGCGAGAGGACGTACTCTGCCCCAGCACGGTAGAGCTTGCTCACGCTCCCCGTCTCGTTCGCGCGGGCGATGATCTCCACGTCCGGGGCGACCTGTTTCACCGCGAGCGTCGCGAAGATGGTGGTCGTGTCGCTGTTCAGTGCGAGTACGACGCTTCGGGCCTCCTCGATGTTCGCCGCTTCGAGCGTCTCGCGGTCGGTGACGTCGCCGACCACGTCGACGCCGGGTTTCTCCTCCTTGTCGACGACGAGGTACGGCACGTCAGCTTTCGCCAGCGCAGACGACACCGTCGCGCCGACTGCGCCGCGGCCAACGACGAGCACCGACCCGCGCCGATGTCGCCGCGACTCAGACAGCGTGAGTTCTTTCAGAGCCGAGAGCTGGTGCTCCACACCGGCGACGAGTAACACGGTGTGTTCGTCGATGACGGCGTTGGGCGACGGCGGACTGACGAACTCGCCGCGGAACCACGCACCGATGACGTTGACGCCGGTTCGGACGCCGATTTCGCTCTCGGCGACGGTCTGGCCGACGAGTTCGGAGTCGCGCTGGACGATGAGTTCCGCCACCTCGAAATCCTCGTCGACGACGATGGCGTCGGCCATCTCCGTCGTGACGGCCGTCGTCACTTTTCCGGCGAGGCTCTCGCCGAGGACGTGCCGCGGCGAGAGAACTGCGTCCGCGCCCGCGTAGCGGTGGTAGTCGGCTACCTCGTCGTTCTCGACGACGCTCACCACCCGAACGTCGTCTCGGAGTTCCTTCGCCGAGAGGACGATGCTCGCGTTCATCTCGTCGTCGGCGTCGGCGACGAGCGCCAGCGCGTCGCCGACGGAGGCCGCCTCCAGCGTGTCGAGTTCCTCGGGGTCGCCGTGGACGACCGTGTACCCGTCCTCGTACAGCTGTTGAGAGGTCTCGCGGTCGCGGACGACGACGACGTACGGCACGCCCCGCGATCGGAGTTCGTCGACGAGCGTCTCGCCGCGCGGCGTGAACTCGCAAATGACGACGTGGCCAGACAGATCGACGTTGGTCGGTGGGGCCGTCGCCAGCGCTTCTTCGACCAACGGGACGACGAACAGCGGCAGCGTCGTAAAGAGGAGGCCGACGCCCGTCGCCTGCATCGCCATCACGAGGAGCAACACCGGCGGTGACGACCACAAAGTGGCGTGCTCACCGTATCCCGTCGTGGTGAACGTCTCGACGACGATGGCTAGCGACTGGACGTATCCCACCTGTACACCTTCGTACGTCGCCATCGCGTACTGGTAGATGAACGCGTACGTGAACATCACGGCCAGCGCGGCCGCGGTGAAAATCACCGCTCGGCGTCTCGAATCAGGCATTCACCCGCCGTTTGCGCGTCAGACCCTTAAAACAGAGGCGCGCGGAACGGCAAAGCCCTCGGCGACCGTACGTCCACCGTGAACTCCCGCTACCGCGACGCGATTCTCGCGACGTTCGTGCTGCTGTCGCTCTCGGTCGGCGTCGCCGCCGCCGGCGTGTCGCTCTCGGCGCTCCGGTCGCCGTCAGCCGCCGTCGTCGGATGTGTCGGCGCGCTCTCGCTGGAACTGGTGATGGCGGCGTTTCCCGAGCGCAGCGCCCGCCTCTGGCGACGACCCGTCGTGCGGGTGGCCTCGATACTCGCCGTCTTCGTCGCTGCCGCCGCGGGAGTCGTCCTCGACGTCGGTGAGTGGGTCGTCACCGCGCTGGTCGCCGGACTCGCGACGTACTTCGTCCTGTTAGCGCTAGTACTCTCGGAGGCGATTCCGCCGCCGGAGACATGGTTCCGGTGAGACGACGCCGAAGGGCGGGACGGAGCGAAACGCCGCGGCTGGGCGGGTGATTACCGAGAGACCGCAAAAGGAGGGCCGACTTGCCGATTACGCCCCGCCGACTTCCGCACCGGCGTACAGCACGACGACGAGGAAGATCCAGACGATGTCGACGAAGTGCCAGTACATCGAGGCGGTGCTGACCGAGACGTGGCGGTCGGCGGAGTACTGCCCGGCGAGCGCGCGGACGAGGACGATGCCCAGAAGCACCGCGCCGAGGCTGACGTGCAGTCCGTGGAGACCGGTGAGGCCGAAGAACGCGCTCGCGAAGATGCCGCTCGTGAAGGTGAACCCCTCGTTGACGATGAACTCGTAGTACTCGAGCACCTGCCCGGCGATGAACACCGCGCCGAGGACGAGCGTTACGACGAGACCGAGGATGAACTGACGGCGATTCTCGCGGCGGATGGCGACGTGCGCCCAGTGGAGCGTGAAACTCGACGCGATGAGCAGCGCTGTGTTCGCCAGCACGAGCGACCCGAGCAGGTGCGGGAGCTCCTGCGGCGGCCACGTTCCTGCGCGGATGAAGAAGTAGTACGTGAACACCGCGCCGAATGTCGCGAGTTCGGAGCCGAGGAACGCGACCATCCCCCACTTGAGCGCCATCGAGCCGTTCGCGCTCGTGTCGCGCGACCAGAAGTGGCTCACGAACGCGTGGTACACCCAGCCGTAGATGCCGACGAGGAACAGGCCGACGCTCCCGACGAAGACGGCGGGACCGGCTATCGTCGGCAGGAGGTCGGGGTTGCCCAACGCGACGATGTACAGCGCCGCGCCGACGTACAACCCCGCGCCGCCGAGTGCAGTGACGAACGGCCACCACGACGCCTCGCCGAACCCTCGCGGCCAGTCCTCGACAGCCGGGAGGTGGTGCCCGTGGTGCCCGTGGTCCTCGTGTGATTCTTGCGTACTCATGTCCGTGAGTTGCCGTTGGTTCACTAAAAAACCTCCCTACTTGCGCCGCACGGGAGGGCTGGCTTCGGTTGGTTCGACTCTCGACAGGTGACGCGAAGTCGGAACTTACTCGTGGCGAGTCGCCCTACCTTCGACGATGGCTCTACGTCCCCGGTCGCCCGGCCGTCGCGGTCGCTCGGACTCGGCGTCACCCGGCGAGCGCGACGCCGGCGCTCTCGGCGACGGTGACGCTCCTCCAACGGACGACGACCGGCGAGGCGTCTCCCGCCTCGCCGCCTCACTCGTCGCCGCTGCGCTCGCCCTCTCGACGTTCCTCGCCGCCACGGGCGTCGCCGCCGCCCACGCCGGGGCGGTTCGCAGCGCCGCGCCGGGGACGCTGGAGATTCCGACGTGGCTCTTCCTGCTCACCGGCGGCGGGGCCGTCGGCGCGTCGTTTCTGCTCGCAAGTTTCGTCACCGACCGGCAGTTCATTCGCTCGATTCACGACTGGGGCGGCACGCTCGCGTCGCCGGGGCGACTGGTTCGTCTCGTCGCTCGCACCCTCTCGGTCGCGCTGCTCCTGCTCACGATATACGTCGGCTTCGTTGGACCAGACACCCAGCTCAGAAACCTCGCGATTCTGGTCGTCTGGGTCGGCTGGTGGGGCGGCTACGTCGCCTCCGTTTACCTCGTCGGCAACACGTGGCCGACGCTCAACCCGTTCCGCGCGCTCGCCGAACTGCTCCTCTCGCTCGACCGCGAGTACCCCGAACGCCTCGGGGCGTGGCCTGCCGTCGTCGGCCTCTTGGCGCTTATCTTTCTCGAAGTCGTCGCGCCGATCGGCGACGAACCGCGGGCGCTCGCGACCGTCATCGTCGCTTACGCCGTCGCGACGCTCGCCGGAAGCGTCGTCTTCGGTCCCGACCGCTGGTTCGAGACGGTCGACCCCGTCTCGCGGACGTTCGAGTTTTACGGCCACGTCGCGCCGCTCGAACGCGGCGATGACGGCCTGCGGTTCCGACTTCCGGGCGCGGGGCTCTCCGAGGCAGGCCTCGTCGTCGGCCGCGACCAGGTGGCGTTCGTCGTCGCCGTCCTCTACGTCACCACCTACGACGGCTTCGTCGGAACGAATCTGTGGGCGTGGCTCGTCATCGAACTCGTCTCCGTCGGGATTCCGCCGCTTCTCGGCTACCTGCTCGTCTACTTCCTCGGCTATCTGGCGTTCCTCCGGGTTTACTGGTGGTCGGCGCGACTTGCACGGCGCTACGCCGAGACGTACTACACTGTCGAGTACCTCGCCGAGCGGTTCGCGCCGTCGCTTCTGGCTATCGCGGCGGGCTACCACCTCGCGCACAATTTCGGCGTGTTGCTGTCGCTGTCGCCCACGCTTGTCGACGTGGGGGTCTCGACACTCGGCGACCTCGCGACGCTCTCGCCCATCTCGCCGCCGCAGAACCCGCTCACGCTGGCGTCGCTCCCCTCGTGGTTCGGCGGTCTCGAACTGTTCTTTGTCCTCTTGGGCCACCTCGTCGCCGTCTGGGTCGCCCACGCGGCGGCGTACGAGCTCTTTCCCGACCGCCTGCAGGCGATACACAGCCAGTACGGCGTCACCGTCGTGATGGTGCTGTACACGATGATCAGCCTCTGGATAGTCAGTGAACCCCCGGCGACTCCCCCGTACATATGACCGACTCCGAACCCACCAGACGGACCGATCGCACGGACGCGCCGACCACCGAGGCTCCGGCGACCACCGAAACCCCGACGAGCGACGAGAGCGCGGACGATACCCGAGACAGCCGGCGGTCCGCCGACCTCCCCGACGACTCGGCGAGTCGTCGACGGCGCGTCGCCGACTCCGACGCCGCCTTCCGCTGCCGACACTGCGGCGACCCGTTCGTCGAGGAGCGACATCTCGCGCTCCACCGAGGCTTGAACCACGCCGCCGACCTCTCGGAGATGGAGCGCGAGGCGTATCGCAACGCCTACGAGCGCGAGGAGGCAGACCTCAAGCGGTTCCGTCTCCTCTCACTCGGCGCGCTCGTCGTGCTCTACTTCGGATTCCTGTTCGTCTACGCGGTCGTCACCTGACCTTTCCTAACGTTCACGAACGAGAGCGGACGACCCACAGCCGCGCACCGAGAACGGCCGTCGTCGGCCAAGGCGGGTGCACGGTCCACCGACGACGGGCGGACGCCGAGGTCGAGGACCGCCCGTTCGCTATCAATCCGTTGAGCGACTGCCGTGTATCACCTGAAACGCGGTGTCGCACGCCGAACAGATTGCCGTCTCCTCTTCGAGATCCGATCCACCGTCGTCGCTGCTACCTCCGCCGGTCTCGTCGGGTTCGGCGGTCACGAACCGCCGGCCATCGGAGAGCGAGACGTACACCGACGCGCCGCAAGCGGGACAACTGACGCTGACGAGAGACACGCTTCTCCGAGGCGTCGGACGCTAAAACGCCTGCCGCTACCACGCGAGCAGGTCGTCGGCGTCGCGGGTGTCATCGGACAGCGACTCGAAGTGGAACCAGTCGGCCGCTGAAATCTCGTCGTCGGGGTCGGCGACGTTCGTCTCCGTCGTCTCTGCTTCGGCGGCGAACACCGGTAGGACACCCCACGTCCGGTGGCCGTCGCAGACGACGTCGACGCGGTTCAGCATCGCGAGTCCCTCGTAGGAGGCGTCGACGCCCGCTTCCTCGGCGAGTCCGCGCTCGGCCGCCTCCAGAAACGTCTCTCCGTCGTCGACGCCGCCGCTGGGGAGCACCCACCTGCCGACGCCGTCGTGGCGGACGAGAAGCACCCGCCCCTCCGGTCGGTAGACGATGCTGTGCGCGCCGAACGGCGCACCCGTCGCGCAGATACGGGTGGCAAGCGTTCGGAACCGCGCTCGGAAGACGCGCTTTGTCTGCGGTCGTTCGAGAAACGAGTCGTAGCGGTCGTCGAGGGCGTGTACGCCCGTTCGGCGCGCCGGCGCGCTTCGTCGGCCAGAAACCAGAGGTCGTCGAGCGTCGTCATCGGGCGGTTCGTCTGAGCGGGGCGGTCTCCGCGCGATGCGAGCGAATCACTGCGAGATAGTTGGACTCGGAGAAAAATAAGGCTTCGACGGGGACTCCGCCGCGGTCACCCGACGCGCGTCGAACCATCGTCCTTTTACGCGGTCGAACGGAAACTGAGACTATGAGTTTTGAGAAAGACGACCGCGTCGTGTTCCACGACAAACACAGCGAGTTCGACGAGGAGGTCGGCACCGTCACGCAGGTGATGGAGACGATGTTCGGCGAAGCGACGTACACGGTGAGCTTCGAGGACGGTCAGGAGACGGGCGTTCCGGCCGACGCGCTAGAGGCCGCGGACGCCGACGACGAGGAGTAGGGCTTTTTTCACTCCCGCTCGCCTACCCCGTCCATGGCTAGCGTTCCGTTTCACTACATCGACGTGCGGAGTTTCTGCTACGCGACCGAAGACGAAAAGCGGGTCGAGGAGGCGTTGCGGACGTTTCTCCCCGAGGAGTGCGAGTTGGAGCGCGTCGAGAACACAGGCTACCACGGCGACCGTATTGTCATCCTGTCGGCGCGCGTCGAGAACGCCGACGACCTGCGACACGTCCTCTCACGATTGAGCGAACTGGACGAACTCGACCGCCTCCTCTCTGAACTCGACGAGCGCGTCGACGACAACTGTTCGTTCTTCGTCCGCCTCGACAAGCAGGCGGCGTTCAAAGGCGACGTGCGCCTCGGCGAGGGAATCACGCTCCGCGCGAAAGTCGAAGCCTATCCCGCGAAACGCGAAGCGGCGGTCGAGAACGCCCGCAACGCGCTCGAAGCGGTCCGAGCGTAGTCTCGAACGGCCGTTCTCGGCGTCTCGCTCTCTCTATCTACGCAGGTGGAAATACGGACAGCTATGCGGATATCTGTTGATATATATACAGAGAAATACGCGGGACATAGAGAGCCCGCCTCGCCGACTCGCTAGCCTTCCGCTCGCCGGTCGGTCACTCGACGGAGACGAGGTAGACGGCGACGACGGCGAGGGCGATTCCGGCGGCCTTCCGCGCGGTGAACGACTCGTTCAAGAAAACGATACCGAGCACCGAACTCGTCACGAGAAACATCCCGAAAACCGGCGTGACGACGCTCACCTGACCCAGCGAGAGTGCCCGGTAGTACGAGAGGATGCCGATGGAGAGACAGAGACCGGCGGCGTAGATGTACGGCGATTTCGGGTGTGCGATGTAGCTGACAGGGTTCTCGTTCGTGAACGCGACGAGTCCGAGCGTGACGAGGACGAGAATCGTGTTCGACAGCAGCGTCGCAACGTTGCTCGGTACCGCGGAGTCGCCGGTCGTCGCGAAGTTCATCAGCGGCGCGACCAGCGTGTAGGTGACGAGCGCCAGCAGCGCCCACGGGAGGTAGTTCATGTACGAGGTGGGTTTTCGACTCGGATATAACGTTTCGATGCGAACCGTCGGGCTATAATTACTTCCCGCCGTCACGTCGCTACCGTGTACACTCCTCACATCACGTATCTCACTCACGCGTGGGAGGACACCTCTCGCTGTCCGTTCTGTCTCTCGGCGCTCGACGACGGCGTCGACGCCCTCCCGACCCACCTCTCGCAGAGCCCGCACTGTTCGGTCGAGTTCGACGACTGGAAGGAAATCGTCGGCGAACTCGTCGGCGACGGCTGGGTCGCCTGATCGGCGCGCTCGGTGAAACACCAGCCGGACGACTCACTCCGCTCCGCCGTACGACGCGATACGCCCCCACGTGCCCTTCTTCCCCCACAGCCCCGAGCGCATACACTCCAACTCGACGATCTGGGAGTTGTCGACGAACAGGTTGACGTTCGGCCCGAAGTTCTTGATGTACCACTCGAAGACGGGCGGATCGGCTGCCTCGAAGACGCAGTTCTCAACGCCGACGCCCTCGGCGATGGCGAACGCGACGTCGGTGCGCCAGTCGCGGACGCGCTCGGTGATGCCCTCGGATTCGACCATCACCTTGTACGCCCCCGCGTCGAGGTGGCGGTTCGCCTCGTCGACGGCCTGTTGCGGGTCGATAGCGCCCTCCTCCTCCAGCGCCTCGATGCTTGACGCGCCGCCCGCGCCGAACTGGACGTTCACCTCGGGTTTCGCCTTCATGTCGTACTCTTGAACGCGTTCGGTCAGTGCGACCAGATCGTCGGCGTCGATGGCGAGAAAGCCCGACGAAATCTCGACGATGTCGAAGCCGTACTCCTCGGCGGCGGCGAGGTAGTCACCGACGTGGCCCTGATCGCGGACGAGCACGCGCTCGATAAAGCCGCCGGTCGACACCTGCACGTCGAACTCGTGGCAGGTGTCGATGATCTCTCGGAGCGGTTCCTCGTCCATCAGCGCGAATGACCCGCCGGAGAACTTGTAAATGTCGACGTACCGTCCGACGGTTTCGAGGATGTCGCGCAGTTCGCGTTTCCCCATCGGGTCGTAGTACGGACCGCGAATCTCGGTGATGCCTCGCTCGCGCGGTTTCTCGGGGCGCTCGTTTCGGTTCAGGAAGTCGAAAGCTCTGTCACTCATGGTCCGTGGACACGAACCAGAGACGGCGACTTAGCCGTTCAGTCGCGTCAGTGTGACTGATACTACCGTTCAGGCGGGAGTCTCCGCCTCGTCGGTTGGTTTCGACTCGGTCCTGCTGCGGGCGAGCGGTTCCGTCGGGCGCTCAGTCGAGAAGCGACACCAGTTCGGCGACGTCCGAATCGTCGAGACTCCGCACCGTTTCCACGATTCGTTCGCGATGCTCGTCGTCGTACCGGTCCCGAGTCAT
Source organism: Haloprofundus salilacus (assembly GCF_020150815.1). Classification (NCBI taxonomy): domain Archaea; kingdom Methanobacteriati; phylum Methanobacteriota; class Halobacteria; order Halobacteriales; family Haloferacaceae; genus Haloprofundus; species Haloprofundus salilacus. The sequence goes on along the minus strand of NZ_CP083723.1, from coordinate 1,671,633 downwards.
CGTCTCGAACTTCCCTTCGAGCTGCTCCCACGACATCGGGTCGTTCGGGTGACCGGGGAACGCGTCCTTCTCGATTCGGTACCTCTCGTCGTCAGCCTCTATCTCGACGACTGCGGGCATCTCTCCCTCCTCGAACCGATCGGTCAGTTCGGAGTCCTCCTCGACGATGACGTGTTCGAGGAGGCTCTGGACGTCCTCGCGCTGGATGCGCGCCTCCTCGTACTGGGCGGTCGAAACGTCGCGGTCGATGGCGGCGACGGCGAGCATGTACGGTAAGGAGTGGTCGGCCTGCGCCTTCGTCCGCACCTTGTACCGACTCCCCTCGCCGCCGCCGATGATGAGTTTCGCCCCGGCGAACGTGTCGAGGCGGATGAGGTCGATGTCGTCGGCGTCGATCTCCTCGGACTCGACCAGTTCGATGACCGCCTCGACAGCCGACTGCGCGTACGTCTCGGCGACGTACTTCTTGGCCATCACGTCGTGGACGCGGCCGCCGCTCGTGAACTCGGCGTCGAACTCGCCGGAGACGACCTGCATCCACCCCTTCTGCCCCTCGAAGACGTCCGTCGGTCCCTCGAGTCCGTCGCGCGCGAGCAGGACGGAGTACACCGCGTTTCGGGCGGCGTTGGCGGAGGCGACCCCCTTCCACTCGTTGATGCCGCCGGTGCGCGTCACGCGGAGCGCGTTGTGCGCGGTGGCGGCGATACCGACGGCGTTTTGGAACTGTTCGCGGTCCAGGTCCAGTATCTTTGCCGCGCCCGCCGCCGCCGAGATAACCGTGTGCGTGACGTGGTCCCAGCCTTTGTTCCGCACCGGCGCGGCGTACGCCAGTGCGCCCTGTACCTCGTAGGCGACGGCGACGGCAGTGAGCAGTTCCTCTCCGGAGGCGTCGGCGAGTTCGCCGCATGCGACGACGGCGGCGATGTTGTCGCTCGGGTGCGGCGTCTCGCCAGGGGCGAGGTACGAATCCATGTAGTCGAGATACCGAACCAGCGCCGTGTTCAGCATCGCCGCGTCCGGCGGCGACGCGCGCCGGTCGCTCCCCCAGAGGCGACACGCGCCGTCGTCGTTCATCGATTCGACCGTCGTCCGAATCTTCTCGGTGGTCTCCGAACCCATCGCGCCCACGGCAATCCCGACGGAGTCGAGCACGCGTCGTTCGAGCGCGTCTCTCGTCTCCGCGGAGAGGTCGTCGTAGTCGAGTTCGAGCGCGAAGTCGGAAATTCCACCGGTAGTTGTCATGTTTTGGGCTACCACGGGCTGTGAGAAAAGCGGTTTTCCGTGTCCCGTTGACTTCCTGCCCCCGCGACAGGTCGAACGACCTGAACCACTGTCCGAGACGTCTCCGACGAGCGAACGGTATCGAAAACTGATGCGCGTCGAACCGACCGCCCCGAACGTTCAGCGTTCAGGCCGAACTGAGAACGACGACCGGACAGGGTGCGTTTCGGATGACGTAGTCGACTCTGTGACCGAAGTACGCCCGTCCGGTCAGCGGCCTGAGATTGCTCCCGAGGACGACGAGGTCATGACCGCCCTCGGTCGCTCGCGCGACGAGTTCCTCTTCGAGGTCGTCCTCGCCGACGAAGACGTTCGTGCGAACCGTCGCACCTATCCGACGGCCGAGGTCCGCCTCGCCGTCGACGATCTCCTCGCCGAGTCGTAGCGTCGACTCCATTTCAGGTCGGTCGACGAACTGCTCGTCGACGGGCGGTGGACTGACGACGTGGACGACCTCGACGACGGCGTTTCGGTCGCGCGCGATGGCGAACGCCACCTCCGCGGCGTGGCGGTTGTACTCGGTGCCGACCGTCGGTAGGAGAATCCGTCGAATCGTAACCTCCTCTTGCGGGCGGTCTCCCTCGTCGTCGCTTCGCTTCGCGCTCGTGACCATCACCGGGCAGGGAGCGTCGCGGATTATCTCGTCTATCGTCTCGTCGAACAGCGGGGCGTCGACCCGGGTGCCGCGTTCGGAGGCGCCGATTACGAGGAGGCTATACCCCTCGCCGGCCTCTTCGAGGACCGTCGCGGTCGTACTCCCACGCGTCGGTCGAGCGATGGTCCGCGTCTGCGAACTGGGGAGGTTCAGGCGGGCTTTCATCAGCCGTTGACAGCCGGTGCGTTCCTCCCCGAACGTCTCCCCGTCTCCCAGTTCCGTCGACGAGTCGTTCGGAGACGTGCGGCCAGCCATGGTGTCGTGGTCGTCGGAGCGAGTTTCGCCGCCGTTCGTCCGTCGCCGGTCGTCGGTCTGCAGTCCGACCAGCGACTTGAGGGTCGCTCCCACCCTTGCTTTCGACTCTCGTTTCTCAGCATGCTCGAGATACATGCTCGTGACCTCAATGTCCTGGTCGCGGCTCAACGAACCGACGATCTGGGCGGCGAACTGCGAGTCGGGGCTGCACCGGGTCGGCAGCAGGATGGTCGCGATTCCGTCGACGAAGCTCCGCCGCCGCTGCGACTCCTGTTCGAGTCGCGCACGCTCCTCGTCGCTTATTTCGATTTTCGGAATCGACCACCGCATGACCGTGGGCGCCATGAGCGAGGTGACGATAGCGATCATGACGATAATGCTGTACATCTCCGTCGTCAGGATACCCAGTCCGAGGCCGATTGTTGCGACGATTATCTCCATCGCTCCGCGGGCGTTCATCCCGCCGCCGATGGTGATTCCCTCCCATCGCGAGAGCCCGGCGACCCACGAAGCCCCGATGATTCCCGCGAACTTGCCGAAGCACGCCACCGCGAGGACGACGAGGCCGACGGCGAACACTGTCGGGTCGAACAGCGCCGCCACGTTCATCCGCAGTCCGGCAATGGCGAAGAAGATGGGCGCGAAGATGCCGAGCGTCACTATCTCGAACGTGTGTCGGAGGTTGTAGTCGAAGCGCTTGACCTGGCCGACGAGGATGCCAACGACGAACGCGCCGAGAATCGCCTCCAGACCCAGAAACTGGGTGACGGCTCCCGCGGCGAGCGCCAGCGCCATCAGCGTGGTCAATAGCGCCATCTCTCCACCGACGACGTTGTCGACCCAGCGTACGAGTTCGCGCACGAAGCGCTGACCGACAGTGAACGCGACGCCGAGGAAGACGACTACCGACAGAACGGTCGTCGCCGCCGAGCTCACGTCGACGACGCCGCTGCGCGCGAGTCCGGCGACGGTCGCGAGCAGAATCCACCCCAGGGTGTCGTCGACCATTCCCGCCGCGAGGATGAGCTGTCCGACGTCGCGACGGATGACGTCGAGTTCGATGAGCACCTTGGCGATGACCGGGATGGCGGAGATGCTCATCGCCGTGGCGATAAAGAGACTGAACACGAGTCGCTGCTCGGGCGCGGCGATGAACTCCAGCGGGAGGTACCACCCCAACGCGAAACCGGTCGCGAAAGGGACGAGGATGCCCCCGAGTGAGAGGACGACCGCCGTTCGCCCCTTGCTGATGATGAGGTCGACGTCCGTCTCCAGACCAGTGACGACGAGCAGCATGATGAGCCCGAGCCACGCGACGATTTCGAGGAGATGGAACTGACTCTCCGAGACCGCGAACAGCGAATCGTAGACGCCAGGCAGCGCCAGACCGAGGACGGACGGTCCGAGAAGCACCCCGGCGAGGAGTTCGCCGACGACCGTCGGCTGTCCGATTCGACTGAACGCCTCGCCCAGTGCCCGCGCGGTGACTAACAAGACCACTAGCTGGGTAATGACGAGAAACAGCTCGTGGTGACCGAGTGGTTCGATTACTACCATCAGAACTCCCATTGGACGGCTCGCGGACCGGCTGACAGCGGCGATTCACGACACCGTACTCCGTGTCTGGTAACGTGTACTCGAACCGACTTGAACGTTGTACTAGTCACCGACGAGAGACCGTCTCCTGTTTGGGTTCGTCTCGTCGCGGGACGAGTCGCGGTGAGAACGCTGACAGTCGGGAGTCGCGGCGAATCAATATCGCGTCATGTGATTCATTGCGCGGTGCGTAAACCCTTACATCGATGGCGATAACGGAGGCGTATGGATGATAGACGGGAGATTCTGGAACTCCTCTTGTCGAACGCTCGCGAAGACACCACCGACCTCGCCCAACAGACGGGTCTCGACGAGGCGACGGTCGAGGAGTGCATCGACTCGTTGGAGGCCGACGGCGTTGTCCGCGGCTATCAGGCCATCGTGGACTGGAGCCGACTGGACGAAGAGCACGTGCAAGCGGAGATCGAGCTCAACGTCGAGCTCGACCGGGAGACGGGGTACGACGACATCTCCCGGCGCATCGCGAAGTTCCCCCAAGTCGCGTCGCTGCGACTCATCTCCGGCGACTACGACTTCGCGGTGAGCATCGAAGGCGACTCGATGCACGACGTGTCGCGCTTCGTCGCCGAACAGATCGCGCCGATTCCGGAGGTCACGCAGACGGTGACGCACTTCGTCATGGAGACGTACAAGGAACGCGGCGTCTCCTTCGGCGAAAAAGACGACGACGACCGCCTCTCGATCTCCCCATGAGAATCGCAGATCGAGTCGAACGCGTGCCGCCGTCGGGTATTCGGCGGTTCTTCGAGCTCGCCGAGGAGAAAGAGGAGGTCATCTCGCTGGGCGTCGGCGAACCCGACTTCAGCGCGCCGTGGGCCGCCAGAACGGCCGCCATCGACTCGCTCGAACGCGGTCGCACCTCCTACACGGCGAACCGCGGGATGCGCGAGTTGCGGACCGAGATCGCCGACCACGTCCAGCGCTACGACCTCGACTACGACCCGGACGAGGAGATTCTCGTGACGACCGGCGCGAGCGAGGCGCTCGACGTCGCGATGCGGGCGTTCGTCGACCCCGGTGACCGAGTCGCCGTCCACCAACCGTCGTACATCTCGTACGTGCCGGGCGTCGTCTTCGCCGGCGGCCAACCGCTAGCGGTGCCGACGCGTCCGGAGAACGACTTCGCGCTGACCTACGAGGACTTGGCGAACGCGGGAGCCGGAGACGCGGAGGCGCTGATGCTTTGCTACCCGAACAACCCGACCGGCGCGACGATGAGTCGCTCGGAACTCGAAGCCGTCGCGGAGTTCGCCGTCGAACACGACCTCACGGTGCTCTCCGACGAGATCTACGCCGCGCTCACGTACGAGGGCGAACACACCTCCATCGCGACGCTGCCGGGGATGCGCGAGCGAACGGTCGTCTTCAACGGCTTCTCGAAAGCCTACGCAATGACGGGACTTCGACTCGGCTACGCGCTGGGACCGCCGGAGGCGATCCGGGCGATGAACCGTATCCACCAGTATTCGATGCTCTCGGCGCCGACGACGGCTCAATACGCCGCGCTCGAAGCGCTGCAGTCGTGCGGCGATGAAGTCGTCGAGATGCGTGACCAGTACGACCGTCGCCGCCGGTTCGTCCTCTCACGGTTCGACGAGATGGGGCTGGACTGCTTCGAGGCTCGCGGCGCGTTCTACGCCTTCCCGCACTGCGGCGGCGACGACGAACGGTTCGCCGAGGAACTCCTCCGACAGGAAGACGTCGCCGTCGTCCCTGGCAGCGTCTTCGGCGTCGGCGGCGAGGGTCACCTCCGCATCTCCTACGCAACCGGTCTCGACGAACTCCGGACGGCGATGAACCGCATCGAGCGGTTCGTCGACGGTCGATGACGGCCTCATAAACTACCCTTTGCGATACGAACTATCGTTCGGACGTCCACGATTCGGAGGGCAGAGAGTTACAGGCCTACTAGTCAGAAGCGAGTGGTCGGAGGCGAATCGTCTGGTGACATCCTCCCCGTCGTAAACGACGGGGCTTCCCACACGGTGGGAATGCCAGTTAGTCGTCACTGGCAGTGGGTTCCGACTCTTGAAACGTTGTGAGTGTCATCTGCGAGGGGGTCCCGCTCTGCTCACACTGAGTCGTGGCGGTGTCACAACCGCTCCCGTCCTGTGGCGAGTCATTGCCTGTCTGTTTCCACGGCAGGCTCTCTCCCCACGGGTCTACGCGACGTGCGATGTTCGCACTCGCGTTAATATCTGCTTATAACGTCGATACGTGGCACTCTGGGTTCTTGCACTTGAACTCGGCTTGTCGAGGGCGATACCCGATGTGCTTGCACGAGTGGCACGTCTGCGAGGTGTACTGCGGGTGGACGTACCGAACCGGAATCCCCTCATCCTTCGCCTTATCCTCGATACGTCCCTGCAAGCGAGCGAACGCCCACGAGTGCAGGCGTCGATTCATATACTTCCCGTAGTCCAGCGACTCGCGGATATAAGCCAAATCCTCCATCACGATGACGGGGTTCTCGAATCGCTTGGCGTATTCGACGGACTCACGAGACGCCTTCTCGATAATGTCTGTGAGTCGGTTCTGGTAGTACGAGAAGCGTTCCTCGATACGCCACTCTGAAGCGTCTCGCTCTTGGAGTCGCTTGAGCGGCGTGAACATCTCTTTGCGGATTCGCTTGGCTCCTTTCCCGTTGATTAACAGTGGTTTCGTGGGAGTGTCGTGCTGGAGGGCACAGCTCGTGACCAACATCGACTCACCAATATCGAATCCAACCCGAGTCGGGTTCTCAGGAAGTTCAGAGGTGGCCTCGATTTCGTATTCGACGGTGACGTGGAGCGTCCACGTCTTTCGGTGTTTCTGCAAGCGAAGTTCGCCCACTTTGGTACTCGATTCCTCATCGAGCATCTCGTCCCACATTTCTTGCTGATCTGGATTCAGTCGGAGTGGTATCCAGAAGTTGGTTCCGCGACCGGGTTGCGGAACATTCCAACAGATTTCGTATTCACGCGAGGAGTCACAGTCGAACTTCCCGGCTCGATTAACAAACCTAAGCAGATGTTCGTCGTCCAACTCTTTGGCGTTGTACGTCTTGTGGAGTTTCGGGACGTAGGATTTGAGGGCGTCTTTCGCTTGATACGGCAGGTTGTACGGTGTCACCACGTCGTTGGTGGCGCTCATCGTCGTACAGTGTTGCTCGAAGGCGTCTTCGAGTGCGTCTCGGTATTCAGACAGTGTTTGCTGGAGGCGTTGCTCTTTGTACCGCGTGGGTGGTGCGAGTGTGGCTTCCAGTGTTTTATTCGCTGTCTGGGCCGTTGGCATTGTAGCCTTCGGATTCGAGTGCTTTGCGAAGGAGTTCAGGGTACGCGCGGGAGTGGCGTATCCCGTGATCGCGGGCGTATTGCTTCACGGCTTCGTGAAGTGGCCCGCCTCGCTCCATATCGAAATCGGCTCTCATCCACAAAAACGTAAGAAATTACGTAAGTTAATAATCACGGTCGGCATTCGGGCCGAGCATCAGAACGTGGTTAGTTCAGCAGTTGTCAGATTCCCTTCCGCCCTAAAGGGCGGGATTCCCTCCTTGCAGGAAGATGGATCGATGGCTCGTCCCGTCAATCGCGTCGAGAGGTACTCAGCGCCACAGGCGCATCCCGATGACGACGGTGAGCACGAGCGAAGCCAGTGAGAGAACGGCGGCGATCTCTCCGTCGCCGTCGAACTGAGTCGTCCCCACCGCGACGAGAAATGCGACGAAAAACCCCAGCGAGATGAGTCGTCGAAGTTTGTACTCGCGGAGGGCTTTCCGCTCGCGTGGAGTGAGGTCCATACCCTCGGGTCCCCGCCGGCAACACATCATTTTTCCGACTACCCCGCGAGTAGCGTCGGGAGTTTGCAGCCTCGTGCGTCTTCGCGTCACGCTCGCGAGAGACGGTGAGTCGACCATTCGCTCGCTCGCGCTTTTCGTCGCCGCGTCGGCACACTGGCGCCGGTGTCGAGTAGAGTACGAGAAAACGCTGCCACGTCGAGCGGTGCGAGTGTCGCCGGGTGAAACGGTGTGCGTCCCGCGTTCGGCAGGAGTAGAGTCGGCTTCGTTCCCCGGCGTTCTGCTTCACCGTCTGTTGGTTTCCCCGAAGTCTTTTCAGCAGGATATCTATACAGATGTATGGATATATTTCCAGACATATTTCCAGATAGGTTGGTGGTGAGTATAGACAGCGCGACCGTCTGACGGAGCTTTATATGCAGTTCCACGGAAACACCGCGCATGAAACGGGCAGTGACGATGTGGAGCGAATCCGGCGGCGTCGGCAAGACGACGATGGCGACGAACACGGCCGCCGCCCTCGGACGACGGAACGCGGACGTTCTCGTCGTCGACCTGGACCCGCAGCTCGGCAGCTTGACCGACCACGTCGGCTTCGGCGACCTGAAGACGACCGACGACGACCACCTCGGCGACGTGCTCCTCGACCAGGACCGGGACGCGAGCGAACTCGTCGTCGACGCGGGCGACTTCGATTTGGTTCCCTCCCACGAAGGACTGGCGAACATCGAGAGCGAGATGGCCGCGCGGAGCACGTCGCTCCGGGAGTTCCAGTTGCGCTCGTCGCTGGCACCGCTGGCGAGCGAGTACGATTACTTCGTCGTCGACCCGCCGGCGACGCTGAACGTCCTCGTCGACAACGCGCTCGTCGCCGCTCGCGACGTGCTCATCCCCATCGAGTTAACGCGGAAAGGGAGCGTCTCCATCGACGGACTGGAGGACACGCTCGACAGCATGGAGCGCGGCTTTCGGACGTTCGACGAGTCGTTCGCGCTCGGCATCCTCGCCGTCGTCCCCAACGAGGTCGGTGACTCGAATATCTACCGGGAGGTCCGCGAGGAGTTGGAGACAGCGGGCAAACCCGTCACACCGTTCGGCATCCGCAAGCGCGACGTGCTGAAGGAGGCGTGGCGCAACCACATGAGCGTCTTCGAGTTCGCCGACAGCGCGGAGACCAGAGACCTCCGCCCGTACGAGGAGGACCTCCTCGACCAGTTCGACACCGTCGCCCGTATCGTCGAGCGCGGGAGCGTCGAGGCGGCCACGGAGGTGGCGCAATGACGAAAGACGATCGCTACGGCGCAGCCGGCGACACCTACGGCGACGTACCGACGCCCGAGGCGGCCGAAAACGGGACGGGGGAGTCGACAAACGGAGAGGCTGCCGACCGTGACCGTGACCGCGACCGAGCGTCCGAGAGCGACTCGACCGAGGGAGACGCGGCGGAGACGAACGGCACCGCTGCACTCCCGTTCATCTTCGCCCGTCGGACGGTGAAAGCCGACCGCGACGCGCTGCCCGTCTACGTCAGGCCGACGACGGCGGAGCGACTCGACGCGCTCGAACGCGACCTCGACGACCGGTTCGACGGCGACGACGTGATGTCGCTCGACGTGCGCGAGGCGGTCGTCACGGCCGGACTCAGAAATATCGACGACGTCGTCGACGTGATGGAACAGTGGGGGTACGGGCGGCGGTAGTCGAGGCGAAAGTCGCCGGTAGCCGCGGAACCGAGGTCGAACTCGTTACTCGTTGCGGAACCGTCTTGCGTTTCTCGTCGACTCGTTGCTACTCCTCGTTGAACTCGTCGAAACCGAACGCGTCCTCGCGGCCGAGGTCGCGGTACATGCCGACGAAACTGTCGTGGTCGCCGAGTTGGAGTTGCTCGTCGAGTTTCGACTGGAGTTCGGTAAGTCGCTCGCTGAGTTGTCGGTACTCCGCGGTCCCTGCGAGGGTCGACTCGTCCTTCTCGGCTTCCAGTACCGCTTTCTTCGAAGCGAGCGCGAACAGTTCGCGGACGCCGTCGTCGTAGCTACTGCGCATGAGCAGGTTCGAGACGGTTCCCTGTAGCGACTCGCGCGTGACCGGTTTGACGAGGTAGTCGTCGAACCCCATCTCGAGGATGTCGAAGTCGGGTTCGACGGCGGTCACCATCGCCACGCGGCAGTCGATGTCGCGCTCTCTGACGGCGCTGAGTACTTCGTCTCCCGATAGGCCCGGCATCCGTCTGTCGAGGAGGACGACGTCGACCGCTCCGTCCAACTCGGAGAGAGCCTCGTGGCCGCCGTACGCGGTCCGGACGCGGTACTCGTCGTCCAACCACGCCGCGTAGAGGTTCGCGAGGTCCGGTTCGTCTTCGACGACGAGGACTAACGGCGGTTCGTCGGTCATCTGTCTCTCCCTGCTGCCCGGCAAACGCCCATATCACCCTTTTGGCGGACGACGCTATATCAAGATACCTCTTGTGGGCGAAATAGCAGCATCAAAAATGTGAGTAATTTGATCATTGGTGCCTACGTCAACGCTTCGACGGTCAGGCGAATCGCCTCCACGTCTTCGATGACCGCACCCCACCCGCCGACGGTTCGCGTCTCCCCGTCGACGGCGATAGTGAGTGCGGTTTCGCCGGCCAGTTGCGACAGCGGCGGTTCGCCGTTCGTCGAACTCCCCGCGTACGAGACGTCGACGAGCGTCCCGGCGAACGACACCGCCTCCCCGCTCTCGGTGTCGAAGCCTTCGACGGCGACGCGAACCGTCGTGCCATCTTCGAGCAGCGGTTCAATCTCGCGGACGAAACGTCTGATGTCGGCGTAGACGAGCGGCGGTTCGGTCGGCCGCGCGTCGTACATCGGTTCCCACACCTCCCAGAGGCAGGTCTGAAAGTACCAGTGGAAGACATAGGTGAGCGTGTAGTCGTCGACGAGGACGCCGTACCGGTTGACCGACCGTGCGTGCGGGGTGAAGCAGGTCTCGTTTCGGTCGACGAGCACGATGAACGGGGCCGGGAGTCGCCGGTGTCTGACCTCGGTGGCGATGCCGTCGTACGCTCTCGTATCCGGCAGTTCGTCGGCGGTCGTCCCCGAGTCGCTGTGTATCGAGACGCTGACGATCGCGCCGTTGTCGTACGCCGTCGCGAGCGCAGGTCGGAGTCGTCGGAACTGTTCGGCCGTCGCCGACACCTGAACCTCCGTCTCCGCCTCGCGGACGATGTCGCAGGCGCGGTCGAACACCGTCTCGAACCGCTTGACAATGCTGACCATGTGGCCGTCGACGGCCGGTTGCTCCCAGCGTTCCTCGATTTCGGCGGCCGCGGCGGTGAACCGCTCGGCCTTGCCGCGAAGGGACGTGAGCACCGCCTGCGGTTCGTTCGCGCGCGCGTGCAGGCTATCCTGTTCGTACGTCTCGATGTAGCCTTTCGCTTCGAGGTCGCGGAGCACGTCGTAGATACGGGCGGTCGGCACCGAACACGCGTCGGCGAGTTCGGTCGCGCTGGCCGACCCTAACCGAAGCAGCGCCGTGTACGCGTCGGCCTGGTACGGCGATAGCTCCGCGTCTTCGAGCGCACGACGTAACTCCGCGGTGTCCATCAGAATCGAATCGACAACATAACGATTAATAACTGTTCCTTCCGTCCCGTCGGCTGGCTATCAGAACGGCTGGTCTCGGAGTGACGTTCGCGGGGGAGGCCAGTGACGAAGGGGGTCAGTCAACGTGTAGAATCAGTTAACGAGGAGAAGATAGTGAGCCGGCGTCGCGAACCGAGAACGCCGACGATAGGGAGCCAGCGGAGGACGCCGACGAAGAGAGTCCGCGAGAGAAGGTCGTCGGGCGCTTACTCCTGCGGGCTGTAGTTCGGCGCCTCGTCGGTAATCATCACGTCGTGGGGGTGGCCCTCGGTCTGTCCGGCCGACGAGACGCGGACGAACCGGGCGCGCTCTTTGAACACGGGGATCGTCTCCGCGCCGACGTAGCCCATCCCGGACTTCATGCCGCCGACGAGCTGGTGGAGTTCGGAGGCGAGCGTCCCCTTGTACGGAGTGGCGGCCTCAACGCCCTCGGGAACGAACTCCTCGTCCTCGTCGGCGTCTTTGAGGTAGCGGTCGCCGCCGCCCGAGCGCATCGCGCCGACGCTACCCATGCCGCGGTACTGTTTGTACTTCTTGCCGTTCATTGTGATGACGCGGCCGGGCGCTTCCTTGGTACCCGCGAAGTAGGAGCCGAGCATCACGGCGTCGGCACCGGCGGCGATCGCTTTGATGGCGTCACCGGAGTAGCGAATCCCGCCGTCGGCGATAACCGGGACGTTCTCTCTGCTTGCGACGTCGGCGACTTCGGCGACGGCCGTAATCTGGGGCATCCCCGATCCGGTGACGACGCGTGTCGTACAGATGGACCCCGGTCCGATGCCGACTTTCACGCCGTCGGCGAAGTCGACGACGGCCTCGGCGGCCTCACGCGTGCCGATGTTGCCGACGACGACGTCGGCGTCGACTTCGGCTTTGATGTCGCGGGCGCTGTCGATGACGTTGAGGTTGTGCGCGTGTGCGCAGTCGATGAACAGCACGTCCGCCCCGGCGTCGTCGGCGGCGACAGCCCGGTCGGTCTCGAACGGACCGACGGCGACGCCGACGACGAGTCGTCCTTCGTCGTCGCGAGCAGCGTATTCGTGCTCGCGGCGCTGGAGGATACCCTGCATCGTGACCAGTCCGACGAGACGGTCGTTCTCGTCGACGATGGGGACGCGCTCTATCTTGTAGTCGTACATCAGTTCGAGCGCCTCGCGGGCAGTCACGTCCTCGCCGGCGGTAATGACCTCGTCGGTCATCGCCTCACGGACCTCGTCGCGCTCGCCGACCTCCAGATACGGGCGGATGTCAGTGCCGGAGATGATGCCGAGCACCTCGTCGTCGTCGTCGACGACGGGTGCGCCGCTGACGCCTTCGGCCTCCATCATTGCGTCGACCTCGCGCACCGTCTGCTCGGGGCTCGCGGTGACGACGTTCTCGCGGCGGATGACGAGTTCGTCCGCGCGTTTGACGCGCTCGATTTCGGCGACCATCGCCTCGACGGGCATGTTGCGGTGCAGCACGCCGAGACCGCCCTCGCGGGCCATCCCGATGGCCATCCCGCTCTCGGTGACGGTGTCCATCGCCGCCGAGAGGACGGGAATGTTGAGTTCGACGCGTTTGGAGACGCGCGTCGCCACGTCGGCGTCGTCGGGTTCGACGCGACTCTCCATCGGTCGGAGCAGCACGTCGTCGAACGTCAGCGCCTCCGGTACTCGTAGTTTCTCCGAGAACGTGTCGTCGGGAACGTCGTTCGCCATGTAAGGGGTCCCGGCCGTCCGGACAAAAACGTTGCGAGATAGCATCCTCTTGTGGATGTTTCACAGTCGACGAGCATCGAATAACCACGATTATGAACAAAATTCGGGCGGCGGAACCGTCGCCCAGATTCGACCGGGTCGGTGCAATATTCGCCTCAGACGCAGCAGTTCGATGTGGATACTACAGCGTAGCGAGTAACTATTCGTCAAATCGTAGGCTGCATTTATAAATTAGGCTGCGAGTACGCTGGCGTATGCCCTCGCTTCCCACACAACACTTAATACTTCTGTCCGAATTAGTTCAGCTATGAACTCCGAGAGTTCAGCCGCACTGCGCACTGCCGGTCGACCAGACTGCGACTCCGGCACCCTCTTTACAGCAATGTGGCTCACAATTAAATCGGGGTTTGTAGGTGGGGGACGACCGTGGTGGTCCGCGTCCTCGGGCTTGCGCTCGTATCACCGGTTGGCCGAAGGTGACGGCCGTTAGTCTCAGATGAGTGTCTCAAAGCACCCGATTGCGCTGCGCCTAGAGCAGCAGGTCGGCGGCGCGACGCGCCTCCTCGCGACGGTGATGGCGCTGCCGCTCGTCGACGGTATCTTCCCCGCGCTCGTGTTAGCGGGGGCGCTGACGACGACGACCGCCAGCGGCGCGACCGCCTTCTCGCCGGTGGGAATCGTCGAAACCGGTTTGCTCATTTTCGGCGGGTCGGCGACGATGGCGGTCATCCTCGCCGAGATGGACGGCACGCCGCGCGAACAGGTCAAATCCGTCCTCCTGTTGGGAGCGATACTGATTCCGCTAGCGGCGGTTGAAGCGGCCCTCGCCGGAACTATCGAGAGCCTCCTCAACATCGCCATCTTCGAGCGGTTCGCCGGACTAGTCATCATCGCCATCGCGGCGAAGACCGCGAGCGCCGAAGTCGGTAAGTATCTGCCGGGACCGGCGGTCATCATCGGTCTCGGTCTCGTGGCAAGTTTCGACCCTGCCGGCGCGCAGTTGGTCGTTGACCTCGACCCCGTGACCGTGTTAGCGGGCGCGGCCGCCGCGGGCGTCGGCGTCGCCTTCGCGCTCGGTGTTGCGCTGTTCGGCGACCAACTGCGCGGCAAGGTCGACATCGACCTGTTCCGCTTCGGAAGTTCGGTCGCGCTGGCGATGCTGGCGCTGACGGTGCTCGGCATCATGAACACCCAGTACCCCGTCGCACTCGGCGTGCTCTGCGTAACGGCGGTGTTCTCCTACGACCCTGGCGGGTCCGACGACGCCGACGTAGTCGACACCGCCGAGACGCCCGACGCCGCGGGGACCGCCGGTGCGGTCCCCGACGGCGGCGACGACTCGCAGTCGGCCGGCGACATCCCGCAGTCGGCGGTGCGCCGCGCGGACGAGGAGGAAGAGGACTCCGGCCCGGCGTACGGCTACCCGGGCGAGGACGACTCGCGCGCCCCGTGGCTCTGAGCGCCGGCAGTCGTCGCGGCGATTAATCCGCGTTCGCGTTCGTTTTCATCGCTGCCACCACCAGAGCCCGACGTTGAGGAGGACGCCTGCCGCCAGCAACCCGAAGTTCACCGGATTCGAGTCGTAGTAGACGAGATCAAGGCCGAGCGACTGCTCGAAGACGGGCCAGAACGGTTCTATCGGCTGTGAGATATCCGGTGCGGAGAGGATGTCGCCGACCAGATGGCTTGCAGCGGCGACGAGCACCGCCAACCCGGCGAACGTCGCCGGAGCGTCGAGCGCGTCGGCGGTTCGCGACAGCGAGTCGCTGGCAGCGAGTCGCGGCAGGAGCGTCCGACCCAGACACGGGCCGAGGACGACGCTCGCGATACCGACGAACAGCAGCGTGTGCGTGACGCCGTGGTGCTGGACAGTCTGTAACGAGGCTCTCAGATAGAGGTCGACGTCTGGCAACATTCCGAACGGGAGTCCGAGCGCGACGAACAGCAGCGCCGACTCTCGGTCGACGAGCAACCAAGCCGGTGCGAGCGCGATCAGCGCGATGCCGAGATGGCCACTAACGTCTACCATAGGAAACGATTCAATCTACAGACCGGTAAGTCTCGGGGCAGACATCCGAGACGGTGCGGTCGACGAAGACAGAGAACTTAGGTGGATTCGTCGTCTGGTGTAGGTATGACAAATCGCGTCGTCGAAGGACGTATGGTGACTGCCGAGCGTCTCGCCGAACTCATCGAGGGTGAGCGTCCGATGGAGGCCGACAGCATCGACGACGCCGACTTCGACTGTCCGGAGTGTGGCGGCAACGTTCTCAGCGTCGGCTACATGCCGAGCGTCACCGAGTTCGTCACCGGTTACAAGTGTCAGGACTGCGAGTGGGCCGACGACGATCGGTAACTGAATCGAAACCCCTTTAGTGGTTTTGCGACAATGAAGTGACGAGGGGTCGTGGCCAAGCCAGGCATGGCGACTGACTCCAGAGGCAACGCCCGGGACGAAACTCCAGACTGATATACTGAGCGGCCGACTGATCATCGGTTCGCGACGACGACCCTCTGGAGTTCCGAGGCGGACCGGAGATATCAGTCGATCGGGGGTTCAAATCCCTCCGACCCCATTTGATATAAAAGTAAACCGGCGGCGTTTGCCGGTTCTTTTCCCTCATCACAACACCTCTAGCTTCGGGGGTGTTCCGTAGATGTCTGGTCGCGAGACCTACATCTGCGAGTCCTGTTCAGTTCGAATCGTCGAACGGGAGCCTCCGCGAACTGACCTCTGTCCTGTTTGTCGTACTGGCGGTGATCCAGCACACTATCCTCCGATTTCCGAGGTCAGAGGTGATTTCCTGTGACGTCGACCGTCGGCTGGCGGCTCGTCGAGTACCGCTGCGGTTCTTGCAAGCAGTGGTGCCTCCTCGATCACCGTGAATCGGCGGCGAAGTACCACGAGTGCCTCGACTGTCATCGAGTTCCCGAACTCGACCAGGAGATCGTCGACCATCGGCGCACGTCTCTCCTTTGGGCACATCTTGCTGCTGCCGAACAAACCACCGCAAGGTCCGGAGAAGCGGCGACCGTCTTGCCCGCGCCGAGCGCCCCGAGGCGCGGGAGGTCGCCGGTCGCCGGAAGCGGCCCCTCGCGGGTCGACCCGGAAGCCGGACCGCAGCGGGAGACCGGCGGTTGGTCTCCCGCAACGAGCGGCGGTGCGGTAGGCGGTGCGGTTCGTCCGGACGGTGGTCGACGTGACTAGCGTCGACGCCGGAACTCCCACCGTTTGCGATGAGTTCCAACCGGGGGTTGGCCCTTGGCCTTCCAAGGAGACTAACTCTGTAACCCCCGTTTTCGGTGGATTTCGTGTCTAGCGAGACAGCGGGTGGCGGGGTCGACGCGACCAGCGGGAGCGTCGATAGTCGCACGACCGACGGGAGTGCGACTACACTCGCTGTCGACGATGCCGTTTCGTCCCTCGAACTCGAAGAGCGGGTTCATGAGAGGGTTCTGGAGTTCATCGAGGAGTATCCCGAATTGGCTGACCTTCCGCTTTCGCGTACGCACGGTCGGAAACTCCGCCGTATCGTAACTGAAGCAGAGTGGCGTGATGCAACCGTTGAGCCTGTCGAACCGCATGAAGACTCGTTCGAGGTAACCGAGCTGGCCGAACGTTCGGCGTCGACGTGGTCAGACGCGCTTTCTGCGTTCCTCACAGCTCACACCCGCTACAGGGGACTACTCGCGCGTTTTTCAAACGATAGTGGTGACCAAATCGAGATCCCTCTAACTGATGCGTGGGGCGAAGAATATTCGAAGAAACAGTACGCCCGCGCGCTCGCACTTCAACGACAGATGGCTGGCGGTGAGAGGCCGTCTGGTGGTAAATCCGTAGCCGCATGGGAAAACGCTGCGACCGCGATGGTGACTCTGACAGGTTCGTCAGTTCCGGATGGGTCTCGACTGCCTCCGGTCGACTTTCTGGATTCGCTCCACGATTCCTTTTCATACAACGGTGTGCGTGATACTCTGCGGAATACGATGGAATACCATCTCGGTCTCGACGCTGATGAGTGGGGATACTGGCTTCAAGCAGAACCACACGGTGTCGGTGGCGATGGCGGGATGAATGCTTGCTATACGCATCTCCACGTCGGGATCTACTTCGATGCTGGTCAGCTCGAAATCCATCGTGTCGAGAAGGAACTTCGACGTGTCGTCGAGAAGCACGTCGGAGTCTGCGAATACGCGAACGAATCGGCTCACCGTGATGCAATTTCGGTCAACGAATCAGTCGAGAACATGGGTTCGTACCTCGCGACCTACATGGGCGGCTATACTGAGGAGCTTTTAGAGAAGCCAGTTGAATACCTCGCTTGGGGTGCAGTCTACTGGTCAGCTGCTCGACGCCGGACGTCGCGCTCGCAACTGCTGAACGACGCGATTGCAGCTGATGCCTGCCAGCAACGCGCTGAATACGAAGGCGCGAATCAGTCTGACGATCATGGTGATTCCGTGGTCTGGAACGACGCGAACGGCCTCGACGTAGTCTGTGAGTGCTGTGGTTCCGGGTGGATGATCGACCAGACACGTCTCGACGAGCCGATACCGGATGCAGATGTTGCTGATGCTGTTGCCGATGGAGGCTCTGACGAGGCCAATCTTACACTCTCCCAACGCTGGCCGTCTGCGACTGCTGCTGCTGCGGTCGGCGAGACGACCCTTCGGGCCAAAATTCGCTCGCGCGTTGAATCGTGGTTAGAACATCACCCTGACGAACAACCATCCGTTCCTCGTCTACTCGGAGATCTCTCCCTCGACCCGGTGCGACATCGGGCTATCGTCAACGACGTACTCCAAGGTGTCCAACCGAAGCAAGAATCGTTCCGCCGTACCTCGCTCGATAGCGAGTGGCAATTAGAGGCTATCGTCGACCGCGACGGCAAAGAACATCAACCCGGTGGCGGTGGCATCGACATGGCTACGCTTCATCTTCCTGTCGACGAGTTTGCGGATGAGATTCCCGTCGACGGTCACACTGTCACCCATTGGCGCTGTCCAAAGTGCAATCTCTACGTCCACAACAAGACGGTCGACCAAATTGCGGGTCACCTCGTCGAAGGGCATGGTCTTCGTGACCCGACTGAAAATGGGTGGAACAGCTACGTTGAACCTCTCAGTCGAGGAATTTGAGCGAGAGAGGTCGCTGAGTCTATTGGGTGTTCTTGGGGGGCAGTCACTCTGTTTCAACTTCTGCGTCTGCTTCGTTGTCCGTATCGTATTCAAATTCCTCTATACTCTGTCCGTTCGGCACAATTTCATCATATGGAATTGTTCTGACTGACTCTGCTAAGGAAAGTCGTTTTAGAAGCATACGTTCTGAAAGCCCCCTACCTGCATGTTTATCGATTATTTCAACCTCATCGTTGGAATTGAAGCCGATCTCGAAAACGTTGTACTTCTCCTCGTCAATATGATAGAACACAGCATCAGTACTGTACTCTCGATTGATTTCTAAGAAACGCTCCCCGTTGGCGAACGCTGAAACTTCTTCAGCAGAAATATTAGAACTAATCTCCCGATATACATCGTAAGATAATGGATTATTTTTGCGCTGATACCACCACTTTCGAACTTGGTCTATACGCTCACAAGCTCTCGTCGGGATACTGAGGATGAATTTTTGAGATCTTCCTTTCCGTTCCCAGTCGAGAAGGTCTTTAAGCTCTTCAGCTTCATCTGAAATACGCTCGCCTCGGTCAAGGTACATATGAGACCGATTTTTCTGCAGAACAAGACTTCGACTTCGGTCCCACAATTCGATTATCTCGTTCATCTTCTCTACTATCTCCGCTGTAGCGTTCTGGTGCGTTCTATGTTCTTTCAATCGCTCTGTGTACTTCTCCATCTCTTCGTCAGTACGTCTCTTCGCCTCTTTTCCTGGACGTACCCCTGAATAGTGCCACGCTTCTTTGATACCGTTGACCGCCCGCTCAACTTCGTCATACCACTCCTTTGTTTCCTGTTTTCGTTTTCGCCACTCTTGGTACTCGAATAACGTTCCTCTCAAGATGAGATAGCCAATAGACGGAAGAAGCCCGATTCCGATGCCGATGAGGAAACTAACCCAGTCAACCATTGTTAGTGAAAACAGTTCGTAGAGATGTGTGGTTCACTCGTGACTTTGTAGTATTCTTCCCAGATTCGCCGAGGCGTGACTTTACCATCGATTCGGTCGATGAGATCGTTGAGCGAGTATTTCTCACCTTCACTCTCGACTATTCGTCCAATGTGACGTTCGAATAGATTCTCTGCTTCATCGTGCTTACCTGCACTTCTATCCGCTGCATGGCCGCAATCATCGTTCGGACACGCCCAGATATTCTTGGATTGGCTTGAGCGAGAGTAACTCGGGTTCCGCCGACGCTGTGGAATCGATGCTTCGAAAGTGTCCTTCTTCATCGGTGTCTGGCACTTTGGGCAAATCGGCTTGTAAGGGAGGTCGTAGTCTACGAGTTGCCCTCTCGATAGTGTAGCTGTTCCTTTCCAGGCGATGCCGTCTTTCTGGATACAACCTTCAATTGCATCCACTCGTTCAGCATCAGTCGTCTCTGAGCCGGCTCGCAGATACCAGCCGAGGGTGAATCCGAGTGTTAGTATCCCTACTCGACTCATCCAGGTGAAGATGAAATCAAGTGGAAGCCAACCAACGAAATCGGTGAGTAGAGGCAGGTAGAAGCTTCCAATCGAAGGGACACCTACGAACAAAATAGTGAGTATAATCGAGATTTTTGTACCTCGTTCCATTGAGAGGAGACAGTAATTCTGGTTTTATGTAGTTACTGGATAGGCTACTGTTAGGAATCGATTTATATACGATTCAGAAGCTCGAACTGTGAATCTTCACCCGGAGACCGACAGCACCGACTGCGACACCGCCATAAATCAGTAAGTCGAGCGGGCCGAGAAATCCTGCTCGTATGAACAACGGAAGAGCGATAGCAATTCCGATAACGACACCTGCAAGGTAGCCGAAGGACCAAAATCGAGATGCATCGACTGTCATCACCGCAGAGAATATTGAGGCAGGAATAACCCACCAGAACAATCCTCGTGGGAGGAGTCCTGCTTCGACTAGGATTGGAACACCCTTACCGATGAGTACGGCTACGATTACGGTCTGGGCAATCATCCCGACTCCTCGTTCGTATCCGTGCTCCAATCCTGGCATCTTATCAATCGATTGAACTTGTGCCAAAAAGAGTGTTTCCCTAATAACAAAAGTTCTGCGAAGAATCATATCTGTAACGGCGAGGTTGAGTGACCGACTTGCTCTGTATTCAGTACGGCCTCACCAATTTATCACTGATTGAGGGTTTCAACAGAGCCAGTGGAAGACATGCGTTCCACATCCCTGAGTAGTCGTGGTTCGACAGAGCTGCAGTCCTCCGGTTTCTACTTTCACTACGTTTCATCTGAGGTATACGTTCGAACCGGACATTTCGGATATTGTATGGCAACTGAAAAGCCTGTCTCGTTCGACGACCTCGAACCAATCGAAGACTCGAACGACGACTACGACGACGGAGAAGAGCTAATCAGATTCGAAGTTGGTGAGCCGGTACTCGGTGTTATCGTCGAGATCGAGCGCGACCTCGGTCCGAATTCAAACAGCATGGTTCATCTGGCTCGCGACGGTCAGCTCGACGACCGGATCAAATTCTGGTCGAACGGACAAATCGACCGGAAAATCCGGGACGCTGGTCTCGGAAACGGTGACTGGCTCGGAGTCTGCAAGCTCTCTGAGACGGACACGTTCGAGAACGACGACGGAGAAGAAGTGGAGTACCACCTCTTCGACGTTCGCGCACCTGGAGGAAACTAATGGCCTCCGCTCGACGACAGATGTCGAACACCCTCGGCAACTACGCACATCTGCGGACGGTGCCTGCGTTCATTGGCATCTTCTTCGCCGTTGCCTCGCTGTACTCGTTCGGCGGCATCTCGTCGGTAGAACTCGTCTGGCTGGAGTACACGCTCACCACGCAGCACGCCTCCCTCGGTTCGCTCGGCGCCTACGTCCTTGCGTTCGCATCCTCGGACACGAAGTCGTTCGACCGCTACGAGGACTGGGAAAAGGTCGCTATCACTGCTGGTCCGGCTGTCATCCTCGGCAACCAGTACGTCGGAATGTTCGCCGATGCGGTTGCCGACTCGACCGCACTCGCTGTGATCGCGTTCATCGCCACTATCGTCTCGTGGGGAGTGGCTGTCCGATGAACAGACACACCACCGTTCGCGGACCGTCCGGTCTCTACCGCGAGTGCTGCGGCACTCGCTTCCCCTACGACGTGAATCAGTGTCCGAACTGTGAACAACTCGTCCCGGAGGCGCGATTCTGATGCGCGGTCGCATCACGGTCGCGCTCGCTGCGCTGCTGCTCCTGCTTGTCGGCGGCTTCGCCATCGGTGGCGTCGCCGCCGAAGTGACCGAACTGCACAACGAGACGCACGCCGTCAACAACGACACCACGGAGATGTACATCGACGTGATGAACACCACCTACGACGACAACGGCACGGCCGTCACGGGTGACGTGACCGTCACGTACACCGGCATCGACGCCAACGGCACCGAGACAGAACTCGGAACCTCGACCGTCTCCGCTGGCGAGAACGACACGGTGACCGACACGCTCGCTGTCGACGGCTCGGCCTACGAAGAGGTCCGAATCACTGTCGACGGTGAGTCGGCCGAACTCATCGAGTCCGGTGTTATCGGACGGATGGGCACCGGAGGTGGCTTCCTGCCTGAGGGCGACTTCGCCGGTATTCCGTACTGGTTCATCGGTGTTCTCGCACTAATCGGCGGCTGGTTCTACTTGGACGAATAACCATGCCACAAAACCAAACCGAAGAGTCGCCTGATCGGCGCGGCGGTCGCGCCGATGATTCGCGCAGCGAATCTACAGCGACTCCGATCACATCACGACTCAACCGACGGACCTTCCTCAAGGGCGTGGGGGTAACCTCCGGTGCTGCTCTCGTCGGCACTGGCTCTATGGCTCTTGACGATGGTCCTGTCCAAGAGGCCGACGCATTCGTATGTGGCGGCGTCTGTGTCGCTGCTGGCGCAGTCGGCGTCGCCGCACTCGGTGGCCTCGCCATCGGCGCTGCAACCGGGTGGGCGCTGCGCGAGTACGAAGTGCTTGGCTCGAACCCGCCGCCCGAAGGCCTCACAGCGGACACGCTCCGCGCGAAGGCCTACGACACTGCCAACGTCCGGCAGAGCACGAACGCCTCGACGTTCGTCGACAACCGCAACATCATCCAAGGCATCGAGCACGCCGCGTATGGCGATGCGAAGATGGCCGCTATCGACGCGCTGAATCAAGAACTGTCACAGTCGGCAGTCCAAGACGCTGCTGTGGCTGCTGTCAACGAGTACGAACTCACTGTCAAGAGGAACTTCCTCAAGACGTGGAACGAGTCGGTCAACGAACTCATGTCCATCCACGCGATGGCCTCTGAGCACTCTGGCTTCCGGTCCGACGCTGCCGACCTCATCCACGGTGGCAACCACAGTACGTACCACTTCAACCAGCCTGTCGAGAACAGCTACAACATCACGCCTGAAGGTGACTCGTTCACCATTCAGACGCTCGAACAGGGCACTGGCTCCGACACGCTGTACCAATGGGACCCGTTCTTCGAGGACACTGGGCAGTACACGAACAACCACGTCGTCGTCGATGGTGGTAGTGCTGGCAACGTCACCTACCTCCAACACGCCGACTGGAAACCTGTCTACGACGACATAGACGCTAAGTTCACCAGCGTCCGAGACGGTATCATCCTCTGGGTTGATACCGTCTACTCACAAGTAGAAGCAGGCGAACTCGACCCTGCTGAACTGCTCACGCCGCGAGAACTCGCGGCGATGACCTCGGACGACGAGGAGTTCAATCAGGCTATCGCTGACCTAATGGCGCTGAACGTAGCTGTCGACCTCGACCGCGAGGCGCGCGTCTACTTCAGCCAAATCGGCGCGACCCTCGACGGCGTTATCGCTACCACCGCTGAGACGACGCTACAAACGGGTAGCGTCGACCCGTCCGCCGACTCTCACTCGTACTTCTTCACCTACGACGCCTCGGAGGCTGAAGGTACGTGGAGTGCGTTCGAGTCTTCCATCGACGCCGGAACCGTCACGTTCACACAGGAGCCGTACTCCGACGTGGACTTCCACATCAGCACGACTGATGGGGAGACGGCAACCGTCACTGCAACCGCTTTCACCAACACCGGTACTGGCTTCGAGGCCGACCTCTCGAACCAATTGGACACCGCCACAACGAGCGTCGACGAGGTGACGTTCGATGCTGGCGTCGACGAGACGACCTACGTCACGGTGCAACTCGTCGACACGTTCGAAATTCTGACCTTCGTCGACTCCGGCGGCGTCGAGCACGACTCCGCCGAGTACACGAAGTCGCAACCGCACGACGACTCGAACTACATCACGAAAGAAGAGTGGAAAGCTCAGGAAGAGCGACACTCCGAACTCATCGAGAAGTTCGAGGAGAGCCAGTCCGGGGGCTCCGCCACTGAAGGGGCCTCGGACTTCCTGAGCGAGAAAATCATGGGAATCCCTATCATCGGATGGGGCGCAGGCGCGCTCGCGCTCGGCGCTGCTGCGAAGAACAGATAACCAGAGCGTACAACCACATAAAACCACAGTTTTTCCTGCTGCTCGTTTTCGTAGCGACAGCTCTGTCGCCTGCGACGGCGCTAGCACAAGAAGCCAACAATTCCTCGGCGGCCGCCGAAGCCGCCGCTGAGGCACTCGACTCGTACAGCACAGACAAACCCGCTGAACCAATCGACTCCGAAACCCGCGTCCTCGACAAGTCCTACAAAAATGGCCGCCTCATCATGGTCATCGAGTCCGACAAGGCTCAATTCGTAACCGTCGTCGACGCCGTGGCCGTGATGCAAGGACAGTCAACACCGAAGCACCGCGTTCCGCTCCGCGAGGGACTGAACCGCGTCGAGGTGCCTGTGGTCTCCGACGACGGCACCGTCGCGGCGACCGTCGACACCGGTCCGCGCATCAAGGGCGTCGTCCTCGAACATAACCCACCGCTCATATCGGGTCCGTTCACACAGTCTGACGTACAACTCGCTGCCGTTGCTGGCGCTTGCTCGGTCGCAATAGTCAGCATCATCGTGGTCTTCCGAACGATCTCC
Organism: Haloprofundus salilacus; assembly: GCF_020150815.1. Taxonomy (NCBI): domain Archaea; kingdom Methanobacteriati; phylum Methanobacteriota; class Halobacteria; order Halobacteriales; family Haloferacaceae; genus Haloprofundus; species Haloprofundus salilacus. The sequence goes on along the minus strand of NZ_CP083723.1, from coordinate 1,647,529 downwards.
GGGCGCTCCGAATCTCCTGAAAGGTTGAGTGGTCCACGATGAATGACCCTATTAGGCGTTCTGAGCGACCCTCGAAATTCGAGCTACTGCTCGACTTCGTTAAGGCTCGCTTCTGGTCCATCGCAGCTGTAATCGTTATCCTCGTCCTCGGGGCGATGTACTTTGAGTTCGATCCGGTGGTTCCTCGGTGGGCGAAGCTGTTCCTCGTCACAGCACTGCTCATCTCTCCTCTCGGTGTCATCGTCGGCAGCTACATCACTGGACTGCTGTACGACCCGAACTACGTCTACCTCCTCGACGTTGATGCAGCTCGATTCGACGGCGCGCTCTACCAGTTCCCATACGAGTCCTTCATCGAAATCGAGGTTCTGGATGGGAAGCTCGACGACGTGGCCTCGAACCTCTATATCGGCAAAAACGTCGATATCGAAGCGATGACGGTCGAAGGGACGTGGCGCGGTTCGATGACCGACCGTGAACTCCTCACAGCGGTCACGAAGATATGGGAGTTTCGCTACCTCCTCGAACCTGACGCTCGCGAAGGTTTCAAGCTCAATACCTCTCTGTGGGGTATCGTCCGCTCGGCCACCGTCGACACGACGCTGCACGTTATCGACACGTTCGAGAAAGGCTCGCTTCCTGACGAAGGACATGGTATCGAGCAAGCCGTCGACCGTGTACTCGAAGAGTACGACGTTGACCGCTCCGTCCAAGAGGAGATGAAAGACGTCGGCCTCGACCCCGAAGAGGTCGACCTCACTCCTCCCGACGAAGACGCAGATTCGGCTGTTCCTCCGGAACCTTCCGAGCAGGTCGTTGCCAACGGTGAGTCGGCATGACTGACGAGAGACTTCTTACGGCAGCGAAACTGTACGAGCAGGTCGCCGGTGATCTCGACGGCGACCCTCGTCTCCAGCCTCACGCTGGTCTTCCTGTCCCTCCCGATGTCTCTCGTTCGCTGTCGTTCGTCGAGGCGGTGCTTGCTGAAGGCTCCGAGGAGTATGACCTCCCATCGTCCTTCGGCCAAACCGAACTCGGTGAGATTGTCGACTCGACCCTTCGCACCGACGTTGCTCGCGAAGCGGTCGTTAATGAACACGCAACGGCGATGTCCTACCTCGTCGGTGTGACCGAGCAAGACCTCGACGGCTCCGCGCTCCGGCTCCCGCTGCGCATCGTCGAACAGCTCGAAAACAGCGACGCGCCGGCGTTCGTTACCGGAACCGGGAACCCGAACAGCGGGAAGACCAACCTCATGTCGCTGCTCACCGAGTTGCGTGACGCGACCGTCGACGACCTCCTGGTAATCTCGAACTCGCGCAGCTGGTCTCGAACTGATCTCGTCGTAACTGGAGCGCACGACCTCGCCTGCTCACTGATCGAGCATCGGGACCGACCGAAGTTCGTCTTCGTCGACGAAGGCTCGACGCACTTCGACGCCCGGACGAATCGTCGAGAGGTCGCGGTCCAGTTCACACCGCTGGCGAAACGCTTCGCGAAAATCGGCGTCGACGTGTTCGGCACCGTCGGCCATACGGGGAAAGACCTTCATCCCGAACTGAAGCGACTCACGACGCTGGCCTACTACAAACTGGATAAGAAGACGGTCGACTTCTTCGAGGAGTGGCCTGCCGACGCCGATCATCCTGTCGGTCGACTGTTCTCTGGGTCGGTCGAAAACCTCGAACCGTCTGAATCGGAGCCAGACCCGAACGACGCAGCGCCGTGGCGGTGGGACCTCCGAGCGGACGTCTTCTCGCGTGACCTCGACTGGCCCGATCTCCTAGACGAGCTGCGCGACCTCGGTCCTGACCTCGAAAACTGATCTTCCTTTTCCTCTCAAAAACTACTGCCGACCCACCCAGCCGGCCACCCGAATCCCTCCTTGTGAGGGTGAGGTGGCCGGCGGTGGAATTATCGACTATTCTTTCTCATTTCATATCCACGGATTGTGTGACCTATCTGGTCAAGATTGGTATCTTTTGAAGAGAATTCGTATGATTTGTTTGGCGTATGTACTCGGAGAACAGCTCTACGGAGGAGGAATCCATATCCGAGTACCACAATTCCGTAAATGAACCCAGGGATTCCAAGCACAAAAAATAGTGCAGAGAACACACCAGCATCAGGTATCTCGCCGAAAATAGCACCAAGGACAATCAATAACAAACTCCCAGCTGCGATTCCAATTCCCATCATTAAGTATCGTTTTGGATACGAGGGGCTTGTGTACTCAATTGAGTTCACACCATTGAGCGAAATATCTGTTACATCTTTTCCCCGGACGTAAACAACGCGGTGTGGTGTGCAGGCTAGGGTACCTTCTTTACTATCAGATATTGCATCAACACTGTCGAATGCAGTGACGCTGGCAGTGGCTGACTCGTTTTTTACCAGGTAGTCATTCAGTTCCATAGATTCTATCTAAAAAGAATGTACAATAAAACTACGTGTACTCTGTGTTAAATTCCTATAGACTGCTTTTAGACCCAGAGAGCGAGTTGGCTGCTCTTCAAATTCTACTTACAGTCCGATATACGTGGATTAATAGTACCGTAGTTCTTCGACCCCAGTATGTCTACTCAGAGTCAACTTGACGGAAAGCTCTCCGATATCGAGGAGGTGACTGTTTTTTATCGTCCTGTTCAGTCTCGTGAAAGGCTCCGAGAACCCGATCAACAGAGTATCGATTCGCAGTCTGAATTGGTTGATGTCCAAGAACTAGTCAATTATATTAAAGATAAGAAATTGGACTATCCGATGCCACTTAAGGATTCCAACATGAATGAGATGACTAGTGATCGTGTCCGTTCTATATTTGAAAGCGATGCAGCAGACCACTATGTCAAAGATTTACTTGGTCTCTTTTGTTCAACACTAGAAGGTCGTCAAAAGTCGAAGGACAAATTTGCTATGTTAGTCTATTTGGGAGACCAGTATTTACTGGCTCACTCTCGTGCAAAACGGGGGATGTCTCTTCGAGAAGGAGACGGTGAAGAGGAGAACGAAAGTCCTAATGAAATTAAGCTTATAAAGCGGTTTTTAGATGTTGACAATATTCTGAGTGCGGCGTTGTTTGAACAAAAGGCTAGGGCAGTACAGTTTGCTCACTTCACTGACTCTGGTTCAGACTCATTTCGAGGCTTCCTCGGTGTAAACGAACACCAATTGAATTATCGTCGTAAGACTATACAAATTCTCTGCTACTATCGTGGTCGGAGAGAGTATAGTTGTAAATTTGAGTTCACAAATGACGAATTCAGCGACAAATGGCTTCGTGATGATGAAATCGAATTTTCTGGCAATAAGCTCCATATCTCTACGGACGGCAACCACGACCGTCCACATGAGGTAAAAGAAATTCGGTGGGGCAACAACACCTACGAATCAATTGAGAGCTTCAAGAGTGACTTCAAACAAGAGTCACTTGGGTTAGATATTGACGAGGACAAATATGACAATCTCCATAGCTATCCTTCCGAAGACGGTAGCCAGCTTTCGGTATACGACGCAACAGAGGTAATAGACCATCAACGATCAGTAGAAGTTGTGAAGAAAGATGGGGAAAGAGAACTCCAAAAGAAGAGCCAAACTCCAGACAATCTTCATGTGATTTATTCGAGCTCTCATATTCGATTAGATAGTTCGTTTGCTGACGATATATTCACAGATATTGTAAATCAAAATGAGATCCAAATCTATCACCCATCTACTTCTCCAGCAGCTCAAGCGCTTACTATTGGAAAGGTCACGTTTCTGAATATCGACCGAGAGAAGGTTTCGTCAGAACGTATTCGGTTCCTTGAAGAAACATACATGCACGCATTGAACCGCACTGGTGAAACGGTTCGTAAATGCCTTTTGACCTCTATGATGCATGTGCTAAGAGAATCAGCAGAACCATCGCTGGGCAACGCATTGAGCCAGATAATTAATATTTATACGGGAAATCCCTCAGATGGAGCCACAGTTAGTACCAAAGAAAATGAAGGGATTCCATTAATAGAATACAAAAACAAGCTGCATCTTGAAGGTGATGACCCTGCTGCAAAAATAATTTCTGAAATAGAAACGGAGGATGGAAAAGGAGTTGACACGAAAGTCATCCTATGGGGTTTCACTGAGCAAAGTCGAGTTGTTGACGGATTTAGTTCTCAATCTTGGAATGATGATCGGATCTCTAACATTGAAAATGTCGTACGACAGAGATTACAGGACATCGATTTAGAACATAAGGAGTTCATGATGCAACCGATCCCCTTAGACACTTCTGGAGAGCGGATGGCGATTACGGGGGTGTACTTCTAATGGTTTCCCTTGAATTACCAGTAGGTAAGTTTTCACGCGCACTTAATTCTGTAAATGCATTAGTGGATACTGCGCCGGTCTTATTCTCTGAAGACGGATTTTACATTGAGACGGTAGACGAAGCAAATGTAGCTGCGGTGACAATGTGTCTTCAACCTGACGCATTTGATTATTACAATGCAGATGGTTTGGAGGTTCATCTGGATATTGAACAGCTAACTCAAATATTACAGAAATTTGATGCTGATCAGCAAGTTACAATTGAATACAAAAAAGAGGATGGTCGATTCGAGGTGAGTATCGAGAGTTTCACCTTTGATCTCAGTCTCATACACCCCGAAAGTGTACGAGGTGGTCAAAAGGCGGGTGAAATTGAACCTCCAGCCGAAATCGTCATTGATTCTAGTGAAATCAGAAAAGCAGTTCGCTTGGCGGATATGTTTTCTGACGAGCTTATCATGGGCGTCGATGAAAAGAGAGGCGTGTTTTACATAAATGCAATCGGAGATTCAGATAGTATGGCCGTGTCATTCTCTGAGGGTGATAAGGAAGTGACGAAAGTCACACCCTCAAAAGCACATTCTATATATTCTCGGTCATATCTATCACAAATAACCAAGAACATTCCTGCTACTGAACACCTATCGATTAAGCTGGGGCAGGAATATCCTGCAAAAATAACATTTGAAATTGCGGATATGAATGGCCATGTTACGTATGGCCTTGCGCCCCGCTTCCGATGATATTACTTCCCAACATAGTATCTTTTCAGGCTTGCTGCATTACTCGGTAGAATTTATTAATTGATTCTATTCAATTCAAATCTCTATCTAAATTAGAAACATCCAGTTCCCCATCAAGGTACTTTTTCCCATCTTCCGTAATCGTGTAGACCCCGTTCCCCAGATTTCTGGCTAGTCCCGATTCGACCAGGTGATCGCGAAGACGGCGGCCAATGTACTCAGCTCCAAACCGTACGCGGCCGTCTTCTGCCATCTTGGATGGTGGATGTGGGCCTTCCTCTGAAAGAAATTCTAAGATACGGTCATCTGCTCGTACCATCCAATCCGCATCTAATCTCATTAACCTCAGTTCATGCCTAAGCGCGGTATATCCCACGACAATCTCACACTTGACCAATTGAACATTAATCTGAGTAGTACAGAGCAAACTATTAGTAGGTCTAACCTTACGATAGACCTATCGGAAGCTACCTGCTGAACTGACTATCGTCAATAACAGTAGAATCGGCGGGCCGGTGGTGTGACACCGGATCCGCAGTAGCCTCCGTAACCACACTACGGAAGCATGTTCGCAAACACTCTGTGGGGTCTTGAACCCCGCCCAAGAGACGACGAACCGCCTACCGACTGCCCGGCTTGGTCGACGATCTTGAATAAACTAGATAGTCCGGCTCAGACCATGAGTTTCACTTTCGGAAGAACGGCCACTTTCACTCTACACCCATGGCTGAGCTATAATACATCCACGCCAGAATGTCTCGTAACGCTAACGGTCTATCACGAACGCGCAGATCCTGGCAGATGCAGCGCGTTCGTGGACGACCGTGGCTCCCAAATGGAAGCCATGACACGATACGAAAACGGCCGATGTAAGCGTAGCGGACGGACCGAATCTAATGTGTACAATTCCGCTTGTACACAGTACGCCCGCAGTGGGGCTCTGTGAGCCGAAAACGCGAACTCTCACCCCGCGAAGCGCGTGATCGGTTCCTCGCTCGACGCCAGCAGCGCCAGACAGAGAAAACTGTCCGGAGTTACAGGAACCGACTTACCCGCTTCGTCCACTGGGCGGAGAGCGAGGGCATCGAATCGATGTCCGAACTCTCGGGGTGGGACCTCGACGAGTACCAGGCGTACCGCGAAGCGCAGGGTGTCGCGCCCGCGACGCTGAAGGGCCAGCTCATGGCACTGAAGCAGCTGCTCGATTACTGCGTTCGTATCGAGGTCGTCGACGAGGAGATCGCCGACAAACTCGAGATTCCGAAACTTACACCCGAAGAGGAAACCAGCGACAAGAACCTCGCGAGTGAAGAGGCGTTGTCGCTGCTCACGTTCTACCGAGAGTCGCACCAATTCTACGCGACGCCCGAACACACCTTCCTCGAAGTTGCCTGGCACACCGGCGCGCGGATCAGCGGGCTACGCGCTCTCGACCTCGGTGACTTCGACCCGGACCAGCAGTCGCTCGAATTCCATCACCGGCCACCAAAGACCGGACTGAAGAACAAGAAATCGGGAGAGCGCGTCGTCGGTATCAACGCGACGGTCGTGAGCGTTCTTCAGACGTACATCGCACGCGAACGCTTCGACAAGCGCGACGACGATGGCCGCGAACCCTTGTTCTCCTGTCGGCAGGGTCGACCCTCGGACAGTACTATTCGAGCGTGGAGTTACCGGGGAACGCAGCCGTGCGTCTATCGCGATTGTCCTCACGGTAACGAGCGGCGGAGCTGCGAGTTTACTCACCGGAACCATGCGAGTAAGTGCCCGTCCTCGAGGTCGCCTCACGCAATTCGGACTGGCTCGATCACCTGGCAGTTGGACGTCGGGATTCCGATCGAGTTGGTCGCCGAGCGCGTGAACGCGACGCCGCAGACAATCCGCCGATATTACGACAAAGCAGACGAGCAGGAGCGTTTCCGCCTTCGACGGCGTGAGCTATCGACAAATCTCGATATCGAGAATGATGACAATGAGTAACACGGAAATTCGAAATCGGCTAGAACAGGGGCAGAGGTGCTGTAACGCCAGAATTTCACGGGCCCCTCCGACCCCATCAATTTCTCGCGACACTCACCTCGGAGCGCTGCACGGGTACGTGACTTACGTCCCCGAGGCGACCCACCGCTTGCCGGTTGTCGACTGTTACGAAGCGGGAGAGTCGCGTAGGGACCTGTGCGAGAGAGCTCTGCCGTCGAGAACTTCAATCAATGCTGAAGAACCGGGCGGCGTAGTCGGGTTCGCCTCGCCGCGGCGTCACCACGACGAACGACTCCGGCGACATCTTCACGAGCCTCGTGGGAAGTTGTCGGAGATGCGGCGACCACCCGATGCCGCCCTCCCGGGCTTTCAACGGTATCACGAGGACGTCCCCCTCGGCGTCACGCAGCCAACTCCAGAGCGCCTCCCAGTCGCCGACGGAGGTCATGGTCACCTCCATCTGGGGGTCGACGAGATTTATCAGCGGTTCGTACTTCCGGGCCGGCGGCCAGGCTCCGTCTGCGATAACTTCGAGCCCGACGCCGAGATTCTCGGCGAGGCGTTTGACGAGGTAGACGCTCTCGGAGAACTCCTCGTGGTGGCCGATGCTCGGCGGTAAAATCAGCAGAATTCGCGACGTCGTGTTTATCGGCCTACCGGGTCGGGAGATGAGCACCGGGTCGGTCGTCCGTCGGCGAACTTGGTTCGCTGTTCCCCAATCAAAGGCATCGGTTGCGAGTGGTCCCGACCGATACCGATCACTGTACGACAGTTATCCTTTCGTGACGCCGAATCCCGAAACAGGTTCGAGCCACCGGCTACGGCTCGACTTCGGCAATGACAGAAAAGAAGGTTTACATATAGGGAAACGTAGGCGTCTCCATGGACGGGAGGAAGCGGCGATGAGCGACCGACCCAGAGGCGAACCGTACCAGTACACCGGACCCTGCCCGGTCGACGGCTGTGAGGAGCAGTTCGTCGGCATGGGCGTCCCCCACCTTCGACAACACGTCCGCGAGATACACGGTCCGCTCGCCGTACACGAGCAGGTTCCCGAACTCGAACTCGTGCGAGGAACCGAGGCCCAACACCGCCACCGCGAACGCAAGTAACCTACCCGCTGCGACCCCCGAACCCACCCGAGCGTCGCTTCCTCCCTCGATTTTCACTCCGAGGATCCCGCTCTCTCCCACCGTTTCCCCTCGACGTATCCACCGCGACGTTTCACGCCACGAGCGTCGCCGACCAACGTCAACCGACGCCGAGCGACGCGGACCAACTTCGGCCGACCTTCGAGCGGGTCACCGTGTGTCCGCGCTCGCCTCACCGACGAGCGAGTCGAGGAACACGCCGATGCGCGCACTCGTCTCGGCCCACGTCGGGTGGGCGTCGTACGTCGCCAACGCGGCCAGTCCCATCCGTGCGAGGCGCTCGCGGTTCCGACAGAGCGGGACGACCACGTCGGTGAGCTCCGTGGAGTCGGTCGGGTCGACCAGATAGCCGTTCGTCGCGTCGGCGACGAGTTCACTCGCCCCGCCCGATCCGGAGGCGACGACCGGTAGCCCGAATCCCATCGCCTCGACGTAGGCGATGCCGAACCCCTCGTGCGTCGACGGCATCGCGAACAGGTGACTGCGTTCGTACAGCGTCGCCAGCGCCGCGTCGTCTAGCCGCCCGGTAAACTCCACCCTGTCGCCGATCGCGAGTCGGTCGACGGCGCTCCGAAGCGCGGCGACGTACTCCGGGTCAGCGGTGAGGTTTCCGGCGACGACGAGTTCCCACGGCTTTCGGACCCGAGCCAACCCCGCCACCAGCGTCTCGACGTTCTTGCGTCTCGTGACGTTGCCGACGCAGACGACTCGGAGCGGACCGTCGTTCGCGCGTTCGCGGACACGAGCCGGCGAAACCGCCGTCCCGAATCGGTCGCCCGCCGGGTAGGCGACGACTGACGGCTTCTCGCCGCCGACGAGGCGCGAGACGGCCCGACGCGTCGTCTCGCTGTTGCAGACGAACGCGTCGACAGACCGGAGGTACGCCCGTTCGAGACGCCGCACGAACGCGTTCCGCCACGGCGCGCGCGGTTCGTCGCTGCGGAGGTGGTGGACGACGGCGATTACAGGGGCGTCGATGTCGAGTCGGCGGTTGAGCCACGGCAGCGACGGGTGGCAGAGTTCGTCCTGCACCAGCACGTCGAGGTCGGCCGACCGGAGGCGACGGCGGAGCGACCTGTTCAGATTATCCGCCGTCGAGCGGAGATACCCCCGTTCGGGTAGCGAGAAGACGACCACCTCGTCGCCGCGCTCGCGGAGGTGGTCGGTGACTCGCCGGTCGTAGAGGAATCCGCCGGAGCGTTCGTCGAGGTCGCCGTAGACGAGAAAGCCGACGCGCATTCAGAGCGCCGTCTCGTAGGCCGCCGACGCCTCCTCGTTTTCCCACATCGTCACGCGAACCCGTTCGGGACCGTCGAGCGTCGCCTCGTCGACGACCTCCTCGCAGACGATGCGGGCAAACCGCTCGACGCTCGGGTTCGCTCCCTCGAACTCGGGCAGGTCGTTCAGCGTCGCGTCGCGGTAGCGGTCGACGACCGGTTCCAGCGCGGATTTCACCTCGTCGATGTCAACCAGATAGCCGTACTCGTTAAGCGTCGGCCCCTCGAAGCGCAGCTCCGCGCGGAACCGGTGGGAGTGTCGCTCACCCTCCGGTCCGGGGTCGGGCACCGTCAGAAAGTGTTGGGCGATGAACGACCGACGGACGGTTACCGAGTACATACCCCTGTCAAGGGCTGCCGTACGTAAAGAGGATGCCCACGGCGTCCGACGACTCCGAATCGAGCAACTCGTAGGCGCGCTCGGCCTCGTCGACAGGGACGCGGTGAGTGAGCAGGCGCTCGACGTCGAGTTCGGCGAGGCGGTCCCACGCCACGTCGAGGCGGCGGTCGCTGTCCCACCGACCGCGGAGCGACGGATCGAGCGTGCTCACCTGGCTGTTCTGTAGCCGAATGCGGCTGCGGTGAAACCGCCCGCCGAGGTCGAGCGTCGCCGGTTTCGTCCCGTACCACGACCCGACGACGACGCGGCCGTCGTACCCCGTCACCGCGATTGCGGTGTCCAGCGCCGCCGGATTCCCGGAGAGCTCGAACGTAAGGTCCGCGCCGTCGCCGACCGCCCGGCCGCGAGACTCGTCGCCCGTAGGCTCCGAGGGGTCGAAACGCTCGCGAATCTCGTCGGGCGGGAGGCTCTCGTCGGCACCAAACTCCAGCGAGAGCTCCCGCCTTCGGGCGATACCGTCGACGGTGACGAGTTCGCAGAGCGGGAACGACGAGAGGACGGCCGTCGTCAACAACCCGACTACCCCCTGGCCGAAGACGACGACGCGCTCGCCGACCAATGGACGGCCGTCCATCGCGAAGTTGACCGCCGTCTCGACGTTCGGGAGGAGCGTCGCCGCCGCTGCCGAGCAGCCATCCGGGACCGGGTGGAGTTCGTCCGGCGAGGTGCAGAAGTGACTCTCGTGGGGGTTGAACCCGAACACGCGGCGATCCGCCCACTCGTCGTCGACGGCGTCGCCGACGGCGGCGACGGTCCCCACGGCGGAGTAGCCGTACCGGAGCGGATAGTCGAGTGAGCCGCCGAGCGCGCCGATGCTCTCGTCGGCGTCGAGGTCGTTCGGGGCTTCTCCCCGGTAGATGAGCAGCTCCGTCCCGGGGCTGATAGCCGAGTACTCCGTCTTGACGAGTACCTCGTCGGCATCGGGAACCGGGAGTTCGGACTCCGTGACGCGAACTTCGCGCGGGGACGTGAACGTCACGGAGCGGGCGGGCATGGGTCGTTTAGTCGTCGCTGACGTGCGCCGGCGCGGCCTCGAACTCGACTGTCGTCCCCCGGTGACGGCAGTCTTCGAGCGCGTGTTTGGCCGCGAATCCGGCGATGTGGGCGCTCTCGCCTGCGCCGACGCCGACTTTCAGTTCGACGCCGACCTCCGACTCGACGTGGTCGACGGCGTTTCGGTACTCGCTCTCGGAGAGCGTGGGGCAGACGGAGATGATGTTGTCTCCGCCGACGAAGAAGGAGAGCGCACCGTGTGCCTCGCGCATGTGACGCATCAGGCTGGCGTACCCCTGCTCTATCTGGATGAACGAGTCGAACTCGTTGAGTCGGTCGGTGTACTTACCGGTGGCGTCGTTCACGTCGAAGTGGGCGATGTGCAGGTCGTCCGCGCCGCTCCCTTCGTGGAACTCGCCGCCGAGCACCTCCCTGCGATCGCCGTCTTGGGCGCTCCCGGCGAGTTGAATCTCCTCGGTCGCCCGTTCGAGCGCGGCGACCGGCACTTCGTCGACGCCGACGCCGAGGCTCAGGGTGACGGGGTATCGGTTCCGAATCGACTCCTGCAGGAGTTCGTGGTCGGTCCGGTCGAGACCGTTCGTCACCGCGACCATGTTGTCGAAGCGCGTGAAGAAGACGTAACCGTCGCGGCTCCCGACGAACTGCGCGAGGTCGGCAAAGAGGCGAGATTGCAGCGTCTGGAGGTCCATCTCCCGTCGCGGTTCGGGGGTGACCGTCCAGGGTCCGTAGTTGTCTATCTGAATCAGAGTCAACTGCGTTTTCGTCACGGTAGCTGATACGAAGGGGGCAGGCTACATTGTTCTTTGGTTCCGAAGTCGGCTCTCGGCGCGTCAGCCCCGCTCTCTGGAGGGTTCGGCGGCTGTCGTCATCGCCGGGTTCAACACCGCGGACGACTTACGGCGAACGATGGAGTTTCGCGGCGCAGTACTCGACGTAGACGGGACGGTCCTCAGGGGTAACGAGCGGATACCGGGGGCGACAACGGGACTCGACGCGCTCGACCGGGCGGGCGTCGACCGCGTCTTCTTCTCGAACAACCCGACGAAAGCGCCGCCTGCGTACGCTGATCGGTTCGCCCGCGCCGGCATCGACGTTTCCCCCGACGAGGTGCTCACCTCGGGGACGGCGACGACGGCGTACCTCGAAGCCGAACACGCCGACGCCGCGCTGTTCCTCGTCGGCGACCCCGGACTCGAAGCGCAGTTCGCGGACGCTGAGCTGACCGTCACTGACGACCCCGTAGCGGCCGACGCCGTCGTCGTCTCGATTGATCGCGATTTTCACTACGACGACCTCGTGGCGGCGATGGTCGCGCTCGAAGACGAGTCGGTGCCGTTTCTCAGCACCGACCCCGACATGACGATTCCGGCGGTCGACCGCGATCTGCCGGGGTCCGGAGCGATGACCCACGCCGTTTCGGGCGTCTCCGGCCGGTCGCCCGACGCGACGCTCGGTAAACCCTCGGCGCACGCCCGCCGCCTGGCGCTCGACCGCCTCGGTCACGGCGCCGACCGGTGTCTGGTCGTCGGCGACAGACTCGACACCGATATCGCGCTCGGCGCGTCGGCAGGGATGACGACGGTGCTCGTCAAAACGGGTATCGCCGACGACCGCGCGCTCGCCGACTCGCCGATCGAGCCCGACTACGTCCTCGACTCGTTCGCCCACATCGAGCGCGTACTGGACGCTGGGTGATCCCCTGATTCGGCGCTCAGACGTGGTCTTCGAACTCGGCCCCACAGTCCGGACACGCGACGACGGGCCGGTCCGCCTCGCCCAGCACGACGCGCATCTCCTCGTGACCGCACGCCGGACACGGTCGAGGCGAGTACGCAGCGTCGCAGTCCGGACAGACGAGACCGGGTTCGCCCTCGACGCTCCCGAGACGCAAGTCGTCGCGACCGCACTCGCGACACCGAAGCGGCACTCGAATGTTGTCGCTCTCGCGGGGCGCTCCGAGGGCCAGCACGACGAGCTCGTCGCTCGAATCGTTTTTTCCCGACTGGAACTCGTCCGGCGCGAACCGAATCGCCTCGTCTTCCGCGACGATCACCTCGCCGTCCAACGTCTCGAACGTCGCCTCGCCCGCCGTGACGACGAAGATCTCCTCCTGGTCGGCGTGCGCGTGGAGACCGCCGGGCAACCCGCCTCCCGGCGGGACCCGGTAGCGATTGAGCGCGACGCCGGTCGTCGCCAACGCGGCGGACAGGTCGCGACGACGAGTCCCGTCGTCGAAGACGGTCGGGTCGACGTCGTCGACGGTGATTCGCTTCATACGTTCGGCGTCGGTCCGTGCGCCCTCCTATTTTTCGGGGTTGAGACGCCGCCGTCAACTGGCCGAACGAATCTGGGAATCCGACGAAACGTTATCACTGTGTGTGAAGAACTCTCACACACCATGTCAGGCAAGAAACTACTCATGATAGTGGGCGACTTCGGCGAGGACCTCGAGATAATGGTGCCGTTTCAGGCGCTGCAGATGGTGGGTCACGAGGTGGACGCCGTCTGCCCGGAGAAGGAGGCCGGCGACCGAATCAAGACCGCGGTCCACGACTTCCGCGGCGACCAGACGTATCTCGAGGAGCGCGGCCACGACTTCGCGCTCAACGCAACGTTCGACGACGTCAGTCCCGAGAAATACGACGGACTCGTCGTCCCCGGCGGCCGTGCGCCGGAGTATCTCCGGACGTACGACGCGGTGCTGGAGTACGTGCGGCACTTCTTCGAGGAAAACAAGCCCGTCGCGTCGCTCTGTCACGGCCCGCAGATTCTCGCCGCCGCGGGCGTCCTCGATGGCTACGAGATGACCTCGTACCCCGCCGTGCGCGCCGAGTGCGAAGCCGCCGGCTGCGCGTGGGTCGACGAGGTGACCACCGACGGCAACCTCGTCACCGGCCACGACTGGTCGGACCACCCCGAGTGGCTCTCGCAGTTCCTCGACGTGCTCGGGACGAGCGTCGACCACGAACCGGCCTCCGTCGCGGCCGACGACTGACCGCCAAATCAGGAGGCGTGTGAACACGCATCACTATTTTATAGGAGAGCGACGAAAAGCGAGTATGGAAGGCGACGACAGTCCCTACCGTTTCCGCGACGAGCGGACGACGACTCCCGTGTACGACCCCGAAGAGCGCGAGACGGTCATCGTCGACGGTCGAGCGATGAGCTACCGAAGCTATCGTCGACAGTAGCCCCTCCCGAACCTCCAGTACGCCAAAGAATCAGAGTCGAGGAGCGCGCGCTCAGAACGCGCCGTCGTTGACCGCGATGTCGGCGTGAAGTTCCTCGCGGAGCGCCGCGTGGACGTGACAGATGTCCTCTGCGCGCGAGACGACTTCGTCGACCTCGTCGCCGAGGTCGGCTTCGACGTGGATGTCGAAGCGAATCGCGGTGAGGTCGTCGTCCTCGTCGAGGTCAGCCTCCGCGTCGATCTGGAGTTTTCCGAGGTCGTCGAAGCCGCGCTGAGAGCCGCCGACACGGAACGCGGGCAGGAAACACGACGCGTAGTCCGCGACGAGCACCGAGTTCGGGTCCGGTCCCTGTTCGCCCGTTGCGTCGATGGAGAGTTCGAAGTCGCCGACTTCGCTCGTACTCGCGTAACCTTCTTCGCTGACCGTGGTCGTCTGGATGTCCGTCATACGTACCGAGCGTGGAACTGGAACGTCCTAAAGATTGCTTCATCGGTGACCAAATGACAGCGTGTTTCCCCGGAAATAATCGCGTGTTTGTCCTCGCCAACGGGTCGACGGATCCGCGCTGGGACGGAGGACTCGCCGGTCGAACCGACGCTGGTCGAACTGGCCCCGGATGTGGAGGCGACGCGACTCCACCGCCGCGGGTTAGACTGATTCGCCTTCGATGGTCGTCTCCGCGTGGAGGTTCTCCTTCAGCGCGTCGTGGACCTTGCAGAGTTCGAAAGCACGCTCAAGGATTTCCTCGCCCTGGCCATCTTCGAGCGCCGGTTCGACGCGGACGTCGAAGGCGACCGATTCGAGCTTGTCGTCGTCGTTCAACTCCCCGATCACGTCGATCTCGATGCGCCCGAGGTCGACGTCCCGCTGGCGCCCCCCGACGCGCAGCGCCGGGACGAAGCAGGACGCGTACGCGGCGAGCAGGCTCTCGAGCGTGTCGGGGGCCTCCTCGCCGTTCGAGTCGATATCCACCTCGAACTCCCGTATCTGACTGGTCGCGCTGTACCCTTCCTCGGAAACGGTGTGTACTTCTTTCGCCATACACCTTTCTCAACCACTGCCGGCCACAAAAATGGTCGTTTCAGTGGGTTGAAAGACGCAAAATCTGAACAATCGTGGAAGCCGACCGACCCCGGCGGTTCAGTACCCTTCTTCGAGCGTGAACGTCTCGTCCGCTTTGGGGATTTGGACCTCGACGTCGGAACCCGTCGCTTCGACCTCGCGGCGGAAGTCGTCTGGGTCCTGCTCGATGGGCGGAAACGTGTCGTAGTGCATCGGGTAGGCGTAGTCGACGTCCAGCCAGTCGACGGCGATGGCAGCCTGCCACGGCCCCATCGTGAAGTGGTCGCCGATGGGCAGCGCCGCGGCGTCCGGTTCGAGGTACGGGCCGATGACGTCGCGCATCTCGGTCATCAGACCAGTGTCGCCCGCGTGGTAGAACGTCGTCGACTTCTCGTCGGACACCTGCGTCGGGTTCGTATCCGAGATGATGAAGCCGCCAGGCATTCCGACGTCGTACTCGTAGCCGGTGTTGACGCCGTTTGTGTGGTCGGCGCGGTGCATCGTCACGTAGGCGTCGCCGCACTCGACGGTGCCGCCGATGTTCATCCCCATGCCGCCGACGGCGTCCTCGAAGCCCAGCTCCTCTTTTGCGTAGGAGACGAGTTCCGGCACCGCGACGAGCGTCGCGTCGGAGAACTCGCCCGCGTGGCCGATGTGGTCGGCGTGGCCGTGCGTCAACAGCACGTAGTCGGGGTCGTCGACGTCCGACGGGTCGAGCGACGTCTTCGGGTTGTCGAAGAACGGGTCGATGAGCAGGCCGGTCTCGCCGACGGTGACGTACCAACATGAGTGTCCGTGCCAAGTGAGTTCCATAGCGTGTCGTTCTACGGAGCAGTTACGCATAAAAATACGTCCGGCGGTCGGATTCGCTGGCGGCAAAAGGTCAAAAAGCGCCCGAGCGCTTCCGCTGAGCGCTACAGAATCCGAAGCTCTCGGGGCGTCTCGGTCAGCACCTCGGCCCCCGATTCGGTCAACAACACGTCGTCTTCGACCCTGACGCCGCCGACGCCGTCGACGTAGACGCCGGGTTCGACGGTGAACGCGTTGCCGACGGCGAGCGTCGCCTCGTTGCCCTCGACCAGATACGGCGGTTCGTGGCCCTCCAACCCGAGGCCGTGGCCGAGGCGGTGCGGGAAGTACTCGCCGTAGCCGGCGTCGTCGATGACCTGTCGTGCGGCGCGGTCGAGTTCCTCATACGCGACGCCCTCGGCGACCGCCTCGCGCCCGGCGCGGGCGGCCTCCCGGACGACCTCGTAGATGTCGCGGCACTCCTCGCCCGGGTCGCCGACGGCGACGGTGCGGGTGATGTCCGAGAAGTAGCCGTCGACGCGGACGCCGAAATCTATCATCACGAGGTCTCCGTCTTCGATTTGCGAGCCGCCGGTGTTGGCGTGCGGGAACGCGGTTCGCTCGCCGACGGTGACGATACCGCCGCTGTAGGTGTCGGCGTCGCTGTCGATGACACGCTTCTCGATGGCGCGCTCAACGTCGCGTTCGCTCATGCCGACCTCGATATCCCCGAACGTCTCCTGCAGGACGCGGTCGGTGATGCGCGCTGCCGTCCGCATCGACTCGCGTTCGGATTCGTCCTTGTGGGCGCGCAGCGCCGCCGCGGCGGGTTCGAGGTCGCGTATCGACTCGGGGTCGTGGTAGTTCGTGAGCAGATTGTACTCCAGAACCCGAGTCGACCGAAATTCGACGGCGGCTTCACCGGAGAGGTCGCAGTCGGCGGCGAGTCGGTCGAACGCTTCGCTCGCCGCCCGCGTCGGGTCCGTCGCGTCGCCGTAGGTGTAGAACGGCACGTCGGCGCCGAGGGCGTCGGCGACGCGGTCGGTCTCCAGTTTCGGAAGGACGGCCGCCGGCCCGTCCGTTCGCGAGAGAAACAGCAGCGTCGGGCGCTCGCTCTGATGCATCGACAGTCCCGAGAGATAGCGAAGCGTCTCGCTGGGTGCAACGTACGCCGTGTCGACCGAGTCGGGAAGTTTCTCGAACAGCGCCGACCGTCGGTCGGCGTATCGCTCTGTCATGCGTGAGCGAGGCGGACGACGCCTACTAAGTGTATGGCTCCCGGCGGTCGGCTACGGATTGTGGTCGGTCACCTCGACGACGACGGCGTCCTCGACGTACTCCTCGTCGCCGTCCTTGCGGAGTTGTACCGTCTCACCGGGGAGTCCACTGTCGGGTTCGGCGACGTCTCTGGGCACCGAGACGGCGGTGACGCCCTCGAACGTGAGCGCACGCCGTAACACCGTCCGGTCGCCGTACTCGACGGACTCCCAGTCTTCGTCCTTGGTCGCGTCGAGTTCCTCGCCGAAGTACGACTCGGCGTCCGTGTCCGTGCTCTCGCCGCCGACAGTTTCGGTAGCGTCCGACTCCCGATACTGATGCAGGTAGACCAGCATAGGCGACTGTCAACGAGCAGCATGATAGTCGCTGGGGCGAGGATACTTCGCCCGTCCGTGTCGCCGCCTCGCAAAGAACTAAGCGCCGAGCTACACACGCTCATCCATGCATCACGTCCGATTTCGCGACCCGGCAGGAGCGGTTCGAACCGGCGAGTGGCACGACGACAAGGTAACGTTCTGCGGCGAGACGTACGCGCTCGACGACGTCGAGATTCTCCCACCGTGCGAACCGTCGAAAATCGTCTGCATCGGTCGCAACTACGCCGACCACGCGGCCGAACACGGCGCGGATGTCCCCGACAGACCGATGCTCTTCCTGAAAGGTCCTAACACCGTCGCCGGCCACGGTGACACGGTGACGCTTCCGGCCGGGAAACAGCGCCTCGACTGGGAGGCCGAACTGGGCGTCGTCATCGGCGAGCAATGCCGGAACGTCGCCGCCGAGGACGCGATGGACGTCGTCGCCGGGTTCACCTGCTTCAACGACATCTCGAATCGCGACGACCAGCGTCAGGAGCAAAACTGGATACGCGGCAAGGCGTTCGACGGCAGCGCGCCGATGGGGCCGGTGCTCGCCGACCCGGAACACGTCCCCGACGACGCCCGCGTGACGCTCCGCGTCAACGGCGAGACGAAGCAGGACGGCAGCCGAGACCAGATGGTGTTCGACGTACCGACGCTCGTCGAGGAGATAACGACGTACCTGACGCTCGAACCGGGCGACATCATCGCGACCGGAACGCCGGAGGGCGTCGGCCCGCTCTCGGACGGCGACCGCGTCGAAGTGGAGATAGAGGGAATCGGCACGCTCGAACACGGCGTTCGGATCCCGTAGATAGCGAGCAGACGGCGCATCGATTCGCTCGTGAGGGGCACGCCGTTCTCCCGCCTCGACCCCGTCACGGCGTTCTTCAGTTCACGAGGGTAGGTGGTCCCGTTCTCGGTCATAAACCTTCGAGGTCGGCGTCACGGACGTGTACTCCATCTCCGGACGCGGGGCCGCCTCTCGCCCGTTGTAAGCACCCTTAAGACCCGCCACAAACACGTACCGAACATGGAACCACGGGACCTCTCCGCGAACTCACCGTACGTCCCCGGCCGGGGAATCGAGGAGGTCGCCCGCGAACTCGGTCTCGACCCCGACGACCTGGTGAAACTCTCGTCGAACGAGAACCCACACGGGCCGAGTCCCGACGCGGTCGCGGCGGTCGAAGCGGCCGCTTCGGAGCTCGACGTCTACCCGACCACCTCGCACGCGGACCTCACCGAGAAACTGGCGACGAAGTGGGACGTCACACCTGAACAGGTGTGGGTCAGCCCCGGCGCGGACGGCGCTATCGACTATCTTCACCGCGCGACGCTCGACCCCGACGACGAGATTCTCGTCCCCGAACCAGGTTTCGCCTACTACTCGATGAGCGCGCGGTACGTCCACGGCGGGTCGTCTACGTACGGCCTCTCGAAGGACGACGACTTCGCGCAGACGGCAGAGGGCATACTCGACGCCTACGACGGCGAACGCGTCGTCTACCTCACTTCGCCTCACAACCCGACCGGCTCGGAGTTCCCGCGCGAGGAACTCCTCTCGTTACTCGACGCGGTCGACGACAACACGCTCGTCGTCGTCGACGAAGCGTACGGCGAGTACGCCGAACAACCCAGCGCCGTCGACCTGCTGGACGACCACGACAATCTCGCTATCCTACGCACGTTCTCGAAAGCGTACGGCCTCGCCGGACTCCGCATCGGCTACGCCGTCGTTCCCGAGGCGTGGGCCAGCGCGTACGCGCGAGTCAACACCCCGTTCGCCGCGAACGAACTCGCCTGCCGCGCGGCGCTCGCCGCCCTCGACGACGACGAGCACGTCGAGAGATCCCTCGAGAGCGCCCGGTGGGCGCGCGAATATTTGTACGAGAACCTCGACGCGCCGACGTGGGAGAGCGCCGGGAACTTCGTCCTCGCCGAGGTCGGTGACGGAACCGCCGTCGCCGACGCCTGCCAGCGCGAGGGTGTCATCGTCCGCGACTGTTCGAGTTTCGGGCTTCCCGCCTGCATCCGCATCTCCTGCGGCACGGAAGAACAGACCGAGCGCGCGGTGGAGACGCTCAACCGCGTCCTCGCGGAGGTCACGGCGTGAGAGTCGTCGTCACCGGCACGCCCGGCACCGGCAAGACGAGCGCGACAGCGCTGCTCGAAGACGAGTTCGCCGTCGCGCATCTCAACGACGAGGTTCGTGACCGGGAGTTCTGGACCGAGCGCGACGAGGAACGCGACTCGCTCGTCGTCGGCGTAGAGCAGTTAGAGTCGTGGGTCGACGAGGAGTACGGCGCTGCCGGGGGAGAAAACGAGACCACCGTCGTTGTCGAATCACACCTCGCGCACCTCCTGCCCGCCGACCGGGTGGTCGTCCTCCGCTGTCGTCCGGACGTGCTCGAATCCCGCATCCTCGACCGCGGCGAGAACGAGGCGAAAGCCGCCGAAAATAGGGAGAGCGAAGCGCTCGACGTAATCCTCGCCGAAGCGGTCGAGGAACACGGCGTCGACGCTGTCTACGAAGTCGAGACGACGGACCGGTCGCCCGAGGCCGTCGCCGACGCGATTCGCGCCGTCATCGCCGGGGAACGGGAGCCGTCGGCCGGGACGGTCGACTATCTGGAGTACCTATGACGCTCGACCAACTGCGGCCCGTCGCCGACCGACTGCTCGACCCCGTCGTCTCGGGCGCGAACAGGCTCGGACTGACGCCCGACGGCGTGAGCGTCATCGCCTTCGGGTTCGCCGTCGCCGCCGGCGGGGCGTTCTGGGTCGCGTCGGCGGAGTCCCGACTATGGTACGCTCTCGGGGCGCTGTTCGTCTTCGTCAACGGCTGGCTCGACCTGCTGGACGGGGCGCTCGCCCGCGAGCAGGGCGTGGCTTCCTCCGGCGGTGACCTGCTGGACCACGTGCTCGACCGCTACGCCGACATCGCCGTACTGGTCGGGATGGCGGCGGGTATCGGTCGCTACGATCTCGGTCTCGCCGCGGTGACGGGCGTGCTGATGACCTCGTACCTCGGCACGCAGATTCAGGCGGTCGGACTCGGCCGCCAGTACGGCGGCCTGCTGGGCCGCGCGGACCGCCTCGCGCTCGTCGGCGTCGTCGGCGTCGTCGCCGCCGTCGTCCCCGGACCGCTGGTCGCGGGACTCTCAGCTGTCGGCCTGCTGCTCGCGCTGTTCGCCATCGTCGGTCACTTCACCGCGCTCCAGCGCTTCTGGGGTGCGTGGTCGGACCTCGACTGAGTCCGTTCGCTCGGCCACTCGGCCATCGAAGCGTTCGGACTGCTCGGGCCGCTCGACCGTTTTCTGGGGGAAAATCGCGGGTCGACTCGCCGCGGCCTCGTCGTGTATTTTATACCACGTCGTCGTCTACGGGGGCGTATGCCACAGTGCGAGATGTGCGGTGCCGAACAGGCATCGCTCACAACCACGAAAGTCGAAGGTGCCGAACTCCAGCTCTGTGAGAACTGCAAGGGGTTCGGGACCGAGGTCCGCACTGAGTCGACGAGTTCTGCCTCGACGAAGTACTCCACCTCGTCGAGCGGAAAGTCGTCCTCGTCCAGTTCGTCCTCCACCTCCTCGTCCTCGTCCGGCGGGTCGCGCCGGCGCCGCCGCGACATGTTCGACGATATGGACGAGATCGCCGGCGACTACGACGACCGCATCCGGCAGGCCCGCGAGGCCGACGGCCTGAGCCAAGAAGATCTCGCGAAGAAACTCAATGAGAAGGCGAGTCTCATCCGGAAACTCGAACGCGGCGACATCCTCCCCAGCGACAGCGTGCGGAAGAAACTCGAACGTAAGCTCGACATCTCGCTCACGGAGGGCGGGAGCGACGAGGACGCCGAGTGGTCCGGCGGCGGGTCGACGACGACGACGCTCGGCGACGTCGTCAAGCGGAAAGACTGAGCGACGACCCGAACGACTCGTTTTCTTCGCTGTTTCGACGCGACAGCGTGCCGCTATCCGGAGAGTTATGCGCTCTCCCTGTTCTCTGTCCACGCATGCCACGGGAGGAGTTCACACTCGGGGCGGCCCAGATAGAACCGGTCTACCACGATAAGGAAGGGACGCTGGAGAAGACCTGTCGGTGGATCGAGCGCGCCGGTCGGGAGGACGTCGACCTGCTCGTCTTCCCGGAGACGTACTTTCCGGGCTACCCCTACTGGCGCGGGAGCGTCTCGATACCGCGCTGGACGGACCTCGTCGTTGACCTGGCGAAGAACAGTCTCGCGGCGGCGGACGAGGCGACAGAGGTGCTCGGCGATGCGATTCGGGAGGCCGACCTCCACGTCGTCCTCGGGACCAACGAGACCGACGACCGACCCGGGAGCGGGACGCTCTACAACTCGCTGTTCTTCTTCGACCGAGACGGGGCGCTCGTCAGGCGGCACCGGAAACTGATGCCGACGCACGCCGAGCGCGCAATCTGGGGCCGAGGCGACCCGTCGAGCCTCGCGACCCACGAGACGGACCTCGGTCGCGTCGGCGGTCTCATCTGCTACGAGAACCACATGACGCTGTCGAAGGCGGCGCTGACGGCGATGGGCGAGGAGATCCACGCCGCCGTCTGGCCCGGCTTCTGGACGATGGACGGCCACCCCGGCGACAAGACGCGGGCGGAGTCCGCCGAGGCGCGCGACACCTGCGACATCTACCCCGCCGTCCGCGAGTACGCCTTCGAGACGCAGTCGTTCGTCGCCTCCTGCTCGGCGTACATGAGCGACGACGCCGTGGAGGAGTTCGGTGCCGAGGAGCTCGGCTTCAACGTCGCCGCCGGCGGGAGCATGCTCGTCAACCCGGCGGGAATCGTGAAGGCCGGCCCGGCCGTCGGCGAGGAGACGCTGCTGACGGCCGAGTTCAGCCGCGACGAGCGCCGCACGACGAAGGCGTACTTCGACGCGATGGGCCACTACACCCGCTGGGACGCCGTCCGACTGGAGGTCGACGACCGGACGTTCGACCCAATCAGCCGAGCGGACGACGGTTCCCCTCGATCGACGGACGACCGCGGGGCTCGGCGAACGCTCTCGCCGGCGGCGGCCGAGCGAATCGCCACCGAGTACGACGTCTCCGTGGACGCCGTCGAGGCTGTCGCCGAGGCGGTTCGCGACGACAGTTGGTGAGAACGGGGCGACGGGAGGGCCACCTGGCGAGGGCGCTCAGACGTCGGGGTTTCGGTGACCGTGTCCGAGGACGAGCGCCACCAGGTTGAGCACGAGCAGCCCGACGAACAGCAACGTTCGCTCTCCCTCCAAGCCGCCGATCACGATGGCGATGAGCGGGAGGGGGAGCACGACCGCCACCCAGAAGGCGACGAGTTGGACCGCCGGCTGGACGTCTCGAAGTATCTCTCCGACCGGTTGGAGGGTAGTTCTAGCACTCATCCGCTGCACCTCGACATGTGACCTGCGATACGGTCTCCGAGCCTATAGCTATACAGCGCTTACTCCGCGTAAGCAGCGGATACTCGTTCGGTAGTCAGTAGACACACCCCCGACAGTTAGCGGTACAGCAGTCTGGTAGTTCGTGATTCGGCTGTCGGTAGTTCGCGAGTCAGCCGTTCGGTAGTTCGCGGCTCGCTCGTCCGACGTGCCGACCGTCGGACGGTCCGCCCACCAGTCTCGCCGTGAGCAAGCGCCGAGAGCGGGCACGCCCCGACGACGAGTCGATATGGCCAACCTATTTGCGGCCTCCGACCCCTCTCTCGGTATGTTCATCCTGGTGAACCTGAAGGCGTATCCGTGTGACCCGGTCGAAGTAGCGTCGGCCGCCCGCGACGTCGCCGACGACTCCGGCGTCCGCATCGCCGTCGCGCCGCAGGCGGCGCACCTCGCGCGCGTCGCCGAGACCGACGTGGAGACGTGGGCCCAGCACGTCAGCCCCGTCGAGTACGGCAGCCACACCGGTAGCACGCTCGCGGAGGCCGCCGCGGAGGCCGGCGCGACCGGGACGCTGGTCAACCACTCGGAGAACCGCCTCAAACTCGCCGACATCGACGCCTCGATGCAGGCGGCCGACCGGGCGAACCTCGACACCATCGTCTGCGCGAACAACCCGAGACAGTCCGGCGCGGTCGCGGCTCTGGGTCCGGACGCCGTCGCCGTCGAACCGCCGGAGCTCATCGGCGGCGACGTGTCGGTCAGCAGCGCCGACCCCGACATCGTTCGCGACGCCGTCGACGCGGTGACCGCCGTCGACGACAGTGTCGACCTGTTCTGCGGCGCGGGCGTCTCTAGCGGCGACGACGTCACCGCCGCCGCCGAGTTGGGTGCGGAGGGGATCCTGCTCGCCAGCGGCGTCGCGAAGGCCGAGGACCCGCGGGCGGCGCTCGAAGATATAGTCTCGCAACTGTGAGGGCCGCCTAGACGGACGTCTCCGAGCGGCGACGGTTCGTTACCGTCGGTCGGGCAGTCGTCAGTCGATTATCTCCGCGTCGTCGGTCGGCGCCATCTCTTCGTCGGTCGACGCCGCCTCATTGTCGGTTGGTCTCGTCTCATCGTCAGTCGACGCCGCGTCGACATCGGCTTTTGTCTCGTCGTCCGTAGCGCCCCGGCTCACTTCCGAGTCGGCGGCGCCCGACTCCGCGCCGTTCTCGACAATTTCGGCGTCCTCGACCACCTGTCCCACGTCGGACAACGTAGTCGCCGACGACACCGCCTCCTCCGGTTCGCGTTCTCTCCCAGCGTCTCGCTCGCCGTTCGCGTCCTCGACCGTCGACTTGTCGTCCGGAATCGACTCGGCGCGACGGTCGGACTCACCGCTCCCGCCGGGGTGACTGAGAGAGAGGTCCGCGAACGACGATTCGACGGCGGCGACGGTGGCGGCGAACTCGCCGTCGGCGAGGCGGTCGGCGTACTCGTCGCGGACGAGTTCGGGGAGCGTGTACCGGTAGCGCCCCCGGCCGACGTGCTCGATGAACCCCGCCTGCCGGAGCGCCCGGTTCCGGCCGTAGGCGAGCTGTTGGTCGCCGGAGTGGCCCGCGCCAACGTGGGCGTCGACGGGCGTGCTGAGGTCCTTCGCCCGGTAGTGCGCGAGCATCTCGCGCGTCACGTCGTCCAGCGAGTCGACGACCTCGCGGAGTTCGTCGACGATGGCCCGACGAGAGCCACTGCGGGAGTCCGATCCCTCGTCGCCGGCGGCGGGTTCCCGTGTCGTCGACGTCTCCGCCGTCGTTTCGGCCGTTTTCGTCGATTCAGTCGGGTCAGTCGGGTCAGCCAATTCTGTCGTTTCGTCGCAAGCGTTCTCCATCTCGACGTACCCGCCTCCAGTCGTCGCCTGACCCGACGGCGAGGACGCCTCTCCGTTCTCCGCCTCGGCGACTGCGTCCGCCTCGACCGGTCCCACCATTTCCGGCGTCACGCCGGATTCGTACTCGCCGAGCGCCGCCTGTCCGTGTTCGGGGCGGGCGAGATTTCGCCCCTCGCCGCCTCGGTACGGCGCTTCGGCTTTCTGCAGCAGCGCCTGCGCGAACTGGTCGGCCATCCGACTCAGGTCCTGTGCCTCCTCCAGTTCCGATTTCAGACGCCGAATCTCGGCATCTTTCTTCTCTAACTCCTGTCTGAGATCGGCGATGGTGCTCTCTCTCTGGGCCTCTTCGTCGGAGATGTCGCGCAGTTCCGAGACGAGGTCGCCGCTCACCGATTTGAGTTCCGGGCGCTCGAAGTCGTCGAGACCGGGCGTCGCCCCCGCGTCGAACGTCTGCTTGCGGCGGAACTGCACTCGACGAAGGGTCTCGCTCCAGTCGGTCATCAGAAACGCCTCGCCGTCGTTCATGCTCTCGATGGCGTCGGCGTACTCCTTGCCGAGGATACGCCCGACGACTTTCGTGTCGTTGCCCCACGTGAGTCGGTGCCACACCAGCCAGTCGCACTGGGTGATGTAGTCCTTCTTCACGTCGGCGGGACGCTGGCTTATGCCGACGATGCCGAGGCCGTGTTTCCGTCCGCGCTTGCCGATCTTGATAAGCATCTTTCCCGCCTCGCCCATCCCGCCCTTCTCGGGGATGTACTCGTGACACTCCTCGACGAGCATCAGGAAGGGCTTCTTCAGCTTCTTCTCCTTCGCGAAGAGTTGTCGCGCCGTCTGCAGCACCATCTCGTCGGCGTCGGCCTCGTCGAGGTAGCCCGAGACGTCGAGGATGATGGGGACGTTCTGTTCGAGCGCTAGCGTCGCTATCTTCTCGGCGTGTTCGGGGCTGACGACGATGTCGCACTCCTCGTCGGCACCGGCGTGGAGGATCTCGTACTCCTCTTTGAGACCGTAGTACTCGCCGTCGGTGTCGACGATGAGGACGGGAAACTGCGAGTCGAGCAGTTTCTCGATGACGACGCTCGCGGTGTTCGACTTCCCCGACCCCGATTTGCCGGTGATGAACCCACGACCGGTCAGAATCTCGACCGCCGGCAGTCGTACGGTCGTCCCCGGTTCGGCGTCGTCGGTCCCGCCCGGACCCGCGCTCACATCCGCGACGGTGATGGTTTCTTCGTCCGTCATGTGCTCGTTGGTGGCTACTCTGAGGCCGGCACCATAGTTCCTGCTGTCGTTGCACTCTCCCGCGTCAGTCCGACGCCCGTTCGACCGTCTGCAGCGAGAACCCCCAACCGGTCGCGCGCTGTTCGTGGTCGTCGAAGACGAACTCGCCGCTCGTGAGCGACCCGCCGTCGATCTCTGCGCTGCGCGTCTCACGCAGCGTCGTTCCGTTAGCGAGGCGGAGCGTCGCCTCGAACGAGATGTCGACGGCGAACTCGTGTTCGTTTCTGATGACGTAGTTGATAGACACCTCCTCGCCCGGTTCGTCGCCGACGCCGGTGGTGGCCGTGTGTACGTCTATCTTCTCGCGGAGGTTCTCCGGTTCCGGCGTGGGTTCGGGAGTTGCGGTGGGCTCCGGCGCCGTCTCGGTTGCAGTCGTCGTCTCATCGTCGATTCTCTCCGTCTCTGTCTCAGACTCCCCGTCTCCTATCGGCGTATCCGAGGCCTGGTCCGTCTCCGCGCCTTGCGACGACGACTCCGCGGACGTCTCGTTCCCCGTCCCCGTCTCACCTCGGTTCGTCACCCCGTCTTCCTCTCTCTCGCCGACTGCGGCGTCGTCGTCACTACTCAGATACACGAACGACGCCGCGGTCCACCCGAGAGTGACCCCCGCGACGAGGCCGAGGAGCCCTCGTCTGTTCATGATTCGATTGAGAAATGATCGCAAATAAGAGTACCGAGTTCTATCATATCACTGTCTACTCGACTACTCGAACTCGGTCAACGACGCTTGACCGTCCGTCGACTCCGGTTGGTCCTCGACGGCGTCGGCGTCTTTCCGCCGGGTCGAGCGGGCGCGATTTTCCGCCCAGTCGCTCAGCATCGGTCCGGATTGAGCGTCGTCTGTGGTCGGGTCAGCCGTCGCAACGTTGCCCTTCGCGGAGTCGCCCTTTGAGGGATTGCCCTTCGCGGAATCGTCCCCCACGGAATCGTCCGACGTGGAGTCGCTCGGCGTTGACGACGCGGTCACCTCCCCGACTGCATCGTCGTCTGCCTGTTCCCACCCGTCGAGGCTGGCCTGATCGCTGTCGTCGAAATCGAGATTCGAGACGCGGACGCCCAGTTTTCGCACGCGGGCGTCGGCGAACTCCGTCAACAACTCTAACGCCACCGACTCGACGAGTTCGGGGTCGTCGACCGGACCCGGCAGCGACTTCGCGCGGGTGTTCACCTCGAACGGCGGTTGGACGACTTTGATACCGATGGTCCGGTAGAGCGCGCCGCGACTGCGCGCGCGTTCGGCCACGTCCGCCGCCAGCGTCCGCACTTTCTCCCGGGCGGCCTCCGTCTCCGAGGTAGGTTCGGTGAACGCCGACTCTCTGGAGAGACTCTTCGGAAGCCCCGTCGGCGTCACCGCCCTGTCGTCGTCGCCGCGCGCGCGGCGGTACAGTTCGCGGCCGCGCTCTCCGAACCTGTCGCCGAGCGCCCGCGGGTCCGCCGCCGCCAGATCGCCCGCGGTGTCGATATCCATCTCGCGGAGTTCGTGCGCGGTGACGGGACCGACGCCGTGGACTTCCTCGATGTCGAGCGGGTCGAGAAACGCTCGAACCTCGTCAGGTCGGACGACGACGAGACCGTCCGGCTTGTCGTGGTCGCTGGCAACCTTGGCGACACTCATGTTCGGGCCGACGCCGACGCTGGCGGTGACGCCCACTTCGCGGTCGATTCGCTGTTTGACGTGGCGGGCGTAGCCCTCCGCGAGGGTTCTGTCACCACTGCTGACGGTCTCCCACCCGGTTCGCTCGGTCACGTCGAGGTACGCCTCGTCGATGCTCACCTCGCGGACCACGTCGGCGCAATCGTGCAGAATCTCCTTGACCTGCGCGCTCACCTCCTTGTAGAACTCCATGTCGACCGACCGGTAGTAGCCGACGGCCGGGATCTCGGGGTCCGCGGGCTCGCCGTCGTCGTCGAGTTCGACGTCCTCGGAGCGGGGGAGCGCGTCGAGCGCCCCCGTGATGGGTTGGGCGCTGCCGACGCCGTGTTCGCGGGCTTCGTAACTCGCAGTGGCGACGGCGCCGTGACCCTCGCCGGGTTCGTACCCCATCCCGACGACGACCGGTTTGCCCTCCAGTTCCGGCTCTTTGAGGCGCTCGCACGACGCGTAGAAGCAGTCCATGTCGACGTGGAGGACGATGCGCTCCTCGGCGTCTCGCTTCGCGCCGGGCAGCGTCTCACCGCTCATTGCCTCTGGGTTGGCGTCGGGGTGTTCTTAGTGTTTCCCAACCGGAGTGAAAATGATTCGCGTCCGAACGTTCATATCAGTGTGAGAACGAACGGAACGTATGGTCGGCGAACAATTCGTGACCGGCGGCGTGTTGTTCGTCGCGGGGGCAGTCATCCTCTGGGTGGGTCACTACATCGTCTTCGGCGACGGCGACGAACAGTTCACGGACGCTCGCTCGAAGTCCGCGACCGACGAGCGAACGGCGCGTCTGGCGGGCGGGCTGTCGCTGTTCGTCGGCGTCGTAACCGTAGTGTACGGGGTTCTCGCCGCGACGAGCGGGTTGAACGCGGTGCTGTGGGCGGGCTATGGGATGACGGTCGTTCTCGGGTCCGTTGGCGTCGCCGCTCTCGCTGGGTTCGGCCGCCGCTACTGAACTGCCATCACTTCAACCGCTCTTGGAGGAACGAGGGGTGGGCGGCGGTGACGCCGTCGATACTCAGAATCTTGTCGCTGATGACATCGCCGAGCGATCCGCCGTCCTTCGCTCGGACCTCGGCCATCAGCATGTGGTCGCCCGACGAGGTGTACAACGCTTCGACGGCGTCGAGATCTTTCATCGCGCGCGTGGCTTCGACGTAGCGTTCGCTCTCGACGTCGATGCCGACGAGCGCGATGGACTGCCCGGAGAGTTTCTTCGGGTCGACGTCGGCGGAGTAACCGACGATGACGCCGCTGTCCTCCAGTTTTCGGATGTACTTTCGGACCGTCGGTTTCGACACCTCCGCTCGTTCGGCAATATCGGCGTAGGAGGCTTGCGCATCCTGCTCAAGTACGGCGAGGATGCGGTCCTCCGTAGATGTGGCTCCCATACGCGTTTCTTTCGGTTCACAGCAAAAATATGTTGCGAACGCGAAATCAGTTCTTCGTGAAGCGAAATATCGGACGCGAAGGCGTTCGCTCCGGAGGTGTAGTGCAAAAAATTGGGCGCAAACGACGCTGCGGTCGCTTACTTGTGCTTGTCGAGGAAGTTATCGTACGAGCGCTCCCACTCGTAGCTGTCGTCGAAGTAGCGCTCCGCCAGCGGTTCCTCGGGCATCTCGCCGATCTGCTGTTTCTCCTGCTGGTAGGACGGGCGGTCGCTGTCGACGTAGTAGCGACCGGTGAGGACGGTGCCCTCGTGGAGGGCGTCCTCGGTCTCGTGCATCATCTCGGACGCCTCGCGGCGGTCCGAAACGTCGAAGTCGTAGTCGTCGGAGTCCTGGATGTCGACGTACGGAACGTACTGTCGGGCGTCCTTGTTCCACGTCGGACACTGTGTGAGGAAGTCGACGTGCGAGAAGCCGTCGTGCTCCATCGCCTCGACGATGATGTCTTTCGCCTGGTTCGGGTTGACCGCGGCGGTGCGCGCGATGTACGACGCACCGGAGGTCAGCGACAGCGACAGCGGCCGAAGCGGCTGCTTGGCGCTGCCGTGCGGCTGGGTCTTCGACTTGTGACCCATCGGGCTCGTCGGCGAGGTCTGGCCCTTCGTGAGGCCGAAGATCTCGTTGTTGAACACGATGTAGGTCATGTCGTGGTTCTCGCGGGCGCTGTGCATGAAGTGGTTGCCGCCGATACCGTAGCCGTCACCGTCGCCGCCGGCGGCGACGACCTGCAGGCCGGGGTTGGCGAGCTTCGCCGCGCGAGCGACCGGCAGCGAGCGGCCGTGGATGGTGTGGAAGCCGTAGCTCTCGAAGTAGCTGTTGAGCTTCCCCGAGCAGCCGATGCCTGTGACGAGCAGCATCTCGTCGGGCGATTTACCGAGTTCCGCGGCCGCGCCCTTCAGCGCCTTCAAGACGCCGAAGTCACCACAGCCGGGACACCACGTCGCCTGCGGTTCGAGACCGGGCGTGTAGTCGTTACGGTCGATTTCTTTGCCTTCTCCGATTGCGCTGAATGCACTCATGATTAGTCACCCGCTGCTGGGACGTACTTGGTTCGCGTGTGAGGATGTTCGTCGTCCTCGACGATGTTCACCTCGAAGCCCTCGACGATGTCTTGGGGCTCGAAGGGGTTACCGTTGTACTTCAGGAGGCTCGAGAGCTTGTCGCCGTAGCGTCCGATCTCCTTCTGGGTCAGTCCGCGGAACTGCGCGGAGGCGTTCATCTCGACGACGAGCACCTCGTCGACGCTCTCGATGAACTCCGTCACCTGGTCGACCGGGTACGGCGCCATCTCGCTGACGCCGAGCATCTTCACCGAGTGACCCGCGTCGTTGAGACGGTCGACGGCTTCTTCGACGGTGCCCTGCTGGCTGCCGAAGGTGAGGAAGCCGTACTGGGCGTCCTCCTCGCCGTACACCGTGTTGTTGACGCCGTCGCCGTCAAGCTCCTCGCGGATAGCTTCGAGTTTGCGCATCCGCTTGTTCATCTGGAACACACGGTTCTCGGGGGACTCGCTGATGTGTCCCTCCGGCATGTGTTCGTTACCGGTGGCGAGGAAGCGGCCGCCCTTCTGTCCGGGAATCGACCGCGGCGCGACGCCGTTGTCCTCGGGCGTGTCGTATCTGAACCGGGAGAATTTGCCGGACTCGTCGTGCGGCGCGTCCTCGATTTCGGCCTCCGTCAGCGTCGACCCGAGAGACGGGTTGGGTTCCTCGTCGAAGTGGCTCGCCGGGACGTTCACGAGTTCGCCGCCGAGCTTCTGGTCGTAGAGCACGATGCTCGGAATCTGGTACTCGTAGGCGATCTGGAACGCCTTGCGCGTCTGCGTGTACGCCTCGGCGACCGTGCCGGGCGCGAAAACGATGCGGTGGGAGTCGCCCTGCGAGGTGTACAGGACGTGTTCGAGGTCGCCCTGTTCGGGTTTCGTCGGCATCCCGGTCGACGGACCGGCGCGCATCGCCTCGATGAGGACGACGGGCGTCTCGGTCATCTCCGCGAGGCCGAGCGGTTCGGACATCAGCGCGAAGCCGCCGCCGGACGACCCGGACATAGCTTTCACGCCCGCGTGGCTCGCGCCGAGCGCGAGCGCCGCCGCCGCGATCTCGTCTTCGACCTGCTCGGAGATGCCGCCGAGTTCGGGCAGGTTCTGCGACATGATGGTGAACACCTCGGTCCACGGCGTCATCGGGTAGCCCGCGATGAAGCGGCACCCCTCGTCGATGGCGCCGTAGGCGATGGCGTCCGATCCGGACATGAGCACCTGCTCTTCGTCGTGTTCGCCCGACGGAATCTTCACGTCGTGGGCGTCCACGTCGTACTCCTCTTCGACCATGTCATACGCCTCGTGGAGAATCTCGAGGTTCGGTTCGAGAATCTTCTCCGGCATCGCGTCGGTCATCAGCTCCTCGATCCACTCGAGGTCGATGCCCGCGAGCGCGCAGGTCGCGCCGACGCCGGCGGTGTTGCGCATGACCTCGCGACCGTGTTCGCGAGCCATCGTGCGCAGGTCGAGGTCGTAGACGTGCCAGTCGTTCTCCTCGACTCGCTCGTCGAAGTCCTCGATTTCGGAGGCGTCGAGCAGGCCGGAGTCGTAGATGATGACGCCGCCCTCGCGGAGTTCGTCGAGGTTCTCCGAGAGCGGTTTGATCTCCTCGTTACCGTAGTAGGCGTTCTGCTGCGGGTTGCGGGCGAACGAGTCGCCCAGCGCAAGCAGGAAGTTGTAGCCGTCCCCGCGGGACTTGACGGGGTCGGCCGAGGCCCGAATCTCCGTGTACGTGTGACCGCCGCGAATCCGCGACGGGTAGTGTCGATGCGTGAAAACGTTGAGGCCCGAGCGCATCAGGGCCTTCGCGAAGTTCTGGCTCGTCGAGGCGATCCCGTCCCCGGACCCCCCTGCGATTCGCCAGATAAGTTCGTCGTTAGTCATATTTGAGTCCTGGCCCGTGTCGGGCCGCCAGTGTGCGATTGTAGCCATCTACCAAGTAAAGTCTTTGCTATAGGTTGTCATAGAATGATTATGAAGAATTGCCGAATCGCACGGCGCTCGCCCAAATTTACGTCGTTTACTACTACGAACCGAGTTCCTCGTTTACAAATGTATTCGACGAACGGGCCGATAAATTTTCTATCAGTACCGAGTTAGTCTCATTTCTAGACGAATGTCGAGACCGTTACTCGTTCTGCGGACTGCTCGGGTGGTAGTCGGTGTCGTACTCGCCAACCTGCCCGTCCAACCGGTCCGGATTAATCCGACCCGCCAAGAGCATGAAGTCCAGCACGGTCACCCAGAGCATCGCCTCAACGACGGGCACCGCCCGCGGCGGCAACACGGGGTCGTGGCGGCCGACGACCTGCACCTGCTTCTCCTCGCCGGTCTCCCAGTCGACGGTCGTCTGCTCCTTCGGAATCGACGTGGGCGCGTGCCACGTCGCCTCGCCGTAGATGGGTTGGCCCGTGGTGATGCCGCCCTGCAGACCGCCGTGTTTGTTGCCGACCGGCACCGGGTCGCCGTCGTCGTCGAACTCCCAGTCCTCGTTTCGGTCGTGGCCGGTCCACTCGCTGGCCTCCTTGCCGAGACCGTACTCGACGCTCGTCGTCGCCGGAATCGAGAACATCGCCCGACCGAGTCGGGAGGGGAACGACTCGAAGCGCGGCGCGCCGAGTCCGCGGGGAACGCCGCGCGCTTCGAAGTAGATGCTCCCGCCGATGGAGTCACCCGCTTTCTGATACTCGTCGATGAGTTCGCGCATCTCCTCTGCCGTCTCGGTGTGCGCGCAGCGGACCTCGTTCTCCTCTGCGTGTTCGAGCATCTCCTCGAACGTCACCTCGGGCGCTTCGACGTCGCCGATTTTGTTGACGTGCGCTTTGATCCGGACATCGTACTCGGACTGGTCGAGCACCTGTCGGGCGACCGCGCCCGCGGCGACCCAGTTCACCGTCTCGCGCGCGGAGGAGCGCCCGCCGCCGCCCCAGTTGCGCGTGCCGAACTTCGCCGAGTAGGTGAAGTCGCCGTGGGAGGGACGTGGCGCGGTGACGAACGGTTCGTACTTGCCAGAGCGCGCGTCCTTGTTCTCGATGGTCATGCCGATGGGCGTGCCCGTCGTATATCCATCTTGAAGTCCGCTGTGGATGGACACCTCGTCGGGTTCGCCGCGACTCGTCGTGATCATCGACTGGCCGGGTTTCCGCCGGTCGAGTTCGCGCTGAATCTTCTCCTCGTCGAGTTCGACGCCCGCCGGACAGCCGCTGACGACGACGCCCATCGCGTCGCCGTGGCTCTCCCCGTAGGTCGAAAACTGGAACAGTCGCCCGAAGCCGTTGCCGTTCATTACCGGAGCGTCGGTGTCGCGGCCATTTAGTGTTTGTAGAAAGGCGCAAGCGTGGCGACGGGAACGAGCGGCGGAAAGCGGGGGACGATCGACAGCGAGGGACGACCGACGGCAAGGGACGGCCGGCGGAGAGGAACGACCGGGGCAAACGGCGGCTACGAACGACGACGAATCAACGGCATGCTCATCCCGTCATGGACTGAACTCTCTCGCATGACCGAGACTGAACCCGCCGACGCCGCCGACTCTCTCAACTCCGCAGACGCATCCGCCGTCTCACTGCGCACGCGACTCCGAGAGACGTTCTGGCGCAGACACTCGAACCCGTGGAGTGCAGGAACGCGCTTCGTCGTCACCCCAGTGTTGATGTACGCAATCTACCACCGAAAGTGGCGACTGCTCGCGGCCGTCGTCGCCTTCACCACCGTCAACCCGGTGCTGTTCGGCGAACCCGAGCGCACCGACAACTGGTTCAGCGAAGTCGTCCTCGCCGAAGAGGCGTGGCTCGGCGAGGGGAAGGGAACGACGGGCTTCGGTTACCCGAACGTCCTGAACGCGGTGAACGCCGTCTCTGGAGTTTTGGCGCTCGTCTCGGCTATTCGACGAAAGCCCGTCGGGACCGTCGTCGGTACCGCGGGAATACTCGTGTTCAAAACGTGGTGGGTCGAGGCGATTCGGCGGCGGACGGGCGTCAGCGAGCGCTAAGTCGGCGGTTCCGCGCGCTTCTGGCGCCGGGGGTTGACGTCGTACTCGGCCGAACGTTTTTGTACGGAAACGGGGCCAGACCGTCCGTGCTCTAAGGAATCGCCGCGAACCGGCCGAGGCGGGTCCACGGCGTACCGGTTCACGTCAGTCGACGCGCCGTCTATTAGCCAACTCGACCGCGTAGCGCACCGACCAGTTCACCCAGCGTGTTGCACTACTCCCGCAACCGCACGTCCGCACCGAGTTCGGTGAACACGTCGAAGAACGCCGGGAACGACACATCGACGTGCTCGGCCCCCCGAACACGAGTGGTCCCGTCGGCGACGAGTCCGGCCACTGACAGCGCCATGACGATGCGGTGGTCGTGGTAGCCTTCGACCGTCGCACCCGTGAGCGACGATTCTCCGCCCTTCACCGTCAGCACGTCCCGCTCTTCTTCGACGACTGCGCCCATCTCGGTCAGTTCGTCGGCCATCGCGCTCACTCGGTCGGTCTCCTTGTAGCGGACGTGCTCGCAGTTCTCGATGCGCGTCTCGCCGTCCGCAACCGCGCCGAGCGTCGCGATAGTCGGCAGGAGGTCGGGCGTGTCGCCCACGTCGACGGTGACGCCCGAGAGCGCCGATTTCCGGACCGTGATGTGGCCGTTCTCGCGGTCCCAGCCGATATCCGCGCCCATCTGCTCGAGAACGTCGACGATGGCAGCGTCGCCCTGTGCGCTCGGGTACGCGCCCTCGACGACGACCTCGTGGTTCTCGTCGGCGGCGGCGGCGCCTGCAGCGAGGAGATAGGAAATAGATGAGAAGTCGCCGGGGACGCGGTACTCGCCGCCGACGGGGTCGTAGGACTGCCCGGCCGCGACCGAAAATCCGCCCTCGGTCGCCTCGGCATCGACACCGAACCTCCGCAATACTTCGAGCGTGATGTCGACGTACGGCGCGGATTTCAGTTGGGTTTCGAGTTCGATATCGATTCCTTCCTCGGTCACTGCTCCCGCCATCAGCAGCGCCGAGATGTACTGCGACGAGACGTCGCCGGGAATCGACACCTCGCCTCCCGAAATCGGCCCCTTCAGGACGAGCGGCGCTTGGCCGTTGCCGCGGGTGCTCTCGGCGCGGCCGCCGAGGTCGGACACGGCGGCGAGAAGCGGTCCCTGCGGCCGCGAGCGGAGCGACGAGTCGCCCGTCAACACGGTGATGCCGTCGGCGAGCGCCGCGCACGCGGTAACGAGGCGCATCGTCGTGCCGCTGTTCGCGCAGTCGACCACGTCGTCGGCTACACCGGGTCGGCCGCCGAAGCCGTCGATTTCGAGTCGGCTGTCGACGCGCGTCACGTCGCCGCCAAAGGCGTCGACGGCGCGCATCGTCGCCTTCGTGTCGGCGCTGACGAGGGGATCGTAGACGGTCGCCCCGTCGCTGTAGCCGGCGGCGAGAATCGCCCGATGCGTGTAGCTCTTCGACGGCGGTGCGCGGGCCGTGCCGCGCACCCGAGATTCCGAGAGTTCCGCGTCCATACCGCGGTGTCCGTGCGAGCGGGTATCAGCGTACCGAAGGCGGTGACATTCCGCATCGGGTGCGCCGGCCGTCGCCGTCACCGACGCTCGCCTCGCTCTCGCGCCCTCCGGCGCTCACGCGCGCTTCCGGGAAGCCAACCGATTTACCGTCGCGGCGTCCCACCGAAACCATGGAACCCGATCTCTCATCGCTCGCCGAGCACCTCGAAACCGAGGGCTTCGACGGCTACCTTCTCGACGCCGACAGCGCCGACTCCAATCAGTTGTACCTCTCGGACTTCGACGCGCCCGACCCGTTCGTGACGGTGTTCTCGCCCGAGGAGACGCGCCTCCTCGTCAGCGGGTTGGAGTACGGCCGCGCGAAGAAGGAGAGCCGCGCCGACGCCGTCTTCCGCCTCGAAGAGTACGACTTCCGAAGTCGACTCGCCGAGTACGGCCCCAGAGAAGGCCGCGCGCGAACTATCGCCGCATTCCTCGCCGACGCGGGCGTCGAATCCGTCCTCGCGCCCGAACGTTTCCCGCTCGGCACCGCCGACGGTCTCCGCGAACGGGGACTCGACGTGACGGCCGAGAGCCGCGACGTGCTCGGCGACATCCGCGCGGTGAAGACCGACGAGGAAGTCGACAACGTCCGCGCCGCCCAGAAGGCGAACGAGGCTGCGATGAAAGCGGCGGAAGACCTCATCCGCGCCGCCGAGATCGACGACGACGGCGCGCTGGTCTACGAGGGCGAACCACTCACGAGCGAGCGTGTCCAGCAGGAGATCGAAATCACGCTCCTGCGTGAAGGCTGCGCGCTCGACGAGACCATCGTGGCCTGCGGCGAGAACGCCGCCGACCCGCACGACCGCGGCAGCGGCCCACTGTCGGCGAACGAGTCTATCATCGTCGACATCTTCCCGCGGAGCAAGGCGACGAAGTACCACGCCGACATGACGCGGACGTTCGTCAAGGGCGAACCCTCTGAGGAGATCCGCGAGTGGTTCGAGATAACCGAGGAAGCCAAAGCGGCCGCCTTCGACGCACTCGAACCCGGTGCGACGGGCAAGGACGTACACGACGCCGTCTGCGACGTGTACGAGGCCGCCGGGCACGCGACGTTCCGGAGCGACCCGACGACCGAGACCGGATTCATCCACAGCACCGGCCACGGCGTCGGTCTCGACGTCCACGAGGACCCGCGACTCAGCAGCGACGGCGGGGAACTGAAACCCGGTCACGTCGTCACCATCGAACCCGGTCTCTACGACCCGTCGGTCGGCGGCGTCCGAATCGAGGACATCGCCGTCGTCACCAAGGACGGCTACGAGAACTTCACCGACTACCCCGTCGAACTCGTCGTCGACTGAGTTCGAACGGATTGAAGTCAGTTAGATAGAAATTCATTCAAACAGAATAGTTATTAATTGCCGCATTTACCGACAGGTATGAGACACATTGGACTGAAAGTTCGGATGGTCGTCGCGGGGACGGTTCTGTTCGGTTTCTACGCGGCGTTCGCGGGGTTCCTGTTCCAGATTGGGTTCGGTCTCCCAATCGTGCTCGCCGGAAGCGTGCTGTTCGTCGGCGTGCAGTACGTGGTGGGGAAGAAAATCGCGCTCTGGAGCGTCGACGCCGAGGAGATGTCCGAGGCGGAGTATTCGGAGATACACAGGGCCGTCGAGCATCTCAGCGAGGAGATGGGAATCACCAAACCTCGACTGATGGTCGGGCAGATGGGCGTCCCGAACGCCTTCGCCGTCGGACGGTGCGGCGCGGGCGTAGTCGTCGTCTCGGAGACGCTGATGGACCTCTTAGAACAGGACGAACTGGAAGGCGTGTTGGCGCACGAACTCGCGCACATCAAGAACCGCGACGTGGTGATGCTGCTGATCGGACAGAGCGTCGCGTCGATGCTCGGCTTGACCGTGTACTGGGTCGTCGTGCTCTTCGAGGACGGAATCGCCTCCATCGTACTCGGTTGGATTGCGAGCCTCATCGTCGAACTGGCCGTCATGGTATTCGTTCTCGCTATCTCGCGGGCACGCGAGTACGCCGCCGACAGCGACGCCGCCGAGTACACCGGCAATCCGGAGGCGCTCGCGCGGGCGCTCTCGAAACTCGCCTCCGTCGGCCGGCACGAGCGGGCACCGGACGTGAGCGACAACATGAGCGCGCTGTGCATCTTCGGTGGGAAACGCGGCGTGCTCTCGTCGCTGTTCTCGACGCACCCACCGATGGAGAAGCGCATCGAACGCCTCGCGCCCGAGCTGTCGAACTGAGTGTATCGAGTGAACTGACCGACGAGTGACGGAGAACCCTCTGTCACCGCCGTCGAGACGCTACGCTGGGCTAGTCTTTCCGCTCGTAGCTCGAATCGAACAGCTGCGCCGACGTCGGACCGGGATTGGTCCCCTCCACGACAGCGTACTGCGAGAAGTCGGAGACGCCTGCCTCGCGGAGCAACTGCTCGTCATAGAACTCGTTGCCCGTGCACTCCGCCGGGTCGCGCGTCACGAGTTCGAGCATCGCGTCGACGACGACCTGCGGCGTGCGCCAGTCTTCCGGCTGACCGAGGTTGAAGTGCCGCGTCGCCTCCGTCTCGATGGCCGAAACGGGCCAGACGCTGTTGACGGCGACGCCGTCGCTCCGGAGTTCGTCGGCGAGTGAGCGCGCGAGGAACGTCATCCCGTACTTCGAGAGCGCGTAGGCGGCTTTCCCCGGCGACGGCTCCATCGTCGCCGGCGGCGAGTTCATCACGACGTGGGCGTGGTCGCTCTCGCGGAGGTGCGGGAGCGCCGCGCGTGTCGTCACGTACGCTCCGCGAGCGTTGACGTCCATCAGCAGGTCGAAGCGATTCGCGGGAATCTCGTCGAAGCCGCCGAACTGAATCGCGCCCGCGTTGTTGATAACGAGGTCGAGCCCCCCGAACTCGTCGACGGTACGTTCGATGGCCGACTCAACGCTCGACTCGTCGCGCACGTCGAGTTGGACGGCGATCGAGTCGCCGCCGCGCTCACGTATCTCCTCGGTCGTCTGCGTGACAGTGCCGGGGAGACGTTCGTGTTCGTCCATTGTCTTGCCCGTCGAGACGACGGCGGCACCGGCGTCGGCGAAAGCGAGTGCCATCGCCTTGCCGATGCCGCGGCTGGTTCCGGTGATGAACGCGACGCGCCCTTCGAGCGGTTTCTCGGTCATAGCTCACGTTCTCGCGGCCGGACCTTGGCTCTTGGTGTCACTTCCCGCTACGACGGCTCGGCGTCCGGCCGCATCGCTACCCCCGACCGCAGCTCTTCGAGCGTTCCGTCCTCGCGCCACCGGTCGACGACCTGCCGAAGTCCCTTCCGGTACGTCGGGTGCGTCGGCTCCCAGCCGGTCGCCTCGCGAAACGGGTCGTTCGACGTGGGCATTGAAGTGGTGAGCTGCGAGACGGTCTCCGAACCGACGGCCGCTCGCGCGACCCACGCGGGCACCGAAAGCGGTCTCGGCGCGTCGAGGTAGTCGGCGAACGTCCGCAGAAACTCGTGCATTGACACGGGTTCGTCGTCGACGACGTGCCAGATTCCGTCCACCTCCGCCTCGGCGGCGGCGACGAACGCGCTCGCGGCGTCATCGGCGTGAATCGGCGCGACGACCACCTTGCCGCGTCCGAGCGGTCCGCGTCCGACCGCCGGGAGTCGCCGACGTAGGAGTCGCTCGGCGTACTGTCGAGTGTGCGCTGCGTCCGGCGCGTAGAAGACGCCGCAGCGCAGCACCGAGGTCGAAAACGACGCGTCGTCGCTCGCGGCCATTGCGATCTGTTCGGCGTCGACGGCCGACTGCGTGAGTCGCGTCGGCTGCGGCGGCGACGACTCGTCGAACGGGTCGCCTCGCGAGGTGGCCGCCACCCAGACGATACTCTGTTGGACGTAGCGCTCGGCACCGACCGACGCTGCGGCGGTCGTGAGCGCGCGGGTTCCCTCGCGGCGGACGCGGTCGTTTCGCTCCCACGCCTCGTCGCTCGGTCGCGGGTCGGTCGGAATCGCAGTCGCCGCGTGGACGACTACGTCGGCACCTTCGGCCGCGAGTGCGAGCGAGTCCGCATCGAAGAGGTCGCCTCGATACGGTTCGCCGCCGCGGTCGGCGACGAGCTCGTCGCCCTCGGCGTCCCGTGTCAGTCCGACCACCTCGTGTCCGCTCTCGGTGAACTGCGAGACGAGCCGTTGCCCCAACACGCCTGTCGCACCGGCTACGAATACGCGCATAGGAGTGGGGCCGAACGCACAGGCAAAAATGTTGCTCGAATTACAGGCTGTCGCCTGAAATTCCGCTATCAGAACCCACTTGCGCCGGTACCGACAATCCTCGGCGTGAACTGGCGCTACCGGAACACGGTGCTCGTCCTCTGTACGCTCGCGTTCTTCGCGACCATGGTCGCGCGCCTCGCCATCAGTCCGGTCGTCCCCGCCATCACCGACGAGTTCGGGGTGTCGAACGGGGCGGTCGGTCTCGCGCTCGCCGGGATGTGGGCCGCGTACGCGACGATGCAGTTTCCGAGCGGCGTCCTCGGCGACCGGTTCGGCGAGCGCCGCGTCATCCTCGCGGCCGTCGGTCTCACCGCAGTGGCGAGCCTCTTCCTCGCCGTTTCGCCGTCGTTTCCGACGTTCGCGCTGTTCACTGTCGCGCTCGGCGCGGGGGCGGGGTTGCACTACAGCGTCGCCACGACGTTCATCTCCAAGCAGTTCTCGAACATTGGTCGCGCCATCGGCGTCCACGTCGCCGGCGGACCGCTGGCGGGACTTTCGGTTCCGGTCATCGCCGCGCTCGTCGCCGCGCGCTACGACTGGCGCACCGCGATGTTACTCGGCGCCGTCGCCGCGATTCCGGTGTTTCTGCTGTTCGAGCGCCGCGTCGCCCCGACGACGCCCGAGCGCCCCGAGCAACCGATGCACGAGCGGTTCGCGCTCGCACCGCTTTTCGAACTGCTCT
This sequence comes from Haloprofundus salilacus, assembly GCF_020150815.1. NCBI lineage: Archaea > Methanobacteriati > Methanobacteriota > Halobacteria > Halobacteriales > Haloferacaceae > Haloprofundus > Haloprofundus salilacus. The sequence continues at coordinate 1,606,851 of NZ_CP083723.1, read as the reverse complement.
CTCGGCCCGAGATCGTCTATACCACCATCCTCGCCGTCGCCGGCGCGTTCACGTGGCAGGCGACGGCGTCGTTCCTGCCGACGTTTCTCGTCGCGTACCACGACCTCTCGACGGCGACGGCGAGCGCGCTGTTCTCTTTGTACTTCGTCGTCCACGGCGCGACACAACCGGTGATGGGATACCTCTCGGACCGATTCGACCGCGATGCCGCCGCCTCGCTGTCGATGGGCCTCGGCGTGCTCGGCTACGCCACGCTCGTTGAGGGGTCGACGCTCCCCGTCTTCGCTCTCGGCGCGTGCATGGTCGGCGTGGCGATGAGTTGGGGCGCGCCGATTCAGTCGCGCTTCATCGACAAACTCTCCGCCGACGAGCGCGGCGCGGGGTTCGGCCTCGTCCGGACGGTGTACATGCTGTTGGGCGCGACGGGGAGTCTCGTCGTGGGCGCACTCTCGGACGCGGCGGGGTGGGCCGTCGCCGTCGGCCTGCTCGTCGCCGTGATGGCTCTCGGCTTCTCCGTGCTCGCGGTAAATCGGGCGCTGAAGTTGGGGCTGTGAGGGCGGGATTCGCGAAAAAGAGTGGTCAGCCGATTCGCTGAGGCGGTGGTCCGTTCAGGTCAGAATCCGTCGCGATAGTGAGCGAGACGACCAGTAGGACGACGCCGGTCCCGACCCCGAACGCTATCCAGAGGGCGTGCGTACCCGCGAGAAACGGGCTGACGAACGCGACGACGGCCAACAGGGCAAATACGGTCGCTCCGAGCTTTCGCCGTCTGGCGTCCTCGGCTCTCGTGTCTCTCATACCGTAAAGGTCTCTCACGTATGTAATAAGGGTTACTCGGATAACAGGTTCGCGTTCAGTACAGACGGCATCGAACGCCTTTTGCGACGCCGCTGGCAACGAACTCGCAATGAAACTGCTCATCGTCGGTGCCGGGTCGATGGGTCGATGGGTCGCCGACACCCTCTCGGCGGAGGTGGCGTTCGCCGACATCGACTCCGAGGCGGCCGAGGCGGCGGCGACGGCCCACGGCGGCCGCGTCGTCATCGCCAATACCGACGAACGGTTCGACGCCGTCTGCCTCGCCGTCCCCATCTCGGCCGTCGAGGCGGCCGCCGCCCAGTTCGCACCGAACGCCGACAGCGCCGTCTTCGACGTGACCGGGTCGATGGCCGGACCGCTCGCGGCGCTACGCGAGCACGCCCCCGACCGCGAACGCGCGAGCTACCACCCCTTATTCGCCCCAGAGAACGCACCGGGCAACGTCGCCGCCGTCATCGACGATGGCGGACCGACGCTCGACCGTCTCGCCTCGGCGTTCGCGGCCGCCGGAAACAACGTCTTCGAGACGACTGCCGACGAACACGACGAGGCGATGCAGACGGTGCAGGCCGGTGCGCACGCCGCGGTGCTCGCCTACGCGCTCGCCGCCGACGACGTGCGCGACGAGTTCGCGACGCCCGTCTCCGCTGCGCTGGACGACGTCGTCGACACGGTCACCGGCGGCACCCCCCGCGTGTACGCGGAGATTCAGGAGACGTTCGAAGGCGCGTCGAGCGTCGCCGAGGCGGCCACCCGCGTCGCCGACGCCGACGGCGAGGCGTTCGAACGGCTGTACCGGGAAGCGGGCCGACATCGGGTGGCAGACCTCGCCGAAACGCTCGACGGAGCGGAGGAGAACTCGGCCGAGCGCGCGTCGAACGGCGGTGACGAGCGATGACCGAGCGCGAGGCCGTCGTCTCGAACGCGAAGTACCTCCGGAACGTCCGACCCATCGACCCCGAGGAGATCGCCGAGTACGTCGAAGGTTACCCGCACCCGGCCGTCGTCAAGCAGACGCTCCGCGAGGAGGCGTTCGACCTCGGTCTGGTCGAACAGGACAACGGCACGTTCGTCCCCGTCGACAACGCGCCCGTCCCAGCCCGCGACTGGCGGCCGAAGGCGATCCCCGAGAGCTACTCCTTTGCGGTCGAGGACCTGCTCGTCGAGCGCTACGGCGCGAACTGGCACACGGGAGCGTCTGGAGACGAACTCCGCGAGGCCGTTCGCCGGCTGAAAGAGGACTACTACTACCAGAACGACGTCGAGTACGACGAGACGGCGGCGCTCGGGTACGCCGTCTACCACCTCGCCGACTACTACGCCGAGGTGGGCTACGTGCTTGCCGACCTCGCCGAGAACGGTCTGCTGCCGAGGAAACTCCGCGTCGTCGACGTGGGCGCGGGCGTCGGTGGCCCGGCGCTCGGCATGCACGACTACCTCCCCGACGACAGTCTCGTCGACTACCACGCGCTCGAACCGAGTCCCGCCGCCAACGTGCTCGACCGACTGCTCGGCGAGACGCGAGAGAACTTCCGGACGACGATTCACCGCGAGACGGCCGAGGCGTTCGACGTCGACGCGCTCGGCGAGGCCGACCTCGTGCTGTTTGGCAACGTGCTCAGCGAACTCGACGACCCCGTTTCGGTCGTGCGGCGGTATCTCGACGCGCTGGCCGACGACGGGTCGGTCGTCGCGCTCGCGCCCGCCGATCGCAACACGAGCATCGGGCTCCGGGAAGTCGAACGCGCCGTCGAATCCGAGACAGGCGCGACCGTCTACTCGCCGACGCTGCGCCTGTGGCCGGGCATGACGCCCTCCGACCGCGGGTGGTCGTTCGACGTGCGCCCCAACGTCGAGATGCCGGCGTTCCAGCGCCGACTCGACGAAGGCGGCGAGGGCGACGGCACGTTCGCGAAAACGTCGGTGCAGTTCTCCTACAGCGTCCTCCGAAAGGACCGAAAACGCCGCGTCGACTTGCGCGCCGACCGGAGTCGCCACGCGCGGATGGCCGACATGGAGAACCACGTCACCGACCGCATCGACCTCCTGGCGGTGAAACTCAGCCAAAATCTCGCCGACGGCGAGGACAGAAACCCCGTGTTCAAGATCGGTGACGGCAGCCAGTCGGTCGACCACTACGCCGTGCTGACGCGGGAGTCGACGCTGAACCGCGAGCTCTCGGAAGCCGAGTACGGCGCGATTCTCGGCTTCGAGAACGTGCTCTGCCTGTGGAACGACGACGAAGCGGCGTACAACCTCGTCGTCGACGCGGAGACGGTCGTCGAAATCGTCGCGCCCTGACCGCGAGCGGACGAAGAGACGCTGACGACCCGGCGCGCTCGCCCTCTCAGTCGAGGTTCTCCAGCGCCGTCTCGATTGGGTCGTCGCCGGCAAGAATCTCGAACGTCTTTCCGCGGGTGTTCTCGACTTCGAACGCGGTCGCGAGCGTCTCCGCGACGTGGTCTCTGGTGATTTCGCCGCGTTCGTCGAGTTTGTCGCTCGCGTCGATTCTCCCCGTTCCCTCCTCGTTCGTCAGCGCTCCCGAACGACGGTGTATTCGAGGTCGCTCTCGCGGAGGTAGCGGTCGGCCGCCGCCTTGGCCTCCAGGTAGTCGCGGAGTTCGCCGGGGCTCGACTCGGGGTCGTCGGCGTTCATCGCGCTGAGCATCACGTAGCGCGACGCGCCGAACTCCTCGGCGGCGTCTATCGTCCGAATCGCCCCGTCTCGGTCGACGCCCTCGACGTCCTCGCCGCTGGAGCCGCAGCGAACAGCACTCCGTCGCAGCCGCAGACCGCACGCTCCACGTCGTCGTCGTCCCGGAGCTCGGCCACTACCGCCTCGACGCCGTACGCCTCCATCTCGGGGACCTGCCCCTCGTCCCGAACCATCGCCCTCACCTCATGATCGCTCTCGCTCAGCAGGTCGGTGACGCGCGTTCCGACTCCCCCGTGAGAGCCTGCGATGAGTATTCGCACGGGGGAGACGACGGTCCGCAGTTGCAAAGAATCGGCCCTGTCGACGCGGTTAGACGTTCGCCGATTCCGCTCGTTCGACCACCGATCGAACCCCGCCGTAGGCGACGACGGCGAGGACAACGTTGCCGGCAACGACGGCGGTCACGGTCGCGTCGGCGCTCCCGATGGCGAGGCGCGCGACGACGTTCGTCGGGCTCAGGGGGGAAAGCGTCGCCCCGGCGAAGGCGACGAGCAGCCCGAGCGAGTAGAGCAGTTGTGCGGTCCGCCGCTCTTCGGTGAGAAGCGAGACGACGACGCCGAGCCCCGACGCGAGCACCGCCAGCGCGGCGACGAGCGCGAGTAGCTGTTCGATCCCCGAGACGGCCGTCCCGTTGAGCGAGATCACCGCGAGCCACAGCACCGCCTGCGCGGGGGCGAGACCCGCCGCCACCAGCAGTTTGCCGTCGACGATGTCGGTCAACGACAGCGGCGCGACGCGGAGAAGTTCGAGCGTGCCGCGCTCGAACTCCTCGGTCACTGAGTCGACGACGAGCGTCCTCCCCGCCCCGTTCGGCCCGACGACGCCGAATATTTCCCCCTCGCCGACCTCGAACGAACTCCCCTCGACGGCGACGAACCCGCCGTACTCCTTTCTGAGGTCCTCGACTGTTATCACGAACGAGTCGAAGCACAACGACGTGATAAAATTATTGAGTGTTTCGGGAGACTTCTATCATCGGACTTGCTGCAGCTAAGATACGTTACAGGCGATTGGCCGGCAGAATATGTCGAGTTGTTCACTCGTGCGACCCTTTACTACGGTAAACGTCGTGGTGGACGGTGTGGGATACGGCGAGAACCTGACGCCGCGCTCGACGCTGCTCATCACCGGAGCGATCGCGCTCGTCTGCTTCGCAGCGGCGGCTATCCTCTCGGTGTTGGGGCCGGGGTTGCTCGGAACGACGGTGCTCGTCGGCGTGTTCGCCGTGCTCGGCGTCGCGATACTGGCCGGCGGAGTCGCCGGGGCGATGTACCTGGTCGTTTTCGCAGAGTGAGAACCGGATAGCCGCGTCCGCTCGCGTTCAGTCGTCGTCTCGGTCCTGCTCGCTTCGATTCCCGCCACGTCGCCAGACGTCGTCCGCGGAGACGCCGTTCGGTGCCGTGTGGCTCACGTCTTTCATCGTTCGTTTCTTTCCGTCTCGTGCGTCGGTGCTCCGTGACATCTTGCGCCACGGTAGCCAGTCACCCGTCTTAACGCTTTCCAGGAGGAAATAATAACACTCAATACCATACTTATGTCCTTATATCGACTCCTACTGTCGCGATAGTCTGACGCTAACGGCCCGATGACGGGGCTTTCCGACCGGTGGTCGAAGGGAGGCCGTGACCCGAAGCGAGGCGACGGTCCGATGAACGCCGGACGGGTTTCGCCTCGTCGTCAGTCGCGTTGTCGACGCCCCTGCCGACCGGGTGTGGAGCCTGCTCGTCGAGACGCGTCACTGACCCGACTGGGGACCGACCGTCGCGGCGGTCGACCCCCAGGACGCGCGGATTCGGGCGGGGACGACCGGAACCTCCGCGTCGCCGCTCTCGGCGTTCGGGTACCGTTCGAGGTGGAGTCGTTCGACGCCGACGAGGGGAGAGGGCGGTACCGCTGGACGTGGCGCGTCGCGGGCGTTCCGGCGATCGGCCACCGCCTCGAACCGATCTGCGAGAATCGATGTCGCGTCGGCTTCGAGATACCGCTCGTCGGTGCCGGCTACTGCGTCGTCTGCGCGAGCGCGCTGCGACGAATCGAGCGACTCGTCGTCTGAGTGAACGTGGGGCGGAGACTCACGGCGGTCGTTCGAGCGAGAACCGCTCGTCGGTCGTCGCGTACTGACTGCCCGACAGACGGCCAACGGCGTCGAGGTTCGTCACGTCCATCTTCCCGTCGGTGAGCAGTTCGTCGGCGACGTGGGCGTGGACGACTTCGCCGAGTATCATCGTCGACCGGCCCACTTCCTGGGCGTCGTAGAGGCGGCACTCGAAGGCGACTTTCGCGTCGGCGACCCGGGCGACGTCGACGGTAGTTGCCTCTACCTTCTCTAACTTCGCGTGATCGAATTCGCTGTTGCCGCGTTCGAGCGTCGCGCTCGTCTCGTTCATCGCCTCCGCGAGGTTGCGGGTGACGATGTGGACGACGAACTCCTCGGTGGCGAGGACGTTCTCTGTCGTGTCTTTTCTGTCTTCGCCGACGCCGACCGGCGAGAACATCACGACCGGCGGGTCGGGCGTGACGACGTTGAAGAAACTGTACGGTGCGAGGTTGTCGACGCCGTCCTCGCTGCGACTGCTCACCCACGCGATGGGGCGCGGGACCACTGAACCGGCGAGCAACCGATAGGGAGAGCCGAACGCGTCGGGAGCGCCCTCCATTCAATCGCCCCCGTAGCCCTTCTCGAACGGGTCGATTTCGCCGCTTCCGGGTTCGTCCTCGTCGTAGGTGAAGCCCGGTCCCATCGTGGCGAGTTCAAAGACGAGGCCGTCGGGGTCGGTAAAGTAGATGCTCTCGAAGTACGTCCGGTTTTTCATCTGCGAGACGCGCACCCCGTGGTCGACGAGGTGTTCGCGCCACTCTTCGAGGGTTTTTCTGTCCTCGACGCCGAAGGCGAAGTGGTGGCTCGCCCCCGGGCCGGGGACGCCGCGCGAGTCGGGGTACTCGAAGTAGGTGACGTTCGTTCCCGGCTCTCCTTCCGGCGTCGAGGAGAAGTAGTAGTGCGGCGTCCCCGGGTCGTCGTAGTTCTGGGTCATCTTCACCGTGTGCCAGCCGAGGACGTCCTCGTAGAACGCCTTGGTCTCCTCTATGTCGGTGCAGATATTCGTCACGTGGTGCAGTCCGGTGGTCGGTGGTGCGTCGGTCATTGGTGGTTTGTTAGGGTGAAGCTCGGTTAACGGTACTGGCGATTCGGGGTCGTTCAGAGCGCGTACGGCCACGATCCGACCGCGCCGAGCGCGAGGAACACGAGCGCGCCGCCGAGCATGGCGACGTTCTTCAGAAAGTTTATCATCTCGTTCTGCTGTTGCCCCTCGGGCGCGGCCCAGAAGTCGTGCATCAACGGCGTCGTCACGAGCAGGAAGACGACGAGCGCCCCGGCGGCGAGCGTCGGGAGCAAGCCGACGGCGATGCCGATGCCGCCGAACAGCAACATCCCCCCCGTGAACGGGACGGCCAGTCCGGGCGCGGGAACGCCCTTGGCCTGCGCGTAGCCGACCATCTGGTCGCCGTTGAGGAAGTGGTTCAGCCCGTTGAACGCGAGTACCGCGCCGAAGAGGACGCGGCCGAGAAGGAACGCAAGTCCCGCGGCGGCCCCGTCGAAGGCGACGGCGCTCTGCAGCAGCGTCATCGGTTGCCCTCCGGCATCTCGCCGATGTCGGTCAGTGAACGGTCCGCCGTTTCTGCTATCGTGGTGAAACGTGGTTGCATCACGTTACCTGGTGTTTGATACGAACCTATATATCCGTTCGCGGACATAGACGTGACCAGGTAACACCGATGTCATCCCAACTCGACACCGAGAAGCCGCTGGCGGTCTGTCCGGTCATCGACTCGCTCGAACAGATCGGCTCGCAGTGGCGACTCATCGTTCTGCACGACCTCCAAGAGGGAGAGAAGCGGTTCAACGAACTGAAACGCTCGACCGACGCGAGTTCGCGCACGCTCTCGCGCGTGCTCGACGACCTCCGCGAGATGGGGTTCGTCGACCGTCGACTGGAGGAAGACGCGCCGGTGGCGACGTACTACAGTCTCACCCCGAAGGGACAGTCGCTCTGCCCGGTGTTCGAGGAAATAGAGTCGTGGGCCGACGAGTGGCTCGCCGCTGACGCCGAGTCGCCGGCGCAGTGACGGCGGGTGAGTGACGCGACGAAGAACGAGGGTGACCGCCGTCCCGTTCTCTCGACACGTCCAAATCCGAGCAGTCCCAACGACGCGTATGTACACGGGCAAAATCGAGAAACCGTGTTGCCTCTGCGGTACGCCGGAGACCGTCACCCGACTCGACCTCCCGCCGCGAGCGGTGACGCTGATGCGGAACGGCGGCCCAATCGCGTGGCGCGACATCGTCGGCGAGGTGTCGATTCACTTCTGCGCCTCCGACTGGGAGACGGTGACCGACCTCGTGTCGAATCGGTATGAGTCCGCTGCCCCGCTGTAACGTCGCCTACGCCTCCTTCGACCTGCGGGAGGATTTCGAGGCATTGTTGAACGCGACGCGCGACGAACCCGACCAGACCGAAACCGAGCGCCGACTGCTCGCGAAGAGCGACCGCGCGCTGGCCGACGACGACGCCGAGCCGCGGGCGGTCGTCGAGGCGAAAGTCGTCCAGTGGGCGCTCGAAGATCTCGGCGTCGCCCTCTCCTGACGGCGACCGACTTCCGATTTTAGAGCCGCCGTCTGACGATATCGTCAGTATCGACGACTGTGATGTATTACCAAAATATTAAATTACTTGAAGAAACAATCTCGGTAAAGAGAGGCGTATCATGGATCACACCGTACTCGTCGTCGACGACGACCCGGACATCGCGCACGGTCACGCCGAGCGCCTGCGGAGCCGGTATCGCGTGCTGGCCGCCACGAGCGGGACCGAGGCACTCGACCTCGCCGACGAAGCCGACGCGGTGTTGCTCGACCGCCGAATGCCCGGCATGTCGGGCGACGAGGTGCTCGCCGCGCTGTACGAGCGCGAAAACCCGCCGCAGGTCGCGATGGTGACGGCCGTCGACCCCACCACAGAGGTCGCGGAGATGCCGTTCGACGAGTATCTCATCAAACCCGTCCGTCGCGACGACCTCTTCGCGACGGTCGAGAGCCTGCTGACCCGTGCGACGTACGACTCGCAGTTACAGGAGTTCTTCGCCGTCGCCTCGAAGGTCGCGCTTTTGGAGACGGAACACGACGCCCGACAACTGGAGTCGGATTCGAACTACCAGCTTCTCCAACGCCGTCTCGCGAAACTGCGGCGACAGACGACCGATCAGTTGGAGGAACTCGGTGCGGAGAGCTACGCCGTCGCCCTCGGTCCGACCGACACCTCGTAACGTTCCTTTCGTCCCGTCGGTCGCTACTCCGTCCGTACGTCGAGCGTCGCGCCCTCGTCGTTGTACGCGGTGACGGTCCACCCGTGGGCGTCGGCGATACGGGCGACGATGCCGAGACCGGTCCCGGAGCCGTTGCCGGTGGTGTGGCCCCACTCGAACAGGCGTGCATCCTCCGGAAAGCCCGGCCCGTCGTCGGCGACGGCAAAGCCCTGCAGCGTCTCGGTGACGCGGACGGTGACGTTGCGCCCGCCGTGGCGGACGGCGTTTCGGAACACGTTCTCCAGAAACAGCGCCAGCAACAAGGGGTCGGCCTCGAGCGAGCGATCGGTCTCCACGAGCAGTTCGGCGTCGTCGGCGTCGACGCGCTCCCACGCCTCCGTCGCTACGTCTTCGAGGTCGACCGTCTCCGGGGAGGCGGTGCCGCGGCCGACCGCTTCGGCCTCCTCGGCCAGTCGACGCAGACGCTTCAGCACGGCGTCGAGTTGCACCACGTCGTCGTCGGCGTCCACCGATTCGGCCACGAAGTCAAGTTTCATCAACTGATTGCCGAGTTCATGGCTGATCGTCGACCCGTACGCGCCGAGCGAATCCACGGACGTCGACTCGGGCACGTCGTTCGTAGCGGCGTCGAGGAGCGCACGCCGGACCCGCGTCGTCGCCTGCGAGGCGTCGGCCGGAACCTGCTCGACGCCTGGCGGAAGCGCGGCCGTCTCGTCGCTCACGAACAGTCCCGGCGCGGTCGAACGCGCCCGGGCCAGCGAGAAAATCTCCGACGGCGACGTCAGCAGCGCCCCGTCGTCGACGACGACGAAACAGCCGACGGTGTCGTCGAGCGCCGCGAGCGCCGACGGGGCGTCGTCGACGATTTCGACGCCGGCGGCCGACCCCCGGAGCGCCTCCGCGAACCGGTCGGCGACCCCGTCACGATCGAGGACGACGACTCGACGGACGTCGGTCCCGGTCTGCGCGAGCGGCACTGTCATCTATAGTGACGTTACGCTCAGTGGATATATCTCTTGTCACTCAGGCTAACCAAATCATTTACCCCCGAGAGAGAACGGGAGGTATGTCACTGAGAGCGGTGATAGACGGCGTCGAAAGTCGGGAGAAGACGTTGACGGTGTTCGACCCCCCGTCTTCAGCCGTCGTCGACGAACTGGCGGAGTACTTCGCCTCCCAGCGGGTGACGGTTCGCGAGGGTAGCGCGACCGTCGGGCCGGAGGGGTTTGCGGTGCTGAGCGAGGGCGACGACGTACTCACCGCCGTCGACCTGGCGTCGTTGACGATGCCGGTGCGGCACGACGTCGGTGAGCGAACCGCCTTCAGCGCGCTTCTCGAACATCTCGACAGGACGACGTTCGCGTCGTACGACGTCGGGCAGATGCTGGCCGCATCGAGGGAGATAGAGGACCGCGCCTGGCGGTCGAAGAAGGGAACGCTCCGCGCCGGGTTCCAGCGCGTCGAAGCGCTCGAAGCCCAGTCGGAGGTGTACCGTCGACTCGGGGGCACTGAACTCGACGTCCACGTCTACGTCGCCTCGGGCGACTCGATAGCCGAGATCGACGGCGTGACGCCGCACATCGTCGACAGCGCGGAGATCGCGAACTCGTGGTTCGTCGCGTACGACGGCGGCGACGTCGCCAGCGACAAGTGCGCGCTCCTGGCCGAAGAGCGCGGTGACCGGCGGTTCTACGGCTTCTGGACCTACGACTCGTCCATCGTCGACGCAATACTCGACTACCTTGGTACGCAGTACGCCGCGGCTTCGTAGTGCCGTTCGTGACGGATCACTAGCAAAGATCGAGCGGTTCGACCCCACGAGAAAACGTAAAGGCTGACACACCACTGCGGAATCTCGTGGACTTCCCTGACACACCACCCTTTCAGGTCGCGAAATCAGGCGAGCGTTTCTGGGAATGCCTTCCGCTCGCCTACTCTGTATCTGTCACGCTACGTGTATCAGCGATTTGGCTAAGAATTTAGTGTGACTGAGGTATCAATAGAGACGTTTGTGGCCGCTTTGGTCGACTCACCGTGCTTCGTCGGACGAACGGCCCCTAGAGGCGTCCTCCGGCGAGTAATCTCGTCTCCAAAACGTATCACCAGATCTCATCTGTCCTGACCGACGGCCATGCCCCTCGAACGAACCACGAACGAGTTTGTAGAAATTTACAACCACTTATGTAGTCTCGGCGAATACCGTCGGCGTAGTCAGTCGGCCATCCGCGCCGACACCGACCGAGTCGCCCGGAACCGGTCGGACGTCGCCGTCCGGGCACCACTCTACACATGCGCAGAAAGGCACTCAGCGTTCTTCTCGTTCTCGCACTGCTCACGACGCCAGCGACGGTGTCAGCCATCGAAGATCCGCGGTTCGAGGTGTACGTCCCCGAACCCACGCTCACGCCGGGCGCACAGTCGAACCTCTCAGTCCAACTCGTCAACGACGCGAACGACGTGGACGAACAGGTCCGGAACGCCCGTAACGTCAAAGCGACGTTGAACTCCGGCGGAACTCCCATCTCCGTCAAGTCCGGCACGCGCCTCGTCGGCACGATGCAGGACGGGCAACCGGCGACCCTCGACTTCAGAATCGGCGTCCCCAGCGACATCGAGTCGGGGACGTACGACCTCGAACTCGAACTGACCTACGAGTACGACAACGACGAGCGGACGACCGACACCGTCGACGTGACCGTCCGCGTCGACGACCGCGCGCGCTTCGTCGTCACCGACACCGAGACGGACGCGCCTGCCGGCGGCAGCGGGACGATGAACGTCACGATGCGCAACGTCGGCGATAGCGTCGCCCGAAACGCCTCGGTGACGGTGCAGACGGCGAGCGCCGACGTCCGTTTCGGCGAGAGCGAGTCCGCCAGTCGATTCGTCGAACAGTGGGAACCCGGCGAGACCCGGACGCTACAGTACGACGTGAACGTCGCGAACAACGCGAACCCGGAGCCGTACACGATGCGCGCGACCACCGAGTACGAGAACGGAAACGGCGAGAGCGCCGAGACGTCGCCCGTCTCCTTTGGCGTGACGCCGCTTCCCGAGCAGTCGTTCGCTCTCGAAAACGTCGAAGGCTCGCTGTACGTCGGCGAGGAGGGAACGCTGTCGGGCGAACTGGTCAACACTGGCGAGACGCCCGCCCGCAACGTCGTCCTCGTCTTCGAGAGCCAGAACTCGAACGTCAATCCCGTCGAGACGGAGTATGCCGTCGGCACGCTCGACCCGGGTGAGCGCGCCGAGTTCGACTTTTCGACGGAAGTAACCGACAACGCCGACGCCGGGCCGCGGCAGTTCTCGCTCGAAGCGAAGTACCGCAACGCCGACGGTACCCAGCACACGAGCGATCCGCTCGACGTGCGCGTCGAAATCGGCGAGCAACGAGACGAGTTCGACCTCGAAGGCGTCAACGCGACGTTCGCGGCGGGCGAGAGCGGCGAACTCGTCGTCGAGGTGACGAACGAACGCGACGAACCGCTCCGCGAGATCTCGGCGAAGATATTCCCGGACTCGCCCATCTCCGCCGACAGCAGCGAGGCGTACGTCGACGAACTCGCGCCCGGCGAGAGCGCGGAACTCGTCTTCGGCGTCAGCGTCGGCGGCGACGCGCTGGCGAAGACGTACCCCGTCCAGATGGACTTCCGGTACGAGGACGCCTCCGGCGACAGCCAACTGTCGGACACGTACCAACTGCCCGTCGAGGTGACCGGCGACGACGGCGGTAACGTCTCGCTGACGCTCCTCGGCGTCGGCGCTGTCGCCGTTCTCGGCGTCGGCGCGGTACTGTACCGCCGACGCAACGGCGGCGTCTGAGCATGGCGCTGGACCACCAGCGCGCCATCGACTGGGTGGACGAGCGCATCGTCGAGCGGTCGGGACGCGTCGTCGTCCTGTTTCTCGTCCTGACGCTCGTCTTCACCGCCGGTCTCGGCAACGTCTCGACGGAGTCGGGCACCGAGCAGTTCGCCGAGGACATCCCGGCGAACCGGGCGCTCGAAGACATCAACCGCGAGTTCGGCGCGCCGTTCGAGAGCGAACCCGGGTCGACGCAGTTGATACAGCGCGGCCAGAACGTGCTGTCGAAACCGGCGCTGTTGGAGATGCTGCGCACGCAGGAGGCGCTCGAAGAGCGCACCGGCCTCCGCGTCTCGTCGACGAGCAGCGCCGCAACGGTCGTCGCGCAGTCGCTCGACCCCGAAGCGACGACGCTCGACGCGCAGATAACCGCCGTCGAGCGGGCGTCGCCCAGCGAGATTCGGGCGGCCGTCCGCGCGAACGCCGACAACCCGGGCTTCACGGGTACCCTGAGCAACGACTTCAACCGCCGGTCGGCGTCGGCGTCGGCGACCATTGGCGTCGTCCGACACGACATCCCCGGCTACGAGTCCGCGGCCGCCGGGCAGGGCGGATCGAGTCCGCTCACGCCGATCCAACGGCAGACCCAGCACGTGGTCGCGGCGACGAGCGACGACATCACCGTCTTCGGCAGCGGCGTCACCGCCGACGAGTTCGGGTCGGTCATCACCGACTCGCTTCTCATCGTCACGCCCGCGGCGGTCATCTTCATCGTCTTCTTCCTCGTCGTCGCCTACCGCGACCTCATCGACCTGCTCTTGGGAGGGCTGTCGCTGTTCATGACCATCATCTGGACGTTCGGCTTCCTCGGTCTCGCCGGCATCCCGTTCAGCCAGATGATGATCGCGGTGCCGCCGCTTTTGCTCGCGGTCGGCATCGACTTCGGCATCCACGCCATCAACCGCTACCGCGAGGACAGACAGGACGGCCACGACATCGACGGCGCGATGCAACTGGCGACCGACCAGTTGCTCGTCGCCTTCTTCATCGTCACCGGGACGACGGTCATCGGCTTTCTCTCGAATCTGGCCTCTGACCTTGCGCCGATTCAGGACTTCGGTATCGTAGCCGCCGTCGGCATTGTGTTCACGTTCCTCATCTTCGGCATCTTCCTCCCGGCGGCGAAGGTGTGGATCGACCGCCGCCGCGACGGCTGGCCGATTCCGACGTTCAGCGAGACGCCGCTCGGTCAGGAAGGCTCGCGCCTCGGCGAGGCGCTCCGCGGCGGCGTCGTCGTCGCCGGGAAGGCTCCGGCGCTGTTCTTACTCGCTGTCGTACTCCTTAGCGCGGGTGCAGGCGCGTACGCGACGGGCGTCGACACGAGTTTCTCGCAGGAGGATTTCCTCCCGCCCGAGGAGACGCCCGCCTACCTCGACGCACTTCCAGAACCGTTCGCGCCGTCGGAGTACTCCGTCGTCGCGACGCTGAACTTCCTCGAGGAGAAGTTCGAGACGACTCAGGGCGGCAGCGCGACCGTCTTCTGGGAGACGAACATGGAACGGGACACGGCGCTCGAAGAGATTCACCGCGCCGGCGACGACCCGCCGGACTCGTTCGTCCACTCGGGCGGGCGCGCGGACTCCGAGAGCATCGTGACGGTCATCCGGTCGCAGACCGCCCGAGACCCCGAATTCCGGGCCGTAGTCGACCGCAACGACGCCGACGGCAACGGCGTCCCCGACCGGAACCTCGGCGACGTGTACGACGCACTGTTGAACACTCCCGCGCGGAGTCAAGCGGTCGATTACCTCTCCGAGGACCGCCGGAGCACCCGCATCACCTACTCGACGAAAGCCAGCGCCAGCCAGAACGCGGTGACCGAAGACGCCCGAGCAGTCGCCGACAAGTTCCGAGGCGGTGACGACGCCGCTGTCGCGACGGGCGACATCGTCGTCTTCAAAGCAGTGTCGGACCTCATCCTCCAGTCGGCGATCTCGAGTCTCGCGCTTGCACTCGGCGCAACGGTGGTGTTCCTCGTGCTCGTCTACTGGCTCGTCGAGGGCTACCCGTCGCTCGGCGTCGCCAACACCGTCCCCATCGGCGTCGCCGTCGCGCTCATCGCGGGCACGATGCGCCTCCTCGACATCTCGTTCAACGCGTTCACGGCGACGATTCTCGCCATCACCATCGGTCTCGGCATCGACTACTCGGTCCACGTTGTCCACCGGTTCGTCGACGAGCGGCGGACACACTCGCTGTTTACGGCGCTCGACCGGACCGTTCGCGGGACGGGCGGCGCGCTCGCGGGGAGCATGCTCACGACGACGTTCGGTATCGGCGTGCTCGTGCTCTCGTTGCTGAGCGTCCTCGGACAGTTCGGCGTGCTGACGGCGCTCAGCATCGCGTACTCCTTCTTCGTCTCGCTGCTCGTCCTCCCGTCGGTGCTCGTGCTCTGGGACCGCTATCAGGGCAACGACCCGGCGGTTCCGATCGGGCACGGAACGGCACAATCCGAAGCGAAACAGTCGAAAAGACGGGCGGCGAGGTGGGAACGATGAACAGCGACGGACCCGACGAACGCGACGTCGAGGAGGCGCTCGAACGCCTCGGCCTCTCGAACTACGAGGCGCGGGTCTTCGTCGCGCTCCACCGGCTCGGCACCGGCACGGCGAAGGACATCCACGAACTCGCGGGCGTCCCGCGCTCGCAAGTGTACGGCGCGGCGGAGGATCTCGAAGCGCGTGGTCTCGTCGAACTCCAGCAGTCGACGCCGAAGCGGTACCGCCCGGTCAGCCTCGACGCGGCCAAGGAACTGCTGACCGTCCGCCTCGAACGCGAACGGGACCGCGCGTTCGACGCCCTCGCGGAACTCCGAAGCGAGGAGCACGGCGAGGAGACCCGCGATGACGTGTGGACCGTCCGGGGGCGCAAACCCATCGACGACCGAACCGTCGACCTGATTCGTCGCGCGGAGTCGCAGGTCGTCTTCGGCGGCGATTCGGTCGACATCGTCGGCGACGACGTGACCGCGGCGCTCCGAGAACGCGCTGCCGCCGGTCTCGAGGTCCACGTCGTCAGCGCCAGCGCGGCTGTTCGCGAACGGTTCGAAGACGACGACATCGGCGTCGCCGCACCGCCGGCGGACGCACCTGGCGACTTCACCGGGAGAGTCGTGCTGGCCGACGACGACATCTTTCTCCTCTCCGTGCTGTACGAGGGCGACGGCGACGACCCGCCCGAGGAGACGGCCATCTGGAGCGCCGGCACCGCGATGGCGGCGGTGTTGACCCGAGCTGCCGGCAGCGGTATCGACGCGCTCATTGGCAGAGACGGGTCGTAGACTCCACAGCGGTTCCTCCGCCACCGCCGCCTCGTTCGAGACGTATTCGCTCGTCATTCTGTCCGAAAACCAAACGTTTCTGGTCGGCGGCGGCGACGTACCGGCCGCGATGAACGACGACGATGCGAGTACCGTCTTCGGTCGAGAACGAACTCCCGTGACGGAGGGTAGCTACCGCGCTGACGCGCGCCGCCAGCTCCGCGGAGCCGTCACCGCTTGAGGTGTTCCGAACACGCTCCAGCGCTCGGCGGTACGGGTTCGCGCTCGCACCGCTGTCAGCAGCGGCGCTCTGGGGGGGCATGTACGTCGTCTCGAAGTGGACGTTCGCGGCGATACCGCCGGTGACGCTCGGGTTTCTACGCGTCGCGCTCGGCGCACTCGTCCTGTTCGCTGTCGCCAAGAGCCGAGGCGTCCGCGTCGAGCGCGAGGACTACGGCCGGTTCATCGTCCTCGGCGGGTGGGTGGCGCTCACCATCGCCACGCAGTTCGTCGGCACCGAACTGACGAACGCGAGTCAGGGGTCGTTGCTCACCGTTCTGACGCCCGTCTTCACCGTCGCGCTCGGGGTCTCGGTGCTGGACGAACGGCTGACGGCGAAGAAGTCGCTCGGCATGGCACTGGCCGTCGTCGGGACGCTTTTCGTCGTCGCCGGACAGTACCGCCTCTCGGACCTCGCCGCCGGAAATCTCGCGGGTCTCGCCGCGCTCGTCGCCGCGAGCGTCGCGTGGGCGGGCTACACCGTCTGGGGTGTGCCGGTCGTCCGCCGCTACTCGGCGCTGACGGCGGCGACGTACGCGACGGTGGCCGCGACGCCGATGCTCGCGCTGCTCTCGGCCGCGGAACTCGTCGCCGGCGGCGTCCCCGCTGACGCGTTCGCGCCGTCGCTCCCGACGCTCGGTGCCGTCGTCTACCTCGGCGTTGCGGCGACGGCGGCGGCGTGGTATCTGTGGTACAAGGGACTGGAGTACGTCGGCGCCGGAACTGTCGCCGTCTTCTTCTTCGCGCAACCGGTCGTCGGTGCGGCGCTCGGTGCGGTGCTTCTAGGCGAACGCGTCGGCCCGGCGTTTCTCGTCGGGGGCCTCGTGATGGCTGTCGGCGTCACCGTCGTCAGCACAGCCCGGGCCTGAGTCGGGGGAGACCCCGGTTTTCGAATGTTCGTGCGAGAGCGCGTTCCTGTGGCCCGAATTCGGCGATTTCGACTCGCTCGTGACGTCGCGGCGGCATCGCAAGCGGGAGTCAGAACAGGACGACGCGCGCCAGTTTCGACCCGCCGAACGCGAGGAGGATGATGGCGGTGATGAACCCGCCGGTGGCGACGAGCAGCGAGAGCGGTTCGAGCGTCGGTCCGCCGAAGAACGGCCCGCGAACGATGAGAAAGCCGGTTGCGAGCGTGGCGCCGAGTCCGACGGCGGTCAGAAGCGCCCACGGAATCGCGGCGACTCTCACGGCATGCCTCCGTCGAGTCGCGGACGAGGGCGGTTCCGTGCGCGTCGACGACGCGCCGACGGCGGTTCGAGATGCATCGAAACGGCCCTCACGCGGGCGAGATATGAAGTTTACCCTCGGATCAGGATGCCGCGCCCGTTCCGGGGGAGTGGATGGCCGGCCGAGGAGATAGGCTTCCCGTGACAGCGAATGGCCGCCGGGAGTCCCCGCCGCTGCCGGGCGTCCTCGACTGCCGACGACCGCCGGTTCCGGACCGTTACCGTCTGACCTCGAATCCGTCGACGCCCTCCGGTTCCTCGTACTCCGCGTCCACGCTCTCGACCTCTGCGGCGGGGCTGCCGCTCTCGCACCACTCGACCATCGATTCGACGAGCGCCGGCGGTCCCTCGAACACCGCTTCGACCCGGCCGTCGTCGAGGTTTCGGACCCAGCCGTCGACGCCCTGTTCGCGCGCCGTATCGCGGGTGTTTGCGCGGTAGAAGACGCCCTGTACGCGACCGGAGACGAAGACGTGAGCGCGAGTCCGTTCGGTGTCGTTCGGTGTGTCGCTCATGGGGTGTCGTTCGACCGCGACGAGGAAAAAGTAGGGGCGCGCGCGAGAGGGTTATCGTCAGTTACCGTCAGTCGGGCGTGCATCGCGTCGAATCGGGACCATCTAAGTACACCGACTGATACCTCCGAGTATGGAACTGTTCGGAACCGCCGGAATCCGCGGAAGCGCGACCGAGCGCGTGACGCCAGAACTCGCCCTCGCCGTCGGCCGCGCGGTCGGCCGCGACGGACGTGAGTTCGTCGTCGCCCGCGACGGTCGGGTGACCGGACCGGCACTCGCGTCCGCCGTCGAGGCGGGACTGTTGTCTGCCGGTGCCGACGTCCGGCGTGCCGGAATGCTGCCGACACCTGCGCTCGCGTTCGCCTCGCGGGGTCGGCGCGGCGTGATGCTCACGGCGTCGCACAACCCGCCGACCGACAACGGCATCAAGGTGTTCGACGACGGCGTCGAGTACGACCGGACGGCCGAGCGCGCGGTCGAAGAACGCGTCGCCGCCGACGACGGGTCCAGCGCGTGGAACGAGTGGGGCGTCAGCGAGAACGAGGCAGCGCTGTCGACGTACCGAAACGCAGTCGTCGACTACGCGCGCGGCCACGGTGCGCCGCTTTCGGGCCTCCGCGTCGCCGTCGACTGCGGCAACGGGATGGCGGGTCTCGCCACCCCGCAGGTGCTCCGCTCCCTCGGCGCGACCGTCATCACACTGAACGCGAACGTCGACGGGCACTTCCCCGGCCGCGAGAGCAAGCCGACCCCGGAGTCGCTTCGGGACCTCCGGACGTTCGTCGCCGACGCCGCCGAAGAAGACGAACCGTTCGCCTTCGGCATCGGTCACGACGGCGACGCCGACCGAATCGTCGTCGTCGCGCCTGACGGCGAGGTGATCCACGAGGACACCGTCGTTGCGATTCTCGCCGAGCACTACGTCCGGACCGTCGAGAGCGACGACCCGGTGGTCGTGACGACGCCGAACGCCTCCGCCCGCATCGACGAGCGCGTCCGCGAGGCCGGCGGGCGGGTCGAACGCGTCCGCCTCGGCGCGCTCCACGAAGGCATCGCAGCGGTCGAGAACGCGGGCGGCGACGTTGTCTTCGCCGCCGAACCGTGGAAACACATCCACACCCAGTTCGGCGGGTGGATAGACGGCATCGCCTCCGCCGCCGTCGTCAGCCGTCTCGTCGCCGACGCGGGTCTCGACGCGCTCCGCGCTCCCGTCACCGAGCGACCCTATCGAAAAGTGAGCGTCGACTGCCCCGACGGGGCCAAACGCGAGACGATGGCGACGCTGGAGCGGACGCTCCCCGACGCTTTCCCCGAGGCGGACGTCGACACCGAGTACGGTGTCCGACTGGAGTTCCCGGACGGGTCGTGGCTGCTCGTCCGCCCGAGCGGTACGGAGCCGTACGTCCGCCTCTACGCCGAAAGCGACGACGTGGGCTCGCTCGTCGCCGACGCTGCCGCTGTCATCGAAAACGCCGTCGAGTCGGCGAACAACTGAGTCCGGAACGGCGGCCACCTGGCCCGAACGACGGGGGGTAGGCGGCCGTTCAGGTCAAACGACGCCTTTATGCCAATTTCCCTGCCATCTCCGTCCAGACGTAACCATGAATGTGGATAGACGGACTCTTATCAAGGCGACGGGTGCGGCAGGAATCGCGGGACTGGCCGGATGTACCGGCGGCCCGACGGAGGACGGAAACGGTGGGACCAACGACACCGGTGGCAACGGTAGCGACGACTCGGGCAACGAGTCGACCGACGGGGGCGCAGAAGCCTCCGGTAGCGCCGACGTGAACGTCGGGATGGTGTACGCGACAGGCGGTCTGGGCGACGGGTCGTTCAACGACCAGGCGCAGACCGGCGTAAAGCAGGCCGCCGACGAGTACAGCGTCACGCACGACGACGTCCAGCCGAGCGAAGTGACGGAGTTCCAGACGTTCCAGCAGCAGTTCGCCCAGGGCGGCGAGTACGACCTCATCTGCTGCATCGGCTTCCTGCAGGCGGAGGCGCTCGCGGAGAACGCGCCGGACTACCCCGAGCAGAACTTCATGATCGTCGACAGCGTTGTCGAGGAGCCGAACGTCGCGAGCTACGTGTTCGGCGAGAACGAGGGCTCGTTCCTCGTCGGCCAACTGGCCGGGCTGTTGACCCAGCAGGAGTTCAGCGCGGGCGCCGGCGAGACGAGCCCCGACCAGGCGAAAGTCGGGTTCGTCGGCGGCGTCGAGGGCGACCTCATCGGCAAGTTCGAGGCGGGCTACCGCGCAGGCGTCGCGGAGGTCAGCCAGGACATCGAGGTGCAGGTCAGCTACGTCGGCAACTTCAACGACACCCAAGCGGGCAACGAGGCGGCGACGGCGATGTACAACGACGGCGTTGACATCGTCTACCACGCGGCCGGCAACGCCGGCAGAGGCGTGTTCGAGGCCGCTCAGGATGCTGGGAAGTTCGCCATCGGCGTCGACAAGGACCAGTCGGTGACCGAGTCCGGCTACGCGGACGTCATCCTCGCGAGCATGGTCAAGCGCGTCGACACCGCCGTCTACACCTCCATCGAGAGCGTCGTCAACGCCGAGTTCGAGGGCGGCAGTGTCACGACGCTCGGTCTCGAACAGGAGGGCGTCGCGGCCGTCTACGGCGACGAGATCGGCGACGACATCCCCGAGGACGTGACGTCATCCGTCTCCGAGTCGCGGCAGGCCATCATCGACGGCAACATCTCGGTGCCTGTCGACCCCTCGAATCTGTAACTCGGTCCAGTCGCCCCGAGTACATATTCGAAATCTGAACAATCCACAAAACCACGCTCTTAAGCGCACACTCACCAAGCCACCACCAATGGAACCGGCCGTCCATCTCGACGGAATCACGAAACGTTTCCCCGGCGTCGTCGCCAACGACGACGTCGATTTGGTCGTCGAGCGGGGGTCGGTTCACGCCCTTCTCGGCGAGAACGGCGCAGGGAAGACGACGCTGATGAACGTTCTCTACGGACTGTACGAACCGACCAAAGGGGACGTGTACGTCAACGGCGACGGACTCGAACCGGCGGACGACGGAGTGCCCAGCCGATACGCCGACGCCCCTCGGCAGTTCGACTCGCCGGGCGACGCCATCGACGCAGGCGTCGGCATGATTCACCAGCACTTCATGCTGGTCGGCCCGATGACCGTCACCGAGAACATCACCCTCGGCAACGAACCCCGGAAGTGGGGCGGGTTGGCCGTCGACGGCGAGCGCGCCCGCCGGGAAGTGGTCGACCTTTGCGACCGCTATGGCTTCGACGTCGGCCCCGACGCCACCATCGCCGATGTGAGCGTCGGCGTCCAACAGCGCGTCGAGATTCTGAAGGCGCTCTACCGCGGTGCGGACGTGCTCATCCTCGACGAACCGACGGCAGTGCTCACGCCGCAGGAAGTCGACGACCTCTTCGCCGTCTTCGACGAACTCACCGCCCAAGGAAAGACTATCATCTTCATCACGCACAAACTGGGCGAGGCGATGCACGCCGCCGACGACGTCACCGTCCTCCGCGACGGGAGGAACGTCGGCACCGTCGCCGCCGACGACGTGACCCGCGAACAGCTCGCAGAGATGATGGTCGGTCGCGAGGTACTCCAGACCGTCGAGAAACCGCCGGTCGAACGCGGCGACTCGGTGCTCACCGTTGACCGCGTCTCCGCGGAGGACGAACGCGGGGTCGAGGCCGTCTCAGACGTCTCCTTCTCGGTTCACGAGGGGGAGGTGTTCGGCATCGCGGGCGTCGACGGCAACGGGCAGTCCGAACTCGTCGAAACCATCACCGGCCTTCGAGAACCGACGACCGGGAGCGTCGCCTTTGAGCGCGAGGATATCACGGAGTGGCCGCGGCAACGTCGCATCGACCGCGGGATGGCGTACATCCCCGAGGACCGCCACGAGCGCGGCCTCGTGATGAAGTTCGACCTTACGGAGAACGGCCTCCTCGGCAGTCAACACAGCCGGCCGTTCGCCGAGAGCGGGCGCATCGAGTGGGGTCGAGCCCGCGACCACGCGCAGGACATCATCGACGAGTACGACGTGCGTCCCCCGAACCGTGACGCGAAGGCGGCTTCTTTCTCCGGCGGCAACCAGCAGAAGTTCATCGTCGGCCGCGAGTTCGAGCGCGACCCCTCGCTCGTCGTTGCTACCCACCCGACCCGCGGCGTCGACATAGGTTCAACCGAGTTCATCCACGACCGTCTGCTCGAACTCCGCTCGGCCGGAAAAGCCGTTCTCCTCGTCTCCTCGAAGTTAGAGGAGGTTCAGGGCATCTCCGACCGCCTCGCGGTGATGCACGACGGTGAGATAATGGACGTGGTCGACCCCGAGACGGTCACCGAGGAGGAGATCGGCCTGCTGATGGCCGGCGAACAGCTCCCCGAGGAGTCGTCGGCAACGAGCCTACGCGACGATGCCGCCGGGACCGAGACGACGGCCGGTGGCGAAGACGCGGGCGTCACCGCCAGGGGTGAGAAACGGTGAGCGCCGGAGACTGGCGGGCGCGCGGGCGGAGCGCGCTCGAACGACTCGTCCGCGCCTCGGCGTTCGAGCGGGTGCTCATCAGCACCGCTGCGCTCGTCCTCTCGATGTTCGTCGGCGTGCTCATCATCCTCGCCGCCGGGCGGATGACGACGTGTACGACGGCGGCGACGACCTTCTTCGGCGTCGGCTTCTGTTACGACCCGTTCGCCGTCTACGACAGCCTCTTCTTGGGCGCGCTCGGCGACCCCATCAACCCGCTGTTCCGGCCGCTCGAAGGCCAGATTCGGCCGCCGTTCCGCGAGGGGTGGACACCGCTGAACAGCCAGATGGCGGTCACGCTCCGGGAGACGACGATTCTCATCTTCACGGGTCTCGGCGTCGCGCTCGCGTTCCGCGCGGGCATCTTCAACATCGGGATGCAGGGCCAGTTGGTCGTCGGCGCGCTGGCGACGGCGCTCACCGTTCTCTGGACCTCCTCGCTGTTCTCGGGTTTCGTCGGAACGCTCGTGCTCGTCCCGCTCGGCCTCGCCGTCGGCGCGCTCGCCGGGGGTCTGTTCGCCGCGATACCCGGCGCGTTGAAAGCGTACGCGGACGCCAACGAGGTCATCACGACCATCATGCTGAACTTCGTCGCGACAAGCGTCGCGCTGTTTCTGGTGGCGGGTCCGTTCAAAGACCCCGAGAGCCCGGCCAACGAGTCGGTCGGTCTCCCCGAGTTCGCCACCATCCCGCCGGTGCTGTACGAACCCCGCGACGACTTCTCGCTCGTCGCGCTCGGCATCGCGCTCGTGCTCGTCGGGGCGGCGTACTACCTGCTCGAACACACCTCGTTCGGCTACGACATCCGGACGAGCGGGATCCAGCCCGAAGCCGCCGAGTACGGGGGCGTCGACGCCGCTCGGACGATCGTCTCCAGCATGACGCTGTCGGGCGCTATCGGCGGCGTCGGCGGCGCGATGTACGTGCTCATGATTCTCGGCAACTACCAGACCGGCGTCCCGGCGTACGGCTTCGACGGCATCACCGTCTCGATCCTGGCGGGTAACAACCCGCTCGGCGTCGGCTTCGCGGCGCTGCTGTTCGGCATTCTGAAAAGCGGCTCCATCATCGTCGACGTGAGCACCGACGTGCCGCCGCAGCTCGTCGGCGTACTCCGCGGGCTCATCATTCTCTTCGTCGCGATGCCGGAGTTCTTCCGCCTCGTCGGCGGGAAGTTCGTCGTCGACGGGAGCGACGAGCAGGCGGTGGCGACGGATGGGGGAGTGGACGCGGGACGGACGACCGACGACGCGGCCTCGGGTTTCGGAGGTGAGTCCGATGAGTAACGCGACGCTCGACCGGAGTTCGAACCTCTCGACGCGACGCCTCGCGGGAATCGTCGTGCTCGTCGGCGCCGCAATCTTCGTGCTCTGGGGTCTCGTCGCGCCGGGATCGACGCCGGGGCGCGTCCTCCGCGTCATGTTCACGAAAAGCGCGCTCTCAGCGACGCTGCGGCTCTCCGTACCCATCGCCTTCGCGGCGCTCGGCGGCATCTTCGCCGAGAAGAGCGGCGTCATCAACATCGGTCTCGAAGGGCTGCTCATCATCTCGGCGTTCGTCGGCGTCTACGCGACGGACGTCACGGGCGACATCTGGCTCGGACTCCTCGTCGGCGTCGTCGCGAGCGTGCTCCTCGCAGCCTTGTTCGCCGTCGTCTGCATCGAGTTCCGTGCCGACCAGATCATCGCGGGCCTCGCGGTGTGGCTCATCGCGCTCGGCCTCGCCCCGTTCGCCTCGCAGGTCATCTACGGCGGCCCGAACACCGCCAGCGTCGCGACGTTCGAGACCATCACGGTGCCTGGTCTCGCGAGAATCCCGTTCTTCGGCGCGCTGTTCGACGCGACGCCGATGGTCTACCTGATGTTCGTCGCCACCGCGGCGTCGTGGTACACGCTGAACCGCACGTCGTTCGGTCGGTGGGTCGTCGCCAGCGGCGAGAACCCGCAGGCGCTCGACACCGCGGGCGTCGACGTGAACCGCGTCCGCTACGCGGCGGTCCTCATCTCCGGGTTGCTCGCGGGTGTCGGCGGCGCGGCTTTGTCGCTCAGCCTCGGCCAGTTCGTCGGCAACGGCCAGACGATGGTAAACGGAAAGGGATTCATCGCCATCGTCGCCTACCTGTTCGGCAACTACAACCCGGTCGGGGCGCTCCTATCGACGTTCCTCTTCGCGGGACTAGACGCACTCCAACTGCGCCTGCAGGCGGCGGCCATCATCGCCGTCCCGCAGTCGCTCGTGCGGACGATTCCGTACATCGCGGTCATAATCGTCCTCGCGCTGTTCGGGAAGACCCGGCTGCCCGAAGCGGCGGGCGAGCACTACGAGTCGGGCGAGGACCGGTAGTCGACGGCGCCGGCAGATCCGGATTCGCACACCGGAAAAATGTCTCGTCGACGCGACGGCTCACTCCGTCGTGAGAAGCGCCTCCAACACCGTCTCGACGAACAACTCGGGAGCGGTGCTCAACGCCTCGTGGCCCACCCCCGGGAGCGTGACGATTCGGGTGTTCGGCACCACCTTGTCGACGAGCGCGGTCGCCTGCTTCATAAACAGCGGCCCGTCACCACCGGACAAAAGCAGCGTCGGGACCGTGAACTCCGCGAAGCGGTCGGGGTCGAAGCGGTAGGCGTCGACGGCGCGAACCTCGCGCGGAACCGTGTGAGCCGCCTCGATTGCCACCTCCCACTCGGGGCTGGCTTTCAGCGACTCGATCTCCGTCCGCGACTCGCCGGCGACCTCGCGCAGAAACAGCGTGAGCGCACCCTCGCGGTCGCCGTCGTCGAACAACGCTTCGATGCGGGCGACGGTTTCCTCGTCGGTGAGCGTCTCGCCTTCCTCGGGAATCGGCGGCTCGTAGAGGACCAGTCGCTCGAGGTTGTCGGTGAGTAGCGCAGCTTCGAGCGAGCAGAGCGCGCCCAAGGAGTGGCCGACGAGGACGACGGGTTCGCCTATCGAGTCGACAACCGCCGCGACGTCCTCGAACTCCCGTTCGAGCGCGTAGTCGACCGCGTCTCCGCTCTCGCCGCGGCCGCGTCGGTCGAGCGCGTACACGGTGAACCGTTCGGCGAAGTCTGAGAGCACCAGCTGCCAGTCGGCGTGCGTCCCAAGCGGCGCGGTTCCGTGGACCAACACGAGCGGCGGTCCCTCGCCGGTTCGTTCGTACGCGATCTCCGTTCTGTCTCTCGACGCGACGCGGTTCATCGCGTATCTCCGACCGCTGCGTCCGGCGCGACGTTCTGATTCAACTGAAACAGGTTCTCCGGGTCGTACTCGGCCTTTATCTCGATCAACCGGTCGTAGTTGTCGCCGAACAGCAGCCGTGCGGGGTCCTCGCCGAAGCCGGGGAAGTTGCCGTACGCCCCCGACGCGACGGTCATCTCCCGGAGTTCGGCGAGTCCGTTCCGCGCCCACGCGACGTTCACGTCGTCCGTCTCCGAGTCCTCCCAGTTCGCCTCGAACGTTATCAGGTAGGCGTCGTCGCGGTGCCAGAAGGCCGTCTCCTCGGGAGCCACATCGGAGATGGCGCCGCCGAGGTGCCAGATATCGACCGTCGACAGCGGCGACGGACTCTCGTCGCCGTAGCGGACGACGAGGTCGAGTACGCCGTCGGTGAGTTCAGAGACGTAACTGGCCTTCCAGTAGTACCGAAGACCGTCCGGGTAGTCCTCGTCAAGCAGCGACTGCAGCGCCGTGTACGCCATCGTATCGCTAAAATCGACGAGGGGTTCGGCAACGGTCCGGAGTGCCTCGAACTCGGCTTCGGCGTCCTCGGTCGGCCCGTCGTAACAGCCGAGGAAGACCACCGCCGACTCGCCCCACGCGCTCTCCGGGAACTCGTCGAGTACCGGCACCGTCGCGTAGAAGGGGAGGACGCTCGCTCTGCGGTCGGCCCCGGCGGCGTACTCGCGGAAGGCTCGAAGCGCCTCGACGGCGGCGTCGCCGCGGTGCCAAACGAAGAGACCGAACACCTCCGGGCCGACTTCGTCGAGTTCGTACTCGAACGACGTGACGACCCCGAAGTTGCCGCCGCCGCCGCGAACGGCCCAGAACAGGTCCGGGTTCACCGTCTCGCTCGCGGTCCGAACGAGTCCGTCGGCGGTGACGATCTCGACCGATGTGAGGTTGTCCAGAGAGAGGCCGTACTTCCGCCGGAGGTGACCTACGCCGCCGTTGAGCGTGAGACCCGCGATGCCGGTCTCGGAGACGACGCCGAGCGCCGTCGCGAGGCCGAACAGTTGCGTCTCGCGGTCGACGTCGCCGAGCGTCGCGCCGCCCTGCGCGCGAACCCGGCGGTCGTCGGGGTCGACGAACACGCCGTTCATCGCCGAGAGGTCGACGACGATGCCGTCGTCGCAGACGGCGTTGCCCGCGACGTTGTGACCGCCGCCGCGGACCGCCAGCGGGAGGTCGTGCTCGCGGGCGAACTGCACCGCTTCGACGACGTCGGCCGTGCCGGAACAGCGGGCGATGAGCGCCGGGAACCGGTCTATCATCCCATTCCAGATCCGCCGCGCCTCGTCGTACCCCTCGTCCGACGGGAGGAGCACGTCGCCGCCGAACGCGTCGACAAACTCGACGAGGGCCTTCGAATCGAGCGTCGCAGCTCGGTCGTCTGTGGGTTGTCGTCCTTGTGAAGACATGGCAAGGAAAGTACGCCTCCGGAGTGAATAATGGCGTATTCTTGGTCGGTGTGTAAGTCGTTTCGTCGATAGGGTAATTCGTGTGTACGTGTGAGCGTGACGAACCGACGAAACTCACGCAGACGGGTATATTGTCGCCGTCCAGAGGACAGATTTGGGAATAAAGAGTTTTGCTCCCGCCTACGAGACTCACGCGTAATGACTACGCACGAGTACGACGTCGTCGTCGTCGGCGCGGGAACCGCCGGTTGCTACGCCGCCGCGACGGCGTCGAACGCGGGTCTCGACGTCGTCGTCGTCGAGCGGAAGGACGAGGAGGAGGCGGGCCACATCGCCTGCGGCGACGCGCTGAAGGGTGCCGACGCGTTCCCCGAGTCGATCCCGAAGGAGCAGATCCAGCCCGCGTTCACCAACACGGGTGTCGACCACGGCCGCTTCGAGATTCCGAGCCACGAGACGGTGCTGGAAATTCCCGTGCCCGGCGAACTCGCGGTTATCGACCGCTGGGAGTACGGCCGCCTGCTCATCGAAGGCGCCGAAAACGCAGGCGTCGAGTTCCACTACGACATCGTGGTTCAGGACGTGACGCAGGACGCGGACGGCACCGTGACGGGCGTCCGCGGCAAGCGGAAGGGCGACATCGTCGAGTACGAAGCCGACGTCACCGTCGACGCGGCGGGCTCGCTGTCGTACCTGCAGGACGCCGCCGACCTCTCGGACGCGACGTTCGACACGAACGTCAACTACTCGCAGTTCTGCTCGGCGTACCGTGAAATCGTCGAGGTGGAGGAACCCGTCGAGTGGGACGACGCGCTCGTGTTCAAGCCGACGAAGCGCGCGGCGGGCTACCTCTGGTACTTCCCGCGCACCTCGACGACCATCAACGCGGGGTTGGGCTTCCAGATGAACGAACAGCCGATGAAACTCGTCGAGGACCTCAAGCAGGACCTCCGCGCGCGCCCCGAGTTCGAGGGCGCGACGGTCACCGACAAACTCGGCGCGGCGCTGCCCACCCGACGACCGTACGACTCGGCCACCGCGCCGGGGTTCATCGCCGCCGGCGACGCCGCGGGCCACGTCAACCCGACCACAGGTGGGGGAATCGCCGGGGCCGCTTACGCCGGGAAGTACGCCGCCGAGCAGGCCGTCCGCGCCATCGAGGCGGGCGACGTGAGCGAGGACGCGCTCTGGCACTACAACGAGCGCGTGATGGACCACTTCGGCGCCCGCTACGCCGGTCTCGACGTGTACAACATCCTCTCGACGGCCGTCGACGTCGACGAACTGATGGGACTGTTGGCGGCGCTCCCGGGGGAGAAACTCGCCGAGGCGCTCTACTCGGGGAAGACTTCGATGAGTCCGCTTCTGATGGCCCAGACCGGGTTCAAGAGCCTCGGCTACTGGCGGGAGATAAAGACGTTCTATCAGACGAAGCGACTCGCCGAGAAATTGATGACCCACTACGACCGCTACCCGACGCGACCGGGCGCGCTCGCCGGGTGGCAGACCCACCGCGATAACCTGATGGACCGCATCTACGAGACGACCGGGGCGGAGCCCAAATACTAGCTCCTTTTGCGCTGCGGGCCGCTGCGCGGCCCTCGGCAAAAGCTGCACCAAAAGCACTCCTCCCTCGCTTCGGCCTCCGGCCTCCGCTCGGTCATCGGCCGAAAATCGCAGAGCGGTTTTCGGGCACATCAGACCGCAAGTCTGAGGGCGGCCCGCTCACTCGTTTCACTCGTTCGCGGTACGACTCATTAGGGAACAACCGCACCGCATCTGCTCTTGCCTCAACCGTTACCTTTCTGGCGGTTGCCACGACCGTATGAGCCAGACGGTTCTCATCACGGGCTGTTCGTCCGGTATCGGACGCGCGACCGCAGAGCGGTTCCTCGACGGCGGGTGGACGGTGTACGCGACGGCGCGCGACCTCGGCGAAATCGAAAACCTCGACGCGCGGGGCTGTCGTACGCTCGAACTCGATGTCACCGACAACGAGGAAGTCGAGCGCGCGGTTGACCGGGTGTTCGACGAGCAGGGGCACCTCGACTGTCTCGTCAATAACGCGGGCTACGGGCAGTTCGGACCAGTCGAGGACGTGCCGATGGACGGCGTGGTTGAGCAGTTCGACGTCAACACGTTCGGACCGCTCCGGTTGATTCGCGCGGCGGTCCCGCGGATGCGCGAGCGGGGACGCGGCACCGTCGTCAACGTCACCGCAGGCGTCGGCGGCCTCACGGTGCCTGGACTCGGTATCTACACCGGTTCGAAGTACGGCCTCGAATCGGTGACCGACGCGCTCCGTCAGGAGACGGGACAGTTCGGCGTCGACGTGGTGACCGTCGAACCCGGAATCGTCGCGACCGACTTCTACGACCGCGTGCTGGAGGAGGTCGCGGAGGCGGACCGCTCCCCTGCGTACGCCGACCTCTACCGCGTGCTCGACGAGATTTCACTGGTCAAGACGAAGCCGCCCGGCGTCAACTCGCCCGAGCGAGTCGCCGACCGAATCCACGACGTTGCGACCGCCGAGAATCCGAAGCCGGTGTACCGCGTCGGTCCCAGCGCGAAACTCGGGACGCTCGCCGGTTTTCTCGTTCGCGGCCGCGTTCGCGACGCCGCGTCCCGGGTTGGACTCCGAGTGCTTTCGAGCGACCCGGCGATACGCGCCCTCCGGTGGTGGCGAAAACGACGGTCGGAATAGCGGCGGTTGGAGTAGCGGCGAAGGGGCGCTTCGGGCGACGACGCGCCGCTCACTCCTCCCAGTCGCGGGGCATCTCGGCGACCGTGTTCTGGAGATACCGCATCGCGGTGGCGATAGCCATCAGCCCGCTCATGAGCGCCTGTTGGCTCGCGCCGTCGGGGTAGATACGGTGTTCGAGTTGGATGGAGTGGGCCTCGGCGAGCGGGCAGGAAACCCCTTCTTCGTCGAGGAAGGTGTAGAACCCCGGCGTCGCCGCCAGAACCGGTCCGAACCGCGTGAGCAACTCTTCGCGCTGCTCGTCGTTCTCGACGAGTCCCCGCACGTCGTCGGTGTCGAAGGCGTTATTGCCGACCAACCGAATCGGCCCCCACGTCTCCTCCTTGATGACGTGCAAGGGGAGCCGCGAGAGTTCTACCTGAAAGTTGAACTCGCTCTCGTCGCTGGAGACGCGCTGGACGTCGCGGACGACTTGGTCGTCCAACCACGAGCGGACTTGGTCGGAACTGATGTGCCTCGTCATACGGTGCAGGCCACGGGAAGGCGGAAAAGGATTCGTCTCAGTCATCAGCCGCGCCGAAATTCCAATCATCCGAACAAAACGCCGACGCTGCACGTCTCGACGTTCGATTCTCGAACCCTGCCGCCCCCAGCACTATCCGTTTGGGCGTCGTGGTTTCCCTATGACGTACCGAACCACTATCGGTTGGTCGCTGCTCTCCTCCGGCCTCGTCACGCTGCTGCTCGCGTATCTCCCCGGAGATTCGTTGTGGTACGGAATCGCGCTCCTCGTCCTCGGAATCGTGACGTTGGTCGTCAGGCGATAGCGGAGTTGCGACGACCTACGGCCGCGTCGCCGCGATTTCGAGAATCGAGTCGGTGAGCACCTCGATACCCAACCCGAGGTCGTCCTCGTTCACGTCGAACGTCCGCGTATGGTGGCCGCCGGGGTGGTCGGTGCCGACGCCGACGTAGGCGGCCTTCCCGCCGTTGTCTTGGACTTTCTGCATGAGGAACGTCGCGTCCTCGCTGCCGCCGAGCGCGTCGCGTTCGACCAGCGAGGTGACGCCGCTGTTCTCGCTGGCGACGGTGGAGACGACGTCGACGAGCGCGTCGTCGCTCGTCGCGCTCGGCGCTTCACCCTCCGTCTTCAGCGACACCTCGCAGCCGTGCATCTCCGCCGCTGCCTCCATCACGCGGTAGGCTTTCTCCTGCATGTACTCCATCAACTCGGTCGTCTCGCCCCGGACCTCGCCGTCGATGAAGGCCTCTTCGGGGATGATGTTCGTCGCGGTGCCGCCGCCGACGAGACCCGCGTTGATTCGGGTCGAGCCGTCGGCGTGGCGGGGAATCGCGTAGAGGTTCTGAATCGCGGCCGCCATCGCCTGCACCGCGTTGTCGCCCTCCTCCGGACGCGCCCCCGCGTGGGCGGGGTGGCCCGTGAACTCCGCGCGGAAGTGGTGGACGGCCAGGAACCCGTCGACGCCCGCGACGATTTCGCCGGAGGGATGGTCGAGACCGATGTGGACGGCCAGGAGGTAGTCCACGTCGTCGAGGTGGCCGCTCTCGGCCATCGGTCCCCCACCCGAGACGATCTCCTCGCTGGGTTGGAAGAACACCTTCAACGTCCCCGAGAAGTCGCTGGCGGTGACCGCGTCGAGGACGCCGAGACCGATGGTCGCGTGGGCGTCGTGGCCGCAAGCGTGCATGAACCCCTCGTGCTCGGAGCGGAAGCCGCCCGAGACCGGCGCGTGGTCGTCCTCGTCGGCCTCGGTGATGGGTAACGCGTCGATGTCGACGCGGAGCGCGACGGTCGGTCCCTCGCCCTTTTCGACGACGGCGACGGCGCCGGTGTAGCCGCCCTCCAGCTTTTCGAGTACGTCCTCGCGTGCACCGGCTTCGCGGGCCCGCTCGAACCACTCGTCGAGTTCCGCGTCGTCCGGGACGCCGGGACGGTCGTCGGCCAGCGCCTCCTTTCCGACGTACAGCGCGTCGAGGTCGCGCTTCTCCAGTTCGTCGACGATGCGGGCGGTGGTGTAGAACTCGCGCCACGCGGGTTCGGGATGTCGGTGCAGGTCGCGGCGGAGCGCGACGAGGTCGTCTGTCGTCTGACTCATATCTCGGTGATGGCGATGCCGATGCATAAAGCCGGACAAGGGGGCAACCATCGGGGTCGGTCGTCCGCCGATCGGGAGGCAACGGCCTACGGAGTCGACGTGGTGGCCGTATACTGTCGGCTGTCCGTCTCTTAAACTGCGTATCAGCCAACGAGATGTCAAATACTGTCGAAATTATCCGTGTCTGAACCGGACGAACGCTCGGCGAGTCGTGTGGATTTATTATAATTCATCCCGCCATGAGCGAACGTGAAACCGTATGGGAACTGATCGCGAACCGCCGGAGGATCCGGAGCGACCGGTCGACGGGTCGGACGGCGAGGACTACGAAGACGAGGTCGAAGAGGAGTTGGCCGAGGCCCAGCGCGCCCGCACGGAGTCGCGCATCGAGTTCTACGGCGGCCCGATCTCGAGTACCGTTCCGCTGGGACTGTTCGTCGTGTGGGCAATCTTCCAGAGCGGCGTGCTTCGAATCGGAGACACGACCGGTCTCGTCGCCGGCATGCTCGTCTCGCTCGTTGTCGGCATGTTCCTCGCGAAGGGCTCGTGGGCGAAGTACGCCAACACCATCTTCGAGGGGATGACCCAGCGCGTGGCCGCGACGGCCATCGTCGCGTGGCTCTGGGCGGGGATGTTCGCCGAGACGATACAGACCGGCGGGTTCGTCGACGGACTCGTCTGGGCCGCGCAGACGCTCGGCGTCGGCGCGTCGCTGTTCCCGGCCATCACGTTCGTTCTCGCCGCGCTGCTCGCGACCGGCATCGGCACCGGCTACGGCACCACCATCGCCTTCACGGCGCTGTTCTTCCCGGCCGGCCTGCTCGTCGGCGCAAACCCCGTGTTGATGTTCGGGTCGATTCTCTCAGGGGCGGTGTTCGGCGACAACCTCGCGCCGGTGTCGGACACGACCATCGTCAGCGCCGTCACGCAGGACGCCGACATCGGCGGCGTCGTCGCCTCGCGGTTCAAGTACGCTATCGTCGCCGCGGTGTTCGCGTTCGCCGGCTACGTCGTCGCCGGGTCGATGCTGCCCGGTCTCGACCTCGGTCCGGGGGCCGCGGAGATTCTCGGCGAGCAGAGCAACCCGTTCGGTCTCGTCCACCTCGTCTCGATGGGCGTCGTCATCTTCACGGCGGTACAGGGTCGCCACATCGTCGAGGCAATCTCGTGGGGCATTGTCGTCGCCTTCGTGTTCAACGTGACGCTCGGTCTCGCGGCGACGAGCGACATGATCAACTTCGCCGCCCCGGAGAATCTTGGCATCGCGCAGGCACTATCGGTGCTGCCGTTCGTGACGCTCGTCCCGTCCGACGAGGCCGGCGTGGGCGGGAGCCTGTACGCGGGGGCGGAAGGGTTCTTCCCGCTCATCGTGCTGACGCTGCTCATCGTCGCCGGCGCTCAGATCATGATCCGCGGCGGCGGCTTCCAGGCGATACAGGACTGGCTGCTCGACACTGTCGCGACCTCCGTGCGCCGCGCGGAGACGACGATGGTGCTCGGCACCGCGCTCGTCAACGCGCTCATCACCATCAACACGGCCGCCGAAATCGCCATCGCGCCGTACATCGCGCGCCTCGGCGAGCGGTTCAACATCAACGGCTACCGGCGCGCGAACATCCTCGACGCGAACACCTCGGCGCTCGGATACATCTTCCCGTGGTCCGGCGGGGTGCTCGTCGGCTACGCCGTCCTGCAGGGGATGCCCGAGCAGTACGAGTGGTTCACCCAGTCGATGGTCGTCAACCCCATCGAGGTGTGGCCGTTCGTCTTCCACGGCTGGCTGCTGCTGTTCGTGTTCCTCTTCGCGGCGCTCACCGGCTTCGGACGAGAGTACACGACCGACCGCGAAACCGAGGAGGTGGCTCGCGTATGAGCCTCCTAGGCAAATACCTGAAAGGATGGGGGCTCCGGACGACCCACCCGACGTTCGAGGCGGGTCAAGAGCTCTCGGCGTTTCTCACGGGCTACGAAGACGGCGTCGCCGTCGCCCGCATCGGCGACACGCGCATCCGCGTCCCCGACGCGCCGAGCGGGATGGTCGACAGCCGCGTCCGACTCCGAGTCACGTCGTTCGATTCGAGCGAACACGTCGGCGAGGCGGAGTTCGTAGAGAAGGTCGGCGACAGCGCGTTCTGAGCGCGCCATCGTCGGTGACTCGCCGAGTCGTTTCGTCGGGTCGGCGGTCGACGGTGTTTCTGCGTTTCTACCGCTGCCGGTGGCCGAGCGGTTTCTTCTGTTCGATTTCGATTTCGACGTGGACGCTGTCGGGGAACTGGCGTTCGGCGACGCTGCGGGCGATCTGGTCTGCGCCGTGGATTTCGAGGCGACGCGTGTACATCGTGTACGACCACGGCGAAAACTCCCGGCCGCGCCCCAACGTCCGGTACTGCGGGACGCTGAGTCGTTCCGGTGGCGACGAGTGCGGTCCTTTGCACTCCGCGCCTTTCCGTTCGAGCATCCGTTTGAGCTCCGAGACCACGTCGTCGAGCACGGTCCGGTCTCCACTTTCGAAAGTGAGCTTGGTTACAAAAGTCATGAGCTGAGGGGTTACTCTCTCTTTCACACGCGGAACGGTAAAAACGCATCTACAGGACACGCACTTCGTGACTGTCACACACGCACAACTGGCGTCGGGGGCGACGCGTCGTCCGGAAACGACGAGTTGCTTATAAAGGACAGTGCGTTTCCGCAGAAATCGCGGCACCGAGGGTCGCCTGTGCGATACTGCGCCGACTCCTCCGATATTCTCTTAACATGGGATGGTCTACGTGAGTGCAATGACGGTCGAAGCGGTCAGTGCTGGAGCCATCCTCTTCCGCGACACCCGCGGCCGACGGGAGTATCTGCTCCTGAAGAGCCGACCCGGGGACTGGGAGTTCCCGAAAGGCGGGGTCGAAGGCGATGAGGAACTACAGCAGACGGCGATCAGAGAGATCGGAGAGGAGGCGGGCATCGACGACTTCCGCCTCGTCGACGGGTTCCGTAGAGAGTACGACTACGTGTTCGAAGCCGGTGGCAAGACCATCCACAAGACGGTCCACCTGTTCATCGCGCGCTCCTTCGAGGCGAGCGCCGAACTGTCGAGCGAACACCGCGACCTGCAGTGGCGCGACTACGAGCAGGCTATCAACACCATCACGCAAGACGGCCCGCGCGAGATTCTCGAGGAGGCACACAACTACCTCAACGAACTCGCCGACGAGAACGGCGACGACCCCGGGCGGCGATACCTCGCCTGAGGCGGGCGTCGTCGCGTATCGCAACACGAATAGCGACTGCGCTCGCACGTCGCCCCCGTGAGCTATCCGGCCGACTCGGAGTTCGTCTTCGAACTGCTGACCTGCCGGTGGGCCGAGCGCGCGTGGCCGCCCGACGGCGACAGAACATCAGCGCTCGTCGTCGCGCGACAACTCGGTACGAAGCGGCGCCGCTGGGACACTGTCGTCGTCGAGGCCGACCCCGAGGGGCTGGCCGCGCGCGCGGCGTTCGGCGCGGACGAACTCGACTCCGACCTGCTGCACGTCGTCCGACATGCTCCCGCCGAGTGGACCTGGTACCGCGACACGCTGCCACACCCGGGCTACCCGTGGCGCTACGTCCTCGCCGCGATTCACCGCGCCGCCGCCCGCGGCGTCGTCGAAAAGCGACGAAACGGAAGACGGATCGAGATTCGCCGAATCGCACCCTACCCCGACTGGGTTCGGCGCATCGTCGCCGTCGAGAACAAACCGGATCTGGACGCCAGCGCCGCGCGAGCGCTCTCGGGACAGTTAGAACACGACGTGGAGGCGGCGTTGGCCGACGAGGTGTGGCTGGCGACGGCGACGACCGGAGCGGCGGTCGAACCGGCGCTGCTCGAAGATATCCCCGTCGACGTCGGCATCCTCGCGCTCGACTTCTCCGAGGGCGTCACCGCCGACGCGGGCGAGGTGGCGTGGTACCCGAGTTCGCTGTCGCCGGAGACCGATGAGAGCGGTGAGACCGACGAGACCGACGACCGCACCGACCGCGTGGAGACGCGCCTGCGACTCGCCGAGCGGGCGTACGGCCGCGGCTGGCGGTCGTACCACGAGACGATGCGACCGGACTGCCGGTTCTTCGAACTTCGGCGCGCGGGCGACGCGCTCCTCCCGTGGTGCGCGGCGAAGAAACGCCATCAGACCGCCGCCGAGTGTTCGGGGTCGTGCACCTCGTTCCAACCCGAACCCCCGCAGTGGCGGACGAAAGGGTGGCCCGTCGAAGGAGGGCCGGGAAAGGGAATCAAACGACTGCTCGAACGGCGACGCGAACGCGTCCGCGAGCGGTCGGCCTCCGAGTGAGCGTCGGTGCCGACGACGCGGCCGTCGCGTCGAGCACTGAGCGCCGACTCGGCGCGACGCCGCTCACGCCGGGTCGTCGTCGATTCGGCCGAACGCGTGCCACGTGCCGGGGTCGCCGCCGTCGACGCAGACCCACCCCATCGGCCCGCCCGGCGACGGCTCCACGTTCCGGATGCGACTCCCGGCGTCGAAGCGCCCCTCGGTCGGCGGCGCGCGACCGGGAAACATCAGCGTCACGTCGGCGCAGTCGGAGTCGACGCGAACGTCGGCGTGCGGCAGTTGCCCCTCGACGTCGCTCGACCCCGAGAGCACCGTCGCCCGCTCGAAGCCGTCGGCGTCGTTGTCGCGGAAACGGAGTTCCTCGCAGTTGTCGAGTCGGTAGCCGACGTCGCCCCCGTCGCCGACGACGTCGGTGTCCCGAAAGAACGCGCGCCGGACGCCGAGCAGTTCGACGCCGCGGGCGACCCGCCGGCAGTCGTTGCCGTCGAGTCGGTGGTCGAAACCGCCCCGGAGGCGGATGCCGCACCGCGACTCCGAGCGGCCTTCGAGGGTGTTGCCCGCCACTCGTATCCGGGCGGTCGGGACGGGGTCAGAGACGGCGAGAACGCCGACCTCGAACCCGAACAGTTCGTTCGCCGTGACCGCGACGTTGCGGCCGCCGCGGACGACGAACCCGACGCCTGCGACGTTGCGACAGACGTTGTCGGTGACGGTGACGCCGTCGCCGCGCTCGACGACGACGCCCGACGGTTCGTGGACCGGCCGACCCACGAGGCTCCCGTCCTCGCGACCTTCGTTCGATCCGTCGTCGCCTGTTCGGGGTTCGCCCCGCTCCTCGCCCGCGAGTCCGACGTCGTAGACGTAGTTGTCGGCAACCTCACCCGACGCCCGGCGGAGCGCGATGCCGGCCCCGCCGACGCGTTCGATGGTATTGTCGGAGACGCTGACGCCCTCGGCGACGGCCTCGTCGACGGAAGAATCGACCTCCTTCGACGCTCCATGGCCGCCGGGGTGGACGGTGATGCCGTCGCCGCCGTGGTTCCGGACCGTGTTGTTCTCGACAGAGATGTTTCGGTAGCGACCGTCGAGACGGATGCCCGTCGACGTCGGGGTTCCCTCGACGATGTTGCCGCTCACGCGCACGTCGTGCCAGTCGGTGCCGTCGTCGCCGAGGATGCCCACGTCGGTGCAGCGGCGAATTTTGTTCTGTTCGACCGAGAGGTCATGGCCGCCGCTTCGGTGGAGGTGGACGCCGCGCGTGCAGTCCTCGGCGACGTTGTGAACGATAGCGACGTTCTCGTTGGCCGACCCGTCGACGACGGCGTTTTCGACCGGTCCCTCCGGCGGGGCGACGACGAGGCCGCCGTACTCGGTGAGGTTGTCCGCCTGGTAGGCGGCCGACCGGAGGCCGACGGCGTAGCAGTTTCGCACGAGTACGTCTTTGCCGCCCGCAACGTCGACGAGGTGCCACCGGAGTCGCTCGCCGCGGCAGTCGCGGACGGTGACGTCTTCGGCGTGGGCAACGCCGATGCCGTTCCCCCTCGCGGGGTCGGCGGTGGTAAGCGTCAATCCGTCGACGACGACGTGTCTGACCGGGTCGCCGCCACCGTAGCTTCGGGGGACGAGCGCCGTCGCGTCGGGGTCTGGCGGGTCGAACAGCAGCGTCGCGCCGTGTCCGGCGACGACCAGATTCGACCCGTACAGCAGGGACCGACGGTGGCGGTACGTCCCCGGCGGGAGCGAGACGGTGCCGCCGCCGCGGTCGGCGACCGCGTCGAGCGCGGTCTGCAGCGCGGGTCCGTCGTCGGCCTCGCCGTCGCCGACCGCGCCGAACGCCGTAACGTCGACCGGCTCCGCGGGACGGTCGTCTTCGGGTGCGTCGGTCTCCGTGTTCGGACTGCCGGAGCCATCGGAGCCACCAGAGCGACCGCCATCGTCGCCGTCGTCTTCCATGAGAACGAGTAACGGTCGGCTGGTCGGAGAACGTTTCGGCGAGCCACTGGTAGAGACGGGTTTCGAGGGAGGTACTAGCGTCGATTTCGGCGTCGGTCGCGACGAGGTTAGACCACTTCCACGTCGACGTCGTCGCGTTCGACGATGAGTTTGAACGTCGGCACGGTCCGGTAGACAACCTCGACGACGCCCTTCCGCTTCAGGCTCTGGAGCGCGCGGCGAACGTCGGCGGCCTCGGGGTCGACGTCGAACGTCTCGCGAAGTTTGTTCAGCACGCTGACGACGCTCTCGGAGCGTTCGTTCGGCCCGGCGACGACCTCGAACACTTGCGACTCCAGTTCTGGGACGCGAAGAG
This sequence comes from Haloprofundus salilacus, assembly GCF_020150815.1. NCBI lineage: Archaea > Methanobacteriati > Methanobacteriota > Halobacteria > Halobacteriales > Haloferacaceae > Haloprofundus > Haloprofundus salilacus. The sequence continues at coordinate 1,568,231 of NZ_CP083723.1, read as the reverse complement.
TGCTCGGCGCGCCCTCGTCGCGGTCGTCCTCGACCGGCGGTTCGATGCCGAGCAGCTCCGCGGCCTCCGTCGTCGCCCGGATGAGGCTGTTCTCGTCGCGGTAGTAGTACTCCTTGAGCGTGCCTTCGAGGTAGCGGTGGACCTCGCTGCCGCTGTCGAGGTCCCAGCGGTCCTGCAGTTCTTTGTTCTTCGTCGGTTGGAGTTTCACCACGTCCGCCAACCGCTCTTTGTCCTCGTCCGAGAGGGTCATTGCCCGGGTGTTGGGGGAGGGAGGATATCGGTGTTCTGGAGTGCGGCGACCGACCGTGGGGCGTCGGAACGTACCGTGGTCGTACTCCCACTGAGAACGAGCGCCGTCGTGCTATCGACCGCGGGGCGAACGATTATCCCGGATCGGTGTGACTCTGGCCTATGGCGGAAACCGTACTCCTCGACATCGACGCCGACGACGTGGCGACCATCACCGTCAACCGACCGGACCGGCTTAACGCGCTCAACGTCGAGACGCTCGAAGCGCTCGAAGACGCCCTCGACGAGGCCGAGGCGGCCGACGCGCACGTCGTCGTCCTCACCGGCGCGGGTGAGAAAGCGTTCGTCGCGGGGGCAGACATCTCGTACATGAAGGAACTCTCGGTGCCGGAGGCGCAGGCCTACGCCGAACTCGGCCACCACGTCGCCGAGCGCCTCGAAACGTTCCCCGCGCCCGTCATCGCCGCGATCAACGGATACGCCTTCGGCGGCGGCTGCGAACTCGCGCTCGCCTGCGACCTCCGCGTCGCGTCCGAACGGGCGGTCATCGGGCAGACCGAGATCGATCTCGGCATCACGCCCGGCTGGGGCGGGAGCCAGCGACTGCCGCGACTCGTCGGCGACGAACTCGCCCGGCGGATGATCTTCTTCGGCGACCGAATCGACGCCACCGACGCCCACGAACACGGTCTCGTCGGGGAAGTCGTCGCCCACGACGAACTCGACGACGTCGTCTCCGAACACGCCGCCGACCTCGCCGCGAAACCGAAGTTCGCGCTACAGACGGCCAAGGAGACGATCAACGCCGTCCACGAGGAACCGCAGGGCGCTGGTCTCGTCTACGAGCGCCGGGCGTGGAGCGGACTGTTCGGCACCCACGACCAGCGCGAGGGGATGGACGCGTTTCTCGACAAGCGCGACCCCGAGTTCGAGTAGTTTTTTGTCTTTGTCTGAGTGTCTCTAAAACAGTAATTTCGTTCGTTTAGCACAGTCATTACAATGGTATATACATCCGTTGACCGGGCTATGAACCCGCTGGCGACTATCTTCGACCGACTCACCAACGGCGAGGTGACCGGCGGGCCGTACGAGTGTCAGGGGTGCGGCGAGACGTACCCGGTCGAGTATCACGTCTGTCCATGCTGCGGCGGTTACTCCGTCGAGAGCGAGTACGACCCGGTCGCCGAGTTCCGCGACGACCCAACCGAGTGACGGCGTCAAGTGTCGAGGCACGACTCCCTCGCGAGCGTCGAGGAGTCCGACCGCCGTCGCCGTCGGTCAGCGCTCGGGACCCTCATCGGGACTGACAGTGGAGCTATGTGTTCGGCAGCCGATACACTACGTATGAGCGACACCGTCAAGCTAAGCCGCGTCGACACGGAGTTCGACCAACTGTCCTACCCGATCTCCCGAGACGAGGCGGCCGCGGAGTATACCGACACGACCGTCACGTTCGCCGACGGGCAGGCGAACCTCGGCGAACTCGTGTCCGAGACGCGAAGCGAGACGTACCGAAGTCCCGAGGAACTCTCCGAGGAACTGTACAACACGCTCCCCGTCGAAGCGCTCGGCGAACCGAGGCAGTCCGACGGCGACGCCTGAAAACTGACGGACGCGCGGAGGCAGGGGAGACCCAGTCCAGTGGTTTCGGCGTCGAATCCCGACGTTTAAGTAGCCAAGTACGCTGGTATCACTCCTATGGAGTTCTGCGACGAATGCGGTTCGATGATGCAGACGCAAGGCGACAACTGGGTCTGTACGAAGTGCGGCCACGAAAAACTACGCGACGAGGCCAAAGAGCAGGCGATGGTGACGACGCAAGCTCAAGAGGAGTCGGAAATTATCGAGTCCGAGGGCGGCACGAGCGGCCTGCCGACGACGACGGCGCACTGCCCCGACTGCGGCAACGACACCGCCTACTGGTACATGCAGCAGATTCGCTCGGCCGACGAGTCCGAGACGCGCTTTTTCGTCTGTACCGAGTGCGAGCACAAGTGGCGCGAAGACGACCACTGAGCGATGAGCGTGCCCCCGCCGACGGTCCCCGAAGACCGTCTCGGCGGGTGGGTGCTGTCCGAATCGAGCGTCGACCGCCCGTTCGACGCGGGTCTCGTCCGGGCGACGGCTCACACCGCCGTCTACGAGGACGCGGCGTTGCACGAGCATCTCGCCGAACGCACCGGACGGGACCGAATCCGACGCTTCTTCTTCGCGAGTCGACTTTTACTCGAGCCGCGCCCGCCCGCGTCGCGGACGCTTTGGCGTCTCGTCGCCGACCGTTCGATGGCAGGGTTCGAGGACGAACTCCGCGAACGCGGCTTTCTCGCCGTCGAGAGAACCGAGGAGCGTCGGTTCGACGTTCGGGGGACCGAGGCGCGGCTCGCGCGCTACGACGCCCGCTCACGGGCCGGTGAGGCGGTCGTCTCCGTGCGGGGGTGGCTCGCGGTCTGGCCGACCGACGCCCGCGGCGAGTTCCTGCTCGCCGGCGGCGCGTATCCCACAAGCGTCGTCGAATCACCGCGGGACGAGGAGGACACGCGGTCGAGTGACGAGAACGCGCCGTCGGGCGACGGAGACGGGCCGAGCGCCGACTCGGCAGCGTCGCTGACCGGGGCCTTCGACCCCAACCGATTCAGAGAAGAGCTGTTCGCGTTGATTCGGGCGACTCAGTGAACTGCGGGGGTGACGGGGCTACGGACGCGTCCTGCGGAGCAGCGCCAACGCTGCGCCGCCGAGCGAGAGTCGGGCGGGGGCGACGCCGAGTTTACGCGAGAGGTAGCCTGGTCGGACGCCCGGACCGAGGCGGGCGATGCTCACGCCGTCGACGCGCACGTCGACGGTCACGTCCGCGGCGCGAACGTCCGCGCCGAACTGATCGGTCGGCAGTCGCTTCGTCCCCTGCAGGAGCGCGAACGCCCCACCGAGCGACGGGGTATCGACGACGACGAGGTCGCCGAAGCCGACGACGCGGATATCCTCGTCCTCGATGGTGAGCGTCAGTTCGGCCGTGACGTCCAGCGGGCGGCGGGTGCCGGTCACTCGTCCGGTTCGCGGGTGCTGATGCGGAGCGTCCCGTCGAGTCGCCAGTGGGCGTGTTCGGCGTCCTCGCCGGTCTTGCTCGGCACGTCGACTTCCATCTCCTCGAACTCGTAGGTAATCTCCGCGCCTCGTCCGGTCAGTCGCTCGTAGAGACCGATCGCGAGTTCTGGCCACGTCCGCGTTTCGCCGATATCTGACATTTCGTCGGTGCTCATGGTACGGAGTCCTGTAAGAGGGCTGTAGACTTAGTGGTTCTGCGGCCGGAGGAAGTTCGGAACCTGTCTCCGTTCTCAAAGGCAACCGAGGGCGACTTCGCTACTCGTTGCGCGCGAACGTCAGGTAGCCCGTGTGTCCGACGCCCGCCGTCGACGGCCGCGACCCGCGGTCGCCGAAGTCCATCCGCCGCTGGATGGTTTCGAGCGTTTCGACGCCCGAGAGACCGACTTCGCGGGCGGTTCGCACCGTCTCTCGGGAATTCTCGACGAACGGCGAGTAGACGGCGACGAATCCGCCGGAGACGAGCAGGTCTGGCGCGCGGGCGACGACATCGGGCGCGTCGCCGGTGTCGAGCGTTAGGAGGTCGAATCCGGAGAGCGAATCGAGTTCCTGCGTCAGGTCGCCGGTTCGCACGTCGACGCGGTCGGAAACGCCGGCGAGGTCCATGTTCTCGCGGGCGACGTCGGCGAAGCCGGGGTCACGCTCGAACGTCGTGACTTCCGCGCCGAGGCGGGCGAGATACGCCGAGAGCACGCCCGTTCCGGTTCCGGCGTCGAGCACGCGGTCGCCCGCTGCCGCGCCGGTGTGGCCGACGATGAGACCGACGTCGCGTGGCATCATCGGTGCGCCGGTGCGCTCGAAGTGGTTGAACAGGTCGGGACCACGCGGGGCGCGGACGAGGAACTCCTCGCTGAGATGCGTCTCCAGCACGTCGCCCGGCGAGACGTCCTCGGGGACGGTGAGCACGCCGAGGTCCGTCTGCAGTTCGTCACCGGGGCCGCGAAGATACTCGCGGTCGCCGTGGACGAGGAGTATCACTCCAGGCGCGAGATCGCCGAGGCGAGGTCACCGTTTTCGGCTTCGAGCGCCTCTCGGGCCTCCTCCTCGCTCGCGCCGGCGCGCGTCGCGACGATTTCGACGTCCGAGTCGGGGATCTCCTCGCCGTCCGCCTCACCGCCCGCCTCGCCCGCTGCGTCGACGTCCACGGTATCCTCGGAACGGGCGCCGCTCGCACCTGCGGTGTCACCCGGGCCAAGCGCTCGGGACTCGGGTTCGCCGACGATCTGGTACGTCTGCTGTCCCTGTGCGTCCATCTGCGTCACCTGCGCGTCGCTGAAGACGAGTTCTTCGTCTGCTGTTCGGATGATGACCTCCTCGGCGTCGATTTCGGAGACGTCGATGCCCATCTGCTTCATCATCTGCTTCATCTTCCGCGGGTTCATACCGCCGCCACCAAACATACCCGGAGCGTCGTGGCGGGCGGGCAAAAACGTGGCGAACGCCAGCGAGAACGCGGGGACTGCGCGGGCGAGCGGCGACGACTGTCTCCGCCACGTCGCATCGACCGTCTACGTGACGGCGCGCCGACTCTCTCACCACCTAACTTCTTGGATCCTCCGCCCCTCCTCCGTCCATGTACGTCGCCGACCGGACGTGGCCGGAACTCGGAGAGTACGTCGCCAAACAGTCGCTCGCGGTCGTGCCGCTCGGTTCGACCGAGCAGCATGGGCCACACCTCCCGCTCGCGACCGACCACCTCATCGCCGAGTCGCTGGCGCGCGCGGCGACGGAACGGACGGGCCACCTCTGCACGCCGACGATTGATATCGGCGTCAGCCCCCACCACCGCCAGTTCCACGGGACGATGTGGGTCGACCCGCCCGCCTTCCGCGACTACGTCGAGAGCCTCACGCGCAACCTGACGTACCACGGCATCGACCGGGTCGTCTACGTCAACGCCCACGGCGGCAACACCGTCCACTTGCGCGAGGTAGGGCGTCGTCTCCGCGACGACGGCGCGGGTTACGCCATCGAGTGGATGTGGGACGAGTCGATTCCGGATCTCGTGAGCGATCTGTTCGAGCACAACGGCCCCCACGGCGGGCCGAAGGAGACGGCGATGATTATGCACATCGCCCGTGAGTTGGTTCGTGACGACGAACTCGAATCGGCGCGCGGCGGCGGCGTGCGGAGTCTGGCCGACGCCAACCCCCGAAAGTTCGGCGCACGCACCTTCTACGACGCGGCCGACAATACCGAAAACGGCGTGCTCGGCGACCAGACGGACGCGACGCCGGAGAAAGGTGCGGAACTGTTCGAGGCGGCGACTGACCAACTCGTCCGCCTGTTGGAGTGGCTCGACGCGCAGCCGTTCGAGGCGCTGCTGCCGAAACCGCACGTCGACCCGCAACCGGGGAGTCGTCGCTGACGTTACGGTTCTGAACACTGTCGTATTTCAAACAGTGATAACGAGGGAAACGTTGAGATGCTCGGAGAACGACTGGGCGGACGATGCCCGACTCACGTCGCCGGACGTTTCTGCGAGCCAGCGGCGTCGCCCTCCTCGCCGCGGTCGCTGGCTGCGGCGACAGCCTCGCCGAAGACGAGATACAGCCCTCCAGCGGCGAACCGACCGCGGACGCCGCGTCGACGGCTACCGACGCTCCGACCGACGCTTCGACCGACGCTTCGACCGACGGCCCGGCGTCGACCGACGGCGGCGCGAACCTCCGCGTCATCCACGCGGTTCCCGACGCGCCGAACTTCGACGTGGTCATCTTCGGCGACGCAGCGTTGAAAGACGAAACGTTTCGGCAGGTGAGCCAGTACCTCTACCTCGGCGCCGAGCAGACCGATCTAAAACTCGTCGCCACCGGTGGCGCGGGCAATGTCCTGTTCGACGAGTCGCTCGATTTGGACGTCGCGAGTTACACCGGCGTCGCCCTTGGCGAACAAGGCTCCGACACCAACAGGGACCTCCAGTTTCGGCTGTTCGAGGAGAACCTCTCGCTTCCCGACGAGGGGAGCGCCCGCCTCCGGTTCGTCAACGCCGCCCCCGACAGCAGCGGCCTGCAGGTCGTCGCCGCCGACGGCGACGAGACGGTGTTCGACGGAGTCGGCTACGGAAGGGCCGCGACCACGACGCTCTCGGCCGGGATGCACCAACTCGAAGTCCGCCCGGCGGACGGCGGCGACGCGGTGACGACGACCGAGGTGAGACTCGACAGTCGCGGCGTCTACTCCGCCTTCGGGATGGGATACGTGGACCCGAGCGACGCTCCGACGGACGCGCCGTTCGAGGTCACGCTCACCGAAGACGGCGATTGAGAAACAGCGAGTGGAGGGACGAGTCGTCTCGCATCGGCGCTGTCGGCCCGAGATTACGGCGTTTTGATGTAGGCGTACCCCTCGCCAGCCTGCAGTTTCGTTAGTTCGCCGACGCCGGAGGGAACCGTCTCGACGCCGTCGACGAGGTCGTCTTCCGTCGCGCTGAACCGTTCCATCGAGTTCTCACAGGCGCAAATTGACACCCCTTGGTCGAGGAGTTCGCGCAGTTTCTCTGCGTGTTCGGTCTGTTCTTCGAGGACGAGTTTGAACCCGGAGCCGTTGACGAGGAGGACGACGTCGTCGAGGTCGACGGTGTCGTCGGCGAGGAGGTTTCTCACGTTTCCGAGTGCGTGTTCCTGGTGCGATTCGTCGGCGGTGAAGTGAAAGACGGTGCTCATGGTCGGGTCAGGAGTTTCGGTTTCTGTCTCTGGTTTGTCGGGCGATTCGGTCGGGTCGGGCGTCGGCGACGCGGCGTCGCCGTTTGACGCCGGGGTGTCGGAAGCGCCGCCGACGCAGCCCGCGAGCGCGAGGCCGGTGCCGACGCCGGCGAGTTCGAGGACTCGTCTCCGGGTGTGCTCCGAATCCATCTCGGTCGACCGAACCTGCGGTGAGGCCTTTATTACCGAGGTGCTAAGCGGGCGGTCGGCGAACGGGTGCGTCTCTCGAACGCTTAAGGTACCGCCTATCTTCATCTTCGACTATGTTCGACCCCGACGATTTGGAGCGGATTCGCTCCGCGAAAGAGGAGTGGGAGGAGGAGACGCTTCGGCCGACACTGGAGCGGTTCGGGGAGCGCGAGGAGACGTTCACGACGGACACCGGGGGCAACGAGGTCGACCGCCTCTACACGCCCGACGACATCGCCGACACCGACTACGTCGACGACATCGGCTTCCCCGGCGAGAAACCGTACACGCGCGGCGTCTACCCGACGATGCACCGGGGACGGCTGTGGACGATGCGGCAGTACGCCGGCTTCGGCACCGCCGCCGAGACGAACGACCGCTACCAGTATCTCATCGACAACGGTCAGACCGGTCTCTCGGTGGCGTTCGACCTGCCGACGCAGATGGGCTACGACTCCGACGCCGAGATGGCCGCGGGCGAAGTTGGCAAATCCGGCGTCGCCATTGACTCGCTGCGCGACATGGAGACACTGTTCGAGGGTATCCCGCTGGACGAAGTCTCGACCAGCATGACCATCAACGCGCCCGCGGCGGTCCTGCTGGGGATGTACGTCGCCGTCGGCGACCAGCAGGGCGTCGACCGCGACCAACTTCGCGGAACGATCCAGAACGACATCATGAAGGAGTACGTCGCGCGCAACCTCTACATCTACCCGCCGGAGCAGTCGATGCGGCTCATCACCGACATCTTCGAGTTCTGCGCGTCCGAGACGCCGAAGTTCAACACCATCTCCATCTCGGGCTACCACATCCGCGAGGCAGGGTCGACTGCCGCCCAAGAGGTAGCGTTCACGCTCGGTAACGGCATCGAGTACGTCCAGGCCGCCATCGACGCCGGACTCGACGTCGACGAGTTCGCGCCGCAACTGTCGTTCTTCTTCAACGCGCACAACAACGTTCTGGAGGAGGTCGCGAAGTTCCGCGCCGCCCGCCGCATGTGGGCGAAGATCATGGAGGAGCGCTTCGGTGCGGAGAACCCCAAGTCGAAACAGCTGAAGTTCCACACCCAGACCGGCGGGTCGACGCTGACCGCCCAACAGGTGGAAAACAACATCGTCCGCGTCTCGTACCAGGCGCTCGCGGCCGTCCTCGGCGGCACGCAGAGCCTCCACACCAACGGGAAGGACGAGGCGCTGTCGCTACCGACCGAGGAGAGCGTCCGCACCGCGTTGCGCACCCAACAGATTCTCGCCCACGAGTCGGGCGCGGCGGACACTATCGACCCCCTTGCCGGGAGCTACTACGTCGAGGCACTCACCGACGAGGTCGAGGCCGACGCCTTCGAGATCCTCGACGAGGTCGACGAACGCGGCGGGATGCTCGACGCGGTGAAAGAGCAGTGGGTCCAACGGCAGATTCAGGAGGTCGCCTACGAGCGCCAGCGCGAGATCGAAGCAGGCGAGCGCATCATCGTCGGCGTCAACGAGTATCAGGTCGACGAGGAGGCGCACGTCGATATCGAGGAGGTGTCCGAGGAGGACGAGAAGCGACAGGTCGAGTCGCTCGAAGCGCTGAAGGCGGACCGCGACACCGAGGCCGTCGAGGACGCACTCGGCGCGATCCGCGATGCCGCCCACGGCGACGCTAACCTCCTGCCGCTCATCGTCGACGCGGTGAAAGTGTATGCGACGGTCGGCGAGATCTGTAACGTCCTCCGCGACGAGTTCGACGAGTACCACCCAAGTAGCGCAGTCTGAGTCCGTTCGTCGACGACAACAGTCAGAAAGTCGTCGCGAACGGGACCTCCGCTGAGACGGTCTCCGTGTTCCGGAGTGGTTCCTCGGAGGATACTCCTACAGAAACATAATAAATCCCACATAGTTACTTCCCGCTCCACGCTGTCTCACTCGGTGTGAAACTCTCATCGAGTCGACGAGAGCTGCTCCGGACGGCTCTCTCGGGGACAGTGATGGGTGCGGTCGGTACGGCGGTGACGACCGAGACCGCCGAGTCGGTATCGACCGACCGATCTCTCGGCGAGACGGCCGGCACGTCGAAACCGGCACAGACGGGAGCGATTCCCGACTCGGTCGGAGTCGAAACGATCGCGGAGGGGTTCGAAATTCCGCTGGACATCGCGTTCGTCCCTAGTTCCGACCAGCGATACGTCGCCGAGCAGCGGGGCCTCGTCTGGGTCACCGAGTCCGGGAGCGTGCGGGACGAACCGCTGCTCGACCTTCGGGACACCGTCGAGGCCGGCGGGGAGAAAGGACTGCTCGGTCTCGCGCTCCACCCGAACTTCGCCGAGAACCGCCGTTTGTTCGTCCGCTACAGCGCGCCGCGCCGACAGAACACGCCGCAGAGCTACAGCCACACGTTCGTCCTCTCGGAGTTCGCCGTGAGTGCCGACAGCAGAACCGCGGACCGCGGTTCCGAGCGCACTGTCCTCGAAATTCCCGAACCGCAACCGAACCACAACGCCGGCGATCTGACGTTCGGACCTGACGGCTACCTCTACGTGACCGTCGGCGACGGCGGAAACGGCTGGGATTTGGGACTTGGCCACGTCGACGACTGGTACGGAGCCGTCCCCGGCGGCAACGCCCAGGACGTGCGTCGCAACCTCCTCGGGAGCATTCTCCGCATCGACGTCGACGGTCGCGAGGGCGGCAAGCCGTACGCGATTCCAGACGACAACCCGCTGGTCGGTCGCCCTGGTCTCGACGAACACTACGCGTGGGGCTTTCGGAACCCGTGGCGACTCTCGTTCGACGGGGACGACCTGTTCGTCGGCGACGTCGGCGAGAGCGAGTACGAGGAGGTGAGCCTAGTCGAGAAGGGCGGCAACTACGGGTGGAACGTGAAGGAGGGGACCCACTGCTTCGCGGCGGACTCCTGTCCGGACCGGACGCCCGAGTCGGTGCGCGGCGGCGAACCGCTCGTCGATCCGATAATCGAGTACTCGCACTCGGGCGGGCCGCTCAGCGGCAACTCCGTCATCGGCGGCTACGTCTACCGCGGGTCGGCACTCCCGCAGTTGCAGGGCGCGTACGTCTTCGGCGACTTGGACGCCAGCGGCCGACTGTTCGTCGCGAGACGACCCGAAGATCAGGGGATGTGGCCGACGCGCGTCGTTGACGCGGTCGGTGCGGGGAGCGAGACCCTCAGCCGCATCTTCTCGTTCGGCCGCAGTCCGTCGGGCGAACTGTACGTGCTCGGCGGAACGTTCGACGGCGGTGCACTCTACCGAATCGTCCCCACGGACGGGTGAGAGACCGAACACCGGAGAAGCCGGATGTTCAGCGCTTCTCGGGATTGACAAGGTGGTACAGCGGTTCGATAGTTCGTTCGGCGTCGTCTCCGACGAGTACCTCGTGCATCACTTCGCGGTGTTCACGGTCGATTTCGTGCGGCGACTCCTCGAACGCCTCGAACACCTCCTCGATGTCGTCGGCTTCCATGTAGTAGACGAGATAATCGCCGTCTTCTGCGTGCTCGACGAACGCGGCCTCCGCGTGCATCCCCTCGTGCTGGAGCGTTTCGAGCGCCTCGTCCTCGCGCGCCCGTATCTCGTCGGTCCACTCGCGGAGTCGGTCGGTTTTCCCGGGTCGAATCCGACTCTTCGTCAGTATCACTTCGCTCGTCCCGCTCATGTTGTCCGAAGACAGGTTCACACGATTCGGTGATAAGTGAAATCATCTGACATCTGTCGATTCCGACGTAGAGACGTAACACACCGATTCCGGCGTGAGACCTAACATACCGACTTCGGATTCAACCCCAACTCGCCCAGCGCGTCGGCGTAGTCGTCGTACACCAACCGAATCACGTACTCCGCCGTCGCCCGCGCGCGCTCCCACTCCTCGTCAGTTTCGCAGGTTTCCTCCAGAAGTTCCAAGCCGCGGTCGAGGGTGTCCCGCGTCTCGCCTTTCAGGTCCCGGAAGAGGTCCGCGCGTTTCTCGTCGGCCTCGTTGACGAAGAAGCCGATAATCTGGGTGTGTGTCCGAAGCGAGAGCAGCGACCGGCCGACCATCCCACCTGCGACGCGCGAGACGGTGTCGTCGCGTCCGCGGAGGTAGCCGTGCATCGGACCGGCGTCGGCATCGGTCGCGTCTTCGAGCGTCTCGTCTGGGCTGCCGTCCATTGCGGCAACGACGCGCTCGTGGTGGTCGGCCTCCTGCTCGGCCACCGCCTCGAACGCCTCGCGCGCCGCGTCGGACACCTCGTCGTCGGCCCACGACGAGAACGTCCCGTAGGCGGCGGCCTCGCTCCCGGCGGCGACGCGGAGGACCGACTCGGCGTCCAACTCCGCGTCGGTCAGCGCGACGAGCAGTTGGCTCGACCCCAATCGGTCGAGTTCGGTTCGCTTCGACGTTTCCACCGTCTCGCGGAACTTCGTGGCGTCCATGGGAGTCGTGACGGCGGCCCGCGAGTTCAACGTTGCTCCCGTCGTGCTACGCGACACCTCGTCCTTCCCGCCATCTTGTCCTCTCCGTCTCCTCTCCGCCGCGGACTTTTGACCTCCCGCAGCGTAGTTCGAGCTATGAGTTCCGACGAAATCGCCCTCTCTCCGTCGTCGCTGGCCGAGACGCTCCGCGCCGGTGAGCGAGTCCGGGTACTGGACGTGCGCAACCGCGACGAGTCCGACCAGTGGCCGCTCGGCGGCGGCGACGTCGAGACGACGCACCTCCCGTACATGAAATTCGTCCAGGCGCAGGCGAAAGACGAAATCGGGGACCTCGCGGCCGAGTTCGACGATGGCGAGCGGGTCGTCGTCATCTGCGGACGCGGCGAGTCGAGCGCGACGGTGGCCGAGGCGCTCCGCGAGCACGGCCTCGACGCAGTGAACCTCGAAGACGGGATGCGCGGCTGGGCGCGGGCGTACCACGCCGAGGAACTCGACGCCGACGCGGACGGCGCGACGGTAATCCAGTACCAGCGACCAGCGAGCGGCTGTCTCGCGTACCTCGTCGTCTCCGGAGACGAAGCTGCCGTTATCGATCCGCTCCGCACGTTCGCCGACCGCTACGTCGAGGACGCCCGCGACCGCGCCGCAGAGCTACGGTACGCGCTTGATACCCACGTCCACGCCGACCACGTCAGCGGCGTTCGCGAGGTGGCCGACCGGAGCGACGCGGTCCGGGTCGTACCCGAAGGAGCGACCGACCGCGGACTCGCGTTCGACGCCGAACTGGTCGGCGATAGCGACGAACTCACCGTCGGCGACGCGACGCTCGAAGCGATGCACGTACCGGGGCACACGACCGAGATGACCGCTTACCGGGTCGGGAAGGTCCTCATTGACGGCGACCTGCTGTTCTCCGAGAGTGTTGCCCGGCCCGACCTCGAACGTGGCGACGACGGGGCCGAGGAGATGGCGCGACAGCTACACCGGACGCTCCACGAGCGAGTGCTCGCGCTGCCCGACGAGACGGTGGTCGCGCCCGGCCACTACGGTGACGACGCCGACCCCGAAGAAGACGGCACGTACACTGCGACGCTCGGCGAACTGAGAGACCGATTGGACGCACTGTCGATGGAGGAAGACGCGTTCGTCGATTACGCGCTGTCGGCGATGCCGCCGCGACCGAACAACTTCGAGGAGATAATCGAAACGAACCTCGGTCGCGGTTCGGTCGACGACGACGAGGCGTTCGAGTTGGAACTCGGCCCGAACAACTGCGCGGCGACGGCGGACTGACGGAGACGACGGAGTGAGGGCGACCCCGAACTGACGGTGTCGGCGCTCGGCAGGCGAGAGAAAGCGAGAGAAGAGGTACTCAGTCGTCGTCGGCCGCGGCCGCATCGCCGGTCGCCTGCGCGTCGCTTTCGATGCTCGGCGGGTACTTCCCGCGGTCGAGTTTCAGGTCGCTCTGCGGGCGGGCCATGCAGGTGAGCGCGTACCGCTCGGCCTCCTCCTCGGTGAGTCCGCGCGCGGCGGGCTGAGTGACCTCGCCTTCGACGATCTCGGCCGAACACGCCAGACACATCCCGACGCGGCAGGAGTACTCCTGTGCGATTCCCTCGTCGATACAGGCTTTCAGGATGGTCTGCTTGTCGGAGACTTCGATGCTCTCGCCGGTGCCAACGAACTCGACGGTGTACTCGGTCATACTCAGCGGTACGAAAACCCCGGAGAAAACTCTTTATGGTGGATACTGTTGCCTCCGAAAGGACGGATAACTGTCTAGGGGTACGTTTTTCCTGACACGCCCCTCTCGTACAGCGTGATGGCACCGATTCGCCGCGTCGTACTCGACCTGTTGAAACCCTACGAACCACCGACCGACCAACTGGCGTCCGAGCTCGCAGGACTCGACGGAATCGACGGGGTGAACGCGAAACTCGTCGAGACCGATCAGGAGGTACAGAATCTGAAGCTGACGGTGGAGGGCGGCCACATCGACTACGAACGCCTCGAATCGACCATCTACGACCTCGGGGGTTCAATACACTCTATCGACGAAGTCGCCGCGGGCGAGTACATCGTCGAAGAGAGCGAGACGCCGCAGGACTGATCGATGGCCGAGCGCAGTTCGCGGCTCGGGACGTTTCTCGAACGGGCGAGCGACCCGATTTCGCGCCGGTACTTCATCTCGAACGGATTCGATGGGACGTTGACGGCCATCGGCGTCGTCATCGGGGCGTTTCTCTCGGGCATCCCGGAGGGAGTTACGGTCGCGAAAATCGGCGTCGGCGCGACGATCGGACTCGGCACCTCCGGCGCCTGGAGTGTCTGGGAGATAGAGCGCGCCGAGAAGCGAATCGAACGACAGGAGTTGGAGGACGCAATGCTGCGCGACCTCGGCGATACGCGCGTCGAGTCCGAACAGGACGCCGCCCGACTGGCGAACGCGACGATGAGCGTGCTCGGTCCCGTGCTCGGGTCGGTGCTGCCGCTCACGCCGTTCCTACTCGAAGGAATCGCGTTCACGATGGCGCAGGCAACCGCGGCGGCGGTGGTCGTCGGGGTCGCGCTCCTGTTCACCTTCGGCGCGTACCTCGGGTCGATCTCGAAACAGCGGTGGTTCGTCGCCGGCGCGCGGATGGGCGTGGCCGGTCTCGTCGTCGCGATGCTGAACTTTGTGCTCCCCGGATGATACGTCGAAAACGAGTACGGCGCTCGAAAGTGGCCGTGTGATTGCCGGGGCCTCGTGCGCCGGCGGGCCTGTGGCGAACCCGCCGACGTGTCCGACAATCGGTATTCGATTCGGCCGTCGCCGACATAGCCGATTTGCTTGTTACTACCTGTAGTCGTCGCACTGTCGGTCGAATCGGTTGCGCCCTTTGCGAGGGCGACGTCCGTTCCGAACGGGTTTCGCGTGCTGATCGCTCGACAATCGGGTTCGGAGAAGGTGGTGTGTCAGGTGTGCCAGCAGAGGCCCGACGCGCAGATTTGCGCGGTCCGGGGCTTCTGTAGCAACAACTGGGTATTAGATAGGACAATGATAAACGTTTCTAAATGTCTTCCTCGATAGAATGTTTGCGCGACGGAGTCGCAAACGACCGTCTCGCGTCGCTCCGGAGTACTCGGGTCGTAAATCCGCTTTCGAGGAACTGATCTGAAGAGTCCGATTCAGGGGGAGAGTACTGAACCGGGGGTGACGCATCCGTGACGCGAACCATGCAAGCTCTCGGACGAACGCCGTCGACGTACCAGGGGGACTGCGCGTCGGCGCGGCGACCGTCCATGCCAGGATGCAAATTATCGAAGAACCCCCTCCCCCAAAGTAACGTGCAGCCAAATGGCGGACAAGATGGTATTTCCCGCCGTTCGACCGCCGTCATGGGCATCGTAATCGACGTGGGGCACCGGTTACGCTACGATTGTCTCCCCGTAGGGACGGCGTGTTCAGCCCCTCGACGGTGACCGTCCTGTCGGTTACAACCCGTCCGGAATGGCACTGTTCGTATGAGTGATTCGTCGCCGGACGAACGCGACGCGCGACAGTCGTACTCGAACTGCGACTGTCTGGGAAACAGTTATGCGTGAGAGGTGCATCCGTCTTCCCGGTTACCGGCGTAGCTGGGCGCTGTTCGCGTCCGGACGTTCCACAGAGTCCGACGGCGTCTGTACGCCGTCGACTGCGCGCGGTGACCATGCCTCTGACACCGGAACCGGCATCCGCCACGGCGGCCGGTTCCGTGCGCATACAACACTCACAGAGCCGCGCTCGGGTCTCGAGTCGAGCGGTGTTGCGCCAGTACGCAGCGCACGCCGACGCTACTCGTCGTGCTCGGAGTGTCTAGCGGTGAGAACCGGAGCGTCTGAGCTCCGAACGACGCGTTCGGTGACGCTACCGAGGAGATACCGGTTCCATCCGCGACGGCCGTGAGTGGCCATCACGACGAGGTCGACGTCGTGGTCGTCGGCGTAGTCGACGATGATGTCCGGCGGTGACCCTGCCTCGACGGTGGCGAGAGCGTCGACACCGGTCTCGGCCGCGCGCGACCGAAGGCGTTCGACGGCGGCCTCTCCCTCCGCTTCGAGCGTCGACAGCACGGCGTCGGCTCCGAGGTCTATCGTCGCGAGTGTCCGCGTGTCGACGACGTAGAGGACGTGTAACTCGGCGTCGAACGTCTCGGCGAGTTCGAGTGCGTGCGGAAGGGCCGATTCCGCTGCGTCGCTTCCGTCTGTCGGGAGGAGGATTCGGTCATACATACGAGAGAGTATGGAGACGAGTGATTAGAACTCTCGCCCGATGGACGTGACGGTCACGCCGAGCGGAGCGACGCGACCGCTTCCTCGCACCGCTTGAGCGCCTCGTACCGCTCCGTCTCGTCGAGCGACGCCGTCTCGGCGGTTCGCCACCCCTCACCGTCGGCGTCGAACACGAGCGCCTTCACCCACGACTCCGTCGCCAACAGCAGCGCCTCCGTCGGGCCGCCCTCGTCGACGGCGATGGCTAATTCCACGGCGTCGGCGCGGTTCAACGCCGCGAGTTCGGCCTCCGAGAGCGGACGCGCCGGCAGCGAATCGAGTATCGACATACGACGCGCTACGCCGGTCGGCTTGTTGACGGTTGCGAAGGGCCTCCGGTCGCGTCCGCGCGGCGATCGAAGCTGAGCGACGAGAACCCGAAAGGCTTCTACCCCACGGTGCGGCAGGAATGGACATGAATCCTCGCGACGACGCCGCCTTCACCCGGTTCGACCGAGCGACTCTCGCCGTCGTCGGTCTCGCGGTCGTCGCTCTCGTCGCCCGCCTCGTCGGTCTCGGGGCCAGAGCGTTCCACTGGGACGAGGCGCGAGTCGGCTACTGGACGCTTCGCTACCTCGACTCAGGCGCGTTCGAGTACCGTCCCGTTGCCGGCGGGACGTTCCTTCCGCTCGTGAACCGCCACGTGTTCGCGCTCCTCGGCGCAAACGACTTCACCGGTCGCCTCGTCGTCGCCCTCGTCGGCGGGCTGCTCCCGCTCGTCGCGCTCCTCTACCGAAGCCGTCTCCGCGATGACGAGACGGTCGCGTTCGCGCTCGTCCTCGCCGTCGAACCGGTGTTGCTCTACTACTCCCGGTTCGCCCGCGGCGAGGTACTTCTCGCCGCGTTCGCGTTGCTCGCTGTCGGCTGCTTCCTCCGGGTCGTCGACGGTGGGCGTCGCCGGTATCTCTACGTCAGCGTCGGCGCGGTCGGTCTCGCGCTCGCCACCTCGGGGTTCGCCGTCGTCACGCTGTTCTGTTGGGCGTTCGCGGCGTTTCTGACGTTCGACCATCTCCGCGTCCGCGGCGACGCGAACCCGGTCGAGACGGCCGAACGCGCGTGGCGCGCGCTCGTCTCGTGGGCGACGCCGCTCGCGCGCTCGCTGTTCGTTCTACTCGGCGTGCTGTTCTTCTTCTACGCGCCCCGTGCGGGCGACTCCGGCGATGTCGGTCTCTGGAACCTCACGACGCTTCCGACGACCGTCGAATCGGCGTTTCTCGGCTCGTTCCGGAAGTTCTGGGCCGTCCGAATCGACTACCGGCGGACGAACGGGCACGAACTGCTCCCGTACCTTGCTGACTACGGCGAACTGCTGGCGGCGGTGTCGCTGCCGGTGTTGGCGCTGGCCGCCGGCGCGTTCTTCTACGACCGGTATCTGACGGGGGGTCGGCGACCGCTGCTCCACTTCTTCGCCTTCTGGGCGGGCGTCTCGCTTCTCCTCGTTCCGACGCTCGCAGAACAGTTCGCCCCGTGGCTCGTCGTCCACACTGTCGTCGCGCTGACGCTCCCGGCAGCGCTCGGTGCGGCCGCGCTCGCCCGGGTCGCACGAATCGGACTTGCGCGCGACCAAGCGGCCCGTGTCGGGGCGGTCGCACTCGTCTCGATGGTTCTGCTGGCCCACGTCGGCGGCGTCGCCGCTACGAACGCCTACGGGCCGCCGGGACCCAACGACCGCCTCGCTCAGTACGCACAGCCCTCGCAGCCGCTCGAACCGATGCTCGAAAACGCTTCCGCGGCGATGGAGCGCACAGAGGGTCCGGATGTCGTCTACGTCGGCGAGGCGTTCTACACCTCCAGCGCCGACGGCGACTTGCAACCGCCGGTCTCCGACGCGTGGGGCAATCGCCTCCCGTTGCCGTGGTACTTCGAGCGCCTCGGCGCGCAACAGACGAGCGTCGCCGCGCCGAGCGACCTGGAGACAGTTACCGGAACACCCGCCGTCGTCGTCGTCGACACCGAGAACCGGAGTCAGGTCGCGCGGCAACTGGAGGGGTACGAGTCAACGGGCTACGAACTCGGTCTGTGGAACCGCGAAGTGTTCGTCTTCGTGCTACAGTGAGCGGCCGGACGTCTCCGCAGTCTCACACGTCCTCGAGGGTGACGGACGCACTGCTGGCAAGTACGTGAATGATTTTGCGGCGGTCGCGTCACCGCCGTCGAGAACGCGAGAGGTCGTTTCGGATTGCAGACTGTTCAGCGGAAGCCCATTGCTTCGATCTGTTCCTGATATCGGTTGCGGATGGTGACTTCGGTCACCTGCGCGACGTCGGCGACTTCGCGCTGGGTCTTCTTCTCGTTGCACAGCAGTGACGCCGCGTAGATGGCGGCGGCGGCGAATCCAGTCGGCGACTTCCCCGAGAGCAGACCCTGCTCGGCGGAGACATCGATGATTTCGGTCGCTTTCGCCTGCACTTCCTCGGAGAGGTCGAGCGCGGAGGCGAACCGCGGGACGAACTGCTTGGGGTCGACGGGTTTCAGTTCGAGCCCGAGCTCCTGGGAGATGTAGCGATACGTTCGTCCGATCTCTTTCTGCGGTACGCGGGATACTTCGGCAACTTCGTCGAGGCTTCGCGGAATTCCTTCCTGTCGGCAGGCGGCGTACAGCGCGCTCGTGGCGACGCCCTCGATGGAACGGCCGCGGATGAGATCCTCGTTGAGCGCACGGCGGTAGATGACCGACGCGACTTCGCGAACCGAGCGCGGGACGCCGAGTGCGGAGGCCATCCGGTCGATCTCGGAGAGCGCGAACTGGAGGTTGCGCTCGCCCGCGTCCTTGGTACGGATGCGCTCCTGCCACTTGCGCAATCGGTGCATCTGACTACGTTTTTCGGACGAGAGCGAACGCCCGTAGGCGTCCTTGTCCTTCCAGTCAATCGTCGTCGTCAGTCCCCGGTCGTGCATCGTCTCGGTGATTGGTGCACCGACACGAGACTTCGACTGGCGCTCGGAGTGGTTGAACGCCCGCCACTCCGGACCCCGGTCGATAGAGCGCTCGTCGATGACGAGACCACAGTCGTCGCAGACGAGTTCACCCTGATCCGCGTCCGTGATAACATCAGTAGAACTACATTCCGGACACTCCAGGGACTCGTCCGACGTCTGTTCCGCTTGCTGCTCTCGCTGACGCTGCCGACTCGGACGTTCCATAAAAAGCTTGTGGGCAACGGAAGGTTTAAACCTTTGTAACAGATTTCTGACTGACAAGAACTCACAAGGCGACGCCTGCTCCCATGTTTGACTATTTATGTATGGGATGTGTAAATTCGGGTGGCCGCTCACTCACCTGTAATTGAGTCTGAAATTCCAGTTCGAAATAGTTCAACAGGGAGATCCGGCGCCGTCGACGCGACGGGAGTCTCGTAGTCGACAGGCGCCGGATTCGAGGGGAGTGGGGGCTGGAGCGTGTGACCCCCGTGAGACGTTATGTCAGCATCGGACATTAGTGTTCGTGACACCCGTCCGAACCGACACGTCTGCGGTACTCTTCGCGTCCACAGTATGAGTACTGCGCATTTACAAAGATTTTTGTATAACCAAAAGGTATCCCGACGTAGCATGAGTACCACCCGTTCGCGGAACGTCCAGCAGGCAGTCGACGGCTGTCGTCCGGCCGACGTCACTCCGGTTCGTCTCGACGCGACGACGCTTGATTCGACCGCGCCGTCGTACCTCCGAGACCTGAAGGCCAAGTTGGGCGACGAAGGCTACCAACCGGCGACGCTCGCCGTCGAGGCGCGTTTCGACGAGGACTGCTCGCTAGCGACTCAACAGGAAGTCGACCGACTTCGCAACCACATCCGCGCCGCCGCGTTCCTCGGCGCCGGCCGCCTCGACGTCGTCGTCGACGAGGTGTGCGCGACTGAGAAAGTCGAACCCGCGCTGGCCGCGCTTCGCGAACGCGCCGACCGCGAGGGCGTCACGCTTACGCTCTCGGGTAGCGCTACTCTCGGCTGATGGGAGACAGGCGCGCGTTGGAGACGCGACTCGCGGTCGTCGCCGGGTTCGAGAATCCGCAGGCTCGCCTCGAACAGTACCCGACGCCGCCGGACATCGCGGCGCACGTCGTCCACCTCGCAGATTTACAGGGCGACATCGACGGGCGTACGGTCGTCGACCTCGGCACTGGAACGGGGATGTTGGCGCTCGGCGCGGCGCTTCGCGGCCCCGCTCGCGTCGTCGGCGTCGAACTCGACGCCGAGGCGCTCTCCACCGCCCGCGACAACGAACAACGCGTCGGGACGACGACGCCGATTCACTGGCTCCGCGGGGACGCGACGCGCGCGCCGCTCTGCGACCGGACCGTCGACGGGTCGGGAACGACGGTGCTCATGAACCCGCCGTTCGGCGCGCAGCACGGCCGCCGCGGGGCCGACAGAGCGTTTCTTCGGACGGCTTCCGAACTCGCCGACGTCTCGTACTCGATCCACAATCAGGGGAGCAGGGAGTTCGTCGAGTCTTTCGCCGAAGACGAGGGCGGAGAGGTCACGCACGCCTTCGGCGCGACGCTGACGCTGGACCGCCAATTCGAGTTCCACGAGGAGGAGACGAAAGACCTCGACACCGAGGTGTTTCGGATTCGGTGGACCTGAGCGCGAGTTGCTGACTCCTTTCCGCCGACGAACCTACTGATACCGTTCCTTCGCCGCGACCCGCACCCGCGTCCCGTTCGTCGTCGCGTACAGCTTTCCGCCGCGGTTCGTGAACTCGACACCTCTGAGCGTCACCGATTCGTTTAGCCGAGGCACCGGCGCGGAGACGGTGTCGTTCTCCGGACCGACGACGAGGCGGAAGCCCTCCTCTTCCGCCGCGATGGAGACGTTCTGTCCGGCGACCACCGGTTCGGCCGTCGCGGGCGGCGACGCGTACACCGGCGTCACGTTACCGTCGACTACGAGCGTCACCCGATAGCTGGCGTTGCTGCCGACGAGCGACCACCCGGTTCGGTTGGCGACGACCGTCTCGCGCCAGCCGACGCCGCCGACGCGGACCGCCGACCGCCCGTCGAACGCGAGTCGCCCTTTCGACACCTCCCTCGTCCAGATGTTGCGGCCGGGGTTGCGGACAACGACGCCGGAGGTGGTGACGCTCGTTGACTCGCCGAACCCTTCGAGTTCGAGCACCGACACCATCCCGTTGGTCACGTTCTCGGCGTACGTCACCTCGTAGCCGCGGACCTGCACCGACTCGCCGGGCAGTTCCTCGCCCGCCGTCGTGACCATGTTGACTGCGACGGCCGGGCCGGTTATCGACGCTGCGCCGACGAGCAACAGCGCAACGGCGACCTGTCTTCCGGTTACCGCGCGGAGACCGCCGCGTCCGCGCCCTCCACTGCCCGCTTCTCCGTCTCCGCCGTTCCGCAGCCGCCTCCCCGACCCATCGCCGAGGATGTCAGCGGTGCGGTCGCGCACCGACGCGCCGACTTGATCGAAAAGTGGCCGATCGCCTGCGCTGGCGGCCGCCGTCACGAGCGTCGCCAGGAGGAAGACGAGTGCGAGACCCGCGGCCCGATAAAGGACGTAACTGTCGGCGCCGCGGTACCAGTACACCGCCCAGAGCGACTGCGAGACCGAAAAGAACAGGACGCCCGTCCAGAGTCTGAGCGCGGCGGGGCGGTCGTCGCCGCGGCGTTCGACCAGCCACAGCGCCAGCAGCGCACCGGTGAGCAGGCCGATGGCGTGCCCCTGAATCGCTATCTGCGCCCACCACGGCGAGACGAACGCCTCTCGCGAGGATGCGACGGTGGTCGGGTCGAAAAGCGAGTCGTAGAGGAGGTCAACGACGCTGCTGGCCGAGAGCGCCAGTACGGTGGTGAGGGGGTAGTAGACGAGCGCGAACCCGGCGAACGCGAAGACGACGCCGGAGAAGCCGATGATGGGACCGACCGAAAACAGCGCGGTGAGCACGCCGACGACACCGACGGCGGCGGGAAAGACGAGAAACGCCCGTACTCGCGGGTCCGAACCCCAGTCGGAGAGAGCCGTCTCGCGCCCGCTTCGCGGGTAGTGACCCCACGTGTACTCAACGAGGGGCGCGAGCGTGAGCGTCCCGACAAGATTCCCGATCAGGTGGCCCGCCCCCGAGTGCGAGAACGCGGCGGTGAGTATTCCCGTCGGATAGAGGTACGACCACGCCCGGAACGGGACGACGACGGGTCGGTACCAGTAATCGAACCCGCCCTGCACGAACAGGTAGACTGCGAGGACGAACAGCGTCGAGACGAGCGTCCCCCACGGCACGCCGTAGAGCAGACGCGAACGGAGCGCGACGACCCGCTGCGCTCGCCGGTCGTCGAGGCGCCACGCGACGAACAGACAAACGGCGGCGACGGCGACGAGCGCGAGTTGGGAGAGGGGGAGCCACGGCGGAACCGCGAACATACCGGCACCAGGGCGGGGCGGAGTATCAAACCTGATGCTTGGGCGGCGACACGTCCGCCGTCCGCCGCTCCCCCTCAGAGCGACCGCAGTTCCGTCTGTGGGTCGACGATCCACTCCGTCCCTTCGTCGGTGATTTCGACCATCTCCTCCTGGCCGACGTAGCCCCACTCGGTGTCGACGCCCAACTCCATCGTGTAAATCTCGCCGACGCGAACGTCTCCGCGCGGTGCGTCGCCGTAGCGGTCCCAGAGCGGTCCGAGGAGCGTCCCCCCGTCGTGGGCGGCGCGACCGACCTGGTGACCGAAGGCGTGGTCGAAGGCGGGCCATCCGGCGTCGGTCAGCGCCTCGCGTGCCGCGGCGTCGACTTCGTGACCCCGTACGCCCGCTCGAAGCACCTCGCGTCCGGCGTCGATGGCCGCGCGAACGTCTTCGAACGCCGACTGGAGACCGTCGGGGACGTCGCCGCGGACGTACAGTCGCTGGATGTCCGCCGAGTAGCCGTCTCGGCGGACGCCGAAGTCGACGTGCAGCAGTTCGTTTTCCGGCACTTCGAGGTCGCCCGGGAGCGTGTGGCCGACTTCGCTCGCGCCGCCCGCGTGGACGGTTGGACAGTACTCCCAACTCCACGCGCTGCCGAGGCCCCGGTCGGTCATCCGCTCGTGCATCCAGATTACTATCTGCGATTCGGTCCACGAGGGGGCCCACGCGTCGACCATCGCGGCAAGCAGTTCCTCGGTTGTCTCGGCGGCGGCGTAGATGCGCTCGCGCTCGGTTGGCGACTTCAGTCCGCGGACCTCGCGAACGATGTCACCTGCGCTTACGAAGTCGTAGTCGTCGCCGACGGCGTCCCGCAGCCGGAGGTAGAGACCGTGCGTGAGACCGTCGGCGACGTTGTCGTCGAGGTCGAAGTTGATGGCGATCGTCCCGGCGTCGGCCGCGACCGTTTCGAGTGCCTTCTCGAGCGGAGGCATGAATGACTCGTCGTACGGGTAGACGTCGTGGACGCCGAGTCGCTCGGCGTTCGGCGCGTCGTGGCGACCGAGGACGACGGCCGACTTCTCGGGACCGACGACGACGGCGGTTGGCCAGACCACGTCGAAGCCTAAAACGTAGGGAAGACAGGGTTCGTGGACTTCGTCGGTCTCGCGACAGAAGGTGATCCAGCAGTCGGCGTCGCTCTGGGCAACGGCAGCGTGCGCTTGCTCGACTTTCCCTGCGATGAGCGCTTGGTCCATGGCCGTCGCTCGCACGGGAGAACGATAGTCGTTCGCGTGGCGGAACGGATTATATCTTGGACTCGGCGTCGTCGGCGAGTTCCTCCATTCGCTTGCCGACGCGGCCCGCGTTGGAGAACTCGTCGTCGCTCATCGCGCTGGCCAGCGCGTTGCCGAGCACGAAGACGGCGTGTTTGTGCTCACTCTTGGATTTGTGGACGTGCGAGGGTTCGACGCTCAGTTCGTCGTAGGGATCGAACAGCGACGAGTCGACGTCCTCCTGCGAGCGGAAGTACTCCATGATGATCACCATCTGTTCGTGCAGTTCGAGCAAGTCGTCCTTGTGCATGGGCACCCGTAGGAACGTTGCTGTTTTAAGGATTATTGCGGCGTTCTGCCACACTGACACGGCAGACTTAGAAGACGTACTCGTCCTCGTGGCCCATCATGCCGTCGTCTTCGAAGCCCGGTTCGTCGGTGTCCATCGGCCCGCTCGTCTTGTAGGCTTTCATGCCCGTCGAGAGCAGTTCTTCGACCGCCTCCTCGCGGTTGACGAACTCGCCCTGTTCGACGAGTTGCGCGATCTGCATCTCGATGTGCTCGGGGATGTTCAGCTTTACTTTCGGCATTTATCGACCGAGGGTTTGGATACGCCGTATTTAAAGTTGACGCCGTTCACGGGAGGCGAGGACGAATCGTGTTACGGTATCCCACGAACATAATTACGGAACTCGCGAACGTCAGTTCAGGTTTCGCGTAGCTATCAGCGGAGCTATTTAAACCCACGGGTCGAGTCGATAACCATAGGTGAGTGGCGACCAAACGGATGCTATGTCCGAGAACGTCACCGGACTTCACGAAGAGTTCAGCGGGGAGCGACTCCCGCCCGGCCAGCGCAAGACCGAGCGATTCCCGGTGCTCTCGAAGAGCGGCACGCCGTCGTGGGACCCCTCGTCGTGGCAGTTCGACGTGTGGGGCGCGGTGGACGAGCAGTTGCAGTTCTCCTACGACGAGTTCAAGGAACTGCCGTCGGAGACCCAGATTCAAGACTTCCACTGCGTTACCGGGTGGAGCAAGTTCGACTGCGAGTTCACCGGCGTGACATTCCCGACGCTGGCAAAGTTGGCTGGCGTCGACGACGACGCGGTCCACGTGATGTTTCACGCGCTCGACGGCTACACGACGAACCTCTCTCTAGACGAATGCATGCGCGAGGAGGTGCTGTTCGTCTACGAGTACGACGGCGAACCGCTCCCGGCGGACCACGGCGGTCCCCTCCGCGTCGTCACCCCGCACAAGTACGCCTACAAGGGCGCGAAGTGGGTCGAGGGCGTCGAGTTCCTCACCGAACCCGAGCGCGGCTACTGGGAGAAGCGCGGCTACTCGAACACGGCGAACCCGTGGGACGAGGAGCGGTACAGCTAATCACGCGGTTTAGTTGAGATATTAGTCCGGCGACGGTTTTGTGAGGCCGTACTGAATAGAAAGCGCGTATCGGTCTCTGACTCGGCATCGATGTGAGCTAATCGAATCATTCAAAGATCGCCCGCTCAAAGTCGTCACTACCACATTGACAACTTCCATCAGTCCCAACTGGACGGTAACTACTATTCCCTGTCTCTTCCGCCGGATAGATGTTCCCGCAGTTGACGCACTTGGTTATGACAGTTGGTTCTCCTCCTGGTTTTGAATCTTCCTTCGTCATTTTTCTTACTGGATTAGGGCTACGTTAGTTGCTTTCAGAGCAACCTCTGCTCGGTTGTTACTCACATTATCACAACAAGAGAAGTAGTTTTCTGACAGCGGACCTCGCACGCCTACTTCGCGGTTGGCTCAGCGCCAAAAAGACGAAATTCATGAGGTATCCGTGAGAGATACATCCGTTGTATTCAGCACGTTACACCTGTCATAGTCTAAATTTCAACGAAGACAGCCACGTGACTCGCCGCGAGCGAGACCGAAGACCGAGCGAACGGACCGAGGAATGAACGGAGAGAGCGAAGCCGTCCGCGCAGCGTAAAGGTCGACGACGAAAGGTGGGGTTCAAAACCCTCGCGTCCTAACCGGGAGTAGATGAACCCGGCGCAGCGCGACCAGCAGGTGACGGCGTCGCACGCGGACGCGACGCTCGTGAGCCGGTCCTGCGAGGTTCCGGACGTTTCGTTTCGGGCTTTCCTCGCCGACCAGAACGCCCCGCGAGTCCACTGGGCCTCACCCAACGGACTCGAGCTCGTCGGCGGCGGCGCGGCCGCCCACCTCACCGCGTCGGGACGCGACCGCTTCGACCGCCTCCGCGACGAGGCCGACGCCGTCTTCGCCGACGTGGACCACGAGGGCCCAGCGGCGACGCGCCCGCGGATGCTCGGCGGTCTCTCGTTCAACGCCGACCACGAGGAGACGCCGCCATGGGCCGGTTTCGCGGCGGCGACGTTCGTCCTTCCGCGCGTGCAGTTGACCCGCGGCGACGACGCGACGTGGCTGACGGTCGCCGAGTACAATCCGGACGCGACGCCAGAGACGGCCGAGGCGTCCCTGGAGACGGCGCGCGACTCGCTCTCTGAACTCCCGATGATGCGTCCGAGCGGCGGGTCGCCCGGCGTCGTCGACCGACAGTGGCGCACGTCCAAAGCCGAGTGGACGACGCAGGTCGAGCGCGTCACCAAACGCATCCAGTCGGGCGACTTGCTGAAAGTCGTGCTGGCGACGGCGCTCGACCTCGAACTGGCCGAGGCGGTCGACATCCCCGACGTGCTCGAACGACTACGCCGGACGTACCCCGAATGTTACCGGTTCCTCGTTCAGCCGACCGACGAGGCGGCGTTCTTCGGTCCGCCGCCGGAGCGCCTCGTCAAATGTGACGGTCGAATCGTCGAGACGGAGGCGCTCGCGGGATCGATGCCGCGGGGCGAGACGCCCGAGGACGACGCCGACTACGCCGCCTCGCTGCTGGAGAGCGAGAAACTCCAGCACGAACAGCAACTCGTCGCCGACACCATCTGCGAAAAGTTGGAGCGCTTCGGCGACGTGACCGCCCGCAACAAGCGCATCCGCAAACTGAGCAACATCCAACACCTCCAGACGCCGATTTCGGCGAGGCTCGACGGCGACACGCACGTCCTCTCGCTGGTCGAAGCGCTGCATCCGACGCCCGCCGTCGGCGGCCTGCCGCTAGAGGCGGCGCTGGAGACGATTCGCCAGACTGAGTCGTTCGACCGCGGCTGGTACGCCTCGCCCGTCGGCTGGTTCGACGGTGACGGCGACGGCGAGTTCGCCGTCGGCATCCGCTCGGGCGTCGCTGGGGGGATGCAGGCGACGCTGTTCGCGGGCAACGGCATTGTCGGCGACAGCGACCCCGAGGCCGAATGGGAGGAGCTCCAGCCGAAAGTGCGGCCGATTCTCGACGAGTTAGAGCGGTAGTTGACCGGCAGGGTGTCGAGAGATCCAGTTCTCCGATTCGCCCGCCGACGTGTCGCTACTCGTCGTCGCCGACGACCGCCTGGTCGGACTCCGACGGCGTGTAGTCCCACTTGTCGTACTCGTCGGCAAACTCGGCGTAGTAGTCCGCCTTCCGGCGGAGGCGCGGGACGATCTCCCGCAGGGTGTACCCCTCGCGTCGGAGGCGACGGACGAGGTGGAGAATCTCGTGGTCTAACTGGTCCTTCGAGTCGATATCGTACTGTTCGACGAGCGCGTTTTCGTCGTTCACGGTCGCCCGTTGACGCGGTCCGTTATAGGCTTCTTGAGGGGCAGCGGCGACGACCCCGGACCGTCGGGCCGACTCCGGACCGACTCGAAGCTATCACGCCGCCTATTTGACGGCGCGTGCCAACGTCCAAGCAATGACCGCGCCGAACCGAAACACGCTGTGGGCGCGAGCGCTCGCCGACGAACTCGCCGAGGCGGGCGTCTCCGCCGTCTGCATCGCGCCGGGGAGTCGCTCGACCCCGCTGACGGTCGCGTTCGCCCGACACGACGACATCCACGTCTTCTCGCACCTCGACGAACGCTCGGCGGCATACTTCGCGCTCGGCCGGGCGCGTCGAACCGGCGACGTGACCCCGCTCGTCTGTACCTCCGGTACCGCCGCCGCGAACTTCCACCCAGCCGTCATTGAGGCGTCGCAAGCGCGCGTGCCGATGCTCGTGTTGACCGCCGACCGCCCACCGGAGCTCCGCGACTCCGGCGCGAATCAGACCATCGATCAGGAGAAGCTCTACGGCGACTCCGTCCGGTGGTACAAGGACCTCCCCGAACCCGAGGCGACGGACCGAAAACTCCGCGGCCTCCGCACGACGGCGCACCGCGCGCTCGCGAAGGCGACCGGCACCCCCTCGGGACCGGTCCATCTCAACGTTCCGTTCCGCAAGCCGCTCGAACCCGTTCCGGTCGACGGCGACGTGCCCCCAGACCTCTCGCCGCTCGCCGCCGATGGTCGAGACAGCCGCGGCGGACGCAGCGGCGCGTACGTCCAGACGACTCGCGGAGTGCCGCAGTTGGACGACCGGGAACTCCAGCAGGTTGCGGAGGCGCTCTCGGCCGAACGCGGTCTCGTCGTCGCCGGTCCCGCCGACCCCCCGGGTGTCGACCCGGAGGCGATGGCCGTCTTCGCACACGGCACCGGATTTCCGGTGCTCGCTGACCCGCTTTCGGGCCTCCGGTTCGGCGGCCACGTCCGCACGACGCCCGTCGTCGGCGGCTACGACGGCTTCCTCGCCGACGAGGCCGTCGCCGACTGGCCCGATCCCGAAGTCGTGCTCCGAATCGGGGCGTCGCCGACCTCGAAACCGCTCAGAAAGTACCTCGCGCGGACCGACGCCCGGCAGTTGGTCGTCGACCCCGCCGCCGAGTGGCGCGAGGCCGAGTTCGCGGCCTCGGACCTCGTCGTCGCCGACCCCTCGCGCCTCGCGGCGCACGTCGCTCGCCTCGTCTCCGGTCCCGACAGTTCGGCGTGGCGCGACCGGTGGCTCTCGGCCGACCGCGAGCACTGGGCGGCGGTCGACGAGACGGACGACCCGTTTGAGGGCCGGATTCTCGCCGACGTGGTCGATCTAGCGCCCGACCCGTTGACGCTGTTCGTCTCCAACAGTATGCCCGTTCGCGACCTCGACCGCTTCGCCCGGCCCTCCGAGGAGAACGTCACCGCGCTCGGCAACCGCGGCGCGTCGGGCATCGAAGGTATCATCTCGACGGCGCTCGGTGCGGGTAGCGCGACGACCGACCCACTGACGCTCGTCGTCGGCGACCTCGCGTACTACCACGACATGAACGGGTTGCTGGCGCTCGGGCGATGTGACGTGGACGCGACGGTTGTCCTCGTCAACAACGACGGCGGCGGCATCTTCCACATGCTCCCCATCGAGCAGTACGACCCGCCGTTCACCTCGCAGTTCAAGACGCCACACGGTCTCGACTTCGAGGCGACCGGCGACCTCTACGACCTCGAGTTCGAGTGCGTCGACGGTCGAGACGCGTTCCGCGAGGCGTACGCGGAGTCCGTCGCGAACAGCGGCACGCAGGTCATCGAGATGCAGACCGACGCTGAGGAAAGTCATCGGACTCGCGAGGCGCTCCACGAGCGCGTCGTCGAACGGGTCGCGGAACTCGACTGACGACCCGCACCGTCGAACTTTTGACGAGTCCGCGAGAGCCTCGGGTTAATGCCCTCCGACGCGTGGAAAGTCCCGACGTGGCTGCTCGTTGCTGCCGTCTTCGCCTACTCGATAATTATCGTCCAACGGCCGCTCTTAGGAGTGTTCGCGGCCACCATCGTCTACTTCGCCGGCTGATTCGTCGGCGAGTTCCTCTCCGCCGGAACGCTCTCCAGTGCGTTCTCGTCGACTCGCGCCGCCGTCACGGCCGCCCTCACCGTACTGATACTAGCGTACTCATTGATAATCACCCAAGAGATTATGCTCGGCGTCCTGACGACGGGACTGGTAGTCGCCGTCGCGTCGCTGACGAGTCCGACAGGGCCGCTCGCGACGCTGCGCGAACGGTAAGCGGCTACGATTACGAGCGGAGTTTTAGGTGCTCCGAGCCGAATGTTTCGCGTATGGCCCCCCAGCGTCGCGGCACCGATCCGTCGACCGAGCAACGACAGCTCCGCCCGCGCGAGGAGTCGGACGGACTCGGTCGCGTCTTGGAAGACCTCTTCTCCGGCGGCGGCGCGGTAGCCTTGTTGACGATTCCCGCCATGTTCTGGGTGCTCTCGGTCACGGCTAGACAGAGCCTTCTCGCCGCTGCCGCCGTCGTCTTCGTCTTCGGCGTCGCCTTCGTCTCGCTCGCCGTGTCGGTGAGCGCGTTCCGCGGCGATTGGTTCGGCGTCGGTCCGGCGTGGCCGCCGCGCTCGTACGCGCTGGCTGGCATTCGCGTCGTCGGGTACAACGTCGCGCTCTGGGCGGCGACCAACCTCGCACTCCTCCCGGCGATCCCGGAGGGGCCGCGCGTCGGCGTCGGGGCGGTCTCCGGCAATCTCGTCGGCGTCGGCGTCGCCGCCGTCGTCCCGGTCGTCGCCACCGCGGCGCTGCTCAGGCTCTGTCACGCGATTCACCGGTTCAGGACGGCGGAGGGCTACGGCTGAACCGCGTCGGAGCGGAACCGACCTTTACCACCCGCGGCACCGTTGTCTCCTCCGATGGTGGAATCCAGTGAGTACGCCGAGCGGCGTGACACGTCCGTCACGGTCGACTCTGTCGACGAAGACGGCGCGCCGGAGGTGAACGTCGGCGTTCTGGTCGCTCACTCGTCGGGCGTCGAGGCGGGCCGCTTGCAGAATTTCGCCCGTGAGGTCGTCGACCGGGCGCAAGAGACGCTGGAACGGGCGACCGGCGCATCGTGGCGGTTCCACGACGAGCACCCGATTCGGCTTCCGAACGACGAGGCGCGCCGACCGTCGGATTTCCTCGACGCGGCGACGCGGGCGATGGTCGACGGTCCGTACGACGCGATGTTCGTCGTCACCGATGCCCCCGTCGTTTCTCGTCGTCGAAAGGAGGTCCCCGGACTGACGTCGCCCGTCAGTCGGGTCGCGGTCGCCTCCTCGCGCCGGCTTGTGAAGAGTACGCGCGGGGAACCGCTGCGCGAGTTGGACGACCCGACGGTGGTCACCAACGGGGCGACTCTGCTCTTGCATCTGTTCGGTCACGTACTTGACCTCGACCACCGCGAAGACTCCGTCATGGCCCCCTTCGACTTCGATCCGGACCGGCGGGACCTCCCGAGCTTCGCCCCCGACCGTCGACCGACGCTACGCGCTCACGCAAAGCGGATGAGCGACGAGGAGGAGCTCCGTCGGGGGGTCGCCGGGCGGCTTCGACTGTACGCCTCCAGCCTCCTCACAAACCCTTCCCGAGTGGGACGGTCGCTAGTTCGGAACCGAGCACCGCTGTTACCGCTGTCGCTGCCGGGGTTGGCAACGGCGGCGGTCACACCGACGCTCATCCTCGTGTTCAGCGCCGAGGCGTGGGACGTCGGTATCCACCTCTCGGACGGCGTTGCCGCCCTGTTTGCGGCGGTGAGCATCGTCGCCGCTGCGACGTACCTGATGTCGGTGCACAACCTCGCCTTTCCCCGAAAGGAGCGGAACGTCCTCACACGGCACATGGCGCTCACGAACGTCGTCGTCTACCTCACGCTCGTGACGGCCGTCGCCGGGTTGTTCCTGTTCGTCGGAGCGCTGATGCTCACGATAGAGCTGCTGGTCTTCCCGCAGAATCTCATCCAGACGTGGCCCAGTCTCGAAGCTCCGACGGTCTCGCTGCTCGACCTCGTCCGCACGGCGAGCTTCATCAGCACTCTCGGCGTCGTCACGGGCGCGCTCGCGGGTGGACTCGAGAGCAGGACGGTCGTCCGTCACCTGGCGCTGTTTCTCGACCGGCCGTGAGAGTGATCGTGGTGTCCGGACCGTCCGACGGGAATCTTTTTGGACGCTCCACTCGCGCCTCCGATATGGTTTCGGAGCTTTTCGACCCCGAGCGCTGGGAGCAGGTCACCACCGACTTCTCGGACGTCACCTACCACCGCGCCGTCGACGCGCCTGTCGTCCGCATCGCCTTCGACCGCCCCGAGGTTCGCAACGCCTTCCGTCCGGGGACGGTCGACGAACTCCACGCGGCGCTCGACCACGCCCGCAAGCAGGCCGACGTGGGCTGCGTCCTCCTGACGGGTAACGGTCCCTCGGAGAAGGACGGCGGCTGGGCGTTCTGCTCCGGCGGCGACCAGTCGGTCCGCGGCGGCTCCGGCTACGAGTACCGCGGCGACGACGAGGCAGCCGAAGACGACGACCCCGCGGTGAAGACGGCGAAGGCGGGTCGACTGCACATCCTCGAAGTCCAGCGGCTCATCCGCTTCATGCCGAAGCCCGTCATCGCCGTCGTTCCCGGGTGGGCCGTCGGCGGCGGCCACTCGCTGCACGTCGTCTGCGACCTGACGCTGGCCTCCGAGGAGCACGCGAAGTTCCTCCAGACCGACCCTGACGTGGCGTCGTTCGACGGCGGCTTTGGCTCCGCGTACCTCGCCCGGCAGGTCGGCCAGAAGAAAGCCCGCGAGATCTTCTTCCGTGGGAAGACCTACTCGGCCGAGGAGGCCGTCGAGATGGGGATGGCGAACGAGGCGATTCCGCACGCGGAGTTAGAGGACGTCGCCTTCGAGTGGGCCGAGGAGATAACGAGCAAGAGTCCGATGGCAATTCGGATGCTGAAGTTCGCGTTCAACGCCGTCGACGACGGGATAGTCGGCCAGCAGATCTTTGCGGGGGAGGCGACGCGACTCGGCTACATGACCGACGAGGCGAAGGAAGGAAGAGACGCGTTCTTAGAGAAGCGGAAGCCGGACTTCGGCCAGTTCCCCTGGCACTACTAACGCACTTTTTTAGCGGGTGGCGTCGAGCGCCTTCGGCGCGCTCAACCCCCGCCAATCGTCGAACAACCAGCGCTCGAAGAGGAGAACGAGATTTCCCGAGAGGTCGCCGACCCGACATGCCAAATTTGACGACACCCTAGCTCCGAGACGAAGCCAATGAGTACGCAGAACATCTCGCGCCGGAAGGCGTGGGTCATCGCGGCGCGGCCGCAGACGCTCCCGGCCGCCGCCGCGCCGGTCGTCGTCGGCGTCGGGTTCGCGCTCCACGACTCGGTGTTCGCCTTCTGGCCCGCCGTCGCCGCGCTCGTCGGCGCGGCGCTCATCCAGATCGGAACGAACTTCGCGAACGACTACTACGACGCGGTTCAGGGCGCGGACACCGAAAATCGGGAGGGGTTCACCCGTGTGACGGCGGGCGGCCTCATCGCACCCGAGGAGGTGAAGCGGGCGATGTATCTCACCTTCGCCGTCGCCATTCTCTTGGGCACCTATCTCGTCTACGTGGGCGGCGTCCCCATCCTCGTCATCGGCCTGCTCTCGGTCGCCAGCGGCATCGCCTACACCGGCGGCCCGTACCCGCTCGGCTACCACGGGTTGGGCGACGTCTTCGTCTTCGTCTTCTTCGGTCTCGTCGCCGTTACGGGGACGTACTACGTCCAGGCCGTCTCCATTCTCTCGGACCCGCTTACGGTGGGGATTCCCGCCGGGACCGTTCCGCTCGAGGTGATTATCGCCTCGCTGCCCATCGCGGCCATCTCGACGAACATCCTCGTCGTCAACAATATCCGCGACAGGGAGGAGGACGCGACGACGGGCAAGCGGACGCTCGCCGTCCGCTACGGCTACGGCTTCGCGCGGGCGGAGTACGTCGCAATGCTCGTCCTCGCGTATGCCGTTCCGGTGTACTTCGCCGCCGTCGAGAGCTTCTCGTGGACGGCTCTCCTCCCGCTTCTGACGTTCCCGCTCGCGGTGCGAGTCACGAAAACCGTCGCCACGGAGACGAAGGGCGAGAAACTGAACCCGGCGTTGGAGCGGACAGGAAAGCTGCTGGCGGCGTACGCCGTCTTATTCGCCGTCGGCGTGGTTCTCGGGACAGTGGTCTGAGATGCGGCGCGCGAAACTCGAACTCGAACCGTTTTCGCTACGCCTGAAAAAGCCGCTCGGAACCGCGAAGGGCGAGATTGGCGAGCGCTGGGGGTTCCTCGTCGGGGTCGAGACCGACGACGGTGTACGCGGCATCGGCGAGGCAACGCCGCTTCCGGGATGGACCGAGTCGTACGAGGAGTGCCGCGCCCGGTTGGAGGAGATGCGGGACACCGCAGGCAAGGGACGCGAATTCGACACGGAGACGCTCGGGTCGGCGGCCCGCCACGCGGTGAATCTCGCGAGGATGGACGCAGAGGCTCGCGCGAAGGGTATGGCGCTGCACGAGCGGCTCGCCGATCGCTTCGGGACGAGGCGCGACGGCGTCGACCGATCGACGACCGTCCCCGTCAACGCCACCGTCGGCGATGGCTCGGTCGACGAAACCGTCTCTGCGGCCGAAACGGCCGTCGAAAACGGCTTCGACTGCCTCAAGCTGAAAGTCGGCGCGAGGGCGTTTGAGGAGGACGAGAAACGGCTCCGGGCGGTGCGTGACGCCGTCGGCGACGACGTGGTTCTCAGAGCCGACGCCAACGGCGCGTGGGAGCGCGAGACGGCGAGTGCGGCCGTCGACCTGCTTTCTGCGCTCGGCTTCGCGTACATCGAACAACCGCTCGCGGCCCGCGACCTGAGCGGTCACGCCGAGTTGAGAGACCGCGGCGTCGGCATCGCGCTCGACGAGACGCTGTACGACTCGTCGGTGTCGCTCCCGCTGAACCTCCGCAAGCACGCCGACGCGGTGATTCTCAAGCCGATGGCGCTCGGCGGACCGGGACCGACGCTGTCGCTCGCGCGATATCTCCGGCGAAGCGACGTCGCGCCCGTCGTCACGACCA
Source organism: Haloprofundus salilacus (assembly GCF_020150815.1). Classification (NCBI taxonomy): domain Archaea; kingdom Methanobacteriati; phylum Methanobacteriota; class Halobacteria; order Halobacteriales; family Haloferacaceae; genus Haloprofundus; species Haloprofundus salilacus. Next base: position 1,533,866 of record NZ_CP083723.1, on the reverse strand, counting down.
CCGTCGACGCCGCTGTCGCCCGCGCCGCCGCCGTCCACGTCGCCGTCGCGATTCCTGAGGTTCCGCCGTGCGGTCTCGCCACCGGCGACCTGCTCGCGGAGGACCTCGTCGACGACCCGGTACCGGTGACCGACGGCGAAATTGCGGTTCCCGAAGGACCGGGTATCGCCGGCAACGCGCTCGACTGTTTGCTCTGGGACTGAGCGAAAACGAGAGACGATCGCCACCCGATGCAGTTCATCATCGTTGTTCGAAACAAACCTTTTAGCGACAGCCTACATGGGATGAGATGGCACATGACAAATTTAGTCACAAACATCGCGGAGACCGTCGAGGAACATCCTGACAACCTCGCGATGAGCTTCAAAGGCACCGACCTGAGCTATCGAGAGCTCTGGGGGCAGACCGGGGCCTTCGCCTCCGGACTCGCGGATTCGGGCGTCGGCGAAGGCGACCGGGTCGCCATCTACCTCCCGAACCTCCCGCAGTTCGTCGTCGCGTTCCACGGCACGCTCCGAGCGGGGGGCGTCGTCGTCCCGATGAACCCACAGTACAAGGCCCGCGAAATCGGCCACCTCTTGGCCGACAGCGGCGCGAAAGTCGTCGTCGCCCTCTCCGACCTCGTCCCGTTCGTCGAGGAGGTCAAAGACGAGACTGACGTCGAACACGTCGTCGGCGTCGGCGGCGAGACGGCGGACGCGACGTCGTTCGAGGCGTTCTGCGGCGACCCCGAGTTCGAGACGGTCGACCGCGACGACGACGCCGAGGCAGTCCAGCCGTACACGTCGGGGACGACTGGTCAACCGAAGGGCGTCCTCCTCACCCACCACAACCTCGCGTCGAACGCCGAGCAGTCCATCGCCATCATCCCCGACGGCATCCGCGACGACGACAAGCAACTGGGCGTACTGCCGCTGTTCCACATCTACGGCATGACCGTCGTGATGAACGCGACGCTGTTCGGCGGCGGCGCGTACTACCCGCTGCCGTCGTGGGACGCCCAGGAGGCGATGTCGCTCGTCGCCGACGAGGACCTCACGCTGATGCACGGCGTGCCCGCGATGTACAACGACGTGATAAACCAGCCGAACGCCGAGGAGTTCGACCTCTCGTCGCTGCGCCTCTGCGGCGTCGGCGGCGCGGGCATCCCCGCCGAAGTTCTCAGGAGATTCGAGGAACTCTACCCGGTGAAGATTTTCGAGGGCTACGGCCTCACCGAGACCAGTCCCGTCACCCACTTCAACACGCCCACGGAGGGTCGTCGCGTGGGCAGCATCGGCAAGACGCTTCCCGGCGTCGACGCGCGCATCGTCACCGAGGAGTTCGAGTTCGTCGACCCCATTTCCGAGGGGCCCGTCGACGAGGACGAAGTCGATTTGGACGAGATCACGGGCGAACTCGTCGTCAGCGGCCCGAACGTGATGAAGGGGTACTACAACCTCCCCGGGGCGAACGCGGAAGCGTTCACCGAGCGAGATGGGACGCGCTGGTTCCACACAGGCGACATCGGTTACCACGACGAGGACGGCTTCTTCTACGTCGTCGACCGCGAGAAGCACATGATCAACACCGCGGGCTACAACGTCTACCCGCGGGAGGTTGAGGAGTTGCTGTTCGAACACGACGCCGTCGCCGCCGCCGCCGTCGTCGGCATCCCGGACGACCGCCGCGGCGAGACCGTCAAGGCGTTTATCGTCCGCGCGCCCGGCGCGGAGGTGACCGCCGACGAGATTCGGGAGTACTGTCTGTCGAACCTCGCCGAGTACAAACACCCCCGCGAGGTCGAGTTCGTCGACGAACTCCCGCGGACGACGACAGGGAAGGTCCAGAAGTTTGAACTCGTCGGCGACGCGGAGACTGAAGCATCGGATGACTGACGGCGATACAGGCGACGAGAGCGGTGCCGACGCTGACGCCGACAACTACGACACCGACGCTGGCGACGACACCGAGCCCGTCATCCTCGACAGGGACGAAGAGACGGGCGTCGCCACCATCACGCTGAACAACCCCGGCCTCCGCAACGCGCTCACCGCCGACGTCGCCGACGGCATCGTCGACGCCCTCGACGAACTGGAGGGAACCGACACCCGCTGCGTCGTCGTCACCGGGTCGGAGGGGTCGTTCTCGGCGGGCGGCGACGTGAACGCGATGATGGAACTGCAGTCGGGCGAGTGGAGCCTCGACGAAGCCGTTCGGCACATCATCCAGAACACGGGTCGGTGCGTCCAGCGACTCGCCGAGTGCGAGTTTCCGACCGTGGCGAAGATCGAGGGTGTCGCCGTCGGCGCGGGCGCGAACGTCGCCATCGCCTGCGACGTGCAGCTGATGAGCGGGGAGGCCCGGATGGGGTTCGGGTTTCGTCAGGTGGGTCTCGCCGTCGACTCCGGCACCTCCTACCTGCTTCCTCGAATCGTCGGCGACAACGTGGCAAAGGAACTCGTCTTCACCGGCGAGTTGCTCGACGCGGATCGGGCGCTGGAGTTGGGTCTGGTCAACCACGTCTACGCCGACGAGGCGTTCGACGAGCGGGTCGATGCGTTCGTCGAGAAAATCGCGACGGGACCGACCGTCGCCCTTCGAACCTCGAAACGGCTTCTCGACCAGGGGCGGGAGCTATCGCTCTTGTCGGCCATCGCCAACGAGGCGGCCGCCCAGTCGGCAGTGTTCGAGACGGCCGACCACACCGAGGGCGTCGAATCGTTCGTCGGAAAGCGGTCGCCCGAGTTCCGCGGCGAGTAGGAGTTGAACGGTTACGGCGCTCATGACTGTTCACGGCATTCCGCGGCTTACGACGCTCACGACGGTTCACGGCGCCGTACCGCAACTCACAGCGCCTTCTTCATCTGCCCGAGCGAGACGTTGAGAGCGCCGCGGACGAACGGCATCGGGTCGTCAGCGCTGAAGTAGTCGATGTTCCGGTGTCTCGGGCGGTACATCGACTTGGCCATCTCGGTGACGGTCGTCGTGAGCGTCGGCGGGTCGACGAACGACTCCCCGTCGGCGAGGACGCTCGTCAGGTGAGCGATTTCGCCGCGGAGCAGGTGGGTGGCCACGTCCTCCTCGTACGGCTCCTCAGCGTCGACGGAGACGGGTTCGCCATTGGCCGTCTGCCAGAAGTACAGCGGGAAGTCGGCTCCGGCGCGAACCGAACAGGGAAGCGACACCCAGACGCGCGGGTTTATCTCCATCAGCGTGAACTCGCCGCTGTCGACGTCGCGTTTGAACTGGACGGAAGCGAACCCGTGCCAGTCGAGTTCGTCCAACAGCGCGCACCCAGCCCGCTCCAACTCGGGGATGCGGACCGTGCGCCGATAGACGCTCGTCCCTCCGGCGTAGCTCCAGCCGCGGAGCTGGTGTTTCTGACACGTCGCCACGGGTTCTCCGTCGTCGTAGAGCGCCCATAGCGCGTACTCGTTGCCGTCGACGAACTCCTGGGCGATGGGGTCGTGGCGCATCTCGCCGCGAATCGATCCGACGTCGGGTTCGGTTCCCGCCTCGAGATACCGCGTCGAACCCGAATCGAGCAGTTTCCGCGGCGGAACCGACGGTTCGTACTCGTGGGTGAGCACCGCGTATCGACCCTTGGCGATGCGGTTTTCGCTCCAGTCGTCGACCTCGCTCAACAGTTGCGTTTCCGGGGTGCTCACGCCCGCGCCGTCGGCGATGTCGACGAGGCGTCGACGGTCGTGGACCGCTCGAAGTTGCTCGAACGACGGCCACAGCGTCGAGACATGTTCGGCGAACGCCTCGCGGCGTCTCGCCAGCGCGAACACGTCGGCTTCCCGCATCGGAACGAGCGTCCGCACGTCCGGTCGTTCGGCGAGCGACAGCAACGCGTCCTCGTAACCCCGGAGGTCCTCGGCGGGGTCGGGAACGACGTGACTCTCGGCGCTGTAGCGAGAGGAGAAACCCGAAGCCGTCGGACGCTCCGAAACCGTAATCGGTCTGACGCCGTGACGGCCGAGCGACCTTACGAAGCTCACACAGCTCGGCGCGCTAACCGCGGGGACAACCACCGACGCCGTTCCCGGTTCGGAGGTGCTCATGCCGTGAGTGACACGGCGGAGTTATTCAAACTCGGTATACCCCGCTACGGGGAACTATTCACCAAAAAATCACATTCCGGCGGTAGGTGCCGGCGACCGATGGGTCGGTCGAACGTGTCGGCTCCCGCCCCCCGCCGACTGCTCACCGACCACTCATCACGTTCGTCGACCCGCAGTCGGGACAGCGCGTCATCTCACCCAACCGCGGTACCTCGATTTGGTCCCACTGCTCGCTGCCGGGCGGAGCCTCGAATCCACAGTTGAGACATCGCGAGTGCGCAGTCAGGTCGGATGTTTCGGATTCCATGTGCCGTGATACCGTACGTATCGAAGTGGCAAAATCGTTCGGTGGTTCCGGGTGTCGAGGCGCGAGAACCGTGACGATACAGAGCGAGCCGCGACGGCGCGCGAACTAAGCCCGTCGGACCCCGAGAGGACGTATGGCAGAGTCGAGAGAAACGACCGGTCGGATATTGCTGGCGCTCGCCGCGTTCGCAGTGTTCATGACGATTCTCGGTATCGCCGTCGTCTGGGCGATGAGCTACGGGCCGCTCTGAGCGGGCAGTGGGACGTGTACGGCGGGCGAGCGTCGAAACTCACTCGTCGCCGTACGTGACGCCCTCGCGGGCGTCGGCGCGCTTGCGGCGCACCGCGGCGGCGGCGTTACTCGCGTCGTAGCCGAAGAACACGTCGTTCGCGTACGCTTCTGCGACTTCCGTCGCGTGGATGAGGTCGTCGACGTCGACGTTGACAGCGTAGAGTTCGATGGAGAACTGCGTCCCCTCGCCGTCGCCTTCACCCGACGGTGGCGAGGTACCGTCGGGCGTCCAGTTCAGCCGACTCTGGAACCCCTTGGCGATGGTTTCGAGCCAGTAGGTCGTCCCGTAGTGGATGTCGTACAGGGGGACGACGAACTCGTCGACGTGTTCCTCCAAGGCCTCGATGTCGAGACCGGCGCGCGTGTACAGATGGCCCGGATACGGGTCCGGATAGAGGGTGAGATACGTCCGACCGGGAATGCGCTCGGCGGCGTCGGCGACGAACTCGGTGATGACCGACGCGCGCCACGCGAACCAGTCGTCTAACTCGCTATCTCGCGGGCGATGCCTGCTCGATTCTTCGGCGGAACGCTGTTCCGCCCACTCGTCGAAGAGTCGCTCGCAGCGCTCGCAGTGACAGTAGCCCTCGCGGGGAAAGCCCACGTCGTCGAGGCGCACGTCGGCGTTCTCGGCTGCGCAGTCCTCGATGATCTCGAGCAAGCCCTCGCGGTACTTCTCGTTGGTCGGGCAGATGTACGCCCAGTCGAAGTACGTCCGGTCGCGGGTGGCGGGCTCACCGTCCTCGTTCAGCGGGACGAGTTCGGGCGTCTCGTCGGCGGCGGCGTTGTCGCCGAAACACGAGACCATGTTGACTGCGTTCGAGAGCGGCGCGGCCGCGCGACCGGTGACGTCTTTGACCTCGTAGAACCCGGCGTCGAAATCCGGCCACTCGACTTCCTCGGCGTTGCGCGTGACGACCCCGTACATGCCCGTCGGTTGGCGACGGCCCGCCCTAAGTCGTTCGCTCCGGGCATCGACCCACAGCGCGGTACGACAGCGCCACCGACAGTCCCGAGCGTCCGCGAAAACGCTCATCTCCGTGTGCGATCTACTGACACCCTGCGAACGAGGTGACGAAGATGGCACAGCGAACCGAGGAACGAGAGCGGCGAAACGAGACGACCGTCAGGCGATTCTTCGACGAACTGGTAGTCGAGGGCAACTACGATATCGCGGACGAGGTGCTGACGGAGACCTACGTCCGCCACGAGATGGGACCGAACCCCGAACTGACGGGGCGCGAGGCGTTCACGGCGTTCATCGAGGGGTTGAGAGGCGGGTTCAGCGACGTGCGCGTCGACATCGACGAACTGCTCGTCGTCGACGACTACGTGGTCGTTCGGGCGACAGAGCGGGGCACCCACGACGGCGAGTTCGCGGGTCTTCCGCCGACGGGCGAGCAGTTCGAGGTGGGTGGTATCGTCATCCACCGACTCGAAGACGGGAAAATCGCCGAGACGTACGCCTGCTGGGACATGCTCGGCATGCTCCGACAACTCGGCGTCGACCCGCTGGCGGCGTAACGATGGTCGACGCGAGCCGACGGCGTCGGTCGGCGAAGAAACTCGACGCAGTCGCTCGGCGGACGAGAAGAGAAAAACGGTGGCCGGGCGAGGCTTACGCCTCGACTTCGACTTCGACGGGCTCTGCGCCGCCGGATGCGAGGACGTAGACGAGCGTCATCATCGCCAGTACGAGTACGAGTTTTGCCTTTCCGGACATGGCCTCGGATACAGTGGGGGGGTACAAAGGTATTGTGACCAAATCCGGCGTATCCATCCTCTATCTACGGGTTCGGATGCTCTCGAACGACCGTGTTCGGTCGAATCGCCGTCTCCGCGTTACGTCTGCACGTCGAGGTGGTCGGCAATACCGTCGCGGATGATGCTGTCGCAGTAGGCGCAACGTACCCCGTCGTCGACCACGGTGAACTTCGAGGCGATGGGTTCGCCGTCGTTGGTGATGCAGTTGCGGTTCGGACACGAGAGCAACCCGACGACGCCGTCGGGGCGGTCGACGCGGCTCTTCTCGACGACGTCGTAGTCGCGGATGATGTTGATGCTCGCCTCCGGCGCGATGAGCGACAGCACCTCGACCTCCGACTGGCTCAATTCGCGGTCTTCGACCTTCACCACGTCCTTGCGGCCGAGGCGGTCGCTCGGGACGTTCATCCCGATGCTGACGCCCTCGCCCTCGGAACCGTCGATGCCGAGGATGGCGAGGACGTTCAACGCCTGCCCGGCGGCGACGTGGTCGATGACGGTGCCGTTTCGGATCTTCGAGACGCGGAGTTCGTGGTCGCTCATCGTCCACCCTCCGTGGCCCGCGTCAGCAGTCCGTCCAGCAGCGCCATCCGAACCGGAATTCCGTTGTGCGCCTGCTCGAAGTATGTCGCGTACTGCGTCTCGTCCACCTCGGGCGCGATCTCGTCGACGCGCGGCAGCGGGTGCATCACGCTCAGGTCGTCGCGGGCGGCGTCGAGCGTCTCGCTGTCGATTCGGTACTGCCCGGCGACGGCGCGGTACTCGTTCTCGTCGGGGAAACGCTCGCGCTGGATGCGCGTGACGTAGAGCACGTCGAGTTCGGGCAGCACCTCGTCGAGGTCGGTGTGTTCGCGGACCTGCGCGCCCGCCTCGTGGAGGTCGAATCGGACGTTCCGCGGCAGTCGGAGGCTCTCGGGGCTGATGAAGTGCTGGCGGACGTCGAAGTTCGTCAGCGCGTGCGCGAGCGAGTGCACTGTCCGGCCGTACTTGAGGTCGCCCATAATCCCCACCGAGAGGTCGTCCAACCCCGCCCGTTCGCGGATGGTGTAGAGGTCCAACAGCGTCTGACTCGGATGTTGGCCCGCGCCGTCGCCCGCGTTCACGAGCGGGACATCGACGAACTCCGAGGCCATCTTCGCCGCGCCCTCCGACGGGTGCCGAAGCACGATGGCGTCTGCGTAGCCCTCGACGACGCGGACTGTGTCGGCGAGCGTCTCGCCCTTCTTGACCGACGACGACTCGACGGTTCCCATGTCGACGGTGGTGCCGCCGAGGCGTTTCATCGCGGTGTCGAAGCTCATCTTCGTGCGCGTGCTCGGTTCGAAAAAGCAGAGCGCGAGCACCGCTCCCGCGTGCCGCTGACGGTAGGCCGCCGGGTCGGCGTCGATGGCCGCCGCCCGGTCGAGCACCGCCTCGATACGCTCCCGTGATAAGTTCGCCGCGGAGATGAGGTGGTCCTGACGCATCACGTACGAGCGGGTAGTGCAGCGACTTGAATCAACCGGGAGCGTGGTGTCCAGAACTATACAGTGTCGTGCAACTGAGAGCGAACGTCACCAGCGACGATGGAGGCGATTCAGTAGTTGCGGAGTCGGTCCGATTCGCTGTCGTCGTACTCGGTTCGTCGCCCGCTATCGGCGCCGTCGACACCGTCGTCTAGAATTCGGTCGAGTCGCCGCTCGAACTCCCGTTCGGAGAGTTCGCCGGCGGCGTAGCGTCGTTTTAGCATCTCGACGGGGTCTTCTCTCGGGCCTCTCGGCGCGAACCGCGAGGAGAGGTTCAGCGCCGCGGCCCAGTCGTTGCGAGCCTCCGCCCTGGCGGCGACTGCGCGGAGGCGTTCGCTCCGCGGGAGGCGCGCGCGCCGGGCGAGCGACCAGAGGAACAGGAATCCGAGGACGACGGTCGACACGGTGAGCACGACGGCGCCGGCGGCCCACGGAAACACCGCGGCCGCGAACGCGCCGAGCGGTTGGCCGAGCGACGCGAGGGCGACGAGCGCACCGAGACCGACGACGCCGAGAAGCGAGACGCTGACGACGACGAGGGCGAGGAAGGTGATGCCGAAGCTGTGGCGGCGAAGCCACGAGACGGGACCGGGCATAGGTCTCCGTAAGTCACGGTCGATGGTATATGCTACGGCCCGAGACCGAAACGAGAAGTCGGAACTCGTGACCGTCTACGGCCAGTTGCCGCCCTGTTCGTAGGCGTCGACGACGCGCTGGATGGCTACGACGTACGCCGCGGTTCGGAAGTTCGGCACGTCGTTGGACTCGTAGGCGTCGACGAGGTCTTCGAAGGCGTTGACGATGACCGTCTCCAGTTCGTCGTTGACGCGCTCCTCCGACCAGTGGAAGCGCTGACGGTTCTGGACCCACTCGAAGTACGAGACGGTGACGCCGCCCGCGTTCGCCAGAATGTCGGGGAGGACGGCCACGTCGCGCTCGGTGAGCACGTCGTCGGCCTCGGGAGTGAGCGGTCCGTTGGCCGCCTCGACGACGACGTCGGCCCGCACGTCGTGAGCGAGGTCGCCGTCGATGGCGTTTTCCAGCGCGGCGGGGACGAGGAGGTCGACGTCGAGCGTCAGCAGGTCCTCGTTGCTCATCTCCTCGGTCACACCGTCGAAGCCGCTGAGACTGCCCGTCTCGGCTTTATACTCCTTGGCCTCGCGCGCGTCGAAGCCGTCGGGGTTGTAAATCGCACCGCTGGAGTCGGAGGCGGCGACGACGTTCGCGCCGAGATCCTCGATGAGGTACGCCGCGATGGAACCGGCGTTACCGTAGCCCTGTACCGCGACCGTCGCGCCCTCCATCTCCTTGCCGAGGTAGTCGAACGCTTCTCGGGCGGTGAGCATCGTTGAGCGACCGGTCGCTTCGACGCGCCCCTCGCTGCCGCCGGAGTCGAGCGCTTTCCCGGTGATGACGCCGGGAGCGGTCGTGTTCTCCAGCGTTTCGTAGGTGTCCTTTATCCAGTTCATCTCCCGCTGGCCGGTGTTGACGTCGGGTGCGGGGATGTCCTTGTCCTCGCCAATGAACGGACGGAGTTCTTTGGCGAACGAGCGGGTGATGCGTTCGAGTTCGCTCTCGGTGTACTGGTCGGGGTCGATGACGATGCCACCCTTCCCGCCACCGTACGGAATGTCGACGACGGCGGTTTTGTAGACCATCCAGCCGGAGAGCGCCTTCACCTCGTCGCGCGAGACGCCCGGGTGGTAGCGAATCCCGCCTTTGTACGGCCCGCGGTCGCCGTTGAACTGCGAGCGGTACGCGCGAAACACTTCGAGATGGCCGTCGTCCATCTTCACCGAGAGGTTCGTCTCCAGCACGCGCTCGGGGTTTTTCAGCCGTTCGTGCACGTCCGGCGACACGTCCAGATACGCGGCCGCGTCGTCAATTTGCTCCTGTAGACTCTCGAATGGGTTTGCCTCCTCGGACATATGTTGTGACACACGTCTCGGAGGGCGATTAAAGCTTGCCGAAGCAACAGCAATCACCACCGGTGAGCGCGCTTATAACTCGCCCGCGGCCTCCGCCCGCGCTAATATGCGCTCGGCCTGCGTTACCAGCGGCCCGTCTATCATCTCGCCGTCGACCTGGAAGACGCCGCGGCCCTCGTCGTCGGCCTCCTCTTTCGCCGCGACGACCTTCTGCGCCCATTCGATCCGCTCGTCGCTCGGCGTGAACGCGTCGTTTATCACCGAAACCTGCGCGGGGTGGATGGCCATCTTCCCGTCGTATCCGAGCGTCGTCGCGTACGCTGTCTCCTTGGCGAGTCCCTCCGAGTCTCGGAAGTCGGTGTACACCATGTCGATGGCGTCGATACCCGCCGCGGCGGCGGCGATGACGACGTGTTGGCGGGCGTAGAGCACTTCCGTCGCCTCCTCGGTTCGCGTCGCCCCCACGTCCGCGGCGAGGTCCTCCGCGCCGAACAGCAGCGCGTCTGTCGCGGCGGCGGCCGCGATTTCGGCGGCCGAGAGCACCCCGGCCGCGTTCTCGACGAGTGCGAGAACCGGCAGGTCGCGGCCGTGTTCGGCCAATACGGCCGCGGCTTCGTCAACGTCCGACGCTGCGCCCACCTTGGGGAGCATCACCGCGTCAAGGCGGACGTCGTCGGCACCAAGAATCACGTCGAGGTCGGTCGTCGGGTCGACCAACCTCACGCACACCTCGGCGTCAGGGTCGAACTCGCGGTCGGAGAGCACGTCGTGGATCTCCTCGCGGGCGCCGTCCTTTCGTTCCGGCGAGACGGCGTCTTCGAGGTCAAAAACGACGGTGTCGGCGTCGCTCGTCGGCGCTTTCCGCATGAGTTCCGGACGGTCGCCCGGCGAGAAGAGGACGCTGCGTCGGGTCATAGTCGGACCGACGCGCGGCGGCGGTTTAACTTTCGGCGGTTCGGGTCGAACCGGAGACGGAGAATCGGATCGCGAGCGTTTCCTACGGCCAGAGTCCGCGGGCTTCGTGCGCCTCGGCGACGCGCGTGAGCGCCACGATGTACGCGGCGTCGCGCCACGTGACGTTCCGCTCGTCGACCTCTGCGCGGACCGCGTTCCACGCTTTCAGCATCTCCTGTTCGAGCTCCTCGTTGACGCGTTCGAGCGGCCACGCGCGGCGGTTGATGTCTTGGAGCCACTCGAAGTAGGAGACGGTTACCCCGCCGGCGTTCGCAAGAATGTCCGGAATCACGGGAATTCCGCGCTCCTCGAAAACGGTGTCCGCGGCCGACGTGGTCGGACCGTTCGCACCCTCAACGATCATCTCCGCCTGCACGTCGTTAGCATTGTCGGCGGTGAGAACGTTGCCGACGGCGGCGGGGATGAGGATGTCCACGTCGAGTTCCAGCAGGTCGCTGTTGCTCAGCGTCTCGGGGGCGTCGTAGCCCGAGACCATGCCGGGTTGTTCGTCGTGGCCCTCCACGTCCTTCGTGTCGAGACCGTCAGGGTCGTAGATGGCGCCGTCAACGTCGCTGACGGCGACGATCTTCGCACCCCGGTCGTCGAGGAAGCGCGCCGCGTTCGCGCCGACGCTGCCGAACCCTTGAACGGCGACAGTCGTCTCCGCGGGGTCCCAGCCGTAGTAGTTGATGGCCTCGCGGGTGATGATACCGACGCTGCGTCCGGGCGACTCCTCGCGGCCGTACGACCCGCCGATGGACGGCGGTTTACCGGTGACGACGCCCGGCGTCGTCTCGCCCTCCTGCATCGAGTAGGCGTCCATGAACCACGCCATCGTCTGCGGGTCCGTCCCCATGTCCGGGGCGGGGATGTCGTGCATCGGGCCGATGATGTCGCGGAGTTCCTCGGCGAAGCGCCGCGTGAGTCGCTCCTTTTCCTTCTCGCTGAGCGTCTTCGGGTCGACAACGATGCCGCCTTTGCCGCCGCCGAAGGGGATGTCCATCACGGCACACTTCCAGGTCATCCACATCGAGAGACCGACGCACTCCTCGGCGCTCACGTCAGGGTGGTAGCGCAGACCGCCTTTGAACGGCCCGCGGACGCTGTCGTGCTGCGCGCGGTAGCCGGTGAACACCGTCAGTTCGCCGGAGTCTCGGCGGAGCGGGACCGACACCTGGTGAACCTTGTCGGGGTACGACAGGCGCTCGATGATGCCCGAGTCGACGTCGACGTGCGCTGCCGCTCGCTCTAACTGTCGTCGGGCGGTCTGAACCGCCGACACCGATTCCTCCTCGACTTTCGATGTGCCTTTAGCTGCCATAGATGACTCTCTCGTGACTGTGTGTCGCAATCGCACAGTTCCGGTTCGACCGGTCCGGAGCGTTTGCCGTCGGGAGGCGCCTCCGGAGCATTCGTCTGGGGTTCCCCTCCGACCACCATAATAGTTGTTAATGTCTTTTGGTCAGGTCAGATTTTGCGAGGCGGCGAGCACGGAGCGTCAGCATCGACCGGTAAGATTTTGCGCCGACCGGGTGACGCCGCGAGCATGACCGGACGCTACTACGAGGAGTTCGAGGTGGGCGAGACCATCGAACACGAGACGCGTCGAACGGTGAGCGAGAGCGACAACCAGCGGTTCTGCGACATGACGATGAACCAGCAACCGCTCCATCTGGACGAAGCGTTCGCCGCCGACACCCAGTTCGGCGAGCGCCTCGTCAACGGTCTCTACACGATGAGCCTCGCCGTCGGCGTCTCGATCCCCGAAACCACCGACGGTACTATCGTCGCGAACCTCTCGTACGACGATGTCTCCCATCCCGCGCCGGTGTTCCACGGCGACACCATCCGCGCGCAGTCGACGGTGACAGAGAAGCGCGAGACGAGCGACGGCGAGCGTGGCGTCGTCACGATGCACGTCGAGGCGTTCGTCGTCGGCGACGGGCAGCGAGAGGAGGAGTTGGTCTGCGAGTTCGACCGGACGGTGCTGTCGCTGAAGCGCCCCGAGTAAGGCGAGTAGCGGGGTCGACGAGAGCAGTGGCGAACAGGCGGCCGCGTGGAATCGCCGCGGTCGGATGGCCGCTCACCCGCCTCGCCCGAACCGCGGTGACGGTCACGTCACGAGCGGAAGTGGTTCCGTTTTCGTTCAAAAAGGTGCGGACCGGGAAACGAGAGACGGAGTAGAGCCTTCAGAGCAGCGAGACGATGAGCGAACTGTTGATGCCGACGGCGACCCACGTCGGCAGCGAGAGGCCGGCGGGGACGACGAAGCGGTACAGCGCCGGGAGAATCTTCCACCCGACGTAGGCGACGGCGAGCGAGAACGTCTTGAGGAGGAGCATCGCCTCGACGACGCCGACCGTCTCCATCAGCGTCCGCGCAAGCGGGTTCATCTCCGCCAGTCCGAGTGAAAGACCGTACGCCGTGAGCGCCACGTCGAGGGCAAACCCGAGAAGCGCGAACGCCCAGAGATGGAGTTCAAACTGTGCGAGCGTCGCTACCGGTAAGTATCCCGCGGCGGTTCCGTTCGCTCCGACGCCCCCGAGACTGTTTACGTCCTCTTGACTCATATCGGCGGAGACGCGGGTACGACTCTTGGTAATCCGCAGCGTACTCGCTCCAAACGAGTCGCTACCCGTTCGGTAAGGAAGCGAAACAGTCGGGGAGAACTACCGAACGGGTCGCCTACGCGGCTGTGTTCGGCGGTAAGCCGAGATTACAGCACCGTGCCGTGCTTCTTGTCCGGAAGGTCCTTCTGGATGTCGGCGTAGAACTCGAACCGGTTGGCGAGTTCCCGTCTGAGGTCGCTCGGCGGAACGATCTCGTCGACGACGACTTCGCTCGCCATGCGGTGGATGTCGATGTCCCGGCGGTACTCCTCGCGGAGTTCCTCGGTCCGCTGCTTGCGTTCTTCGGGGTCTTCGATGGCGTCGAGTTTGTTCCGGTAAACGGCGTTGATGGCCGCCTCGGGACCCATAATACCGATTTCGCCCGACGGGAGGCCGATGACGCTCTCGGGGTCGTAAGCGGGGCCGCCCATCGCGTAGATGCCCGCGCCGTACGCTTTGCGGACGACGACGGTCTGTTTCGGTACGGTCGCCGACGACGTCGCGTAGATGAACTTCTTGCCCTTTTCAAGGATCGCGTCCTTCTCGACCTGCGACCCGGCCATGAAGCCCGGCGTGTCGCAGAGGTAGAGCAGCGGAATCTCGTAGGCGTCGCAGGTCCAGATGAACTCGGCGGCCTTCTCTGCGGCGTCGGGGAAGATAGCCCCCGAGCGCTCGGTCGGTTGATTCGCGACGACGCCGACCGGTCGACCGTCGATGCGGACGAACGCGGTGACGATTTCGGGACCGTACGCCGGTTTTAGCTCGAACACCGACTCCGCGTCGGCGACGCGCTCTATCAGGTCGAGCACGTCGTAGGCGCGGTTCGGAGACTCAGGGATGAGTTCGTCGATGCCGTCGGGACTGAATTTGGGCGGGTTGGGTTCGCTCCGCGGCGGCTTCTCGCCCGCCTTGTTCGGCAGGTACGTCATGAGGTCGGAGACGAGTTCCCGGGCGTGTTCCTCGTTGCGGGCGACGAGGTCGGCGCTGCCGGAGTGTTTCGCGTGCACCTCGGGACCGCCGAGCTCCTGCATCGAGATCTCCTCGCCGGTGACCATCTTCACCATCCGCGGCGACGCGATGGCCATCGCCGACATCTCCTCGACCATGATAGTGAAGTCGGCGAACACCGGCGTGTACGCCGCCCCGGCGATGCAGGGTCCGTAGAGCACGCAGATCTGGGGAACGTACCCAGAGAGCATCGAGTGGTTGTAGTAGTACTTCCCGATGCCCTCGCGGTTGGCGAAGAAGCCCGACTGCTGGTCGATGCGGCCGCCCGAGGAGTCCATCAGGTAGAGGACGGGTTTGCCGCTCTTGAGCGCGCGCTGCTGCATCCGGAGGAACTTCTCGACGCCGAGGCGGGCCATGCTCCCCGCCTTGACGGTGAAGTCGTTCGCCATGAAGTGGAGGTCGCGGCCCTCGAACTCGGCCGCGCCCGTCAGCAGGCCGTCGCCGGGCAGACGATTGCCTGGGTCTTCCTCTTCGATCTCGGGGCTGTCGGGGTGCCACTCGTCGAAGGCGGCGAACTTGCCGTCCTCGAACTTCAGTTCACAGTCTTCGCCGCCGAACCAGAGGTCGAGTCGGTCGCGGACGAACAGTTTCCCCTGCTCGGGCAGTCGATCCTTGTACTTCTCGGGACCACCGCCGAGGATGTCCTCGATTTCGGCGCGCAGCGCCGCCTCCCGCTCTCCGGGTTCGAGGTCGTCTTCGATGGGGTATGCGTCGGCCGGGGTCGTCGCCTCGGCGACCGGGTCGTCGCCGTCGCCGACGTGGACCGCTACGTCGGTTCGGAGGTGCGTCGCCAGCGCTCGGGCGATAGCGTTCGCTTCGTCGTCGCTCGCGCCGTCGCCGATGCGGACTTTCATACGCACGACTGCGCGAGGCGGTCGCAAATTGTTTTCCATGTAGAATCGGCTTGGCACCTCGAGAAACGAGTTCCCCCTTCGAGAGCCGAGAGCAACCGCTCAGGTGACGAACTCGAATCGCGCGCCGCCGCTGTCGCTCTCGGTGATGACGACCTCCCACCCGTGCGCCTCCGCGATCTCGGTCACGATGGTGAGTCCGAACCCCGTCCCGGACTCGTTCGTCGAGTAGCCGTACTCCAACACCGCGTCGCGTTCGTCCTCGGGGATTCCCGGCCCGTCGTCGGCGACGTAGAACCCGTTCGGAGACGCACCGGAGCGGACGGTGACCGTCTCTCCGCCGTGTTCGACGGCATTCCGAAAGAGGTTCTCGAACAGTTCGCGCAGTCGAGCTTCGTCGGCTTCGACGGTACAGCCCTCGGAGACCCTGAGCGTCGCGTTCTCCGTCGCGACGTAGCCCCACGCACGTTCGGCGGCGGTGCGCAGGTCGACCGGTTCGGGGTCGTCGACGACCCGACCGTGCCGCGCCAGCGAGAGCAGGTCGTCGATGAGACCGTCCATCCGGTCGATGGCGCGCTCCATCACGTCGAAATGCTCGTCGTCGCCGGTTTCGCGCGCGAGTTCGAGGTAGCCGTCGACGACGTTCAGTGGGTTTCGCAGGTCGTGAGAGACGACGCACGCGAACGCTTCGAGTCGCTCGTTCTGGCGACTCAGCGCCCGCTCGCGCTCGATCCGCTCCGTGATGTCGCGGACGATGCCGACGGAGCCGTCGAACTGGCCGTCTTCGTCGGTCAGCACCGAGAGGTTGTCCTCGTAGCGCCGTCGCTCCCCGTCGGCGTTCTCGATTTCGAACTCGAAGCGCCCCGAGAATCGATCCTCGTCGACGAGCAGTGACGCGATCACCTGTCGACCGCGCGCGATGGCGTCCTCGCTCATGTACTCGCTGATGTGTACGCCGACGGAGTCTTCCACCGAGTCGCCGGTCTGTTCGGTGTGGGCGTCGTTCACCATCCGGATGTACCCTTCCCGGTCAAGCACGTACGTCGCGTCGGGTATCGTCTGCACCACGGTCCGGTACTGTTCGAGTTCGCGCTCGCGCTCGCGGCGTTCGCTCACGTCCCTGGCGATACCGCACGCGCCGACCAGGTCGCCGCCGTCGTCGATCATACGGACCGCGCGCACCTCAAAGGGGACGAGATCGCCCGACTTCGTCAACAGGTCGCCGTCGAACGTCACCGTCCCCTCTCGGAACAGCCTCCGCATCTTCTGTTCGACGCACGCGTCGTCGTCCGGGAAGAACGCCGCCGCGGACATCCCGTCGAGTTCCGAGTCCTCGTATCCGGTTATCTCGCTCAACCGACCGTTCCAGCGGGTGAGTCGGCCCTCGTCGTCGACGACGAAGAACACGTCGTCGAGCGCGTCGAGGGCGGCGTCCGTAAACTGTTTCTCGCGTTCGAGCGCTTGCCGGGCGCGTCTGAACTCCGTCACGTCGTTCAGCACGATTTGAGCGGCGTCTTCGCCCTCGAACGTGACGGGTGCCGTCGCCAAGACGGCGTACAACGGTCGTCCGTCGAGGTCGCGGAGCTGCAGTTCGCTCGGCGGGGCGACGGCCCGCTGCTCGAAGACCCGGCGACTCCGCTCGCGGGCGCGGTCGAGGTCCGACTCGTCGGTCAACTCGAATATCGACCGGCCGACAAGGTCGCACGTGCTCTCGGCGGCGAAGTACTCGGCGGCTGCCTCGTTGGCGTAGACGATGGTGCTGTCTTCGGTGTAGATGCCGATGGGCGACGGCGACGTCTCGACGAGCTGTCGGTACCGCTCCTCGCTGCGGTCGAGCGCGCGTTCGGCGTGGTGCTGCGAGACGTAGTTCGCCACCCGGTTCGCGAGCAACTCGAACTGCTCGGCTCCACCTTTCTTGCGGATGTAGTCGGTGACGCCCGCCGAAATCGCCCGACTCGCGAGTTTCTCGCTTCCCCTCGCGGTGAAGAGAACGAACGGAAGCGTCTCGTACCGTTCTCTGACCGCCTCCAGCAGTTCGAGACCGTCCATCCCCGGCATCTCGAAGTCGCTGACGACGCCGTGGAACGTCTCCCCTTCGAGCGTGTCGAGGGCGGTCGGCCCGTCCGGCGCAGTGATGACGGAGAGTCCCTGCCGTTCGAGGTGTGCCGTCGTCAGTGCGCGAAAACTCGCGTCGTCGTCAACGCAGAGTACGCGTGCCGAACGGCTGTCGCTCATGCCGCGCACTGTGTCGTAGTGATATTAATACGTTCCGGACAGGTTCGCCGAGAACAATTGCCGGCCTGTCAGGACTGCGACCCACGGGGCGCGTCGGCGCCGACCCGCGCTTACGAGGAGGGCATCGACTGTGCTTACGAAGAGGGCGCCGACTGTGCTTACGAGGAGAGTGCCGACTCCAATCGCTCGACGAGTTCTGCGTTGCCGACGTACACCGGCACGCGTTGGTGGAGGTCGGTCGGTTCGACGGTCATCAGCGACCGTGTTCCGTCCGTCGACGCGCCGCCGGCGCTCTCGATGATGTAGCCGATAGGCGTCCCCTCGAACTGGAGGCGGAGTTTCCCGTTTGGCGCCGAGTTCAGTGCGGGGTAGGCGAACACGCCGCCGTAGGTGAGCACCTGGTTGATGTCGCCGATCATCGCGCCGCCGTAGCGGAGTTTCAGCGACTCGTCGGACTCCACGTCGCGGGCGTACGACTCGAACGCGTCGGTCCAGTCGGGAACCCGGCCGCCGAAGCCGTAGACTGTCGGGTCGTCAGGCAGCGTGACGTTCTCGCGGACCGCTTCGAGTTCGCCGTCGTCGACAACGTACTCGGATACTTCGCCCTCGACGGCGGCGATAAGTGTCGTGATGGGTCCGTAGAGGACGTACGCGGCCGCGACAAGGTTCTTCCCGCGCGCGGGTAGCGGCGCGTCGTAGACGCCCACGATGGTGCCCATCGTGTTGTTCGACTTCAGGTTTGACGAGCCGTCGAGGGGGTCGACGGCGACGGAGAGTCCCTCGCCGACCTCGATGACAGACTCGCGCTCCTCGCTCGCGTACTCGCCGACGCTGTCGAGACCGCCGAGTCGTTCCACGAGCAACTCGTCGGCGTACACGTCGGCGGCCATCGGCGTCTCGCCGCTGGGGTTCTCGATGGCGCTCTTCTGTCTGCGACCCGGTAGCGATTCGCGAACCGTCGGGGCGAGGTCGGCGAGAGTTTCGAGAATCTCGCGAACCGTCTCGCTCGTCGTCTCGTCCGCGTCGGCGTCCGTCTCCGCGTCTGCGTTCGTTTTTCCGTCGGTAGGCCGTTCCATCAGTCGTCGGAGGCGGCGGCGGGGTTCTGGCTGGTTGACGACATGAGACCGAGCGCGTCGTCGGCTGTCGCGTCCTCAAAGATGACGGCTTCGAGCGCGTCAAGCAGCTCCGTAGGGTTCTCGCGCTGGAAGACGTTACGCCCGACCGCGAGGCCCGACGCGCCGGCGCGCATCGCCGTCTCGACCGTCGTGAGGAAGTCGCGGTCGGACGTCTTCGACCCGCCGCTCATCACGACTTTCGACCCGGCGGCGGACTCGCAGGCCCACTGCATCGCCTCGGCCGACCCCGGATATTTCACTTTCGTGATGTCCGCGCCGAGTTCCAGCCCCAGTCGCGCGGCGTACGAGATGGTGCCGGCGGCGGTGTCGTTCTTCAGTCCCTGCCCGCGCGGGTACGACCACATGACGACGCCCATGTTGTGCTCGCGGGCGGCCTCGTGGGCCTCGCGGAACTCCTCTACCATCTCTATCTCGTGGTTCGACCCGCCGTAGACGGTGAAGCCGATGGCGTCCGCGCCGAGTTCGGCGGCGTAGTCGACGCTGCAGTTCACCGCGCTGTTCGGTTCGCCCATCCAGAGGTTCGACGTGCCGTTGAGTTTCAACAGGAGGTTCACGTCGTCCTCGTAGGAGGGGTAGTAGCCCTCCGCGAGACCCTTCTGGACCGCCAGTGCCGTCACGGCGTCGTGGGTCGCGACGTCGAACACCGTCTCGGGGTCGCTCGATTCCGGCACGTCCTCGAAGTCCACCGGACCGTGCTCCAAGCCGTGGTCGTAGGCGAGAATCAGCGCTCTGTCGTCCCGTGTGATGGCTGCATCTGCCGATGGAATCATCGGTTCAAAATCCGGTGAACTGCTATATAAATCATTGGTCCGAGTTCGACTCCGGAGAAAACGCGTGTAATCGCCCGAGAGCGACGAAAATCGATCCTCAGCTCTGCCCATAGGAACGGGTGACTTACTACTCTATGAGTAAATAGTTACTCGCGGTGGCGGAGCGCCTCGGCGTGCCACCGGCGAACGACCGTCACGTCCAGTTCGAGCACGTCGGCGACGTGGTCGGGGTTCGCCGTCGTGAGGCTCCGAACCGACGTAATTCCGGCCTCGGCGAGCATCGCGGCGTCGTCGTCGTCCACGCAGTCGAGGACGGTGAGCGGCGTCGGACTGCTGCGCGCGCGCCACGCGGCCTCGGCCGCCGTCGAGTCGCCGCTTCCGTCCGTCTCCGCCGCGTCGGCCGCCGAGGACGAGTCGGCGGTCGGCGACGCCCCGTGAGACCACTCGTCGTCCGGGTCGCTCTCCGGTGCCTCCTGAGACTCCCAGTCGCCGGAACTCGCGGCGACCCACGCTCGCTCGGCGTCGCCGAGGCCCCTGACCTGTGCCGACCGCCGTTCGAGGTCCCGCCCGCTGGACTCGAACGACCACGACAGCGAGTGCGAGCGGCGGATGCGCGCAGCGACGCCCGGATTGACGCCCGCCTCGACCAACTCCGTGTAGGAGACGCGCTTTCGCTGCACGTCGTCAGCGGTCATATCGGCGTCTCGGAGCACCGTCGCGGTCGCTGGTCCGACGTGGTGGAGCGCGGTGAGGTCTCCGACGTTACCCTTCTCTTGACTGTCCGGCACACCAATCAATCATCTCTTTCTGTATCGTCACTTCAACGTTTCTGTAGCTGTCGGTCGAGTGGAACGAAACGCGGATCCGGTCGATTCTACTCGATTCCAGTCGGTGCTCGTCAGTGTTTGCCGATTCACGTCGCCGCGAGCGCGTCGGGTTCGTCCGTTCCAGTCGCTTTCACCGGTCCCACCGACGCTCCGCTACTCTTAGGTAACTCCCCGGAGCAGACGGGACTATGCGGAACGTAGATGACATTCGGACGGTCGGCGTCGTCGGCGCGGGAACGATGGGAAACGGCATCGCCCAGGTCGCCGCCACAGCGGGCTACGACGTGGTGATGCGCGACCTGAAACAGGAGTTCCTCGACCGCGGCTTCTCGGCCATCGAGGACAGTCTCTCGCAGTTCGTCTCGAAAGAGAAACTCGATTCGGACGAAGCCGAGGCGATTCAGGGTCGTATCACCGGCACCACAAAGTTAGGAGAGCTCGCCGACTGCGATCTCGTCGTCGAAGCGGCCGTCGAGAACATGGAGATCAAACAGGATATCTTCGCCGACCTCGACGAAGTCGTTGACGAGGACGTGGTGCTGGCGACGAACACCTCCACCCTGTCGATTACGACCATCGCGAGCGCCACCGACCGCCCGGAGCTCGTCGTCGGCCTCCACTTCATGAACCCCGTCCCGATCATGACCGGCGTCGAGGTGGTCCGCGGCGAGAAGACGGACGCCGACGTGCTCGACTTCGCCCACGAGTTCTCCGAGGATCTCGGCAAGGAGACGTGGGAGTCCGACGACAAACCGGGCTTCGTCACCAACCGTATCCTGATGCCGTGGCTCAACGAGGGAATCCGCGCCTACGACGAGGGCGTCGCCTCCAAGGAGGACATCGACAAGGGGATGAAACTCGGAACGAACGTCCCGATGGGTCCGCTCCAGTTGGCCGACCACATCGGTCTCGACATCTGTCTTGACGCCAGCGAGACGCTGTTCGAGGAGCTCGGCGACCGCTACAAACCCGCCTATCTGTTGAAGCGGAAGGTCGACGCCGGCGACCTCGGCAAAAAGACGGGCAAAGGCTTCTACGAGTACTGAAGGCGCTCAGACACGGTCGGCGGTCGCGTCGTCGCGTTCGTTCGATACGTCGCGCTCGTCCGAACCGCCCTGCGCGCCGTCGACGCGCTGCCCCCAGAATCCCTCGTACTTCGTGACGCCCACGTCGCCTTCGACCCGCGTCTGACAGGAGAGTCTAAGCCCCGAGTCGAGGCTGTGCGGCGGCAGCGAAAGTCTGCGGCGTTCCTGACTCCTCATCTCGCTTACGTCGCCGTCCGCTTCGACGGCGCACGTCCCGCACGTCGCGTGACCCCGGCAGTTCAGTTGCTGTGCGCGCCCGTTGTGCGGCGACAGTCCGGCCGCCAGCAACACGTCGCGGAGTACTGTCCCCTTCTCGCACTCGATTTCTCGTCCGCGGAACTGTACGGTAGGCATAGCAGATGTATGTACTGTGTGAACAAGTATCTATCACTCTCGCAGACTCGTCGTCGACTTCGACGGACGGACCAATCCTGACTTGGTGGCCCGATTCCTAGCGTCCGGCGATGAACCGACTGCGCGGTCTTCGATTCGCGGCGGTCGACCTTCTCGCGGGCGTAATCTGCGTCGCCCGCGTCTCCCGCGTCGGTAAACGTAGCGCGGGTGTCCTCTGATGCGTCGCCGGACGCTCGCCGCCCTCGTCGTTCTCTCGCTTTCACTCGTCGCCGTCGCGGGCGTCGCGCTGACCGACGGCGGGCCCGAGTTGCGCGAACAGTGGATGAGCGACACCGCACGCGACACGTTAGCGAACCACCACGCCGTCGGTGCGGACGGAGATGTCGTCGTCGCGCCGGTGAGCGTCCCGGAGCGCGACGGCGTCCCGCTCGGCGAGTGTTCGCTTGTCCGCCTCGACGACAACGGCGAGACGCGCTGGCGCTACACCGTCCCCGAGGCGAACTGCACGCCGCATGCGCTGACCGAACCCGTCGTCGCCGACCTGACGGGCGACGACTCGCCCGAAGTCGCCGTCGTCACCACCGAGGAAGCGCTCGTCGTCTTCGATGCCGACGGCGCCGAGCGGTACCGCGTTCCGATGGACACCTACGGCTACGGCGCTCCCACGGTGGGCGATTTGACCGGCGACGGCGACTCCGAACTGGTCGCCAGCGACATCGCCGGCGGCGCAGTCGTTGTCGACGGCGAAACCGGCGACGTGCTGTGGCGCGCGGATCTCGGTGCGTCGACGTTCCCGACGCCCGTCGTCGCTGACGTCGACGGCGACGGCGCGAACGAGACGCTGTTCGGAACGAGCGACGGTCCGGTTCTGCTTGACGCCGACGGAAACGTCGAGTGGCGCGGCGGTGGTGAGGGCGGGGGTGTCGCGTCGATGGCGGTCGGCGAGGCGGACGGCGAGGCGAATAGCGACGCGGTCGACATCTTCGTCGGCACGAGCGGCGAAGTCACAGCTCTCGACGGCCGGAACGGAAGCGAGCGGTGGAGCGTCACGTTCGACGGCAACCCGCGCGTCGGTGCGGTCGGCAACGGCGACGACGACAGCGACGCCGAGGTGTACGCGACGCTCACCGACGGGCGCGTCGTCGCATTCGACGCGGACAGCAGCGACACCGAGTGGGAAGCGACGGTTTCGACCGGCGAGGCCGCCCAGCATCCCGCGCCGAAACTCGGCGACCTCGACGGCGACGGCGCTCCGGAACTCGTCGCGCTCACCAACGAGGGTTCGGTGTCGGTTCTCGACCCCACCTCCGGCGAGACGCTCGCGACGTACGAACGCGACGTGCCGGCGTGGGTTTATCCGACGCTCTCCGATATCGACGGCGACGGAGACGACGAGATTCTCGTCCGCTACGGTGACGGACGGGTCGCGGCGCTGGAGTACGCGACCGACTGACCTCGTGACCGCCGTGCCGACGAACCGCGCGGGTTTTCACTGCACTGTCCCACCGTCGAGTATGCGAAGGCTCTCTGGCTGCGCGTCGTCGCACATCACCGGCGTTTTCGCCGCCGTCATCGTCGGCCTCGTCGCCGTCTCGCTGCTGTCGACGCCGGTCGCGGCCCACCAGGTGGCGACGCGCTTCGAGTCGCCGATTCCGCTCTCGCTGCTGTTTCTCGGCGCGGGGGCGACGGTCGGACTGACGGCCGCAGTTCTCGCAGGCCGGAAGAGACGTCCGTCGGCGAAGGGGACCGGACGTGTCGAAACGTCACCGGCCGGTCGTTCCGTGTCGACGCTCGCGGCCGTTCCGTCGACCCCCGCGAAACTCGTTCGCGCCGTCGCGGGCGGAGGCTTCTTCCTCGCAATCGTCGCGGCACTGGTCCACGGCGCGATCGGGCCGAGCGCACCGTCGACGAACTTCGCGACGCTGTTCGTCTGGCCGGTGTGGTTCAAGGGAGTCGCGCTCGTCTCCGTCGTCGTCGGGTCCCCGTGGGGGACGCTCTCGCCGTGGCGGAACCTCTATCGCCTCCTCTGCCGGCTCGAAGGCGGTGAAGTGCGACTCCGAGCGTATCCGGAGCAACTCGGCGAATGGCCCGCAGTCGTCGGCTTTCTGCTCCTCGTCGGCGTCGCCGAGAACCTGACCGTGATACCGTCGCGGCCGTCGCTGACCGCGGCGCTGGTCGCGGGCTACGCGCTCACAATGCTCGCCGGCGGCGTCGTCTTCGGTTTGACGTGGTTCGACCGCGCGGACCCGCTGTCGATTCTCTACCGACTGCTCGGTCGAGTCGCGCCGCTCCGCACGGTCCGCGCTGAGGACGAGGGCAGTGGCGGGAACGGGGAGTGGCAGGTCGTCGCTCGCCCGCCGTGGCGCGGCTGTCTGTCCCCCGTTTCGATCGCAGAAGCCGCGTTCGTCGTCGCCGCGGTCTACACGGTGAGCTTCGACGGCTTCTCCGCCTCACCGGAGTATCAGGCGATCTTCTACAGCCTACGCGACGTGACCGGTCTGGGTCCCGAGGCGAGTTTGACGCTATACTTCGTCGGTCTCGCGGGGTTTCTCGCCGCCTTCGCCACCGTCGCTCGCGTCGTCTCGGCGTATGTCGGCAACGAAGGCGACCACGGCGACTCGCATCACACGTCGGCGACGGCGTTCGCGGCGACGCTTCTGCCCATCGCGGCCGCCTACGAGGTGGCGCACAACTACGGCTACGCGCTCACTGGCCTCGGGGCGTTGCCGAGCGCCGTCGGCGCGGAGACAGTCGATCCGCTGTTTTGGCTCACTTTGCCCGCATTCTGGCTGACGCAGGTCGCCCTGGTCGTCCTCGGCCACGTCGTCGCAGTCGTCGCCGCCGACGCTGTCTCCCGGCGCGTCGCGGGCGATAGTCGGTCGGCGCTCGCGGCCCACGCGCCGCTGGCGACGCTCATGGTCGGCTACACGGTGCTGTCGCTGTGGATCATCTCGCGGCCGGTTGCCGTTTGAAAACGCATTTGTCGTAGCGTTGGTATGTAGGGAACATCACGCGAATGGTGTTTGGCAACCCCGCCTGTCCGAAGTGTGGAAGTAGACTGGTGCTGAGGAAGCGAACCGGCGGCACATACTTCGGAAATAAGCGTATCTACCGCTGTTACCGATGCCTCCAGGCGTTCACCCATGCCGACGGAGATACTGACTCCGACTCCGAGTCAGCCGACAGAGAGCGATAACCGGAAATTCACAGTCCCGGAACCTCGCCGGTCGGCGTCGGCAGCACCCGCAGGCGGCGCGGCGGCACGAGGAAGTTTCCGCGGTTCTTCACGAAGATGTACTCCAGGATGCCGTTGTTCACGCGCTGGCGGATCGCGGGTTCGTCGGTGAGGTCGGTCCCGTTCATCGCCTCTCGCACCTCCTCAAAGTCGGTGATTCGTCGCTGCAGCGACGGGAAGTGGAGGCTCGCCTCGTTCTCGTCGGTCGACTCGAAGTGCCGTCGCAGCAGGCGGACGTTTCCCTCGTCGTCGCGGTTGGCGCGGGCGGCCTTCTGGGCGTGGCCGACCCGACCGTACTGTTGCGCGTGCTCGCGGACACTCTCGATTATCTCCGGGGTGACGCCGCTGTCGTCGCCGAGGTTGTCGCCGATACCCTCGACGAGGCCGCGTTCGGCGTGTGCGGGGCTGAACATCTCGGCCACCCGGTCGTCGAACTCCTGCTCGACGTACCAGTCGTCGAGGCGCTGGCGAAGTTTCGAGACGTGTTTCGTCGTCGCGCCCGCGAACGGACCGTCGGGGATGGTGACGTACTCCTCTGAGGCCTGATTCTTCGCGAACCCGGCTTTGAATCCCATGAACAGCGGCGACTCCTCGGGAACCGGGTCGTCGTCGGGGATGCCTGCCACGTCCTGTTTCTCGGCGGGCATGCCTTTGCCGATGAACCCCGTTCGCCGGGAGTCAACCGAGAACGCGGCGGAAAGCGGCGTCTCGATCGTCACCTCGTTGGCAGTGTCTCGTTCTCCCGTCAGCGCTTCCTCGGCCTCTATCAGCGCGTCGGCGCGGTCGCTGGCGAGGTGCAACAGCGCGTCCTGTCGGTCGAATTCAGGAGTTTCGAACGGCGAGAGCCGTCGCGGTTCCGGCAGGTCGACGTTCTCGGGAAGCGGGTCGACGAAGCGCGAGAAGTACGCCGGCGAGTAGGCGAGCGAGTAAATCAGCCCCCGGTTGCTCCGCTCGTAGGCGCGGTCCAGCGTCGACAGCGCCTCCTCCACCGCGCGCCGGTCGTCGGACGTCGGCGTGCCCTCGCGGTCGAGCGTAAGGTACAGAAGCGTCTGATGCCGTGGGAGTTCGACGTTCTCCGCGCCGTCGCGCGTGAGCAGGTCGTCCCACGCGTGCTGTCGCGCCGGGAGCGTTGAGGGGTCGGAGACGCCCTCTGGGACGGGTTCGTCGGTGAGGTCGAGACAGGCCGAGAGCGCGCCCGCGCCGCCGACGGCGACGGCGGCTTTCAGCACGTCTCTGCGACTCCACTCGTCGGTCCCCGGACTCATCGTCGTCGCTAGGTCCGTTCCGGGGATAGGGGTTCTGGTGCGGCCGTCGAACGCGGGCAAGAACGGACGCGCTGGGTATGGCGTTCGACGCACACACCAATCAGCACATAACCGTCGACGCGTAATCTCGGGGAGACAGAGATGCACTCGTTCTCAGCACACGCCGCGCCGACGATGAGCGCCCCGGAGGTGGCTGCCGTCGTGTTGGCAGGGTTCAGTTCGACGCTCATCGTCGCCGTCGGTCTCATCGCGCTGCTGCGCCGGCAGTCGCGCTCGCACACGCTCGTCGTGCTGGCGCTCGCGGCGCTGCTCGCGCGAAGCGGCGTCGCGATTTTGACTATCGGCGGCGTCATCCCGTTCGCCTCTCACCACGCCATCGAACACGCGCTCGACTTCGTCATGGTCGCGCTGGTCATCGCCGCGGTGTACTACGCGCGGAGCATCGAGCAGGCCGCGCCCGCGGGTGATCGGTAACGATGAGCGCGACGCGCAACCGCATCGCGGCGCACGTCCAGCACAACCCGGGCGTCCACTTCAACGAACTCGTCCGAGCGCTGGACCTCGCACCCGGACAGGTCCAGTACCACCTCCGCCGACTCGGCCGCGACGAGCGGGTCGCGGAAACGCACCTGTACGGGAAGACCCACTACTACCCGGCGACGTTCGACGAGTGGGAACGCGGCGTACTGGCGCTGGTGCGTCGGGAGACGGCCCGCGACGTGCTCGGCGTCCTCCTCGAACACGGCGAGGCGACGCCCGCGGAGGTCGCGGAGGAGGTCGGGATCGCCAGGAGCACGCTCTCGTGGCACACGAAGCGGCTCGAAGAGCAGTCGGTCGTCGAGAAGCAATACGATAGCCGCGGTCGCGTGACGCTCGCGCTGGCGCGTCCCGAAGCGACCACCCGACTGCTCGCGTCGGTGTCACCGTCGCTGCCCGAGCGGTTCGTCGACCGGTTCACGCGCCTCGTCGACGGCCTGCTCGAACAGTGACGGCGACCGTCGCACGCGAACCCAACGCTTCGAGAACCGGACCAGAACCCGTAACTGTCGGACTCGCCTAGTCACTCTCATGAGACGGCGGACCCTCCTCGGTGCAGTCGGCACTGGCCTCGCGGGCTCGCTCGCCGGTTGTACGAGCCTCCTCGACACGACGACGAGTCGCGAACCGCCGCTCGTCGAGAACCGCCCGCGGGCGTCCTACGTTCCCACCCACCAGGAGGGGATGAAGATGGTCGGCATGGCGGACGCAGGGGACCTCAAAGTCGGGGTGATGTACAGTTACGCCCACCGCTTCTGGACCGTACAGGGGCAGGAGACCGAGCGGATCGACGTCGGACGCAACGACGCGATTCACCTGATGGTGAACGTCTGGGACCCCGAGAGCGGTCAGGTCGTTCCGGCTACGGGCGTCACCGTCGAGACGAGTGACGGCGACGAATACCGCGAAGAGGAGGTCGTCTACGAGATGCTCTCCCAGCGGATGGGCTTTCACTACGGCGACAACTGGCCGCTCCCAGGCGACGGGACGTACACCCTTCGCGTCGACGTCGGCGGTGTGAACCTCCGACGGTTCGGCGCGTTCGAGGGGAAGTTCGCGGAACCCGCGACGGCCGAACTGGAGTTCGAGTACAGCGAGCGCAAGCGAAACGACATCCCGTACACGATACTCGAAGAGAAGCAGGGCGACCCCGGTGCGCTCCCGGTGATGGAGATGCAGATGCCGAACGGGATGGCGATGCCCGTCGGCAGAGCGCCCGAACCGGACTCGCTGCCGGGCGAGTCGTTCGGGTCGGAGATGAGCGGCGACGCCGTCTTCGTCGCCATCGCTGTCTCCGCTGGCCGGTTCGGCGACCAGCCCTACCTCCTCGTCTCGCCGCGGACGCCGCTCAACGGACTGGTGATTCCGAGCATGGGGCTCTCCGCGACGGTCGGCGGTACCGACGTCTCGCTCGAACCGGCGCTGGACCCCAAGATCGGCTTCCACTACGGCGCGAACGTCGATGGACTGTCGGCTGACGACGACCTCGAACTCGTCGTCGACACGCCGCCGCAGTCGGCGCGCCACGAGGGGTTCGAGACGGCGTTCCTCGATATGCCGCCGATGACGTTCTGAGGCGCGAGCGGACAGAGACAGGGCTTTCCCGATTCGGTTCGAATGACAGATATGAACGACTCGGCGCGACGTGACCGAATCACGCTCGCGCTCTCGGTGTGGGCGGTGTTGGTGTCGCAGGTTCTCCTCTACCCGGGCGTCTCCGACCTCGTGCGCGCACTCGGCGGCGCAGGCGACCTCGACGCCGGCATGTGGTTTCTCGTCGCGGAGTACGCGGCGTTCGTCGTCTTCGCCGGACTGTGGGGAGCGCTCAGCGACGCCACGGGGCGGCGTGTCCCCCTCATCGTCGTCGGCGCGCTCGGCGGCGCGGCCTGCTATCTTTTCCTCACACTCGTCCCGACGCTCGGCGTCGGCTTCAGCGGCGTACTCCTAGTCCGCGTCGTCGGCGGCGCGTTCACCATCGGCGCGTTCTCGCTGTCGATGACGATGCTGATGGACCTCGGCGGCGGCAACGGCCGCAACATGGGCGCGGCGGGCATCGCCATCGGCCTCGGCGCGGCCGTCGGCTCGGTCGTCGGCGGTCGCCTCTCGACTGCCGACCCGCTCGCGCCGGTGTACGGCGCGGCGGCACTGCTCGGTCTCGTCGCGCTGCTGACCGCGACGGTGACGGACCGCTCGCCCGGCGCGAAACGAAGCGAGAGTCGCGGTGACGACGACCGCACCGGAGCACGGGAGATCCTCGGAAAGATCGTCGACCGCCCGGCGTTGCGGATTCCGTACGCGTTCGGCTTCATCGACCGCCTCACAGCGGGCTTCTTCTCGCTCGTCGGCATCTACTACTTCCGCGACGTGTTCGGCCTCGACGCGTTCGGAGCGGGGCTCGTGCTCGCGATGTTCTTTGGGCCGTTCGCGCTCCTGCAGTATCCGATGGGCGTGCTCTCGGACCGCATCGGACGCTTCCTCCCCGTCGTCGTCGGCTCCATCCTCTACGGTCTCTCGATAATCGTCGTCGGCGCGTCGCCGTCGCTACCGCTGGCGGCGGGGACGATGGTGCTCGTCGGCGTGTTTGGGGCTTTGGTCTCCCCGGCGACGATGGCTCTCGTCACCGACGTCGCCGCGGAGGACGAACGAGGAGCAGCGATGGGCGGATTCAACATCTTCGGCAGTCTCGGCTTCCTGACCGGCTTCCTGCTCGGCGGGTCCTCCGCCGAACTGCTCGGCTACTTCGAGGCGTTCGTCGTCGTCGGCTTCACCGAAATCGGTATCGCGCTCGTCGCGTCGCGGGCGGTACGACGGCTGGTAGCGGACGGTGGGTCAGTCGCTACACCGGTAGTCGGCGAGGCCGACGACTGAGATTCCTCGTTTCTTACGCCGCGTCTTCGACTCGAATCCGGTGTCCGGGCGACGTTCGCTCCGCCGGGTCGACGCGCGCGCCGAGGAACGTTTTGACCGTCGTCTGCGGGACGTAGCCGATTTCGGCCATCACCTCGACGTCGCCGCCAGTGTCGGCGCTCGCGACGATGCGCTCCATGCCGAAGATATTCGCTGCCGCAGGGCTGATGGGGGTCGCCAGTCGCTGGAGTGCCGTGTATACCCTCACCGGCGTGTAGACGGGCCGAACCGGCCGACCGAGCACCTCGCTGTAGACATCCACGACTTCGTTCCACGACAGCGACTCCGGACCGCCAACGTGTACTGTCGCGTTCTCGGCGACCGGGTTGCCCACGCAGACGGCGACGAACGTGGCCACGTCGTCGATGGAGACAAAGGCGTGGCGCGTCGACCCGTCGCCGGGGACGAGCGCTCGCCCACGTCGTTCGACGAGTCGGCCGGTCAGTCGCCGGAACGCGCGGGTGAACCAGAACGGCCGGTTCATCAGCGACTGTTCGGCCCCGCGCGTCGGAATCGAACTCCCGATGAGTGCCAACCAACTGTCCATGAACAGCGACGGTCGGACGATAGTGTGCGTGAGTCTGCTCTCGCGGAGTCGGCGCTCGTTCATCCGCTTGTAGGTGAACGACGGCACCTCGTCGTCCAACGGCGTCTCCGGCGTTGAAATGTAGATGAAACGGTCGACCCGGTGGCGCTCGGCCGCCTCGATGAGCGTTCTGTATCCCAGGTCGTCGACCATCTCGAACGTCGACCCGTCGCGCGGGGCGACCGCGTTCGCCGTCGCGACGACCGTCTCGACGCCGTCGACGGCGCGGTCGACGCTCATCGGGTCGCGCAGGTCGCCGTAGGCGAACTCGACGTTCGGCCCGACCAGATGCCCGTACGCCGACGCCGGGCGGACGAACGCCCTTACTCGGTGGCCGTCGTCGACCAGTTCTTGGACGATTGCGGTTCCTAGCTCACCGGTTGCACCGACAACGAGTATCATACCGGTTAGGAGGCGTCGCGAGGATATCTCGGTTTTTACGGCTTCTCGCGACCGTGCGTGCCGTCAGAGCGTCGCCGGCGTCGGAAGAGCCAGCGGTTCGGTTACTCGTGGCCCGAGACGCGAACGGGCCGGTACGGCTCTTCGAGATACTCGATCTCACTCGAACTCAGGTCGATGTCTAGCGCCTCGACGGCGTCTTCGAGGTGCTCGACGTTCGTCGTGCCAACGATGGGCGCGTCCACCCACTCCTTGTGGAACAGCCACGCCAGCCCGATCTGGGCCATCTTCACACCCTTCTCGTCTGCGAGTTCCTGCACGCGCTCGTTGACTTCGCGGCCGCCGCCCTCCAGATACGGGTGGCCGTGCGCGAGGCTGTCGGTCTCGCCGCGTTTGGTCGAGCGGGCCTCCTCGTGCGGGCGGGCGAGCCAGCCGCGCGCCAGCGGCGACCACGGGATGACGCCGACGTTCTCCTTCTCGCAGAGCGGCAGCATCTCGCGCTCCTCCTCGCGGTAGAGCAGATTGTAGTGGTTTTGCATCGTCACGAAGCGGTCGTAGCCGAGCAGGTCGCTTGCGTACAGTGCCTCCGAGAACTGGTGCGTCCACATCGAACTCGCGCCGAAGTAGCGAATCTTCCCGCGTCGGACCGCGTCGTCGAGCGCCGCCAGCGTCTGGTCGATAGGCGTGTCGTCGTCCCAGCGGTGCGTCTGGTAGAGGTCGATGGTGTCCATCCCCAGACGTTCGAGCGACGCGTCGAGCTGCTGTTCGATGGCTTTCCGCGACAGTCCGCCCGAATTCGGGTCGTCCTCGTCCATCGGGAAGTAACCCTTCGTGGCGACGACGGCCTGGTCGCGGCGGCCCTCCAGCGCCTTGCCCAGGATGCGCTCGGACTCGCCGTTCGAGTACATGTTCGCCGTGTCGAAGAAGTTGATACCGAGGTCGATGGCCCGGTCGACCAGCTCCAGTCCGGCCTCCTCGTCCAACACCCACTCG
The DNA here is from genome assembly GCF_020150815.1 of Haloprofundus salilacus. Taxonomy (NCBI): domain Archaea; kingdom Methanobacteriati; phylum Methanobacteriota; class Halobacteria; order Halobacteriales; family Haloferacaceae; genus Haloprofundus; species Haloprofundus salilacus. The sequence continues at coordinate 1,502,271 of NZ_CP083723.1, read as the reverse complement.
CGCCAGTCGCTTGTACCGAAACTCATGCAACCGAGGCAGATTCGCGAGACGGTCATCCCCGTGTCGCCGAGGGTGGTGTACTCCATGCGAGAGACTCTCTGGGAAGGGACAAAAAGCCACGCGAAAGGGCGCGAACCGCCTGAAGAGCTATCCGTGCTGACTCCTACTCCTCCTTCGGGCGCGAGTCGAACCACGCGCCCGGTCGCGGCTCTCGTGACTGACGCTCTGGCCGTGGCTCTCCCTCGACGACCCGCAGACTACGCCGACCCGAATGATTATCCGGGATGATTGCGACGTGGCCTGCATGGTACTCTCATACGATGACGAACTGGCTTCGTTCGAGTGGAACATCCCCGCCGACTACAACCTCCCGGCGGTCGTCGAGTCGCACGCCGACTCGTTCGGCAACCGAGTAGCCCTCCACTTTCTGAGCAAGGAGCGTCGAGAAGAACGAACCTACGCCGACCTGCGCGACGACATGAACCGTTTCGCGAACGCGCTGGTGGAACTGGGCGTCGGCGAGGGTGACCGGGTGATGCACCTCCTGCCGCGACATCCCGACGTATTCGCCATCCAGTTGGGCGCGCTCAAGCGCGGCGCGCTTCTCGTCCCCTGTTCGTCGATGCTGAAGCCGAAAGACCTCCAGTTCCGCGCGAACGACTGCGAGGCGACGACCGTCGTCGCGCACGCCGACCTCACCGAGATGGTCGACCCCGTCGTCGAAGACTCGCCGCTGGAGAATCTCGTCTGCGTCGACGGCGAGAGAGACGGCTGGCAGTCGTTCTCGGATCTGCTCTCCGGGCAGTCGACCGACCACGACGGTCCCGACCTCTCCGCGGAGGATCCGATGTCAATCAACTACACCTCCGGGACGACGGGCCAGCCGAAACCCGTGCTCCACAAGCACCGGTGGATGCGCTGCTTTGAGCTCGTCAACGCGCCGTACTGGTGGGGCGTCACCGCCGACTCGGACATGGAAGACGAGTTGCTGTGGGCGACCACGGGCACCGGGTGGGCGAAGTGGTTCTGGAGCCCCGTCGGCGTCGGCGTGACGACGGGGGCGACGCAATTGCTGTACGACGGCGAGTTCGACCCCGACCGGTTCCTCGGAATCATGGCCGACGAGGGCGTCACCCGCCTCTGCGCCGTCCCGACGCAGTACCGGATGTTCACGCAGACGAATCTGGGGGAGTACGATGTGGAACTGAAGGCCGCGCTGTCGGCGGGTGAACCGCTGAACCGTGAACCCATCGAGATGATAGACGACGCTTTCGGCGTGACGCCCCGCGACGGCTACGGCCAGACCGAGACCGTCGCGTTGGTGACCAATTATCCGGGAATCGACGTGAAACCCGGCGCAATGGGCAAGCCGACGCCGGGGCTCGGCACCACGATAATCGACGACGACGACGAGGAGGTCGGCGTCGGCGAAATCGGCGAAATCGCCGTTCCCGTCGACTGCCCGGGCATCTTCGACGGCTACTACGAGAAGCCGAGCCTCGACGAGAAGACGTTCGCGGGCGAGTACTACCGGACGGGGGACCTGGCCTCCCGCGACGAGGACGGCTATTTCTTCTTCGAGGGCCGCGCCGACGACATCATCCTCTCGGCGGGCTACCGCATCGGCCCGTTCGAGGTGGAGGACGCGCTCGTGTCGCACCCCGCGGTCGCCGAGGCCGCCGCCGTCGGCAGCCCGCACGAGAAACGCGGCAACGTCGTGAAGGCGTACGTCATCCTCGCAGACGGCTACGAAGGTGATGACGAGTTGGTCGACGAGATTCAAGAGTTCATGAAGGAGGAGACGGCCCCGTACAAGTACCCGCGCCGCGTGGAGTTCGTCGACGAACTCCCGAAGACGTCGAGCGGGAAGATTCGGCGCATCGAACTCAGAGAGCGGGAAGAGCAGATGTTCGGCGAGTAACCGCGCTCAGTCGTTCAATTCGGTTCTCCGTTTCCGAGGTACACGAAGGCGGCGACGAGTCCAGCAATCACCAGCGATGCGGCGAGAACCGGAACGAGCCAGCCGAGTTCGAGCACCTCGATGGTGAGGAGGACGGCGATGTAGCAGAGTAGCACCGTCTGGAGGGTATCGGACATATCTGTGCCAACTCGGAGACTTATAAAAAAGCGTTTCGTGGCACTCATTGGGAAACTGTGTCAACGAGAACGAGTCGCGCAGAAGTCGCATCCGCGCCGCGACCCTTCGCGAACGCGGCGCGGTAAGCTGACTGTAGTCGCGTCCGTGACAGCGTGCTACGGCGTCGGTAGGGTGCATGCCCGACGTCCGCCGAACGTGAGCCGCGAATCGACGCGGCACATGATAGCACACCACCAAGGAACATAATCGTATCTATCGAACAGCGCAGTCTGTCGGATGCGGCGAAACCGGAACCGAAGAACGGATTACGTCGGGTCGTCGTCGTCCCGTCTGTCGGTTCGGCGATTGTCGGGGGCGTTCGTCGGCGTCAGAGTCGTTCGAGGTTCACCGCACGCGGTCCTTTCTCCGCCGTTTCGATGTCGAACTCGACTTCTTGACCTTCTTCGAGGTCAGGGCCGTCGATATCTTCCATGTGGAAGAACACGTCCTCGTCGGAGTCGTCAGTCTCGATGAAGCCGTAGCCGCCGGTGTCATTGAAGAACACAACCGTTCCAGTCGCCATCGTATATTAACGGACGCGAACGCCTTCAATAAGGTTTGTGTCGTCAGCCGTTGCAGTTTGTCACCGGCAGTGAGGGGATTGCCGTCCGTGTCACAACGGAGACGAACGATTAGCGCAGGAACCCGAGCAGCCGATACTCCTCGTCGGGTTCGTACCGGCGGAACAGGAGGCTGTTCGTCAGCACGGAGACGCTGGAGACGGCCATCGCCGCCGCCGCGAGGACGGGTTGCAGGAGGCCGAGCGACGCCAGCGGAATCATCGCCGTGTTGTAGCCGAGCGCCCAGAAGAGGTTCTGCTTGATCTTCGAGAGCGTCCCCTCCGAGACGCGCATCGCCCGGACCACGTCCACCGGGTCGTCGCGCATCAGCGTTACGTCAGCGGCTTCGATGGCCACGTCGGTGCCGCTGCCGAGCGCCGTGCCGACGAACGCGGCCGCGAGTGCAGGCGCGTCGTTGACGCCGTCGCCGACCATCATCACGCGACGGCCGTCGGCCTGAATCGACTCGACCTCGTCGGCCTTCTCGTCCGGTAGCACCTCCGCGCGGACGTTGTCGGGGTCGATGCCGACGCGCTCGGCGACGGCACGGGCGGTGCGCTCGTTGTCGCCGGTGAGCATGAACACGGAGACGCTGCGGTCGCGGAGCGTCGAGACGGCTTCATCGGCCGACCCCTTTACCTCGTCGGCGACGGCGAGGACGCCGAGCAACTCACCGTCGAGGGCGACGAGAATCGCAGTCTTTCCGTCGGATTCGAGGTCGGCCATGACATCGGCCGCGGGTTCGGGGTCCACGTCGTACTCGCGCAGCAGGTCGGGTTTGCCGACGACGGCGGTACCGCGGTCGATGCGGGCGCGGACACCCTTCCCGGCGACGTTCTGGAACGCGGCGGGGTCGGAGATCTCGATACCTCGCTCCTTCGCGCCGTCGACGACGGCCTCGGCGATGGGGTGTTCGCTCCCCGCCTCGGCGGCGGCGGCGACTTCGAGGAGGAGGCGCTCGTTGACCTCGGACTCGACGGCCGCGCCCACGCTCGTGCCCGAACCCGCGCCGTCGGCGCGAACGTCGTCACCCGTCGGTCTGTCCGCGTCGCCCGCTCCGTCGGCCGTCGGCGAGACGACGACGGCGTCGGTCAGGCGCATCTCACCCTTCGTGAGCGTCCCCGTCTTGTCGAAGACTACGGTGTCGACGTCGCGGACGCGTTCGAGCACGTCGCCGCCCTTGAACAGGATGCCGTGCTTCGCACCGATGGTCGTCCCGACCATCGTCGCCGCGGGCGTTGCGAGGCCCAGCGCGCACGGGCAGGCGATGAGCACTGCCGACGCGAAGACGACGACGGCGAACTCGAACGTCGAGAGCGCCGCGGGACCGCCGCCGACGAGACCCCACAGCGGTAGCGAGGTGACGAGGCCCGAGAGCGTCTCCGGGAACAGGTACCAGACGACGCTCCAGAGGACGGCGTTAGCGATGACCGCCGGGACGAAGTAGGCGCTGATGCGGTCGGCGAGGCTCTGAATCTCGGGCTGGCGGCTCTGGGCGTCGCGCACCATCTGCACGATCTGTTGCAGCGCCGTCTCCGAGCCGACTTTCGTCGTGCGGACGTACAGCAGACCGTTCTCGTTGATGGTGGAGCCGACGACTTCGTCGCCCGGCGACTTCTCGACGGGGACGGACTCGCCGGTGACGTTCGACTCGTCGACGGCGCTTGAGCCCTCGACGACGACGCCGTCGGTCGGCACCTTCTCGCCCGGCCGGACCTTCATCACGTCGCCTTTCTCGACGTCTTCGAGGGGCACTTCGCGCTCGTTCTCGAACGTCTGCCCATCTTCGGTCTCTACCTCGTCGACGACGATGGCGTCGTCGGCCTCGAGTTCGAGTAGTTGGCGGATGGCTTCACCTGCTTGCCCCTTCGAGCGGGCTTCGAGATAGTTGCCGAGCGTGATGAACACGAGGATGAGCGCCGCGCTCTCGAAGTAGAGTTGGCCTACGTCGAGGAGGCCGAAGAGCACGACGACGCTGTACAGATAGGCCGTCGTCGACCCGAGCGCGATGAGCACGTCCATGTTCGCCGTGCGGTTCTTCACGAGCGCCTTGTAGGAGTTGACGTAGAACTCCTTGCCGAGGAAGTACTGGACGGGCGTTGCGAGCAGGAGCGCTATCCAGCCCATCTCGACGCCGAGAATCGACTCGGGCACCGGCAAGCCGACGAGGTGACCCATCATCAAGATAGAAAGGGGAATCGCCAGCGCCGCGCCGAACACCGTCAGGTTGCGTTGGTGGCGAAGTTCAGCTTTCCTGGCGTTCTCACGCCGGTCGCCCTCGCTCTCGCTTTCCTCACCGTCGCTCGCGTCCTCGCGCACCGGCGAGTAGCCCGCGTCCTCGATGGCGTCGTAGATATCCGAGCGCGACACCGCCTCGGGGTTGTACCGGACCGTCGCCTCGTCGGTGGCGTAGTTGGCGTCAACGGCGAGAACGCCGGGCAGGCCGCCGACGGCGCTCTCGACGGTCTGAACGCAGTTCGAGCACGTCATGTCCGTGATGCCGACGTTCACCTCCTCGCCGACGGGGTCGTAGCCCGACCGTTCGATGGCGTCGTACACCTCCGAGAGACTCACCCGCTCTGGGTCGTACTCGACGGTCCCCTCGTCGGTGGCGTAGTTGACGTTCACCTCCCTCACGCCGTCGAGTTCCTCGACGGCCGACGTGACGGTGGACGAGCAGTTCGCGCAGCTCATCCCCCTGACCTCGATTCGCACCCGTTGCATGTGGCTCACTGTCTGACTATACGTACTCCGCACTCATGCGGGTTGTGCATTCGATTCGAAGGTAAGATTCCCGTTTCACTTCGAAGCCAAACCGGAATCACACGTCGCTTTGGATCCGGTCGAACCGCTCGTCGAAGTTCGATAGGCAGGAGTCGCAGCAGAAGTGGTACAGTTCCCCGTCGAAGCGGGCGGACTCGCCTTCGCTCGTGACGGTGTTGCCGCACTCGACGCAGGAGAGCGCGAGCTCCGCCTCGCCGAGTCCGGGCGTCCACTCGTCGGAGACGACGAGGCTCGCGTCGATGCCGCGGACGTCGTCAAGGTCGACAACAGTGTCAAGAAACGCCGTCACATCGCCCTCGCGTATCGGCGCGCGGAAGACGACGCGGGCGTCGGCGGTCCGGAAGACGTGGTCGACGCTGTCGACCGCCGTCAGCGCCACGGCGACATCCTGTACGGCGGCGGGCCGTACGTCCAGTTCGACGAGCATCGGCGTCCCCTCACGCAGCAGCGAGCGGTCCACGTCGAGCGTGAATCGACGGATGACGCCGATTTCGCGCAGTCGGTCAACGCGGTCGGAGACGGCGGGCGCGGAGAGACCGACGCGATCGGCGATGTCGCTGTACGGCCGCCGGGCGTCGTCGAGCAGGAGGCGCAGAATCTGCCGGTCGGTGTCGTCGAGCGTGCGCATAGACGGCAGTTCGGTGCGGAGACACAAGTGAGTTCTGCTCACGCTTTTGATTCGAAGGTGTTTGTCCACGGAAGACCCGACTTCGAAAGGGAAAGGTGGAAGAGTCGATAGCGAGTACACTGAACCATGACGACGACACTCACCGTCGAAGGGATGAGCTGTGATGGGTGCGAGCAGAGCGTCGTAGCGGCGCTCGAAAGCGTCGGGGGCGTCAAGAGCGCAACCGCCGACCACGAATCGAACACCGCGAACGTTGAGGGCGACGCCGACCCGCTGGACCTCGTCGTCGCGGTCAACGACGCGGGCTACGAGGCGCAGGCGTAGGCGCGCGGTTCGGATTCACTCCTCTCGCGGTTGTCGTCCGAGCGAGTGAAAATCGTCGTTCGGGCGCATGTCGGCGAACATCGCCATCCGGTTCGAGAGGTTGAACATCGACGTGACCGCGCCGATGTCCCAAATCGCTTCCTCGGTGTAGCCAACCTCGCGTAGCTTCTCGAAATCAACCTCGTCGACCTCAGCGGGGCGTTCGGTGAGTTTCACCGCCACGTCGAGCATCGCCATCCGTTTCTCGCTCACGTCCGCCGTGCGGTAGTTGGCGACGAGTTGGTCCGCCAGCAGCGGATCCTTCGCGTAGATTCGAACGAGCGCGCCGTGGGCGACGTTGCAGTAGTAGCAGTGGTTGACGCCGGAGACGGCGACGATGATCATCTCGACTTCCTCGCGCTCTAGCGCCGTGTCGTCGACGAGCGCGTCGTGGTACTCGAAGAAGGCTCTGAAGTGCGAGGGTTTGTATGCGAAGGCGGAGAACACGTTCGGAGTGAAGCCCGCGCGTTCGGACTCCGCCGAGATTCGCTCGCGGAGGTCCTCGGGCAACTCCTCGAAGTCGGGAACCGGAAATCGGCGCATCGCGTCGTCCTCGAGCGTGGGTGTCGAATCGTCGCTCATACCCGCGGATTCGGCGAGACCGTACTTAATCGTGCGTCCCTGAACACGGCGAAAACGTCTCGTTCAGACCAGTCCCAGCACGGTGCTGACCCAGGCCGCGGTGACGAACACGCCGAGGACGAACAGGCCGTAGTTCCAACCCGAGCTATCAGCCGTCGTCAGCGACAGCGAGTATCCCTTCCCCGACAACGGCCAGAGGAAGTTGACACCCATCGGCGTGAGCGCGTCGCCGACGAGGTGGCCGACGACGGTCAGAAAGCCGACGGCGAATGCAAAAACGGCGAGGCCGACGCTCGCGTCGCCGAGCGAGACGGCGACGGAACCGAACGAATCCGTCACTACCGCGGCGACGCCCCAGAACAGGCTGCCGACGAGCGCCGCGAACAGCAGCGTGTGCGTTGGTCCGCGGTGGGCGATGCCCGGGAGTCTGTGGTCCACGTCGGGGAGCATCGAGAGCCAGAGCATCGTCGCGCCGAGGACGAACGCGGGGGCCGTCACCCCCGCGCCGACGAGCGCGTAGCCGATGGGCGCGAAGACGAGCAGCGAGACGCCGTAGTGGCCCGTACGGAGCATGGCACGCCGTTTCGGCTCCGGATGTAAAACCCGTCCGTTTTCCGTTGTTTCACCGACAGCAACCATTATCACGGGTGGTTGCTATGTCGGCGCATGTTCGGAGCACTCGCCGCGTCGCTTGACGGGTTACCGGCGTGGCAGGCGACGGCGCTCGTCGTCGGCGCGTCGCTTCTCGCCGCGTTCGTTCTGGAGTTCGTCGTGCTTCGGTTCGCTCGCCGACTCGTCGCCGGGACCGAGACGAGGTTCGACAACGTCCTCGTCGAAGAACTCCGCCCGCCGCTCGTCGTCACGGCCGCGCTCGCCGGCGTCTATCTGCTGACGCAGCTCCCGGCGGTCACCCAGGCCGTCCTCTTCACGCCCGAGGACCTCGCGACGTTCTTCGGCAGGCCGTCGCTCTCGGTCATCCTCCTCGTCTGGGCGTACGCCCTGAATCGGGTGGTCAATCGCGTCGTCGAGGGGATGAACGAACAGGGGTCACGCTTCGACTTCGCCCCCGTCTTCTCGAACGTCTGGACGCTCGTCGTCCTCGTCGGCACCGTCGCGGCGATTCTGTCGCTGTGGGAAATAAGCGTCGAACCGCTGCTCGGCGCGGCGGGTATCGCGGGTATCGCCGTCGGCTTCGCGGCCAAAGATACGGTCGCGAACTTCTTCGGCGGCATCGCGCTCTACTTCGACGACACGTACAAAATCGGCGACTTCGTTGTCCTCGACAGCGGCGAGAAGGGGACGGTGGTGAAAGTCGGCGTCCGATCGACGACGCTTCTGACCCGCGACGAGGTACTCGTCACGGTGCCGAACTCGGTGTTGAACGCCGCGAAAATCGTCAACCAGTCTGCGCCGCAGCACCGAAAACGCGTCCGCGTCCCCGTCGGCGTCGGCTACGGAACCGACATCGACGAGTTCGAGGCGCTCGTCGTCGACATCGCCCAGGAGGAGTCGCTGGTGTTAGATTCGCCGAAACCGCGGATGCGCTTTCGCCGGTTCGGCGACTCCGCGCTGGAGTACGAACTGCTCTGCTGGGTTCGAAGTCCGACGCAGGAGGCGCGGGCGACGCATAATCTCAACCGCGCAGTGTATAAGACGCTCGGCACCGAAGGGATAGAAATCCCGTTCCCGAAGCGAGACGTGACGGTCGAGTACGCCGCGGAAGCGAAGCCGAAGTCGACTTCAACGGCCGCTGTCGAGCGCGTCGCCGACGGTGGGACCAGGGAGACAGTCGACCCGTCGACAGGCGACGACCGCCCGGAGAGTTAACTCTCCTGACTTCCTTCTTCGAGTATTGTGGACTTCGTCGTCGCGTCCGTCGCCTCGTCAACCATCGCCGAACTCGTGCTCCAACTCGGACCGGTAGAGGCGCTAATTTCGACGTTCGGCCCGTTCGTCATCCCCGTGTTGATGTTTGTCGTCGGGATGATCGGCTACCTGATTCTGGTTGCGCTCGGGCGGGCGGGGTTGGTGAACGGAGGCGGCCGGCGCTGAGCGTCGGAGTGCGAGCGCAACGCAGGGGTCGACGAGCGTCATCCCGTCGCGAGAGTTGAAGTACGATGGCGGGACCATCCGCACCCGTGACCTGACGAACGGTCGCGGGGGAGTCAAGGCGGGTGCGCGGCGCGCTCCTCCGCGACGCGGATTCGCGCGGCCTGTTCGCCAAACGGTACCCGAGAGCCGTCTCAGTTCACGCCCCTCGGTTCAGTTCCACGGCGCGCTATCGGGGTCGATAACACGCTTCTGCCGGTCGATACCGTCTATCGTCGCCAGATCCTCCTCGTCCAGCTCTAGCTCCTGCGCGGCGAAGTTCTCGGCGACGTGTTCGCCCGTCGACTTCGGAATCGGGACGATGGCGTCCTGGGCAATCGACCACGCGAGGCAGACTTGCGCGACGCTCGCGTCGTGCTTTTCGGCGACCTCGACGAGTTCTGGTTCGTCGAATATCTTCCCGCGTCCGAGCGGCGTGTACGCGACGAGCGAGTAGCCGTGCTCGCGGGCGTCGGCGCGCAGTTCCTCCTGCGGGAGCAGCGGGTGACACTCAACTTGGTGGGCCGCAATGGGCGAGTCGAGAATCTCGCGCGCTTCGTCCAGCAGTTTGGGGGTGAAGTTACTCACGCCGACGTGGTCGGTCACTCCCTCTTCGCGCAGTTCGTCGAAGACGGGTAGCGTCGCCTCCGCGTCGTAGGCGTGCGTCGGCCAGTGGACGTAGAGCAGGTCGACCGAGTCGACGCCGAGTCGGTCGAGGCTCTTTCGCGCCGTCTCGCGCACGTCGTCGGGCGCGAGGTTCTTGGGATGAATCTTCGTCGCCAGAATCACGTCCTCGCGGTCCACGTCGCTCTGTCGAATCCCGGTCCCGACCGGTTCCTCGTTGTCGTACATCTGGGCGGTGTCGACGTGGCGGTAGCCGATATCGAGCGCCGCGGCGACTGTCGTTGCGCACTCTTCGATGTCGTCGTTACCGGAGGTGCCAAGTCCCAACAGTGGCAAGTCGAGCGTCATGCTCGTCTCGACGGGAGCGACGCAAAAAGAGGTGGGGAAGGCGGCAGGCGGGGCGTTCGAGACGATTCGATTCGAGCGTCGCTCAGTCGGCTTTCGTCGTCGCCGTCTCGTCGCTTCGGACGAACCGGTCGTAGGCGGAGGCGAACTCCTCGTCGGACTCGGCGGCCTCCTCCCACGATTCGAGACCGCGCTCGGCGCGGGTTCCCTCGATAGTGTTGTCGAGGACGAACGCGATGAGGCCGCCCACGGCCATCCCGGTGCTGCCGACGACGTACAGCACGTCGCCGACGAGTTTCGTCCCGAGGATGGGACCGACGAGCGCGACGTTCTGCATTCCCTGCCGGAACGCTTCCGCGCCACTGACGTCGGGGTTCGCAGCAGCGACGTTGCCCATGTACGCCGGAATCGCGAGTCCGGCGAACAGCGCGAAGCCGACGATGAAGACGTTTCGCGAGGAGTTGAGGTCGACGTACTCCAGATTCGAGAGGCCGACGGCGACGATCTGGCCGAACATCGCGAGGAACAGCCCGCCGACGATGGGGCCGGGAATCGTCGCGACGAGTTGGCCGAAGTAGCCGACGAAGCCGACGACGAGCATCATCGCCGCGCCGACTTGCACGACGTAGCGCGAGGCGACGCCCGTGATGCCGATAGCGCCGATGTTCTCCGAGTAGGAGGTCGAACCGCCGGCACCCATCACCCCGGCGAAGACGTTCATGATGCCCTCCATCCCGATGCCGTGGTTGATGCGCTTCTCGCTGGGCGCGCCGAGACCCGAGAGACGAGCGACGGCGTGGTAGTCGCCGAAGCTCTCAACCATCGACGCGGCGACGCCCGCGAGCATCCCGACGACGAACGAGAGCGTCAACTGCGGGATACCGAAGACGAGCGACCATCCGACGACGGGGACGGTGAGCGCGACGGTGTTCGCGCCGCCGGCCATCCCCCACTGGAAGGGATGAATCGGCATGAACGCGGGTGCGGCGAGCACCTCGCCGAGCGGCACGAAGCCGGGCATTCCGGCCTGATAGACGCCGACAACGCTCAACGCGGCGGCGACGACGTACGCCGTGACGACGCCCAGGAGAACGGGAAAGAGTTTGAAGATGCGAGCGGAGCTGTCGAGATACTGCGAGAAGAGGACGATGAGACCGAGCGTCAGCCCCAACAGCCACCAGTCGTTGGTCGCGGCGGTGATCTGAGGGACGTTGAACAGCGAGAGACCGATAAGCGCGATGGTCGGCGCGATGACCACCGGCGAGACGAACCGCCGAAGGCGGCCGAACAATCCGAAGTAGCCGACGACGATTTCGGCCAGCGAGGCGGCGATGATGGCCCCCTGTAGCTGCAGCAGTGCGACCTGCCAGTCCGCGCCGGGCGGATTACCCGTCTTCGCGACGGCGATGACCGCCAGCGCGGGCGCGAGCATCGAGAACGGCGCGCCCTGTACGATGGGATAGCGGTTGCCGAACGTCGTCTGCGCCAGCGTCGCGATGCCGGAGACGACGAAGAACGTCCCGACGAAGCGCGGGATGAGCGAATCTGGGATACCGAGTGCGGCCGCCAGAATCAGCGGCACGGCGATGTTCGCACCGACCATCGTAAGATAGTGCTGTAGCCCGAGAAAGAGGGATTCGCCCAGCGGTGGTTTGTCTTCGATACCGTACTCCACGAAGTCCGACTCTGTTCGTTTACCCGTCATGGTGCCCCTACCATTGGCGCAAACAAGTCGGCGTTCGGTACTTATGCGGTCCGCTTTCGTTGCGACAGTGACAACGAAACACGATTCGAGAGGGACGCTCGGCGACGACACACCCGGCGTCGACACGCCCTCGACGAAAAGCACTTATCGGTCGGAGAGACTGTCTCTGTACGTGATTTCTGACCGCTGGCTCTACGGCTGGGCGACGGGATACGCCGCCGTCGGCGCGGCGTCGCTTCTGATTCCCCTCTACGCCCTGGAACTCGGCGCCGGCGCGACGCTCGTCGGCTTGATGGCCTCGACTGCGGCGTTCTCCGGGGTCCCGGGCGCGATTCTCTGGGGCAAAATCGCGAGCGAAACCGGCCGTAAGCGACCGTTCGTCCAGGTCGCACTGGTGGCGACGGCGGGCGTGCTCGCGATTTTGCCGCTCGCCTCGACGCCGTGGGTCGTGCTCGCGCTCAACGCCGCGCTATGGTTCGCGGTGTCGGCGGCCGCACCCGTGTTGAACCTCATCGTCGTCGAGGGCGTCCCCGCCGACAGGTGGGAGCGCCGCTTCGGACTCCTGAACCACTACCAGGGGTATGGCTGGCTCGCCGGCCTGCTCGCGGGTGCCGGGTGGACCGCCGTCGCGCCGCGATTCGTCGACCTCTCACCCCTGGGTGCCCAGCGCGCGTTCTTCCTCCTCAGCGCGCTCGCGGCCGCGACGGGATTTGTCGCCGTCCGGGTCTGGTACCCCGACCGACGATATCGGCTGGGAAGTTCGAGAAGGCGTACCACGACCTGCCGCACCGCCGAGGCTGGGGCGCCGGTCGGTACGTTCGCGCGGTGCCGTTCGGCCCAAGTAGACTCTACTGGTCGCTGCGTTCGGTGAACCTCGACGCCGTCACCGACCGCTTTCCGTCGCAGTTGGTCCGCTACCTCGCGGCGGTGACGCTCTGCTTCGTCGCGTTCTCGGTGTTCTTCGGGCCGCTCCCGGCGTATCTCACCGACGCGGGCTACGCGACCGGTGAGATATTCGCGCTGTTCGTCCTCTCGAGCGTCGGGTCGGCGGTGTTATACGTCCGCGCCGGGGAGATGGCTGCTGAGCACGACATCCACCTCCTGCAGTCGGGGGCGCTGACGACGCGCGCCGCCTGTTTTCCGCTAGTCGCGCTCGTCGGTCTCGCCGTGCCGGGAACGACGCGACTCGTCGTCGCGGGTGTGCTGTTCGCGCTCGTCGGCTTCACGTGGGCGGTCATCTCGGTGACGGCAACCGGCCTCGTCTCGCGCCTCGCGTCCGAATCGGTTCGCGGCGACGCCTTCGGCGTCTACGCGGCGCTCGCGGGCGTCGGTGGCGGGGTCGGGAGCGCGCTCGGCGGTGCGCTCGCCGACGGAATCGGGTACGTCTACACGTTCGGCGCGGCGGGTGTCCTCGTTCTAATCGGCGTCGCGGCCGTTCTCGCTTCGCGGCGACGACTCACGCCTCGGCTCTGAGCGCCGGTGTCGGCTCAGAGTTCGGCTTGTTCGTTCCTGAACTCGGCGACCGACGCTCTGCTCGGGAGTGCCGTCATCGCGCCGGGTTCGGTCGTCGTCACCGCAGCGACGGCGTTGGCGAACGCGAGCGCTTCGGCGAGCGACTCACCCTCCGATAACGCTGCAACGACGCCCGCGGTGAACGCGTCGCCCGCGCCGGTCGTGTCGACCGGGTCGACGACGTAGCCCTCGTGGGTCGCTTCCGCCTCCTCGTCGTCGGTCCACGGCGCGTTGGGCGTCGCGTAGGCGTACGCCCCCGCGTCGCCGAGCGTGATGACCGCCGTGTGTGGACCGTACGTACAGATCTCGCGCGCCAGTTCTGCAGCGTCGCCGGTGAGTCCCGCTTCGTGGAGGTCTTCGGGCGTCGCCTTCACCACGTCGGCGAGTGCGAACCCCTTCCGCACCGACTCGCGGTAGGAGAACTCGCTCCACCGCTCGGGGCGGGCGTTCGGGTCGAACGAGACGGTGACGTCCGCCTCCCCGGCGCGTTCGAGCAGGTCGAGGACGGCGGTCCGAGAGGGGTCGGTGTCAAGCGAGAGCACGTCGGCGTGGAGCCAGCCGAACTCCGCGAGGGCGGCGTCGTCGACGGTGCCGGGTTCGAGTCGGGCGTCGGCGGCCACGTCGCGGTAGAAGCTGAACTCCCTGTCGGCGTCGTCGCCGAGACTGACGAACGCGAGCGTCGTCTTCCCGTTCGGGTCGCGTTCGACGTACTCACCGGAGAGTCCTTGTTCGTCGAGGAACTCGGCGAGGTAGTCGCCGAACGGGTCGGTTCCGAGGCGGGTCCAGAAGGAGATGGGCGCGTCGAGGTGCGACAGCGCGACGGCGACGTTCGCTGGCGCGCCGCCGGGTCGTCGGGAGAACGACTCGACCGACGCGAGGCGACCCGACGAGTCGGGGATGAAGTCGATGAGCGTCTCGCCGGTGACGAGGATCCGTGTCATACGCGACGGTATGCGAGCGGCTACCATCAATCCGGACGGTTCCGTTACGGTTTCGCTGTGATTCGGGGACCGTCGGAGATGCTACTCAGCGCTCAGCGAGCAGTGCGTCGAGCTGGTGCTTGCTCGTCTTGATGTAGTCGAAACCGAACGTGAACACTTCGAGCGAGAGCGTCCCTCGCCACTCGTCAGGGAACGCGCCCAGGATTTGATCGAAGTCGAGGTTCCCCGCGCCGAACGGCAGATGTTCGTCCGCGGCCTGCCGTGTGTCGTTGAGGTGGACGTGGCTGATTCGGTCGGCGTGTTCCTCGACGAACGCCGCGATGCCGCCGGAGTCGCGACCGTCCATCCGTGCGTGTCCGGTGTCGAGCGTCATCGACGCCTCCGTCTCGGCGAGCAGTTGGGGAAACTCGTGGGTTCGGAAGATGCTTCTGGGTATGTTCTCGGCGCAGACCTCGAACCCGCGCTCGTCCGCGTGCGCGACGAGTTCGCGTATCGAGTCGAGCGCGTTGTTCCGCAGCGACGAGCGGTCCCACGCGGGCGACCACGCGTCGGTCGTCGGGTGGAGGACGCCCTTCTCCGCACCGAGCGCCGCGGCGGCGTCGATGGCGGCTTTCTGCTCGGCGACCGTGCCCGCCCGAACGTGTTCGAACGGCGACCCCACGTCGATACCGCCGAACGGCAGGTGGACCAGCAGGTCGAGGTCCCGGTCGGCGAGCGCCCCCCGAATTTCGTCGGCCCGGTCGTCGAGGCGGCGCCGCTCGGCGTCGCCGTCCATCATCACCTCTACGAAGTCGAACTCGTACTCGGCGGCCGCCTCGATAGCCGCGTCGAGGTCCATACTCATCTGGGTGACGAACCCAGTTCGGGCGTCCATGGCGTATCTCGGGCCGCGAACGGTTTAGGTGGTTCCCCGAGCGGGAGGTTTTTTCGCCCGCCTCGACCCTCGTTCGAACTATGACGCGCGACCCCCTCGACGGGTTCGACGCCGACCTCGTATCGAGCGTCGCCGCCGACCACGAGACGACGCCCGAGCGACTGTCCGAACTGGTCGCCCGACACCAACGGTCGGTCCGCGACCTCCCCGGCGTCGACGACATCGTCTACGAGTGGCGCAAGGCGTTCGCGGAGAATCCGGTCGTCGAGCGGCAGACGGAACGCTATCTGCTCTCGGTACCGTCGCACGTCTGGCCGGAGTTCGCGTCGGCGCTGTCGCTGTCGGACACCGAGTTGGCGGCGTTGCAGGCGGTTCACGCCGCACAGATGCGGGTTGACGTGGGCGAGGATACCGACGTGAACAATGTCAGAGACGACGGCGACGACAGAGAAATCGCCGGAAACGATGACGGCGGCGACGACCCGATGATACTCGTTCGACCCTGATAGGGCGCGAACCCGTGACACACCACCGAACGATTCAGTAGCGCGCGCCGAGAGCCTCACCTATGCCCGGACCGATCTTTCTCCGAGGCGAACGCGTCGAACTTCGGACCGTCGAAAAGGGAGACGTCGACTTCCTGCAGCGACTCGTCAACGACCCGGAGGTGTGGTCGACGCTCGGAGCCTCGCGGCCGAAGAACCGCCAGCAGGAGACGGAGTGGCTGGAGTCCGTCGGCGACGACGGCGACGACCAGTTTCTCGTCTGCGTCGACGGCGATCCGGTCGGCGTGGTCGGAATGCAGTCGAACGAGACATGGGGGAACGCCGAACTCGGCTACATGATAACGCCGGAGGCGTGGGGCAACGGCTACTGCACCGACGCCGTCCGGACGGTGGCGCGCTACGCGTTCGAGGAGCGCCGGATGCACAAAGTCGTCGCCGAGGCGTACGACCACAACGTTGGCTCGCAGCGTGTGCTCGAAAAAGCCGGGTTCACGCTCGAAGGAACGCACCGAGAAGAGGCGTACGTCGGCGGCGAGTATCGCGACTTGCTGCACTACGGACTGCTCGAAGACGAGTTCGAGGCGTGAGGGCGACGCGCGTTAGAACGCCGGACCCGACACCCTGGTCGACCGCTGCGGTTAGTCCTCGGATCGAGACACGCTGCCGACGGTTTCTTCGCATTCCTCGTTCTCAGTGTCTCTCTCGCATTCCTCGCTCTCCGGCGTCGCCCCGCGGAGGCGAAGCGTGGCAACGGTTCCCCGCGGATCGTTCTCGGCGAATCCGAGGTCGCCGTCGGCCTCGGTGGCGATCCAACTCGCGAGCCAGAGACCGACGCCGCTGCCGTGTTCGAGCGGCGTCTCGACGCCCGATTCGAGCACGCTCCGCTCTACGTCCGGGATGCCGGGACCGTCGTCGGCGACGGAGACCTCGACGATCGTCCCGCTGTCGTCGACGACAGTAGTTTCGACGCCGACGTCGACTGTGGGTGACTCCTGGTCGCTGTGTTCGACCGCGTTCTCAAGGAGGTTTCCGATGGCGACGCGGATCCGGTCGTCGCCGCGAACCCAGTGCTCGCCGGAGGCGCTGGCGGAGAACGTCGCATCGGGGTGGTTTCGGCGCGCGGCGGCGAGCTCCTCGTTGACCAGTCTCGCGACATCGACTGCACCGAACTCCTCGGGCGCTCGGTTGAGCGTCCGGTCGACAAACCGCGTACGGTCGGCGAGATCGACGAGTGACGCCGCCCGGTGGTGAATCTTCCGCGCGTACTCGTGCACCTCCGGCGCGCTCGGGTTCTCGCGGAGCAAGTCGGCGTACCCGAGGACGACGTTCATGTCGTTTCGCAAGTCGTGCCGGAGCACGCGGTTCAACACGCGGAGTCGTTGCTCGTACTGCTGACGCTCAGTCACGTCACGTGCGCTGATGACGATACCCTCCACCGCCGGGTCGTCGAGCAGGCTGACGCCGACGGCCTCGAACGTCCGCCAGGTGCCGTCGACGTGGCGGTACCGGTACTCGGCGCGCTCGGGGGTACCGGACGCCATCGCGCGCTGCAGCACCGTCATCGCCTGCTCGCGGTCGTCGGGGTGGATGTAGTCGAACGGATGTTCGTGGACGTGTTCGCTGGGCTCGTAGCCCATCACCGCCTCCATTGAGGGGCTGACGTACTCGAAGTTCGCCGCCGCGTCGAGCACGACGACGATGTCGTGGGAGTTCTCGATGAGCGCACGGAACTGTCGCTCGGCGTGGCGGCGTTCGGTGATGTCACGGAAGACGAGAATCGCGCTTCCGTTCGGCCCGTCCGCCGCCGCCGTCGCGTCGAGGATTCGACGCTCGGTTCCGTCGTCGACGACGAGTTCGACGTGGTCCTCGTCGTCGTCGAGTAGCGAGAGCACCGCCGACGCCCTCGGGAGGACGGTTGCCGCGGGCACGCCGACGGGAGTACGCTCGAATCCGAGCGCACTGCAGGCCGCGCGGTTCATCTCGACGACGTGACGGTCGGGGTCGAGAATGACGATGCCGTCGTCGAGTCGCTCGAACAGGTGCGAGTGCGCGCCGGGGACCACGTCCAGGAGGCGATACCGAAGCAGTGCGAGGAGGATGAGACCGTTGTTCAGCCAGAACGTCATCGGCGTGAAGTCGAGCGCGGGACCGATGTCGAGAACCGTCGGCAGGGCGCTCACGAGCGGGATGAGCGCCGCCAGCACCAGCACGACCACCTGTTTGCGGTAGACGCCCTTCGACCGCACGAAAAGTCGGGCGAGCAGCGCGAGCGCCACCGCGTTCAACAGGAACGAGTAGAGAACGTGCGCGGTGTACAGCGGGCCGGGGACCAGCGCAAGCGTGGTGTATCCGGCCGCTGCTTCGACGACGGTGTCGCGGACGAGGAGCGAACTCCCGGTCGTGGCGAATCCGACGACGACGAGCGGTTCGACCGCGAGCGCAGCGGTGAGTTCGCGCGTCCCGAACCGCTCGTGCCCCGCGTAGGCGAGGACGAAGACGAACCAAAGCGTCGAGACGAGCGCCGTACAGGCGAGCACGAGTCGGAACCACGGCACCATCTCGGACCGCGTCGGCGCCAGAAGGAGTGCGGCGTACGAAACCGCCCAGACGGTCCCCGTCGCCGACAGCGCCGCGAACGGGTACCGAACCCTCCCCGAGTAGCCGTCCGCGGCGCTCGAAACCGCGACAGCGACGAGCGTACATACAGCTCCGGAGAGCAGCAGCAGCGCGATGGGAGCGGTGAGGGAGACCATCTGCGTTCTGTTCGAAGCGCGAAACTTCGGTTTCAGCTACTCGATGAGGAACTATAATATAAAATCCACTGGTCGACGATCGAACCGTTACGTCGGCGGGTCGACCCCGTTCAGAGACCGAGTTGCCGACCGAGAACGAGGTGCTGAATCTCGCTCGTCCCCTCGCCGATCTCCATCAGTTTCGCGTCGCGGTAGAACCGCTGCGGCGCGAAGTCCTCGGTGTAGCCGTAGCCGCCGAGCACCTGCACGGCGTCCTCCGCGACCTCGCGGGCCGCCTCGCTGGCGTCGAGTTTCGCCAGCGCCGACTCCGTGGTCACCGACTCGCCCGCGTCGTAACGGACGGCCGCCTTGTGGGTCAGCAGGCGTGCCCGCTCGGTCTTGCGGTACATGTCGACGACCTTGTCGCGAATGGCGTCGAACTTCGAGATTGGCTGGCCGAACTGCTCGCGTTCGCCCGAGTACTGCTTCGCCGCCTCGTAGGCTCCCTGCGCGAGACCCGTCGAGAGCGCGGCGATGGAGATTCGTCCGCCGTCCAGCGTCTTCATGGTTTGCTTCCAGCCTTCACCCTCCTCACCGAGCAGGCGGTCCTCCGGGATGCGTACGTCGTCGAGCGAAATCTCGCAGGTCGGCGAGCAGTTCAAGCCCATCTTGTCCCAGACGGTCGTCACCTCGAAGCCGTCATCCTCCTCGGGGTCAACGATGAACGTCGAGATGCCGTCGTAGCCCTCGCCGGGGTCGGTAACGGCTTTCACGAGGACGCTCCCGGCGACAGAAGCGTTCGTGATGAACTGCTTCGTGCCGTTGAGGACGTACTCGTCGCCCTCCTTCACGGCCATCGTGTCCATGTCGCTGGCGTCGCTCCCGCTGCCGGGTTCGGTGAGCGCCCACGCGGCCATTGCCTCGCCCGACGCCAACGGGGTGAGCCAGCGCTCCTTCTGCTCGTCGGTGCCGAACATCTCGATGGGTTTCGACCCGAGCGAGACGTGCGCGGCGTAGGAGAGGCCGATGCCGCCGGAGACGCGGCCGAGTTCCTCGGTGACGAGCGCGTACATCAGCTGGTCGCCGCCGAGACCGCCGTACTCCTCGGAGATGGGGACGCCCATCATGTCGAGTTCACCGAGTTCCTCAAACACCTCCGCGGGGAAGCGGTGTTCGTTCTCGACCTCCTGGGCGATGGGGGCGATCTCCTCCTCGCAGAACTCCCGGACGCTGTCGCGAATCATCCGGTGCTCCGCAGAGAGTTCGAAGTCCATACCGACGACTCCGGGGAGACGAGTGATAAAGTCAGCGAACGACCGTGAGGAATTCGAAAGCGTCGTCGGTACTGTCCGTCTCGCTGTCGTTTCGCCGACGCACGGGGTGTCACTTATTGCGTTTGCCTGCGTTTCACACGCCGATGGAACTCCGCCGTCTGGTCCGCGGCCGAATCGACTGGGACCGCCTCGAAGGAGTCGTTTACGCGCTCGCGGAGCGACTCGACCGAGAGGAGGTCCACGTCCGGTTTCTCGACGCGGACAACTGGTTGTCGACGCCGCTCGTGTTGGACGACGAGTGGTTCGTCAAGATAATCAGTCGGCAGAACTCGCTCGTCCACGCGCTGTTCACCACGGGACGGAACCTCGGCGCGTTCTCCAGCGGCACCGAGGGCTTTTTCGAACATTTCGGCACGCCGTACCAGATGGCCGAACACGAACTGGAGGCGACAAAACGGATGCGCGAGATCGGCATCAACGCACCGGAGCCGGTCGAAGCGCTCGAAATCGATGGCTTCGGGGTCGTCATCCTCGAGTACCTCCCCGAGTTCCGGTCGCTCGACGAGTTGGACCGCGAACGGGAGCGGGAACTGGCGCCGGACCTGTTCGCTGCGCTGAAGACGCTACACGACAACAGCCTCGCCCACGGCGACCTGCGCAGCGAAAACGTGCTCATCCTTGACGGCGAACTCTACTTCATCGACGCGACGAGCGTCCGCGAGGACGGCCGCGAGGACGCCCGGTCGTACGACATCGCCTGCGGACTGGCCGCGCTGGAACCGCTCATCGGCCCGTCGGCGACCGTCGGCTCCGCGCTCTCGGCGTACTCGACGGAGGACGTGCTCGCGGCGCTGGAGTTTCTCGACTTCGTCAACATCCGCCCCGACCACGACTTCGACGCCGCGGCGGTCAAAGGCGAGATCGAAAAACGCGCGTCGTAACCGTCGCTACCGTTCTCTGCGACGCTCGACGGCGACCCGAAGTAGTCCGCTCGAAGTAGTCCGCCCGTGGGCGATTACTCCTCCTCGATCTCTATCTTCACCGGGTCGCGCTCGAGACCGTCCGAGTCCGAGGACTCCGCCATCGATTCGAGGTGGTCTTCGACCATCTCGACGTTCTTCACGTTCGCCTTCCACACCGCGTCGAACAGCGTTCCGAGGACCGGAATCGAGCCGACGACGGTGTCGACGGTGACGTTGGCGATCATCCGGAGAAGTTTGTTCAGCGGGACGCCGAGGTTCGCCGCTTCGGCGACGATGTACACCGACAGACCCGCGGAGACGAGGTCACCGGCGACCGGCAGGACGCCGAGGATGGGGTCGGCCCCGATTCGGTAGCCGATACCCGGAACTCTCACCGACTCGTCTAGGAACGTGGCGACCGCCCGGATCCGTTTCAGCGCGGGTTCGTCCAGCGAGTCGGGCGCGTCTTCGAGGGAGTGCTCGTCCATGTATCCACGGTGGGCGTCCAAACGTATGACGGCTGTGCCTGTTCACTCGCCCACGGGTCGGCGGAGCGGACGGTTCGACACGGAAGTCGGTTGTCAGCCGACCTTTCGAAGAGGACGCGGCGACGCTTCCCGTGACCGGGTGTCTTTTAAGTACCCCCGTCGCAAATTTTGTCACCGTATGAGTCAACAGACGGGCGGTATCTACCAGCAGTACATCGCCGGAGAATGGACCGACGGCGAGGGAGAGGAGACGTTCGAGAGCACGAACCCGGCGACGGGCGAGACGCTCGGCGAGTTCCGACGCGGCACCGAGGCGGACGTGGACCGCGCGCTCGAAGCCGCCGAGGAGGCGTTCGACGAGTGGCGCGACCTCTCGCACATCAAACGCGCGGAGTACCTGTGGGACATCTACCACGAACTCCGTGAGCGCACCGACGAACTCGGCGAAATCGTCACCAAAGAGTGCGGCAAGGAGATAAGCGAAGGGAAAGCCGACGTCGTCGAGGCCGCGCACATGGTCGAGTGGGCCGCCGGCGACGCTCGCCACCCGAAAGGCGACGTGGTTCCCTCCGAGATTCCGAGCAAAGACGCCTACATGCGCCGCAAGCCCCGCGGCGTCATCGGCTGTATCACGCCGTGGAACTTCCCCGTGGCCATCCCGTTCTGGCACATGGCCGTCGCGCTCGTCGAGGGCAACACGGTCGTCTGGAAACCCGCCGAGCAGACGCCGTGGTGCGGCCAGGTCATCGCAGAGATGTTCGAGGACGCCGGTATCCCCGAGGGCGTGTTCAACATGGTGCAGGGCTTCGGCGACGCCGGCGCGGCCATCGTCGAGGATCCGCGCGTCGATACCGTCCTCTTCACCGGCAGCGCGGAGGTCGGCCAGGAGATTGCCTCGAAAGTCGGCGGCGAACCGGGCAAACTCGTTGCCGCCGAGATGGGCGGCAAGAACAACATCGTCATCACCGAGAACGCTGACCTCGACACGGCCGTTCACTCCGCCGTGATGTCCTCGTTCAAGACGACCGGTCAGCGCTGCGTCTCCTCCGAGCGCCTCGTCGTCCACGCCGACGTCTACGACGAGTTCAAGGAGCGCTTCGTCGACATCGCCGAGGACATCGCCGTCGGCGACCCGCTCAGCGAGGACACGTTCATGGGACCGCTCATCGAACCCGAACACAAGGAGAAGGTCTCGAAGTACAACGAGTTAGCCAAAGAGGAGGGCGCCAACGTCCTCGTCGACCGCACGGAACTCGACGAGAGCGAGATTCCAGAGGGCCACGAGGACGGCAACTGGATCGGTCCGTTCGTCTACGAGGCGGACCCCTACGACGACCTGCGCTGCACGCACGAGGAAGTGTTCGGTCCCCACGTCGCGCTATTGAAGTACGACGGCGACATCAAGGAGGCCGTCGAGATTCAGAACGACACCGAGTACGGTCTCGCCGGCGCCATCATCTCCGAGGACTACCGCCAGATCAACCACTTCCGCGACTACGCGGAGGTCGGTCTCGCTTACGGCAACCTGCCGTGCATCGGCGCAGAGGTCCACCTGCCGTTCGGCGGCGTCAAGAAGTCCGGTAACGGCTACCCCTCGGCCCGCGAGATCATCGAAGCCGTCACCGAGCGCACCGCGTGGACGCTCAACAACTCCTACGACATCGAGATGGCGCAGGGGCTGTCGGCGGACATCAAGACGAAAGACGAGTGAGTAACCCGCGACTGACGTCGCGGTGAGAGTCGGAGACAGTCGTCTCCGGGACGACGATTTTTCCCGCCGTCGCGACGTGGTCGGAGAGTCGGTCGCGGATTTATGGTCCCGCCGGCCGAACGTCCGGCTAGCCCCTACCGAGTGACTCGGTTGATACACCGTGGCCAGTACCACCATCTCAGACAGGGAGAACCGTCGTTTGAACCGAACGTCGCGGCGCCTCGCGGGCGTCGCCGCGTTCCTCGGGACGCTCCTCGTCACTGCGAGCCTGCTCCGGCGGGCGCTCAGCGACGTGACCGCCGGCGGCGACGTGGTGTTCGACGTACAGAACACGGTCTTCGTCGTCGACCAGGGGTTACTCGTCGCGGGTATCCTGCTGCTTCTCGTCGCGCTCGTCGGGTTCGTACTGTATCACGAAGAGGCGAAGGGCGCTTACTGGTGGCTCGGCGTGCTCGGCACCGGAAGCGGGATGGCGCTCAGTCTCGTCAGCGCCGGCGTGCAGGTTGTTTTCGACATGCTCGGAATGGCGACGCTCACACAGTACGCCGCCTACGGCTTTCTCGCCGGGAACGTCGCGTTCATCGGCGCGTCGCTGCCGCTCGGCGTCGCGCTTCTGTTGAGCGGGTGGGCGAAGGCGCCCGAACTCCGCGTCGCGGGTCTCGCGTTCGCCGGAACCGGTCCGTCGATATCGCAGGGGGCCATCTTCTACGGTCTCAACGGTCTCTTCGGCGGACTGCTGTTCGTCGGCGCGTACGCGACGGCGTGGCTGCTGGTGGCGTACAACCTGCTCCGCGCCGACAGCTGAACGCCTCTGGCGGGTGCGTTCCGCGACCGATTCGACGACCGACTTCCGAGCCGACGTCGGGGACTGACGACAGTCGGTCGGCGCGAACCGACCGTCGAAGTATCACTTTTGTGTTGGCCGCCGTACGCGACGTATGCACGTCCACGACTACTTCGACGACCTGACGCGGCGCGACTGGGACACCGGGACAGACGGACCTGACGGAACCGTCCGATTCGCCGTCGTCGGCGTCGGTGGATTCGCCCGTAAGGCGGCGCTCCCCGCCATCGCCGACGGCGACTACGCCGAGGCGACGGTGCTCGTCACCGGGTCGCCCGGAGACGTCGAGGACATCACCGAGGAACACGGTATCGAGCGCGTTCTCACATACGAGGAGTACCACGACGGCGCGGCGACGGACGCATACGACGCCGTCTACGTCGTCACGCCGAACGCGCTCCACCCCGAAGCCATCGAGACCGCGGCGGGGCAGGGGAAAGCGGTTCTCTCCGAAAAGCCGTTAGCGGCGACTGTCGAGGGAGCAAAGCGCGCCGTCGCCGCGTGCGAGGACGCGAACGTGCCGCTGATGACCGCCTACCGGATGCAGTTCGACCCGGTCGTGCGCCGACTCCGCGAGCTTGTTGGTGAGGGCGGCGTGGGCGACCCGCTCCAACTGCACGGCGGGTTCGCCTTCGAAGTGCTGGGCGGGAGTCGAGGACCGGACCAGTGGCGGCTCGACGCCGACCTCGCGGGCGGGGGCGCGCTGATGGACGTGGGCGTCTACCCGCTGAACACGGCGCGCTACCTCGTCGACGCCGACCCGGTGGCGGTCACCGCGACGACGCGCGGCGAGGGCGTCTTCGCCGACGTGGACGAACAGATCGCGTTCCAACTGGAGTTTCCCGACGGCGTCACCGCCTCCTTCACCGCCGGGTTCTCCGGCTACCGGGAGAGCCACCTCTCGATTCGGGGGACCGAGGGCAGGGTCGAACTCTCCGACTCCGCGTTCGGCACCGAAGACGCGCGCCGAGTGAGCGTCTACCGCGACGACGTTCGCGCGGTGGTCGACGGCCCGGAGACGAGCGAGATTCGCGAGGAGTTCGATTACTTCGCGCACGCGGTGCTCACGGGAGGGGAAATCGCTCCGGACGGCGAGGAGGGACTGCGGGACGTGCAGGTGACGGCCGCGGCGTACGAGGCCGCCGAGAGCGGCGAACGCGTCGAGATACGGTACTCGCGGGAGTAAATTCGAAGCGACGTACTCGCGAGTCGGCGCTCGGGGGCGAAGAGAACGGTTGGCGAAGGCGAGGTGGGAGCGCTCCCCACCGGGCGAGGGGGAGCGATGCGACGATGGCCGCAGTGGACCCCTCACTGCAGCGTGGTGCGGCGGTTGATTTGTGCCGAGTCATCGACGAGAAAAGCGTCGATATCGTCGGCGAATTCGGCTAAGGTGTGCGTCTCAATAAAGGCATCGACACGGTGAACGTATCGTGGTATCGTGGACCGTGGTAGTGTTACCGCCGGTCGGCGAGTGCGGGAAACTCCTCGCGGACCCGCGTCACCTCGTCGGGGTCGAGGTCAGCAGTGACGTGCGCCGGATCGTCGCCCGTGCCGGCTAGCGGATTCCCCCACGGGTCGTAGACGGCCGAGCGGCCGAGCAGCGTCGCCGACTCGAAAGTCCCGACGCCGTTTATCGCGCCGAGATACCAGAGGTTCTCGATGGCTCGCGCCCTCGTCAGCGTCTGCCAGTGCTCCACGCGGGGGTAGGGCCACGCGCTCGGTACCAGAAGTAGCGTGACGCCCGAGTCGACGAGTCTGCGAGTCAGTTCGGGAAAGCGGAGGTCGTAACAGGTGCAGGTGCCGACGGTGAAGCCGTCGAACTCGACCGGTTCGAGTTGCTCTCCCGCCGTGAGCAGGCGGGATTCGGCGGACTCGTAGCCGAACAGGTGGTGTTTCCGGTACGTCGTCTGGAGCGCGCCGTCGCGGTCGAAGAACGTCGTCGTGTTCGCCAGTCCGGTGTCGTCCGGGACATCGTAGCCCGCGTCGGCGCTCGCTCCGAGGTCCTCGACGTGGCTACCGGCCAACAGTCCCACGTCGTTGTCGGCGGCGATGTCGCGGAGGCGGCCGAACGTCGGCCCGTCGAGTCCTTCGGCCACTCGCGCGTACGACTCGAACGCGAAGTAGCCGACGGCGAACAGTTCGGGGAGCGCGACGAGGTCCGCACCGTCCGCCGCCGCGGCTTCGACGGCGGATTCGGCGTCGTCGAGCGCCGTGTCCACGCTTCCGGCGTCCTGCTCCAGTTGGGCGAGGGTGAGGCGCATCGGTCAGCGCTCCACCTCGGCCATCTCGCGACGAAGCGCGCGCTCTAAGTTGTCCAGTTCGCGATCGAGGTTCCGTTTGAAGAAGCGCTCGACGCCCGGCAGACTGCCGTCGACGACGAACTCGTTGACGAGGCGACAGCCGTCTTCGGTCTCTTTGATGGTGTGTTCGCCGGTGACGCGGAGCGCGTGCGAGCGGCCGACGAACTTCACGTACCGCGGCGGGTCGCGCGCGACGTCCTCCGTTTCGACGGGGACCGTCGACCTAATGACGGGGATGGGGAGCGCGACGCGCCACGTCGCCTTCCGGTCGTCGGTCGGGTCGACCTCGTACTCCTCAACGACGCTTATCGCGCCCGCTCGTTTCTCTGGGTCGGCGATGAACGCCCACACGTCTTCAGGGGGCCGATCGAACTCGAAGGTCCGCGTAACCCGGACAGTCATGTGTGTATCTCTGGAGGAGAGGGCAAAAATCCGTGGATTAGCTGCGCGTGACACGCCACGTCGTCGAGCGCGCTCGGCCCCACTTTTCGATTTCGACGTCTTCGGACTTCTCGGCGAGCCGCGGCAGTCGTGACCCGACCTGCTTCGCCGAGAGACCGATGGCTTCGGCGATGTTCTTCGCCCGGAAGTACCGCTCACCGCGAGTGACGCTCTCCCGGAGGTACGCGATAATCCGCTGTTCCTCGTCGGTGTACTCGGTCATTTACGCCCTAGCTTAGGGTCTGACGATATTAACGGTTACTTGGTCGGTCGAGCGACTCGCGATCAGTCTGCGTACACCTGCACGGCGACGACGGCCAGCGACGCGGCGACCATCGCGCCGGCGAAGCCCCACGCTTTCGTCAACTGTCCGGGTCCGCCGAGCATCACCGCCGCACTGACGAGTGTGAGCACGGAAAACACCATCGCGATACCGATGCCCATGTCGGTCTGAGACGTCTGCGTTACCATATCACCCGGTTCGGCGGTGCGTACTTAATTTATTCGACAGCGGGTGCGTCAGTTCGTGAGACCGCCGACCGGATCGCTCGTAGTCACACAGCATAAGAGGTTTCGCTGAGTTGGCGCGCTCATGGATCTGAGCGGGCTTCGGGCGCTAGCGCTAGGGAGTCGCCTCCGCGTCGCGGCGACGGCGATAGTGGCACTCGCCGTCGTCGTTGTCGGGGCCGTCGCGCTCGGTGTCGTCGGGACGCCGAGCGTCGTCGACATCGACAACCGGTTCGCGGGCGTCAACAACGAGACGACGACCATCGAGACGAACATGACGGTGAACAATCCGAACCCGATCGGCGTCCACATCGCCGACCTCACCGTCGACTACCAGGTGTCGATGAACGACGTTCGGATGGCCGGCGGGAGTCGCGAGGGCATCCGAGTCGACCGCGGCAACACGACGCTCGATTTCCGGACGCAGATGCGAAACGAGAAGATCCCCGCGTGGTGGGCGAGTCACATCGAGAACGACGAACGGACCACCCTTCGCATCGACGCGGACGCCCACTGGTCGACGGTCAACCGAACGTTCGACGCGCCGACCGTCGAACGCGAGATAGAGACCGATCTCATCTCCTCGTTCAACTCCTCGGAGACGCGGCCGGTCGACGCAAACCAGCCGGTCGTCTCGGACCCCGTCGCCTACATCAACCAGACGAACGCGACGTGGGGCAACGTGAACGAGTCGCAGACGCCGCTCGACCTCACGTTCGTCACGTATAATCCGAAATCGTACCCCGTCGCCGTAACGGAGGTCGGCTACACGATCACGATGAACGACGTGCAGGTCGGCGAAGGATCGACCGACCGTGAGTATGTCATGCAACCGAAGCGGACGCAGGCCATCGAGACCAGAGCGTTCATCGACAACAGTCGACTCGACGAGTGGTGGGTAACCCACCTCCAGCGAAACGAGGTCACCGAACTGCGAATCGACTTTTACGCGGTCATCCGGGTGACCAGCGGGACGACCGTCAGGGTGCCGCTGGACGCGATTACCTACACCGAGACCATCGAGACCGACATGTTCGACAACAAGCCGGACGGCGAGAGCGCGACCGACTCCTCGGCCACCGACGACTCGACCGGCGGCGGGAACTCGACCCGGACCGCCGACGGGACGGCGACGGCTACGACGACAGCCGGCGCGGACACTGCGGCCCCGAGCGGCACGTCCACTGCGACGGAGACGCCCGGCGGAAACGAAACGACGGACGGCGGCGGATTGTTGTCGGAAACCGGACTGTTCTCGTAGCCGGATACCGGACTGTTCTCGCAGACCGAACTCCGCCCGCGGCCAAACCTGCGCACGTCGACAACGTTTTTACCCCGTCCGTTCATGAATCGGGTACATGCAACGGAGTACCCAGTCTCCTGGTCGAGTTCTTCTCCCGCGATGAGAACGCCGTATCCGTGACGAGCGACGACGAATCGATTTTGCTGCGCATCGGCGACCGCACGTGCGAACTGTCGAGAGCCGACGCCGCGAAACTGCAAGACACCATCGGGAACGCGCTGACCGAGAAGCGCGAGTTCTTCCGCACTGCGGGCGAGTACCGCGACGACGGCAGTTACGTCGTCTCGCGTCGCGGCGCGGACTCCGCGGGCAACGCGAAAGTGTTCGAGAGCTTCGAGGCGCTGCGCCGGCTGTACGACCGCCTGCCCCGCGAGTTCACCGCTGAGGACGTGGGCAGGACCGGTATCACCGGGTCGCGCCGCCACATGCTGATTCGGCACTTCGGCGAACATCCGGCGTTCGACTGTCGAATCGTCCACAGAAATCCGCTGACCGCCGAGCAGACCGAGACCGACGCCGCAGACGCCCCTGTCGACGACGCACCGACAGAGATGGACGCGACGGCCGACTGAGCGGACGAGACGCCGACTGAGCAGACCAGACGCCGTCTTTCGAGTCAGAACAAAAAACCGAGAGGACCGAATAGAGTTCGCACCGCTGAGCGTCGCCGCTCAGGAGATGGTGACGTGGTCGGACTTCTCGTTGAGCGAGAGATTCGCCGCTATTTCGGCGTTTCGCATCGCGTACTGCGCCGTCTGCTGGAGGCTGACGAGCACTTCGCGGATGCGCAGCAGTTCCTCGTTCGAGACCTCCGGAATCTCCGAGAGGATGTCCTGTTCGCGGTCGGTGAGTTCGCGGAACTGCTCTCTGACCTCGATGGTGAGGTCGTAGTCGCGATCGACGACCGACTGGACAGCCTTCGCCGTGATGTCGTCTATCTGGTCCGTGAACTCGCGGATGCGCCGCATCGTCGCCGAGTCGACGTCGATGGTGTGGCCCTCCGTGTTCAGGACGATTTCGGCGATGTCCTCAGCGTTGTCGGCGGTGAGTTCGAGGTTCTTCGCAACCGAGCGGTAGCCGATGAGCGGGAAGCCGGATTCGAGGCCGACGGCGCGACAGAGGTTCGGGTTCTGGTAGGCCGTGAAGATGAGGCGAAGCAGGAGGACGAAAATCTTGTTCGCCTGTCGCTCGCGATTGAGCGCCCGCTCTGCGAGGTCGGGATTGCCGTGCGCCAGCGCTTTAACCGCTTCGCCGCGCATCGTGCTGCCGGTGTTTTCGAGGCGTTCGAGCAGGTTGTCGAGGGTGAAGTCCTCTGGGTCGACCGAACACCGGATGGCGATGCGCTCGGGCGTCTCCTCGATGACCCCGAGACCCATCAACTGCGTCTCGGCTTTGTAGACGGCGTTGATGTGCTCGCTACTGAGCGCGCCCTCCGACTTCTCGACGTGAATCACGCGCCGCCCGAGCACGTACTGGGCGACGATGGCGCGTTCGAGACCGTCCGCGTCGAGGTTGTCGGCGTGGATAACCGCCTCCGAATCCTCCGTCGACGCTGATTCGGGGAGGACGGTGAGCGTCCCTTTACCGCCCATCCGAATCGACACCTCGTCGCCTTTGTTCACGCCGTGTTCTTTCGCCCACTCCGCCGGGAGCGTCATCGCCAGCGTCGAGGGGCCGAGTCGCTGGACTTTCCGCGTCTCCATGGCACTCAGTATCCCTTCTATGACCTTAATCTTCACTATAGGGGGATAATACATCATAAATCGGGAGAATTCATCGCTAGGTCACTACGGATGCACGGCTCCGCGGATACGGAGCGAGGTGGTCGAAACGGGGAGACGGGGCGAGAGAGACGAAGACGGAACG
The DNA here is from genome assembly GCF_020150815.1 of Haloprofundus salilacus. Classification (NCBI taxonomy): domain Archaea; kingdom Methanobacteriati; phylum Methanobacteriota; class Halobacteria; order Halobacteriales; family Haloferacaceae; genus Haloprofundus; species Haloprofundus salilacus. Next base: position 1,472,194 of record NZ_CP083723.1, on the reverse strand, counting down.
TGATTAAGAGTAACAAAGGGTGAGACGAGGAGGCGGAAACGGCGACGACGTTCAGACCACCTTCATCATCCGGCGCTCGAACCGGCCGACGCGGACTTTCGTCCACCCGCGCAGTTGTTCGTCGAGTTCGGGGTTGTCGGTGTCGACGCGGAGGACGGAGATATCGTCGAGTTTCGAGCGGGAGGCAACGATTTCGACCGAACACCGCCCGATGACCGCGGGCGATAGCTGCGGGTTGCCGCGGCCGAAGACGAACCCCTGTCCGCCGATGGGCGAGACGACGATGACGTTCTCCTCGCAAAGTGCGTCGAGAATCTCCGACTCGCTGCCGTCGCGGACGATTACCTCACCATCTCGCCACACGTCGACGCCGATGGCCGACCCCTCGAACCCCAGGGCTCCCTTCACCGCGCCGACGGTGGAACCGGGACCGAGCACGTAGGTGACGCTCGATTCCACGTCGGCGGCGACGCCCTCGGCGAGCGCCTCGACGGTGCCGCCGCCCAACTGCTTCGAGGATTGGAGGTCGTCGGCGACTGGGACCGTGGCGACGGCTCGGAGTTCGGGGTGTACTTTGCCCTCGCGGTAGTCGTCCTCGTCGATGTCCATAACCTCGCGGCGCTCGGTGCGCTCGAAGGAGGCGACGATACCGGCGGCGTCCTCCGGCGAGACGGCGAACACCGACGAGTACACCTTCACGCCCGCGGGGACGCCGAGCATCGGCGTTCGACTCTCCAACTCCGCGAGCGCCTCGGCGACGTCGGCAGCGGTGCCGTCGCCGCCGACGAAGAGGACGAGGTCGACGCCGGCGGCGACGAACGCCTCAACGGCGCGCCGAGTATCGTCGGCTGTCGTTTCTGGCCCCTCCGGCGCACCGACGACTTCGGGGTCGAACCCGGCGTCGCGGGCGGCATCTTCGCCCATCTCGCCGCCGTAGACGACGAGTTCCGCGTCGTGGATCCGATCGGCCAGTTCGGTCAGTGCGCGCCTCGCTCGGGCGGGCGCGCGCGCCTCAGCCCCCCGGGCGCGCGCTTCGGCGACCTTTCCGTCCGTCCCTTTCAGTCCGACTCGTCCGCCCATCCCAGCGATAGGGTTGACGACGACGCCGATTCGCATAGCCGAACACTGCGGCGGCGGCGGCAAAAGCCCGCCGACTCGGCGGCCGTCGGGAGCGCCGCGGGCGCGTGGGGGACGCGACTCTCCGGAGACTTCTGGTCGAAACGATCTCCAGTTAGCGCTATCGCCGATCGAAAGCTCCCCGGTGGAAACTGTACGGGGCAGTGTCGCGACGAGGAACCGAGTGCAGCGGCGATATCGGCGGAGGATGGGGTATGTGCGGAGTGTGCGGAGTATCCCGAGTATGCGGTGTGTGCGTGCGATTTCAGCGGGTCGATTCGGACGTCTGGTCGAAGACGACCACGGTACCGTCGCTGGTGATCAGCACTTCGTAGCCGGAGAGTCCGAACGCGACCGACGCCGCCGACTGTCTGACGAACAGCGCGTCGAGCGCGTCGGGGTCGACGAACCGATACAGTTGCTGCATCTCGCAGGGGTCGACGCCCTGGGCCTCCGCGACGGCCACCGCAGCGGCGGTGCTCGGCGGCGTCGACTCGTCCCACGACGCGACGTTCACCGCACCCTCCGGTAGTGGCGTCGCTCGGTCAACCATAGACGTAGCTCATTAGAGGAGTGCAATTCAACTTTTGCATGTCGTCGTGCGCCATCGTTCGTATCGTCCGGTGCGCCGAGCTGTGGCCTCGGGGCGATACTGACTGATGCGAACCGTCAACAGTTAAACGACCTGCCTGATAACGCGCACCCATGTACGTACTCGCGTCGGGTCAGTCGCTCCCGGCCGCCGAAACCGGTGGCGTCGTTCTCCTGTTGAGCCTGCTCATCACTGTCGGCTGGTTGCTCTACCTCTACCGCTGAGCCGACCTGGGAGGTGCGACTTACGGACCGACGACGTCGGCGCACCCGCGGAGCCACTCGGCCGCCTCCTTCGCCGTCTCCGGGTCGGCGGCACTGATTTTCACGCGGACGCCGTCACCCGGATGGCTGCCGACGGCGACGCCGAAGCGCCGCTGGAGTTCCAGTAGCCTGTCGGCGAGCGCGCTCTCGGGCTCGTCGACGAGAACGCGCTCGACATGCGTCTCGGTTCCCGAAAACTCGTCTTCGACGCGCTCGAACATCGCTTTCATCTCGGCGGGCACCCCGGGGAGAACGTACACCGACTCGACGACGGCCCCCGGAGCGACGCCCTCGTCGTTCGGGAGGAAACGCGCTCCGGGGGGGAGTTCGACTGTTCGCGAGTCGCCGTCGTCGGCGGCGTAGCCGCCGCGTTCGGCCAGCCACGCCGACGCCTCTGCGTGCGGTTTCAACGGTTTACCGACCGCCGCCGCGACGCCCTCCATCGTAACGTCGTCGTGCGTCGGTCCGAGTCCGCCGGTGACGACCACCGCGTCGTACGCCGCCAGCGACTCGTTGACGACCTGCGCGATGTCGGCGAGTCGGTCGGGGACCGTCGTCACGCGTTCGACCGTCGTGCCTCGCGCGGCGAGCCGTTCGCCGAGCCACGCCGCGTTCGTGTTCACCGTGTCGCCGACGAGCAGTTCGTCGCCGACGCTGACGATTGCGGTTCGCATCGACCGAACAAGGGGCGGCGCGACGAAAAGCGCCGCGTTCCCCCGACCGGGTTACCGCGACTGTCGCTCCGTCGCTCCATCGTTCCGTCACTCCGTCGCCTATCGCGCTATCGACGACTCACCGCATTCCCGGCGGCGGGCCGCGGTCGGAGTCGTCCGAGACGTCGACGTCGAGACCGAGTTCTTGGCGCTGCCGTCGGAGTTTCTCTATCTGGCGACGGTAGTAGAGACCGCCGACGAGCGCGACGATTGCCGAAATGCCGACGATACCGCCGAAGATGTACAGGTCGCGCTGGAGGTAGTACTGCACCGAGATTACGTCGCGCTCCACGTCGTCCCAGTAGAGGTGGACGCGGCCGTCAATCTCGCTCCGCCGGTCGGTGTTTGGCGTCGTGCCGCTCAGGATGGGGACGTCGAGACGGCGGTCCTCCGGGAGGACAATCTCGTACGACCCTTTCACGAACGTCGGGAGCGAGAACTGTTTCGGCGAGCTCTGTCCGGTGAACGCCAGCTGTCCGGCTTCGTCGCTCGGCGCGTCCGCCGGCGGCGTGACGACGACGGCGTCCCTGCGTTCCTCGATGGTGCCGCCGCGCGCGACGAGCGTCGTCCCGTTGATGACGCTTCCGTTCGGGTAGCGATACCGGACCGCTTCGACGTACAGGGGGTTCTCGCTGCCGAGGCCGTCGTTCCGGTACAGACGTAGCTCCTCGCCCTCGAAGCGGTAGACCGCCTGGTACGTCGCCTGCTCGGAGATGTTGATGTGCACGTCGGCGTCAGCGTTCCACTCGTACTCGCCGGAGACGTTCCCGTCAAGGCGGCCCTCGGGAATCTCGTTGTCGCCGAAGAAGCCGAGACAGCCCGATGTGGCCAGAAGCAAGACGACGGCGACGGACGCGAGGACGAGTCGACGGTTCATGGGATGACGCAGCGGAGCTCCGACGGGAGGTACGACCCGATACTGGCCAGAAGCCCCGGCGGGTCGGTACCCTCCGCGCAGATGATGCTCTGTTCGAGGAGGCCGAGTCGCTCGACGGTGATGATGTCGTTGGCGTGCCCAGCGCGGTTCACCGTCGCGCGGACCTCGCCGCGGGTGGCGCTGTTGACGTTGACGCGCCCCGCGCCACGTCGCCAGTCGTACAACTGGTCGCGCGTCTCGTCGGCAATGCGCGACGGATCGTCGTCGCCGCCGTAGACGAAAGTGAGGCGCTGGTGCTGGACGAGTCCGAACCGTTCGCGTATCTGGGCGGGGCTCCCTCGTCCGAGACCGATCTCGTCGGTCGGGATGCGAATCTCCTCGCCCGCGTCGAGGACGAAGCCGTCATCGTCCCACGATTCGAGCGTTCCGATGTACGTTTCACCCGCGTCGAGATGCGTCGGGATTTCGCCCCACTCCTCACGGAGCGCGTTGCGGGCGACCGTCTCGTCGTCGCCCTCGACGGTGACCGCGACGAACTCGTCGTGGCGGACGCCGACGGTGAACTCCATGTCAAGCGAGCCGATTTCGTTTTCGACGAGCGACCGGAGGCTGTCGAGCGTTCGCTCGCGGGCGTCGCCCTCGACGTAACATTTGGTTGCGAGAACGACCATCAGCTAGTCACGTCGACGTTCAACTCCTCGCGGAGTTCGTCGACTCGTCGGTCCATCGATTCGACGAGGCGGTTGTTCTCCATCGATTCGAGGGGCGACCCGCACTCGGGGCACTCGAACCCGAAATCCATCGCCTCGCCGAACTCGAAGCGAATCGAGCAGACCTCACAGAGGTAGAACTCGTGGGTTCGTTCGTACTCTTGGCGCTCTTCGAGCGCGTCGAGCAGGCGGTACATCTCCTCTTCGAGGTTCTCGGGGATGTTGTCGTACTCGAACGTCCAGAGGTAGGTGAGCCATCCGGAGTCCTCGTCGCGGACGCGGCGGTACGTCGCGAGGTCGTTCTCGTAGAGGATGAACAGCGCCCGGCGAACGTCGTTGAGTTCGAGACCAAGTTCCTCCGCGAGTTCCTCATCGGTGACCTCGCCGTCCGGCGGCGCGGCGGCGACGGGCATCCCCGTCGGCCCGACCAACTCGTGGAGGTACTTCTGAATGACAGGGTTTCCCAGCAGGTCCTCAAAAGCCATTATTCTACCAGTTTATCCCAGAATCGTTTAAAAGCACCGGATAGCGGCGTCGAGCGGGACTGTCAGGTCCGCCGCCGCCGGAGCGCGACGGACGTAGCTTTTTGTACGGAAACAGGACGATTCGACGTCGTGAGCTAACCGCCGTCCGCGGTCGGTCGAGGCGGGTGTACAGTGCGCCGCCGCGGATACCTCGAAAGCGCCGTCTGTTCGCCATTCGGTCCGCTCGGAGCGGCCGTCAGGTCGTTTCGGGGGCCGCTCTTGACGGCCGCAACACGCTCACTCCACTTCCTCGACGCGCTTGCCCGTCTCCATCGGCACGACCTCCCTGTCGGCGTCCTCCCACTTCCGGTCGAGTTCTCGGCCCTCGAACAGTCGGTCGAGGAACACCGCCAGCGCTGCCACCTCCGAGTGCGGTTGGCTCGTCACCCCGACGTTGTAGTCGGCGTAGTCGTACACCTCGAACGGCACCTTCTCCGCGCCGACGATGACAAGAAGCGGCCCCTCGCCGTGCGCCGCTTTCACGTCTTCTTCCACGTCCTGGACGCGCTCGCCGTACATCGTCAGGTGGACGACCGTCCCCTCCCAGTCGCGGATGATATCGCGGTAGGAGTCGACGACCTCGACCTCGAACGGACCGCCGAAGCGACTCGTGATGTCGGTCACCGTCGCTTCGGACTGGTTCGCGTCGCCGACGAGGAGCGCGCGGTCCGCGCCGAGCGCCCGCGCCGTCAACCCGATGTGCGTCGTCATCCGGTCGTCCCGGCCCGGTCGGTGGCCGAGACGCAGGACGACGACCTCGGATTCGCCTTGCATGCTCTGTCCGAAGAGAGGCCACGGTTAGGGGGTTTCGGAAGCCAACGGTGAACGCCGAGGCTCTGCACCTCGACCGTCTGGGACTCCTGCGGCATCTACGGACAGTCTCTCGCGGCGCGCGAGTAACCACAATCGACTTACTGTCGTCTCCGGAGGGTGAAGTATGGACCTCGTAGACAAACGAGTCGTCGTCACCGGCGGGGCGGGTCTTGTCGGGTCGCACTTGGCCGCTAGACTGTCGGCCGAGAACGATGTAGTCGTCGCCGACGACCTCTCGAAAGGAACCGAGTCGCGCGTCCCCGACAGCGTCGAGTTCGTCCGCGCGGATATGCGCGAACCGTCCGATGTGGCCGAGGTAATCACCGAAGACGTGGAGATCGTCTTCCACCTCGCGGCGTACACCGACACGAACTACGAGGACCCCCGAAAGCTGTTCGAGGAGAACACCGAGATGACGTACAACGTCCTCGAACGGATGGACGACGTCGGCGTCGACAGCGTCGCGTTCACGTCTTCGTCGACTATCTACGGCGAGGCCCCGCGACCGACGCCCGAGGATTACGCGCCCATCGAACCCATCAGCGCATACGGTGCGAGCAAACTGGCCGACGAGGCGCTGATGTCGACGTACGCGCATTCGCACGGCTTCACCGCGTGGGTGTTCCGCTTCGCCAACATCGTCGGCCCGAAGCAGCGCGGCAACGTCATCCCGGACTTCATCGAGAAACTGCTCGACGATCCCGAGACGCTCACCATCCTCGGCGACGGCCGCCAGGAAAAGTCCTATCTGTACGTCGACGACTGCGTCGACGCCATCTGCCACGTCGTCGAGAACGCCAATCAGTCGATGAACACCTACAATCTGGGAACACGGACGACCACCTCGGTGAACCGCATCGCCGACATTGTCGCCGACGTGATGGGCCTCGACCCCGACTACGAGTACACCGGCGGCGAGCGCGGCTGGAAAGGCGACGTGCCGAAGATGCGACTCTCCATCGAGAAGCTCTCGGCGCTCGGGTGGGAACCGCCGACGGCCAGCGATGAGGCGGTCGAACGCGCTGCGGGCGAACTGTACGAGGAGCTCCGCGCCGAGCGCGAGTCGTAATCAGGCCGGCACCGAAAACTGCGTCTCCGCCTCCGCGTCGGCGTCCGCGGCCGCAAGTTCGCCGACGGCGACGTAGCCGCCCGGTTCTGGGTCGTCCCAGACGCCCTCGAACGTTGTCGACTCGCCAGGGGCGAGCGTCTCGCTGCCGAGCATCTGCGCGAACATCCGACCGTCGCTCCAGCGCCACTGTTCCTCTTCTCCCTCCACGTCGACGACGAGGAACTCCGCGCGTCTCGCGTCGCGAAACGAGAGCGTCACCTCCTCAGTCCCTTGGTTTTCGACCTTCAGTTCGAAGTCGACACGGTCCACTTCCGGTTTCGCCGTGAGTGTCGCAGTAAGCATATGTGAGGTACGAGAAAGTGAGGAATAACTGTCTGGGTCTGTCAGACTCTACAGGTCGTCGGAGGAGTCGAGACCGAGCGCCGCCGCGGTGTCGAGCAGTCCGGCACCCTGTTCGTTCGACGCGAGACCGATGTCCTCGGCCGTCGAGATCAGGCGGTCGCGGGCTTCGACGTTCGTGTAGCCGTTCGCCATCAGTTGCGCGCCGGCACCGGCGACGTGCGGGCACGCCATCGACGTGCCGGAGAACACGTCGTAGCCACCGCCGGGGACGGTCGACTCGACGTCGACGCCGGGGGCGGCGATCTCGACCTCCGACCCGGTCGAGGAGAAATTGGCCAACGCGTCGTTGCTGTCGGTGGCGCTCACGGCGACGACTTCCGAGTAGGCGGCTGGGTAGCCGACGCAGTCGCTACACGGCCCGTCGTTGCCAGCGGCGGCGACGAGGAACACACCGCGGTCGTAGGCGTACGTACAGGCGTCTTTGACCGTCTGCGACCCGCTGGACGCGCCGAGGCTCATGCTGGCGATATCCCAGCCCTGGTCGGCCGTATACTCGATGCCCGCCGCGATGTCGGAGAACGACCCGCTGCCGCGCTTGTCGAGCACTTTCACCGCGTGTAGCGTCGCCTCCGTGCTGACGCCGACGACACCCTCGTCGTTGTCGACGGCGTCGGCGGTTCCGGCGCAGTGGGTGCCGTGGTCGTTGTCGTCGTCCCACGGTTCGCTGTACGAGCCCCTCGCCGAGACGAACGCCTTTCCCTTCCCGAGATTCGCCTGCAGGTCGGGATGGTTCGAATCGATACCGGTGTCGAGGATGGCGACGTCCGCGCCAGCGCCGGTCTCGCCGTTAGCGTGCGCGACCTCCGCATCGACGCGGTCGATCCCGTACGGCAGCGACTGCGCGAACGCGTGCATCTGGCCGTTCGCCTCGACGTACCGAACGTCGCCGCGGTTTTGCAGGCCTTTCACTGCGTGTTCGTCGACGCGGATGGTCATCGCGTCGAAGTTGAACCGGCGGACGACGGAGGAGGCGGCGTTCTCAGCCGCTCGCTTCCCGCTCTTGTCCCGATAACCGACGTTCACTTCGACGAGGTTGTCGTTGCCCTTCGCCGTCGCGAGTCCGGTTAAACCGCCGACGCCGACCGCTACGCCAGTCGTCTTCAGCACGTTACGTCGAGTTACACCCGTGGTATCATCTACCATTGCAGCCGCCCAAACGCATTAATCTATTTTAAACATTCATGAATAGAAGAATTTTGCCGGTAAATTTCACCATTGTATTAGTAATCTACAACAGTATATTTCACCGACCGTATTTCAATCGTCTTCGCCGTCGAGGTCTAACGCGGCGGCGACGTTCAACAGACCGGCACCCTGTCTTGTCTGTCCGAGACCGAGGTCGTCGGCGGTCTCGATGAGTCGCTCGCGCGTCTCCGACGCCGTGAGACCCGTCGAGACCAGTAGCGCCGCCGCCCCGGCGACGTGCGGGCACGCCATCGACGTTCCCGACTGCGTTCTGTAGCCGCCCGGAACCGTTGAACGGACGTTCGCGCCCGGCGCGGCGATGTCGACACGCGGTCCCGTCGAGGAGAAGGGGGCGAGCGCGCCGTTCCGGTCGACGGCGCTAACCGCTAGCACCGTCGGGAGCGTCGCCGGGAACCCGACCGTGTTCGGACGCGACCGTCCGTTGCCCGCGGCGGCGACGAGGAGTACGCCCTCGTCGGCGGCGTAGCGACAGGCGTCGCGGACGAGGTTCGTCGGTCGCTGCGACCCGAAGCTGAGACTCGCCACGTCCCACCTTCGGTCGGCGACGTGTTCGATGCCTGCGGCGATGTCCGAAATCAGTCCGACACCGGCGCAGTACAGCACTTTCACCGCATGCAACGTCACCTCGGGAGCGACGCCGACGACGCCTTCGTCGTTGTCGACGGCGGCGACGATGCCCGCGCAGTGCGTGCCGTGGTTCTGGTCGTCGTCCCAGTCGGTCCTGCAGGCGTTCTCGTTTCCGGCGACACGGCAGAGTCGCGGCCGTCCGCGACAGTTGACGAACGCGCGCCCTGCGCCGAGATTCTCGCGGAGATCCGGGTGGTCGGAGTCGACGCCGGAGTCGACGATAGCCACGTCGACGCCCTCGCCCGTGATTCCCGCCTCGCGAGCGAGCAGCGCGCCGACTTGGGAGATACCGTAGGGAACAGACTGCGCAGGCGACTGCTGATACGCTCGCATCGTGCCGTTGGTCTCCACGTACCGTATCTCGGGTCGTCGACGAAGCGTCTCGACGGCAGTACGCGGCAGCTCGACCGTCAGCGCGTCGAACGCGAACCGTCGAACCACCCGGTCGGCGACGCGCCGAACGATGTCGGTATCTCCGTCGACGCCGACGTTCACCTGAACGCTGTCGCCGGTGCGGTCCGTCGCTCCCCGGACGTCCGTTGCCGCGAGTCCAGTCGCTGCCCCGCCGCCGACCGATCGGAGCACGGTTCGACGCGTCGCCGCTGACTGTGTCGGCATCTTCGGGACGTTCGGGCCAGCGACCCTTATCTGTAATTTCGATCGGCGCGACTGTCGCGGCAGACGCTCTCTCAGTCGTATCGAACGGTCGCGTGCGAGCAAACGTCGCCTACGGCTGCCGCGACGGAGTCGTCGCGGAGGGACGGAGTCGCCGCCGGTGAACGGAGCCATCGGCCGAAGGACGGAATCTCGCCGAGGGACGACCCGCGCCGTCGAAAGAGACGCTTTTACCGTCGGAACGGATACTGCAGGTGTGCAAGTCGTCGGCTACGATTCACTCGACGGAGGGCTCTATCTTGCGCCGAGCGAGGAGACGAGGCTCGGCGACGGCAAGGCGACGGACCCGTCCGAGGTCGAGTACCTCTCGCTCGACGCCGGCGACGAACTCGCGTACCGACTCGGCATGCGACACTGCGCTGGAACCGTCGCCGAGGAGGGGCACTACGCCTGCGAGAACGACGCCGCGCCGTACTGCGAGTACCACCGGAGCACGTGGGTCTGCGCCCGCTGTACGGGCACCTGCCTGAAAGACGAGATGGACTGCTTCGACGACCACGCCGTCTACCTCGCGGCGTTCGCGCCCGACGTGTTCAAAGTCGGCGTCACCAAGGAGTGGCGACTCGACACGCGGCTTCGAGAACAGGGTGCCGACAGGGCCGCCCACCTCCGGACCGTCGACAACGGCCGCGTCGCCCGCGAACTCGAATCCGAACTCGCCCGCGAGTTGACCGACCGGGTGCGCGTCCCGACGAAGCGTGCGGGCCTCCACCGACGGGTCGACGCCGACGCGTGGGAGTCGCTACTCGCGGAGTTCGACCCGCTCGACACCTTCGAGTTCGACTACGGCTTCTCGCTCGACAGTCGACCGATGGACGAGACTATCGCCGCCGGGCGCGTCGTCGGAACGAAAGGTCGGTTACTCGTCCTCGACAACGCGGGGACGACGTACGCCGTCGACATGCGCGACCTCGTTGGCTACGAACTCCGCGAGGGCAAGAGCGACCGAAATCTGCAGTCGAGTCTCGGCGCGTTCGGGTGACGGGCGAGCCGGCAACCCGAGGGACGAGAATCGGATCGTTCCCGAGTATGTCCCACCGAGAGTAATGTGTGGGAACGTCTAACACGTCGCTGCGCGAATCCACTTCCAGAGGGAGTGGCGACGATGACCTTGGCGACGGTTCCGCGGTACGACAGCGAGCAGGTGTCCGAGTGGGGCGAACGCGCGGTAGTGGTCGGAGCGGGCATCGCGGGACTACTCGCGGCGCGCGTCCTCGCCGACGGGTTCGCGGAGGTGGTGGTCGTCGAACGAGACTCGCTCCCAGACGAACCTGTCGCCCGGCGCGGAGTACCGCAGGCGCGCCACGTCCACGTTCTCCTGAAAGGCGGTGAGTCGACGATAGAAGACCTCTTTCCGGGCTACGGCGAAGAAATGCTCTCCGCGGGCGGCGTCGTGTTCGACGGCTCCCGAGACGTACACTTCTACCTCGAAGGTGACTACCTCGCCGACGGCCCGCAGCGCATCCCGCAGTACGGGGCGACTCGCTCGCTGTACGAACAGTTACTCCGCCGTCGCGTTGCTGGCCTCGACGGCGTCGAGTTCCAACCGAACTGCCGCGTCGTCGACTACCGACTCGACGGCCCGGGGACCACCGTAAGGGGCGTCACCGTCGAAGACGAAGCGTCCGGCAGAATGGAACTCGCCACCGATCTGGTGGTCGACGCTTCCGGTCGGACGAGTCGAACGCCGGCGTGGCTGGAACGCGCCGGCTACGAGTCGCCCCCCGTGGACGAGGTGTATATCGACCTCGCGTACAGCACAACCCTCGTCAACCGACCGCCGGCCGAACGTCGCTCGTACGTCGTCGCAGCCTCGCCGGCGTGCCCTCGTGGGTCAGGTATGGTCCCTATCGAGGACGACCAGTGGTTGGTGACGCTGTACGGCGTCCACGGCAACCGTCCCCCGACGAACTTCGAGGAGTTCGAGTCGTTCGCCGCGACGCTTCCAGTCTCGGACGTGGAGAAACTGCTCGCCGACCACGACCAGACCGCCGAGGAGGTGGTCCAGTATCGGTTCCCCTCGAACGTCAGACGCCGGTACGAGGATCTCGACCGATTCCCCGACGGCCTCGTCGTCGTCGGCGACGCGATTGCGAGTTTCAATCCGATATACGCGCAGGGAATGTCGGTAGCGTCGCTGGAGGCGGTGCTTCTGCACCACGCGCTTGCGGCGGGCGGCCGCGACGACCTCGCCCGGCGATTCTTCGGGCGCACAGAGGAACTCGTCGACATCGCGTGGATGATGGCCGTCGGCGGCGACTTCCAGTTCCCGGAGACAGCGGGTCCGAAACCTCGGGGCACAGACCTCGTCGGTCGGTATCTCTCCCGGTTGTTTCGTAGGAGCCACACCGACGGCGTGTTGCGGGATGCCCACTTCCGCGTGATGATGATGGAACAACCGCCGACGACGCTGTTTCGGCCCGCAATCGCGTGGCGCGTACTCAAGCCGACCGGCGGCGTTCCGAACTACCGTCGAAAGATGCCGAGAATCCGAGAATTTCCGTATCTCAAACGATGATTTGTGCCTCCGCCGCGCTTATATCGACTCCTCGTGAGCTCCGAGTATGCGCCGTCGCTCCCTCCTCTCGGCCCTCCCCGCGGTCCTCGCAGGCTGTACCGTTCGCGGAACACAGTTAGGAAACAACGTGACCCGCGACGACGCCGAGGACGGCTGTCCCGGTTTTCACGACCGCACCGACGAACTCGTCTGCGCCGGAACGAGCGTCGAAGGAATCGAATTCGCCGCGAGCGGTGATCTCCTGTCGCTCGACGAAAACAGGGCAGGCCTTGAATTCGAGTTGATGAATCGCTCTGAGCAGCCGTTCTCCTGTAATCCGTACGCCTGGGCCGTGTACCGGAAGAACGGTCTGCTGTGGAAACACGTCGTTCCCGACGCAGTACTGCTGCCGTTGCTGACTGTAGGCCCCGGCGACTCGCTTCGCTGGCGACTGCGCAATGCGAGCGATGAGACTGGAGACACCGACAGCGACGAGACTGACGACGGGAGTCGGGGGACGGGGGTCCCTGACGACGAGGAACGGGTTTACCCGGCGAGCGCAGACCTCAAACCCGGCACGTATGCGTTCTCGTTTTCCGGGAACCTCGGCGAGTCGCCGATGGCACGACACCTCTCGTCGAACGGGACCGAACCCGAGTCCGAACGCGACGCGCCGCCTCGAACGCGAGTCGAGTGTGTCGCCACGTTCGTCGCCGAGTGAGCTACCAGAGCTGAAGAAACCGCCAGACGCCGCCGCTCCGTCGCCCGAGTGCCAACGCTTTTCGGCGTGGGGTGCGAACGCGAAGCTATGCCAGAAGACGAACCCGACGAGCCGACGGAGTCCGAGGACGTGAACATCGAAGCCGAGGAGAACGCCGACGCCGAATCCGGCGACGAGGAGGAGAAATCGTTCCGCGAGCGCGTCGAGGAGATTCGAGAGCGGCGCGCGAAGGAACGAGAAGAACGCGGCGAGGAGGGTGAGGACCCGATGGCCGAGATGATGGGCGGCGGCGGACCGGGCGGTCCCGGCGGCATGGGTGGCGGCGGCAACCCGTTCGCACAGATGATGAGCGGCATGATGGGCGGCGGACCGGGCGGTCCCGGCGGCATGGGCGGCGGTCCGGGCGGCCGACCCGAGGAGAGCGGCAACGACAACGAGGCGCTCGTCCGCGAGGTGCGCCAACTGCGCGACGAGGTCCGCGACCAGACGCGACAGCTCCAGCGCATCGCCGACGCGCTCGAAGACCGGTAAGTCGATCAGAAGTCGACCGACTGTCGGCTCCGATTTTCTCGTTAAGCTCCGCTACCGGTGACCGCGTCGTACACGTCCGCGAGTCGGTCGACGGCGTGTTCGACGCTCAGCGACTCGCGCCGGTCGAGACAGCGACGTTCGAGCTCCGCCGTCTCGTCGAGCGTCCGCTCGATAGCCGCTCGAAAGCCCTCGGTGTCGCCGAGGTCGTAGTGGTAGCCAGTGACGCCCTCCTCGATGGTGTTGGAGAGCGCCCCGCGGTCGACGCCGACGACGGGGGTCCCGCAGGCGTTCGCTTCGAGCGCGACCAGCCCTTGCGTCTCGACGGGACTCGGGAAGAGAAACGCGTCGAGCGAACTGTAGAACGCCGGGAGCTCCTCGCGGTCGAGGAATCCGAGGAACCGGGCGTCGACGCCGCGCTCTCGCGCCGTCGCTTCGAGATGCTCGCGCGCGGGACCGTCGCCGCCGAAGACGACGGTCGCGTCGAGTCCCGCGGCGGCGTCGATGATGTCGCTGAGACATTTCTCGTAGCCGTGTCGTCCCGTGTAGCCGACGAGAGTGTCCGAGTCCGAGAGACCGTGCCGGTCGCGGAACGCCGTCGCGTCGACGGGGCGGAACCGGTCGACGTCGACGCCGTTGGGGACGACGCTGATCCCCACGTCGTCGCCGACTCGGCTCCGAAGGTCGTCGCGGGTCGCCTCGCTCGGGACGACGACGGCTGCCGCGTGGCCGAGGAACCACCGCTCGTACGACTCCGAGAGGCGTTCGATGCCGTCTTCGAGTCGCCGGCGCGAGGTGAGATACGAGGCGTACTCGCTGCTCGGGGTGTGGTAGGAGACGACGAACGGCAACCCCTCGCGGCGGGCGAGGCGCAGGCCGCCGAGACCGAGCGCGAACGGCGTGTGCGCGTGGACGACGTCGACGTTCCGCACCGCACGGGGGACGCGAGGGAGACCGAAGCGGAAGCCGTCGTAGAAGGGAAAGGGGAGACTGCGGATGGGGTACTCCCCGTTCTCCGGTTCGTACCCGTCGGCGTCGGGGTAGACCACGTCCATCCGACCGCCACGGGCCTGCCAGCGATCCCGCCACGAGTGGACGGTGTAGGTGACGCCGTTGACGGTAGGCAGGTAGGTGTCGGTGAACGCGACGACCGAGTGCATTGTCACGAGATTCGAAGACTCGGGGTTAAGTCGTTTTGACTTTCCGCCCCGGTCGGCGTTCCGTTCGGAGGTCGTCGGCCTCAGACGCGGCCCGCCGACACGTCCTCATACGCCTCGACGAGTTGCTCACCGACGCGGTCGAGTCCGTGTTCTTCGGCCGTCTTTCTGGCATTTTTGCCGAGTCGCTCCCTGAGGTCGGGGTCCGCGGCGAGGCGGTCGAGCGCCGCTTCGAACTCCTCACGCGTCGAACAGAGCAGGCAGTCGTGGCCGTCGGTATAGAACTCGCGGAAGACGGGGATGTCGCGGAGCACGACTGCCTTCCCGCAGGCCATCGCTTCGAGGACGACCAATCCCTGGTTCTCGACTTTCGTCGGGAAACAGAAGATGTCGCCCGCCGCGAACGCGCCGCGCTTGTCGTCGACCCAGCCCGAGAACGTGAGATTTTGCGGAGGGTTCTGCGTCCAGTGCCGGACCGTCGACGACGCGTGCGGCCCCTCGTCGTACGTGCCGAACCAGACGAACTCGTACTCTGTCGCCTGCGCGAGTTCGCAGAAGGTGGTGAGTCCCTTGCGCTCGAAGACGCTGCCGACGGCGAAGACGACCGGTCCCGAGAGGTCGTAGCGCTCGCGGTACTCCTCGCAGAGGGCCTCGTGGCCTTCGAGGGAGTCGAGGTCGACGCCGTTGCTCATCGGGCGGACGGGCGCGTCGACCGGGTAGGATTCGAGGACTTCCTTGGTGTACTCGCTCGGACAGAGCACGAGGTCGGCCTGCGAGTAGAACCACTTGAGGTAGCGGCCGAGCGGTTTCGCGGCGAGTGTCGACCCGCGAAAGCTCTCGGCGAAATCCTCGCGCGTTACGTGCGCGTGGAGGACCAGTGGCCGGTCGTTGCGCTCGGCGTGGCGGGCGACGGCGACGCTGCCGGGACCGATGAGGTTGCAGTGCGCCACGTCGTAGTTCGCGAACGCACGTCGTCCGCGGAGCGCCTCGACGGCGGCCCACGCCGGGTGGTCACCGCGCCACGGCGACGTCACGACCTCGACGTCGGTTCGTTCGAGGGCGGCCCGCTGCTGGTCGGTCGCGGTCCCGATGCCGCTCCGGTCGAGTTCGGAGGCGAGTTCGAGATAGTTGAGGACGCGCATGCTCGTCGGTTCCCCGGAGACCGCATTAGTGTACGGGGATTCGCCGCCGCAGGCGAGCGAAGACGGCCAACCCGCCGCGCTTCGCAACATCTATTGGCGCGTCGCGAACCATCTTCACGAGTGACGACGATCGCCGAGGAGCGCATCGCGCGGTTACACGAACTCGCTTGCGAAGCGACGAAAGAACGCGAGTTCGACCGCTCCCGCGAGTACGTCCGCCTCGCCCGCCGCCTCGACGAGCGACATCGGTGCGGGCTGCCCCGCCAGTTCAAACGTTTCTCCTGCGACGCCTGCGACGTCTACCTCGTTCCGGGCGTCAACGCCCGCGTCCGCCTGCAGGACGGACACGTGGTGATTCGCTGCGACTGCGGCCACATCGACCGCTACCCGTACCGCGACTGAGCGTTCGCCTGCGGCTGTATTCGCTCCTCGGCGCTCGCCCCTCCGACTGGTATCGACGGCAGGTAACGCCGGTCGGTAACTAAAGGTTCAAACCGCGTCGCTTGCTACGACGGGACAGATGGTAGACAACGAGTTACGCGAGCAGGCTCACGACGTCGACGTGACGGTCTGGGTCGGCAAGAGCGGTATCGAAGCGGTCACCGACGAGTTACGCGACCAACTCGGCGACCGGAAACTGGTGAAAGTGAAGTTCCTCCGAGCGGCCCGCGGCGGCAGTTCGACCGAGGAACTCGCCGACGAACTCGCCGAGGCGGTGAACGCCACGCTCGTCGAGACACGCGGGAACACAGCGGTCTTCCACTGATGGTAATCGTGCTGCAGGCGGGCGAAGTCGTCCCGAAAGGTCCGATAGCGAAGTTCCTCGTCAACTCGCTCGGGTTCGACAGCAACGTCGCGACGGCGAACGCTATCGACGCGGCGATGATGTTCGTCGTCGTCTTCGCGGCAGTGTATCTCGCTGGGCGACTCCTCGTCATGCCGCTCGTGGGGCGTCTGCTGGACACACGGGGACTGGAAGAACACGCCCAGAAGCCGCTCCGTAAACTGCTGGGCGTCGTCGTCGTCTTCGTCGCCGTCGGCGTCGCGTTCGCCGCCGCCGGGTTCGGGAACATCCTCACCGCGCTAGCGACCATCGGGGCGGCGGCGACGCTCGCCATCGGGTTCGCGATGCAGGACGTCATCGCCAACTTCGTCGCGGGCGTGTTCATCTTCACCGACAAACCGTTCCGCATCGGTGACTGGATAGAGTGGGATGACAACTCCGGCATCGTCGAGGACATCAGCTTCCGCGTCACCCGCGTCCGGACGTTCGACAACGAACTCCTGACCGTGCCGAACTCCCACCTCACCGACGGCGTCATCAAGAACCCCGTCGCGAAGAACAAACTCCGCCTGCAGGTGCCGTTCGGCATCGGCTACGACGACGACATCGAGAAAGCGACGGAGATCATCCTCGAAGAGGCGAAGAAGCGCGACGACATCCTCGCCAACCCCGAACCGTCGGTCCGCCTGACGGAACTCGGCGACTCGGCGGTCGTGCTAAACTCGCGCATCTGGATCTCGCAGCCGAGTCGTTCGGACTTCGTGAGGACGCGCGGCGAGTACGTGACGGACGTGAAACAGCGGTTCGACGCCGAGGGAATCAGCATCCCGTTCCCGAACCGCACTCTCACAGGATCGATCGACATCGAAGGGCTGGACCGCGTGATGTCCCGCGCCGACGACTGAGCGACGCCGGATATCTTTTTTATCGGTCGACCGACCCGAGGACGATGTCGAGACTGCCGAGCGCCGCGACAAGGTCCGGGACGTACTCGCCGTTGGCCATCTCGGGTAGCGAGTGGAGGTTGTTGAAGCAGGGGCTCCGTATCTTGAACCGCGCGGGCGAGTCGGTGCCGTCTGCGCGGATGTAGATGCCCATCTCGCCCTTCGCCGCTTCGACCGCCTTGTACGTTTCCGTGTCGTCGTTGGGGCGCAAGGTCCGCGGCACGTTCGACTGGATGGTTCGTTCCTCCTCGGGCCAGTCTTCGAGGATATCGATACACTGGCCGACGATCTTCGCCGACTCCTCGACCTCGCGGAGGCGAACGAGTAACCGTGCGTAGTTGTCGCAGCCGTCCTCGACCGCAACGTTCCAGTCGAGTTCCGAGTAGTAGCCGTAGGGGTCGTCACGGCGCAGGTCGTAATCGATGCCGGAGGCGCGGGCGACGGGGCCGGTGACGCCGTAGTCCTTGGCGACCTCGGGTGGCAACACGCCGGTGCCGACGGTGCGCGACTGCAGAATCTCGTTGCCGGTGATGAGGTCGTGGTACTCTTCGAGCGTCGGGGGGAGCTCTTCGAGGAAATCCCTGACGTTCTCGAAGAACTCCTCGCGCGGTTCGGGGAGATCCCAGACGACGCCCCCCAGCCGGAAGTAGTAGAACATCATCCGCTGGCCGGTGAGGTCTTCGAGGATGTTCTGGACCTTCTCCCGGTCGCGGACGGCGTACATGAAAATGGCCGTGAAGTCGCCGTACACGTCCAGTGCGAACGTCCCGACGGCGAGGAAGTGGCCGAGCATCCGGCCTAGTTCGACCGACATAGTCCGGAGCACGTCCGCGTACTCGGGCACGTCGATATCTGCCAAATCTTCGATGGCCCGCGCGACGGCCCATTCGTTCGGGATATTGGCGGTGTAGTCCCAGCGGTCCGAGTACGGGATTATCTGGTAGCGGTAGGTGCCTTGCTGACACATCTGCTCCTCGCAGCGATGCAGATAGCCGATGTCGGGATCCACGTCGGCGACCTGCTCACCGTCGAGCGTACACTTGAGGTGCAGCACCCCGTGAGTCGCTGGATGATGCGGGCCGATGTTGAGAAACATCGTATCCGAGTCCTGGTCGCCGCGGTGGTCGTCCCGAAGGGGGTTCGCGTGCTCGCGCAAGGCGACGATTTGCGGTCGCTCCTGGTCGTAATCGAGCGCCAGCGGATGACCCTGCCACGTCTCGGGGAGGAGGATGCGCCGGAGGTCGGGGTGGCCCTCGTACTCGATACCGATGAGGTCGTACGCCTCGCGTTCGTGCCAGTCCGCGGTCCGAAACACGGGTTCGGCCGACTGGCTCACCGGACGGTCCGTCGGCGTCGGAACGACGATGCTCACTTCGTCGGTCGGGTCGGCGTACTTCTTCAGGTGGTAGATGGACTCGTAGCGGTCGACGTACTCTTGGGCGGAGAGACAGGAGAGGTGGTCAAATCCGGCCTCCTCCTTCAGCGTCGAGAGCACGTCTTGGACGGCGTCTGGTCGGACGACGAACGCCGGAGCGTTCTTGTGGTCGTCGCGCTCGACGACGCGGTCGCCGAGCAGGTCGGCGAGCGCTTCCTCACGAGTCTGCTCGACGGCTGGCGTCGTCGCCTCGGACTCCGCTCCTTCGGACTCTTCGAGGCTCACGCGGACGCACCACCGCTCACCGCGGGTGTGTCTCCGCTGTGTCGTTCGGTTCGGCTCTCGGCGCGTCGGTCCGAACGTGTCGGCGTTGGTAGGTGGTCGTCTGGTAGCATCGGTTATCTCCCAGTAGCGACGAACTGTCGTGACGGTCCGGAGCGCGGTGAACTGCCTGACGGGTCGTCGGTTCCTTACTGAGAGTCCGCCGCGACCGCTGAAAAGAATTGTCAGAAGATAGTGGGAAACTCGCCCGTGGTGAATAGACATGCTGGTCTGAGTGTGTTCTATGAGAGAAGGACACGCGAAAGTCGTGTTATCGAAAGCGTCTCACTCCGTGTCGGTCGTCGCCGGAGAACGATTTTCTCGTCGTCGCTCACTTACGAGTCGTCTGCTTCGGAACTTCGATCACCTCTGCGGCCGTCGAATTCTCACCGTCTGGGTTGCCACCGTCGGCATTCGTCTGTGGCGACGGAGCCGACGGCTTCAGTCCAGCAACTGCGCGGCGATGGTGTTGCGCAGGATCTCGCTCGTCCCTTCGTAAATTTCGTTGAGTTTCGCGTCGCGGTAGTAGCGCTCGGCGGCGAAATCCTTCGTGTAGCCGTAGCCGCCGTGAATCTGGATGCCCTCGTTGGCCACCTCGCGGCTGATTTCGCTGGCGTACAGCTTCGCCTGCGCGGCCTCCTTGATGAAGTTCTCGCCGCGAATCTTCTTGTCCGCCGCCCGGTGCATCAGCAGTTTGGCTGCCTGAATCTTCGTGTCCATGTCGGCCAGTTTGTGTTGGATGGACTGGAAGCGGGCGATCTGCTGGTCGAACTGCTCACGTTCTTGGGAGTAACGGAGTGCGTCGTCGAGCGCGGCGCGAGCGATGCCGATGGAGCGCGCTGCGATGGTGATGCGACCGCCGTTGAGCGTCTTTAGCGCGTGGACGAAGCCGTCGCCCTCCTCGCCGAGCAGGCGGGTTTCGGGGATGCGCATGTCGTCGAAGCGGAGTTCGGCGGTCGGACAGCCCTTGTCGCCGAGTTTGTGCTCGGTGCCTTCGACGACGAAGCCGTCGTCCTCCTCGGGGCGGACGACGAACGAACTGATTCCCTTGTTGTCCGCTTCGGGGTCCGTCTTGGCGAACAGCGTGACCGTGTCGGCGACGGAGCCGTTCGAAATCCAGAGTTTTCCGCCGTTGACGACGTACTCGTCGCCGTCTTTCTCTGCTGTCGTCGTCATCGACGGAACGTCGCTGCCGGCTCCCGCCTCCGAGAGCGCGAACGCGCCGATGTCCTCGCCCGTGTTGAGCGGCGTGAGGTACTCCTGCTTCTGGTCCTCGTTGCCGAACGCGTAGACCATGTTACCTGCGAGGCTAGTGTGAGCGGCGACGATGGTGCCGAGACCACCGCTGCCGCGCGAGATCTCTTCGAGACCGATGGCGTAGGAGTGGTAGTCGAGACCCGCACCGCCGTACTTCTCGGGGAAAGGCATCCCCATCAGTCCGAGTTCGGCCATCTCGGAGACGAGGTCGGCGGGGAACTCGTCGGTTTCGTCGATGTCGGCGGCGACGGGACGGATCTCCTCGTCGACGAACTCCGCGACCATATCCCGAATCTGCTTCTGCTCGGCCGAGAGCTGGAAGTCCATGCTGCGGTCTTTCACCGTCTTCCGTTTAGGTTTTCCGGGTGGGCGCCGCGACGGAGGCGAATTCGAAGAAAGTGCCACGAGGCTTTTTATGTCTCCTGCCGTAAACACGGATACTTCGGATGCCTGAAGACGCAGATGCCCGCCCGCCCGGGAACGACGCAGACTTGCAGTGGTGTCACGACGCCGTCCAAGGCGTCTCGCGGACGTTCGCACTCACCGTGCGCGTCCTCGACGAGCCGATGTCATCGTACATCTGTCTCGGCTACCTCGTCTGCCGTATCGCCGATACCGTCGAAGACGCAGAGCACATCCCCGCAGACGAGCAGTCCCGACTGCTCCACCTGTACGATGCCACGCTCAACCCGACAGACGAGACGAGTATCGAACAGTTCACCGAGGCCGTTGAGCCTTGGTTACCCGCCCCGGAGGCTCGAAACGACGATTGGGAGGTCGTCGCCGAGTCGCCGCGGGTGTTCCGCACGTTCGAGTCGCTCCCCGAGGATGTTCGGGAGGCAGTGACGCCGCCGGCCCGCGAACTCGTGCAGGGAATGGCGATGTTCGTCGAACGCTACGCCGACACCGACGGTCTCCGCATCCAGTCGCGTGAGGAACTCGAAGAGTACTGCTACTACGCCGCCGGAACCGTCGGCAACCTCATCACCAACCTCGTCACCCGCGGCGACATCGACTCCGAGCGCCGCAAGCGCCTCTACAACACCGCCGAGGAGTTCGGCCTCCTCCTCCAACTCGTCAACATCTCCAAAGACGTCTACGACGACTACACCGAGGAGAACAACGTCTACCTCCCGGCGGAGTGGCTCGAAGACGAGGGCATCGCGCAGGATAACGTGGTCGACCCCGCGAACAAAGCGGGGGCGACGACGGTCGTCCGCCGAACGGCCAACCACGCCCGGTCGTTCCTCGACGACGCGCAGACGTACCTCGAAACGGTGCCGACGACCGACGGCAACACACTCGCTGCGTGGGCGATCCCGTTCCTCCTGGCCGTCGGCACGCTCCGCGAACTGTCGGCCAACCCCGAGGACGCGCTCACCGGCCGCGGCGTGAAGGTGTCTCGACAGGAGGTGTTCGCCGTCGTCGGCGCGATGACGAGCGGGGGACGCGAGTCGCTTGCCGAGCTCCGCGAGGCAATCTCGCGCGCGCCGTACCACCGCGTCGCCCAGCAAGCAGACTGACGCCCGACTCCGAGACGCCCGACTCTGAGACGCGCGTTCCTGCGCGGACGACTTCCGGGACGTTTAACCCGCAGTCGCGCACGCCTTCTGGCATGAAAGCCACCGCCCGAGCACACCCGATTCAGGGGCTCGTGAAGTACCACGGGATGCGCGACCCGGAACTCCGACTCCCGTACCACGACAGCATCAGCGTCTGCACCGCCCCGTCGAACACGACGACGACCATCGAGTTCGACCCCGACGCGAACGACGACCTGTTTCTCATCGACGGCGAGGAAGTCGACGGTCGCGGCGCAGAGCGGATTCAGGCCGTCGTCGACCACGTCCGCGAGTTGGCCGACCTCGAGCACGCCGTCCGCTTCGAGAGCGAGAACAACTTCCCCTCGAACGTCGGCTTCGGCTCTTCTTCGTCGGGGTTCGCCGCCGCGGCGATGGCGCTTTCGGAGGCCGCTGGACTCGACCTCACGCGGCCGGAAATCTCGACTATCGCCCGCCGCGGTTCCTCCTCGGCGGCCCGCGCCGTCACGGGCGCGTTCTCCCAACTGTACACGGGGTTGAACGACGAGGACTGCCGCTCCGAGCGCATCGTAAGCGACCTCGAAGACGACCTCCGTATCGTCGCGGGACTGGTTCCCGCGTACAAAGAGACCGAGCAGGCGCACGAGGAGGCCGCAGAGAGCCACATGTTTCAGGCGCGGATGGCGCACATCCACGGCCAGATCGCGGAGATGCGCGACGCGCTCCGCGACGCCGACTTCGACCGCACCTTCGAGTTGGCCGAGCACGACTCGCTGTCGCTGACGGCGACGACGATGACCGGTCCCTCGGGGTGGGTGTACTGGCAACCGGAGACCATCGCCATCTTCAACGCCGTCCGCGAACTTCGAGAGGAGGGCGTCCCGGTCTACTTCTCGACCGACACCGGCGCGAGCGTCTACGTCAACACGAAGGACGCGTACGTCGACGAAGTCGAGGCCGCCGTCGCCGACTGCGGCGTCGAGACGATGGTCTGGGAAGTCGGCGGCCCCGCCGAGATTCTCCCCGACTCCGACGCGCTGTTCTGAGAGGGACCGATCGACTTCGTCCGAACACCGCCTCGTACCGGCGTTGCAATTAGAGGAGGTGTGTCCCGGTTCGGTATCCCAGTCTGACGACCCGATAACGTGTCAAACAGTCGTTGGATTCGACAATCGACCTGCTAACCCTACGAAGCCTCGTCCGCGACACCATCGGAAAGTGTGAATAGTGATAGCAAACAACATTCGGCTGGGTTTCGATGCGTTCGACGGGACCGACTGGGAGGGACCACGACCACGACCACGACCACGTTCACGAAATCCAGAGGAGACCATGGTATCAGACCAGATGCGAGCGGAGATAGAAGCGTATCTCGGACAGGTGCCGAGTTGGCTCGACGCGCTTTCAGAGCCTGCAGCCGACCATAGCTGGGGAGTCGTACGTGACCTCGAACTTGGCGAGACCGAACTGCCGAATCGTGAAAAGGCGCTCGTCGCGCTCGGGGCCGCCGCCGCGATGAACTGTCCGTACTGCATCCACTTCCACGCCGAAGAGGCAAGATTAGAGGGAGTCGAAGAGAGAGGCCGCAACGAGGCCGTAAACGTCGCCGCCAACGTTCGATACTTCTCGACTATCCTTCACGGGGCGGAAGTCGACCTCGACGAGTTCAGACACGAGACGAGCGAAATCGTCGGATACATCGAAGAGCAGGGTGCGGAAGCGGCCGATGCCGACTGACCTGGCTACGCCACATTCTCTTTTTTCCGATAGTCGCAGATTTCGGGCGGAGAGTCACCTCTTTCGTCTCGGTTTGATGTATCCGTGATAACACGAGGGTCGAACAGGAGAGCGAGAGAATGGGATAAACAAGAGAGGAGACGGTCGTAGTCGACGCCGAGACGGCTGTTATCTGGAACACGCGTAACCCGTCAGACGAACCGCTCGCGCCGACGGGTCAGTCGGCCGGGTCTGAAGTAGTGATTGCATTTCGGACACTGGACGTTTGCGCGAACGTACTCGGGTACCTCGAAGCGGTTCTTGCACTCGGCGCAGCGAACGATCATTGGCTCATGTTACCGTGACGAACGGGAAATAACGGTTGGTCCGTATACGTGAAAGTCAGTTGTTACTGTGCGAAACGGGTACAATCTGGCGGCGAGACGGACGAATCAGCCGCAACGAACGTCGCGGACGGCCCACATCCTCATTGTCTCGTGGCTCTAACCCCCGGCTATGAGAGTCGCCGTACTCGGTGCCGGTTACGCCGGTCTGGCCCTCGCGCAACGTCTCGAAACGCGTCTGCCCTCCGCCGTCGACGTCGTCGTCGTCGACGAATCGCCGACGCATCTCGTCCAACACGAACTCCACCGCGTGATTCGCCGCCCTTCCGTCGCCGACGCTATCACGCTTCCGCTGCGCAACGTACTGGACCACGCGGAGATCGTTACCGAACGCGTCGACCGAGTCGACGCCGAGGCGGGCCTCGCGACGCTCGCCGACGGGACGGAACTCGACTACGACTACGGCGCGGTCTGTCTCGGCGCGCAGACCAACTTCTACGACCTCCCGGGCGTCGAGGAACACGCACTCCCGTTGAAACGCGTCCGCCACGCCGAGGCGATTCGCGAGCGGTTCCTCGACGTCTGCGAGTCCGGCGGCACCGCCGTCGTCGGCGGCGCGGGTCTCTCCGGCGTGCAGACGGCGGGCGAACTCGCCGCGCTCGTACAGGAACGCGACGCCGCCGACCGCGTCGACGTCGTCCTGCTCGAACAGTTCGACAGCGTCGCGCCCACCTTCCCCGAGAACTTCCAGCGGGCGGTCCGAGACGAACTGGAGGCCCGCGACGTAGATATTCGGACGAACACGCCGGTCCGGCGCGTGGATGCCGACGCCGTCGAACTGGCCGACGGCGACCTCTCGTACGACCTGTTCGTCTGGACCGGCGGCATCCGCGGCGCTGACGCGATGAGTGGCGAGCGCCCGGTCGTCCGCAACGACCTCCGGCTCACCGATCGGACGTTCGTCGTCGGCGACGCCGCTCGCGCCGTCGACGTCGACGGCGAGGCCGTCCCCGCCAGCGCATCCGCGGCGATTCGAGAAGCCGGGACGGTAGCGAGAAACCTCGAGCAGCTCGTAACTCACCGACTCGACGGCGACGGCTCCTGCTTCGAACCGCGGATGAAACCGTACCGCTTCGAGGTGCCGGGGTGGATCGTCTCCGTCGGCGACGGCGCGGTGGCGCAGGTCGGCCCGAAGGTGGTCACCGGGGCGGCGGCGAAGGCGATGAAAACGACCGTCGGCGCGGGGTATCTCGGGTCGGTGAGAGCGGCCGAGAAAGCCGCCGAACTGGTCGACGAAGAACTGAACGCGTAGTCCGTGGGGTTCCACTCGCCGGTTCTCCGACCTCCCGCGACGAAGGTTCAAGTACGGAGGCGGGACCACCCACCCGCGTGTTCTGACGACCGATCGCGAGCGAACAGCGGGTGTGCGACCGACCGCTCGCGGCCGCCAACCCTCGAACCGGTCGCCTGTTAGTCAGCGTTTCAGCGCCGTCACCTCCGGAAAGCGGCGACTCCGGTAGCCCGCGACGGCGACCGACTAACTACGACTCTACCGCTTCGATCAGTTCTCGGACCCGCGTCTCGTCTACGGGGTTCGTCGTCTCCCCGCCCCGTTTGAGTGCTGTCCCTATGATGATTCCGTCGGCGACGTCGAGCAGGTCGGAGACGTTCTCTACGGTCGTCCCGCTCCCGACGACGACGGGCGCGTCGAGAGCTAGTTCGTCGCGGCGAGCGACCACCTCACCGAGGGCTTCGCGGTCGACCGCTTCGCCGGTGCCGACGCCGGAGACGACGACGCCGTCAGCGAGTCCGCGATCAAGCGTCTCGGCGACGACTTCGTCCATTTCGCGGGGCGTTACCGGCGCGGAGTGTTTGACGTCGATGTCAGCGAGGACGGCCACGTCGGTGTCCAGTCGGTCGCGGAGACGCATCGTCTCGTGCGCTCGGCCGGTGACGACACCCTGGTCGGTCACCCGCGCGCCGGTGTGGACGTTCACGCGGACGAACGACGCGCCGGTTGCAGCGGCGACAGAGAGCGCCGCCGCCGCGTCGTTGCGCAGGACGTTGACGCCGACGGGAACCGACACGGCCCCGCGAACAGCGCCGACGAGCGCCGTCATCGACGCGACGGTGTGTTTCGGCACATCGTCGGGGTGAAACGGCGCGTCGCCGAAGTTTTCGACCATCACGGCGTCGACACCACCGGATTCGAGCGCCGCAGCGTCGCGTAGCGCGCGTTCTCGGAGTTCGGCGCGGTCGCCCGCGAACTCGGGCGCTCCGGGGAGCGGCGGGAGGTGAACCATCCCGACGACGGGTGCGTCCAGCGAGAGGAAGTCGTTCATACGGGTCGCTCGCGGGAGCAGCAAAAAGGTGCGACGGATTCGGTTCGACCAGTCCGGCGGCGCGGAGAACCGACGCGTATAATCCGTCGTTCAAGAGATGACCGTATTATGACCGAGACGATTCGATGCGAGGAGAACGCCTTCACCGCAGTCTGCGAACGGCTGCCGGAGATAGCGCTTCTGGACAATCAGGAGCTAATGCGTGCGACCGCCGCCGCGTTCTTCGAGGGACACGAAGACTACTTCTGGACCGCGCCCGCCGCGTCGAGTTACGCGCACCACAACCTCTACTGCTGCGCCGAACGCGGACTCTGGATTCACACGAAGATGGTGTTCGCCGCGTTCGAGCGCCTCGTCGACTCGTACCTCGAACAAGGTCTTCTCACCGAGACGGAACGGGATCTCGGTCGGGCGGCGTGTCTCCTCCACGACGTGAAGAAGTACGGCGAAATGTACGAGGAGGGCGACCACGCCGACCGCGACCACGACGTGCAGGCGGCCGACTGGCTTCGCGCGGAGACGGAGCTCGATTCGCGTGTCGCCGACGCTGTGGAGCGACACATGGGCCCCTGGTACAACGGTCCCGAACCGGAGACGCCGCTCCAGCAACTCGTCCACCTCGCGGACATGACCGCGTCGACGAAGAACGCCACCGTCGGCGTGTTCCAGCCGCACGAGAAGATTCGGTCGCAGTACCCCTCGATTGCGGAAGCGACGTTCTGAGACCGTCAGACGCCGTTTCGCATCCGAAGTACCGTCCTACGTCACGCCGCCGTCTTGCCGGTCGAATCGTTCGTACGCTTCTTCGTCCAGCAGCGTTCGGAGTTCGGCGACGACCTCCCACACGTCCACGTGGCTGGTGTACAACGGCGCGGGACAGACGCGGACGACGTTCGGCGGACGGAAGTCGACGACGACGCCGCGCTCCTTCAGGGCGAGACTCAGCCGATAGGCTTCGGGGTGTTCGACGGCGACGTGGCCGCCGCGTCGGTCCGGTTCCCGGGGCGTGCCGACGTCGCAGTCGTAGCCCGCGTCCGCGAGCGCGTCGACGAGTTCCACGAGGTAGCCCGTGAGCGAGAGCGACTTCTCGCGAACGGTCCCGATACCGGCCTCCTCGAACATCCGAAGCGAGCCTTCCAGCGGCGCGGCGCTGAGCATCGGTACCGTCCCGATCTGCCACGCGCCCGCGTCGTCGGCGGGGGTGAACGTGAGGTTCATGTCGAACTGCGTCTCCTTGTCGTGGCCCCACCACCCGGCGAGCGCCGGCGTCGTCCCGAAGTGGTCTCGGTTGACGTACAGTCCCGCAATCGCGCCGGGACCCGCGTTCAGATACTTGTAGCCGCACCAGACGGCGAAGTCGACGCCGACACCCGAGAGGTCGTGGTCGACCGCGCCGACCGAGTGCGCGAGGTCGAACCCGGCGAGGACGTCGCGATCGTGCGCCGCCTCGGTGATTCGCTCGACGTCGAGCAGCTGCCCGCTGCGGTAGAGCACCGACGGGAGGAAGACGATGCCCGGGTCGTGGTCGTCCATGGCGGCGACGACGTCGTCCTCGTCGATGGTTCGTCCGTCTCGGCTCTCGACGGCCACGAGGTGCTCGTCGGGGTCGTAGCCACGCTGGCGCAGTTGGGCGCGAATCGCGTAGTGGTCGGTCGGAAAGTCGAGGTCGTCGACCAACACTGTCGGCAAGTCTACGACGTCGAGGAACGTGCCGACGAGCGTGTGGATGTTCACCGTCGTCGAATTAGCGACGACGACTTCCGTCTCGTCGGCCCCGACGAGCGGCGCGGTCATCGACCCGAGTCGCTCGGCGTAGCTGAACCACGGTTCGTCGGCGTCGGTCCAGCCGCGAATCGCGAGTTCGCGCCACTCGTCGACGACGCGTTGGAGGCTTCGTTCGGCGTCCTCGGAGAGGGGACCGAGCGAGTTGCCGTCCATGTAGTGGCCGTCGGGAATCTCGAAGCGGTCGGCGAACTCGGCCAGCGGATCGGTACGGTCCAACTCGCGGGCCGCCTTGCAGGGCGGGAAGTCGCTCATGGCCGACACTGTGCGGCGGCGACCATAGAGATGGGCGATGCGGAAAGCCGGCATAGCGGAATGACGGCATCGTTTTACTCGCCGCGTTCGCACGTCCCGTATGTCCGATCTCGGGAAGATCGACCCCGACTTCTTCGACGAGTATCTGTATCCGCGCCTCGGCGCG
Source organism: Haloprofundus salilacus (assembly GCF_020150815.1). Taxonomy (NCBI): domain Archaea; kingdom Methanobacteriati; phylum Methanobacteriota; class Halobacteria; order Halobacteriales; family Haloferacaceae; genus Haloprofundus; species Haloprofundus salilacus. Next base: position 1,443,735 of record NZ_CP083723.1, on the reverse strand, counting down.
ACCCGCGACGACGTGGCGCTCGGCCCGAAACACGGTGTCGACTTCGGGATGCTCGACGTGGACGGTACCGCCGTCGTGCTCGCCACCGATCCCCTCTCCGTCCTCTCGGAACTCGGCTTCGACCGCGCCGGTCGGTTCGCGCTGCACATCGTCCTCTCGGACGTCGCGGTGTCAGGCCTTCCGCCGTCGCACCTCACCATCAGTTTCTCGTTGCCGCCGGAGATGACGAACGAGCAGTTCGCCGAACTCTGGGCGGCCATAGACGACGAGGCGCGGGAGTTGGGAATCAGCATCGTCACGGGCCACACTGCGCGCTACACTGGTTGTTCGTTCCCGTGGGTCGGCGCGGCGACGGCGCTGGCGGTCGGCGACCGCGACGACGTGATTCGCCCCGACGGCGCGCGCCCCGGCGACCGAGTGCTCGTCACGAAGGGGCCTGCAGTCGAGGCGACGGGGTTGCTCACGACGCTGTTCGGCGACCGGATGGAACTCCCAAAAGCGACGCTCGCCGACGCCCGAGAACGGCTGGACGAGACGCGAACGGTGCGCGACGCCCGCGCCGTCACAGAGGCGGGCGGCGTGACCGCGATGCACGACGCGACGGAGGGCGGGCTACAAGGAGCCCTGTGCGAAGTCGCCGAAAGCGCGTGCGTCCGCATCGACGCCGAGCGCGACGCGGTTCCGCTGCGGCCGGGCATCGCCGAAACCTGCGAGTACCTCGACATCGAACCGTGGCACGCGACGAGTTCGGGGACGCTCGTGGTGACAGTCTCGGACTCCGCCGTCGACGACGTGATCTCGGCGCTCGAAGCGCGCGGAACGCCCGTCGGCGTCGCCGGAACCGTGTCGGAGGGGTCGGGCGTCTACCTCGACGGAGAGCGAGCCGAACATCCGCGGGTCGACCCGTCGTGGGCCGTGTACGAGGCGTTCGCCGAAGGCGAGTCCGACTGAACTGAGGCTGGAGGGCGTCGACTGAGACCAGAGGGGCGCGGCCGACGGCGAGGTTGCCGCGACACCCACCGTTATACTCCGGCGACGAATCTCCGGAGATTGAATGGATATCCGCCGCGTCGTCTCCCTCATTTTCCTCTGGCAACTGGCCGCGAGCGTCTGTTACTACGCCGTCTTCGCGGCGACGCCCTTCTTCCGCGACCAGTTCGGCCTCTCGGGGACGGCCGTCGGTCTCGTCGTGACGTCGCTGACGCTCGGCTACGCGGTTTTTCTGCTCCCGCTGGGCGCGCTCACCGACCGCTTCGGCGAACGGCGGACCTTGACGGTCGGTCTGCTCGGCCTCTCGGTCGGCGCGGTGCTCGTCGCGGGCGCGTGGTCGTACGCCACGCTGCTCGTCGGCGCGTTCCTGCTCGGGTCGCTGTACGGGACGGCGATGCCGGGGACGAACAAGGCGATATTCGACAGCGTCCCGACGAGCCGACAGAACCTCGCCGTTGGCGTGAAGCAGGTGGGCGTGACGGCCGGAAGTGGGGTGAGCGCGCTGCTCGTCACGGGTATCGCGGGGGTGCTCTTCTGGGAGGCCGGATTCTACGTTGCCGCGGCGAGCGGTTTCGCCGTCGCCGTCGCCTTCTGGCTCGCTTACCGCGGTGCCGAGACCGACGGCGACGCCAAGTTTCCGAGCTTCCGACGACTGCTCCGTAACCGGCCGTACCGCTCGCTCACGGTGGCGGGCGCGTTCCTCGGCGCGGGGCTGTTCACGACGACCGGCTACACGATTCTCTACGTCGAAGAGTCCGTCGGCGCGTCCGTCGCCGTCGGCGGCCTCGTGCTCGCTGCGCTTCAGGTGTCCGGCAGCGTCGGGCGCGTCGTCACGGGCTGGCTGAGCGACGCGCTCTCTGGCGACCCTCGCCGACGTATCGCGAAGATTCTGCTCGTGCAGACAGTGGCGAGCGCTGCGCTGTTCGTCGTCGTCGCCTTCGTCGACACGACGGTCGCCGCGGCGGTGGCGTTCGTCGTGCTCGGTTTCTTCGTGCTCGGATTCACCGGCGTCTACTACTCCTGCATGGCGACGGTCGTCTCCGCGGAGGAGATGGGCGGGGCGACCGGCGGCGGACAGTTGGCGCTCACCTCGGGCGCGCTCGTCGCGCCGCCGGCGTTCGGCTATCTCGCGGACACCTTCGGCTACCGGACGAGTTGGCTCATGCTCGGCGGACTCGCGCTCGTCGCGACCGTGTTCGTCGTGCAGGTCATCCGGACCGAACCGCCGGCAGACGTCGTCGCCGCCGCAGACTGAGCCGGGAGGGTGACGGGACGACCAGAGTTCCGATTACAGACCCCGTTTGCGGAAAAACGCTATTTCACTGGCGCGTGACCCTCGGCCGATGCCGTATCTCGCGCTCGATACCACCTACGAACCGACTGCCGACGAACGACGCGCCTGCACGGAGTCGCTGACGCGGCTCTACACGGAAGAGATGGCCACGACCACGGGCCACGTCGCCGTCGCCGTCAGAAAGCACCCTCCGGCGGCGATGTCGCTCGGCCGCGCCGTCGACGGGCCGATAGCGGTGTTGAACGCGGATATCCGACGGGGACGGTCGTTCGAGCGCCGACGGACGTTCGCGCTCTCAGTCGTCGACTGGCTGGAAGCGGAGTGGGACGTTCCGCGACTGAACGTGAAGGTCGTCTTCACCGAACACGACGGGCACGACCTGATGGGTGCCGACCGCGTCGGCGGCGAGTGGTCGCCCGAAGAGGAGACGTAACAATACGGTAGCGACGCCGTCAGAGCCGCTCGACGAGTTCGACGACGTAGCCGTCGGGGTCCTCGACGAAGGCGACCCGGCGGTCGATCCGCTCTATCGTCGTCGGTTCGGTCACGACCGGCGGGTCGCTGCGGTCGACAAGACGCTCGAACGCCTCGTCGGTGCTGTCGACGCCGACGGCGAGGTGGTCGAAGCCGCCGCCGGGACCGGTCGCGTCGTCGCCCTCGGGATCGTACTTGAACTGGAAATCGCAGTGTTCGCCGCCGACGTAGACGTTACGAACGCCATCTTTCGTGAACTCCCAGTTCCGTTCGAGACCGAGACCGTCGACGTAGAACGCGACCGTCGCGTCGATGTCGGACACCCGGAGCGCCGTGTGGATAATGTCGTTCGTCACGGCAGAGGGTCCCGCGTCGCTCGCATAAGCGTTCCCGTCGCTGCGACCCCCGCCGCGGACGAATAGTTAATAACCGATTGTTCACGATTCAGGGGTCATGTATCGCATTCTCATGCCAGTCGACGGCGACGACAACCGGTTCGACGCCCAGTTTCGGACGCTCAGGGAGTTCCCCGGACGCGACGACCTCGCGGTGACGGTGCTCCACGTCCACGAGGAGATCGACGCCCCGGCGGACGAGGCCGGGCGGTCGATAATCGACGCCGTCAACGAGGACATCGAGTCGCTGCAGGGCGTCCCCGAGACGGTCGGGCGCGCGGTCTCCGAACTCGAAGCGCTCGGCGTTCCGACCGACTCGGCGACGACGCGGGGCGACCCCGTCAAGACGATTCTCGACGCCGCCGCCGAACTCGACGCGGACGCGATACTCGTCGCCGCCAGGAAGCGCAGCCCGGTCGGCAAAGCGGTGTTCGGCAGCATCACCCAAGGCGTCATCCTCGACGGAGACCGACCGGTCTTCGTCGCGAACTGACCGTGGACCTCGGACTCGACAGCCAGCGCGCACTGCTGTTCGCTGCGAGCAAGGGACTCGGCCGCGCCGCTGCGGCGGAACTCGCCTGCGAGGGAGCGCGGGTGGCCATTGCCTCGCGCGACCCCGACAACCTCGCCGACGCCCGCGACCACCTCGTCGAGGCCGCCGGCGGCGACACTGCGGCGGTGGAAACCTTCACCTGCGACCTCGCCGACCCGACGGCCATCGAGGAGACGGTCGCCACCGCCGTCGACGCGTTCGGGGGTCTCGACGTGCTCGTGACGAACCACGGCGGCCCGCCCGTCCAGTCCATCGCGGAGACCGACGTGGAGACGCTCGACCGCACCTACGAGCGCGTCCTCCGGAGCACCGTGGTCGCGCTCCGCGCCGCGCTCCCGCACCTCGCCGACGGCGACGGGGGGTCGGTCGTCAACGTCGTCTCCGCGACCGCCGCCGAACCGCTGCCCGGCGACGTGTTACAGGCGGCGTTCCGGCCGGGCATCTACGCCCTCTCGAAGAGCCTCGCGAACGAGTACGGACCTGAGGGCGTCCGCGTCAACTGCGTCTGCCCCCGCGGCATCGTCACCGACCGACTGGACGAGAAGATTCGCCTGCTCGCCGAAAGAGATGACATCTCGGTCGCGGAGACCGGCGAGCGCCGCGCTGCCGAACTGCCGGTGGGAGCCCTCGGCGAACCGCCGTCGTTCGGCCGAGCCGTCGCCTTTCTCGCGTCGCCCGCGGCCGACTACGTCACCGGCGAGACGCTCGCGCTCGACGGCGGCTGGCTCGGGGGGATGTCGCCGTGAGCACCGACCGAACTGACGTCAGTACGGCCGCCGAACGGCTCGCGGCGCACGCGCTCGACGCCGAGTTCTCCGACCTCTCCGCGGACGTTCGAGCGGCCGTCGGAAAGTATCTCGCCGACTGGACTGGCCTCGTCGTCGGCGGGGCGTCGCTCGCGGAATCCTCGGATAGCATCTCGGCGGCCGTCGACGCGCTCGCCGGGGGTCGGCGACCGACCGGCGACGGCGAAGTCGCTTCCCACGTGGGTTCTCCGGGAGACGGCCTCGCGACGGACCTCTCGTCGGGTGCGCGACTCGCCCCGGACCGCGCCGCGCTCGCCAACGGCACCTACGCGCACAGCCTCGACTTCGACGACACGCACCGGGCGTCCTCGCTTCACCCCGGTGCGCCGGTCGTCTCGGCCGCGCTGGCCGTCGGCGAGGCCGAGGGCGCGAACGGCGAGGAACTGGCGACAGCCATCGTCGTCGGCTACGACGTGGCCTGCGCGCTCGGGCGAGCGGTCAACCCCGACGCTCACTACGGACGGGGGTTTCACATCACGGCGACCTGCGGGACGTTCGGCGCGACGGCCGCGGCGGGGCGTCTCCGCGGCCTCTCGCAGAACGAACTCGCGTCGGCGTTCGGCGTCAACGGGAGTCAGGCCGCCGGGTTGCTGCAGTTCCTCGAAAACGGCGCGTGGAACAAGCGGCTCCACCCCGGCCTCGCGGCCTCGCGGGCCGTCGTCGCCGCCGAACTCGCGGCGAGCGGCTTCCGCGGCGCGGCCGCGCCTCTCGAGGGCGACAACGGCTTCTTCGCCGGGTACACCGAGGACGCGGAGCCGGAACGCCTCGTCGACCTCGAACCGGGGCGCGCGCTTCTCCGGACGGCGCTGAAACCGTACCCCTGCTGTCGATACACCCATGCAGCAATCGACGGCCTGCTTGACCTGGCCGATGCGGTCGACCCCGCCGACGTGACGGCCGTGCGCGTCGACCTCCCGGCGTCGGGCGTGACGCTCACCGGCGACCCCATCGACGCAAAGCGGCGGCCGTCGAACTTCGTCGACTGCCAGTTCAGCATGCCGTTCGCCGCCGCGCTCGTGCTCACGGAAGGGGATGCGGGGCTGTCGGCGTTTCTGGACGCGCAGGACAGACTCGACGACCCCGAACTCCGCCGTCTGATGGACGCGACGACGGTGACCACGACCGACCGCACTCGATTGCGGTTCCCCGAAACGTGGGCCGCGGGCGTCGAAGTCGAAACCGAGTCGGGAACGCACGAACGATTCGTCGAGCACGCTCGAGGTGAACCCGAGTGCCCGCTCTCCGAGGAGGCGGTCGCGCGGAAGTTCGAGGAACTCGCCACCGCGGCCGACTGCGACCCCGAGGCAGCGACGGCGGCGCTCGAGGCTTGCCGCGAACTGGGACGGAGCGGCGACGCGCCGTACGACGCCCTGCGCGCGCTGAGCGGGTGAGCGGGCGACTCGTCCGACACCGCTCCGAAACAGTCCCGCCGTCGCCGTCGTCTCCGGTCGTTGAGAAGTGGCAGGAATCGTATCCCACCCGCACGTTTATGCTCGGTTCACGGACTTGCACGAACGATGGTGAATTACTTCGAGCGCGAACTGGCGCTCACGCCGACGCAGCGGGCCGTTCGCGACGAGGTGCGTGAGGTCTGTCGCCGGTTCGACGACGCCTACTGGCGCGAACACGACGCCGAGGGGGCGTACCCCCATGAGTTCGTCGACGCGCTCGCCGCCGAGGGGTGGCTCGGCGTGCTCCTCCCCGAGGAGTACGGGGGGAAGGGGTACGGAACCGAGGAGGCCGTGGCGATGATGCACGAGATCGCCGCCAGCGGCGCGGGCTTCAGCGGCGCGCAGAGCGTTCACGCCGCCATCTACAACTCCGCGCCGCTGGTCAAGTACGGCAGCGACGAGCTCAAGGAGGGACTGCTCCCCCGCGTCGCCGACGGCAACGCGTGGATCCAGTGTTTCAGCCTCACCGAACCGGAGGCGGGGTCGGACTCGACGGCGATGACGACGCGGGCCGTCCGCGCCTCCGCCGAGGAGACCCCGGCTGACCCCCGAGACGCAGACGCGTCTCGGGAGGGCGACGAGTACGTCGTCAACGGCGAGAAGCTCTGGACCTCCCGAATCGACGTGAGCGACTACCTTGTGCTCGCCGCCCGGACGACGCCCCGCGAGGAGGTCGAGAAGAAGACCGAGGGCGTCTCGCTGTTCCTCGTCGACATCGAGCGCGGCGTCGAGGAGGGGAGCATCGTTCTCGAAGAGATAGAGAAGACGGTCAGCGGCGTCGTCAGCTCCTTCCGCGTCACCTACGACGACCTCCGCATCCCGGCGGGGAACCTCATCGGCGAGGAGGGCCGCGGCTTCTACCACGTCCTCGACGGACTCAACGAGGAGCGCCTCGTCATCGCCGCCGAGGCAGTAGGACTCGGCGAACTCGCGCTCGAAAAGGGCGTCGCCTACGCCCGTGACCGCGAGGTGTTCGGCCGGCCCGTCGGACAGAATCAAGGCATCCAACACCCGCTGGCGGCCGCCTTCACCCGGGTGCAGGCCGCCAAGCAGTTCACCTTCGACGCGGCAACGCACACCGGCGACGAGGACCGAAAGGCCGTCGGCGCGTGGGCGAACACGGCGAAGTATCTCGCCGCGGAAGCGGCGTTCGAGGCCGCGGACGCGGCCGTTCAGGCACACGGCGGCCGCGGCGTCGCCCGCGAGTACGACGTGGAGCGATACTTCCGGGAGGCACGGCTCACGCGCCTCGTCCCCATCACGCAGGAACTCGCGCTGAACTACCTCGGGGAGAACGTGCTCGACCTCCCCCGGTCGTACTGAGACCGACAGCGAACACACCGAAACCAACCAATGACAGACGAACTCACCGATTCGACGCACGAACCGACGCCGACGACCGACCTCACGCCGGCAACCGACGGCGGAGTTGACGAGGATGAAACGACCGACACGCGCCTCGTCGAGGGCTGGCAGGGCCGCTACTACGAGGACTTCACCGTCGGCGATGTCTACAAGCACCCGTTCGGCCGCACCGTCACCGAGACGGACAACGTCTGGATGACGAACGTCACGATGAACCTCAACCCGATGCACTTCAACGAGGCGTACGCCGCTCAAACGGAGTTCGGCGAGCGGCTCGTCGACGGCACGTTCGTCATCGCGCTCGCCGTCGGGATGAGCGTCATCGACGTCTCCGTCAACGCTACCGCGAACCTCGGCTACGACCGGATTCGCCACCACGCGCCCGTGTACCACGGCGACACCATCTTCGCCGAGAGCGAGGTGCTGGAGAAGCGCAAGAGCTCTTCGCGCGACCACGTCGGCATCGTCACCACGGAACTGCGGGCGTACAACCAGGAGGGCACGAAGGTGCTGTCGATGGAGCGCACGCCGATGGTGCTGAAGCGCGAGTACGCCCAGCCGAGCGCCGCGCAGCCGCCGGGGTGGCCCGAGGGCATCGGCACGCAGCCGGAGAACCCCGAACCCGACGACGGGTCGGGCGGCGAATGACCCGCGACCGCATCGCCGACGGCCTCCCGGTCGTCTCGGCCGAGGCGGCCGCCGAACACGTCGGCAGCGACGATACGGTGCTCGTCAGCGGCTTCGGCGGCGTAGGCTACCCCAAACGCGTCCTCGTCGCGGCCGCCGAGGGCGACCGCGAGATGTCGCTGACGGTCGTCTCCGGCGGCGGCGTCGGCGGCGAGGTCGACGACGTGCTCATCGAGGCGGGGAAACTCGCCCGTCGCTACCCGTTCCAGACGCGGCGCGCCTCCCGCGAGGCCATCAATGAGCGGCGCGTCGAGTTCCACGACCGCCACATCTCCCGGCTCGGCGACGAGGTGCGCCTCGGTCACCTCGGCCACCCCGACGTGGCGGTCATCGAAGCCGTCACCGTCGGCGAGGACTGGCTCGTTCCCTCGACCTCCATCGGCCACACGCCGTCGTTCGTCTCAGCCGCCGACCGTCTCGTCGTGGAGGTCAACAGCGCCCAGCCGCGGGCGCTCGAACGCGTCCACGACGTCTACCAGCGCGACCTCCCGCCGAACCGCGACCCGATTCCGGTGTCGGAACCGACCGAGCGCGTCGGATCGGCGCGCGTCGAGTTCGACCCCGAGAAACTCGTCGCGGTCGTCGAGACCGACCGGGCGGACGACCCCTACGAGTTCCGCGACCCCACCGACGCGGACCTCGCCATCGCCGACGAACTCGGCACGTTCCTGGAGGCAGAACTGGAGCGCGACCCGACGCTCGCGGAGGCCGTCCACCTCCAGTTCGGCGTCGGCAGCCTCGGCAACGCCCTCATGGGCGAGCTCTCGAGCATCGACTTCGGCGACCGAGAGGTCGTCTACTTCGGCGAGGTGTTCCAGGACGGACTTCTGGACGCGCTCGACGAGGGATTGCTCTCGGGGGCGAGCGCGACGTCTCTCGCGCTGTCGCTGGAGGGCCAAGAGCGGCTGTTCGAGGAGATCGACCGCTACGCCGACGACGTGGTGCTGCGCCCGGCGGACGTCTCGAACAACCCGGCGCTCATCGAGCAGTTCGGCGTCGTGGGCGTCAACAGCGCGGTGGACGTCGACCTCTACGGTAACGCAAACGCCACGCATATCGGCGGCACGCAGGTCGTCAACGGTATCGGCGGCGGCGGTGACTTCAACCGAAACTGCCGACTGGGGATCATCGCGCTCCCGTCGACGGCGGGCGGCGACGACATCTCGCGAATCGTCCCCAAGGTGTCGCACGTCGACCACACCGAACACGATCACTCCGTCGTCGTCACCGAGTACGGCGTCGCGGACCTCCGCGGGGCGAGTCCGGCCGAGCGGATGGACGCGCTCGTCGAGGTGGCCCACCCCGACTTCCGCGAGCGCCTCCGCGCGTACCGCGACCGAGCGCTCGAACGCGACGGGCACGTCCCCTTCGACGCCGACGCCGCGAACTCGTGGCTCGAGTGACATGACGGTTCACTCGGAAGCGAAGAAATCGCGGCCGTTGACGGGGTGAAATCCCCGAAGAAACTGACGAGGACGGCAGGCTTAAATAAAGGAACAATAATTTACGTTCCGCATGACTGACGACCAGCGTATCAACAGACGTGACGTACTCAAAGGGGCGACAACCCTCGGTGTAATCGGTGTCGCCGGCTGTACCGATATCGGCGGCGGCGGTGGCGGTGACGGGAGCGGAGACGGAGAGAGCTACGAGATCGTCATCGGCGGGACGTCGTCCGGAAGTTCCACGCAGCAGGCCGGGCAGGCGCTGGCACGGGCGGCGAGTCAGCACAGCGACATCCTCGACATCTCGGTGCAGGTGACCGACGGGTGGACGGCGAACCTCTACGAGTTCGACGGTGGGAACCTCTCGAGCATCGGTGTCGACAACAACTCGCTGTCGAAGGCGATGAACGAGGAGGGACCGTTCGCAGACGACCCTGTCGACAGCATGCCGATGCAGGGGTTCATCTTCACCAGCCTCGAGATCTACTGGGTCGCGATGGAGGGGTCGGGTATCGAGTCGACGGCCGACCTCGCGGAGGGCGGCTACACTATCTATCCCATCCAACCCGGCTTCGGTACGCGACTGCTGACCGAGGAGGTCATCCGGACAGCGGGTCTCTGGGAGCAGAACGACATCCTCAACCTCGACACGAGCGACATTGCCGGTGCCGTCGAAGAAGGCAGAGCCGACGCACTCTGTATCTACGGCGCCAACGGGAAGGAACTCTCGAGTTGGGTGCAAGAGGTCGACGTGCGCAGCAACGGCGAGCTCTACGCCATCGAGGTCGACGACAACTTCCGACAGGCCATCGAGGACACCCCCGGCGCGCTCCTCACCGAGTTCGAACCGTACGGCTGGGAGCAGGACGTGACGCGGGTGACCGACAAAGTCACCTCATGGGCGCTCGCCGGTCAGTGGGCGTTCGGTCCCGATGTCCCGGCGGGAGCGACCAAGGAGGTCGCTCGCCTCTCAAGCGAACACTGGGAGGCCATCCAGGAGTCGGACCCGACCGCGCTCGACCACTCCGGCGTCGAGTCGATGACGCAGGCGGTGATTCCGGACCTCGAAGTCCACCCCGGCGTCGCCGAATACTGGGAGGAGAACGACGTCTGGAACGACGAGTGGACGAAGGGCGAAACGAACGAATAGCCTCGTAACAACCCGTTTTTGAACATCTCAGGAACAATGCATACACACGAAAACGACGACCAGCGGCAGTGCGGAGAATCGACAGAGAGCGTCGGAGGTGACGTCGTGTGAGCGGGGCGAACGTCAGCGGCGCCGAACCGAGTACCGAAAACAAAATCGACCAGGAGCAACCGGGCGACGCCGAGTTGCTGTCGATGCGCAACGTCTTCATCCTATTTTCGGTCCTCTTCTGGGGCGTGGTCATCTGGTACGCCTACAGCCAGATGATGCCGCGCGGACAGTACGGCGTCCTCTTCCTCGGCGGAATCCTCGAACTGTACATCTTCATGGAGATTATGTCGCTTGCGGGCGGCGGACGGGAGCGGTTCGGCGCGGACCTGAAACGCGCGTTCAGCCGCGAGAACCTCGTCGACACGGTTCCGTTGTCAATCTCGTCGGTCGTCGTCGCCGGGACCTGTGGCTACCTGTTCGTCAACTACCAGGCGGTCGCCATCGACCGCGCCGGGCGCGCACTGCCGAACGAGTACGTCATGGCCGCGGCGTTCAGTATCGTCATCATCTACCTCACGTGGCGGTCGTTCGGCCAGACGTTCCTCATCGTCGTCCTCGCCGGCTTCGCCTACGGCTACTTCGGGATGTACGCCCCCGGACCGCTCGAACACGGCGGTCTCGGCATCGAGCGCATCCTACGGACGGTCGTCATCAGCGTCGATGGCTTCTTCGGGTTCCTGACGCGACTCGTCGCGGCGTGGATCGCGCTGTTCCTCCTCTACGCCGGCTTCCTGAAGGCGTACGGCGCGTTCGACCTCATCATGCGGATCGCGTTCCGCTCCGCGCGGTACATCGACTCCGGCATCGCACAGACCGCGGTGCTCTCGAGTGCGGTCATCGGCTCCGTCAACGGGAGCCAGACCGCGAACGCGGGGATGACCGGTTCGTTTACCATCCCGCTGATGAAGCGAAACGGCATGAAACCAGAGACTGCGGGCGCCATTGAGGCGGTCGCGTCGACGGCTGGACAGGTGCTCCCGCCGGTGATGGGCGCGGGCGCGTTCATCATGGCCTCGCTCATCACGGGGATCACCTACGCGGACGTCATCGTCGCCGGACTGATTCCGGCGGTCATCCTCTGCGTGACCATCTTCGTGGCGGTCCACTACGTCTCCGTCCCCCAGCTCGACAACACCGATCCCGAGCGACTCATCTCCGAGCCGATGCCCCGCGCCGAGTTCCTCACGGAGGTAGTGAAGTACGGCCTCCCGCTCGCCATCCTCATCTACCTGCTGGGCATCATCCAGGTGACGGTGATGACTGCGGCGCTGTGGACGGCCACCGCGATGCTGCTCACCGGCACGCTCATCCCCATCGTGCAGGCCGCAGTCGGCGTGGCCGACGAGACTCCGGTTGAAGCAGTCCTGCGCGTCGTCTGGGAGACGCTCAACGGTGCACGCGAGGGTGTCATCGTGCTCGCACCGGTGACCATCATCCTCGCAGCCATCAACGGTGTCGTCGACATCCTCACCACGACGGGTGTCCCGACGGCCATCTCGCTCACGCTGATGGACCTCTCCGGCGGCGTGTTGCTGTTCGCCGCCATCCTCGCGATGATCATCTGTATCGTCCTCGGACTGGGGATGCCGACGACGGCGTCCTACACCATCGTCGCGCTGCTCATCGCGCCGACGCTGACCAACCAGTTCTTCCTACCCGAACTCGCCAGCAACTTCTTCGTCTTCTACGCAGCTATCCTCGCGGGACTCACGCCGCCTATCGCGACCTGTGTCGCGGTGGCGTGCGGGATCGCGGGCGGCGACTTCTGGAAGAGTTGCGTGGAGGCGATCAAAATCTCCGCGCCGCTGTTCGTGCTCCCGTTCGTGTTCGTCTATCACCCCGAGATCGTCTCCTCGGAGTTCGACTCGCTGTCGCTCACGTCCGGGGCGCTCGCGCTGCTCGGCGCGGTGGCCATCATCCACGGCATCAACTACCGGTTCGCGTTCGGGCGACCCATTACTCTCGGCGCGCGCATCGCGTTCTTCGCGACTGGCGTGCTCGCGATGCTTCACCCCTCGCGGACCGTGCAGTTTGCCGCCGTCGGCGCCGCTATCTTGATGTATGTCGTCCAGTCGAGCGTCGGGCGACCGAAACCCATCGCGACGATTCGCTCGGTGTTCGGACTCTCGGGGCGCTCTGCACCGAAGGCCGGACAGACGGACCGCGAGTAAACGCTCGCCTCTTACTCCCTTTCTCCCGACTTCCGTTCGAGCGCGCTGCGAACGTCTTCCGCCACCGCATCCATCGCCTCGTCGGCGACGTCCACGTCGTCGGTCAAGCTGAGAAAACCGTGGATCATCGCGGGGTAGTGGCGGCGTTCGACGGCGACGCCGGCCTCCGAGAGTCGTTCGGCGTACGCGACTCCTTCGTCGCACAACGGGTCGAACCCGGCGGTGACCACCGTCGTCGGCGGGAGCCCAGAGAGGTCCGACGCCCGAATCGGCGCGGCGAAGGGGTTGTACGCGTCGACTGGACTGCGGAGATACTGCTCCCAGAACCAGCGAACGTCGCGCGCGGAGAGCAGATACCCCTCGGCGTTCTCGACGTACGAGTCGCGCTCGAAGTTCCGCTCTATCATCGGGTAGAGAAGCGTCTGGTGGGCGAGTTCGGGTCCGTCGAACGCTCGGACGCGAAGCGCCGTCACGGCGGCCAGATTCCCGCCCGCGCTGGTTCCGGCGACCCCGACAGAGCCGGCGTCGCCGTCGAACGTCTCCGCGTTGGCGGCGGCCCACTCGACGGCGGCGTAAGCGTCGTCGACGGCGGCGGGAAACGGATGCTCCGGCGCGAGGCGGTAGTCGACGGAGACGACGAGACAGTTCGCGCGCCGAGCGAACGCGCGGCAGACGCCGTCGATGGAGTCGAGCGTCCCGAGCGTCCACCCGCCACCGTGGTAGTAGACGAGCGTCGGGAACGGTCCCTCCCCGTCCGGTCGGTAGACGCGTATCGGTACCTCCCCGTCGGGACCCTCGAACGCCAGGTCGCGGACGAACTCGATGCCGTCGTCGTTCGGCGGCCCCTCGGGCGTGAAGAGGTCGTCCTCGACGCGTCTGGCGCAGTCGACCGACATCGTGCGCCACTCGGGGACGCCCAGTCGCTCGATACCGTCGACGACGGCTTCGGCCTGCGGGTCGAGCGCGCCTCGTCTCTCTCGCATACCTCGCGCTCGCGGGCGGCGCTCTTAGTCGTCGGGGTATCTTAGTCGTCGGAGTATCACGTCGAAAAAGCCGAAACAGGGAGCGTTACCGGCTCGGGAGACCGCGCTGCGCCGCCGCCGCGATGATGAACACCGCGAACAGGGCGACGACGAGCCACTGGCCGGTCTGAGACGTCAAGGCGTCGGCGACGACCCCTAAGAGGTCGAAGCCGACGGCCTGTCCGAGTGCGAACAGCAGCAAGACGAAGCCGATGATCGCGAGACCGCTCCGAAGAGCCGCCTCCGCGAACCACGACGACATGCGTTCGAACGCACCCGGTCGCTCCGTCCGTCGTTCGGTAGTCGCTGACGCGCGGGCGTCGGCCGAGTCGTCGGCCGTCGCTCGGTTGTCGGCGGTGCCGGACTGACGAGCGTCACTTCGTCCGTCTCCGCTATTTCGTGCTTGGGGCATGTTGGTTCCCCGGTCGGTGGAGACTCCGGAGAGGCAATAGTATGCACAACTTAACCGAGGGTCAGGTATCGGGTAGTGTCATCGTCACCGAACGATGCGTTCGGCATCGAAAGAGCTACACAGGCGCTCTCGGAGACGGGAACATCGAATGAACGGTTCCGACCCGACCGAAGTGCTCGCTTCGGCGTCCGGCTTTCGTCCCGTCGACGCGCCGTACGTCGGCGCAACGCTGTGGATTCTGGGCACGCTGCTGGCGGGCTACGAGCTATTCGTCCATCAGTTGCGATATCCGGCGCTGTGGGGCGTCTCTATCGTACTGTTGGTTTTTTCGGTCGTCGTCCTCGGGCAGTATCTGTTCCGAGCGCGGTACTGAGCCGAGAGTCGTCGGGCTTTCGATGTCGACGTGGATGACTCCCCGAGGAGTCGGTCGGTTCCGGTGAGTTCGCCCCCTCTGACAGGATTCGACCGGCTTGGTACGATGAGGACGAGACGACACGGTCGGTACTGAATCGTCAGTGCGCGAGTCCGTCCAAGCAGGCTTGTCAGCTCCCGACCGAGGCGGACACCGCGGAGTCGAGAGTATAATAGCTTGAAATCTGTACCGAAGCGCGTGTCTGAACCGATGTCAACGGTACGGAGTGGTCGCCGCCGAGTGTTCGTCCCGGCGTTTCGGGTACGAAGCAGCCTGATTGCTCGTCTGCTGGGTGCATGAACAGTGACGAAAGCTGTCCTCGTCACGGGAGCGACGGGAACCGTCGGTCGACACGTCGTCAGTACGCTTTCGGACCGACCCGCGACTGTGCGCGTCGGTCTCCGCAACCCCGATGCTTCGTCGAGACGTGTGCCGGAGACTGCCGATGTCGTGGAGTTCGACTTCGAAAAACCCGAGGCGTGGGGGTCGACGCTGGCTAACGTTGACGGCCTCTTCCTCGTCCGCCCACCCACCGTCGATGCAGAAACCGTCGGGAGGTTCGCAGAGGCGGCCGCCCGTGTCGGCGTCGCCCACATTGTATACCTCTCGACGCTTGGTGCAGAGAGGAACGTGCTCATTCCGCATCACCGGATCGAGAAGCGAATCATGGCGACGGAAGCCGACTATACGCTCCTCCGAGCGTCGTTCTTCATGCAGAACTTCCTCGAAGTTCACCGAGCCGATATCGTCGAACATAACCAAATTTTCGTACCCGCTGGCGACGGGAAGACCAGCTTCGTCGACGCACGCGACCTGGGCGAGGCCGGCGCGACCGTGTTGACCGAACGCGGACACGAAAACCACGCCTACGATCTCACTGGGTCCGAAGCTGTAGGCTACACGGAGGTGGCTGCCGTCTTCACTCGCGTACTCGATAGGCAGATTACGTATCCGAAGCCGTCTCTGTTGGAATTCGGAGTACGGATGCGACGGCGTGGGAACTCACTGGCGTTCATCGCGCTCATGGGTGGCATCTACACCACCGCACGTCTCGGATTAGCCGCTCGCGTGACTGACGATACGAGCCGGATTCTTGGTCGGGAGCCGCGAAAGATGAGGACGTTCGTCGAAGAGTACGCGGACGAATTTCGAGCCGATTCGGAGACTCCCGACCAGGACTGAACGCGACTGGGAATCGAACACGAACGAACTCCGGGCGAATGCTACAAGCGGCGCTGCGGGATTGTGAACTACGCCTGAGAACCTGCGCTTCGCGCAGAACCTCGGTCTCGTTCAAATCCTTCGCGATACTCTCGTCAGTCACCCACGTAGTTCGCGACAGAATTCGATGGGCGCTGCAGGATTTGAACCCACGGCAACTTGGTCCGAAGCCAAGCACTCTGTCCAGACTGAGCTAAGCGCCCTTCACGATAACCGAACACCGGGTGAGATTTAAATTCCGTGGTTTGACGTCGCGCCCACTCCGCGCGATTTATCATCGCCGGTGAAGCAGACCCTGCTATGTCTCTCGGCGAACGCCTCCGCGGTCTGCTCGATCTCACCCGACCGGGCAACACGATTGCGGCGGCGTTGCTGACGGCGACCGGCGCGTTCATCGCCACCCCGGACGCGATACTCGGCGGCCAGAGGGCAGCGTTGGCGGCGGTCGCGGCGACGGCCTGCGCGACCGCGGCAGGCAACGCGGTCAACGACTACTTCGACCACGAAATCGACCGAATCAATCGCCCCGACCGGGCGATTCCGCGCGGTGCCGTCTCCCCCGGCGGCGCGCTCGCGTTCAGCGTCGCGCTGTTTCTCGGCGCGGTTGTCTCGGCGGTAGTGCTGCCGCCGCTCGCCATCGCTATCGCGGTGACGAACCTGCTGGCGCTGGTCGCGTACACGAAACTGTTCAAAGGGCTCCCCGGCGTCGGCAACGCCGTCGTCGCGTATCTCACCGGTAGCACGTTCCTGTTCGGCGCGGCGGCTGTGGGCGACCCCGCCGACGCGTTCGTCCTGTTTCTCCTCGCGGCCGTCGCTACGTTCACCCGCGAAATCGTCAAAGACGTGGAGGACGTCGACGGCGACCGGGAGGAGGGGCTGCGGACACTCCCCATCGTCGTCGGTGAGAGGCGGGCGCTGTGGGTCGGCGTCGCCACGATGGCAGTCGCGATCCTCGTGAGTCCGGTTCCGTACGTCTACGGCACGCTCGGCATCGTCTACCTCGTGTTGGTGGTTCCCGCCGATGCGGTGATGCTCGGCGCGGCCGTCCAGTCGTTCCGCGACCCGGCCGCCGGACAACGGCGGTTGAAAATCGGGATGTTTCTGGCTGCGGGGGCGTTTCTCGCCGGTCGAGCGACGACGTTACTGTGAGCCAAAGGGAGATGCTACCTAATCAAAAAGAATAATATCGGGACACTATATGGTCAGATCACCCTATGACTCCGGGTGAGGCATTGTGCCACGCTGACCGCTATCCTCGACCAGTGCACTTGGTGGTGAGCAGCGCGCATGTATGACCTCTCACCCGTCCTCGACGAGCAGGTCGAACCGGGAACGAACCTTCTCGTCTCCGGTCCGCCGCTCACCGGAAAGCGAACGATTGCGTTGGACATCCTCGCATCCGGAGCCAGTGCCGGCGACGGCTGCATCTTCGTAACGACGAAAGACAGCGCCACGCGCGTTCTCGAAGAGTTCGGCGAGCGAATCGCCTACGACGACCGTCCAGTCGCCGTCGTCGACTGCGTCACCCGGCAGCGCGGCGTCGGCGACGCGCGGGACGACGACCGGGTGAAGTACACCTCGTCGCCGGTCGACATGACGGGCATCGGTATCAAGCTCTCGGAGTTTCTCCAGGCGTTCTACGCCGAGCAGAACGTCGCGCGGAACCGCATCGCAGTCCACTCGCTCTCGACGCTTCTGATGTACTCGAACCTTCAGACGGTGTTTCGCTTCCTCCACGTCTTTACGGGACGAATTCAGAGCGTCGACGGTCTGGGACTGTTCTGCATGGACTCGACGGTCCACGACGACCGAACGCAGAACACGCTCAAACAGCTTTTCGACGGCATCGTCACGACCAGCGAGGACGCGCCGCCGACGCTTCGTCTCTGAACCCCACAGTTCGAATCACCGCCCGCCGCCAAGGCTTTTGCTCGCAGCCTCCCACGTCTAGGTATGCCAATCACCGACGACGACGGACTGCGAAAGCTACTCAACTACGACACCGTAGCGGTCGTCGGCTGTTCGTCGACGCCCGGAAAAGCCGCCCACGACATCCCGGCGTACCTCCAAGAACGCGAGTACGACGTGATTCCGGTCAACCCCTACGCCGACGAGATTCTCGGCCGGGAGGCGTACGACTCGATAGGTAACGTCGAGGAGGAAATCGACCTCGTGGACGTGTTTCGCCCGAGCGAGGAAGTCGCGGGCATCGTCAACGAAGTCGTCGCCCGCAAGAAGGAGCGCGGCGACGTGAAAGCGATCTGGCTCCAGCTCGGAATCAGCGACGACGAGGCCGCCGCCCGCGCGGAGGAAGCCGGACTCGAAATCACGCAAGACCACTGTATGAAAGTCGAACACGGTCGGCTGATGGACTGACTCGGTGCGGACAACAGGAAGACAGGCGGAAACGCGGCACTCTTCTTTCCGTCGCAACTACCGAGCAGTATGAGACTGTTCGAGTCGTTGCCCGACCGGGCGCTGACCGACGCCGAACTGCGAGCGCTCCGCGAGAGCGACACCATCACCGAGGCGGCCCCGATGGCGCTCGTCGCGCAGGAACCCAGAATCAGACTGCTCGCGCTCCAGAACGAGGAGACGCTGTACGGACTCGGCTACGACCCCGAGGAGGGGTGGACCGTCGTCACCGAGCGCCCGGCGGACGACCCGAAAGACCTCGAAGCCGTCCGGGACGTCCTCCGCGGGTGGGCCGATGGCGTCTATCGGGACGCCACGCACGTCGACTGACGTTCGACTACGAACGCGAGGAAACTACTACCGCAGAAGCGCTACGAACGGTAGAAGGCGATGAAAGCACGGACTCAGAACGAGAACGGAATGGCGTGCCGAACGCCGAGCGGTATCACTCAAATCGAACGACAGTCTCCTTCGGTAGTTGGAATGGTGAAGTAGAACGTGGATCCCTCGTCGGGTTCGGACTCGACCCAGATTTCGCCGCCGTGACGTTCGACGATTTTCTCGCAGAGCGACAGTCCGATCCCAGTTCCGGGGTACTCGTCTTGGGTGTGAAATCGCTGGAAGATATCGAAGATGGCCTCAGTCTGCTCGGGTCTCATTCCGATACCGTTGTCAGTTACTCTGAGCTCCCACTCTCCATCGTTTCGCTCGGCACCGATCTCGATCTGCGGCGGATCCTCGTCGCAGTACTCGATCGCGTTCGAGATCAGGTTCTGGAACACCTGCGCTAGCTGCTTGCGGTCGGCGGTAATCGTCGGGAGTGATTTCACATCGATCTCCGCGTTGCTCTCTTCGATCCGCACCTGGAGGCTCCGGAGTCGGCGACGACGTCTCGAATCTCGTCCCGGATTAGCTCGCGCTTGTCCCGACCGACCGCGGTCTCGCGGTCGAGACTGAAGTACCGCTCGACCGTCGCGTCGATCCACGCGACGTCGAAGTCGGCGTCGAGGACGAAGACGCCGACATCAGCGGTGTCGAGGACGGTCCCGAGGGGGGCGAGACTCTCGATGGCGGGGGGCGGACACGAGTCATTCCCGACGTCCGTCGTGCCGGATGTCGTCTCGAGCGCCGCATCCTGGAAGGGTCGCCACCACACCCGTCCGTTCCCACCGACTTTCTTGGTAGCAAGTCGACCCTGGTCGACGAGGCGTTCCAAACGTTCGTACGTAGTCCGTCGACCGAGACCGAGGTGTTCCGCCACCTCGGTCGTCGTCTTCGGAGGCCCGCCGCTGTCGAAGAGTGTGAGTGTTTCCCGAAGTGCCTCGGTCAACGGGTTGCGTTCCATTACCCTGTAGCGGGCCACTCTAACTTATTAACCCTCCGCTGTTAGAGGGGTTCTCTTCGTCAGAAATTCTGTGGTCTGGTATTTATCTCAGCAACGGTAGTCGACAACGAACTAGAGAACGACTTTGTAATAGATACACTCTCTCGACCCATACAAAAACACGCGAAATTACGTATTCAATTTTCCCACTCCTCGAAGGATCCGTAGACGCGTTTCGAGAGATAGCGCTCGCTGGAGTCCGGAAACACCGTCACCACGGTGTCGTACGGCGCGTCGATTTCGCCCGCCGCGATGGCTTCGGCCACGTCACGCGCGACGAGGCTGTTGGCGGCCGCGCTGGAGGCGACGAGGTGACCCTCCTCGGCGGCGAGTCGCTGCATCTCCGCGTGGATGTCGCAGTCGGCGACGGCGACCACGTCGTCGACGAGTTCCGGGTCGAACAGTTCGTTCGTCGTCGGGTCGTGTGTGCCGATTCCCTCGGTCTTGTACTCGCCTTCCTCGGCCTCTTTCCCCGTGAGCGTCCGGTAGAGCGACCCCTGCGGTTCGACGGCGACGACGTGGGTGTCCGGATGCCGCTCTCGGCCGTAGCGCGCCATCCCCATCAGCGTCCCCGCCGTCCCACAGCCGGCGACGATTGCACCGACCTCGTCGTCGAGCGCCTCGTACACCTCCGGACCCGTCGTCTCGTAGTGCGCCTCCGTGTTCAGCGGGTTCGAGAACTGCTGGGGGACGACGGCGTCGTCCAACTCCTCGGCGAGTTCGTGGGCGCGGTCGATGGCGCGGCCCATCCCGTCCTCGCTGGGCGTGTTGACGACTTCTGCGCCGAGCGCACGCATCAACTGCTGCTTCTCGACGCTGAAGCGCTCGGGGACGACGAAGACGGCGTTCAAATCTAGCTGCCCGGCGGCGACGGCGATACCGATGCCGGTGTTGCCCGCCGTCGGTTCGATGACCGTGCCGCCGGGGGCGACGTCGCCGCGTTCGAGCATCCGTTCGAGCATGTACTTCCCGATGCGGTCCTTGACGCTCGCGCCAGGGTTGAACGACTCCAGTTTGGCGTAAACGGGCACCGCTTCGGGGGCGGCGTGCACCGAGACGAGCGGCGTCTCGGCGATGGCGTCCAGCACCGAGTCGAGCGGGGCGGCGTGGGTGGTCATGCGCTGGCAAAAGTTGCCCCCGGACCTTAGTGTTACCATCGCCCGCGACGCGGTGGCGAAAATGAGAACCGGTGGGCTACGCGCCGTCCGTCGTGGTCGGGGCGCCGTCTTCGTGGGCTGACGAATCGTCGGAGACCGCCTCACCGTCTTCCGACCGTTCGCTGTCGGCGGTGCTCGCCTCGGCGTCGGCCGCTTCGTCTTCGGCCTCGGCGATGTGCGCCTCGGCGGTCACCGCGTCCACGTCGATATCCTGTGCCTCCGCGACGGCTTCGAGGAGCGCGCGCTGTTCGGCAACCTCCGCCTCCAGCGTCGAAACGCGGTTGTTCGTCTCCGCGACCGTGTCCTGCATCGCCTTCATCTGCTCGCGGACCTCGTTCAGTCGTTTGTACACATCCTCGCCCATATCGGCGACTTTCTGCAGCGTCCGTGCCGTATTTCCGAGTCCCATAGGGGGTCATACGTCCGCTGCTTTGTGTGCGTTCCGACTCTGTGTCGAAACGCTTGGTGTGTCGGCTCGAACGGCAGTGTCAACTCGCACGACGTCGACTCACACGGTGGTGTCGACTCGAACGGCAGCGGCTACTCACGCGGCGCTTCGCCGATCGCCAAACCGACAGCGAACGGAGGGCTTTTGCGGCCGCCGCGTGAGTGTCCGACATGGATAGGCCTCGCATCCTCTTGACGAACGACGACGGCATCGAGAGCGTCGGGTTCGTCGCGCTGTACGACGCGCTCTCGGAGGTGGCCGACGTGACCGCCGTCGCCCCCGCCGACGACCAGAGCGCCGTCGGTCGGAAGATGTCTCACCGCGTCGACGTGACCGAACACGAACTGGGCTACGCCATCGAGGGGACGCCCGCCGACTGTACGGTCGTGGGTCTCGAATCTCTCTGCCCCGACGTGGACATGGTCGTCGCCGGGTGCAACAAGGGCGCGAACCTCGGAGCGTACGTTCTCGGGCGCTCCGGGACCGTCAGCGCCGCCGTCGAAGCCGCCTTCTTCGACGTGCCCGCCATCGCCGTCTCGCTGTACATTCCCGCCGGCGAAGTGCCGTGGGAGGAGGCCGCAACGGACACCGAAGACTTTCGGGAGGCGACGGACGCCACCACCTACCTCGTCGAGAGAGCCTTCGACGCGGGCGTCTTCGAGCACGCGGAGTACCTCAATGTCAACGCACCGCTGCCGGACGACGGTCCCGCGCCGATGCAGGTGACGCGCCCGTCGACGATGTACGAGATGACCGCCGAACACGACGCGGAGAACGGGCACATCACGCTCACCGACCGCGTCTGGACGCGAATGCGAAACGACGACATTCCGGACCCCGACGGCACCGACCGCCGCGCCATCGTCGACGGCAAAATCAGCGTGTCGCCGCTGACCGCGCCGCACACGACCGAACACCACGAATCGCTCGACGGGCTGGCCGAGTCGTATCGGCAGTAGCTTCGTCGGTTCTCTCGACGCTCTGATTCTCGACGCTACACCGCGGTACTCCGTTCCAGAGCACTACGGTACTCTGTTTCGGAGGTACGGCCGAACTAATCGGCGTCTTGCACCCCAACGACCGCCTACGCGGACTCGTCTCTGACCGTCTCGATGTGGCGGCCGACGCGTTCGAGTCCTTCTTCCAGTTCGTCAGTGTGCAGGCCGAAGCCGAGGCGGAATCTGTCGGGGTACCCGAACACGTCGCCCGGCGCGAGGACGACGCTCTCGGCTTCGAAGACCGACCGACAGAACGCCTCGCCGCCCTCGAACCCCTCCGGAACCGTCGGAAACGCGTTGACGCCAACCGGTTCGAACCACTCCAACTCGTACTCGTCGACGAACGCCGCGACGCGCTCTCGATTCTGTTTCGCGTGTTCGCGGTTCTCGCGCAGAATCTCGGCTTCCTGTTCGCCGAGCGCCTGCTTGGCGACGTGCTGGCCGAGCATCGGCGGCGAGATGGTGGTGTAATCTTTCCACTTTCGGACTGCGTCGGCAAGTTCGGGTTCGGCGACAGTCCATCCGACACGCGCACCCGCCAGTCCGTAGGATTTCGAGACGCCGGCGGTCGAGATCGCCCGCGGGCCGAGCGCGGCGGCGGGAGCGTGCGGGTCGTCGACGAGCATCCGGTACACCTCGTCGACGAGCAGGTAGGCGTCGTTTTCCGCCGTGAGGTCGTACAGTGCCTCCATCGTCTCCGGACCGAGATACTTCCCCGTCGGGTTGCTGGGGTTCGTCAACACCAGCAGTCGCGTCTCGGGGCGAATTGCGTCGGCAACGGCGTCGACGGAGAGGTCCCAGTTCGGCGGTTCCGTTCGAACCTCGGTCATCGAGCCGATCGATTCGGGGACGCTCTTTAGCGACTGGTACGTCGGCGAGACGACGACGGCGTGGTCTCCGGCATCCAACAACGCCATGAACGTGAGGTAGTCCGCCTCCTGGGTGCCGCAGGTGAGCACGACCTCGTCGGCCGTCCGACCGTACCGCTCGCCGATTTCGGCTCTGAACTCGGGATCGCCGTCCGTCGGGATGACGTAGCCCAGTTCGCCGACGTCGAGGTCGAACCGGTCGACCGGAAGACTCCGGACGCCGCTCTCGGCGAGCATCAGGTCCGCACTCGGTTCGTACTCGTCGAGCCAACGCTCCAACTCGAACGGTGGGAGTTCCATGCGCGTGAGACGGAGAGGCCGATGTTACCTGTTCTGGTCGCACTCGCGGGCGTCTCGCATCGCCCATCAGCCCCACCCGAACCGGGAGCGCGGTGCGCTGGGCGGTACGCGTCGCGCTCGACGGTGCCAAGACTCAAGAATTATAGGTGGAGGAGCGCGTCTACGGGACCATGAATCGGACTTTCGTCGAGTTGTTGCGGCGCAACTCTGAACACGCTAGCGAGTTCGAGAACCGGTTCGATGACGTGCAGGACTCCCAGCATCCGAACGCAGTCACCGTCTCCTGTTCGGACTCGCGCGTCCTCCAGGACCACGTCTGGGGCAACGAGAACCCGGGAGAGCTGTTCACCTGTAGCAACATCGGAAACCGCGTCGTGCAGCGAAGCGACGCCGGAGAAGTGGTGTCCGGCGACGTCCTGTATCCGGTCGAACACACCGGAACGGAGATCGTCGTCGTGATGGGACACACAGGTTGCGGGGCCGTCACGGCGACGTACGACGCGTTGACCGACGGCGTCTCTGACGCCGCCGGTATCGAACACTGTCTCAGTCTCCTGAAACCCCGCCTCGAAGCGGGCATCGACGCGCTCCCCTCGGACGTGGACCGCGCGGGAGCCATAAATCGACTGGTCGAGTACAACGTCGACAGACAGGTCGAGTGCCTCGTCGAGAGCGACGACGTTCCGAAGCACGTCGACGTCGTCGGCGTCGTCTACGACTTTCAGGACGTGTACTCGGGGCGTCGCGGGGAGGTCCACGTCGTCAACGTCGGCGGCGAGACGAGCGTCGAGAAACTGCGGGACGACTACCCGGAAATCGAGTCGCGAATCGACCGACTCTGGGAGTACTGACACGGACCGGACGGCAGAACGACTATCTTCGTTTACGGGGACGAAGCGCAAAGAACCGGGCGCTGTTCTATCAGGGAGCTTCGCTCCCCGACCGGGGCGCCTGAACCGAAACTGTCCGCCACGCTGAAAGGACGAACAGCTATATCAGGGGTGTGCCTATCTTTACCATGATGCCGAAAACCGCGAGTGGACCGCTCGACGACATCGCGTTCCTCGCGCGGTCGGAACACCGCGTTACCGCACTCGACGCAGTAGCCGACCGCCCGAGGAGCCGTGCCGACCTCCGAGCGAAGACCGGGGCGTCGTCGTCGACTATCGGACGGACGTTACGTGCGTTCGAAGAGCGTAGCTGGATTCGCAAAAATAAAAACCGATACGAAGCGACGGAACTCGGCGTGTTCGTCGCGGCGGGAATGCGAGAGCTGGTCGGTCGATTCGAAACCGAACGCAAACTCCGCGACGCCTGGCAGTGGCTTCCGGACGAAGTGGGTAGTTTCACCATCGAGATGGCTTCCGACGCAGTCGTGACGGTCGCGAAGGCCGACGCTCCGTACTGTCCAGTCAACCGATTCGCGTCGCTGCTGCGAGAGACGGAGCGGTTTCGGTTCGTCGGCTTCGACATAGCCTTGCTCGAACCCTGTAAGGACGAACTTCGTCGGCGAATCGTCGACGGAATGCACACGGAGATTATCGACCCGCCGAACGTCGCCAAGTACATCCTCTCGACCTATCGAGAGCATTGCTCCGCACCCCTCGAGAGCGACAACCTCGCGGTTCGAGTACACGACGAGTTACCGCCTTACGGCATCAGTCTCTTCGACGACCGAATCGCCATCAGTTGCTACAACCAAGACAGCGGGATCGTCCGAGTATTGATCGATACCGACTCACCGGAGGCACGCGAGTGGGCGGAATCGACCTTCGAGTACTACCGACGCGAGGCCCGCCCCCTCGGTCTCGAACTGGTTGCGGAGTGACCACGCCGTCGCGAGCGGTGCCGAAACCGCGGTGCGTCTCGGTGCGTCTCGGCACATTCCCTTGCCGTTCTTCGCCCAACTCCGTTCAGTGACCAGTCACCGACTTGCAAGCGGTGATCGCTGTTCAGCGTCTGCAAGGGAGCCAGCGACTGCACGGAGTTCACTAGATGCCTACATATCTCCTCGTACTGTGCCTTCTATCGCCGGGAGACGAGACAAACGATGGATACCGAACGAGTAACGGACGAGAGTACGACAGCGTTGCAAGTAGCGTGCGATACGGAAGTTTCGGGGTGCGTCTTCCTCATGCGAACGGAGGAAAACGACAGAGACCGACTGCTGCAGATCACGCGCGACCACGTCAGAGAACAGCACGGAAAGGAGTACAGCCTCGACGAGATCGAACAACGGCACGTAACCGAGGTCGAGGTCTGAACCGGGAGATGGACGACACCGTCAAACCATGAGCGTAGACCAAGCAACCGCAGAGCAGCACGGAACCGACTACGAACTCGGCCGCGGGGCGCGAACCGGATCTCTGCTGATGGCGCTCGCAGGCGTCGCTTTCGTCGGCTACGGAGTAGTGTTCCTCGCGAGGACGTTCTTCGGCACAGGCTTCGAACTCGGTGTCGCGACCCTCAATGGGATCACACCGGCCGACCTTGACGCCGTCGACCCGGCCGTCATGCACTACATCAACCACCTGCACGTCGCCACCGCGGCGTTCATCATCACCACCGGCATCGCCATCGCGGCACTGGCGTGGTACGGGGTTCGATCGGGCCTGCTGTGGGCGTGGGCGACGGCAGTCGTCGCGGCCGTACTCGGACTGGCGCTCGCGCTGCCGATGCACTACATGGATCTCTTCACGCACAACTGGGTAACGCATCTGGGGCCGATCTACCTCGCGTCGGTGGTGTTCGTAGTGGGGGCAGTCGTGGCGTACCGGGGTCTGCAGTCCGAACCCCGGTTGGTGGATTCCGAGGGGGAGACGAGACCGTAGCACTCGCTGCGGGAAGCGACTTTTCGACTCGGGGACGGTGCGACCGATAGCCGCGCCCGGCGCTCCTGACACTACGGCTCAGAACAGGCCGACAATGAACCCCCCGCCCATGAGGACGAGAACCGTGGCGGAGAACGCCGGGAGGTACGGCGTGTACCGCTCGACAGTCTCCTCGTGGTGCTGGTAGCCCGCGATCAACAGCATCGTCAGTCCGACGATACCGACGACGACGGTGATGGCGTACGCGCTCATCAGTTCGAGGCAGTGAGTCGACCCGGCACAGAGCGCGATAATCTCGAACTCCTCTTCGTGTGCGAAGCCGAGGACGAACGCGAACCACGCGATACCGAGAAGCCCGCGGTCGGCGGCCTCGTCGGGGTTGACGCGCGAGTGAGAGTGGCCACCGACGAACGGAACGAACCCCTTCAGTCGGGCGATGAGTCCACCGCCGTGGTGGTGGGACTGGCCGTGGTGGTGGGAATGACCGTGGACGTGTGCGTCGTCGTGCGAGAGTTCGTGATCGTCGTCGTTTGAGTGTCCGTGTTTGTGCTTGTACTCGTGCGGGGTTCCGTGCTCACCAGCGTGAGAGTGCCGGCAGTGATGGTCTGAACCGTCTCTCTGGTCGTCACGGTGACTCCCGTGAGAATGGCCGTGGAAGTACTCGCGGACGCCGAGCGCGACGAGCAAGACGCCGGCTGCGATACTGACCGGCCCGTTGATTTGGATGCCACCGAGTATCGTGATGGGTTCGTTGACCTGCGTGAGGTTGAAGTACGACTTCGCGTAGAAGAACGCCCCGACCATCGCGATGCTGCTGACGAGGTGGCCGAGACCGAGGATGACGCTCGCCGCGAAGCCGTACAGCCACTTGTTCGCTTGGTCGAGCGCGTACGACGCGGCGACGGGCCATCCGTGCCCCGGTTCGATACCGTGGACGGCACCTAGTGCGATCGCGCCGAGGAGCGGTCCGAGCGCTTCGTTGTGTAACATCTCGGTACCGAACTGTCGGCCAAGGGGGTCGATAACGGTTGTTACTACCGAAACAGGTGAATCGTCATACAGGAGAAACCTTGTTGAGCCGTGACGAGCCAGTGTACGTATGCGAACAAGCTTCAGCATCCCCGACGACGTCGTCGAAGAGTTCGACCGGGTGTGGCGGGAGCAGGAACTCGAAAACCGGTCTCGGGCGGTCAGAGAAGCGATGCTGGAGTACATCGAGGCTCACTCCCGACTCGAAGAGACGACCGGGGAAGTCGTCGCGCTCGTCGCCTTCGACTACCGTCACCACGACGTGATAGGGGAACTCCACGCCGTCCAGCACGAGTATCAGGACGTCATCCTTAACACGAGTCACACCCACCAGGGGGAGTGGTGTCTCGAATCGCTGTTCTGTCGGGGGTCGGCCGAGCGGGTTCGCGAGCTGACCTACCGACTCCGCGATTTCGACGGCGTGCGTCGAGTGAAGCTGATGGTGATTCGCGATAGCGTCGAATGAGCTACCTTCTTCGTCGTAGCGGTTCGTTTGTGCACTCGTTTTCGATCTCATTGATCGAGCGACAATCGAAAGAGCAACTTTCGAATGATGTATTCGTCCAGCAGCCGTCAATAGGGGGCCTGAAACGGCCGAATTCGGCTACCTGCTCTCGCGCTGCTCGACCTTGTTCAACTCGATGAGCAACCGGAAAATCGCCTTCACGAGATTCGCGTCCACCTCGAACGTCTCGGCGTTCTCGCCGGCGCGCTCCATCACCTTGTCCTCCTGAGCCTCGTCCGTCGTCGGGAGGTCCCGTTCGGCTTTCACCTGCGCGATGGTGTCGGCGACGTACGTTCGGCGGGCGATGAGTTCGACGAGTTCGCGGTCGATATCCTCTATCTCCTCGCGGAGTTCGTCGAGACTCATCTCGTCGGGTTGCAGTCGGTGCTGGTCTGTCTCTGTGAGTTCGTCAGTCATGGATGCGTGCTCCGTCAGTTCGCGTTTCGGTCAGCAGCGTCTCGCCGGGGCGTTTGTCCCACCGCTTTCGGACGCCGTCGAGCGCCTCCGCACCGCCGACGGCGACGACGCTCGGTCCGGTGCCCGA
Organism: Haloprofundus salilacus; assembly: GCF_020150815.1. Classification (NCBI taxonomy): domain Archaea; kingdom Methanobacteriati; phylum Methanobacteriota; class Halobacteria; order Halobacteriales; family Haloferacaceae; genus Haloprofundus; species Haloprofundus salilacus. The sequence continues at coordinate 1,415,356 of NZ_CP083723.1, read as the reverse complement.
CAACGAGACGCCCGCCGCGTCCGGGAGCGCCTCTATCGCTGGTTCGGCCGAGAAGCCGAGCGCCGCCGAGAAGGCGAAGCCGTTGACGGTCATCGCCTCGGCGTACCGCCCCGCGAGCGCGAGGTCCGCCACCGTCTCGGCGACGGAGGCGACGCGGGTACACCGCTCGGCGTCGGCGTCGGCGCTGTAGGCGCGCTCCGGCGGCGTCCACACCAGCACGTTCCACCCGACTTCGTCGCGGACGAGCAGTTCGTCCTCGCGGTTGTCGGTGACGGTGACGCCGCCGAGCATGCTGGCGGAAGCGTCGTCGAACGCGCCGGTCACCGTCACGCCCGCGTCGCGGGCCGCTTCGACGCCCATCCGACAGGCGTTGAGGCGAGTCACGACGGGTTCGTCGCGTTCGTCGGCGTCTCCGAGCGGGTCGTCGCCCTCGCCGTCGACGACTTCGACGCCGAGCGCGGAGAGCGTCGCCAACACGGTAGCGTTGGCGGCGGCGCTGGAACTCTTGAGTCCAGCGGCCATCGGCACGTCGCTTTCGGTGCGGACGACGCCGCCTTCCCCGTCGCCGAAGCGTTCGACGCAGTGTTCGACGCAGCGTTCGACGAGTCGCGTGTCGGCGTCGGGATCCTCGGCGACTTCGCCGCGAACGGTGCCCGAGTCGTCGAGTTCGATGGACGCGCGCGTCTCGGCGTCAATGGCGAACGCCGAACCGACACCCGTCGCGAGCGCGTTCAGAACGGTTCCCGCCCCGAGGGCGGACGCGCGGCCGTGCATAGCGGGAGGCGGCGACCCGCCACATTAGGTGTGACGGTCGATGCCGATTTCGCTTCTATCCTACCGGAACCCGTCGTCGAGACGCGACGCTTTTGCCCGCCCCCTCTCTACGTCGGGTATGAGCGCGCGCAACGACGTCGCGCCGAGCACGCTCGGCGTCGAACTCCTCGACATCGGCGTCGAGGTCGAGTATCTCGACGGTCGAACGACGCTGTACCGCGGCGTCCCGCAGAAACACAGCGGCCCGCTCCGAACCGGACCGGGCAAGGAGACGCACGTCCTCGTCACCGACCCCACCGAGACCGAGGGAGTGATGATGTACGTCAACGACCTGAAAACGCACGACGAGATCCTCGATGACAGCGGCGTCGGCCGAATCATCCTCGACGACGGCGACGAGGAGGAACTGTTCCCCGGCGTTGTCGTCCGCCGCGTCGGCGGGATGCGCACCGAAGTCGACGCCGATCCGGAGGTGACCCGCGGCCGCGTCTTCGTCTTCGTTGAGGACGACTGGGGCGAACAGAGCTTCGAGTTAGTGTCGGAGGAGTAGTTCGACCCCGCAACCGAGGGCGCGGCGGTTCACTGGAGGTACGATGGGTCCTCGGCGTCGCAGTTGCCCTCGTGCTGTTTCGCGTCCGCCTCGTTCTCGAAGAGGAGTCCGCACTCCTCGCACTCGTACCACGTCATGTCGTCGCGTTCTGTCGTGGCGACCATACTGTGAATAAAGGTAGCAGCCGACAAATGTGTTACCCGGCGGAGGGTCGAGGCAGGACGCCGTGGCGACATGACATTGCCCACTTCCGCAGCAACGCCGTCGCCGGCCGCCCGTGAGGAAGCGTAAAGAGCCGTCACTGCAAAGGCGGTGACATGAGCGACGACTCGGGCGTCGAACTCACGGTCCGCGCCGCCGAGAAGCGCGACGCCGGCCGTGGCATCGCCCGCCTCCCCGACTCCGCTCGACGCACGCTCGGCGTTCTCAGCGGCGACACCGTCGTCATCGAAGGCGAACGCGAGACGGTCGCGAAAGTGTGGCCCGCCGGACCGACCGCCCCCGCCGGAACCGTCCAGGTCGACGCCGACACTCGGACCAACGCCGGCGCGAAAGTCGGCGAGAGCGTTCGGGTGCGAAAAGTTCCTGTCGAGACGGCCCGCTCCGTGACCATCATCGTCTCCGCGAGCGTCGGCACCGACGACGAAGACCTCCTCCGGCGCATTCTCAAGCGCGCGCTGCTGGACCGCCCCCTGCTGCAAGGCGAGCAGGTCCACATCGAACAGCTCGGCGACGCGCCGTTCGTCGTGAGCGAAACGACCCCCGACGGGACCGTCCGCATCGCCGACTCCACGACGGTTCGTGTCGACGTCGAGAAGGGCGACGGCAGCGGAAGCCGAGTGTACAGTCCCTCCGAGCGAGACGGAGGGCAGACGGCCGGCGGCGACACAAGTGAAAACACTGGTGCCGGTGTCGGCACGAGTGCCGGTTCCGGTCCCGGTCCCGCCAAACCGGCGACGGGAATCAACTACGAAGATATCGGCGGGCTCGACGAGGAACTCGAACTCGTCCGCGAGATGATCGAACTGCCCCTGTCGGAACCGGAGGTGTTCACTCGACTCGGCGTCGAACCGCCGAAGGGCGTCCTCCTGTACGGGCCGCCGGGAACGGGCAAGACGCTCATCGCGAAAGCCGTCGCCAACGAGGTGGACGCGCACTTCGTCACCATCTCCGGGCCGGAGATCATGTCGAAGTACAAGGGCGAGTCCGAGGAGCGCCTCCGCGAGACGTTCGAGGAGGCCCGCGACAACTCCCCGGCAATCGTCTTCTTCGACGAAATTGACTCCATCGCCCCCAAGCGCGACGAGGGCGGCGACGTGGAGGACCGCATTGTCGGCCAACTGCTCTCGCTGATGGACGGTCTCGAAGCCAGAGGCGAAGTCATCGTCATCGGCGCGACCAACCGCGTCGACGATTTGGACCCCGCGCTTCGCCGCGGCGGGCGCTTCGACCGCGAGATCGAAATCGGCGTCCCCGGCGAGGCGGGACGGCGCGAGATTCTTGACGTCCACACGCGGAACATGCCGCTGGCCGACGACGTGGACCTCGACCGCATCGCGTCGCGGACCCACGGCTTCGTCGGCGCGGACCTCGAATCGCTCGGCAAGGAGGCGGCGATGACCGCGCTGCGTCGCTCGCGAGAGGGGACGGAGCCGATTGCACTCGAGGAACTCGAAATCACCCGCGCGGACTTCGAGGGCGCGATGGCCGCCGTCGACCCGAGCGCGATGCGCGAGTACGTCGCCGAGACGCCGACGACGACGTTCGAGAACGTCGGCGGTCTCGACGAGGCAAAGGACGTGCTCGAACGCGCGGTGACGTGGCCGCTGACGTACGCTCCGCTGTTCGAGGCCGCGAACACCGCGCCGCCGTCGGGCGTCCTCCTGTACGGGCCGCCGGGAACGGGCAAGACGCTGCTGGCGCGGGCTATCGCGGGCGAGAGCGGCGTCAACTTCATCCACGTCGCTGGGCCAGAGTTGCTGGATAGGTACGTCGGCGAGAGCGAGAAATCCGTTCGTGAGGTGTTCGAGCGGGCGAGACAGGCCGCCCCGGCCATCGTCTTCTTCGACGAGATAGATGCCATCGCGGGCGACCGAGACATGGCCGGCGGCGACTCCGGCGTCGGCGAGCGCGTCGTCTCGCAACTGCTGACCGAACTCGACCGCCTCAGCGACAACCCCAACCTGGTCGTCCTGTCGGCAACGAACCGCCGCGACTCGCTGGACCCGGCGCTACTCCGACCGGGGCGACTAGAGTCGCACGTCGAGGTGCCCGCACCCGACGAGGTGGGTCGCCGAGCGATTCTCGACGTACACGTCCGCGACAAACCGCTCGACGGCGAAATCGACCTCGACGACGTCGTCTCGCGGATGGACGGCTTCACCGGCGCGGATATCGCGGCGGTCTGTCGCGAGGCGACACTCTTGGCCATCCGTGATGTGGCCGAGCGCTACGACGGGCCGGAGGCGAACGAACACACCGGCGAAGTGCTCGTCACGCAGGAGCACTTCGACGCGGCGCTGGAGACGGTCGAACCGACGCTCGGGTGAGCGTCTGGGTCATCTCCTCTTTTCGAGAACCGCCCTGTAGTAGGCCTCGTCGATGTCTCTGAGAACTCCGGCGACGCGCCACCGCGTCCCGACGGTCGCATCGACGAGTCGCTCCGAGGAGAACAGCAGAAACGAGAGCGTCCGACCGACTTCTCGCACGGTCTCGTCACCGCGATCGTTTTCGCTCCTGTGGTACTCGACGTGGAACGCCCGACGCGCGACGCCGCGCCGGGGGTCCGGTCGATGACCGAAGAACGACTCCGAGTCGAGGCGGGTCGGGTCGTAGTTGTCGACGACGGCGACGCCCGACTCGTCGGTGACGGTCGCGAGGTCTGAGAGGAAGGCGCGGACGCCCGCGAACGACCCCGCAAGACCGAGTTGCGTCCCGTTGAGAAGCACGGACCGAAAGCGGTTCCGCGGGAAGTCGAGCGCGAACATGTCCGTCACGCGAACGTCGTCGACGCCGCCGTCGCGGGCGGCTTCGACCGCCCCCGGACTCACGTCGACGGCGACGACTTCCCGATCGTCCTGTAGGTACAGTGCGTGTTGGCCCGCGCCGCAACCAAGGTCGAGAACCGGACCGTCGAGCGAGTCGAGAAGCGACTTCCAGCTATTGGACCAGTCTGCGGGTGACGAGAAGTAGTGTTCCTCGATGCGGCCGTCCGTTCGCGCCGCACCGTCGACGTAACGACAGACGCCTCGGAGGCCGCCCCGACGGTAGTCGAGCATCGCGTGTCCGAGCGGGTCTGCTTCGACTGACGGGGCGTCGCTCTCTACCGATTTACTTCCGTGTCTCGAATCGTGTTCCGTCACAGTCCGTCACATGCTCACAGTTGTAATAACTCTGTAACGAGACTCGGTATCGACTCGCGAGGGCGTTTCTGAGGAGTTGCGTCCGCCGTCGCTTATTTGTGAGTGGCTCTCACAGAGGAGGTATGAGTGAGGGCTTGCTCACGGAGAAAGCACAAGACAGACTCGCGACGACGTGTCGAACCGCCGTCGGCGACAGCCTCCGATCGGTCACCTACTTCAGCCGATTCGACTACGAGCAAGTGTATCTCCGCAGCGACTTGCAGCAGGACGCCGACCTAAGTTCGTTCATCGGCAACGAGTGGCACGATTTCAAGACGACGCAGGACGCCTACCACAACTCGGAGTTGGGCGAGTACCGCTACACGATTCGCGTCTTCGACAACGGCTTTCTCGTCCGCATCACCACCGAGGACACCGGAGTGTTCGTCACCACCGACGGCATCACGATGAAGGACTTCCAGTCACTCGCGGCGGCCGTCGAACCCGTTCTCGAAGACTGGTCCTGAGGCGGCTACGCGGCCTCCAGCCACGGTTGCCGCGGTCTGGTCCCGTTCGACCAGTTCGCGAGCCTGAAAAGTAACTAATATTTCTTGAACGGGCAACTACTCTACCGTGCTAGATAGTGGCACGAACACGCGAGACGAGCAACAAAAACCCGAGTCGGAGTCTGAGGTCAGTCCCAGAACGACTGCGTCCGGGCGTACTGACGCTCTTGGGCGAGGATATCCCGGTAAAAATCGTCCTCGTCCTCGCGGAGTTTCGCGATGATGCGTGCGGCGTTGTGCGGGCCGACGCCGCGGGCGGCCATCGCGACGACGGCGCGCTTGCCGTGACTCTGGACGAGACTCGCCGACCGGTACGCCCGCCGCGTCATCTTCTCCTGTTCGTCGTCTTTGTCGTTCGAGCGAACCGCTTTCACGACTTCGTCGGCCCACGGGTTCAGCGAGGCGATGCGCGTCGACCCGCAGTCTGGACACTCCGGTCGCTCGGCGACGCGTCGGACCTTCGTCTTCCGCTGCCACTCGGTACAGTGCAGACAGAAGAGGATGACGCGGTCGTTTCGGATGCGCTCTCGAATCGCTTCGATGACGCTCGCGTCGGCGTTCTCGGGGACGAGGAACTCCCGGCCGCTCGACCGCCCGGCGACGCCAACGGGCGTGCGCTCGCGGGCGACGGCGAGTTCGATCTCGCCCGATTCGATTCGGCGGAGCACCTCGGTCGCGCCTGGAACGTCTAAATCCCGGTGGAACACCTCTCTGACCGCTTCGTCGTAGACGGATGTGTCTTCGAGCGCCGCCAGGAGCCGATCGGCGCCGAAGCGGTTGTTCCCTTGGTATCGTTTGAGCGCGCCGAACTTCGCGGCGACCTGCGCGAGCGTGAACTTGAGCGCGTCCGAGTTCTTCAGCGCGAGTTCTAACAGCGCCTCAACGTGGTCGGGGTCCGTCGACTCCAGCACCTCGACGAACTCCGGCGCCCGAACTTTCGGCGGTACCTCGAACTCGATGCGGTACGGGCTGACCTCCATGCCGACCGACGACCCGGTTCGCTGGCCGACGAGCGCCGACAGCAGTCGTCCGAGCGTCTCGTTGACCTGGTGGCCGAAGCAGGCGTTGACGACGACGCTCCGACCCTGTCCCTCAACGACGATTCGGTCGGCCGTCGGCAGCGGTTCGCCCGTCTCAGCGTGGCGGTCGAGCAGCGTCAGCGCCTCCGTCATAGTGCGTTCGTCGGTCGGGTAGCGGGCGAGGAACTCTCGGGCGACCGACTCGACCGAGGCCCCCGACTCGAACTGCGGCCCGGCGACGCCGCGCATCTCGCCGACCTCCCGAGCGACGGCCATCGGCACCGGAATCTCGCGGCCGGTCCACGAGGGAACTTCGCCTGCCGGATTCTCGATGGGCGCGACGTTCACCCGCGCCTCCTCGTCGTCGATGTCGTTGATTCGCCACATCTCGCCACGCTGGATGAACACCTCGCCGGGTTGCGCGAAGTTGACGACGAACCGCTCGTCGAGCGTCCCGATCTGCTTTCGAGAGCTCATGTCGTGGACCTCGTACGTCTCCTGGTCGGGGATCATCGAGAGGTTCGCGTAGAAGTACTGCCACGTGCCCCCCGACTTCTCCAGCAGGTCCTTCTCCTCGTCGACCCAGAGCAGGCGGTTGCCCGAGAGTTCGCGGACGACCTGTCGGAACTGCTCTTCCTCCAACTCGCGAAACGGGTACGCCCGGCGGACGAGTTCGTACGCGCCGCGGGCGCTCACCTCGCCGGTGTCCATCACGATTCCGACGATTTGGTTCGCCAGCACGTCGAGACTGCCGTGGTGGATCTCGGCGGGTTCGACGTCGCCGTCGACGGCGCGGCGGGCGATGGCCAGCGCCTCGAAGGTGTCGTCGGGGTCGTTCGTGACGATAGTGCCACGGGAGACGGCGTCTCGGCGGTGTCCCGCCCGGCCGACGCGCTGGAGCAGGCGGGCGACTTCGCGCGGACTGCCGTACTGGACGACGTGGTCGACGCGGCCCACGTCGATGCCGAGTTCCATCGACGACGTGCAGATGAGGCCGTCGATGTCGCCAGCTTTGAACCGGTCTTCGATGTCGATTCTGGCCTCTTTCGAGAGCGACCCGTGGTGGACGCCAACGTTCTCGCCGAGCGCGTTGAATCGGGAACCGAGCGCTTCGGCAGTCTGGCGCGTGTTGACGAAGACGAGCGTCGACTCGTGGTCGCGGACTAAATCCCGAATCGTCCGGACGTGGCTCGCGATTTCGGCGTCGGTTGCGAGTTTTCCCGCGAGGCGCTCGTCCTCGGGCGTCACCTCGGGGTGCGTCACCGTGAACTCGACTTTGCTCCCGACGTCGACTTCGACGATCTCGAAGTCGCGGTCGCCGGGGTCCGCCGCCGGGCCGACGCCGACGAGGAACTTCGCGACCTCCTCGGGGGAGCCGACGGTCGCCGAGAGACCGATTCGCTGGAACGGTCCCGCCACCTCCCGGAGTCGTTCGAGACCGACGGTGAGTTGCGCGCCGCGCTTCGAGGAGGCGAGTTCGTGAACCTCGTCGACGACGACGTGCTCAACGTCCGACAACGCCTTCCTGAGCTTCTTCCCCGTCAGCATGGCTTGCAGCGTCTCGGGCGTCGTCACCAGCACGTCCGGCGGGTTATCGGCCTGTTTTCCGCGCTGGTACTGCGTCGTGTCGCCGTGGCGGACCTGGATGTCGAGGTCCAGCGTCTCTCCCCACCAGTCGAGGCGCTCGCGCATGTCGCGGTTGAGCGCCCGAAGCGGCGTGATGTACAGCGCGGAGATGCCGAACGGTTTCTCGTCGCGCTCGACGATCGAATCGAACACCGGGAGCATCGCCGTCTCGGTCTTGCCAGTCCCGGTGGGCGCGATGACGAGCGCGTTCTTTCCGGCGGCCAGCGGCGGAAGCGCCCGACGCTGCGGCTCAGTGGGCGTGGTGAAGCCGCGTTCGGAGAGGGCCTCACGCACGGTGTCGCCGAGTGCGGTGAAGGCCCGAACTCCGGTCGCGGCCTCCGACTCAGACATTGACCAGATTAGCGGTGCGAGGGGGTTAAGGCCTGCGCTTGTGGAGGAATCCGGCCTCGCTCACACCGACCGATAGTCGCCTAACCGCGTTCCATCGAGCAGATACAACTCACCCGACGCCAACCCCTCCGGCAGAAACGGCGAGAGGAACTCCTGTCCCTCGACGTTCACCCACGTCCCGCCCGACCTGTCGTTGAACACCGGGAAGACGACGAGTTCCGGGTCGGCCCAGTCGAACGTCGCGGAGTTGTCAACATCAACGCCGAACTGTTCGGCGAACACCTCACAGCAGAGCGGACCGCGGAGCCACGCCGGTTCGACGCGGCTTCCGCCGACCGAATCCTGCAGTTTCACGGTGACGTGTTCGTGGCCCATGCAGATGGTTTCAGCGCCCAGTACCTCCCGATTCGGCCACGTGTGGCCGTGAAGGAATCCGACGTTCCCCATCCGCGCCCCGTCGCCGGGCGTCGCGTCGATCCGCTCGGCGAACGCGTCGGCGACGCCGCCGTCGTGGTTCCCGGTAACGAGCGTCAGCGGCACGCCGCGTGAATCGAGCGCGTCGAACAGCGCTTCCAGTTCCTCGCGTTCGTCGCCCTTCGGGTCGCCGATTCGGTGGCCGATGTCGCCGAGGACGACGACCCGGTCGGCGTCGGTCCGGTCGAGGAGCGACAGCAGTCGGTCGCGGCGGGCGTCGGCGTTGCTCGCGAGTTCGACGCCGCGCTCGTAGCGGAGTCCGGCCTCGATGCCGGCGTGGAAGTCGGCGACGACGAGCGCCCGTTCGTCGCCGAGGTCGGCGGTCGCCGCCGGTTCGCCCGGCACGGGTTCGACCGCGGGTCGCGCCATTAGATGGCTTTCAGCTTCCCGTCGGCGGGTTCGTAACACTGCCCGCTCATCAGCGCGTCCTGAATTGCGTCCTCGACGTTGCCGGGGTCGGCGCCGTACTCGTCGACGACGGCGGCGACGACTTTCTCGCGGTCCGCGCCGTCGCCGTCGTCGAGGTCCGACATGGCGTCGACGGCAGCGGCTTTGAGGTCCGCCTCGTCCATCGGTTCGCTCGACTCGTCGTCTGGTTCGTCGCCCTGAGTAGCGTCTGCGGCGTCTGTGGCTTCGGCGTCTGCGGTGTCGACATCTTCGGTCTCCGGATCGGTTGCCTCGGCCGGTTCGGCGGCAACGGTCTCGGTCGACTCCGCGCTGTCGTCGACGACCGAGTCAGTCGTCTCGGCGGTAGTCGTCTCTGGGTCGGCCGGTTCGTCCGACGCCTCGGCGGAGTCGTCGTCCATCGGGACATCGATGTCCGCGTCGCCGGGGTCTTCGACCTCTGCGCCGCTCGTGAACTCCGTGCCGAACTCCTCCTCGACCTCCTGGCGCTCGTCCTCGTCGAGTTCGTACATCCCGTCGTCGAAGTCGTCGAGACCGCCATCTCCCGGTTCGTCTGCGTCTTCGGTCGACGTCTCCGCCGTTCCGGCGGGCCCGGAGGCGTCGTCTGTCGCCTCGTCGAAATCGCCGAGTGTATCGGTGTCGCTCGTTCCGGTGTCGCTCACCTCGGAGTCGAGGACTGTCTCGGCCGAAACATCTTCAGTTTCCGTCTCGGTCTCCGTCTCCTGCCTGTCCGGGGCGACCGCTTCGGCGGGTTCTGCGGCGGTGTCGGACGCTGATTCGTCGGCGTCGACCATCGACTCGGTCGACGCCGCAGCGGTCGACTCCTCGGCGACGGGTTCGGTATCGGAGCCGGTTTCGGTGCTGGCGTCGGTGCCGGTATCGGCGCCGGTGGTCGCTTCGAGGGTCTCTGCGGATTCGGCCTCGGCTTCCTCGGTTTCGGTAACCTCGGGAGTTTCGACGCCCTCCTCGGCTTCGACCTCGTCGGTCTCGTCGACCGCAGGCTCGGCGGCGTCAGTCTCGACGGCCGAGAGGTCGGGACGCTCGACGCCCGCCGGAAGCGGACCGAGTTCCGTCGCCTCGCCCTCCGCGGGACCGACGGTCAGCGGTCGAACCTCGTCGCGGTCGCCCGCGACGACCTCTAGCGCGTCGACGGCCAGTTGGCGGACGGCTTCGAGGTACGCCGTCGTCGTTCCGTAGTGATCGATAGCGCGCGGGATGCCCGCGGCGAGCGTCTCGTCGACGCCGGCGGCGAGCAGCACGCGTTCGAGGTCGTCGCCGCGTCGGTCGTCGGTGAGCGCGGCGTCGAACGCGGCGACGCGGCGCAGCGTCGCCTCGGCGGTCGAGACGACCCAGCGGTCGCGCGTGTCGGCGTCGACGGCGTTGACACTCTCGGGACGGACGGACGTGAACACCCGGTCGGAGTCCTCCGGTTCGAAGGTGCGCGCCTTGCCGGTCAGTGCGACGAACTCGGGCGGCGTCGTCCGGTCGATAAACGCCATCGCCTCCGGTTGGTACTGTCCGGCGTAGGTGACGAACGCGCCCGTGGGATCGGCGACGCGTCCGCGGAGCACGTCCTCGTTGACCTGCTCGACTTCGGTCATCACGCCGACGGCGAACAGGCGGTTGACCCGCGCGCCGGTGGGCGTGACGACGTAGTTCGGCGCGCGCTCCTCGTCGCTCTCGGAGTACGACATCGAGGCGTCGTCGTACTCGGCGGCGAACAGGCGGTAGGCGACCTCGCGGCGCCCCGGGGCGTCGGCGCTCATCGCGCCACCTCCTCGTCGTCGGCCGACGAGTTCGCGGTCGAGAGGTCCGCGAGCAGCGTCCGGGCGCGCTCGGCCGGGTCGTCGTCGGTCGCCTCGAACTCGCTGGCGTCGAGGTTCGCGCCGTACTCGTCGACCGAGAGGTTCCCGCGGACGCGATGTTCGAGGCCGACGAGCTTCTCTCGGATGTCGTCGGCGACGACCTCCTTGTCCATCGCGTCTCGGGCTGCCTGTTTCGCGTCCTCGATACTGCCGCCGTACACCTCGCTCGTCGCCTCGGCGTCGAGGACGACGGTGACAGTGTCGGTGCCGTCGTCGAGAATCGCCTTCACACGGAGGTCGTCCTCGCCGTCGACGTTGCCGTGACTGCGGCACTGGCCGTTCTGGACGACGCGGCCGCACTCCGGACAGCGTTCGATGAGGCCGGAGCCGTCGCGGACGGCGATGACGTTGCCGACGAGTTCGACGTCGAACATGCCGCCGGCGTCGACGGCTTCGTCGATGGGCAGGCGGGGGGCGGCGTCTCTGACTTCGACCGAGTCGGCCAGTTCGGTGACGGTGGTGAACTCCGAGAGGTTCACGGAGGGGACGCCGCGGAACTCGCGGATGTACACGTCCTCGATGCGGAGGCTCGCGCCTTCGACGACCTCCTCGCGGGGGTTCCAGTCGGTGAACGGGAGTCGGGCGGTCTGGTCGGCGAGGACGCCCGAGAGAATCTCGGTCTCGCCGTCACGGCCGTCGATAGTCCGGTTCTCGACTTCGAGCACTCGGACTTCGACGTTGCGGCCGCGGTCTCCCGGTTCGAGCGCCAGGAGGGTGGCGTCGCCGCCGACGTCGTAGTCGGTCTCGACCGTCTCCGACGCCACCGCAACGCTGCTACTCTCGCCGAGGTTCAGTTCGGGTTTGCCGTCCCACTCGCGGACGTTCGCGTTGCCGATTGTGATACTGTCGCCCGCCTCGAACCCGAAGTCGGTCCACGCCGTGTACGAGATTTTGCCGGACTCGTCGGCGAGTTCGCCCTCGCGAATCGTCTGGTTCTCGCCCTGATAGCGGATCGAGCGGGTTCCAACGGTGAGCACCTTCGCGGTGACGGTGACGCTCCCGTCCTCGGGGGTGACATCGGCGACGTTCTTGGAGGTCGGCGTCGCGCCGCCCCCGCCGCTTCCGCCGTACTTCCGGCGAACGCTCTGTTTGGCTTCCTCGATGGGGACGCTGTACTGTAGCAGGTTCTCCAAGTCGCGTGTGACCTCCTCTTTGTCGACGCCGAGAGCGGAGGCGAGCTCCTCGGCATGGTCGTCTACTTGCATCGGACGGGGTTTCGACCCGCTGTGTTAAAAAGCGTTGCACGCGCGGGCGCGAGAGAGGTGCGTGCCGCGACGAACGAATCGACGCACTCCACGAACGACCCGGCACGCGGACAAACGTCTAAGTAACGTCGCTGAGAGTGTTGGGCATGGACAAATTCACCTTCGAGACGAAGATCGACGAAGACGGCGACACGACGATAGACGTGGTCGGTAACAGAGCCATCGCCGTTGTCGTCCGGTCGGCCTCCGGCGAGCGCATCTACCTGCCGCCCGAGGGGTTCGACCGACAGCGGCAAGACGACAGCCCGTATCAGTCGCGCGATAGCCCGTACCAGAGCTCCGGCGACAGTCCGTATCAGAGCAGCGCCGACAGCGATAGCCCCTATCAGAGCAGCGCCGACAGTCCGTACCAGCGGAGCAGCGCGCCGAAGAAGAAGGGCGTCTCGTTAACCACCGACGGGCTGCGGATTAGGCATCCCGAACCCGTCACGCACGTCGAACTCTATCGCGGCGACTGAACGCGGTTTCTACGCTATCTTTCGGTAGTAGTCGGACGTCTCCTCGACGACCTCGTCCCAGCCGCGACGCTCGTATTGCGGGGGTTCGTCGCGCGAGAGCGCCTCCTCGATGCCCTCGGCGATGGAGTCCGAGTCCGGTTCGACCTCGACGAGGCAGTCGTCGGGGAGGATTTCGGCGACGCCGCACTCGGTGGCGACGACGTGCGTCCCCACCTCCAGCGCCTCGGTGATGGTGATGCCGAACGGTTCGGCGAGCGACGGCGAGACGAACACGTCTGCGGAGGCGTAGTAGTCGCCGAGCGCCTCCTCGGGCACGTAGCCGGCGAATATCACCTGATCTTCGACGCCGAGCAGTTCGGCGAACCGCTTCAGTTGGTCGGTCAGGTGGCCCTTCCCGCCGATGACGAGCGTCACTTCGGAGTCGCGGAGCTTCTTGATGGCGTACAGCAGGTGTGCGATGCCCTTCTGGTCGGTGTGTCGACCGACGTACAACAGCATCGGGCCGTCGATTCCCAACTCTTCCTTGTAGTCGCGCCCGGTCGTCTCCGGCGTCGAGAAGCCGTTGTGGATGACCGTCGACTCGCCGCCGTACTCCTCTTTCAGGTTGCGTGCGAGGAGGTGGCTCACCGACAACAGGTGGTCGGAACGGTCGGTGACGCGGCGTTCGGTCTCGAGTTCGCGCTGCGGCGGGTCGATGTTGCGGTCCGACGAGAGCGAATGGAACGTCGTGACCCACGTCACGTCGGCCTGTTGTTTCGCGCGCGACGCCGGGCCGTAACCGAACCAGTCGTGCGTGTGGACGACGTCGAACTCGGGCGCGCGTTCGGCGAACCGTTTGCTGATACGACCGATTCGCGTGACGATGTCGCCGTCGCCGGTCGGCACGCCGACGATGTTCTCGCGGCCTTCGGGCGCGTACTCCGCCGGGAGCATCAGTTCGGCTTCGATATCCGTCTCTTCGAGACCGTCGAACAGCGCGCCGACGTGCGTGTCCAGACCGCCCGCGACGTTCGGTGGGAAGCCCCAACCCAGCATGAGAACGCGTGGTGGCATTGTCCACGATTCTCGGAGACAACACTTAGTGTTTTGCTGAAACCCCCTGTCGACGTTCCAACGGGTTCGAGCAAACGCCGACACGAGCATCGAAAGGAGCATCCCGTCCGCCAACGAGTCGCGTGACATGCACGTTGTGGTCAACGCGGCGACGAGTGTCGACGGCAAACTCTCCTCGCGACGACGCGAACAGGTCGTCATCAGCGGCGAGGACGATTTCGACCGCGTCGACCGACTCCGCACGGACAGCGACGCTGTGATGGTCGGCGTTGGAACAGTGCTCGCCGACGACCCGCACCTCACGCTCGACGCCGAACGCAGACGGACCGCGCGGCGTAAGGAGGGGCGCGCCGAGAATCCGGCCCGCGTCGTCGCCGACTCCCGCGCGCGCACGCCGCTCGACGCTCGAATCCTCGACGACGAGGCCGACACCTACCTGCTCGTCTCCGAGTCCGCACCCGCGGACCGCCTGGACGCCCTGCGCGCTCGCAGCGCGAACGTCATCGTCGCCGGAGACGAACGAGTCGACGTTTCGGCAGCGTTCGAGGCGCTCGAACGGGAGGGTGTGGCCCGACTAATGGTCGAAGGTGGCGGCGAACTCATCTTCTCACTGTTCGAGGAAGCACTCGTCGACGAACTCTCCGTCTACGTCGGGTCGAAGATAATTGGCGGCCGCGACGCCCCGACGCTCGCCGACGGCGAAGGGTTCGTCGATGAGTTTCCTGCGCTCGCGCTCGAGGAGATGGAACGAGTCGACGACGGCGTGCTGCTGCGATACTCCGTACCGTGAGTGCTCTGTACGTGCCCTGTGAACGTCTGTTTCTCTGTCGTGTGAACGTTTGGTACTCCGTCTGTGAGCGCTTGCTACAGTGGCTCACGACGGTATTGCAGGAGTCGAGACACACTGCTCAACGCTTATCAGCGACGAACGACTAACTCGAAGTACATGAGCACTCCAAAGAATGCGGAACAACCAGTGTACGTCGAAGACGAATCCCACCTCGAATCGCTCGTCGCGGAGAACGACGTCGTCGTCGTCGACTACTACGCCGACTGGTGCGGTCCGTGTAAGATGCTCGAACCGACGCTCGAAGAACTGGCCGCCGAGACGGACGCCGTCGTCGCGAAACTCGATATCGACGAGCACCAGCAACTCGCCCAGTCCGCGGGCGTGCGGAGCGTTCCGACGCTGGAGTTCTACGCGAACGGCGAGGCCGCCGAGCGAGTCGTCGGCGTCCAGGAGAAGTCGGCGCTCGAATCGCTGATTTCGCAGCTTTCGTCCTAAACGAATACTCGCGCTTCTACGTCCGCTCGAACGTCCCGAACGCCGCGACGAGTTCGTCGTGCGCGGTACCGTTCGAAGCCACCAACCCCTCGGAGTCGTGTCGCCACCGCTCGCCGGTCAGGTCGGTCACCCTCCCTCCCGCTCGGCGAATGAGATACACCCCTGCAATCGTATCCCACGGGGAGAGATCGACCGTCGACACGGCGGCGTCCAACTCGCCGCTCGCGACCATCGACAGCGTCGTCTGTCCGCTTCCGACCCGGCGCAAGTCGCCGAACTCTGTGATTATCGTCCGCGAGACGCGAGCGAGCGCCTGGCGCTCCGCTTGGCTCAAGCCGAACACGGGGTCGATGGTGAACGTCTCCGGTGCGGTAGTGTCACTGACGCGAACCGAGTCGTCGTTTCGCTGCGCGCCTTGAGAGGTCGCGACGTATCTGTCGTCGATCGCCGGGAGGTAGTTCGCCGCGGCCACCGGCTCGCCGTCTTCGACGAGTGCGATGCTCGTCGCCCACCGTCTGTTGCCGGCGATGTAGTTGTTCGTCCCGTCGATGGGGTCGATGACCCACGCGATGCCGTTCTCGGGGACATGCTTCGCCGCGTCGTCCTCCTCGCCGACGATGTCGTCCTCAGGGAATCGTTCGGCGATTCGGTCGACGATACGTCGTTGCACCGCTCGGTCGACTGCCGTGACGACGTCCATTGGACCGGCTTTCGTCTCGACGGAGAGCTCCTGTCGGAACGAATCGAGCGCTAGTTCGCCGCCTTCGTGCGCGACGTCGACCACCAGTCGTTGACGCGCTTCGAGGTCGTCCATAGTCTTCCCTCGAAAGCGACACTGAAAGCGTTACGCGATTTTACGGAACGTGACGCGGTGACCGGAGCGACTGCCGTGTTCGTCGGACAATTTCGACGCCGCGGACTCGCTCGCGGTAAGATGCTCGGTTCGGCAATTGCGACAGACGACGTGGTACGTCTGTTTGTTCATCTTGGACGCGAAAACGAAACAACGGGATATAGTTATCCGTCTCTTTTCCGAGTTCTGGGTGACCCTGTGGCCACAGTGCTGATAGATTACCGGCACTCCCGTTCAGAACGGAACGTCGGAGAAATCGTCGTCCGGAGTCGTCTCGAACCCACCCATTCCCGTGGAGGCGTGAACGGCGTTGATCTCGTCGAACTCGGACACCATCCGACTCTTCAGCGCTTGGACGGTCATCGGCGAGATGCCGCACCCCGAGCAGGCACCGCCGAGGGCGACCCACACTTCGCCGGTCTCCTCGTCGATAGCTTCGATGGCGGCGCTGCCGCCGTGCATCTGAATCTGCGGGAAGTTGCGCATCATGAACAGTTCGATGCGATCTTCGAGGCTCTTTTCGGCGTCAACAGTGCTCATGCCGAGAGAGAAGTGGTGGGGAGATATAGCGTTTCGTACCTCGTTCTTGAAGCCAGATGTTCAGAAATCGATGTAGTCAGACATACTTAAGTAGGCGTTTCAACACAAGGGTGGACCACTTTGAAAGAGTGTACATAGAACAGAGATGAAGATATTATATACAAAAAGCGTAGAAAGTAATAGTGCGGTTAATACTATGATTAGATAACCACCATCAGCCTGTGCTTTTTTCATCATCGAAAACCCATCGAAGCAGTAGGATACGAATGATTTCCAATATACTTCTCACTATAATTCATTCTTTGTTTATTATAGGCGAAAATCGTGATTAGACCCGAAACAAGAAGTAAGGCTACTCGCATCCCAAGATTGGAGAGAATCACTAAGCCTGCTGTATGTGCTATTGTATAAGCCAATACACCAAGGAATCGAAGGAACATGAACGCACCAATAATACTCCCTATCATGAGGAGCAACTTGGCGTCTTGATAGCTCTGAAGTGCATCGAATGTAAACGGACCCTGAGACTGGTAATATTGCAATTCTACGAGAACCTGTTTAAACGGGTTACCCAATCCTTTCCAGAGGCCTCAAAAGAAAGCCCCACAGTACAGTGTGCCACTGATGAATGCCCTCTATTTCTTTGATATTCATATACTGACACTATTTCAAGATACTTAATAATATTTTATATTCTTCTGTTATCGTCTGGAATTTGACTTACTCCGTAAGAAATTGTCGCATAATCCGTACAAACACGATATTCATCGTTTTCCAGAACACCGCTATTGAAACCAATTGTCGGGGAGTCCTTTTAACCCCGGAGGGAGTATCCCGTGGTATGATTTCGCTTGACGACGCCGTGACGGCCCGACTCGAATCCCACGGTGCGCGCTTCGAGGTACTCATCGACCCCGACGCCGCACTCGCGATGAAACGCGGCGAGTTCGACGGCGAACTGGAGGAGGTCATCGCCGCTGAGGACGTCTTCGAGGACGCCTCTCGCGGCGATAGACCCGCCGAGGAGGACCTCGAGAAGGTCTTCGGGACAACCGACCCGATGGAGATAATTCCCGAGGTCGTCGAACGCGGCGAGATTCAGATTACCGCCGAACAACGCCGCGAGATGCAGGAGCAGAAGCGACGCCAACTCATCAACCGCATCGCGCGCAACGCGGTCAACCCGCAGATGGACGACGCGCCGCACCCGCCCGAACGCATCGAGCGCGCGCTCGAAGAGGCCGGATTCCGCGTCGACCCGATGGAACCCGTCGAGACGCAGGTCGACGACGCGCTCGAAGCGCTTCGACCAGTGATTCCGATTCGCTTTGCCGAGGTGACTATCGCGGTCAACATTCCCGCACAGTACGCCGGGAGCGCACAGGCGCGCGTCCGGCAGTTCGGCGACTTAGAGCGCGAGGAGTGGCAGAACGACGGGTCGTGGGTCGGCGTGATGACGTTCCCTGCCGGGATGCAGAACGATTTCTACGACCTCGTCAACGAACACACCAGCGGCGAAGCCGAGACGCGGATAATCAAAGACAAAGACGACCTGAAGACGAGATAGGAGCGTCGAATCTCCCTTCAGCCGTCTGATTTCACCCCAACTTGTTTCGTCTACTTCGTAGTACTCCCGGTATGAGCTTTGCAGATGAAAGGTCGGGAGCTGGCGATACGCCGATCAGCAACCGAGTGATTCGGTATCTGTTCTTGGACGCGAATCGGACGGCGATTGCTTTCGCGCTGTGGCTCCTCGCGTTCGGTCTCATCTACGGACTCGGTCTCGCCGGTATCATCGGGGTCAGCAAAAGTAGCCCTGTCAGCGCGCTGCTTCGAGCCGTCGTCTCGGGACTGTTCACGATGGTCACGGTCGTCATCACCATCAACCAACTCATCCTCTCTAGGGTGTTCGGGGAGCCCGGCGACCTCCTCGATCGCATGAACGAGTCCATAGAGTTCCGTGAGGATATCGCGGACCGGACGGGCGTCACCGAACTGCCGACCGATCCCGGAGCGTTTCTCCGAATTGTCGCCAAGGCAGTCCGAAACCGAAGCGAGGCCCTTACCGACGCTATGTCGGCGGAAACGGACGAGGCGACGGTCAAAGACGTGGAGCGATACGTCGAACGCGTTCGGCCGCTCGTCGACCACATCGTCGACGAACTCGGCGACGACCCGGATACGTACGCCGTGCTCTCGACGGTATTGTTCCACGACTTCTCGGAGACCATCGCGGCTGGTCACGACATCCAGCGGAAACACCGAGAGATGCTCCCGGAGGAGGCGAACAAAGCGCTGAGTGACCTCGTCGAACTGTTCAAGAGCATCAGTGTCATGCGACAGTACCTGAAGACGCTGTACATCCAGCAGGAACTGTCTCGCGTGTCGCGGCAAGTGCTATATCTCGGATTTCCGGCGCTAGTCGTCCTCGGCATCGCACTACTGGTGTACGCCCGCGCCAGCGGCACGATCGTCTCAGGGAACCGACTGCTACTGCTCGTCACGTTCGCGTTCTCGGCGTCGCTCGCCCCGCTCGCCGTCCTTCTGTCGTACGTGACTCGGTTCGCGACTATCGCTCGCCAGAGTACGTCGGTCGGTCCGTTCGTGCCCAAAGAAGAAGCGATCGACTGAGTCCTGAAAGGCTGGTTAACGCGCGGGAAAGTGCCGTGAAACGGGCTACCGGCTGAAAGTGAAAAGAAGGCGAACGACTACCCCTTCTTGAAGCCGACGAGGAACCCGCCGGTGAATCCGGCGGAGATGGAGAGCGTCGACAGAATCGTCATTACCCAGTCCGGCGGCGCACCCGTCGTGGCACTCTCCCCGGTCTTCAGCAGGCCGGCGGTGAGTCGATCCCAATCGACCGTGAGAATCCCGCGTGATTCGAGAAATTTGAACAGCGCGAGTTCGAGACCGACGAGGACAGCGATGATCTTCGCGACTTTCTTCGCCGCGAAACCGACGATGGCTCCGATGATAGTGCCAGTTCCGGCTTCCACCGCGAGTTGTTGCACGTCCAGTTCTAACATGGATGACTGTCCTCACAACTAACTTATTACCTTTGTGGATATGTGTCGGCTCGACGAAGTGAGCGCAACTCCGTTCCGAGGACGATAACCGACCCCCCGACCCAGGAAAGTTCAAAAGTACGCACGACATACACTCGAACATGCGAACCGAGGTGGAGAGCACCCATCCCTGAAGACGGGACCGCCGTGGTCGCAAAGCGCGTCGACTCCGGGAGTGCGGACCTCAGCGAGATAACGGAACTGGCGCGCGCGGCCGGGTACAGAGTGGTCGGTGAACTCACACAGAGCCGCGAGGAGGACCCCGCCTACGAGTTCGGCGAAGGGAAGGTTGACGAACTCGCCGCGTTAGTCCGCCGTAGCGACGCGGAGACGGTCATTATCGACAACCGGTTGGGACCGTACCAGACGTACAACATCGGCCAGAAACTGCCCGAAGGTGTCGAAGTCGTCGACCGGTTCACGCTCATCCTCGACATCTTCGGCCAGCGCGCCCAGACTCGAAAAGCACAGTTGCAGGTCGAACTCGCCGAACTCAGGTACGAACTCCCGCGCGCGGAGGCGAAGGCGAGTCTCGCGAAGCGCGACGAGCGACCCGGGTTCATGGGTCTCGGCGAGTACGACGAGAGTCGCGAACGGGACATCAAGGCCCAAATCGCGAACATCAAGCGCGAACTCGACGCCATCGCCGACAAAGAGGAGACGCGTCGCGAGCAACGCCGCGAGTCCGGGTTCGATCTCGTCGCGCTCGCGGGGTACACGAACGCCGGGAAGTCGACGCTACTCCGGCGTCTGGCCGCCGAACTCGACGTCGACGAGAACGAAGATTTACACCCGGACTTGGACGCGACAGCCGAGTCCGAGGACCGTCTGTTCACGACGCTCGGAACGACGACACGCCGGGCAGAGACGGGCAAGCGAAATGTCCTCCTGACCGACACCGTCGGCTTCATCTCGAACCTCCCGCACTGGCTGGTCGAGTCGTTCAAGTCGACGCTCGATTCGGTGTACCGCGCCGACCTCGTACTGTTGGTCGTCGACGCCTCCGAACCCGTCGAGGAGATGCGCGAAAAACTCGTGACGAGCCACGACACCCTGTACGAACGCAATGAAGCACCCATCGTGACCGTCCTAAACAAAATCGACCGAGTCGACAACGACGAACTCGAAGAGAAGAAGGCGGCGCTGACCGCGCTCGCGCCGAGCCCCGTCGCCGTGTCGGGGAAGACGGGCGAGAATGTCGAGGAACTCAAAGCGCGCGTCGAAGCCGAACTCCCCCCGTGGGAGCACGAGCGGCTGATGATGCCCCTCGTCGACGAGACGATGAGCGTCGTCTCGTGGATTCACGACCACGGTCACGTCGAGACCGAAGAGTACGACGACGAGCACGTGCTCGTCGAGTTCGAGGCGCGCCCCGCAATCGTCGAGCAGGCGCGGGCGAAGGCCGCCGACTTGACGGCCGTAGAGTCGACGTAAGCGACTCGACGTAGTCGACTCATTTGACCGCTTTTTCGTCTCTGTCGTTCGCACCGCTGAAACGGAGCTTTATTGTCGCGGCTTCCCCTCGATTGTCGGGGACAATGCTACTCTCTGGAACCGTCGTCGTCGACGCGGAGACCGTCATCGAGAACGGAGCCGTCGTCGTCGACGGCGACCGCATCACGGCCGTCGGCGAGCGTTCGGAGCTCCTCGACCGCTATCCGGACCGCGAACGGCGGTCGTACGACGTGCTGCTGCCAGGTCTCGTCGGAGGCCACATCCACTCGGTGCAGTCGCTCGGCCGTGGCATCGCAGACGACACCTCCCTCCTCGACTGGCTGTTCGACCACGTGCTCCCGATGGAGGCGAACCTCGACGCCGACGGGATGCGCACCGCTGCGGAACTCGGCTACCTCGAACTCGTCGAGTCGGGAACGACGACCGCCATCGACCACCTCTCGGTCCGCCACGCCGAGGAGGCGTTCGAGGCCGCCGGCGAGGTCGGCATCCGTGGGCGAATCGGCAAAGTGCTCATGGACAAAGACTCGCCGCTGGGACTTGTCGAAGATACGCAGGCCGCCCTCGACGAGACGGAGGAACTCATCCAGAGATATCACGGCTCGTTCGGCAACCGCATCCGCTACGCGGTGACGCCGCGCTTCGCCGTCAGTTGCACCGAGGAATGTCTTCGCGGCGCGCGCGAACTCGCCGACCGCTACGACGGCGTCAGAATCCACACCCACGCCAGCGAGAACCGCGACGAAATCGCCACCGTCGAACGCGAGACCGGGATGCGCAACATCCACTGGCTCGACGAGGTCGGACTGACCGGCGAGGATGTCATTCTCGCGCACTGCGTCCACACCGACGAATCCGAACGCGAGGTCCTCGCCGACACCGGCACGCACGTCACCTACTGCCCGTCGTCGAACATGAAACTCGCCTCGGGTATCGCCCCTATCGTCGACTACCTCGACCGGGGGATCAACGTCGCGCTCGGCAACGACGGTCCGCCCTGCAACAACACGCTCGACGCATTCACCGAGATGCGGCAGGCGAGTCTCCTCCAGAAGGTGCAGACGCTCGACCCGACGACGACCCCTGCAGGAGTCATCTTCGAGATGGCGACCCGAAACGGCGCGAAGGCCGCCGGATTCGAGCGGGTTGGAAAACTCGAAGCAGGCTGGAAAGCCGACGTCGTCGGCCTCACGACGGACCTCACACGCGCGACGCCACTGCACGACGTGCTCTCCCATCTCGTCTTCTCAGCGCACGGCGACGACGTGCAGTTCACGATGGTCGACGGCGAGATTCTGTACGAGGACGGCGAACACGTCCGCGCCGACGCCGACGAAATCAGAGAGAGAGCCAGAGAGTACGACATCGCCGAAGAGCGTCGCGGGCACGAGCACCCGGCGTAGTCGCACCTTCGACAGGAAGCGCTCTGCCGACCGATGCCTCCTCCGAGCGTTTAAATCCGAGAACGGGACCACTGCGGTCCGTGCGCTGAGCAGCGCCGCGATTCGGGCGAGGCGGGAGTACGGCGCCCCGGTCGCGGAGCGGTCGGAAGTACGGTACGCCGTCTGTTCGCCCTCGTTCCTTCGACCTACTCCAGCGTCCGCTTCTCCTTCGAGACGACGGATACTTCCTGAATCGAGGTTCCGGGATACTGGCCGTCGTCGTCCTTCTCGGCGGCTTTCACCATATCCCAAACGACGTTCAGTCCGGTGGTGACGCCTTCGAGCGCCTCCATCTCGCAACCGGTCTTCCCGGTAGTTTCGACGGCGACGGAGAGCACTACTCGGTCGTCTCGCACGTCGAACTCGGTGTCGACGTTCGTGATGGGGATCTGGTGACACATCGGAATCGTTTCCCACGTGTGTTTGACCGCCTGAACTGCGCCGACGCGGGCCGTCGCCAGCACGTCTCCCTTCTCGATTTCGTCGACCCGAATGGCGTCGAGAGTGGATTCGCTCAACCGTATCTCGCCTCGCGCCTCCGCGCGCCGGGCCGTATCCGGTTTCGCGCCGACGTCGACCATCTGGACGTTACCTCTTTCGTCGGTGTGAGTCAACTGCGAGCGACCGCCTTCAACGTCGGAATCAGTGCCGGTGTTGCTCTCAGCGTGAGAGTCGCTGTCGGCGCCGCTCTTGGCGTCCGATTCGGCGTCGTCAGGGTTGGTGTGGTCTGCGGGGTCGCCGGAGTCGTCAGTGTCGACCGGTCCGGTGTGGTCGGCGGGTCCAGTTGGTCGTCGTTCTTCGGTCATACTCCTTCAACCTCGCCGCCGCGGTTCATCGCTTTCGGTAACTGGTCGGCGAGGTCCGTCGCGACGAGTCCGTAGCCGCGCTCTTCGGCGACGACGTCCCCGGCGCGACCGTTCGCCCACGCGGCGACGCTCGCGGCTTCGAAGGGGTCTTGCGTCGCCGCGAGCGCGCCTGTGACGCCGGCAAGTACGTCGCCCGTGCCGCCGACAGTCATCCCTGCGTTGCCGGTTCGGCTAACGCGCGTCCGCTTGCCGTCGGAAATCACGTCGTGCGCTCCCTTCACGAGGAGCGTCTGTCCCAGTTCGGCGGCGAACTCCTCGACCAACTCGGCGCGCGCCTCCCAGTTGTCGGCCGTCTCGCCGCCCATCTTCTGCAACTCGCCTTGGTGCGGCGTGCAGACGAGCGTCGCGTCGGTGTCCACCTTAGGGACGACCTGCAGCGCGTCGGCGTCGACGACGGCGGTTCCGTCGAACCCCGAGAGGAACTGCCGGACGGCGTCGAGCGTCTCGTCCGCGCCGCCGAGTCCGGGTCCTAGCACGACGGCGTCTTTGCTCTCGGCCCGACCGAGCAGTTCGTCGATGTGCGCCGGTCGGAGACGATTGCCGTCGAGGTCGTGGACGATGAAGTTCTCGCTGTAGCCGCGGACCGCGTCGGCGACGTTCTCGGGGCACACGACGTTGACGAGGTCGGCGCCCGCCCTGAGCACCGCTCGCGCAGACAGCGCGGGCGCGCCGGAGAACGGCCCGCCGCCGATGACGAGTACGTCGCCGTTGTCTCCCTTGTGGCTCTCCGGGTCCCGGACGAGGACGTTCAAGTCGCCGGGACCGACGAACCGCTCTGCAGCCGCCGGGATGCCGATATCAGCGACGGTGACCGTCGCGTCGAGACCGCCGAGTCCGGGTTTGTCGTCGTGAAACGTTACGACGTGGTCGGTGTCGACGGCGACGCCCGCGGAGTCGCCGGTATCGGCGTCGACACCGGAGGGAACGTCGACGGCGAGCACCGTCGCGTCGGCGTCGTTTATTGCTTTCGCGGCCGACGCCTCGGGGTCGCGGAGCGCGCCCGTGACGCCGGTGCCGAGCATCGCGTCGACGACGAGGTCCGGGTCGCCGAGTTCCAGCGCCTTGGAGTCGCGAACGACTCTCGCGTCGAACTCGGCGTTTCCAAGCGCCTCCCAGTTCTCGCGGGCGATATCGGTCGAAATCGTCTCCGGACGGCCGAGCAGGTGGACCGTCACGTCGTACTCCTTCAGAAATCGAGCGGCGACGAACGCGTCGCCGCCGTTGTTACCGCGTCCGGCGACGATGCTCACCGACGCGCCGTCGTCGACGAGCGAGCGAACCTCGCGAGCGATGGCGTTCCCGCTCGACTCCATCAGTTGCTTTCGCGGAACGCCGAGCGCCTCCGCGTTCTCGTCGACGGCGGCCATTCGACGGGACGTTATCATACGGTGATATTCGAAACCACAGGCGAAAAGCGATAGGGTTGACTCGGCGGCGTCGCCGAGCCGACGAGAGGTACCGAAGAGACCTGACGAGCAGCGACGCGCGTCGAAGAAGACCGAAAGACGTCGAAGAACGCCGAAAGCGTCCGATTCCGCAACGTTTGAACCGTCGCCCGACGAATGCCGCGGCAGTGACACGCCGCCTCTTCGGGACGCTCTGCGGACTCGTCCTCCTCGTCAACTTCGGGCGGACGGCGTTCGCCCCTCTCGTCGAACCGCTGCAGGCGGCGTTCGGCGTCGGTCCAGCGGCTATCGGACTCGTCACGTCGCTCGTCTGGTTCGGCACGGCCGTCCCCCGGATTCCGGTCGGCTACCTCCTCACGCGCATCCCTCGCCACCGCGTCGTGTTGGGAACCGGCGTGTTGCTTGCCGTCGCCGCCGCGTTCACCGCGACGGCGACGTCGCTGCTCGCGCTCCAACTCGGCGCGTTCGCCATCGGTATCGCCTCCGGCGCGTACTTCGTTGCCGCGGTTCCACTCGTCGGCGAACTGTACCCCGACGCCGTCGGGCGGGCCGTCGGTATCCACGGCACTGCGAGTCAGGTCGCTGCCGTCATCGCTGCCCCTGTCGTCGTGACGCTCTTAGCCGCCGGCGAGTGGCGTCACGTGTTCTGGCTGCTGGCCGTGTGCGCGTCACTGCTCACCGTCGTCCTCTTGGCGGTCGTTCGTGCGCGGGGGACGGTTCCGTCGTCGGCCGGAGACGACCGAAACTTCCGCGAGGCGCTGTCGCACTGGCGCGTCATCGTCACCGGCGTGGCGATGGTCGGCGTCGCGGGCTTCGCGTGGCAGGGACTGTTCAACTTCTACGTCCCGTACCTCACCGCGACGAAGGGGTTCACGCCAGCGCAGGCGAGCACGATGCTGACCGTCGTCTTCGCCGCCGGCGTCCCGGCGTTCTGGTTCAGCGGGCGTCTCGCCGACCGCCTCCCGCATCTCCCCTACGTCCTCGGAATCGTCGCCGCGTTCGGCGCGTGTCTGTTCGCGCTGACGGCTGTGTCGGGTTTTCTCCCGGTGTTGGTCGTGACGGCGGCGTTGGGCTACGTCGTCCACAGCCTGTTTCCGGCGCTCGATACGTACATGCTCGGCGCGCTTCCGGCGAGAAACCGCGGCAGCGCCTACGCCGTCTACAGCGGCGTCGCCCTCCTCATCGAGTCGGGTGGCAGCGGAACCGTCGGCTTCCTCACGGGCGCGGACGTTCCGTTCGACGCCGTGTTCCGACTGTTCACCGTCGTCCTCGCGGCCGAGTTCGCCGTCCTGCTCGCGCTCTACGTCGCAGGACGGCTTCCGAAGGGGCGTGGGAGCCTCGACGCGGTCGCCGACTGACGGATTCGTTCCGGAGTGGCTGACTATCGGGCAAATTGTAGATAACGAGACGGACGCAGGACGTAATCTGTCGAAGGGTTTACTAACCCGTCCATGGAATGTGAATCCATGTCAGGACTGCTCCCGTCCGACAGAGACGCAGAGCGTGAGGCGCGACCCCCTCGCGTCCTGTGGCTCGACGACGACGACGCGGAGCAACTCATCTCGTCGCTCTCCTCGGAGAACGCTCGGTCGATTCTCACCGAACTGTACGAGCGAGACGCGACGGCCTCGGAGTTGTCCGACGCCGTCGACACCTCGCTGCAGAACGTCCGGCACCACCTCGGAAACTTACAGGACGCTGGACTGGTCGAGATCGTCGGCACGGAGTACTCGGTGAAAGGCCGCGAGATGAACGTGTACGCGCCCGCCGACGGCCCGCTCGTCGTCTGCGCTGGACAGGAAGACGACCGCGCGTCAGTGCTCGACTCGTTGCGGAAGTTCGTCGGCGTCGCCGCGCTGCTGGCGGTCGGGACGCTGCTCGTTCAGTGGCTCTTCGGCGCGGCGACGACCGTCACCGACCTCGGCGGGCCGGGAACCGCCCCGCGCGTCGGCGACAGTGTCGGCAACGGCGTCGCCCCGGTTCTCGGCCAACTCTCGCCGGGTCTCGCGTTCCTCGCAGGCGGCGTTATCGTCCTCGCGGCGGTGCTGGCGTGGGAGGCTGTCGAACGGTGAACCGATCCGACCGAGCCGACAGCACGCCTGCGACGAGGTATCCGTAGGAGTCGATGGGAGCGATGAGCCGGCGCCTCGTAACGTGTGTCGTGGTCGTCTGCGTGCTCGTCGCGACGTCGAGCGCACCGCTGACCGGTTCTGTCGCCGCGACGGTGCCGCTACTGCCGGAACCCGACTTGACGACGCCCGCCCCATACGGACAGGTGAGTCGAGCCGGCGGGCACATCGTCGCGGCAGAACGCGTCCACGACCGGGGAATCACCGGCGGCGGCGTCGCCGTCGGCGTCATCGGCACGTCGTTCGAACCCGAAGGGTCGTCGATTCAAGAGCAGGTCGCCGGTCACCGCCGTGCGTCCGAGCAAGGCAGACACGGGGAGGTCGCTGTCGGTCCGCGGCGAGTCGACAGTCGCCACGACACCGCCGTCGCCGCCGTCGTCGCCGAAACGGCACCGGAAACCGAGCTGTATCTCGCCGCCGTCGGCGACAATCCCACGCCCGAAGAGTACGAGGCAGCAGTCGAGTGGCTAGTGGCGAACGACGTGACCGTCGTCGTCGACGCCGGGAGCTACTTCGCGTCGAACCCCGCGACGAACGAGCGGATAACCGCCGTCGCGGAGCGCGCCGCCGCAAACGGCACCGT
The DNA here is from genome assembly GCF_020150815.1 of Haloprofundus salilacus. Taxonomy (NCBI): domain Archaea; kingdom Methanobacteriati; phylum Methanobacteriota; class Halobacteria; order Halobacteriales; family Haloferacaceae; genus Haloprofundus; species Haloprofundus salilacus. The sequence continues at coordinate 1,387,985 of NZ_CP083723.1, read as the reverse complement.
CTTCGTCACGTCGGCGGGCAACTACGCGAACAACCAGTGGGTCGGCGCGGGACCCTCGGATGGGTGGGTGAACTTCTCGAACGAGTCGCAGGGGAACCGATTGGCCGGCGGCAACGTCACCGGCGGAGCGGTCTCGCTGCGTCTCTCGTGGAACACGTCCGCCGACTACGACCTCTACCTATACCGCGATCGCGAGAGCGGTCCGGACCCCGTCGTCGCTAAATCCGTCCGCCGCCAGAACTCCTCGAACGCCTCAAACGACTCCGTCCAATCGTGGGAAGCCATCGACGCCTCGGTTCCGCCCGGACAGTACTACGTCGCCATCGACGCCTACAACGGGTCGAACGAGAGTCAACTCAGACTGCTGTCGAGTCGCCAGTCGCTGGACAACGCCGTCGCCAACGGAAGCGTCGTGGCGCCGGCGACGGGCGAACGCGTCATCGCCGTCGGCGCTGTCGACGTCGAGAGCGGTCGAGTGACGGGCTACAGCTCCCGGAGCGACGCGTTCGTCGACGTGTGGGGACCCGCCAGCGTTCGAACCGAGTCCGGGTCGCTCGAAGGAACGTCCGCCGCCGCGCCCTACGTCGCCGGAACGGTGGCGCTCGTCGCGTCGGCGTCGTGCGAGGAGCGAATTCGCTCCGAGGAGATGGTCGAACTGCTTCGGGCGTCGGCGGCTGACGGGAGTCAGCACCGACCCGGGTCGGTCGTCGCCGTCGACGCAATCGAGCGGGTTGAGGCGAACAACGGAACCGCCGTCTGCGACGCGGCGGAGTAATGTCTCGGAGTGACGCGTTCGCCAACATCTCTCCCGCGACGAAGCCGACGGCTTCTGCCCTCGACTTTATTCGCGAAGACGGGACCACTCCAAGACACCGTGTCGACACCGAACCCGCGGAGTTCCTCCGACACCGATAAGCGTCCGCCCCGGCGAAAGTCGGACGTGACCTGGCGCGAGGTGTTCGGACACGACGAGCCGTATCCAGAGCAGGCAGACGGTATCGAAACCGCCACCGAGACGGCCGACGACGGCGGCTTCACCGTCGTCGAAGGCGCCTGCGGGACTGGCAAGACGATGCTCGCGCTGACCGCCGGTATCGACCGGGTGCGCGACCCCGACTCGCCGTACGAGCGCGTCGTCGTCCTCACCAGCGTCAAACAGCAACTCCGGCAGTTCGAAGACGACCTCCGGACGATCAACGCGAACCTCCCCGACGAGTGGCGACCAGTCTCGGGACTGACGCTCGTCGGCAAATCAGACGTCTGCCCGTACAGCAGAGAGCGCGCCGCGGGCGTCGATGACTCGAACGTCTACGAGCGCTGCGAGGGCCTCCGCGAGCGGACCAGAAACCTTGCCGCAGAGAGCGGCCCGACGACCGCCGCGGCGCTGACCGGCGAGGCCCGACGGGCCCAGACCGGTCTCGCCGACACCGGCGCCGGCGGCCCCTCATACCTCAAAACGGCCGGCGAACCGACGCCGTATCTCCCCGAGATGCCCAAGCACGGCGACTCCGAGTTCTGCCCCTTCTACGCGCAGTTTCTCGACGACCTTCCCGAGGACGGCGAGCCGGTCGAGGCGGTGCCGTTCGACTTCGAGGACGCCGGATTGTTGGAACCGACCGACCTCGTCTCGCTCTCCGCGGGGTTCGGCACTTGCCCGCACTCGACGATGGGCGCGGTGCTCCCGCACGTCGAGGTCGTCCTCGGCAACTACTACCACGCGTTCGACTCGACGACGGTGGCGACGTTCACTGGCCCCTTGATCGACGAGACGACGTTTCTCGTCTGCGACGAGGCGCACATGCTCGAACCGCGCGTCCGGGACCTGGTAAGTTCCGGCATCGGCGACCGAAGCCTCCGCGACGCCGAAAACGAGGTGACGCGCGTCATCCAGCCCGTCGAGTTCGACGAGGCGGGCAGAGAGATGCGCGGGTCGTCGGCCGACGCGGACCTCGTCCGCGGCGAACTGAAGAAGAGCGACGTGACCCTCCGCGAACTGAAGGAGACGCGCGACTTTTTCCGCGACCTGCGCGAGGAACTCGACCGCCGAGTGACCGCCCACCTCGACAGCGAGACGCCGGATTGGCGGGCAGACCTCACCCGACTGGAAGATGCGGAAATTCCGCTCCGAGACCCCGAGAAACCCGCCGTCGACGAAATAAGCGATTGGGCCGAAGAAGCGGGGTACGACGGCGGGACGTGGGTGCGCGCCGAGACCGTCGGGGCCGTCGTCGGCCGCATCCTGAACTCCGCCGAGGAGGACGACAAACGCCGCGCCGCGCCGGGCGTCGGCCGCGTTCTCGGCGAGTGGTACCGCTACGACCACGAGCGCTACTTCCGCGAACTCGAACTGGAGCGGACGTGGGACGAGATGGAACCGCCGGACTCGTGGCGGCGCGCGTACAACGCGCGCCTCGCGCTCTACAACTGCGTTCCGTCGGACGCCATCGGCGACCGCCTCGCCGAGTTCGGCGGCGGCGTACTGATGAGCGCAACGCTCGCGCCGATGGACATCTTTCGAACGGTCTCGGGACTCGACGCGCTCGCGGAGTCGGGACGGCCAGTCGAGGAGCGAACCTACGGACTGACGTTCCCCGAGGAGAACCGCGCGAGTTTCGCCGTCGACGCGCCGAAGTTCACCTACGCGAACCGCGGCGCGCCGGGCGAGGAGAACCCGACGCGGCAGGCGTACGAGGACGCCGTCTCGTCGGTGGCGCAGTCGCCGGGCAACGTCCTCGTCGGGATGCCGAGTTACGGCGAGGCCGAGTGGATGGCGGGTGTGCTCGAACGGCGCGTCGATAAACCCGTGCTACTGGACGAGTCCAGCGACGACGGGACGACCGAGTCGCTGAAGGCGGAGTTCTTCGGCGGCGACGGGAAAGTGCTCGTCACCAGTCTCCGCGGGACGCTGACCGAGGGCGTCGACTACCGCGGGGACCGCCTCTCGGCGGCCGTCGTCTGCGGCGTTCCCCTCATCAACACCTCGAGCCCGCGGACGAAGGCGGTGAAGACGGCGTACGACCGCGCGTTCGACGGTTCGGGCTTCGAGACGGCGCTGACGGTGCCGGCAGTCAGAAAGGCGCGACAGGCTGTCGGCCGCGTCATCCGCGGCAGCGACGAGGTCGGCGTGCGCGTCCTCGTCGACGCGCGTTACGCGCGCGAGTCGTGGAACGGCGTGCGGGAGTACTTCCCCGAGTACGAACGCGAGGAGTTTCAGCCCGTCAGCCCGGACATGCTCGGGTTCGGACTGGAGCGGTTCTGGTCGAACCGATAAGTCGGCGTTCGCAGTCGGCGCAAGGCGCTCAGCCGGCGTAGCCGTCGCGGCAGTCGTCGTCGCAGAAGTGGCGATGTTGAACGGTACCGTCTTCGACCCGCGTGACGACGCGGTGCGTCGGCGACCGGACGATTTTCTCGCCGCAGGTGGCACACTCGGGGGCGTTCTCCTCGTCTACGTCGTCGCCGAGCGACGAAGTGGGGTCGACCATGTCGTCGCTGTAAGCGACCCGGGCACTTTACTGCTCTCGTAGTAACTCCTTTCGCCGAGGTCCGAAACCGACCCGCGAGTTCGTCTCATCCGCTCGACGGGTGGGTGACCGTCTGCTCGGTACGCGGCGTCGGGTCGTCGACGACGCGAACGTGCCCGTCTGGCCACCGCGTGACGAGGCGCGTCGGCCTCGCCTCGCCGAGACCGAAGTGAGCGACGGGTTCCGACTGGTTGTGCCCGCCGCTGCCGGCGTCGACGAGTCGTGACTGGACGCCGTCGCTCGTCTCCAGCGTCACGCTCGCGCCGCGAGCGGGCGCACCCGCCTCGGTGAGGGGACGAACTCTGAGCCAGTCGTTGTCGTTCGGCGCGCGGAAGAGAGAGAGCGGTTGGGCCCCCGCCTCGCCGTGGACGACGAGCAGTTCGAGCGTCCCGTCGCCGTCGAAGTCGGCGACGGTCGCGCTCGTTCCCAACCCTCGCGGTTCGGACGCGTCGCCCGCGCTGACCCGCCTCCAAGTGTCGTCGCTCCGTCTGAACAACCGGTTCGGTGCGCCGAGCGCGTTGACGAACAGTTCGAGCGCCCCGTCGTTGTCGAAGTCGGCGGCGACGACGGATCGCGTCCGGGTCGGCTGTGCGAGTTCGGGCGGCGCGACGTCGCGGAACCGGTCGCCGGTTCGAGCGAACAGGCGCGCCGGGCCTTCCCAGTTGCCGCAGACGAACTCGCCGGTCGGCTCCGCACCGCTCCCGACGAACGAGAGACAGCGGGTGTCGCAGGTGGCATCAGCGACGCCGCTTTCGGCGGCCACGTCGGTGAACCGGCCGTCGTCGTTTCTGAGGAGGCGGTTCGGGCCGCGCTCTGTCGCCGCGAACACATCCATCCGCTCGGTGACGAACGGGCCGCTCGCGAGCGCGCGAACGTCCGCTTCGACGTCCAGCCCGACGGATTCGGCCATGTCGGTTACCTCGCGGTTGTCGCCGAGTTCGTAACACCGCATCGGCGACCCGTCGCCGGCGACGAGCATCCCGTAGCGGCCGGTTCCGTGGCGGTCGACGGCCGCGACAGACCAGCCGTCGCGTCGGTTGCTCCGGCCCGCGTTCACGTCGAGCGAGAACGCGTCGACCCACTCGGTGTCGTTGCAGTCGAAGAGGCGGTCGAAGGCCCCGCCCGTCCGGCCATGGCTGCCCGCGTTCTGGACGTACACCTCCTCGCGGCCGTCGCCGTCTAAGTCGGCGGCTGCAACGGCGATTCCGCGCCGCCGCCTGTCGGCGATGATGCCGGTAGCGATGTCGACGAGCGCGCCGTCGTCTCCTTGCTCTCGGTCCCATCGGAGGAGCTTGTTCGCGCCACTACTGGAGGTGACGTACGTGAGCGGTCCCCGCGGACCGACGGTGACCGCAGCGCCGTACCCCTTGAACGAGGGGTTGGCGGCGAGTAACTCCGAACGCTCCTCGAACACACCTGTTCCAGTCGACCCGACTATAAGAGTAGACGGTCTCGGGTGTCGTCGTCAGATTCAAATTCGCCGCCGTCTTCGGCTTCGGGTCGCCGAGCGGGGACCGGTGCGTCGCTCTCGGTCACCGCAGCACGCCGTCGAAAATCTCTCGCACGCGAGCGCTCGGTCCCATCGCCTCGAGTTCACTTTCGACGTCTATCTCGCCGACAGCGGCGGCGATTTCGGGGCGGCGGCGCAGCGTCGCTGCGTGGTAGAGATACGAGAGGCGCAGGAGCCACCGCGCGTCGTCGACGTCCGCGTCGGTCCGGAGTCGGAACGTCGTCCACCCCGAGTCGGGGACGACGTGGTGCTCGCCCGTTCGACCCTCGTCGACGAGCGCATCGCGGAGACGCTTCGGGTAGTTGATGTCGAGGATTCCGAATCGGTGGACGTGGCCGATTTCTCGCGGGCCGAGCGTGAACTCGCTGCCGTCGAAGCGGTGCGGGTTGACTTCGATACCGGGCCACGTCGAGGCGTCAGCAGTGACTCGGTCGACGAGTTGCTCGTGGGCGGGTGTGATAGAACTCATACCTCTTGTACGGGGGCAGCGGAGATAACCCACTCGCGGTGTGGTGACACTCATCGAGGACGCGGCATCGAGTACCTGCTTCCGAACAGAGATAGAGAGTCGGGTCGGCAGGACGCCGACACCGAGGACTGCAAAGCACGAAAACGCCGGATTCTCGTCCCATGAGAAACGCTCGGGGAGACTCACTACCGGTATAGCGTACTATAGAGCGGTCTTAGCAGCAGTCATGTACTCGGCTGTGGGAGTTCTTCTCACCCGGTTACGGGACGACTCTCCATGAGCCTGCCTACGAGCGACGACCTGTCCGACGTTCCTCCCGCACACGACTACCAGATGGACGGCCGCGCGTTCGACCTCCACAGCGTCACCGTCCGGTACGAGAACGGTCCGGACCGCTGTACGATATACCCCAGAGACACGCCCGCAGAAGAGCGGGTGACCGTCTGGCTCACCGCAGACCGCAGCGCGTTCGTCGGTCTCGAATCAATGCGGTAACTCGCCGACGCCGCTACTCGCCGCGCCAGCGCGCGTCCGACAGCGTCTGTTGACCCGCCTCCTCGCCGACGGCCGCCGCGAAACACAGACCAGATACCGAACCGTCAGGAACTGAGCGTCGTCACCGTCTCGGAGATGACCTCCACACCGATGGTCAAGCTTCGTTCGTCGACATCGAACCTGCTCGAGTGATGTGGTGCAGGGTGGTCGGTACCGATAATCGCGTACGAGACCGTCCCACCCTGTTCCTCGACGGTCTTCATGAGGTAGGTGGCGTCCTCGCTCGCTCCGAATTCACTCGTCTCCGTAACGTTCATGACAGAACTATGTTCCCGTGCAACGTCGGCGATAGTCCTGCTAAACTCGGGATCGCTGTCGGCTCGTGGCGCTTCGCCCGTGACCTCGAATTCGCTGACGCAGGAGTGCATTTCGGCGGCCGCGTCGATGATCCGTTCTGTCTCCACACGCAGGAACTGGAGGAGTTCGTTCGTTTCCCCTCGGACCTCCCCTTCGATACGCACCTCCTCCGCGATGATGTTCGGCGCAGTTCCACCGTCGATACGGCCGACGTTGATTCGGGTCACTCCGTTGGTGTGACGGGATATCGAGTACAAGTTCTGGACGGCTGTTGACGCTGATTGCATGGCGTTCCGCCCCTGATTCGGATTCTTACCCGAGTGGGCGGACTCACCGTGGAATCGAGCTTCGAAGTTCGCGACGGCGAGTGGTTTCACGATCCCACCGACGACTTCTCCTGTCGGGTGACCCAGACCGACGTGGAGCCCGAGGAAATAGTCGATGTCATCGGTGTGCTGAGAGAGCGCCATCGGTTTTCCACCGCCGGCGCGCTCCTCGGCAGGCTGGAAGATGAGCTTAAACGTCCCGTCAAACTCGTCGCTCCGATTCACGGCTTCGAGCACTCCGAGCCCTATCGTGATATGCGCGTCGTGGCCACAGGCATGCATCACGCCTTCGTTCGTCGATCGGAACTCCTCGACAGAGGGCAGGTGTTCCGAATCGTTCGCTTCCCGTTGGGGGATCCCGTCGATATCAACACGGAGAGCGACCGTAGGGCCGTCAGTCCCCTTCTCGAGGACCGCGATAGCCCCTGTGTGTCCGCCATCTGTCAATTCCAAGACGTCCGGCCGTGCTCCGGCGTCTGCGGCACTGTCGTACCACTCCTGGAGCGTCGCGCTGTCCGGGACGGCCATCCGATGTTCACTCGCGTACGCCTCCTCTCCGATATAGAGCTGGTCGACGCCGATTCGTTCTACCTCGTCGACTATGCGACTCGTCGTATAGTACTCACACCATGCGGGCTCCGGGTACCGGTGGAACTGCCGGCGAAGCTTACGCAACCGGTCCCGAACGAACTCATCACTCATCGTCGAGTTCCCCAGCGTCGGCGTCGATGTCGAACGCCCAATCTAACTTCTCTTTGGAGATGTTTCGGCCAGAGAGTTGGAGGACGACAGTTTTCCCGGCGATTTCGTCGGCTAATGCCAACGCTCCCGCGACACTCGCGGCCCCAGCACCCTCGAGGAGGATGTGCTCTCGTTCGACCATGGTCCGGACGGCCCTCCATATCGCTTCGTCCGAAACGGTCAACATGTCTGTTAGCTTCTCACTGAGAATCTCGGAGGTCAACGCGAACGGCACGCGCGACTGGAGCCCCTCCGCGAGGGTGTCCGCACTCGGCTGGGGATCGAGGTGCCCCTCGTTCCACGCTCGGTACATCGCGTTCGCGTTAGAGGACTGGACACCAACGACGTCCGCGTCCGCCACGTCACCGACGGTCAGACAGTACCCTGACGCACTGCTCCCCCCGCCAATGGGACAGATGACGGTGTCGACATCCGGAAGGTCGTCGAGAACTTCCAATCCCGCCGTACCGACGCCGGCGATGAGAAGTGGTTCGTTGGCCGAGTGGACGTACCGATACCCGTGCTCGCTTGCCTGTTGCTCGGCCCACTCTCGGGCGTCGTCATAGTCACGTCCCTCCCTGTGAACCTCCGCTCCGAATCGCTCGATCGCCTCGACTTTGTCCTCGTTCGGATCCCCGGGAACTGCAATCACGGCAGGGATATCGAACGTCTGCCCGGCATATGCGATGGACTGGCCATGGTTCCCCGTACTCGCCGCTATCAGGCCACGGTCGTGGAATTCGGGGTCGAGTTGGGAGCACAGATTGAGCCCCCCTCGAACTTTAAAGGCGCCCGTCGGGAGGGTATCGTCTCTCTTCAGATACACGTCTGCGTCCAGTTCGCTAGAGAGGTACTGGCTTCGGACGAGAGGAGTCTTTGGGAGGTGGTGGTCGGTGACTTGTCGTGCTCTGAAGACGTCCACGAGCGTTGGAGGTGTGAGATCGTGATAGGGAAACACCGTCGTTTCGTCCGGTGATTCTACTGGCTCATACGCTGTCATGCTTGAGATTGGTCCACACGATTCATAATTGTTCTCCTCGTCTCACGTCCTGTCGTAATCAGTTTATGTCGTACCTCGGAGCTGGCTTCGGCCCTTCAGTGGCTCCAGTCGACGGTGCCCAGACTACGACTTTTGGTGGTGGGAACTCCAACGACGGGAACGGTCGTCTTCCGTCCATATCATCTCTCTCCCCTCGACCGTACCAACTCTCCCGTTTTGACCCGCTCCCGCGACCGCGCCCTCTTTCGAGTTCGACCGTCACTCCCGCCAGCGCGCGTCCGACAGCGTCTGCTGCACCGCCTCCTCGCCCACGGCCGCGGCGAGTGTCTCGAATCCCTGTCGCTCGACGTTGTTCTTCGCGTTCGCGACGAGTCGCGAGACGATGAACTCCGGCGTCGACTTACCGATCGTTCCGAACCGCGGTTGGTAGTCGACGCGGAGTTCGAGGTCGGGCGTCAGTCCCTCCGCGAAGATGCCGTCGATGCGCGCCGCGGCAGGTAACGGGCTCAGGTCCTCCGCGAGGTGCGTGACGTAGACGCCGACCGCGTTTCGGTCGACGGTCAGTCCGACGAGCCCACCCAGTAAATCCGCTGCCCGGCCGGGTTCGGTGATGGCCTCGAACTCGTCGACGAGCATCAGCGTCCGTCCCTCCCCGGACAGCGGCGGCACGATGGATTTGAGCGTCGATTCGAGCACACCGGCGTTGAAACTCGCGTGCCGACGGTGGAAGACGACGGTGTCGAAGTCGCCGACCTGTGCGCGACTCGCCGGGACGGGGAGGCCCATCGCGGCCAACAGCGCCACCTGACAGAGCGTTTCGAGCAGCGTCGTCTTCCCGCCGGAGTTCGCGCCCGTCAGGACGGTTACGCGCTCGTCGGCGGGCGGTTGCGGCTCCGACGAGAGCGTGTGGTGACCCACCGCGTACGTCACCGATTGCACGTCGTCGTCCAGAAAGAGGTGTCGCGCGTCGACGGCGGCGACGCCGAAGGGTCCATCGTCGCCGCCCAGCTCCGGACGGACGAGGTCGTGCGCGTCGGCGAACCGCGCCAGCGAGAGCGCGAACGCGCTGTCTTCGACCGCGCTCACGGCGGCGTCGATGTCGTCGCGGGCGGTCTCGATACTCTCGCGGAGTTCCGCGGCGACGGTCTCCTTGCGCTCGTCGACCTGTTCGCGGAGATCAGCGGTGAGCGTCCGGAGCGTGGTGCTGACGAAGTCGGCGGCGTCGACGGGGTCGTCGGCCGCCGCGCCGAGCACGTCTTCGCGCGAGAGTTCCGTCTCGGCGGCGACGTAGTCGGCCACCGCGTGCTCGAAGTCGTCGAGGCGGCGTGTGCCCGCCTCGCGGACCGTCTCCAGAAGGTCGAACGCGCCGGATTCGAGGCGCTCCGCGGCCGCCAACTGGTCCCGGAGGCGGTCGAGTTTCTTGTCGGCGCCTTCGAGCACGTCGTCGCCGTCGACGTAGCCGAGCGCCCCCACGGCCTCCGAGAGCGCGCCCTCGTCGACGTCTGCCAGCGCGGCGAACGGTCCCGCGTCGAGACCAATGTCGCGAAGCGCGAGCGCCGCTTCCACGGCGGCGCGTTCGGTTCCGCCCGCCTCGTCGTAGGTGGTGAACGCCGCGAGAACCTCGTCCCGTTCGTCGGCGTTCAATGCAGCCCACGCTTCGCGGGCGGCCTCTATCTTGTCGAGTCGCGCGTCGCGGGCGGAGCGCTCCGGCAGCGGCGTGAGCACGCGGATTCGGTCGCCCGCGTGACGCGTCACGGCGTGTTCGCCTGCCAGCGAGAGTAGCTCGTCGTAGACCGAGCGCGCGTCTCTCGTTCCGAGCGTCGCCATCCCGGCGTCGCCTTTGGCCCGCCGGAGGATGCGCGTTGCGCGTCCGGCGGGGATGCCTGCTTCGGTCAGCGCTCGCACGTCGGCGGATTCGATGGCCTCGACGGCGGCGTCGACGCCGAGCGTCCGCTGCAATCTGTCGCTCGTCTTCGGTCCGACCCCCCAGTACTCCTGCAGTCGCATGGTCGTGGCTGACGCGGGTGCGTCTTAGTGGTACTCGTTCGGCGCCGAGGAGAGGACGATCTAGAACCGGCGAGAGTCGGAGAAAACACGAGTCACTCGAACGAGACTGCCGAGCGAGTCGTCGTCTCGCCCGACACCGAGAGCGAGGCGAGAATGTGAGCCAGCGTCGACACTGCCTCCTCGTGGTCGGCCCGCGACGCCTGCAGCGACATCGGCGTGACGCCGATGTCGCGGTACGGCTCGAAGTCCGCCCGGGTCGCGTCGCCGCGCCGGATGTACTCCTGGCCAAGGAGGACGAGCAGGGAGTGGAACTGGACGAGTTCCTGCTTTTTCATAACGCCCGTTCTTGGGGCCGAAGCGGTGTAAGCGCCACGGTGAGCCGAATGTGAGCGTCACGGTCGCCGCGACTACAGTTAGATTTCCGGGGAGATTTCTGTATGGGTTTCTGTATAGCTCGATAGAATACGTCGTCCGATCGACTTAGCGGTTCCACCCGCCGTCGAACGACTCGAACCGTTCGAGGTCGTGGCCGTACAGCACGTCCGCGTCGTGGCGACGCTGGAGTTCCTTGACGAGTTGGAGGCTGTCGAACCAGTCGCGGTCGCTCCACAGTAGGCCCGGACCCAACGGCACCTCGTCAGTGTAGTTGGCGTCGACGTAACACTCGTCACCGGCGACGAGCACTGTCTCGTCGGGGAGGTCGATTTTCGCGCCCATCACGCCGGGGGTGTGACCGGGCAGGTGGAGGAGTTCGAAGTCGTCAAACAGCGTCGTCCGGTGGCGGTGGACTATCTCCCAGTTCAGATCGTGGTCGAAGTCCGAGGCGAGGTAGGCGACGGAGCCTTCCGTCGTCTTCGCGCTGTAGTAGGCGAACTTCAGTTCCTCCTCGTGGACGTAGACGGGGACGTCGGTGTCCGCGAAGTTGCGGAGGCCGCCCGCGTGGTCGAGGTGCAGGTGGCTCATCACGACGGCGTCGACGTCGCCGAGGTCGTAGCCCGCGGCGTCGAGGTCGGATTCGAGGTCGTGGTCGGCGGCGTCGTAATGTTCGAACGCGCCGTACAGTGGCGCGGGCCAGTAGCCGTCGGCCGCCTCCGGGTGCGACCCGGTGTCCCACAGCACCGTCGCCTCCGGGTGGTCGACGACGGCGCTCCAGACGACGAACTCCGCGATATCGTGGTCGGGGTCGGGGTTCTCGGCGCTGGCCATCGCGTAGCCGTCGACGACGTAGTTCATGTCTGCGCGGACACGTCCGCGGTCGAGCAAGTGGATGCTGGCGTCAACCATACCGCATCTTGGGTCGGGCGAGCGATAACTGTTCAGCACGCCGAGAGATGCGACGAGCAAAGTCCTCACACCTCGAATAGTAGGTATGGACGAACCGACCGTGGCGGAGGAGTGGCCCGACCGCCCACTGAGCGGCGACGAAGCGCGCGGGTTGCTGGACGACGAGACCCGCGTCGTCCACGTGATGGACCACGACCCGGCGACCCGCGGCGTCGTACTCAGAGACGACGACCCAGGCCCGGACGAGGCGATTATCGAAATCGTACTCGAAACCGACGACGAGTACCGCATGTACAGCTACACCCGCGACAACGACGGGGCGCGCTGGATGAATTACGGCACTGAGCGAAAGGGAACCAACGGGGCGGAGCCGATGCGTGCGACGCTGGAGAGCTACCGGGTGCTCGCCTCGAAGGACGAGTGAGGAGTCGCGAAGCGCGCGGCAAATCGCGGAAACGCGGGCCGCCACCGAATCGTTCAGGAGGAGCGCCGGAGAACCGGCCGACGTGCGAACCCCATCGTTGGACGCCGTGCGCGGCTTTCGTCGGCCGGTTTATCTCGTCTCGCTCGGCCAACTTGTCAACCTGTTCGGCTCCGGTCTCGTCTACCCGTTCGCGACGGTTCACTTCCACCTCGAGGTCGGCATCTCGCTCGGCGTCGTCGGCTTCGGTCTCCTCCTCAACAACGTCGCCACCGCGGTCGGCACCGCAGTCGGCGGGTTCGCCGCCGACCGAATCGGCCGCAAGCCTGTGATGGTGACGAGCATGGCGCTGTCGACGCTGACCCTCGCCGCCTACGCCGCGGTGACGAACGCGGCCGGTTTCGTCGCCGTTGCGACGGCCGCCGGACTGACGCTCGGTCTCTTTCCGCCCGCGAGTCAGGCGATGATAGCCGATTTGACCGACGGGAGCGAACGCGACAGAGCCTTCGCGCTCCTGAAGGTCGCCAACAACGCCGGGTTCGGTCTCGGATTCGTCGTGGGCGGCGTCCTCTACACCATCGCGCAGTTGGCCGTCTTCGTCGCCGACGGACTCACCTGCGGCGTCGTCGCAGTGTTGCTCTGGGCGACGCTGCCGCGGGTTCGACGCGGCGACGACGGAACGAGTTCGGAGACCACCGCGGCGTCCTCACTGGCGTCGGCGCTGTCGGACTGGCGACGCGCTGTCACGCGACCGCGAATTGTCTTTCTCGCGCTTCTCAACGTCGGCTTCGCGGTAATGTACGCACAGATGCAGGCGACGGTCCCCGTTGTCGCTACCGAGACGCTCGGCCTTACGTCGGCCGAACTTGGGACGCTCTACGTGCTCAACCCGATAGTCATCGTCACGCTCCAGTTGCCGCTCGTCGCCGCCGTCGCCGACTGGCGACGGACCCGGGGACTGGTCGTCTCGGCGGGTTTCTGGGCGGCGGCGATGCTCGCCGTCTGGGTCGTTGCGCTCGGCCCCGTCGTCGGCGCGTCAATTCCGGTCGCTGCAGGCGTCGCACTCGTCGGCACGTTTCTCGTGCTCCGGACGCTCGGCGAGATTCTACACTCGCCGCTTGTCTCCTCGCTCGCCAGCGACATCTCCTCCGAGGCCAAGCGCGGGACAGGTCTCTCGCTCGTCGAAATCGCCAAACGGCTCGGCTTCGGTATCGGCGCAGCTCTCGGCGGCGCGTTCTTCGATCTGGGGATCGAGGTCTGGCTGTGGCCGACGCTCGCGCTCGGATGCGTCGGTCTCGCCGTCGGCGTGCTGGCGCTGGAGCGTCGCGTGACGCCCGCCGAGAACGGGGCGGCGCGAGCGGCGACGGCGGACTGAGCCGCGAAACCGCGTTCAGTCGACGAATCGGAGTTCGATTTCGATGTCGAGAAACCGGCCCACGTCCTCGACTTCGTCTCGGAGCGGCACTTCGAGGTCGGGGTCGAACGGCTCGAACGGGTCGACGACGGCTGCCGTCGTCGCTCGCGAGCGGTCGAGTCGCCATGTTCCGGTGACGTGGCCGTCGACGACGAGCGTCGGACGGATGATGCCCGCACCCGGCCAGACGCGCGATTCGTGTTCTCTCGGTATCGGGCGGTTCTCCTTCTCGTAGCCGAGCAGGTAGGAATCGTAGCCAGGGACGAGTCGGACGCGGTCGGCCGCGTCGGCCGCACCGCGCGAATCGGTCGAGTTCGTCGGCTTCGTCGCCGACTCGTACGCTTCGAGGTCGTCAGTGAGCATCGCGGCTTGCGTTCCGTCGACGGTTACCTCGGTCGTTTCGTCGGCGACGAGGCCCCACGCGAGCTTCACATCGCGCACGTACAGCCCCGACCACGCCGCGAAATCGTCCATCGACGCGGGCTGGAACGCCCGGAGGTAGCGGCGGGCGAGTTCGACGAGCGCGTCCTGCCTGTCCGGCGGGTCGTCGAACTGCACCCACTCGTCGAGCAGGTCGTAGGCCGTCTGTCCCTCCTTGGGCGCGACTTCGCAGAGAATCCCGAGCAGCGCGGCGCGGCGGACCAGATGATACGGCGCTTGACTTTCGGAGTCGACGCCGACGCCGCTTTCGCGGAGGACGCGAGCGATCTCCTCGCGGGTGAGCGGTCCTTCCTCGCGGAGTGCGTCGCGGATCACCTCCATCGCGCGGTCGATTGCGGCCTCGTCGAGACCCATCGCTTCGAGTCGTTTCGGCTCCGGTCCCCGGGAGACGAACGTCGACCCGAATATCGGGAGCAACAGCGCGAGATCCGAAGCGGCGACGAGGTGGAGCGCTCCGCGAATGCACCACGTCCTGACGACCGACCGCTCCTCGTACAGCGCGCGTTCGAGGTCCGCCTTGGTCAGCGTGCTACTTCGTGCGCGCACGCCGAGTGCGGCCGCCGGTTTCTCTTGGGCCTGGATGCCGGAGACGGCGGTGAGAAGGTTCGAGACGGTCGTCTGGTCGTCTGTGCGCGGCACGAGACGCTGCGAGCGGAGGCGGTAGCGGGCGGCGGTGGCGGCGGTGAGTTCGGGTGACACGGTCGGTTCCATCGTCGGACCGTCGGCAAGACGGTCGACGCGCTCGGAAACGTCGCCGACGTGTCTAAGGATTTTGTCGCGTTCGCTGGTAGGTGACTCCCGACGGAGAGTGTGACGGGCGAGAAGGCGGAGCGAACTCGCTTACTTCGACTGCCGGTAGATGAGGTTGCGCTGTATCTCGTTCGCGCCCTCGTAGATGACCGGGATGCGCACGTCGCGGTAGACGCGGGCGATGCGGCGGTCGGTGAGAATAGAGCGCCCACCGTGCAGCTGCATCCCGCGTTCTGCGCAGAAGTTCGCGACTTCGGTCGACTTCGTTTTAGTTGCCGCTGCCCAGAAGCCGGCGTTCTCGCCGTCTTGAACTTTCTGGGCGGCGCGCCAGTTGAGCGCGCGGGCGGCCTCGAACTCCATGCGCATGTCGGCGAGGATGTGCTGGACGGCCTGGAACTCCGAGACGTTGCGGCCGAACGCCTCGCGGTCGTGGACGAACGACCACGCCTCCTCGATGGCCGCCGCGGCGAGGCCGAGACCGTGACCGCCGACGGCGACGCGGCCGTGGTTGAAAAAGTCCGCGAGCATGTAGAAGCCGCCGCCCTCGCTGCCGATGAGGTTCTCCTCGGGCACGACGCAGTCGTCGAAGACGATGTGGCCTTGTTTGGAGGCGCGCATCCCCATCTTCTCGGGGATGTGCTCGGCCTCGTAGCCGTCGGTGTCGGTCTCGACGATGAACATCGAGTAGTTCGAGTAGCGGTCCTCGGCGTCGCCGGTTTTCGCGTAGACGGTGAGCCAGTCGGCTTCGACAGCGTTGCCAACCCAGTACTTCTCGCCGTTGAGCGCGTAGCCCTCGTCGACTTTTTTGGCCGTGGTCGTCATCCCCGCCATGTCCGACCCGGTGTCGGGTTCGGAGACGGCGAGCCCCGAAATCTGCTCACACTCGGCGACCGGTCGGAGGTACTCCTCCTTCTGTTCTTCGCTGCCGTAGTGTTCGACGATTTCGCAGCCGAAACTCGCGAGCATGAGCGTGAGACCGATACCGGCGTCGGCGCGGTAGAACTCCTCGGCCAGCGCAAGTACTTGGTACATGTCGTACCCTTTGCCGCCGTACTCCTCGCCGATGTCTTGGGCGATGAGTCCCGCCTCCTGCCCCGCCTCCAGAACCTCCCACGGGTAGTCGCCCGCCCGGAAGTACTCCTCGGCGTTCGGTTCGATCTGTTCCTCGGCGAACTCCCGGGCCGCCTGCTTGACCTCGCAGGCGTGCTCCGGGACGATAGTGTCGTCCAGAAGGTCCATGGTGACACCTCTGTGGCACGTGGTAAAATAGCTCGTGGAACGGTAACTAACGTGCGTGAGGTTTACTCTGCACGTCTGCGTAGAACCGTTTATCCGGCGAAACGGGTGGTTCCAAACGTTGTCGCGTCGAGAACCGCCGAACCGACCCGGAGTAAACGTCGCGTTGGTGGTTTCCGCATCTGTCAGCGCTCTCGGCGGTTCGCCACCCCGAACTCAGCGGTCGTCGGTCGACGACTCTCGTGACTCGTCGACGCCGACGACGTCGTCGGCGTCGCCAGTATCGTCGGCCTCGTCAGCGTCGTCGATGGTATTGCGGTCGGCTTCGTCAGAGGGTTCGAGCGCGTCGTCGGCCGGCGAGTCGTCTTCGGGGGAATCTTCGGTCGACTCGGCTTCTTCGACCACGTCTCCGACGTGGTCGGCTCCGTCGTCGGCCGACTCCGCCAGCTCGGCTGATACTCGCGTCGCTTCGGCGTCGGTGGTAGCCTCGTCTTCTGCCGTGCCCTCCGGTTCGCTAAGTTCGCGCGTCGGTTCCGACGACTCGGCGTCCTCGATGCGGACGCCGTCGTCCAACCGGTCTCGGAGCGCCGCCCGGTCGACGGTCCCCGAGACCGTTCGGGGGAGTTCGTGGTCGAACTCGATAGTCCGTGGGAGTTTGAACCCCGCGAGCCGCTCCCGACAGAACGATTCGACTTCCTCGACGGTGAGATTGGGATTCTTCGGGACGAGAAGCGCCGCGACCCGTTCGCCCCACTCGTCGTCGGGGACGCCGACAACGGCGGCGTCGGCGACGTCGGGGTGTGAGCGGAGCGTCTCGACGATTTCGCCGGGGTCGACGTTCTCGCCGCCGGTGATGATGCGGTCGTCGAGGCGGTTGAGCACGTAGACGCGACCCTCCTCGTCGCGGTAACCGACGTCGCCGGTGTGGAGTCCGTTCGGGCCGAACGCCGCCTCCGTGGCCTCCTCGTCGTCGTAGTAGCCCGGCGAGACGGTCGGGCCGTCGACGACCAACTCGCCGACTTCGTTCGGCGGAAGTTCGGCGCCGTCCTCGTTGACGACGGTCAGTTGCGTCCAGTAGAGCGGGCGACCGACCGTCCCGGGGTTGTCGAACGCCTCCTGCGGGCGGGCGGTCGCTATCTGCGAAGCCGTCTCGGTCATCCCGTACGTCGGATGCACCGGGACGGAGTAGTCGCGGCAGCGCTTGACGAGCGACCGCGGGGCCGGCGCGCCGCCGAGGAGGACGACTCGCAGCGAGTCGGCGAGCGTCCCGCGCGTGTCGAGCATCTGCGTGAGCATCGTCGGGACGAGCGAGACGCACGTGATGTCGTACTGCCCGACGTCGTCGGCGGTCGACCCGGGTTCGTACTCCTCGCGGAGGACAACGGTGATGCCGTAGAGCGGACCGCGCAGAATCGGACCGATGCCGCCCATGTGGTACAGCGACAGCGGCACCAACCAGCGGTCGTCTGGCGAGATGCCGAGGTGGAACGCGGAGGCGACGGCGCTCGACAGCACGTTCCCCATCTCGAGGACGACGGCTTTCGGGTCGCCGGTCGTTCCCGACGTGAACAGCACCAGAAGCGGGTCCGAGCGCTCCCACTCGGCGGGGACGAACGATTCGGCGGTCACGTCTTTGAACGACTCGACGGCGCTCGTCTGCGGTTCGTCGACCGAGACGAGCGGGACCGCCGCTGCGGTCTCTCCGTCCGCTCCGGTCCCTTCGGCGTGCTCGACCGCTTCGACGGCCGTCTCCTCGGTCGTCTCACCGCAGACGAGCGCTGTCAGGTCGGCGCGGTCTATCTGCGGGCCGAGTTCGGCGGCGGTGAGGCGGTCGTTCAGGGGGACGAGCGTCGCACCGAGTCGCATCGAGGCGTGGACGAACAGCACGTACGCCACCCGACTGTCCATGAGGACGCCGAGGTGGTCGTCCGGTTCGACGCCGAGGGCGGCGAGGCGGCCCGCCGTCTCCTCGACGGCGGCGTCGAGTTCGGCGACGGTCCACTCGGCCCCCGAATCGGCGACGACGAGCGCCGTCGCCGTCGGGGACGTCTGTGCCCGGTGCGAGAGCCAATCGCGCATACCTCCGGATGGCAGTCGGAGCACAACTGTCTTTGCATCGGCATCTCCCGACGGTATCGGCTGTCGTAACCGGCTGTACAGCTTAGACGAACGTCGAGGTGTCGGAGAATAAAACGCGTCTCCCGCTCAGTGCTCGACGAACTCGACGAGGACGCCGCCGGTCGATTTCGGATGCAAGAAGGCGACTTGATGTCCCCACGCACCGGGTCTCGGTTTCTCGTCGATGAGTTCGACGCCCGCCGCTTTGGCCGTTTCGAGCGCCGACTCGATGTCCTCCGTCGCGAGGGCGAAGTGATGGAGTCCGGGTCCGGTGTTGTCGAGATAGCGCGCGATAGCGCCGTCGGCGTGCGGTTCGAGGAGTTCGAAGTAGCCGTCGTCGAGTTCGAGAAAGACGACGGTCATCCCGTCGAACTCCTCGCGGTGGGCCTCTGGGGCGTCGAACAACTCTCCGAACAACTCCGCGAGCGCGTCGGCGTCGGGGGTGGCGACGCCAGCGTGATCGAACTGCATACCCGGGCTTCGTCGGGTGAAAAGATAAATCCCCGAACGACAGCTCGGGGAGATTGTAACTCTCCAGAAGTGATATGACCGCAGGTCGCGAAATCACCGAGACGCTCGGTGTCGTCCGCGAAAACACGGTCCGCGCCCGCAACATCGGCCGCGACATCACCCAAGGTCTGCGAAACGTGGTCGGCGGAGAACTGAAAGGCTACACCGAACTGATGTCCGACGCCCGCGAGGAGGCTCTCGAATGGAAGCAGAAGCCGAGGAATTGGGCGCGGATGCCGTCGTAAACGTGCGGTTCGTCACCTCCAACATCGCCCAGAGCGGGGCGGAGTTGCTGGCGTACGGGACCGCCGTTAAATTCGACTGAACCAGAGCGTCGAATTTCGAAAAGGTCCGCCGTTACTTCCCGAACACGCGCGAGACATTGCGGGCGACGCGCCATCCCGCGTCGCGGACCCAGCCCGGGAGGTGACCGCCGAGAACGAGCGCTCGACCCTGCATCCCGACGGGATAGCGCTCGCGCGGTTTCGGCGCGCTGGCAGCGCGAACGATGGTCTTTACCGCCTCGTCGGCGTCGCCGCCGAGGTCGGCGAGGTCCGGCAACCAGTAGTCGAGCATCCGGTAGAGGTCGGCGTACCGGCCGCCCTCGGCGACTCGGTCGTCGAGTTCCGAGAAGAGGTCGTCGACGAACCCAGTGCCGATGACGCCGGGTTCGACGAGTATCGCGTCGACGCCGAACGGTTCGAGTTCGGCGCGGAGCGCCTCCGTCCAGCCCTCGACGGCGAACTTCGAGGCGGTGTAGGCGGCCATCCCCGGCAGCGGGTAGCGACCGACGACGCTCGACAGATTCACGACGCGCCCGATCTCGGAGTCGCGGAGGTGCGGGAGAGCGGCTCTGGTCAAGCGGTGCATCCCGACGACGTTCACCTCGAAGAGGTCGGAGACGTCCCCGGCGTCGGTCTCCTCGACGGCCCCGAGGTGGCCGACGCCGGCGTTGTTGACAACGCAGTCGAGACGGCCCGCCTCCTTGGCGACGTCGTCGACGACCGACCCCGCCTCGGCGTCGGTCACGTCGAGGACGGCCGTCTCGCAGCCCTCGTCTTCGAGCGGTTCGAGCGCATCCTCGTCGAGACCCGTTGCGTAGACGGTCCAGTCGGCGTCCGCGAACGCTCGCGCCGCCCGTCGTCCGGTACCCTCGTCGCAACCGGTGATGAGTACAACCCGTGTCACGGCTTCCGATACTCACGTGTAGCACATAAATCGGGCGCGCGGTGGCACCGCGTGCAACTGGGCGATGCGTCGCGGGTGAGCGTGCGACTCTCATCGACGACGACTCACCAGTTCGACCCGCGCCGACGAACCGCTTTGTGAGTGGGCGTAATAGCCGAAGTATGGCACACGTCGAAACCATCTTCGTCACCGCTGAGGACAGCGCCCCGATGGAAGAACTCGACAGCGTCGACGCCGTCGAGGGAGGACTCAGCGGCGACCGCTACCAGACGGGGCGCGGCTACTACTCGCCGTACGACGTCTGCGAGGTGACGCTCATCGAAGCCGAGGCTATCGACGAGATTCGCGAGGAGTTCGGCATCGACCTGACAGACGGCCGCCACCGCCGAAACGTCGTCACCCGCGATGTCGAGGTCCACGACCTGCTGCACTCGACGTTCCGCGTCGGCGACGCTCTCCTCCGCGGGACGCGTCCCCGGCCGCCCTGCGCGCACGTCGAGCAAGTGGCGGACGAGGAAGGCGTCGCGCAGGCGCTGAAGAACCGACGCGGCGGCATCTGCGCCGACGTCGTCGAACCGGGGACGATCCGCGCCGGCGACGAACTCGAAATCGTCGAGGAGGACCCGCAGATGATGGGTCGGAAGATAGCCGAGCGGTTGGGGCTGTAAAGACCGCTGTGGGAGCGACGGGCGAGTGCGAGACTACGGGAAGATGCTCTCCGGCAGGTACGCCGTGACAGTCCAGTTAGGCGCGTCGACGACTTCGCTTATCTTCAGATCGACGGCCGCCGAGCAGAGGATGTACGCCTCCCCGCGCGTCAGGCCGCGCTCGTCGTGCAGGTGGTCTATCATGTGCCGGACCGCCTTCCTCGTCGCCTCCATCAGGTCGCTGTCGATGCCCGTCGTCCCGTACATCCGCTCGTCCTGCCCCGTCGGGGTGAACGGGCCGTCGGTCTCGAACTGCGGCTGTTCGATGTTCGTGTCCTTTCGCACGTCGAAGCGCGCGGTCACGAACATCGGTGCCTCGATGCCCGTGACGCACACCTCGCCGTCGCCCTGCGCAGCGTGGCAGTCCGCCGTCGAGAAGAGGCCGCCCTCGGTCTCGACGGGGAGGTACACCGTCGACCCAGTGGTTATGTGTTTGACGTCCATGTTACCGCCGGTGTCTCTCGGCGGGAGCGTGTCGTGTTCGCCCGGTGCGCCCGGCGCGACGCCGATGATTCCGGGGAACATATCGAGTGGAATCTCGATGCCGTTGACGAACTCGGCCGTCTCCTCGCCAAGGTCCCAGATGTACAGACCCGGCTCCTCGAACTCGTCGGGGAGAAGTCCGAGACCCATCTCGCCGGGCAAGTAGCCGGTGAAGCCCCAGCCCTTGTGCTCGAACTCCAGCAGTTCGACGGCGAGCACGTCGCCGGGTTCGGCGCCTTCGACGGCAACAGGCCCGGTCAGCGGGTGGATTGGGTCGAAATTCGCGTTGGCGAGATCCTCGGCCGTCGAGTCTTTCGTCACCTGTCCGTCGAGCGCGTCGCGGCACTCGAACCGAATCACGTCGCCGGGTTCGACGGTCAGTACCGGATCGATTTCGTTGTCCCAAACGTGGTGGACGTTCACGTCGTCGTCGCTCAGTTCGTAGTCGACAGCGTACTCACTCCGAGACATACGGTATCATGGACCTATGAGAGTAAATATTCCCCGTCGCTCGCGACCGATGTGCGACGGCGTCGATACAGCAGATACAGGGTTTCCGGACGTACACTAATACGGACGGGCGTCGTTAGAAGCACAACAGATGTCGGAGCAACTCGACCGAGCGGCCGACGAACTCGTCGCTCAGTTCGGCGAAGGCGGACGTATAGTCGGCGCGACAGCGCCCGGCCGCGTCAACCTCGTCGGCGGCCACACCGACTACAACGACGGCTTCGTCCTTCCAGCGGCTATCGACCGCCGCACCGCCGTCGCCGCGCGCGCTCGCGACGACGAGACAATTCGCGTCTATTCGGCGGATTTCGCCGAGGCGGCGACGTTCGAACTCTCGAAACTTGACCCGCCCGACGCCGCCGAGTGGGTCGATTACGTGAAGGGCGTCGTCGCAGAACTCCGGGCGGTCGACGGAGGAGAGGCGGTCCGCGGCGCGGAGCTCGCCATCGTCGGCGATGTCCCTCGCGGGGCCGGACTCTCTTCCTCAGCGGCGCTAGAACTCGCCGTCGGCGGCGCGCTCGTGACCGCGTTCGAGTTGGACGTTGACCGCCGGAGCCTCGCCGATCTCGCGTGGCGCGCCGAGACCGAGTTCGTCGGTCTCGACTGCGGCATCATGGACCAGTACGCCGTCGCACTCTGTGAGGCCGACGCCGCGCTGTTTCTGGACTGCCGGGACCGCTCGACCGAACTCGTCCCCTTCGACGGCGACCGCGCTCGCATCGTCGCGGTGGACACGAACGTCGAACACGAACTCGTCGACTCGGCGTACAACGACCGGGTTCGGGAGTGCGCTCGGGGCGTCGACCTGCTGGACGACCGACTCGACGCCGAAATCGGGTCGCTCCGGGACGTCTCTCCGGCGGCGCTCAACGCCCACGCCGACGCACTTCCCGAGACGATCCGTCGCCGCTGTCGACACGTCGTCTCCGAAAACGAGCGCGTTCGACGCGCCGCCGCGGCGCTCCGGGAGGGCGATTTTACCGCCGTCGGCGAGTTGATGTTCGACTCTCACGAGAGCCTGCGCGGCGACTACGAGGTTAGCTGTGCGGAACTGGATCTGGTCGTCGATGTCGCCCGCGAAACCGAGGGCGTCTACGGCGCGCGACTCACCGGCGCGGGGTTCGGCGGCTCTGTCGTCTCGCTCGTCGCGCCGGAGGCCGTCGCCGAGTTCGAGGCGGCGATTCGACGGGAGTATCCCGAGCGGACCGGCGTCGAACCGGATATCTACGACTGCGACGTCGTCGGCGGGTACGCGGTGGAACGGTGACCGAACCCACGAATCGGGTGACTCACAGGCGTCTTGGATGTCGTATCGACGTTTGAACCGTATATAAGCCAGCTACTGCGCGAAAACGGACGGCTCAGACGTACCAGAAGCAAATTTTCTCGTCGTGTGAACGCCTTTCGCGCCGGCGGTATGACGAGGCTACGCCTCGTCAAACAGCTCTTCGCCGTCGACCATGCGCTCTTCGACGACGTCCATGTCGAGCGTCAGGCCGAGACCGGGCTTCTCGGGGATCTCGATGTAGCCGTTCTCGATGACGTCTTCCTGCACCAAATCCTCCCACCAGCCGAGTTCGTAGGAGTGGTATTCGACGGCCAACGAGTTCGGGATGGACGCGCCCACGTGCGCGGAGGCCATCGTCGCGACGGGTGAGGCGACATTGTGCATCGCCACGGGTACGTAGTACGTGTCAGCCAGGTCTGCGATCTTGCGCGTCTCTCGCATGCCGCCGACCTTCGGCATATCCGGTGCGATGATGTCGACGCCCATCGACTCGAGCAGTTGGCGGTGACCGTGCTTGCGGTAGACGTTCTCGCCGGCGGTGATGGGCGTCGAGGTGAACTGCGTCACCTCGCGCTGGACGTCGTGGTTCTCCGGTGGTACGGGGTCTTCGAGCCACCAGACGTCGTACTCCTCGATAGCCTTCGCGAGGCGCTTGGCGCTACCTCCGGAAAACGTCCAGTGGCAGTCGAACGCGACGTCGGCGCGGTCCTTGACGCGCTTGGTCACCTTCTCGACGATTTCGGCCTTGTGGCGGATCTCGCCCGGTCGGAGGTGGCGGTTCGCGCGGTCCTTCTCGTGGCCCGAGGGGACGTCGAGATCGAACTTCAGCGCGTCGTAGCCGAGTTCCTCGACGACGCGCTCGGCCTCGTCGGCGCACGCCTCGGGGTCGGCCTCGTCTTCGGTGTGGCAGTCGCAGTAGACACGGACCTCGTCGCGGTACTTCCCGCCGAGCAGCTGGTAGGCGGGCACGTCGAGAATCTTGCCCGCGAGGTCGTGCAACGCGATTTCGATGCCCGAGATGGCCGTGACGGTGACGCCGGCGATGGAGCCTTCGCCGGACATCTTCTGGACAAGGTGCTCGAAGAGCCGGTCGATGTCGAGCGGGTTCTCGCCGACGAGGAACGGTCGCATCCGCTCGATGAGTTCAGGGACGCCCGCGCCCCAGTACGCCTCACCGGTGCCGACGACGCCCGCGTCGGTGTAGATTCGGACGAGCGTCCACGGGAAGTTCCCGTTGATCATCGTCGTCTGCACGTCGGTGATCTCCACGTCGCGGCCGCCGCCGCGCTCGTTGGAGAGCCCCATCGTCTCCGAAGAGAGGTTTCGCATCGTGTACTCCGCGTTCGGGTCGTGGAGCTCCGCGTAGTTTTTCACCATGGCTACTACTTTACTCTCAGCGTAGTAAAACTTTTTATGGACGAAACGCTCGTCCGCTTCTCAGTCGGAGGATTGCGCCGAAGCTGCTTGTAACTACTGGCTGCCTCGGTCACGACAGTCGTTGTCGTTCTCGTATTGGTGGCTGTCGATGACGAGGGCGAGAATACGCCCCTTGGGCGGGTTAGGCACCGCTCTCACCTTCTCACCCGGTTCGACAGTCGTAGTAGTGTTGTGCATCGATTCCTGACCTGTTCCAGTGACGACCGTCACCTCCTTCGTCTCGAACTCGCCGTCGACAAAGGCGTTACCGCAGCCCGTGAACTGCATCGAGAGGGACGAAGGGCCTTCGTCCGGTACGCACGTCACGCGGATCGAGCGCGTCAGTTCGACGGACGTGTCGTCGGTCTCACCCACAATCGTGAGCGCCACCATCTCCGTGGTCGACTCCTCGCACTCCGCGACGGCAGTCACGTCGACGGCTTCGCCCGGTCCTACGGCATCGGTCGGGTGTCTCCTTGGACGGAAGTACCTACAGTATCGCCGAAGCGGGTGACGAGACGCGTCGCTACGAGGTGACGGAGTCCGTCGTCGTTGCGAACGAGCGAGGACCGCTCTGGTCGGCGGGCGGACCGCTGCTCCTCGTGCTCTCGTTGGTTGGCCTCTCGGGCGTTCTCGCCGCCCCGGCGGTTCGGATACGCCGACATCACGGCGGCGGAGCGGCGGCGACTGGCGTACCTCGACGAGCGCTTGGAGTTCGAGGAGTGGATCTCGACCGTTCGACTTCCGTCGTCGGCGCGGGAGAAACCGAGGGCCGAGGCCTCCTCGTTGGGCGACCTCGTTGACATCGCCATCGACACCCAGAACGCGGTCCTGGCCGACCCCGACGAAGAGGCGTACTACGTCGTCGGCGACGAGTACCTGTACGCGTAGGTGGCACCGAGCGAACAGGACTCCTCGGACGGCGCAGATTCGTCGCTCGGGAGTCTCGACGAGACGAGTACGAACGGTGACACTAGATCGGTAAAATCTGCGGACTCAGACGGCGACAGCGACGGTGTCACCGTCGGCGACGGCGATACGTAACCGTTCGATCGGCCGTCGGCGCGACAGGCGGCGAGCGTACAGTCGAGGTGAGATCGTTATTCGACGAGGCAGTCGGGTACGTCGGCGACGGTGCGATGTCGCTCGACGAACCTCTACGCGTCGTTTTTCCGGTGTCGAAGCTCCGGTGGGAGTCCGGCGCGTCCGAGTCGCTGTCGGCGACCGTGTAAGGTGTGTACCGCCGCGGACGCGACGAGAAGAAGCCCGGGAACGAGCGCGCCGACCAGCGCCGGAATCGCCCCGAACGGCGGTACTCCACCGACGACCGCCCCTGCGAAGGAGAGCGAGAACGCGCCCAACAGGAGATAGTAGACGCTCCATGGGATGTCGTTTCCCGGAACGATCTCCAGATACACGTGGAGGTCGGAGGCCTCGGTCGTCGTGGTGATAGTTCCTCGGTCGCGGTCGTATTCGACGATGCCCGTGTCGTGCATCTTCGGGAGGTGCGACTGCTGGAGCGCGTTGTACACCCGTCGACGCTCCTCGGAGGAGACCGCCGACGGAGACTGACCCGTCTCCCACGCCGCGACCTGTCGAGCGAGGTCGCCGAGTTCGACCGACCCCTCCTCCTGTAAAAGCGCGTGAATAGCGTATCGACGCCGCCGGTTGCTCAGCGTCTCGAAGACGTCTTCGCGCGACAGTGAGAACTCCTTCTCGTCCACTTCGATGACACCCATCGAAGAGCAGTCACTAACGGGGATATTTAAAATTTCCTACTGAAATTGAGCGTATCCCACCGCCGAGTCGAATCTATCCGAACGAATGCGTGCTCGTTCTGGGTGCGACAGACGACGCTCAGGCCGAGCCAGTGGTCGCTTCTCTGACCTCCTGAACAAGCGTATACCGTGTCGCCGACTATCCGAGCATCAGACGGAGGTTGTAGACGGTCGTGAACGCGCCGACGATTGCCAGCGCCACCGGCGGTGCGTAGTACCAGAGTCTGTCGCCGTCGCGCATGGCGTCGATGCTGAGCGCGAGACACGCGAATAACGCGATTAGTTTCAGCCCGACGAGACCGCTCTGACCGAACTGGGCGACGGCCCACCGCAGAACCGGATTCCCCTCTATCACGGTCGGGCTGTAGTTCATCAGCGCGATGGTCGTGACGGTGTCACCGACGCCGTAGCCGGCCGCGGCGAGAAACCAGAGATTCGAGAACTCCCGCTCGTCGAACGGCGTCCCCTCAAACGAGAGCCGGTCGCCGGGGGCGAACGACGACTGTGAGGGACGTAACCGCATCGTGACAATACGATACGCATCTTAAACATAGTATTTTCGTTATCAAAGAGTGTTCATTTTCTGTGAGTGTAGTGCGATTCAACCCGCCATCGGGTCACTCGGTTCGCTCCGAATAGCCTCGAAGCGCCCTGATGCACCCTGATTCGCCCCGACGCGACTCACCCCAGTTTTGCGAGCAAGTTGAGGACGTGAATCGTCCGGAGCATCTCTGCCGACCGACCCCTGTCGAACACCAGTTCGTCGGTCTCCATCACATGCCCCAACACGTCGCGGGAGGAGTGATCCGGGGCGGCGGCGAGTCCGGCATCTTCCTCGGCGGCCCACCGCATCACTCGGAGGTCGGATTTGCTGTCGCCCATCACGAGGACGAACGGGTCGTCGACGCCGAGCACGTCGAGCGCGGACTCGACGCCCGCAGCCTTGTTGAGTTCGAGCGATCCGACTTCGGCGGCGTCGGCGTGGTAGTAGGCGACGTCGATGCGGTCGAACCGGTCGGCGACGACCGGGGGTACGTCTTCGAGCGACAGTTCCGGAGCCGCGTGTTCGGACTCGAGCACCTCGCGGATCTCGTTGTCCGCGTCGGCGTAGTACGCCCGCGCCCACGACGGACTGCGTCCGGTCGCGTCACCGGAATCGGCGTCAGCAGTGTCAGTGTCGTCAGCGTCAGCGATTTCGGCGGCGTCGAGCGAGTTGACGACGGCTTCGTCGACCAGATCGAGCAGGTAGACGAGCGCTTCGTCGATGATCGCCGCGGCCTGATTGCTGCCGGTCTCGAAGTTCGGCTTGAGCGTGACGTTGAACTCGTTGCCCTGCAGATGAACCGAGCGCCGCAGTTCGTCGGCGGCGTTGGGCAGCACTCGCGAGCGAATCTCCTCGAACACCGACTGAATCTCGGGGTCGAGATTCTCGTACAGCAGGCGCTTCGTGTCCGACCCATGCCCCGGCGTGAACACGCCGGTGCCGGCCTCGTAGACGATGCTCACGTCGCCGGAGTGGACGAGTTCGTTGCCGAGCCCCTGAATCGTGAAACCCTTGACGTTCTCCAGCGTCTGGCCGGTGCAGATGACGATGGGGACGCCCGAATCGTGGAACTCGGTGAGCATGTGCAGCGTGTCGCGCGGAATCTCGTTGTCCGTGCGCCCCGCCGAGCGGAGCGTCTCGTCGACGTCCAGCACGAGCGCGTTCACCGCCCGACCGTACTTCGAGTGCAGGTCCAACGCGGTGAACGCCTGTTCGCGGTTCGCGCGCGCGGCGACTTCAGCATACGTCGCACCCATCGCGAACGCCGACCGAATCTCGTCTTTTCGCTCCTCCAGTTCGTCGTTCGCCTCTTGCCAGTGGTCGAGTGCGACGCGCGAGTCGACCGGCGGGAAGACATCGACGAAGTCCTGATACTCCCGCAGCGACTTCGTGTCGAACTCGTCGTACAGTCGATACAGCAGGTCGTACCGCTCCATACTCCGAGAGGGTAGGCCGACGTGATAAGCGCGGCGACAGAAAAACGGCCGTCTCGACGGTGTTCGAGGGGGAGTCGCGCCGGGACACAACGCTGATACCGGCGGTGTGCTAATCGTTGGGTATGCAGAACTGGACCGACAGCATCGTCGGCGAGCGGATGACCGTCGACCGGGAGTTCAACCAGCGAATCCGTGACTCGGCGTTCACGAGTCAGGAGTGGGGACTCGTCATGACCGCCACCGAGTTCGAAATCGAGAACGCCGACGACCCCGAGAACGCGCGCATCGTCGCCAACACGGAGAAAGTCCCGCAGATAATCCCCGAACTGGAGAACGTGCGCTCGCAGATGCAGTCGATGGGCGGCGCACCCGAGGGGAGTAACCGCGGCAGCGGCGGCGGTATCTTCGACTCGATAAAGGGCGCGCTCGGCCTCGGCGGCGGCAGCAGCGGCGTCGACCAGGAACAGCTCGAACGCGCCGAGCGACTCACGCAGGAGTACGCCGATGAACTGCAGTCGCATCTCGAACAGAAAGGCAAGTGGCAGCAGGTCTGCGTCGCTTACCAGGAGTGAGCGGGGGGACGAAGTGGCGGGGCTACGGAGACGGCGTCCGCCGCGTTAGATCTCGTCGCCGCTGTGAAACATCGTCAGTTCGCCCGCTTCGTAGATGTTGATGAGTTCGTTGACTATCTCGTCGTACTCCTCGTCCTCCTCGCGGAGGCTGTCGAGTCGACTGACGGTGTCGTCGTCGAGGTGTATCTCCGGCATGGTTCTCTCTTCACGCGCCACGGTCTTAAGCACCGACCACGGACCCGGTGGAGTCGTCGGGGAGGCTCGCGACGAACCACAACTCTCCCGACCGACTCACGGAAAAAGTCGCGTCTCAGGAGAACAGGCGCTTCAGACGGGCGAACAGCCCCTTGTTCGGGTCGCCGCCTATCTGGTCCGGGTTCGGCGTGTCCGCCTGCACCGCGTCGTCCGGGCCGTCGGTCGTCGCCACGGTGCTCTCCTCTCTCGCACCGGCGCTGGTCGCCTCGTCGGAGGCGGCAGCGGTCTCGACGTTGGATTTCCCGGCCGCGGCCGCTGCTCCGTCGCCCGTACCGCTCTCCTCGACGCCCGCGGCCGTCTGCGCCTCCTCGATGAGCCCTTCTGGGTCGTTAACGGCATCTTTGATCGTTCCCTTCACCAGCGGTTTCTCCGCGAAACGGTCGCGGTTGACCGAGGTGTCGGCGGCGATGATGACAGCGTCGGCCTCGTGAATCTGCTCCGCGGAGAGTTCGTTCTCTGCGCCCATCGCGCCTTGAATCTCGACTTTGATGTCGTGGCCGAGGCGTTCTGCGGTCTGTTCTAAGTTCTCTGCGCCCATCTGACTGTGTGCGATTCCGGTCGGACAGGACGTGACTGCGACGAGTTTCATGATTTTGTGTTCTCTATTGTGTCAGTTATCAGCTGTTCTACTTCACGTTTCGTGCTAGCACGGAGCGTTCGCTCCGCGAGCGCCGACGCCGCTTCTCCGTCCGTCTCCGCAACGTTCGCCTTCACGTCGGGAATCGTGACGGCACTCATACTCAGTTCGTCGAGGCCGAGGCCGACGAGCAGTTCGGTGAGGTCGGGATCTCCCGCCATCTCGCCGCACATGCCGACCCACGCGTCGGTTCCTTCGGCGCCTTCGACGGTTCGCGCGATGGCGCGGAGCACCGCCGGATGTCGGGGGTCGTGCAGTTCAGAGACGCGCTCGTTGCCCCGTGAAGCGGCCATCACGTACTGCGTGAGGTCGTTCGTCCCGATGGACAGAAACTCCGTGCGGGCGGCGAACTCGTCGGCCATGAACGCCGCCGACGGCGTCTCTATCATCAGGCCGAACTCCGGAGTCTCGTGGGCGACACCCTCGCTCTCGAGGTCGGCGGCAACCGAGTCGAGCGCCTCGCGCGCTTCCTCGAACTCCTCGACGGTCGCGACCATCGGTACCATCACCGCGAGGTCGCCTGCGCCGTCGGCCGCCGCACGCAGCAGCGCCCGCAGTTGCGTCTCGAAGAGGCCGGCGTCGACGCCGAGCGAGCGCCGAACGCCGCGCTCGCCGAGGAACGGGTTCTCCTCCTCGGGGAGTTCGAGGTACGGGATGGGTTTGTCGCCGCCGACGTCGAGCGTCCGGACGACGACGCGGCCCTCCGGAAACGCGTCGAGTGCGTCGACGTACGCCTCGTACTGCTCGTCCTCGTCGGGCGGCGACTCGCGTTCAAGAAAGAGGAACTCGGTCCGGTAGAGACCGATACCGTCGGCCCCCTGCTCGACCGCGCCCGCCAGTTCGGCCGGTTGGCCGACGTTCGCCGCGACCTCGATGGGTTCGCCGTCGCTGGTCGCGACCGGTTCGGGGCGAACCTCGGCGCGATCGGTGTCGGCGGCCGCCGCGCGCGTCTCCTCGGTCGGGTCGAGAATCACGTCACCGGTGTCGCCGTCGACGACGACTGCCGTGCCTTCCTCGACGGCGAACAAGTCGTCGCCGACGCCGACGACCGCCGGAAGCGCGAGCGACCGCGCGAAGATGGCGGCGTGCGACGTTCGGCCGCCCGTCGCGGTGACGAACCCCGAGACCACCTCGGGGTCGAGTTGCGCCGTGTCGCTCGGGGTGAGCCGCTCGGCGAAGACGACGCTCCCCTCGGGCAGCGCCGAGAGGTCGGTCCGCTCGCCGCCGACGAGTAGGCGGACGAGTCGGTCGCGGATGTCCCGGAGGTCGTCGGCGCGTTCGGTCATCCGACCTTCCATCCCTTCGAACTGCTCGATGGGTCCAGCGAAGCCCTTGCGGACGGCGTGTTCCGCGGGGAGTCCGGCGTCGAGTTGGTCGCCGACGGCGTCCCCAATCTGGGGGTCGTCGAGGAACTGGAGGTGGGCGTCGAAGACGGCGGCTTCCTCGTCGCCGACGCGCTCGCGGGCGCGTTCGCGCTCGGTCTCCAACTCCTCGCGGGCGGTGTCTCTCGCCTCCTCGAAGCGTTCGCGCTCGGCCGCCGGGTCGACGGCGTCCGATTCCGGCGGGTCGTCGAGTTCGAGCGCCTCGCCGGGCCGGTACCAGACGACGCTGCCGACGCCCGACAGCGGCGTCGCGCCGACGCCGGAGAGTGTTCGTTCGCTCACGGTCACTCCTCGGAGTCCCCTGCCTCGGGCGTCGAGAGAACTTCTTCGAGCGCGTCGAGCGCCGCCTCGGCGTCGTCGCCCTCCGCGACGAGGCGCACTTCGTCGCTGTGGGCCGCGCCGAGGCTCGTCACCGCGAGCATGCTCCCCGCGTTCACCGGCCCGCCGTCGGACCCGACTTTTTCGATAGTGACCTCGGCGTCGTGCTCGTTCGCCGCCTGCACGAACTGCGAGGCCGGACGGGCGTGTAGTCCCGCTTCCGGAACGATAGTAACGGTCCGCTCCATCACGCCATCGCCTCCTTCATCACCGACTGGACCTCCGCGGGCGTCTCGGCGTCGTAGAGGCCCTCCCGTACCTCGTCGTGCATGAGCGAACGCGAGAGGCTGCTCAGGATGGCGAGGTGTTCGTCGCCGCCGCTCTCGGGGACGAGAATCATGAACACGAGGTGCGCCGGTTCGTCGTCCATCGACTCGAAGTCGACGCCCGCGTCCGACCGAGTGAACGCTACCGACGGCCGACCGACGGCGTCGGTTTTCGCATGCGGGATGCCGATTCCTTTGCCGACGCCGGTCGTCGTCTCCTCTTCTCGCTGGAGCAATGCCGCGAGCACGGCGTCTCTGTTCTCGACGCGCCCGGCATCGGCGACAATATCGAGGAGGTACTCGATGCACGCCTCCTTCTCCGTCGGCGGGTCGTTCAACGATATCAGTTCGGCCGGAATCAGACGGTCGATGTCGTTTGGATCCATCGTAGTGTGTACGGTACGCAGTGAAAGTTTATTTTTGGTCAGTCGGAGGTCTGCGGACTCTTTTCGAGTTGCTCGCTCGTCTGCCGAACGTCGGCGACGGTGGTCTCGAAGTCCGGCTTGATGGCCGTCGCGATTACTGCGGTGACGAGCGCGCCGAGCGCAATACAGCCGAGGAACAGCAGCGGGCTGTTCGACAGCGGGACGACGAAGATGCCGCCGTGGGGCGCGCGGACGGTGACGCCGAGACCCATCGACGCCGCACCGGCGACGGCGCTTCCGGCGATGATGCTCGGAATTACCCGGAGCGGGTCGGCCGCGGCGTACGGAATCGCCCCCTCGGTGATGAACGAGAGACCGAGCGGCACGGCGCTCTTGGCGTTCTCGTACATTTCGGCGGTGTACTTCTGCGGCGCGATGAAGTTTGACAGCGCGAGTCCGAGCGGCGGGGTCATCCCCGCAATCATTACAGCGGCCATCGGCGCGTAGATGCCCTCGCTGATGAGGCCCACCGAAAAGACGTAGGCGACCTTGTTGACCGGGCCGCCCATGTCGAACGCCATCATCGCGCCGAGAATCGCGCCGACGAGCAGCGCCTGACTCCCCTGGAGCCCTTCGAGCGTCGCCGTCAGCTCGGCGTTGGCGATGGCGACGGGGACGCCGAGGACGAAGATGACGACGGGCACGAGCACGGCCATCGTCGCCACCGGGATGATGAGCACCGGCATCATCGGTTCGATGAACCCCGGCACGTCTCGCTGCTTGAACCACCGCGCGACGTAGCCCGCCAGGAACCCGGCGACCAGCGCGCCGAGGTAGCCTGCACCGGCTTCGCCACCGCCGAGACCGATAACGTTGCCCGCGGCGACGAGAACCTCTCCTTGCTGAATGATGTACGCCAGGAGGAATCCCGGCGCTAACCCGGGCCTGTCGGCGATGGCGTAGGCGATGTACGCGCCCAGAATAGGCACCATAATGGTGAGACCCGCGCTGCCGATTTGCGCGAGGAACCAACCTATTGACCCGGTCTCGTCGAAGACGCCTTCGACGGTCACACCCCCGGGCAACGACGCGACGGCATACCCCAGCGCCAGGAAGATGCCGCCGATGGTGACGAACGGAATCATGAACGATACGCCGGTCATCAGGTCCTCTTTGACCGAGGTGACGTGCGAGCGAAGCGCGCGTTCTGTGGAATCTCGTGCTGACATGGCTCTTACCCTCACGATTGTTACTGTAACTGTTCAAAAATAGTTTCGGATAGGTTCGTTTGTTTTCGTTTTATTCCGATATAATTACGTGACGACAGCGTCGTCTCGCGACGGCGTTCACAACAGACTGAGAGATACCTGTTCGATACGCTCCGAAACGTCCTTGAACGTCGGAACTCGGGTTCCCGAGACGGCGACGACCGCCGCCGCGACGGCGATTCCGGTTTTGATCGCCTCTGGTTCGGAAGCACCGCGAGCGAACGCCGACAGCACGCCTGACAGCAACGCATCCCCCGCGCCGACAGTGTCGACGACCGACGTATCCAGCGCCGACGCGTGGTACGCCCCGTTGTCGGAGACGAGGATCGCCCCGTCGCCGCCGAGGGAGGCGACGACGCGTTCGTACCGTCCGTTCCGCCCGTCTCGGAGTCGCTCGGCCGCGTCGAGACACTGTTCGACGGTGTCGACCGGCGCGTCGGCGGCGACGGCGAGTTCCTCGCGGTTCGGCTTGCAGAGCGCGTAGTCGGCGTTCAGCCGACGAAGCAGCGGTCCGTCGACGTCGACGACGGTGTCCCACGCGCCGGAGTCGGCGATACGGTCGACCGTCTCCGAACCCGTCCCCGGCGGGAGACTCCCGGCGACGACCACCGTCTCAGGGTCGTGTCGGACGACGGTGTCGACGGCGGCGTCGACGGAGGACGCGGACACCCGGGGACCGCTCTGGTTCACCTTGAACTCGCCGTTCGACGCGAGAATCGTCGTGTTGAGTCGGGTCACGCCGTCGATTTTGACGAAGTCGGTCGCGAGATCGGTGTCGCGGAGCCGACGTTCGAGAAACGCGCCGAAGGCGTCGCCGAGAAACCCCGTCGCGAGCGTCTCCGTCTCCAGCGCGTTAAGGTACTTCGAGACGTTGATTCCCTTTCCGCCGGGGTCGTACCGCGCGGCGTCGGTGCGGGTCACCTGCTCGGGCTCCAGCGGTTCGTCGACGGTGAGCGTGTGGTCCAGCGCGGGGTTCGGTGTCACCGTGAGAATCACGCGGACACCACCTCCAGCGCGAGTCCGGCCCCGTCGAACGCGTCGCGAGCCTCGTTCGGGATATCGCCCGCGGTGACGAACAGGTCCACGTCCGAGAGGTCGGCGAACTGCACGAAACTCCGCTTGCCGACTTTCGTCGCGTCGGCGACGAGGACGACCCGCTCGGCCCGCTCGACCATCAGTTCCTTCATCCGCGCTTCGTCCTCGTTCGGCGTCGTCAGCCCCGACTCCGGCGAGACGCCGTTCGTTCCTAGAAAGAGCACGTCGAAGTTCATGCGGTTCATGAACGACTCCGCCGTCGGACCGACGAGCGCGCGGGTCCGCTTTCGGAGCGTGCCGCCGGTGAGTTTCACCTCGGTTTCGGACTCGCCGAGTTCGACGGCCAACCGCGGCGCGTTCGTCACCGCCAGAAACGAACCGTCCCGCGGCGTCCGGCGCGCCACCTCCATCGTCGTCGTCCCGGCGTCGAAGAACGCCACCTGCCCGTCGACGAGTTCCTCGGCGGCCCGCCGGCCGATAGCGATCTTCTGCTCGAGGTTCTGCACCTCGCGCTGGCCGTATGTCTGCTCACGGCCGACCGTCGTCGCCGGGACCGCCCCGCCGTGGGAGCGCTCGACCATCCCTTCCTGTTCGAGTTGGCGTAGGTCGCGGCGTATCGTCGCCTTCGAGTACTCCAGCGTCGACGCGAGCTCTTCGACCGACCGTCCGTCGGACTCGGTCACTAGTTCGACGATTCTCCGTTTTCGCTCCGCGGGTAGCATCTCGAGGTCCCTCCCGTTTGTGACTGTTTTTCTTCGGCCATAATTGTTTATGTGGATTCTCGCTCGGGAGTACAGAGTCCGAACTCACGAGGCGCCGAGAGAGACGGAACAGAAACGACGGGTACCTCGCCGCGCTTAGAGCCGGTCGACGACGGCGGCCGTCACGTCCTCCGTAGACGCGTCGCCGCCGAGGTCCGGCGTCCGCGGGCCGTCTTCGAGGACGCTTTCGACGGCCGACCGGACGTTCGCTCCGGTTTCGTCGTGGTCGAGGTGTTCGAGCAGCATCGCCGCCGAAAAGAGCGTCGCTGAGGGGTTGGCGACGCCCTCACCCGCGATGTCGGGCGCGGTGCCGTGGACCGGTTCGAAGAGCGCGCGCTGGGGACCGACGTTCGCTGACGGCAGGAGGCCGAGACCGCCGACGAGACCCGCCGCGAGGTCCGAGAGCACGTCGCCCGCGAGGTTGGGACAAACGACCACGTCGAACTGCTTCGGATCGAGACAGACGCGGGTCGCGAACGCGTCCATCAACACCTCGTCGGTGTCGACGCCGCGCTCGTCGGCGACCGAGAGCACGGCCTCGCGGAACCGGCCGTCGGTCTCGCGCATCACGTTCGCCTTGTGTGCGACAGTGAAGCCGTCGTGGTTGTCGGTGGAGACGAACTCGCAGGCGTACTTGGCGAGTCGCCTCGACGCAGAGTCGGTGACGACTCGGGTGAGCGTCGATAGGTCGTCCGAGAGGCGGTCCTCGTGACCTGCGTAGACCCCCTCGGTGTTCTCTCTGAGGAAGACGAGGTCCGTCTCCGATCGGAGCGCGTCGACGCCGGGGTACGCCTTCGCCGGGCGGACGTTGACGAACGAGTGGACCGCTCTCCGAAGCGGGAGGATGACGTCCGCGGCCGTCTCGCCCGCCGCGCCGAACAGCGTCGCGTCCGCGGAGGCGACGAGGTCGTACGTTTCTCGGGGCAGGGCCTCGCCTGTCTCCTCTTTCACCCGGTCGCCCGCCTCGGCTTCGACAAACTCGAACTCGCCGACCTCCTCGAGCACGCGTACGGCCGCCGGAACGACCTCCTGACCGATGCCGTCGCCGGGGATGACGACGATTTCGTCGGTCATTGTCGACCCTCCTCGGTCGGCGCGCTCGCCGCTTCAGTCATCGCTCTCCACGTACGGAAGCGACTGGGCGGTCTCCCGAACCGCGTTCCTGTTCGACTTCATCAGCGCGGTGGTGTCCCAGACGCCCTCGACGAGCGCCTTCCGCTGGGCGTCGTCCACCTCCAAGTCGACGACGGTGTCGCCGTAGGTGACCGTCTCGTTTTCGACGTTGACGTCGATGTCGCCGTCGGGGTTCTCGTCGATCCACGCCTGCAGGTCGGCGACGGTCTCCGAGTCGGCGGTGACCGTCGGGATGCCGAGCGCGAGGCAGTTGCCCGCGAAGATTTCGGCGAACGACTCGCCGACGAGGGCGTCGATACCCCAGCGCATCAACGCCTGCGGGGCGTGTTCTCGGGAGGACCCGCAGCCGAAGTTGGCGTTGACGACCAGCACCGAGGAGTCGCGGAAGCGGTCCTCGTTGAACGGGTGCTCCTTGGGTTCGTCGTCGTCGCCGAACCGCTGGTCGAAAAAGGAGAACTGGCCGAGACCGTCGAACGTGACGACCTTCATGAACCGCGCCGGAATTATCTGGTCGGTGTCGATGTCGTTGCCGCGGACGGGGACGCCGGTGCCGGAGACGTGGCGGACCGTGTCGGCCGGTCCGTCGGCGTTTTCCTCACCTGCACTCATACCGTCGTCACCTCCGAGAGGTTCCGCACGTCGGTAACTTTCCCTTCGAGCGCCGCTGCCGCGACCATCTGCGGGTTC
Organism: Haloprofundus salilacus; assembly: GCF_020150815.1. NCBI lineage: Archaea > Methanobacteriati > Methanobacteriota > Halobacteria > Halobacteriales > Haloferacaceae > Haloprofundus > Haloprofundus salilacus. The sequence goes on along the minus strand of NZ_CP083723.1, from coordinate 1,351,295 downwards.
ATCAGGACAGTACGGCCGTCTTTGCTCCCCTGTCGCCCGATGAAGTTGCGGTTCGACGAGGAAGCACAGGCTTCGTCGCCCTCCAGTTGGTCCTCGTTCATCCCGAGACACATTGAACACCCGGCGTTGCGCCAGTCGAAGCCAGCCTCGCGGAATACGTCGGCGAGTTCCTCCTTCTCCGCCTGCTTCTGGACGCGCTGGCTGCCGGGGACGACCATCGCGCGAACGTCCGGGTGAACCTGCTGTCCTTCAACGATTTTCGCCGCGCGGCGCAGGTCGGGCAGTCGGGCGTTCGTACACGACCCGAGGAACGCCACGTCGATCTCGTAGCCTTCCATCGTGTCGCCGGGTTCGACGCCCATATGCTCCTGCGACATTCTGGCGGTCTCGCGCTTCTCCTCGGGGAGTTCCTCGGGGGCGGGAATCGGCTGGGTGACGCCGACGCCCTGCCCGGGGGTGGTGCCCCACGTGACGACCGGTTCGAGTTCGTCGCCGTCGACGACGACCACGTCGTCGTACTCGGCATCGTCGTCGGAGCGAATCGACTTCCAGTACGGTTTGAGTTCCTCGAATCGCTCGGGGTCGTCCGCGAACTCGTCGGTCTCCGCGAGCCACTCGTAGGTGGTCTCGTCGGGGTTGACGTAGCCCGCGCGCGCGCCGCCTTCGATGGACATGTTGCAGATGCTCATCCGGCCCTCCATGTCGAGGCGCTCGACCGCCTCTCCGGCGTACTCGTACACGTAACCGACACCGCCGTCGGTACCGAGTCGGCGGATGACTTCGAGGATGACGTCCTTGGCTTCGACGCCCTCGGCGAGTTCGCCAGTGACCTCGATTTTGCGCACCTTCTGTTTCTCCATGGCGACGCAGCCTGTCGCGAGCACGTCGCGAATCTGGCTCGTGCCGATGCCGAACGCGAGCGCCCCGAACGCGCCGTGCGTCGAGGTGTGGCTGTCGCCGCAGACGATGGTCTTGCCGGGCTGTGTGATGCCCTGCTCCGGTCCGATGACGTGGACGATGCCCTGATTGCCGCTAGTCGGGTCCGAAAAGTCGATACCCGCCTCGCGGACGTTCTCCTCTAGTTCGGCCATCATCTCCTCGGCGGCGTCGTCGCCGTACGGGCGCGACTGATCCGCCGTAGGGACGATGTGGTCGACCGTCGCGTGGGTGAGTTCGGGGTAGGCGACCTCCATGTCGCGCTCGCGCAGCATGCCGAACGCCTGCGGACTCGTCACCTCGTGGATGAGGTGGAGACCGACGAACAACTGTGTCTGTCCGGTCGGCAACTCCGCGATGGCGTGGCGGTCCCACACCTCGTCGTACAGCGTTCCCTCACTCATCTACCGATGCACCCGTACTCTCTCTATCGTCGCGTACTGCTTGCCGTTCGTTGCCCCCGCGCGCCCACACTTCCGACACGTCCTCACCGTGTCGGGGCGTGTGGTCCACGTCGCGCATCGTTCCGCGTCGGGCGCGCTCACTTCGCTCACCGCCGTCGGCCATCGCCGGCCCGCGCTGGAACACCGCGCCGAACGTCTCACTCGTGTGCGGATGGGTGTGGCTCACGGCGGCCATCGTCGTTTTCTCGTCTTCGTCGTTCACTTCTCGTCGGTCTCGTCGGTTTCGTTCGCTCATGCTTTCACCCGCGATTTCTCGTCTTCGTCCTCGTCGGTCGTCTCGCTCGATTCCTCCGCCCACGCGAACAGGCCCCGAAGCTCCTCGCCGACCGCCTCGATGTCGTGGCTCTTCTCGGCCTCGCGCAGTTGCTGGTAGCTCGGCCGTCCGGCCTGGTTCTCGACGATCCACTCGCGGGCGAACGTGCCGTTCTGGACCTGTTCGAGCACCTCCTCCATCCGCTCGCGGGCGTGGTCGTCGACGATCGCGTCGCCGCGGGTCAGTCCGCCGAACTCGGCGGTGTCGGAGACCGAGTCCCACATTCCGCCGAGCCCACCTTCGTACATGAGGTCGACGATGAGTTTCAGCTCGTTCAGGCACTCGAAGTACGCCATCTCGGGGCTGTAGCCCGCGTCGACAAGCGTCTCGTAGCCCGTCTTCACGAGCGAGGTGACGCCGCCGCAGAGGACGGCCTGCTCGCCGAACAGGTCGGTTTCGGTCTCCTCGCGGAACGTCGTCTCGACGACGCCCGCGCGCGTGCAACCGATGGCTTTCGCGTACGCCAGCGCCTCGCCTTTCGCCTCGCCCGTCGTATCCTGGTAGACCGCGACGAGACCCGGCGTCCCCTGGTTGGCCTGGTAGTTACGGCGGACGAGGTGGCCCGGCGACTTCGGCGCGACCATCGTCACGTCGATCTCCTCCGACGGCTGAATCTGGTTGTAGTGGATGTTGAAGCCGTGGGCGAACTGGAGCGTGTCGCCGGGTTCGAGTTCGTCCTCGATGACCTCGTACACCGCCGGCTGGACCGTGTCGGGAACCAGTACGGAGATGACGTCGGCGGCGGCGGCCGCCTCTACCGGCGTCTCCACCTCCAGTCCGTCGTCCTCCGCCACCGCGCGGGACGAGGAGCCCTCGCGCAGACCGACGACCACGTTGACGCCGCTGTCGGCGAGGTTCTGCGCGTGGGCGTGGCCCTGGCTGCCGTAGCCGAGGACGGCTACCGTCTTGTCGTCGAGGTGCGTTGCGTCCGCGTCGTCGTCGTAGTAGATCGTCGCGTTGAGTTCGTCTGTCATGGTTGGTGTGTCAGTTGTCTTCCGCGTCGGTTTCGTCGCGGTACGTCGAATTCTTGGGTTCGGTGGAGTGGCCAGGTTCCTCGCCGGGCGTCGTCGGCGTGTCGCCGCGGGCGAGCGCCGTCTGGCCCGTCCGCGCGATCTCGATGATGCCGAACTGCCGGAACGCGTCGACGGCGTCGTCTATCTTCTGCTGGTCGCCCGTTATCTGGACCGTGATGGTTCGCGGCCCGGCGTCCAGCGTCTCGCCCTCGTACATCTGAGTGATGGCGTGGACCTTGTCGGGTTCGTCGCCCCGTACTTTCAGGAGGACGAGTTCGGCGCGCACGGCGTCGCCGTCGAGTTCGCCCACCTGGATGACGGGTTTGAGCTTCCCCAGTTGCTTTTTTACCTGGTCGATGCCGGCGTCGGTCTCCTCGACGACGAGCGTGATTCGCGCGTGGCCGTCGACCGTCGTCTTGCCGACGGTGAGGCTCTCGATGTTGAACTGCCGCCGGGAGAATAGCCCCGAGACGCGCGAGAGCACGCCCGGTTCGTGTTCGACCAGCGCGGAGACGACGGCCGTTCGGTAGCGTGGTTCAGCTTCAACCTCCGGATCGATGCGGACGCCGTGGGCGTTGCGTCGACCGTCGGGGTGCGGTCTCTCGTCGGGCGCGGGACCCGGCATGCCGGGTCCGTCGAACTCGTACCCGGGGGCGTCGGCCGATTCGTCGCCGCTCATAGCTGGTCCTCCGAGAGGGCGAACTTGCCGTTTGCGCCGCCGCTTGCGACCATCGGGTAGACGTTCTCCGTCGGATCGATTCGGAAGTCGATCACAGACGGCCCGTTGTAGGCCAGCGCGCCCTCGATGGCGTCGGCGGCCTCGTCGTAGTTCTCGGCGCTGAAGCCGCGCGCGCCGAACGCCTCCGCGAGTTTGGCGAAGTCGGGACACCAGTCGTACTCGGCGGCCATCCGGCGGCCGTCGAAGAAGGCGTCCTGCCACTGCCGGACCATCCCGATGTACTCGTTGTTCAGGACGGCGACGGTGATGTCGAGTTCCTCGCGGACGGCGACCGACAGCTCCTGAATCGTCATCAAAAAGGAGCCGTCGCCGTCGACGCAGACCACGTCTCTGTCCGGCGCGGCGAGTTTCGCGCCGATGGCCGCGGGGAGACCGTAGCCCATCGTGCCGAGACCGTGCGAGGAGACCCACGTCCGCGGGTTCGTGAACGTCCAGAACTGCGCGGCCCACATCTGGTGCTGGCCGACGCCCGTGGTGACGATGGTGTCGTCGGGGGTCGCCTCGTCGAGCGCCTCGACGACGAACTGCGGTTTCAGCGGTTTGTCTTCGGGCGTCTCGTACGCCAGCGGGTACTCCTCCTTCCACGTCTGACACTGCTGTCGCCACTCGCGGGCGTCCGGCGACTGGCCGACTTCGTCGGCAAACTGTTCGAGGACGGCTTTCGCGTCGCCGACGACCGGGTAGTCCGCGTGGACGTTCTTCGAGATTTCGGCCTCGTCGACGTCGACGTGGACGACCTCGGCCTCGGGGGCGAAGGTGTCGACGCCGCCGGTGAGTCGGTCGTCGAACCGGCAGCCGACGGCGACGAGCAGGTCGCAGTGCGTGACCGCCATGTTCGCGTAACCGGTGCCGTGCATCCCTGCCCACGACAGGCAGAGCTCGTGGTCCTCGGGCATCGACCCGATGGCGGGCATCGTCGTGACGACGGGAATGCCGTTGTCGACGGCAAACGCTCGGGCTTCTTCGGTCGCATTCGCCTTGACGACGCCGCCGCCGAACAGCAGCAACGGTTTCTCCGCGCGCTCGATGGCGCGGGCGGCCGTCTTCACCGATTCAATCTCGGCGTCCGTCGGCGGCGTCGTCGTCTCGGGGGGTTTGGCCGGACCGGGTTCGCGATCAGTCTCGGCCATTGTCGTGTCCTTCGGCAGGTCGACCAGCGTCGGTCCCGGTCGTCCCTCCGCGGCGAGCGCGAACGCCTCGCCCACCGTGTCGCCGACGGTGTCGGCGTCGCTCGCGAAGTAGTTGTGCTTCGTGATGGGCGCGGTGACGCCGGTGGTGTCGGTCTCCTGGAACGCGTCGGAGCCGACCATCGTCGACGGGACCTGTCCCGTCAGCGCGAGCATGGCGTCCGAATCCATGTCGGCGTCGGCGATACCGGTGACGAGGTTCGTCGCGCCTGGGCCTGACGTGGCCAGACAGACGCCGGGGTCGCCCCGGACGACGCCATAGGCGTCGGCGGCGTGCGCCGCCCCCTGTTCGTGGGCCATCGTTACGTGGTGGATGTCGGAGTCGTACAGCGCGTCGTAGATGGGCATGATGGCCCCGCCCTGCACGCCGAACGCGGCTTCGACGCCCGCGTTTTCGAGCGCGCGAACGACCGACGACGCGCCGGTGGTGACCGGCGTCCGTTTCCCGTCGGTCTCCGTCGCCGCGTCCGTCGTCTCGTCGGTCGTCGCGGCGGTCTGTTGTTCGCTCATGCTGTGCTTCCTCTTCGGTCTCGGTCGTGTGTGGGTGGTCGGTACGGTCGCATCGGTGGTGTGCGTGTGGCTCGGTGTCGCGGAGCGCACGCGGTGACCGCGCGGCTCCTTCTCGAAAACGGTGCGAAACGGGGTCGGAAGAGGGGGTGGTGAGGGGCTAGGCGGCCCCTACAATAATGAGCGACCGGACGACAGTGCTGTCGCCGCGGGGCGACGGCTCGGGGGCCGTCGCGGACATGCGGCGCGTGACTGACTGTCGCATCTCGTTCACCTGCTATCGCCGGTCGGTAAAAACCCTTTCGTGCCGTGCAAACGTTGCCCGGACGAGTCGCTCTCGCACGGGAGGGTGCTCGGACCCCGTGGCGGGATGGTGTCCAGACCCCGCGGAGCGAGGTGGGAACGCAAGCTGTCCCGGGCGCACGGTTCGTCGCCGAGTGGTACACCCGTGGCTCGCCGGAGCCTGCGACGCCGCGCCGGAACATCAGGCCTGGACCTCCTCCGGTTCCTCGACGCCCGTGTCGCGGGCGAACTGTTCCAGCACGCTCATCGTGACGCGGCCGCCGTCCGCGCCGTAGTCCTTGATGCGGCGGGTTATCTGGCGGACTTCGGCGTCCGTCGGCGAGTAGCCCGCGTCCTCCAGTCGTTTCCGGACCGAGTGCGTGCCGGTGTGTTTGCCCAGCACGAACTCGCGTTTCGCGCCGACCATCTCCGGCGTCATCACGCCGGGTTCGAAGGTGTCGGCGTTCTCGATGACGCCCGCTGCGTGGATGCCGCTCTCGTGCGAGAAGGCGTTCCGTCCGACAACCGGTTTGTTCGCCGGCACCGGGATGTCCGACTTCTCCTCGACGATGCGGGAGAGTTCGGTGATGCGCGTGGTGTCGACGCCGGTGTCGACGCCGTAGATACTCTCGGCGGCCATGACGACCTCCTCAAAGGCGGCGTTGCCGGCGCGTTCGCCGATGCCGTTGACCGACACCTGCGCCTGCGTCGCGCCCGCCTCGAACCCCGCCATCGCGTTGGCGCTGGCGAGGCCGAAGTCGTCGTGTGTGTGGACGTCGATGCGCGCGTCGGTGTGCTCTTTGATGGATCCGATGAGGTCGCCGAAGCGCGTCGGCGTCGCCACCCCACACGTGTCGGGGACGTTGATCCAGTCGACGTCCGCCTCGGTGACGGCCTCGATGATCTCGTAGAGGAACGCCTCGTCGGTCCGCGTGGCGTCCATCGGCGAGAACATCGCGTCGACGCCCGCCTCCTTCACTCGTTCGACCGATGCGACCGCTCGCTCGACCGCCTCATTGCGGGAGGCGTGCATCGAGTCCTGTAGCTGTACGTCACTGGTGCTGACGAACACGTGGACCATGTCGACACCGGCGTCCAGCGCGGCTTCCACGTCGCCGTCGACGACGCGGGCGAGCCCGCAGGTCGTCGTCTCCGTCGCGGCCGCGATGTCGCGGACCGCCTCGAACTCCGCGTCGGAGTTGACAGGGAACCCAGCCTCGACGACGTGAGTGCCCATCGCGTCGAGAATCGACGCAATCTCCCGCTTGTCGTCGTAGCTGAACGAGGTACGCGGCGACTGCTCGCCGTCGCGCAGGGTGGTGTCGAACAGTCGTACCGTCTCGATTTCAGATTCGCAGTTCAGTGTGCCGTCGAAGAACTCGACCCGCCGGGGTATCCGACGTGTCCTCCGTGTCATTGTGAGACATCGTGTCCCGTGCTCGGGGTGACCACATATATAAACCTGTCCCTCCGACAGATTCGCAGTGCGGCGAGGGGGACACGAACGTTCGTGAACGATCATCGAATCGTACGACAGCAACGTCCTATTATTCATTGGGTGTCCTTATATTCAACAGTAGAGTTGGAGGGGAGCTACAGGCGAGCGTCACGCGAAACGGACCGAAAACGGTGGCAGATCACCGTGCTAACGAGTCGCGCGCGGATCGTCACGACGAGTGACGAAAACTGGACACTCGTTCGGAACGGGACTCCAGTTGGCGACGCAGGTGACCGATCGGTCACAGAGAATCGGAGCCGAGCGCGCCCGGGAGTGAGAGCGAGGCGCACGGAGAAGGCGAGGATTTTTCTCACCCTCGCGCAAGTGGCGCAGTATGAGCGAGTTCGACCTCGACCTGCGAAACGCCGAATCCCACATCGAGAACGCCGAGATCCGCGGCGACGTGGTTCTCGGCGTTCTCGACGGGTCGACCGAACCGGCCGAGTGGGTCCGAAATGTCAGAGAAGGAAACGTGCTGGTGTTGTCAGTACACGGCGACCTAAACAAACTCGCTGCCGGGTTCGCCCGCGAGGTCAAGGACATGGGAGGCCAACTGATGCACTTCCGGAAGTTCCTCGTCGTCAGTCCGCCGGGCGTCGACATCGACACGGACCGACTGCGGTGAGAAACGCGACAAGCAGGTGGCGAGACGTGACGGACGGGTAGCGGGGCGCGACACTCACTCGAAGCGCCGCGTCTCGACGCCGCACTCCGCACAGGAGAGGACGTACACCGTCCGCCCAGCGTCTTCGACCGCCTCGTACGTTCGGTCGGTCGCGTCGCCGCAGGCCGGACACTCCTCCTCGATAACCGCGCCGTCGGCGTCTTTCGGCGCGCCGACGGCGACGAATCTGCAGGGTTCCTCACCCGCGGCGACGGCGCGGTTCGGCGCGCCTCTCGGAACGAAGAACGCCTCGTCCGTCCCAACCCGGAACTCGCCGTCGGGCGTCTCGACGCGGAGTTCGCCCGAGAGCACGTAGAACAGTTCCTCGTGATCGGGATGGCGATGGTACCCCCACGGGATCTGCTCGCCCGGTTCGGCGGTGAAGACGTTGAAACCGAACTCGGTCGCGCCGACCGCCTCGTCTATCTCCTTCTTCTCGCGTGTCGGGTTCGGCGTGTTCGGCACCGACTCCACGGACACCTTGCGGTACTCGGGCATGGAACGGGGATTCAGGCCCCTCGCCCTTACGTCCGCGGACCGCGGCAGAACCGACTGGCTACGCGTCGGTCCCGGTTCGTCACCCGAACGACGCGTCGGTGTCGGCAGGGACGAACGTCAGCACGTGCCCGTCTGGATCGCGGAGTCGTCGCTCATCGGCGGCGTCGGTGGCCAGTGACTCACAGGCGAACTCGGAGAACGTCGCCGCGGTCGCTTGGGGGTCGTCGACGGCGAGACCCAACTCCACGTGGACGCCGCCGCGCGCGTCGGCGAGTCCCAACTGCGGTTCCCACAGTTCGAGGTCGAATGGGCGATAAGGCGAGTCTTCGCGAGGCTCGGCCGGTCCACGGAGGCGAACACGCCGCCGGTCGTCGCCGCGGTCGACCTCCTCGAAGCCGAGTTCGGCGTACCGTCGCTCCGCGGCGTCGAGGTCGGTCACTTCGAGGACGACCTCGAAGATACCCGTCAGCGACGGCGGGGAAGCGTCGGCGGCGGCGGAAGCGTCATCCCCACCCCCCTCGCCGTCGGTGCCGCCGATCTCGACGCAGTGGTCGTCGGGGTCGTCGACGTACAGCGACCGGTACGACCCGAACTGCACCTCCTCGGGCTGTAACTCCGCGAGGCGGTCCAGCCACCGGTCGTACTCCTCGCCGGGCGCCGAGAACGCGAAGTGGGTGTGGAGTCCGCCGCGCGGGACGCCCGTCGGACGGCAAATTCGCAGGTCGACGGGACCGACGGGGTAGACGAGCGTCCGCTCTGAGGCGCGCTCTGGATCGAGACCGAGGCGGTCGCCGTAGAACGACCGCGCGCGGTCGAGGTACTTCACTTCCAGCCCGAGGTGTGCGAGACCGACCAGCATGGACTGACGGTACGCTCGTGGGCGTCAAGAGGGCGTCGCCGAATCGGAACGCGTCGAGGAGCGAACGTCAGGGGCGGACGCCGAGAGAGACCGTCGCCGAAAGCGACTACGCGTCGTCCTCGGGACGGAGTTCGTCGATGAGATACTGAAAGAGCGCGTCGCGGAGTTCGTCGGGCGCGTCGTCCTCGTCGAGCGTCACCCAGCGGACGCGCGCGCCCTGCAGCGCCGAGAGCACGAGCGTCGCGACGGCGTCGGGGTCGACCTCGCGGAACGTCCCCTGTTCGACGCCGTCGGCGACGATGTCGACGAACAGGTCGTGGATGGCGGCGTCGTTGGTCGCCAACTGCTCGCGGAACGCCTCGTTGTGAGGCGCCTGTGCCCGAAGTTCCAAGAGCGTCGTCTGAAACGCCTTGTGCGCCTCGCGGTCAGGACCGAACAGTAGCATGTCGACAAGCGTCGTCAGGCGGTCCAGCGGGTCTGACTCCTCGTCAAGCGCGAGGCGCTCGTCGAGTTGTGCCAGCATGTAGTCGAGCAGCGCGACGAGCAGTTCGTCTTTGGTGTCGTAGTGGTAGTGCAGAAGCGACTTGCTCTTGTCGAACTCGTCGGCGATTTTCTGCATCGTCAGGCCGGCGTAGCCGTGCTTGGTCAGCGCGGTGAACGTTGCCTTCATGATGGCGTCGCGCGTCGGTCTGTCCGTCGTCTCGGTGTCACCCATCGCTCGGTTTGACTCGTCGAACGCGGCGCTTATACCTTCTGTCTATCGCCGGCGACTCGGGAGTCTCGGTCAGTTCTCGTCGTCGGCGACGGCGACTCGCTCGGCGCACCACGGGCAGAACTCCATCCCGGCCTCGAACTCCTTGCCGCAGTTGGGGCAGTTCACCGTCGCGTCGGCGGTCGAATCCGCGGCGGTAGCGCCGACAGCGTCGGCGGCCGAGGTCCCGGTTCCTGCCTCGGCTTCGGCGTCTCTCAGCGACCGAACGCCGACGAGGTACGCGTCGACGGCGCTCGCCGTGGCGACGACCGAGAGCAAAAGCAACTCTTCGAGCACCGCCGACGGAATCGGCGTCTGCGGGGGCGCGAACAGTCCGCCCTGCGCGAACGACGCGTTGACGAAGTCGAGCGTCTCCGGGGAGACGAACACCTGCCCGACGACGATGACGAGAAGTAGCCACGCCGCCGCGCGCCGCCACCGTCGCAGGTAGATATGTCCGAGACCGGTGACGGTCAACCCGAGCAACCCGGCGACGAGCGGCTTCAGCCGTCGGAGATTGACCATAGATGAGAAAATCGACAGTCGAACTTGAACGTTCTGCTCGGTAACAACGAGGCCCCGGAGTTGTCCCGGAGCGATCTTGGAGCGATCCCGGAGCGATTCTGGAGCGACCCGAAAGCCGAAGACAGCGGCCGAGCGAGCCGACGACGCCTCCTCGGAGCGTCATTTATCCGTCTTCCGCCCCAACGAGAAACCATGCCGATGAAAGGCGGCCGCGAGGACCTCCGCGAGATAGACCGGTGGGACCACGGCGTCGGGTGGATCGCTCACCCCCACGAGGAGATGCAGCGGGCGAGTCACGCGCTGGAGCTCGACGGCGATGTGTGGGTCGTCGACCCCGTGGACGCCGACGGCGTCGACGACCTGCTCGATGACCTCGGCGACGTGGCCGGCGTCGTCGTCGGTCTCGACCGCCACAAACGCGACGCCGCAACGCTCGCATGCCGACACGGCGTCTCGGTGTACGTCCCCGACTGGATGAGCGGCGTCGCGAAGAAACTGAACGCCGACGTAGAGCGGTTCGGCCGCGAACTCGGCGACACCGGCGTTCGGGCGCTCACCGTCCGCGACTCAACGGTGCCACCATGGCAGGAGGTCGGCCTGTACGACGAGTCCAGCGGGACGCTCGTCGTCCCCGAGTCGCTCGGAACGGCCCCGTTCTTCCTCGCCGAGGGCGAACGCCTCGGCGTCCATCCGATGATTCGTCTGTTCCCGCCGACGCGTCCGCTGTCGAGTTTCAATCCCGAGCGGATTCTCGTGGGTCACGGAGCGGGCCTCCACGAAAACGCCCGTGGCGCGCTCGCCGACGCGCTGGAGAACTCGCGGAGGCGGACGCCGTCGCTGTACGGCAAGACGCTGAAGATGATGGTCTCCGGTTGACACCGGGACAGCGACCCCGAGCGACCGCCCGCGTCGAGTCAACGAGGTTATACCACCGCACCCAGAACGCCCGCGCGTGGTCTACGTAACCCGCGGGTTGGTCGAGGTGCTCTTGGACCTCGCCGAGGACGCCGAACCGGAACGGACGAACGTCGTGTTGGCGACAACGCCCGCCGACGAGTTCGAGGCGAACCTCGGACTGGCGCCCGAGACGCCCGTGCTGACGCATTTCTACCTGCCCGACGCCGGCCGGTCGGTCAACGCCATCTTCGGCGTCGACCTCGCGACGCCCGCGGGTCGGGGTCGCGCACGGTTTATCAGCCATCCACAGGGGAAGCTCGAAGTGACGAAGCGCGACGACCTCGCCGGGGTCGTGCTCGTCGCCGTCCCACCCTGGGAGGACGAGTCGCTCGCGGCGTTCGACCGGACGGGGACGCGACTCGAACTGTCGATTCTCGACGGCGAACCGCCGAAAGAGTCGTTGACGTGAGGCGCGGGGACCGAGCCACGCGAGAAACAGAACCGTCGCGTCCGCGGAGAGAGGCGAGACGCGAGAGGACGCGGCGCTATTTTAGATAACCGAGGTCGGTCAGTTGGTCGGCGATCTCCTCGAACTCGGCCTCGGTGAGTTGGCCCTGTCGCTGGTGTTGGATGACGATACTCCGGAGCAGGAACCGGACGAGGTCGCTCGTACTGGAGAAACTCGTCCCTTCGATGGTCTCGTCGACGCGTTCGGCGAGTTCCTTCGGAATGGAGACGGTCGTGTACTCCGTCATACGCACCATCAGGGACGGCGGTCGGATAAAGACGCTGACTGTCGCCGGGGTTTTTGTCCTTCGAGTCCCAACAGCGCTCAATGGCAGCGCGGCCCCCACAACGCGATGACTCCGAACCAGACCAGATCGAGTTCGGCATCGCCGCTCTCGACGCGCGGCTCTCGAACGCTGGAGTAGAGTTCCCGGCGACGAGCGACGAACTCGTCGAGTCAATCGACGCCACCGAGATCCCCTGCGACGCGTCGGGGAACACGCTCTCGCTCTCGGAGGCGCTTAGCCGGGTACACCAGGACCGCTTCGAGAACAAGATGGAACTCCTCGACAAACTCCACCCGGTGTTCGAGGAGGAACGGGCGGCCGTCGGCAAGAGCGTCTTCGGTCGCCTCCGCGCGCTGGTTCCGTTCTGAGGGACCCGTTACCGTCTCTGTTTCTGCGTTCGCTTAGCCGGCGACGCGTCCGACTCCCCGTCGTCGAGTTCCTCGATTCGGCGGAGCTGTTCGCGGTGGAAGGTAAGAATCATGTCCGCCAGCACGCCGAAGATGAGCAGTTGGACGCCAAAGAGGATGCCCGCGGCCGCGCCGAGGGCGATGACCTCGTGGGAGGTCCGGGGCGGGACGAACCACTCGAAAGCGACGTAAAAGGCCATGACGACGCCGGTGAGCGTCGAGAGCGTACCGATGCTGCCGAAGTAAAACAGCGGGTTGTTCGTCTTCGCGCGGCGGTACAGTTCGAGGAAGATGACGCTGCCGTCGCGGAACGGGCGGAGGTTCGTGTCCGACCCGTCCGGCCGGGGGTGGTAGGTAACCGGTACGACCGCCGTCGGCACGTTCCGCTTCGCACACTCGATAGACATTTCGGTCTCAATGCCGAAGCCGTCGGCGGTGAGGTTGAGTCGCTCGAACGACTCGCGAGTGAACGCGCGGTAACCGCTGAGGATGTCGACGAAGTTCTCCCCGTGGATGTAGGCGAACGCGCGGTTGACGATGCGGTTACCGAGTTTGTTCAACCTCGTCATCGCGCCCGAGCGCATGTCGGCGAAGCGGTTGCCGACGACGTGCTCGTAGCCGCGGTTGAGCGGTTCGAGCATCGCAGCGGCGTCGCTCGGCGGGTTCGTTCCGTCGCCGTCGGCCATCAGCACGTACGGCGCGTCGATGTACTGCATCGCCTCGCGGATCGCTTGCCCCTTTCCCGTCCCCGTCTGCGTCTCGACGCGCGCACCGCACTGGCGGGCGATGTCGCGCGTGCCGTCCGTCGAGTTGCCGTCGATGACGAGGATGTCGGAAAACCCCTCCGCGCGGTATCCGTCGACGACCTCGCCGATAGTCTCGGCCTCGTCGTACGTCGGAATGAGCACACAGACGTCGGCACGGTCCATTTCGAGATGACCTGTGTGAGGGTCGTATAAAAACGCTTCCTCCTGTTTCGGCGTCGGCGACCGAGTTCGAAAACCACATCGCGGGGATTTTTGTCGCCGCGTCGGATATCGGCAGCTATGAAGCGTCTCGCCCGGCTCTCCGGCTTGTTGTTCTTCCTCGCCGGTCTGCCGTACGCGCTGTTCCTGCTACTGTTGGGACTCGTCCGACCGGAGGGGTCGCCCGCCGAGAAGCGCCCGAGAGAACCGACGGTCAGCGTCATCCTCCCGACGTACAACGAGGAGCGAATCGTCGAGAACAAACTCGAAGATATCCTGTCGCTCGACTACCCGATGGAGAAAGTCGAAGTCGTCGTCGTCGATTCGAGCGACGACGCGACGCCCGAACTCGTCGAGGCGTTCTTCGATGAGCGCGACGCGCCGACGCTGACGCTATTGCGCGAGGAGGAGCGCCGCGGACTGGCAATCGCGCTCAACGAGGCGTACGCGGCGGCGACGAATGAGGTAGTCGTCAAGACCGACTGCGACTCGAAAATCGCGCCCGACGCGCTCCGCGAGGCAGTGGCGAACCTCGCCGACCCCGAGGTGCAGGGCGTGACCGGCCGCAACGTCGACGTGCTCGGCGGCAGCGAGGTCGAGGAGGGGTACCGCGACGTTCAGGCGCGGATTCAGACGCTGGAGTCGCATCTCGACTCGACGCTCATCTTCCACGGCCCGTTCTCGGCGTTCGAGCGCGACGCTATCGTCCCTATCGACGAGGACTCCATCGCCGACGACACGGAGTTGGCGCTGAAGATCCGCAAGAACGGGGGCCGAGTCGTCTTCGACCCGGCGATACAGTACATGGAGGCGTCGCACTCGGCGTTCCGAAAGCGACGAAAGCAGAAGGACCGCCGCGCGATGGGCCTCATCCGTCTGCTCTCGCGCAACCGTGACGCGCTGTTCAACCACGGACTGTACGGCTGGGTCGTCCTCCCGTTCAACTGGTGTTTCATGGTGATTTCGCCGTGGGCGCTGGCCGGCGGCATCGTCCTCTTCACGCTCGCACTGGCGGCGTTCGGTGGTCCGCTCGCACTCGCGATTCCGGCGCTTCTTCTGACCGTTGTCGCGCTGGGGTCGGCGGAGCGACTCGGCCCGGCGCAGCCGGCGTACGCGCTGTTCGACACGCAGATCTCGCTGTGGTGGGCTAGCGTCAGGCTTCTGCAGGGCGAAGGCGGTCCCATCTGGGAGGTAGACGCCGAACTGCGGGAGGCGTACGAGTGAACCCGAGCGCCGAGTCGGCGCCGCGGCGACTGCGAGGGAAACGGCGAACGCGCCTCGAGTGAGCCGACGATGCAGGTTCTCCAAGTCACGCACCGATACCCACCCCGAGCGGGCGGCGTCGAGACGCACGTCCGGCGAGTGAGCGAGGAACTTGCCGCTCGCGGTCACGTCGTCACCGTCGTCACCGCCGACGCCGGGTCCGGCGTGTCGCGGCACGAGCGCCGAAACGGCGTCCAAATCCGTCGTTGCCGCGGTGTCGCCCCCGGCGGCGCGTTCCACCTCGCGCCAAGCGTCGCGCGGGTCGTCGCCAACGTGGGCGCGAACGCCGACGTGGTTCACGCGCACAACTACCACTCGTTTCCGCTCGCGCTGGCGGCACTGGGCGTCGGGTCGCGCCCGTTCGTCGCCACGCCGCACTACCATGGATCCAGCGCCGATGGCCTCCGCGACCGACTGCTCGGACTGTACCGACCGGTCGGCGGGCAGGCGCTTCGCCGCGCCGACGCCGTCGTCGCGGTCAGTGAGTGGGAGCGAGAACAGTTGAAACGGGATTTCAGCGTCAACGCGACGGTGATTCCGAACGGACTCGACGTCGCGCGGTTCGAGGACGCGACGCCCCTCGAGCGCTCCCGGCCGTATCTCCTCGCAGTCGGCCGACTCGTCGAGTACAAGGGCGTCCAGTACGCGATTCGCGCGCTCGCGTCGCTACCGGAGTACGACCTGCTCGTCGCCGGAAGCGGCCCGTATCGGACTGAACTGGAGACGCTCGCGCGCGAGAGCGGCGTCTCCGACCGCGTCGAGTTTCTTGGGTACGTCGACGACGGGGAGTTGCCGAGGCTCTACGCGGGCGCGGCGGCGCACCTCACGCTGTCGACGCACGAGGCGTACGGGATGACGGTCGCCGAGTCGCTCGCAGCCGGGACGCCCGCGCTCGTCAGGGAGGCGGGCGCGCTCGTCGACTGGACCGACCGGCCGGACTGCCTCGGCGTCTCGCGGGTCGACACCGAGACGGTGGCCGACGCGGTCAGGACGGTGGTGGAGTTCGACGCGCCCGCGACGCCGCTGCCGACGTGGAGCGAGGTGGTCGACGCGCTCGAGAGAAAGTACCGTGCGCTTTTATCCTCCGACGCGGAGGGTCGGCCATGAACGTCCTCCTCGTCACCGTCGACTCGCTGCGGGCCGATCGGGTGGACGACCGGGTGATGCCGTTCGCCCGGTCGTTCGCCGACGGCGCGCTGGAGTTCGCCGACTGCGTCGCCAACGGGCCGTCGACGCCGGCGTCGTTCCCGGCGATTCACGCCAGTCGCCACTTCGCGAGCATCGAAGGGCTGGGCATCCCCGAGTCGAGAGACTCGTCGCAAGCAACGCGAAGCGGTGGTGTGGTGACGCTCGCCGAGCGACTCCGCGACGCGGGGTACGCCACCGCGGGCTTCACGGACAACCACTTCGCCAGCGGCAGTTACCACTACGACCGCGGCTTCGACCTGATGCACGACGCCAGCGGCTCCGCCGAAGCGGGCAAACTCAAACAGTTCGTCCAGTCGAACCTCGACAAAGACGGTCCCCTGTTCCGGATCATCGAACGCGTCTACAACCGCGTCGACGCCGCGATGGCAACGGCCTCAGGCGGCGACGCTAGCGAGTACGAGCGCGCCGAGTCGCTCAACCGACGCTTCCTCGACTGGGTTGACTTGCTCTCCGACGACCGACCGTGGTTCGCGTGGCTTCACTACATGGACGTCCACCACCCCTACGAGGCGCCCGACGAGTACCAGCGACGGTTTCTCGACGCGCCGCGCAGCGTCGCCGACTGCCGCCGGCTCTCGCGGAAGGGGACGCACCACCCAGAGGAGATGACCGACAACGAGTGGGAGACAGTTCGCCGCCTCTACGACGCCGAGTGTGCCTACGCCGACGACCAGTTCGAGACGCTCGTCGGCGCGTTAGAGGAGCGGGGGGTACGAGACGAGACGGTCGTCTGTCTCACCGCCGACCACGGCGAACTCGTCGGTGAGCACGGCCACGCTGGCCACCCCCCCGAGTTCTGGGAGGGCGTCGTCCGCGTGCCGTTCGTCCTCGACGGCGTCGCTAACGAAGACGAATCAGCGTACGAGAGCGGAACCGTCGACGGCCAGATTCGACTGCTCGACACTGCGCCGACGCTCGCGGACGCGGTAGGCGTCGACGCCCCGACGGCGTGGCAGGGCGAGTCGGCGCTCGAACTCGCGCGGGGCGAGGTCGACGCCCGCGAGTACGCTTTCGGCGACGTGGGCCGACAGGTCGACTACGGGCGCTGCTACGCTCGGCGCGCCGACGGGTGGAAACTGCTCCGCCACGTCGACGACGGCGAGTTCTTCTTCAACGTCCGCGAGACGCCCGACGAGCGACCCGAGGACGACCGCCGCAAGTCGAACCCGACGGAGTACGAGGCGCTGAGCGCGGCGCTCGACGACCACCGCGAGCGGATGCGTCGCCTCCGCAGCGACGACGTCGCCGTCGACGAGGACGACGAGATGGTCGAGAAACACCTGCGGGATTTGGGGTACATGGAATGACGCTGGGCGACTGGGTCTCGGACACCGGAGATAGAGTCCGAGACGACGGCATCGCGGGCCTCCGCGAGAGCGGCTACGAACTGTACCTAGGAGGATTGCGCCGCGTTAACGAGTTATACCCCGCGGGCACGAACGTCTACGACCGCGAGTGGGACGCGCTCGTCCTCCTCGACGCCTGTCGCGTCGATCTGATGCGAGAGGTCGCTGACGAGTATGCCTTCTTGAACCGTCCCGACGAACTGGTCTCCGTCGGCAGTTCCTCTATCGAGTGGATGGAGCGGACGTTCACCGATGACCACCGCGAGGAGATGCGCCGGACGGCGTATGTCACCGGCAACCCGTTCAGTCACCGGGTGCTCTCCGAAAGCGACCTCCTGCGACTCGACGACGTGTGGCGCTACGCGTGGGACGACGACGCCGGGACGATTCCGGCGCGCCCCATCACGGACCGCGCCATCGCGGCGGGTCGAGAGACGGACGCCGACCGACTCGTCGTCCACTACATGCAACCGCACTTCCCGTCGGTTCCGGACCCCCTCGGCGGCGGGATGAACAGCGAGACGCTTGGCGAGGGCGCCGGGTGGGACTCACCGTGGGACCGACTTCGACGCGGCGAACTCACCGAAGAACGAGTGTTGGAGAGCTACCGGGAGAACCTCCGCTACGTACTGGACGACGTTGAACTCCTCCTCGAAAACCTCGACGCCGAGCGGGTCGTCGTCAGCGCCGACCACGGCAACGCGAAGGGCGAGTGGGGCGTCTACGGTCACCCGAAGGTACCGTTGTCCTCGGTTCGGCGGGTGCCGTGGTACGAGACGACTGCTGAGGACGAGAAGACGCACGAACCGACGACCGAGCGAAACGTCGAGCGCGGGGATATTGAGGAGAAACTGGGCGCGCTTGGCTATCTCTAATCTGTCGAAGGTTTCGAGCGCAGACGACTCTCAGTCGATGTACCCAAGGTTCGTGAGGCGCTCCTGCACGTCGCTCATACCGTCACCATCGTCGCCGTCGTCAGCGCCCGCCGAGACGGTGACGCCTTTCCGGTCGCGGAGGTGCGCCCTGAGCACCGCTTCGAGCTCCTCGGGGTGGTCGCCCCAGCGGTCCTCCCGTTCGAGCGGGTCGTCCGGGCGGTAGTAGGCGTGCCATCCCGTGTCAGGGTGGTGGAGCACCTTCCACTCGTCGCCGACCGCTGCCGCTCGGGCGTCGCCCTCGCCCGCTAAGTTCTCGACGACGACCAAATCACGCTTCTCGCGCTCGTCGCCGAGCAGCGACGGCCGGTCTGCGAGGCATTCGTCGCTCCCGGCGATGTCTAGAATCGTGCTTCCGAGGTCGAGGAGCGTGTGTGGGCCGTCGACGCGGCCCGTCTCGCCGACGTTGCGCATCACGAGCGGGACGCGTGTGAGCGTGTCGTACATCCGCTGGGAGGAGTGGCCGTACTCGCCGTGCTCGCCGAGTTCGTCGCCGTGGTCGCTGTGGACGACGAGCGCCGCGTCGTCGTTGCCCGTCTCCTCCAAGAGGCCGTCCAACTTCCGGAGGAACGCGTCTGCGTGGCGTATCTCGTTGTCGTAGGCGTTGACGATGGCCGGGCGTCTGTCGCCGGTGCGTTCGGGGTACCGCCGCATAACGTAGTTCCAGAAGTGCGCGCCGCGGAAGCCCGGTTGGTCCCATTCGCGGTGCTCCGGCGGCGCGCACCACGGGTGGTGCGTATCGACGAGTAGCACCCAGAAGAACCACGGTTCGGGCGCCTCTCTAACGAACTGCTCCACCTCGTCCCACATCTGCTCCCACTCGACGTACGACGGCGTCTTGAGCACGATATTTCGCCCGTGGACGACCGCGCCGCCGACGCCGAGGCGACGCAGCGTCGGCAGCACCCGCTCTTTCTTCACTCGGTTCCACCGCCGCGCGGAGTCGGAGTCGCCGTCGGACTCGGTGACGACGTTGTCCTTGTAGACGTCCCACCCGCGGTCCCAGCCGTAAAAGCGGCTCATGAGCGCGTTCGAGTGGACCGCGCCGGTGTAGTAACCGGCCTCGGAGAGCGCCTCGGAGAGGAAACGCCGGTCGGCGTTAGCCGCCTTCCAGTCCGCGGGTTCGATAGACTGCTGGGTCGCGTCGGCGTGCGCACCGGTGAACGCGCCGGTGAAACTCGTGATGGTGCCAACGCCCGGAACCTGGGCGTCCTCGAAGACGAGACCGTCTTCTGCGACGCTCGTCAGAAACGGGGCGGTCTCCCGCTCGTAACCGTGCGAGGAGAGGTGGTCGGCGCGGACGCTGTCCCAGGAGACGAGGAGGATGTTCGGGCGGTCGGACATATGCCATTAGCATCACCATCTCGTTTGAATTTTGTGGGTCCTAGCGACGCCGAGCGGTGAATCGGCGTTCACCGGGCGTCAGTCGATGTAGCCCAAATCTCGAAGCGTCTCCTCTACCTCCCCTCCCGCCGTCTCTCCGCCGCCGGTCGTCGCCGTCTCCGGTCCCTCCTCGACGCCCCGTTGCTGGGGTTCGCCGACGAGGATGGCCCGCTGGACCTCTCCGTCGACGTCGGCGGGGACGGGCGCACCGAACCAGTGGAGGATGGTCGGCGCGAGGTCGTAGAGGCTGCAGTCGAACCGCCCGGAGCCGAAGCCGTCGCCCCACGCGCCGAAGACGCCCTGTCGCCGGTGGGTCGCCAGCCACTCGGTCCGCTCGCCGAAGACCCGGCCGCCGATTGCTTCGGGGGCGTCGACGCCCGTCGCGTACTCGACGACGAGGTCCGGCGCGCGGTGTAACTCGCCCGAGTAAATCTCGTCGGGTTCGTGGACCGCCGCTGCGACGGGGTCACCGTTGGGCGTCTCCAGCGAGGAAAGTGCCTCGGTCAGCGACTTTCGGTACGACGCGCGCGCAGCGTCGCTCTCGAAGGCGGCGTCGTTGAGGTAGATGGGACCGCGGCCGAGCGAAATCGCCTTCGTCTCCGCCCAGTCGACGGGGGCGTCCTGAATCGCGACGCGACCGCTCTCGCTGGGGAAGAAGCGCTGCATCGACTCGGGAATCAGAGCCTGCGCGAGGTTGACGAGGCCGAGTCGGGCGACCGTGCGCTTGAGACGCTCGCGCGTGATGCCGACGGTGGCGAGCGCGTTCCGCCCGCCCGCGTCGCCGACAACGAGGTCGCCGCGATCGGCGAGCCACTGATTGACGAGGAACGTCTCGTCGATTTCGGCGAAGCCGTGGTCGCTCATCAGGAACACCGCTTCGGTGTCCTCGCGGTCGAGAAGTGCCGTGAGTCGCCGGTCGATGCGCTCGTACAGTTCGCGAATTTTCTCGGGCCGGTCCCAGAGCCGGTGTTGGACCGTGTCGGTGACGAAGACGGTGAGGTGGACGAGGCCGCAGCCCTTCTCGTCGGCGAACCACTCTGCGGCGTCGAAGCGCTGGTCGGCGAGCGTCTTCGCCTCCGAAATCAGCTCCTCCGGCGTCGCCTCGTCGAGGACGAGGTCGGGTTTGGTCCGATACTCGGGGACTGCGTCCAGCAGCTCCGATTTGAGCGAGTTCGGTTTCGTGAACTCGCCGTGCTCGGAAGCGGGACTCCCCGCGACGGTCAACACGCCGTCGTCGGTTTTCGGCGGATGGGTCGTCGGCATGTTAACGACGGCGGGGGTGACCCCCTCGTCGGACAGCACGTCCCAGTACTCCCGCGAGCGGAAGTTCGAGGAATCGTTCGTCGTTATCGACCGCGACTCGCGGTCGAAGCCGAACCACTCGTAGACGCCGAGCTTACCGGGGTTCTTGCCGGTCGAGTAACATTTCCACGCGGGGAAGGTGATGGGCGGGAGGGTGCTCTCCAAGTTCCCGGTGACGCCCTCGTCGACGATGCGGGCCAGTCCCGGGAAGTCGCCCGCGTCGATGCCGTCGCGGAGCAGCGACCAGTCGGCCCCGTCGAGTCCGACGACGTAGACGGTCATGTCCGGGCTATCGGCGTAGCCGCGTTAAAGTGCTTCGAGAACGCCGTCGAACGCCTCGGCGAACGCCGCCTTCCGCCTCTCGGCGTCGAACGTCGCGCCGCGCATGAGCGCACGCGATGAGAGCACTCGGCGCTCTGAGCTGTCGCATCCGAAGTAGGCGACGACGCCCGCCGCGAGCGCCGCCGGCGACGGGTCGACAACGAGTTCGGGCGAAAGCGCCCCTGCCTCCGAGCGCGTCCCCGTCGTCTCGGTGACCAGCGGCGGCAGTCCGGCGCGCATCGCTTCGAGTACGCTGACGGGGAACGTGTCCATCCGCGACGGCTGGACGTAGAGCGAGGCGGGCGCGAGGGCGTCGCCCAGATTCTCGACGTAACCGCGGACCTCGACGCCGGGCGTCTCGGCGTACGATTCGGGGTGACCGCCGCCGACGACGTGGAGTTCCGCGTCGGGGACCGACTCGCGGACCGTTGGCCACGCCTCGACGAGCATGTCGACGCCCTTGTAGCGCCACGGGCGGCCGACGGTGACGGCGACGTTGTCGTCGAGCGCCGGCGTCACGTTGCCGAGCGCGTCGTACACCTCCGGTTGGACATACGGGTGCGCGACTTCGATGGGCGTGTTGGGACCGACGATAGGTCGGGTGAACTCCGCCGCAAATTCGGAGACGGCGACGACGCCGTCGATAAAGCGCGACCCGACCGCGCTGATAGCCGGTTTCCCGAACCGGCCGACGAGCGATTTGAACCCCGAACTCCCCTCGAACTCCGGGTTACCGAGACTGTAGAGACCGTGGTCAGCGCAGAGGTAGACGAGTTTCGAGCGTCGGATTGCGCGGTGTGCGAGCGCCGCGTACAGGGGGCGCGATCCTTCGACCAGATACGCGTCGTATTCGGGGTAGCGAAGCCCGTTGTACACGTCGCCGACGACGCTGTCGGAGAGCGACCCGAGCGAGTGCCGCTGGAAATCGACGAGGTCGGCGCCGATGGCCTCGGCGAACCCCCGGTGAGCGGGGTGGGGGTCCTGATACAGCATTGCGACCCGTGCGGTCCGTCGGTTCACGGGAGAAGCGGCGAGCGAGAGCCGTATAAATCCGCTGGAGTCGGACACGCGGACGAAGCGGAACGGGGGTACACGAAGCCGAAGTCGAGGACGACGCCGAAGCCGAACACGCGAAGGATGCAGAATCCTGACACGCAAGCGATATTGCAGTCGCTTCGGAAACGGCCGTTATGGACTCCCCGACGGACGCGTCCTCGACGGGCGCGCTTTCGACGGACGCACCCGTGCCGAACGTGCTCCTCGTCATCTGCGACACGCTGCGTGTCGACGCGCTCTCCTGTTACGCCGCCGACGCGCCGCCGACGCCGAACCTCGACCGCCTCGCCGCCGAGGGAACGACGTTCGACAACGCGTTCGCCGTCGGGTCGTGGACGCCGCCGTCGCACGGCGCGCTGTTCACGGGTCGGTACCCCTCCGAGACGGGGTTCGCCGGGGCGTGGCCGACGCTGTCAGACGACGAGACGGTTCTGGCCGAGCGGTTCGCCGAGGTGGGCTACGCGACCATCGGGATTCCCGGCCCGTCGAAGATGGGTTCGCCGGTCGGTCTCGACCGGGGGTTCGACGAGTACTACGAGGTGTACGAGGAGATGGCGGCGCGGCCGTCGCTGCCGTACCTCCGCCAACTGCTCACGGACGGGTTCGTCCGCCGCGACCTGTTCCGACTCGCCACCCGCGGCAACGACTACTACACGGAGATCAAACTGGAGAAACTCCGCCGGTTCGTCGCCGACGCCGACGCGCCGTGGTTCGCGATGGCGAACCTCACTACGGTTCACGCGCCGTACTGGGTGCCGAAGCCGTACATGTGCGAGGAGACGCCGGAACTCAGTCGTCCGTTCTTTCCGCTCCTCGAAGAGTTTCTGCCGTCGACGGTGCGGTTCGACCGCGACGACGTGCGACCCGAACGGCTGTTCGCGGCGGCCGACGGCGCGTCGGCGACGAGCATCGCGATGCGGCAGTACGAGACCGGCGAGTATCTCACGGAGGCGGAGCACTCGGTGCTCCGGGCGTGGTACCGCGCCTGCGTCCGGTATCTGGACGCCCGACTCGGCGCGCTGTTCGACTGGCTCGACGAGACGGGGCGCCGCGAAGAGACCCACGTCGTGCTCACCTCCGACCACGGCGAGTGTTTCGGCGACCACCGGACGATGTACCACGGCTACTTCCTGCACGACGAACTGCTCCGCGTCCCGCTCGTCCTGAGCGGCCCGGAGGTTCCCGCCGGGGAGCGTCGCTCGGACCTGGTCTCGCTCGTGGACCTCTTCGACACGCTCTGCGACCTCGCGGGCGTCCCGGCGCCCGAGGCGACGAGCGGGCGGTCGCTGTTCGCCGATGGCGCGAGCGACGCGAGCGACGCGGATACAGTGGATGCCGCACGCGGCGCGGTGTTCGCCGAGACGGCGGTCATGGACGAACGCGACCGGGAGGCGGCCTCGGATGTGTCGGCGGAGACACTCGCGGCGTTTGAGACTGGCAAGAAGTCGATTCGGACGGTGACGCACCGCCTCGAACGCCGGTCGGACGGTAGCGAACGACTGTACGACGTGCGGACGGGCGATGAGATCGACGAACCGGAGGTGGCCGACTCGCTCCGCGAACGACTAGTCGGGACGCTCGGCGAGGAGTTCGTCGTCGATGTCGACGACGAACGCGAGTACAGCGCGGGCGTCGAGCGGAACCTCCGCGAACTCGGCTACCTGGAGTGAGGTCGCCGTCGACCAGCGGTCGACCGAGGGCCGCGTCCGAAAACGACCAGATAGGGAGCGTTTTAACCACCAAGCCTGTGCGCAAAAGCATGCGTACCCTGTTGGTCGGACTCGACGCCGCCTGTCTCCCCGTTCTTCGACCGCTGTTCGACGACGGGGAGCTGCCGACGCTCCGCGAGACGTTCGAGGAGGGCGCGACCGCGCCGCTGGAGTCGCAGATTCCGCCCTGGACCGCGAGCGCGTGGCCGTCGCTGTACACTGGGAAGAACCCGGGCAAGCACGGCGTCTTCGACTTTCTCTCCTTCGACGGCTACGAGTGGGACATCGTCAACTCGACGGACGTGAAGGCGCGGACCGTCTGGGAGTACGCCGACGAGGCGGGCCTGACGAGCGTCGTCGTCAACGCCCCGGTCACCGACCCACCCCGGGAGTTCGACGGCGCGCTCGTGCCGGGCTATCTGGCGACCGAGAAGCCGCGCTGTCACCCCGAGGGAATTCTGGAGGACATCGAGGACGAGGTCGGTCCGTACCGCGTCTACGCCGAGCGAGAGACCGACGAGCGCCGCAGCGACGAGGCGAAGTTCCGCGACTACGTCGAACTGACGCACCTCCGCGGGCGGACGTTCTGCTACCTCGCCGACCGGTTCGACCCCGAGTTCGGTTTCGTCCAGTTCCAGAAGACCGACGCCGTCTTCCACGACTTCCCCGGCGACCAAGCGAAGGTTCGAGACATCTACCGCGCTGTCGACGAGGAACTCGCCGAGATTCTCGACGCCTGCGACCCCGACACGGTCGTCGTCGCCAGCGACCACGGGATGGGCGAGTACGACGGCTACGAGTTCCGCGTCAACCAGTTCCTGAAAGAACAGGGTCGAGTCGTCACCGTCCGCGGCGGACAGGACGTGCCGTCGTGGTTCCAGATAAAGGACAGCGAACTGACCGACGAGTCCGGCGGGGACGAGAGCCGCGACAAGCAACTGCTCTCGGCGGTCGCGGCCGCGGCGGCGCGGGCGGGACTGACGTACCAGCGCGGTAAGGCGATTCTCGACCGCTTCGGAATCGCGGAGTTCGTCGGCCGCCACGTTCCTGTCTCAGTTGTATTCGCCGCCAGTGAGTCCGTCGACTTTGCTGCCTCGGAGGCGTACCTCCGGTCGCCCTCGGAGTTGGGCGTCCGACTGAACGTCGAGGGAAGAGAGCCGAACGGCGCGGTGGCCGAAGAGGAGTACGACGCCGTTCGCGAGGCGCTGATGGACGAGTTGCGCGCGGCAGAGACGCCCGAAGGAACCCCGGTGTTCGACCGCGTCGTTCTGCGGGAGGAACTGTTCGAGGGGCCCTATGCGGACGAAGCCGTCGACATCGTCACTGTGCCGACCGAGTTCGAGCACTCGCTGTCGGCGCTCGTCGGCGAGCAGTTCGGCGACCCCGAATCGTGGAACCACAAACTCGACGGTGTCGTCTCGGTGTCCGGTGAGGGCGTCGACGCCGACGCCGACCTCTCGGAGGCCCACCTGTTCGACGTCGCGCCGACGGTGTTGACGACATTGGGCGTCGCACCGGACGTCGAGATGGACGGCTCGGTACTCTCCTGTGTATCTGGACCAAAGCCCGAGACTTATCCCGAATTCAACGTTGGCGGGCGAGCGCGAACCGACGACGAAGACGTCGAGAGTCGACTCGCTGACTTGGGGTATCTAGAGTAGTTTCAGAACAGTTCAAGCAATGAGACTGGCAGAACACTACTTGTTCTCTGTCAGAGAACTGCTCTGTGTGTTCCTGCTCGACTCACGCCGAACCAGACTCGCCCTCGTCGTACTCGGGATCCTCCTCTGCTGCCTCCCGTTCATCTTCGCAGGAGGAACGTTGGCAGCGTGTAGTGAACCTCCCTCCGTGTTTGACTATCGGATTTCTGAGATACAGTTTCCGACGCTGGAGATGTTTTGGTATGATGGTTGTAATGGGCGCAATAGTTCAGCCTTCCCGATAGTCGTCGGTGTCGGATTGATACTCACAACGCTTGTAAATGTGGTGAGAGCCTCCCGCGGGGATAGCTGAGTGATGGCTCCGCCCGATAGACCGAACGTCTTTTGGTCGGAACCGACATCGCTTCCGGCATGATTGTCCTCGGTTTGGACGGCGCGACCCACTCGCTGATTCGACCGTGGGTCGAAGCGGGACACCTGCCGACGTTCGCCCGTCTCTACGAGGAGAGCGTTCACGGCGACCTCGAGAGCACGATTCCGGAGATCACGGTTCCGGCGTGGCCCGCCTTCGCCACCGGGCGGAACCCTGAACGACTCGACGTGTACGGCTTCACCCATTTCAACCGCGAGACGCGCGAGTTGGACCTCAGCCACGACGAGTACGTCCCCGGAAAGATGTGGGACGCCGTCGACGACCAGGGCGGCCGCTGCGTCGTGTTCAACATCCCCGGGTCGTACCCGTGGCAGGCCATCGACGGCACGATAATCGCCGCCGCACCCGAGTACAAGGAGAGTTACAGCTACCCCGAGGACCGCTGGGACGAACTGGAGTCGGTCGTCGGCGGGTACAAACTCCGCAACGACGCGACGCCCGGAAGCCAGCGCTACGTCGAACAGAGTCTCTCGCTCGTCGACAAACGCTTCGACGGCTTCGAGCACTTCATTGAGGAGGAACAGCCCGAGTTGGCAGTGGGACTCGTCCGCGCGACCGACCGGGTCGCCCACCACTACTGGTCGGCCGAACCCAAGGACTCCAATCCGCTGTTCGAGGTGTACCGCCGAGTCGACGAGCGCCTCGGTGAGTTCCTCGACGCCCACGACGACGAGGACATCGTCGTGATGAGCGACCACGGGTTCGAGGCGGTGACGCGGAAGTTCGCGCCGAACTACGTACTATCGCGGGCGGGGTTCGTCCACCTCCACGAGAGAGGTGACGAGAAGAAACGAGCGCTCGGCAAACTCCGCGACGCCGCCAGCGACGCGCTCGGCCGGGTCGGTCTGCTGACGCTCGCACGCAACGTCGTCCCCGAGAGCTACGTAGCCGACCTTCCGACCGGGTCGACGCTCGGCCTCGACAACGCCATCAGCCTCGGTCGAATCGACTGGGAGCGAACCCGCGCCGTCGCCGACGTGGGCCAGAAGACGACGATGGTGTACGCGCTCACCGACGATCCCGAGGTGCGGTCGGAAATCGTCACAGATGTTCGAAGAAAACTCACTGAAGCGGCCGACGAGGTCGGTCTCAACGTGCGGTTCGTCGAACTCGAACGCGGCGGCCCGCACACGCCGGACCTCGCGATGGTCATCGAGACGCCCGAAGTACACGCTTCCTCGCGGTTCGACGTGGACTCGCCGCTGTTCGACGTCTCGACGAGCGGCCACGCTCGCAACGGCATCTTCTTCGCGCGCGGCCCGTCGTTCCGCACCGGGACCGTCGAGGGCGCCGCCATCACCGACATCGCGCCGACGGTGTTGCACGCGCTCGGACGAACGGTCCCAAAATCGACCGACGGTGACGTGCTAGACGTGTTCGCGCTGGATATCGATGCCGCCGAGCGTGCCCCCGAGTACTACGACTTCGTCGGCAAGCGCGCGGTCAGCGAGGGCGGCGTCGCCGGCGACGACGAGCGCGAGACCGAGGTCAAATCCCGCCTCCGAGAACTCGGCTACCTCGAATAATGAAGGTCGGCGCGGAGGTGTCGAAGCGGTTCGTCGCGAACGTCTTCGGAACCGTCGCCGGGTTCGCCGGGACGGTGTACTTTACGCAGGAACTCGGCGCGCCCGGACTCGGCGTCTACGCCATCTTCACGAGTTTCCAGATGGCGATGGCGACGCTCGTGACGTTCGGCCTGTTCAGCGCCGTCACCAAGCGGGTGAGCGAGGGCGAGAATCAGGCGAAACACTTCACGAGCGGGGTGCTCATCGTCCTCGTCGGCACGACCCTTTCGGCTGTCGCGTTCGCGGCGGCCGCGCCGCTCGTCAACGGCATCCTCGACGTCGAGGCCGCGCTATTGGTCCCCTTAGGGGTTCTCTCGTGGAGCCTCATGCGATTGACCGGTGCGTTCCTCGAAGGGAAAGGTCGCGTCGCGCTGGCGGGCTTCCTCGAAAACGGACGCTACGTCGTCATCGTCGGCATCCAGACCGCGCTGCTGCTCGCCGGGCACGGCGTGTACGCGCTGCTGTGGGGTCTCGTCCTCGGACAGTTGACGACGTTCCTCGTGGCGTATCTCGGCTACGCCCGGGTGATTCCTGCCTTTCCGTCGACCGAACTCGTCGGCGACTTTCTGGCGTTCTCGAAGTACACGTACGTACAGTCGCTCGGGTCGCAGTTGTTCAAGCAGGCCGACTACATTGTCCTCGGACAGCTGTTCGGCACCGGCGCGGCCGGACTGTACAAGATTTCGTTCACCTTGACCGAGGCGGCGATGCTGTTCTCCTCGGCGCTGTCGAACGTGTCGTACCCGGAGTTCTCCCGCCTCGAAGCGAACGACCGCACCGAACGAATCCGCGAACTGCTCGCGAAGTCGGTGACGTACGCCGGGCTGTTCGCGATTCCGGCGCTCGGCGGCGGACTCGTCGTCGGTAACGATCTGCTCAGAGTCGTCTACGGCGTCAACGCCGGAGTCGTCTCGCTCGGCGGCCTAGGCGTAGTCGGCGTCGGCAACCTCCTCATCGCCGTCCTCGCGCTGGCGAACCTCTCGAACGGCTATCGGAGCGTGCTCGAGTCGTACTTCCTCGGGACGAACCGTCCACGAATTAGCGCGCTGAGTTCGGTCGTCCTCATCGCGACGTACGCCGTCCTCGTCGTTCCCCTCGCCGTCGCCGGCGGCCCCATCGGGTTGGGGGTCGTGACGACCGTCAGTTTCGGCGGAAGCTGTCTGTTCCTCTGGCGGAAACTCGACTACCGACCGGCGCGGGAGGTAGCGAAGGACATCGGGAGCCAGTTGGCGGCGACAGTGGCGATGATGGCGGTCGTCGCGGCGCTGTACGCGGTTCTCGGCGGAGTCTCCGGCCCCCTCTCTCTGTGTCTGCTGCTCGGCGTCGGCGGAGTGGCGTACTTCGCGTCGTTGCTCGTCGTGAACGGACGGCTCAGAAACGACGCCTGGTGGGTCGTCCGGGACCTGACCGGTGAGATGCGGTGATGGGCAGCTGTCGACGCAGTGGCTGTTGACACGGTGACCGTTGTGCGGTGGCTGTCGACGCAGTGACCGTTGCACAGTGGCTGTTGGGCGCTGGCGGTCGACGAACGCCGAGGGAGTACCCGCGGCCGTCGTTCTGAGCGAAAGCCGACAGCTCCGGCGGAACCGCACGACGGCTGTATCCCGTCCCCCGGTCGTTTCCACGGCCGCAGCCGTGGATAGATGACAAGGCTTATGCGGGTTTTGCCAGTCCTTTCGGCCAATGAGTCATCGAACAGAGAGCGTCGAGGAGACAGAGGACTCCTACCTCGACTATCTCGAAGACTGGTACCACGTCCCTGCCCTCCTCGGGGTCGTCGCCGTGATGTTCTACATACGGATGCAGGGCTACGGCAACTACATCACCGAGGACGGTACCGTCATCTTCTCGGGCAACGACGCCTGGTACCACCTCCGCGAAGTCGAGTACACCGTCCGACACTGGCCCTTCACCATGCCGTTCGACCCGTGGACCTACTTCCCCTACGGAACCTACCAGGGGCAGTTCGGGACACTATACGACCAGATCGTCGCGACCGCCGCCCTGATAGCCGGTCTCGGCAGTCCCAGCGACCAACTCGTCGCGCAGACGCTGCTCGTCGCACCCGCCGTCTTCGGCGCGCTGACCGCGATTCCGGTCTACTACATCGGCAAGCGCCTCGGCGGTCGGTTCGCCGGACTGTTCGGCGCGGTCATCCTGATGCTGCTACCGGGGTCGTTCCTCCAGCGGTCGCTCGTCGGCGTCTCCGACCACAACGGCGTCGAGCCGTTCTTCATGGCCATCGCCATCCTCGCGTTCATGCTCGCGTTCGCCGTCGCCGAGCGCGAGAAGCCCATCTGGGAACTCGTCGCCGAGCGCGACGTCGACGCCCTCCGCTCGCCGCTGAAGTGGTCCGCGCTCGCCGGCGTCGCCCTCTCGCTGTATATGTGGGTCTGGCCGCCGGGCGTCCTGCTCGTCGGCGTCGTCGGCCTGTTCCTCGTAGTGAAGACGGTGAGCGACACCGTCAACGACGAGTCGCCCGAACCCATCGCCTTCGCGGGCGCGGTGTCGATGGGCGTCACGACGCTCTTGATGACCGTCCGCATCGACACGTTCGAGTTCAGCGCGACGCAGTACTCGCTCATCCAACCGGTGCTCGCGTTCGCCGTCGGCGCGGGCTGCGTGTTTCTCGCGTGGCTGGCCCGCGAGTGGGAGTCGCGCGACCTCTCGGTCTCGCTGTACCCCGTCGCGGTCGGCGGCGCTATCGCCGTCTCGCTCGGCCTCATGGCCGTCGTCCTCCCCGACGCCTTCCAACAGCTGACGAACAACTTCAATCGGATTCTCGGCTTCAGCGCCGGGGCACGAACCCGAACCATCAGCGAGGCCCAGCCGTTCCTCGACCCGAACACCCTCGCGCAGTTCGGGACGACGGCGACGATGCAACTGCTGAGCGAGTACGGATTTGCCATCTTCACCGGCGTCGCCGCGGCGACGTGGATGCTCGCGAAACCGCTGCTCCGCGGCGGCAACACGCGCAAGGTCGGCTACGTCGCCGGCTCAGTCGCCGTTGTTGGCCTCATCTACCTCGTTCCGACGGCTCCGAAAGCCATCGGCGGTGCGCTCGGCATCGACCACGCCCTCCTAGGTCTCATCGTCGTCTTTGGTCTCATCGTCGGCGGGACGCTTTTGACGAGTTACCGGTCCGAACACCTCCTCGTCGTCGTCTGGGCCGCGTTCATGACCGCCGCGGCGTTCACGCAACTGCGCTTCAACTACTACCTCGCGCTGGTCGTCGTCGTGATGAACGCGTACCTGCTCGGCGAGATTCTCGGCTACCTCGGTCTCCGGAAATCCATCACCCGCGTCGCCGACAACGTCGAGGGGTATCAGGTGCTCGTAGTGGCGACGGTCGTCATGCTCGTCATCGCGCCGGTGCTGCTGTTCCCGATAGGCGGCGGGTCGACGGCGACGGCCCAACAGATCGGCGCCGCTAATCAACCGGGCGCGTACACCCAGTGGGACGACAGCCTCGACTGGATGGCGAACAACACGCCCCAGGAAGGCAACTACGGCGGCGCGGGCAACGCCGACGAACTCGGCTACTACGAGCGATTCGAGCGGCCCGCCGACGGCGACTACAACTACCCGGAGGGCACGTACGGCGTCATGTCGTGGTGGGACTACGGTCACTGGATAACGCTCGGCAGCGAGCGGATTCCGAACGCGAACCCGTTCCAGCAGGGCGCGACCGCGGCCGCGAACTTCCTGCTCGCGCCAAGCGAGCAGCAGTCCGAGGAGGTGTTGGCCGACCTGAGCTCCGAAGGTAACCAGACCCGCTACGTGATGATCGACTGGGAGATGGTGTCGACGAGCCAGAAGTTCAGCGCGCCAGTGGTGTTCTACGACGAGAACGAGAGCCTCTCGCAGGCGGACTTCTACCAGCGCATCTACGCGGAAGGGTTCACGACGAGTTTCCTCCTCAAGGACCAGCGCTACTACGACAGCACGATGGTCCGCCTCTACGAGTACCACGGCAGCGCGATGGACCCGCAACCGTTCGTCGTCGACTGGGAACCGACGCCCGCCGTGAACCAGCAGACCGGCGAGGAGGTCACGGTCCCGACGCCCGTCGGCGAGGGCGAGAACGCGACGCTGCTGCGGACGTTCGACAACATGAGCGCCGCCCGCGAGTTCGCCGAGGAGGACGGCACCGCCCAGGTCGGCGGCGTCGGTCCGTACCCCGAAGAGCGCGTCGAGGCGATGGAACACTACCGCCTCGTGAAGGTCAGCGAGTCGTCAGCGACGCAGTCGCGGTCGTACCTTCAGGAACTGTTCAGTACGTCGCAGGTGACCCAGCTCGACAGCCAGTACCTGACGCAGACGCCGCCGAGCTGGGTCAAGACGTTCGAGCGCGTCCCTGGCGCGACGGTGGAAGGCAGCGGTGCGCCCGCCAACAGCGAAGTTCGCGCGGCGGTCGAGATGCGGATGGGAACGACGAACGAGACGTTTACCTACGTCCAGTACGCCGAGACGGACGCGAACGGCAACTTCGAGTTGACGTTGCCGTACTCGACGACCGGCTACGACGAGACGGGCGACGAGTACACGAACGTCAGCGTCCGTGCGACCGGTCCGTACTACGTCAGCACGCAACCGACGGAGAACGAGTCGGGTGAGCAGGTCATCTACGACGGAACGGTCGAGGTCTCCGACGCGAAAGTCGTCGGTGAGGACGACAGCGCGACGCAGGTCGAACTGACCGAGTCGCCGCTGCAAACCGACGCCGGCAACGAGTCGGGTGACGAGACGGCCGGAAACGAGACGGCCGGAGACGATCCGTTCGGTAACGAGAGCGCCAGTGACGGGTCCGGCAACGAGACCGGAAACTCGTCGACGAGCGATTCGTCGAATTCCTCGAACGACGCCGGTAACGAGACGGACGACCAGAGCGCGCTCGTCGCACCCGACGCCGCGACCGTTCGCGGAGCGACGACCGCACTGGTGACCGCTCCGGCGGCGGTGTGGAGCTAGCTCGATGGCCGACGGAGAGACGCTATCCGACGTGAACACGGTGTCCGGCGGTCTCCGGGGGTGGCTGGGCATCTACCTCAGAGGCATCTGTATGGGCGCCGCGGACGCGGTTCCCGGTGTCTCCGGCGGCACCATCGCGCTCATCACCGGCATCTACGAACGGCTCATCGACGCGGTGACGGCCATCGACGCCGACAACATGTTCCGCGTGCTCCGTGGCGTCACCGGCGACACCGGGGACGCGTTCGCGTCGCTGCGGGAGATGGACACGGCGTTTCTCGTGACGCTCGGGTTCGGCATTATGACGGCCATCGTCACCATCACAAGTCTCGTCGAAGTCGCCGTCGAGACGGTGCCCGCGCCGACGTTCGGGTTCTTCTTCGGACTCATCGCGGCGTCGGCGCTGGTCCTCATCACCGAGGTGTCCGTCGACACGCATGGGCGGATGGCCGCGTCTATCGTCGGATTCGCCCTCGCGTTCGTCGTCTCCGGCGAAGCGCAGTCGGCGCTCGGGCACAGCCCGGCCGTGACGTTCGTCGCCGGCGCCATCGCCATCAGCGCGATGATTCTCCCCGGCATCTCGGGGTCGCTCCTGCTGCTCATCCTCGGGCAGTACTTCTACATGACCGACACGCTCTCGACGTTCAGAGACGGCGTGTTCGGTTTGCTCGGCGGCGGGAGCATCGACGCGCTCGCCGGCCCGTTCGTCACCATCGTCACGTTCTGTTCGGGCGCACTCGTCGGTCTGTTCACCGTCGCCCACGCCGTCGACTGGGCGCTCGAACACTACCGCGAGGCGACGTTCGCGTTCCTCATCGCGCTCATCTTCGGCGCGCTCCGAGCGCCCGTCTCTCAGCTCTCGACGAACCTCGCAGAGCACGGGGGGTCGTGGACGACCGAGGTACTTGCCGTCTTCGCCGCCGCGGCGCTGGTCGGCGGTGCGCTCGTCGTCGCCGTGGACCGCTACGCCGGTATCGACCTCGACTGAAACGGAGTTTTTTCGGCGCGACTGCGGCGACTCAAACGGATACGGTACCGCGTTCAGACGGACGCGATACAGAGGAACGTCTCGAGTCGCGACTCGGCGCGGTCGACCGCGAATCCGGCATCTTCGAGCGACGACGCTGCGTCGCTGACGCCGTAGCGCTCGTCCGTCGGCGGACCGTCCGCGCCGTCGCCCGTCTTGCTCCAATCGACGACGACCACGCACCCACCGGGCCGGAGGACACGCGCGAGTTCCGCGAGCGACTCCGCGCTTGCGAACTCGTGGTAGGTCATCGTCGAGAACGCCGCGTCGAGGTCGTCGTCTCCGAACGGGAGCGACGCCACGTCGGCGACGACGGTCTCGACAGTCTCGGGGAGTCCTTTCTCGCGGTAGATGTCGTGCATCGCCTCCTGCACGTCGACGGCGTAGAGGTGACCGACGTGCGGGGCCACGTCGTCGGTGTAGAAACCGGTGCCGCTGCCGAGGTCCGCGACGGTCATCTCGGGGTGAGGACGGAGCGCCGCGAGCAGTTCCTCAGCCGAGAGGTGGCGGTAGCGACTCTCGTCCTCCAAAGCGTCGGCGCGGTCGACGTCGTACGTGTGAAAGCCCATGGCGGCCCGTTCGCGCGGTGACGTAAGGAAGGTGTCGGGTGGAGCGAGACACGTGGGACAGGCGACCGACGGACGGCCGAACGGGGACCGGCGAGCGAAACACCGAACTGTCCCGCCCGAGAGTCGAACCCGCGAACGTCAGAGAGGCAACGCTGGACGACGCCGCCGCGGTCGCCGACATCGCCCGTGGGTCGTGGCACGCGGCGTACGACGACCTGCTCTCGCCGTCCGTCGTCGACGAGACGGTCGACGCGTGGTACGACCCGGCAGACCTCCGCGACCAACTCGACCGCAACAGGATCGGCGGCGTCTACGTCGCCGAAATCGAGGGCGAACTCACCGGCTTTGCGCACGTCTACGACGGCGACGACGAGCGAATCGGCCGGGGCGAGAACGAACTCGGAGGGGCGAACGCGCCCGCCGAACTGGAACTGGGCCGCCTGTACGTCCGCGAAGCCTACTGGGGTCGCGGCGTCGGGACGGCGCTCGTCGAACGGGCGGCGGCGGAGCTCGCCGCCGAGGGCGTCGAGCGTCTTCGCGCAGTTGTGTTCGCCGACAACGAGGTCGGACGGGCGTTCTACGACGCGCGTGGATTCGAGGTGCGCGGGGAGCGAACGGAGAAGTTCGCCGGCGACGCGTACGACGAACTCGTCGTAGTCGCCGCCGTCGACGACCTGCGGGCGGAGTGAGCGCTCGTCAGTCGTCCGACTACTGCAGTTCGTCCAGTTGCACCGTCTCGTCGAGGACGAGGCGCGGTCCCGCGCCGGTCTTCAAGAACTGTTCGGCGTCGGCGAGCGTTCGTTCGCCCGCCTCGGAGTCGAAGGCCGCGCGCATCGCGTCGGTGTCCTCGAAGTACAGTTCGAGCACGCCGTCGTACTCGGTTCGCTCGGGGTCTTTCGGCACCGACGTGACGTACTTGCGGAGGCCGGGCATCTCCTCGGCGATGGGACTGTGTTCGTTCAGCCAGTAGTCGACGAACTCGTCGTGGCTCATCCCGTCTCGGCGCACCAACAGTTCTACCAGTTTAATCATACGAGACCCTCTCGGAGAGGCGACTTGCCCTTATCGGTTACAGTCCTCCCGGAGCCGCCGACTCGCCGTCCGAGAGGCCCCGGTCGGTCGCGGGAAACCGCCGCCGAAAGCGACGCTCTCGGCGGATTGATAGATGCTTGTCTCCAACGGGAGTACGCTTAACTCGCTCGGCGCGCTTCCGACACGTATGAGCAGTGGTGTTCGACTCCGCCGACCGACAGACCGAACCTGTGAGCGCTGCGGCCGCCGCGAGGTATGGAACGACGAGAGCGAATCGTGGCGCGTGGCCCGCGACGCCGAAGAGCCGCAGGCCGGGAGCGTCCACTGCATCCACGAGTGGGACATCAACGGTAACTTCCTCCCCATCGAAGGCTAACCCGAATCGAACTATGCCTACCGCCTACATCACCGCCCCCGAGAGCGACGCCTCGGCGCTCGCGCGGACGCTCGTCGACGAGCGACTGGCCGCCTGCGTCAACCAACTCCCCTGCGCCTCGACGTACCGCTGGGAGGGTGAGGTTGTGGACGAAGACGAAGCGCTGCTGTTGGCGAAGACGACCGACGAGGGGTACGACGAACTCCGGGACCGGGTGCTCGAACTCCACCCGCACGAGACGCCCTGCATCGAGCGGTTCGACGAGGACGACGTGCTAGAGTCGTTCGCGGCGTGGCGCGCGGGCGCGGTCGGCGGAGACGAGGAGTAGACGACCGACAAGTAGTAATCAACCAGTTACCGAAGCGACTTCAGCACCGAGAGCGTCCCATCGCTGTAGCTCTCCTCAATGACGGTTCCGGCGGCGGCGCGTGCCCGGTCGTCGGCGTTGGCGACGGCGTACGACTCGTCGACCAACTCGAACGTCGAGACGTCGTTCTCGCTGTCACCGACGGCGACGAACGTCGTCGGGTCGAGCGAGAGCGTCTCGCAGACTGCTTTCAGACCTTTGGCCTTCGAGACGCCCGGCGACTTCACGTGGTAGGCGTAACCGGTGTCGACCACCTCCATCCCGTACTCGTCGGCGACCGCTCGCAGGAGCGCTTCATCGGCGTCGATGTTGACCGCGATCTCCGTCTCGCGCCAGCGGTTCGCGGTGTCGGCTCTTCCCCAGCCGAGGTCGCCGCCGCGGGCGACGAACTCGTCGGAGACGGCGGCGGCGCTCTCGCGGTCGCTGGTGAACGTCACCTCGTCGGCCGCGTAGACGACACCACCGTTCTCAGCGACAACGGTCTCGGGAATGCCGACGAAGTGACACAGCGCAACCGGGTAGGGAAACGACTTCCCAGTGGCGAGGACGACCGGCGCGTCCCAGTCTCGGAGCACGTCGAAGAGTCGCGGGTCGACCGAGCCGTCCGAGCGAGTGAGCGTCCCGTCGATGTCGAGCGCAAGCGGCGGAGCCATACCGGATGTTCGTCGTCGGGGCGATAAATCTCGCCCTCTCACGAGCGAGGGCGGGCAGTCGAAAACGGCGAGACGTTCCGGACGACGGACGCACGGAGACCGCGGGGATACCGATCCGGCGGACTTTCGACGCGTCGACGCTCGGAGACGGACCCCTCAGCGAGGAAAGCTTTTGGCCCTTTTTCACCATTGATACCACGAACCATGAAGAAACTCATCAACGACCCGGCAGACTACGTAGACGAGATGCTCGACGGAATGATCGCGGCCCACCCCGACCGCGTCCGACGACTCGACGGAACGAAGGTGCTCGTCCGCGCGGACGCGCCGGTCGAGGGCAAAGTCGGCATCGTCTCCGGCGGCGGCAGCGGTCACGAACCGACACACGCGGGCTACCTCGGCAACGGGATGCTCGATGGCGCGGCGGCGGGCGAGGTGTTCACCTCGCCGACGGCCGACCAACTGGAGGAGATGGTCCGCGCCTGCGACAGCGGCGAGGGCGTTCTCTGCGTCGTCAAAAACTACGAGGGCGACGTGATGAACTTCGAGACGGCCGGCGAGATGGCCGAGATAGAGGACGTGGAGGTAGCGGAGGTCGTCGTCGACGACGACGTCGCTGTCGAGGACTCGCTGTACACGAGCGGTCGTCGCGGCGTCTGCGGCACCATCTTCGTCCACAAAATTGCAGGCGCGAAAGCCGCCGCGGGCGGCGACCTGGAGGAAGTTCGAACGGTCGCAGAGAAGGTCGTCGACAACGTCGGTACGATGGGGATGGCGCTCACCTCCTGCGTGACGCCCGAGAAGGGCGAACCGACGTTCGACCTCGGCGACGACGAGATCGAACTCGGCATCGGTATCCACGGCGAACCGGGCGTCGAACGGACCGACGTGATGAGCGCCGACGAGGTCGCCGACCGACTCACCGAGCAGGTGCTCGACGACCTCGACGTCGGCGACGGCGACGAGGTCGCCACCATCGTCAACGGGATGGGCGGCACGCCTCTCTCCGAACTCTACATCGTCAACCGCCGGGTTCAGGAGATTCTCGGTGACCGCGGCCTCGAGACGTGGGACGCGTGGGTCGGCGACTACATGACGTCGCTCGACATGATGGGTTGTTCGGTCACCGTGCTCCGTCTGGACGACGAACTGAAAGAACTGCTCGGCGCGCCCGCGGACACCCTCGCGCTCAAGCGTACGGACTAAGCGCGCGATCAGCCGACCACCCGACCGTTTTTAAGCTGTGATGCGGCTAGACCGCCCGTGTACTGACGATTCGCCGCGCGACGTTTCGCGGAGTACGACACCGCGTCGCGCGGAAGCGGCCATCGGTCGTGTCGTCTGTTCGCTATCAACTACGGAGTGACGACTGCCGAGCGACGCAAACACTTTGCGCCGCGCGGTCCGTGTATCGGTATGGTAGACGCGGAGATTCAGCGAGAGGCCGTTCTGGCGGCCGTAGAGAACGTCGCTGCGCGCATCGCCGACGAAAAGTCGCATCTGACTGACCTCGACTCGGCCATCGGCGACGCCGACCACGGGGCGAACATGAACCGAGGCTTTCAGGCCGTCGTCGAGGCCGTCGACGGCGACGAGGTCGACGACATGGAACCCGACGAACTCGTCAAGTTAGTGGGTAAGACCATCATCTCGAACGTCGGCGGGGCGGCGGGACCGTTGTACGGCGGTTCGACGATGCTCGCCAGCACGGAGCTCGAAGACGGCATTACCGCCGAGACGAGCGTGGCGTTCGCGGAGACGTATCTCCAGAAGGTCCAGGACCGAGGGAAAGCCGAGATCGGCGCGAAGACGATGGTCGACGCCCTCGTTCCGGCGGTCCACACGTACAAGAAATCCATCGAGCAGGACGACCTGCCGCCGTTGACCGCGCTCTCGAAAGCGGTCGACGCCTGCGAACGCGGCGTCCGATACACGGTGCCGCTTCGAGCGCGAAAAGGTCGCGCGTCGTACCTCGACTGGCGCTCCGTCGGTCACCAGGACCCCGGCGCGACGAGCACGCTCTACATCCTGGAGGAACTCCTCGACACGGCCGAGGAGTATCTCGACGGCGAAGTAGTGCGAGACGCCCGGTCGCCGGACGTGCCGGACGAATCCCCCGAGGAAACCGCCGACGAGTCGCTCGGCGGAGAGGACGAGTAGATGGTCGGACTCGTCGTCGTCTCCCACAGCGAGAAAGCCGCGGAGGGTATCTGCGAGATCGCCGCACAGATGGGCGGCGACGACGCCCGAATCGAAGCCGCCGGAGGCGACCCCGACGGCGAAATCGGGACGAGCGTCGACCGAATCGAAGCCGCCATCGACGACGCTGACGACGGTGACGGCGTCGTCGTCCTCGTCGACCTCGGGAGCGCCGTGATGAACACCGAACTCGCGGTGGAGATGGGCGACGCGAACGTGCGAATCGCCGACGCGCCGATACTTGAGGGGGCGCTCAACGCCGCCGTCGAGGCGAGCGGGTCGAAGGCGACGCTCGATTCGGTCGCCGAGTCCGCCGAGGAAGCCCGCGACTACCGAAAGCTGAACTGACGGACGAGACCTATCGGCTTCGAGGCACCTCCGAGGATTTTCGCGGCGTGACGCCAGCTTCGGAGCGTGACGTGTCGGTTCGAGTTTCGTCGCAAGCGCAGTCAGTTTTGGTGTCTGTCCGTGAGAGTCGTGTTTCGGTGTATGTCCGTGAGAGTCGGAAAACCGTTTATCTCACTACTCGTCGACCATTGTTCGAAGGCAGACGGGCACCTCCGCGGCGAGGTTATCGGGAACAACTCAGACCGATACTACCAGATATGACAACAATTGCAGAACTACGTATTTCGGCCGAACAGTTCGCGCTCGAGGAACTCTTCGAGCGCTATCCGGGCGTCTGCGTCGACGTTCTCCGAACTGCGGCACACGACACGGCGAGCCCCGCTTCACTCCTGTGGTTCGACCACAGCGACTCCACGGACGTCGAACCCGCGCTCGCCGCGGACGAATCCGTCGAGGCGGCGACGCTGCTGGCGGATTTGAACGGCAAATGGCTCTATCAGGTCGAGTGGACGGCGTCGGTTCGAGAGACGCTCGCGACGTTACTAGAGAGTTCGACGTTGCTCGGCGCGTCGGCCAAGGAGAGTCAGTGGCGTTTTCGGACGCTGTTTCCGCGACACGAACAACTGGCGACCGCACACGACCGCTGGGAGTCTCACGGCCTCTCGATAACCGTCGAACGAATCTCGGAGCTCGACGAGACGTTCGGGCGCAGCGAGTTCACACTTACCGACGAGCAGCGGGAAGCGTTCGTCATTGCTCACCAGCGCGGCTACTTCAAGGTCCCGCGGGACGTGACGCTTACCGAACTCGCCGACGAAATCGGCATCACCCAGCAGGCGCTCTCCGAGCGCCTCCGCCGAGCGCACAACTCGCTGGCCGAGAGCACGCTTCACCTCGCGGAGATCACCGAGAACGAAGCCGAACCGCTGGGAAGAGGGTGAGGCGAGGTCGTGAGAGCAGACGCGCCTCTCGGGGCGTCGCCGCTCTAGAACCGAAAGTCAGCCGTCGACGAAGCGTCGAGAACAGTCGAAACGAGAGAAAGCGGCTCGCGGTCGGGATTTAGAGCCCGAGGGTCGGCATGTAGGCCGACCCAGCGAGTACGCCGATGATGTGGAGTACGGCGATCAGGAGCGTGGTGAAGACGATAGCGGCGGCCGGCGGGTCCCAGTGGGTGTCGCCGTGGGCGTAGAACACCCGCTGGAACAGTTCGCCGAACAGCGCGGAGATGAGACCGAACAGCGCACCGACGAGGATCGCGAGCACGCCGGCGCTTTCGGGCGAGGCGCTGCCGACGAACGCCCACGCACCTGCGCTCCCGAGGAGCGTGATGTGGTGGGTGACGGGGATCTTCTCGACGCCGCAGTTCAGGAAGAGAAGACTCGCTGCGCTGATACCGAAGCCGAGGAACGGCAGACCGGTCACAGCCCAGATGAACGCGCCGAGCGTCCCGGCGGTCAGACCGATGGCCGCGACGCCGCTCCATTTGTACTGCTGGGGAAGCCACGGTTCGACGGCGAAGCGTTGCTTGGTCACCGTGCCACCGTCGGTCACGGCTTCCGAGCCGTCACCACCCGCGGCGGATTCGCCCATCACGCGCATCTCCTCGCGCTCGAACGGCGACATGTCGAGAACGCCGTCGCCGCGGACTTTCCCGATGAGGTCGTAGCCGAACGCGAGACGGTGCAGCAGCGCGGAGAGGACGACCCCCATCGCGATACCGTCCCACGGGAGCAGCAGTTGCCCCGACAGCGTCTGAATCCAGTAGCCGACGACGCCGAAGACAGCACCGACAGCGAGCACGTCGGGTCGCGTCCCGAGCGCCGCGGCGATGTTCTTCGCCTCGTGATAGTCGAAGCCGAAATCCATGTACCCGCGGTCGGCGGCGTACGCGGCCGCCGCCGCGCCGCCGGCGAAGCTGATGGCAGGCGAGAACACCGGACCGAACGCGATGAGGCCGGTGATGTCGGCGGCGTCGGGGTTCAAGTACTCGGCGGTCTGGCCGTAGACGACCATGAAGCCGGTGAAGATGAAAGCGGGCAACGCACCGAGCGCTGCGCCGAACGCACCGCCCGCCAGCGCGGCGAGCAGCATCATCGGGTCGAACAGCGCGCCGAAGTCGATCTGAAGAACGGCTGTCGACATCGCTGTCATCTCTACTCACTCCCGTCGCGCGCCCAGTCGAGTGAACGCTTGACCGCCTCTTGCCAGCGTTCGTGGCGTCCCTCGACGTTCTTGCCGTCCTCGGCGTCGAACTCGCGGTCGACCTGCCAGTTGTCGCGGAGTTCGTCGACCGTCTCCCAGTAGCCGACGGCGAGTCCTGCGGCGTACGCGGAGCCAAGCGCCGTCGTCTCGTCGACCTGTGGGCGGACGATGGTCGACTCGACGATGTTCGCCTGCAGCTGGCAGAGGAAGTTGTTCTTCACCGCGCCGCCGTCGACGCGGAGGTCGGTCATCTCGATACCGGAGTCGGCCTCCATCGCGTCGGCGACGTCTTTCGTCTGGAACGCGATGGATTCGAGCGCTGCGCGGACGATGTGTTCGCGGCGCGTCCCGCGCGTCATCCCGACGATGGTACCGCGGGCGCG
This sequence comes from Haloprofundus salilacus, assembly GCF_020150815.1. Taxonomy (NCBI): domain Archaea; kingdom Methanobacteriati; phylum Methanobacteriota; class Halobacteria; order Halobacteriales; family Haloferacaceae; genus Haloprofundus; species Haloprofundus salilacus. Next base: position 1,309,689 of record NZ_CP083723.1, on the reverse strand, counting down.
GCCGTCCCAGTGCGGCGCGCCGAGACCCGTGAACGCCGGAACGAAGTAGACGCCGTCCGTCGACTCGACGCTCCGTGCGAGCGTCTCGCTCTCGGAGGCGTTCGAGATGAGTTGCATGTCTTCGAGCCACTCGATCGCGGCGCCGGTGACGAAGATTGCCCCTTCGAGGGCGTACTGCACCGGTTGGCCCGAGCGCTGGAATCCGACGGTCGTGAGCAAGCCGTGTTCGCTCTCGACGGCCTCCTCGCCCGTGTTCATCAGCATGAACGAACCCGTGCCGTAGGTGTTCTTCGCGTCGCCCTCGTCGAAACACGTCTGACCGAACAGCGCCGCCTGCTGGTCGCCGAGCGCGCCCGCGACGGGCACCTCGCTCCCGAGGAACCCCTCCGAGTCGGTCGTTCCGTAGAGGTTCTCGTCGCTCGACGGGCGAACTTCCGGCAGCATCGCTATCGGGACGTCGAACTCCTCGCAGAGCTCCTCGTCCCAGTCCATCTCGTGGATGTCGAACAGCATCGTCCGCGACGCGTTCGTCACGTCGGTGATGTGGTTCCCCGTCAGTTTGTAGATGAGCCACGTGTCGATCGTGCCGAACAGCACCTCGCCGTCCTCGGCGCGCTCGCGAACGTCGGCCGGTCGTGCGCGTTGCATCTTCATCGGGTCGGCGTTATCGAGCAACCACTCCGCCTTCGTCGCCGAGAAGTACGCGTCGGCCTCCAGACCGGTCTTCCCGCGAATCCACTCGACTTTGTCCTCGGCCTCGAGTTGCTCGACGCGGTCGGTCGTCCGGCGGTCCTGCCAGACGATTGCGTTGTGGACCGGCGTTCCCGTGTCGGCGTCCCACAGCAGCGTCGTCTCGCGCTGATTCGTGATGCCGATAGCCTCCAGTTGGTCGGCCGTCAGATCGGCGTCCTGGAGCGCAGTCGTCATCACCGACTGCGTCTTCTCCCAAATCTCGGTCGGGTCGTGTTCGACCCACCCCGGTTCGGGGTATATCTGTTCGTGTTTCTCGTACGCGCTTGTGACGACGCGTCCGCCGTGGTCGAAGACCATGAATCGCGTTCCCGTCGTCCCTTGATCGATAGCGCCAACGTACGTCTCTGTTGCCATATTGTGTTCACCCTCACGTGTGTCGGACGTAGTCCGCGCTTTACGCTAGCGTGCTAGCGCCCCACACCACAATGAAAAACCGCGAAAGAAGATGATAAACGTTACTCACTTTTGAACCTCGTAGTCGGACTGAGCACCTTCGTAACGTGATATTGCAGACGACAGTCAATTATTCAGTTTATATGTCCCGTAGTTCAACGATCAAACCGTTCCGCGTTTCGGATAATCCGGTTCAGCGGAGGTAGAGTGAAGTCTCCGCAAACCCTCGTCCAAGTGAACCAATGACGGACTCACCCCACGTGCTCGTCGTCGGGGGCGGGTCGACCGGTACGGGCATCGCGCGCGACCTCGCGATGCGCGGCCTCGACGTCACCCTCGTCGAACGAGGCAACCTGACCCACGGAACTACGGGCCGCATGCACGGTCTCCTCCACAGCGGCGGCCGATACGCCGTCTCCGACCAGGCCAGCGCCACTGAATGCATCGAGGAGAACCGCGTCCTCCGCGACATCGCCGCGCATTGCGTCGAGATGACCGGCGGCCTCTTCGTCCAGAAACCCGACGACCCCGACGATTACTTCCAAGAAAAGCTCGACGGCTGTCGCGAGTGTGGTATCCCCGCAGAAGAACTCACCGCCGACGAAGCCAGAGAGATCGAACCCTACCTCGCCAAAGATATCGAGCGCGCTATCAAAGTCCCCGACGGCGCTATCGACCCGTTCCGCCTCTGCGTCGCCAACGCCGCCAGCGCCCAAGAGTACGGCGCGCGCATCGAAACCCACGCCGAAGTCATCGACGTGCTCGTTGAGTCAGGAGAGGTCGTCGGCGTCGAGGTCAAACACGACTCGGGGCCGGGCAAGCGCGTCCACCGAACTCCGGGATCGACCGAGAAGATCCACGCCGACTACGTCGTCAACGCCTCGGGCGCGTGGGCCGGCCAAATCGGCGAGATGGCCGGCGTCGAAGTCGCCGTCCGCCCCTCGAAAGGCGTCATGACCATCATGAACACCCGCCAGGTCGACACCGTCGTCAACCGCTGTCGACCGAAGGGCGACGCCGACATCATCGTCCCCCACGAGACGACGGCGATCCTGGGCACCACCGACGAAGAAGTCGACGACCCCGACGACTACCCCGAAGAGCAGTGGGAGGTCGACCTCATGATCGACACGCTCTCCGAATTGGTTCCGATTCTCAAGGAAGCCCGCACCATCCGCTCCTTTTGGGGCGTCCGGCCGCTGTACGAACCGCCGGGGACCGGCACCACCGACCCGACCGACATCACGCGCGACTTCTTCCTGCTCGACCACGACGACCGCGACGACCTGCCGGGGATGACCAGCATCGTCGGTGGCAAGTTCACCACCTACCGGATGATGGCCGAGAAGATCTCCGACCACGTCTGCGAGCAGTTCGGCATCGACGCTACCTGCCGCACGGCGGACGAGCCGCTTCCGGGCAGCGAGGACTTCTCCGTGCTTCGCGACTACATGGACGAGTTCGGTCTCCGCTCGCCTATCGCCCGCCGCAGCGTCCAGCGACTCGGCTCGCGCGCCGACGAAGTACTCAAAACCGCCGAGCCCAATCCGGTTGTCTGCGACTGCGAGGCGGTCACCCGCGCCGAAATCCAAGACGCTATCGAGCAGTCGGGGTCGGACCTCAACGCCGTCCGCATCCGTACGCGCGCGTCGATGGGCAACTGCCAGGGCGGCTTCTGCTGTCACCGAATGGCGAACGAACTCTACCCCGAGTACGGCGAACCGACGGCGAGAGAGGCGCTCGACGAACTATTTCAGGAGCGCTGGAAGGGCGAACGACACGCGCTCTGGGGCGAACAGCTCTCGCAAGCCATGCTCAATTACGCGCTCCACGCGACGACGATGAACCGCGACGGCGACCCGGCGGCGACGGACGAAGCCGTCGATTTCGCCGCCTTCGACGGCGGCGTCGTCGGCGTCGAGGAAAGCGAGTCGGGGCGTTCGAGCGCGACGGCCGCCGACGGGGGAACCGTTGGCGACGGCCAACGGGGTGAGCGCTGATGCCGATTCGAGAAGACGTGGTCGTCGTCGGCGGCGGTCTCGCCGGGTCGGTGGCGGCGCTCGCAGCCGCCGAGACGGGCGCGAGCGTCCGACTCGTCTCCTACAAGAAGAGCACGTTGCGCTTCGCGAGCGGCCTCGTTGACGTACTGGGTTACCCGAACAGCGACGGTCCCGTTTCAAATCCATACGCCGCACTCTCGTCACTGCCCGACGACCATCCCTATTCACTCGTCGGCGAAGAGGCGATACGCGACGGTCTCTCGCTATTCGACGAGGTGACGGGCGACGGCTACCGCGGCGGCCACACCGACGCGAACGCACTCATCCCGACCTACGGCGGCACCGTCAAACCGACCGCGCGCTACCCCGACGCAGCGGCGGCGGGCGTCGCCAGCGACGCGCGCCCGATGCTCGTCGTCGGCTTCCGCTCGCTGACGGAGTTCGACGCCCGACTCGTTTCCGACCATCTCTCGGCGGCGGGCGTTCCCTTCGACGTCCGCGGCGCAGAGCTCTCGTTCCCCAAGGAGTTCCGGGCGGACGCGAAGATCACCAGATTCGCGAAGGCGCTCGACGCCGACGAGGAGGTTCGTTTCGCGGGCCGGTCGGTGGGCGCGCGCGAGGCGCTTGCCGAAACCGTGAAACCGCGTCTCAAACGCGCAGAGCGCGTCGGTTTCCCGTCGATGCTCGGCGACGACCGCGCCGCCGAGGTGCGCGCGGACCTCGAATCTCATCTCGGCGCGGACGTGTTCGAGATTCCGATGGGGCCGCCGAGCCTCCCCGGACTCAGACTCGAAGACGCGCTCTTCTCCGCGCTCGACGACGCCGGCGTCCGCATCAGTTCCGGCAACCCGGTCGTCGATTGGGTGGGCGACGGCGGGCGAATCGCCGCCGTACACGTCGACCGCAACGGGGCGCGGGTGCCGTACCACGCCGACGAGTTCGTGCTCGCGACCGGCGGTCTCGTCGGCAAAGGCATCGACTCCGACCGCGACGGCGTCCGGGAACCCATCTTCGACTCGTACGTCCCGCACTCGTCGGACCGCTACAACTGGTTCGACGAGAACGCCTTCGGCGAGCATCCGTTCGCGAAGTTCGGCGTCGTCGTCGACGACGAAATGCGCGTGTTGGACGGCGACGGCGACCGCCAGTTCGCGAACCTGCGGGCGGCAGGCGCGGTCGTCGGCGGCGCCGACGGCGCGGCCGAGAAATCGAGCAGCGGCATCTCCCTCGCGACCGGCGTCGTCGCCGGGCGAGGCGCAGGAGCGAGTATCTAATCGAATTCATGAGCGACGCAGAACAACCAGACAGTAACCCGAACGTAGCACAGGACGACTTCGAACCGGTGCAGGTGTTCCCCGAAGCCGACGAGATGGATCTCCGCCCCGGCGCGGACAACTGTTACAAGTGCACGACCTGCGACTCGGCGTGTCCGGTCGCCGAAGTCGACGACGAGTTCCCCGGTCCCAAATTTCAGGGTCCCGAGCAGTGGCGACTCAAACGTAAGGGCGACGAGGACATCGACGCGTCGGTGATGGACTGTTCGAACTGCATGCGCTGCGACAACGCCTGCCCCTCGTCGGTCCCGCTGAGTCAGATGCACAACACCGCGCGAGGCGAGTTCGTTGACGAGCAGATGGAGAAACTCTCCCGCGAGTACATTCGTAATCGTATCCTCGCGAACTACCGCACGATGGCCGAACTCGGGAGTACGGTTCCGCGGCTGACGAACTTCGTGATGGATCTCGGTATTACCCAGCAGTTCAACGAGAAGGTCCTCGGTATCACCTCGGAGCGCGAGTTCCCCGAGTTCGCCACTCAAACGTTCAGGGAGTGGTGGGACGAACGCGGCGGGCCGCAGGTCAGAGACGAGGAGAAACGGGTGGCGTACTTCCACGGCTGTTACTCGAACTACAATACGCCCGAAGTCGGCAAGGCGATGGTTCGCGTGTTCGAATCGTTCGGCTACGAAGTTGTCGTGCCGAAACAGCGCTGTTCGGGCACGCCGATGTTCGCCAACGGGATGCTCGCCGACGCCAAACGAGCGGCGGGCATCAACGTCGAGAACTTCTCAGGCCTGATCGCCGACGGCTACGACGTCATCGCTTCCTGTACGTCGTGTTCTATGTCGCTGAAGCAGGAGTACCCCGAACTCTTCGATTTGGACGGCATCGAAGACGTCTCGGCACACACCTACGAGGCGATGGAGTACCTTCGCATCCACGAGGATTTGGAGGGCGCGCTCGCCGACAGCGAGGTCTCCGAACAATCATATGCGTACCACGCGCCGTGTCACGCGCGCAATCAGGGTCTCGACCGCCAAGCGGTGGAGTTGTTCCGCGATTTGGACGGCATCACCATCGAGGACGTCGGGTCGTCGTGTTCGGGCATTTCGGGCACCTACGGCTGGAAGGAGGAGAAGTACGAGAAGTCGATGAAAATCGGTGAGGAGATGTTCGATCACATGAGTCACGCCTCCGGCGACGTGGGGATGACCGAGTGTCCGACCTGCTCGATGCAGATGGAACACGGCACCGGTTACGAGATTCGCCACCCGCTGCAGGTCCTCGAAGAAGCCCTCGTCTGAGCGGCGACACGACGGAGTATTCACTCGACGCCGCCGACCGGTCTCGGTATGTCCGAAGGCGACACGGAGCCGAGGAGACGGCCGCCGTCGACGAACTTCTCGAGGATATCGGGTCGCTCGAAGCGAGCGTTCAAACGCTCGACGAGCACAGGCGAGTTCGCAGGGCGACGGAAGCGGCACGGCGACTGGCTCGAACGAACCCATCGGCCGTATTCGGACGGGTCGTAAAGGGTTCGGCCGGGGTGACGTGGCCGAAGCGCTCCTCGGGAACGTTCTCTTCGGTATCCCGATGCTCGTCGAGGACGGCACGTTGGACGTTGGCCGGTTCGTCGCCGGCCACCCGGCGTTTCTCGATGGGACGCTCCTCGTCACGGTAGGGCTCGTCATCGGCATCATCTACGTCGCGAACATCCAGGACGTCCGTATCACGAACCCCATCCTCGGCGTGATCCCGCGACGACTGGTCGGCGTGCTCGGCACCTCGTTTCTGACGGCGCCCGTCCCGATGACCGTCTGGGGGCGCGTCAGTTGGACTGAGCCGACGGTCGCGTTCGTCCCGATGGCTATCGGGGCAGCGCTCGGCGACATCCTTCCGGGGACCTGACGGCGATCCGACGAGACTGAGGTCGAGTCCGCGGGCGAATCTCCCCCGCGGAGGGCTTTTCCACGTCGGGTCCTAACACCCGAACTGAGAGCGGGCGAGCGACTCGCCCGACGACTATGACTATCCAAACTGAAGTCCTCATCATCGGCGGTGGAGCAACGGGTGTGGGAATCGCACGCGACCTCGCGATGCGGAGCGTCGACGTGGTCGTCGCCGAACGCGGCGGTCTCGCCAGCGGTACCTCCGGGCGGTCGCACGGCTTACTGCACAGCGGAGCTCGATACGCGGAGGCCGACGAACTCGGCGCGGAGGAGTGTATCCGCGAGAATCGTATTCTCCGTGACATCGCGGGCCACTGTATTCGCGATACGGGCGGGTTTTTCGTCCAACTCCCCGAAGACGACCCGGAGTTCTTCGAGGAAAAATTAGCCGCATGCGAAGACATCGGCATCGAAGCCGAACTGCTCGACAGCGTGAAAGCTCAGGAGGAGGTGCCGGGACTCGCACCCGACGCGGAACGGGTGATGAAGGTACCCGACGGCGTCGTCTACGCCTCGCGTCTCGTCGCCGCCAACGCGGCGAGCGCGGCCGACCACGGCGCGGAGGTGCTCACGCACGCGCCGGTCACCGACATCCGTGTCGAGGACGGGCGAGCGACGGGGGCGGCGCTCGGCGGCGACGTGGACGAGGACGTCGAGGCGGAGTACGTTGTCAACGCCGCCGGAACGTGGGCCGGCGAATGCGCCGAACTCGCGGGCGTCGACGTGGAGATGCGCCCGACGAAGGGCGTGATGGTTTCGGTCGACTACCCCGGACTCGGCCCGGTACTCAATCGCTGCCGACCCCCGGCCGACGGCGATATTATCGTCCCCCACGAGACGCAAGCAGTCTTGGGGACGACCAGCATCGAAGTCGATGACCCCGACGAGTTCGACGAAGAACACTGGGAGGTCCAGAAGATGATCGAGGAGTGCTCGAAGATGCTGCCGGACGTGGCGACGAGCGAGATTCTCCGCACGTGGTGGGGCGTCCGCCCGCTGTACGCGCCCGACGAGGCCGAGCGCGAGACGATGGACGGTGGCGAGGGCAACGCCCGCGGCATCTCGCGCGGGTTCTTCCTGCTCGACCACGAGACGTACGGCGTCGCAAACTTCGCGAGCATCGTCGGCGGGAAACTGACGACGTACCGGATGATGGCCGAGGCGGCGGCGGACCACGTCTGCGAGGCGCTCGGCGTCGACGAACCGTGCCGCACCGCCGAGGAGCGGCTGCCGGGCGTCGACGACGAGCGGGCGGTAGACGAGTTCGTCGCCGAGTACGACGCGCGCTCGCCGACGGACGAGGACGTGCTGACGGCAGACTGAGACGCGACCGTCTCAGTTTAGTTTCGCTCTCGAAGGGTACGCTTCGAGGCCGCGTTTTCGCCGTCGCTTCCGCGGCGAGTGACTTCGTCGGTGTCCAGCAACTTGTCTAACCGGCGCTCGAATTCCTCGTCGGAGAGTTCTCCAGCCGCGTACTTGCGCTTTAGAATCTCCAACGGGTCAGTGTCGGCGGCGCGCGTAGCCGCCGGCGTTGACGGCGAGCCCGACCGACCGTACTCCTCCGGCGAGTCGACGTTGCCGATGAGCGAGAGGTACACCGGCCATAGCGTCAGTACCGTCAGCAACGCGGCGACGACGCCGACGCCCGCCGCGAGCACTCCCGTGAGAAACCAGACGAAGCCGAAGGAAGCTAGTCCGAAGATTGCGAGTAGGAACGCGCCGCCGGAGAGAGCGCCCGTCACCGATGCGAGGAGGAGGCGGCCGAGCATCCCGTCGGGCGTGTAGTGTTCGACGAGTCGGTGCGACTGACGGAGGGTCGACTGTTCGGGCGGGTCGCCAACCATACAGCGAGATAACAGATAAGCTGTAAAACAGTTCTGGAACTGTCTATCGGGAATTTACGGAGGGTACGCGCCGCTCAGTCGTCCTGCGCCGAGGCGGACTGCTCGGCGACGCGGGCGATTCCGATAGTCACCTCGACGCCCTCGACGTCCCACTCCTCGCGGAGATCGAAGTCGGCGTCGGCGTCGACGAACTCGCTGGTCCGCGTCTCCTCGGCGATGAACTCGCGGTTCTCGTCGACGAATCCGGCGACGCGGTCGTCGGCGACGTCGACGTGCGCGCGGATGCGCTCCTCGACGTCGAGGTCGAGTTGCTTGCGCATCTCCTGGATTCTGCGAACAACGTCGCGGGCGTAGCCCTCGGACTCGATGTCGTCGGTCAGACGGGTGTCGACGTACACCGTCCCGCTCTCGAACTCGGCCGCCGAGAGGTACTCGGGCGGTTCGGCGTGGAACTCGACCATCTCCTCGTCGAGTTCGTACGTCTCGCCGTCGACGTCGACGGCGAGGCCACCGTCACGAGTGAGTTCGTCGCGGGACGCACCCTGCACCGCGCTCATGATCTGTTGGGCGTCGCCGCCGAACGCCGGGCCGATGACGCTCATCTGCGGGTCGGCGGTCTCGACGAGTTCATCGAAGCCGTCGACGACTTCGAGCGACTGGCTGTTGACGCGCTCCAGGAGGAGCGATTCGAGCGAGCGAACCGAGTCGGCCACCTCGTCGGCCGTCGTCTCGACGACGACGCGCTGGACGGGCCAGCGGAGTTTCCGGCCGCCCTGCTGGCGGGCGTTCGCCGCCGCCTCCTCCACTCTCCGGAGGACGTCCATGTCGGCCTCCAGTTTCGGCTGGTGGAACTGGTCGTCGACCTCGGGTGCCGAGAGCATGTGGACCGTCGTCTCGCTCCCGTCGAGATGCTGGTACATCTCCTCGGCGAGGTACGGCGTGAACGGCGCGATGAAGCGCACCGTTTCCAGGAGCACCGTCGAGAGCGTGGCGTACGCGCCGCGTTTGGAGTCGGAGTCCTCCTCCTCCCACATCCGTTCGCGGATCGATTTCACGTAGAACCGCGAGACGTCGCCGACGACGAACTCGAGCAGTTCGTTCAGCGCGTCGTGGACGCGGTAGTCGGCCCACGCCTTGTCGACGTTCGATTTAACCGACTGCAAGCGCGAGAGCACCCACTCGTCGACGACGGTGAGTTCGCCGTCGCTCAGGTCGGCCTCGGCGGGGTCGTAGCCGTCGAGGCGCATGTACGGCAGCGGGAAGCGGAACACGTTCCAGAGAATGTTGAGCGTCGACTGCATGTCGGCGAGTCCCTCCCACTCGAACGAGAGGTCGACACCCTGCTGGTCGTGGCTCAGCAGGTACGCGCGCAGCGGGTCGCGACCCGCGCGCTCGATAGCCTCCGCGGGCGTGACGATGTTGCCGACGGATTTCGACATTTTTCTTCCATCTTTGTCGTTGGCGAACCCGTGCATCAGCACCTCCTTGTATGGGATCTCGCCGACGGCGGCGGTTCCCATCCCGAGCTGCGACCAGAACCACCCGCGGGTCTGGTCGTGGGCCTCGACGATGAAGTCCGCGGGCCACAGTTCCTCGTGAGCGGCCTCGTTACCGGGGAAGTCGAGCGTCCCCCACGAGGCGACCGAGGAGTCGATCCACACGTCGAACACGTCGGGGACGCGTTCGTACGTCGTGCCGTCCTCGGTGATGGTCAGCGGGTCCACCGAGGGTCGATGCAGGTCGACCTCCTCGGGATTCACATCTTGGTCGACGCGCTCGGCGAGTTCCTCGCGCGTGCCGACGACGATGAGCTCGTCGGGGTCCGGTGTGGCGTTCCCCTGCGGCACCCAGATGGGCAGCGGGATGCCCCAGTAGCGCTGCCGTGAGATGTTCCAGTCGGGGGCGTCCTCGACGAAGTTGCGGAAGCGACTGTCGCGCGCCCACTGCGGGTGCCACTCGGAGTCCTCGATGTTGTCGAGGAGTTCGTCTTTGACGTCGGTGATGGTGATAAACCACTGGTCGGTGGCGAGGAAGATGATGTCCGTGTCGCAGCGCCAACACTGCCCGTAGCGGTGGCGGTGTCGCCCCGAGGCGAACAGCAGATTCTTGGAGTCGAGGTCCTCAATGATCTGGTCATTGGCGTCGCGGACGAACATCCCCTCGTACTTGCCTGCCGCTTCGGCGAAGTCGCCGTTGCCGCGGACCGGCGAGAACACGTCGAGTCCCAACTCTTGGCCGCGTTCGAAGTCCTCCTGCCCGTGGCCGGGCGCGGAGTGGACGAGACCCGTCCGGTCGGCTTCGACGTAGTCGGCGGTGTACACCTCTCCCGCGCCCTCGAAGTCGGCGTGGTCGGGCACTTCCTCGGCGAGCGGGTGGTCGTACTCCCAGCCGACCATCTCCTCGCCGGTGACCTCGTCGACGACTTTGTACTCCTCGTAGCGACCCTCTTTGAGGGCCTCCTCGACGACGGGTTCGGCGAGGTAGAGCACCTCGCTCTCGCCGTCTCGCTCGGCGCGCACGCCCACGTAGGTCATCTCGTCGTCGACAGCGACGAACGTGTTTGCGGGGATGGTCCACGGCGTCGTCGTCCAGATGACGAGGTTGCCCTCTCTCCCCTTCAGCGGGAACTTGACGTAGATGCTGGGAGACTCGATCTCGTGGTACTCGACCTCGTTGTCGGCGATGGCCGTCTCACAGCGCGGGCACTGGTTGATGGAGCGCTTGCCCTGACTGAGCAGGCCGTTCTCGTGGACCTGCTTGAACGCCCACCACCCGGACTCCATGTACTCTGGCGAGAGCGTCTTGTACGGGTTCTCCCAGTCCATCCAGACGCCGATAGACTGGAAGTCCTCGTCCATGTTCTCTCTGTTGCGCTCGGCGAACTCCTTGCACTCCTCGATGAACGCTTCCATCCCGTACTCCTCGATGTCGCGCTTGGAGTCGAAGCCGAGTTCCTGTTCGACTTTCACCTCGATGGGGAGGCCGTGCATGTCGTAGCCCGGCCGGTCGGTGACGCGGTGGCCCTCCATCCGCTTGCGGCGGATGATGGCGTCTTTCAGGGTCTTGTTCCACGCCGTTCCGAGGTGCATCTGTCCGGAGGTGTACGGCGGGCCGTCGACGAAGAAGAAGGATGGGTCGTCGGCGTGCGCCTCCTTCGTCGCCTCGTAGGCGTCCGTGTCGTCCCAGTGCGCCTGCGCCGAGGACTCCACGTCCTCCGGGGCGTACTGGTCTGCGACGTCTTCCATATAGGGTGCTGTCGCCCGGCGTATATCAAAACGGTGGTCCCGTGTGTGCGGTTGTGAGACGGGTCACGCGCGGGAGGCGCACAGTAATCGCACAGTCGTCACACGACCGTCGCGCAGTCGCTCACCGTCGAACGACGTTCGGCACTTCCGGACTCCCGTTTTTCGTCTCCAGATACACGTCCCAGACGAGGTCCGACAGGAGATGGCCGTAGAGGACGACGGCCGTCAGGAGTGCGAGCGCCGGACTCACGAGCGCGAGCACCGGAATCACGACGCCGACGATGACGACGTGGCTGAGCAGTCGTCGCAGCGTCCCGACCTCGCCGTCGTCGAAGATGTCGTCCTGTCCGGCGAAAACGCGCGTCGGAGTTCGGAGGCAGTCGCGGGCGGCGCGCCAACTCCCGGTGTTGACGCGGGCGACGAGAAAATGGTCGAAGTCGATGCCGACGCCGATAACCGCCGAGTACGCGAGGACGAACCACAGCGGAAGCGACGAGTCGGCGACAAAGACGAACAGTGCGCCGAGCGCCAGCGAGATGACGAGATGGTGTTTGGAGTAGATGACGAGTCACCTGTCGTGTGAGTCACGCGGAGAGGTGATTAATCCGGCGGCGGGCGCTCGAATCGACCGAAACGATCGGCCGACATCGATGCCGTCAGTCGAAATCTGGCAGATCGTCGGGCGCTTCGAACTCCGCCTCCCAGTCGACGTAGTCGTCTTTCAGCACGTCGCAGACGATCTGCCCCAGTTCCGTGAGTCCGGCGTTGATCGAGGAGACTGCCGACCAGCTGCCGAGGTCCGGATGAATCTCTCGCTCCTTCCAGTCCTCGGGGATGCCCGGGGCGTGGTACCCGACTCGGTCGGCGAAGTCGTCCCAGAAGAAGTCGAACCGCCCGACGAGTCCGAGGTCTTCGACGATTCGCCATTCCGACTCGCTGACTTCGGTCGTTTCGGCCCACTGCTCGAACGACTCCGCCCACGCGCCCGATTCGAGGAACTCGCCGAGTTCGTCGCGGCGGTAGTCGTCGTCCGCGATGACCTCGGCGTCGTCGTACTCGCTCGGGTCGACGGCGGACAGTTCCGGCGGGTCGGGGGTTGAAACGTCGAGTGCCATGGTTCGTGCGTCGCGGGCGAGAGAGAAAAGTACCGCGACGGGTGCCGTCTCGGTGAGTGACCGTTTCGGTGAGTGACCGTTTCGGTGAGCCTCTCCTTCTCGCGGCGATCACCGCGAGAGCGCGAACGGACTCTCCATCGTCTCCGGCGGGGGCGTAGACAGACCATCTGATCGGCGGCCGAAAGCATACGCGCAGCAAGTATTGGGGTCCGAGAGTCCCAAGGGAAGTCGGTGTCAGGGCTTAACAAGGATGGCTCTAACGTGTCGGTATGAGACGAGAGCAAACGCGCCGCGCGGTGCTCGGGGCGCTCGGCACGGCGGTCGCCGGGTCCGTCGCCGGTTGCGGGACGACCGCTCCGAAAGCGTCGTCCCGGCAGAACGAGACGACGAATACGACCGAGGCGACCGCACAGCAGACGTGGTCGGAGAGTCCGTACACGCGTGTGTACCGCGACGTCCGGGACTCGGTGGTGCTCGTTCGCGTCGGCGGACCCGGCGGGGGCGGTCAGGGCTCTGGATTCGTCTACGACGTCGAAGGCGGCGGCGACGGCGACGACAGCGACGACAGCGACGATGGCGGGGGCGATAGCGGGAGTGGCGGCGACGGTAGCGACGGCAAGTCGTCCGAACAGGAGCCGTCAGACGAGCGGTACGTCGTGACGAACCAGCACGTCGTCGCCGGTGCCGACCGGATCCGAATACAGTTTCGCGAAGGCGAATGGCGGCCGGCCGAACTCGTCGGCGCGGACGTGTACAGCGACCTTGCGGTGCTGCGCGTCCGGAACGTGCCGGGGTACGCGACGCCGCTTTCGGTGGCGGAGCGCGACGGCCCGGTCGGGACGGAAGTCGTCGCCATCGGGTCGCCGTTCGGTCTCGGCGGGTCGGCGTCGGCGGGCATCATCAGCGGCCAGAACCGCTCACTGACGGCGGCGTCGGGCTTCACCGTCCCCGGCTCGGTCCAGACCGACGCGGCGGTGAACCCGGGCAACAGCGGCGGGCCGCTCGTGAACCTCGACGGAACCGTTGTCGGCGTCGTCAGCGCGGGCGGCGGTGACAATATCGCGTTCGCCGTCTCCGCGGCGCTGGTGCGCCGCGTCGTCCCCGCGCTCGTCGAGACCGGCGACTACCGCCACGCGTTCATGGGCGTCCGCCTCGCGGCCGTTACGCCGCCGATAGCGACGGCTAACGACCTCGACGTCGTACGGGGCGTGCTCGTCGTCGGCGTTGTTCCGGGCGGACCGTCGGCGGGGACGCTCCGCGGAAGCGACGGCGAGGAGGCCGTCGGCAGCACGCGCGTCCCGGTGGGAGGCGACGTGATCGTCGCGCTCGACGGCACTCGAATCGGCTCTCAGAGCGACCTCGCGACGTATCTCGCCATCGAGACGAGTCCCGGCGACGACCTCGACGTGACGATTCTGCGCGACGGCGAGCGACAGACGGTGACGGTGACGCTCGGTGCGCGTCCGGAGCAGTAGCGACGGCACATCCGGAGCGTCGTCGAACCCGAATCTACTTTCACTCGCACGCCAAGTCGGTACGCACCCGTGACGACAGAGAAGGAGAGAATGCTTCGTGGCGATCCCTACGACCCGTTCGACCCGCAACTCGTCGAGGAACGAAACCGCGCGCGGTCGCTCACCCGCTGGTACAACGATACCGAGGAGACCGAGGCGGAGACGCGTCGGGCGCTGCTGTCGGAACTGTTCGGCGCCGTCGGTGAGAACGCCTTCGTCGAACCGCCGTTTCGTTGCGACTACGGCGCACAGATCCACGTTGGCAATGGCTTCTTCGCCAACTTCGGCTGCGTGATGCTGGACGTCTGCGAGATACGCTTCGGGTCGCACTGCCTGCTCGGGCCAGGCGCCCACGTTTATACGGCGACGCACCCACTCGACGCCGAAGCGCGACGTGAGGGCGTCGAGTTCGGCGACCCCGTCACCGTCGGGGACGACGTGTGGATCGGCGGGCAGGCGGTGCTCAACCCCGGCGTCTCGGTGGGAGACCGCGCCGTCGTCGCCGCCGGGTCAGTGGTCACCAAAGACGTGCCCGCAGACGTCGTCGTCGGCGGCAACCCGGCGCGCGTGCTGAAGGAACTGGAAGAACCATAACAACGGTCGCGAACGATACGTCGCCACGTTCATCCGGTCACCCCTCGAAACGGAGAGACATGACCGACCTGATGGAGACGTACATCGAGAACCGCCATCTCATCCAGCCGAACGACACGAACAACTACGACATGGCCCACGGCGGCAACGTCCTGAAGTGGATGGACACCGACGGGGCGCTGTCGGCGATGCGATTTGCGGGTCAGACCTGCGTAACTGCCCGAATGGAGCAGGTCAACTTCGTCCAACCCATCCCGCGCGGCGACACGGCGCTGATACAGGCGTACGTCTACAAAGCCGGCGAGACGAGCATCCGCGTCCGTATCAAGGCGTTCCGCGAGAATCCACAGACCGGCGAGACGGAACTGACCACGGAGTCGCTTTTCGTCTACGTCGCCATCGACGAGGGGCACAAGCCGTCGCCGGTTCCGGAGTTGACCGCCGAAAGCGAGGAGGGAGAGCGCCTCCGCGAGCGGGCGCTGGCAGCGGAGGCGGAACTGGCGAACGGGCGGTAACCGCAGTTTCAGGCTATTTCACTCCGATTTAATGATAGACGTCACCATCGAGAGATGAGAGATGCAATAACCCCGACTCCGAGGCGAAAACAACAGAGAAGCGAGTGTACCGACTACTCTGCGAGCGATATTTCGTAGTCGTCTGCTGCCGTCACACGCTCCCACCCGAGCCACGACATTTCGAACAACCACGTCTCTCCGGCGGGAATATCCGTTACATTCGTCCATTCATCGCCGAGTACGATTCCGCCCTCGTCATATATTTTTCCGATGACTTCGAGGTAGCTCACGTTGTCGCCGGTTCCATTTTCAATCTGTCCACTGATGATTACCTCATCTTCGCCGACCTTCATCTCGGAATCGAGGAGTTCCAGTCCGTCACCGACGGGAATTGGTGGTTCGCGGTCATACTCTCCTTCCAACTCGTACGCGGCTACCTCTTCAGCACTGGTACCCAGATACGAGACGCGGGCAGCCCACGTCTCACCAGCGCCGAACGATTGAAGATACGCACTACTGTTGTCCATGTAGTGATCGTCGCCGTCTACCAGTTAGCCGTGAGTTCGATGGAACCAGATGCAGCGTCGCCGGTGTTCTCGACAGTCGCCGAGACGTAGACATCGGTAGAGTAGTCGCCTTCTTCAACGACAAGTTCTTCATTAGTGATGTCGAGCGACGCTTCACCCGACGGTTCCGGGGTCGCCGTTTCGGTCTCGGACTGATCGGTTTGCTGGCTTTCTTCTGTTGACGATTGACTGTCTTCGGCAGTATCAGTTGGTCGGTTCCCCTCACCTTCGACTTCGTTTGAACTCGTATCCGGGCAACCGGCAATCAGAGATGAACCAGTAAGGCCTGCAGCAGCGAGATATCGACGACGGCTCCACACATCTTGTGACATGGCTGACTAGATGATTGGCAACATAAAGAATAAATGACAATTATCACGAAATGACGAGCGAATAGGGAGGTTTGTAATTTTGTATGGAACTCTAGTTGAAATAATTGTCATTGATAGCAGAAGTCGATTGCCGAAAGCGACTATCTGGTGGCGTCAAGTATCGTCGAAGACGAGAATCCGACAGTCGATGCGGACTGCCAGCGTGATAGTATCGTTCGACCGGGCATCGAAGAAGTACCCTCTATTTGCCGTTATATCCCCAATATCTCGCTTAGATTGCTGTTTTAACCTTCAGTTCCCGATTGGTTTATCCCCCGTAGCCGACTGTATAGCCATCAGCATGTCTTGGGATGCCGAGACTGACGAACCGCGGACGCCCGAGGAGCGTGCCCGGAAACTCCAGCGGTACGAGTCGATTATCGATACGGTCGGCGACGGAATATACCACCTGGATCTCTCCGGGCGCTTCGTCGACGTGAACGACGTCCTCCTCGACGTCACGGGCTACTCGCGCGAGGTGCTCATCGGCGAAAGCGTCTCGATACTGCTGGACGACGACGACATCTCGCAGTTCGCCTCGGATATTCTCGACCTCCTCCGCGAACCGGCGGTCGACGTGCGGACGCGAGAGATAACCGTCCGCGTTCGTGACGGGCGGAAGATTCCGGTCGAGGTTCGGTTCGGTCTCCTCGAAGAGGACGGTGAGGTGGTCGGGACGGTGGGCATCGTCCGCGACATCACGGAGCGCCACGAACGGGAAAAACAACTGCGGCGCGAGCGTGACCTGTTGGAGAACGTCCTCGAAACGAGTCCCGTCATCATCGGCGTCTTCGACGCCGAGAGCCGCGAACTCGTTCGGGCGAACGACGCGGCCGTCGAGGTTCTCGGTGCCCGCGAGCGAACACCCGAGTTAGGGTACTCGGCGGGGGAAATCCCCGTGTACGACGAGACGGGAGAGCCCATCCCTCGCGAGGAGCGACCCTACGCATGGGCGCTCGAGAGGGGCGAACCGGTCTACGACTGGCAGGCGCAGATGGAGCATCCCGATGGCGAGCGGCGGTGGTACTCGATCAACGCCATGCCGCTTTTCGACGACGATACCGTCGAGCAGGTCGTGGTCGTCGGCGACGACATCACGCAGCTGAAGCGACAGGCCGAGTGGCTCCGTCGCGAACGCGACGAACTTCAGTCCGAACTCGACGAGGTGTTCGCCCGCGTTACGGACGCGTTCTACGGACTCGACGCCAACTGGACGTTCACGTACGTCAACGACCAGGCCGAGTCGCTGCTGGCGCGATCGGCCAACGAACTCGTCGGATCGAACGTCTGGGAGGAGTTCCCCGAGGCGGTCGAGATGGCGTTTAGAACCGAGTACGAGCGCGCGATGCGAACCCAACGACCCGTCTCCTTCGAGGAGTACTACCCGCCGTTGTCGACGTGGTTCGAGGTGCGAGCGTATCCGTCGAAGACGGGGCTTTCGGTCTACTTTCAGGACGTAACCGAGCGTAAAGGGCGCGAATCCGAGCTCGAACGCTACGAAACCATCGTCGAGACGGTCGGCGACGTCGTCTACGTCGTCGACGAGAACCAGCGGTTCATCCTGGTCAACCGAGCGGCCGAAGAGTTGTCGGGCATCCCGCGCGAGCGGATCATCGGGAGATCGGTCGCCGAGTTCATCGGCGAGGAAGCCGCGACGCAGGCCGACGAACTCGCCTCCGCGCTCCCGCACGACGGACTGAACGTCGCCACCGGCGAGTTCGAGTTGGGGACCGTCGACGGTCGACAGATTCCAATAGAGGCGCGGTTCACCCGTCTCCCAACCGACCACGGACCGGCCGATCGGGTGGGCGTGGCTCGGGACATCACCGAGCGGAAGGCACGGGAGCGCGAGCTCGAACTGTACGAAACCATCGTCGAGACGGTCGACGACGGTATCTACGCCGTCGACTCCGACGCGCGGTTCGTGTTCGTGAACGACTCCTTTTGCAAGTTGACCGGCTACGACCGTGAGGAGTTGCTCGGCGCGCACGCCGCGACCGTCCACGACGCCAAAATCACGCCGCGCGCCGAACGGATGGCGACGGAGATAAGGGCGAACGAACGCGAGGACGCGACCATCGAACTGGAAATTCGGCGAAAGGACGGCGAACACGTACCCGTCGAGAGTCGACTGGGTCCGTTTCCGATGGAGAACGGCATCGGTCGGTGCGGCGTCGTCCGCGACGTCACCGAGCAAATCGAGCACCAGCGGGAACTACAGGCACAGATCCGCCAGCAACAGGTCGTCACCGACCTCGGCCAGCAGGCGCTCGCCGAGCGCGACCTCGACGCGCTGATGGCGACGGTCGTCGACGGCGTCGCCGACACGCTCGAGATGGACTACTGCAAAGTGTTGGAGCTACACCCCGAGCGTGAAGAGCTACTCCTCCGGGCGGGCGTCGGCTGGTACGACGGTCTCGTCGGCGTCGCGACCGTCGAAACGAGGGGAAAATCACAGGCGGGGTACACACTGCTTTCGGACGAACCAGTGGTCGTCGAGGACCTCGACGCCGAGACGCGCTTCACGGGGCCCGACCTCCTTTTCGATCACAACGTCACGAGCGGCATGAGCGTCATCATCGGCCCGCCTGACGACCCGTGGGGAATTTTGGGCACGCACGACACCGAGCGTCGAGAGTTCGCACAGAACGACGTGAACTTCCTGCAGAGTGTCGCGAACGTCCTCGCGACGGCAATCGAGCGCGCCGAGTACGAGCGGGCGATGGAGGAGAGCGAGCGACGCTACCGGACGCTCGCGGAGCACTTCCCCAATGGCGGCGTCGCGCTCTTCGACGAGGAACTCCGGTACACCCTCCTCGAAGGGGCTATCGTCGACGAGTACGAGGTATCGAAAGAACGGCTGCTGGGAACCGACGTCGGCGATCTTTCCCCGAACCGCGAGATGCGCGACCGAGTGAGGCAGTACTGCCGGAACGCGCTCGACGGCGAAACGACGCGCTACGAGTTCGAGTGGAACGACCGCGCGTTTCGGGCGTGGGCGGTCCCCGTCGTCGGCGAGAGCGGCGAGCCGTTCGCTGGCATGCTCGTGACCCAGGAGATCACCGACCTGCGCGAGCGCGAGCGAGCGCTCGAACAGCAACGCGAGCGCCTCGCCGCGCTCAATAACCTGAACGCGGTCGCCCGCGAGATAACCGAAGCGGTCATCAACCAGTCTACGCGCGAGGAGATCGAACGGACGGTGTGCGAAGCGCTCGCCTCCTCCGACTCGTACCTCTTTTCGTGGATCGGCGACGTGGACACCGAAACGAACACGGTCCACCTCCGCGAGGAAGCAGGCGTCGAAGGGTATCTCAGCGACGTCACGATCTCGATTGCGTCCGACGGTTCGGTAGGACCGACGGCGCGGGCAGTACAGACCAAACAGACGCAGGTCACGCAGGATATCGTCTCGGACGTCGACTACGCCCAGTGGCGCGAACGCGCGAAAGCCTACGGCTATCGCTCGTCGGCCGCGATTCCGATCGTCTACGAGGGAAGCCTGTACGGTGTACTGAACGTGTACGCGGCGCGGCCGAGGGCGTTCTCCGCGGAGGAGAGCGAAGTGCTGACTCGACTCGGCGAAGTAATCGGACACGCAATCACCGCCATCGGCCGCAAACACGCGCTCACGAGCGACCAGGTGATCGAAGTCGGCTTCGAGATCAACGACGTTTTCGACGAACTCGACCTCCAGACCGAGGCGGCCGGCGAGATCACGCTCGACCAGGCCGTCCCCATCGGCGGCGGCGAGTATCTGGTCTACGGAACGGTGGACGGAGACGACCTCGACGTCGTGAGAGAAATCGTCGAACGAGTGCCTCACTGGGACTCCGTCCGCGTGCTGAGCGAGGGGTTCGGCAGAACGAAGTTCGAACTCCGCCTCTCCGAGCCGCCGGTACTCTCGGCCATCGCGTCGCTGGGGGGGTACGTCAAACGCGCCAGAATCGAGAACGGCGACTACTACATGGGGATCCAGCTCCCGGTCACGGCGGACGTTCGGGAGTTCGTAGAAACCGTCCAGACGGCGTATCCGTCGGCGGTGTTGCGCTCCCAGCGTCAGGTCACGCGCACCGACGACAGCCCGAATAAGGCCAAAAACGCCTTTCAGAGGGACTTAACCGACCGGCAGCGGGCCGCACTGGAGTCGGCGTACTACGCCGGGTTCTTCGAGTGGCCCCGAGAGAGTACTGGAAGGGAGGTCGCCGAGTCGCTCGGGGTCTCGGCACCGACGTTCTCCCAGCACCTTCGGAAGGCCGAAAACAGGATATTCGGGGCGCTGTTCGCCGATAGCACCGTGTTCTGAGCATCGTCGGACTCGACACGGAGCGAGACTGAAAAAGGCCGCCGCCGAGAATACGAGCGGCTAGAACTCGTCGTCGTCGGGCGAGAGATCGATAGCCGAGGGCGGTCGACCGGCGGCGTCGAGAATCTCGTCGGAGACGAAAATCGGACAGTCGACGCGGACCGCCAGCGCGATGGCGTCGCTCGGGCGAGCGTCGAAGACGTAGCTCACGGGTTCGCCGTCCTCGTAGCGCTCGGCGTCGAGTTTCGCGTAGAACGTCCCGTCGGTGAGGTCGTCGATACGGACGCCGTCGATGGCGCCGCCGAACTCGGTCACCATCTCGACCAACAGGTCGTGAGTCAGCGGTCGCTCGAACGGTTCACCGGCGAGACCGAGGCGGATGGTCTGTGCCTGGTCAGCCGTGACGAATATCGGAAGGACCTCTTCGCGGGCGCGGAGGACGACGGCGGGGACGTTCGTCCCGTCGGAGCCGACGCCGACGCCGATGCCCTCCACTTCGGCAGTATGCTCCATGCTCACACGTTCGTCGTGGAGGGTAAATAGCTACCTGCGACCCGCAAATCGCGCGAACAGACAGGCGGCGCGGAGAGAGTATCGAAGGGGAAGATGACGACGGTTGATACGTCGGTTGGCGTTGCGTCCGGACGCTCAGCGCCGAGCGTACCAGAGCGCGAACCCGAGCGCGAGGACAGCGACGCCGCCGAGGAAGAAGGCCAGCCCGGGCGGGAACGGTTGCGACGCTGCCGTCGACGCCGTCGTCTCCGCGGCGGAGGTGGCGAGTTCGGCGCTCCCGCCGTCTCCGGAGGCCGACTGCGTGACGAACGGGAGTCGACCGGTGACGACGATCTGGACGACGAGGCTGACGGCCGCGAGGATACCGACGCTCGCCAGCAGGCGTTTCAGTGCGGTTTTCAGGCCGGCGCTCTCGGACTCGCGCCCGGCGAAGACCACGAGGGGGCGGTCCGACGGCGCGTAGACGTTCATCTCGCGGCCTTTCTCGGAGTAGACGGTGTCGACGACGCCGACGAGGCCGGCGTCCTCCAGTTTCCGGAGGTGGTACTGGACGTTCTGCAATGACGAGTCGACCCTCGACGCGAGACCGGAGGGCGTGTCAGGTTCGTCGTGGAGTTTCGAGAGCAGCGTTCGGGCGGTGTCGGAGGAGAGCGCCGACAGCAGGTCGTCGGCGTCTTCGCTGTCGACGCCGATGACGCGGGGTTCCGCCTCGTCGGCGGCGGAGGTGTCGGGCGCGGAGGGCAACAGTTTCGCCATATCGAGAGAGTACCCACCGGTGAACAAAACCGTTTTTGTCAGCAGACCGGGGCTACTCGACGACGACGACCCGCAGGTCGTTGACGTTCGTCCCCGTCGGGCCGGTCTCGACGATAGCGTCGCGGGCGTCGAGGTACGTGAGCGCGTCATTGTCCGCGAGGGCCGCGTGCGCGGCGGCCACATCGTCGACGGTTTCGGCGTCGACGACGGCACCGGCGACCTCGGTCCCGCCGTCTCGGCCGTCGGTATCGACGCTCGCGAGGACGACTTCGGTCTCGCCACGCCACGCCGTCGCAAACTCGATTGCGGCCGAGAGCGCGAACTCCTGGTTCGGCCCGCCGGTGCCGTCGCCGCGAACCGTCACTGTCGTCTCGCCGCCCGAGAGCACCACTGCCGGGGGGGACACCGGGTTTCCGGTGAAAATTGCTTCTTCGGCGACTGCGGCGTGCGTCTTCGCCGCTTCCCGCGACTCGCCTCGAACTCGCGAAGAGAGGATACAGGTGCCATACCCTCTCGATTCAGCTTCGTTTCTGGCGGCGTCAAGGGAACTGAAGTTGCTCGCGAGCACGACGTTTCGGACGTGGTCGAACACCGGGTCGTCCGCTCGGGGCGTCTCTTCGAGTCCGCCCGTCGCACCGCGTTCGCCCGTTGCACCGCGTTCGAGTCGGTCGCGGACCGCTGCGGGCGCGTCGACGTCGTACCGATTCAGCACGTCGAGGGCGTCGGCGTAACTCGTCTCGTCGGGCGCGGTGGGTCCGCTGGCGATGACGCTCAGGTCGTCGCCGACGACGTCGCTGAGGACGAGTCCGACCACCGTCGCGGGCGCTGCAGCGCGGGCGAGGCGTCCGCCCTTGATGGCTGAGAGGTGCTTGCGGACGGAGTTCATCTCGTCGATAGTCGCCCCGCTGTCGAGCAGCGCGTCCGTCGTCCGCTGGAGATCGGTGAGGCTCACGTCTCCGGCGGGGGCGGCGAGGAGCGCGCTCCCGCCGCCGGTGACGACGGCGAGGACGAGCGTCCGCTCGTCGGCCGCCCCGGCGAGTTCGAGCAGCCGTTTCGTGCCCGTGACGCCGCGTTCGCTCGGGACGGGGTGGTCGCCGACGACGACCGAAACCTGAGTGAGTTCGGCGGCGTCGGGGACGACGACCACGCCGTCGGAGATGCGGTCGCCGAGGACTCCTTCGAGCGCGCGGGCGACGCCGACGCCCGCTTTCCCGCCGCCGAGGACGACGACGTCGTCGAACTCCCGGAGGTCGTAGCTCTCGTCGGCGATCCATAGCTCGTTACCGTCGAGCGTCACCGCGTCGGCGACGACACGTTCGGGGTTCGCGGCGTCGATTCCGGCGTCGAGACAGGCGAGCGCCGTCTCGCGGGCCTCGGTGCCGCCGAGTTCGGCGGCGTTGCGGACGAAGGTCATACCGGAACGTCGCGCGGGGGTGATAAAAACGTGGGTGAGCGGGGAAGACCGAACGGGACCGAACCGAGATGCCACCCGTCGAATCGCACGGGAGATTCGTTCACGAGTCCGACACTGATAACAGGGGTGAACTTGTAGCGGAGGGCGATGAGTAACAGAGCGGAGTCCGCCCCCACAGAGGGAAGCGTGCGCGTCGTCGGGACGGCGCACGTCTCCGCCGAGAGCGTCCGCGAGGTCGAAGAGACCATCGACGCCGAGCGGCCCGACGTGGTTGCCGTCGAACTCGATGAGGGGCGCTACCGGCAGATGCAGGGCGAGACGCCCGACGATATCGACCCCAGCGAGTTGCTGCAGGGGAACACGGTCTTTCAGTTCATCGCCTACTGGATGCTCTCGTACGTGCAGGCGCAGATGGGCGACCGGTTCGACGTGAAACCGGGCGCGGACATGCTCGCGGCCGTCGAGACGGCCGAGGAACTCGGCATCGACGTGGCGCTCGTCGACCGCGACATCCAGACGACCATCCAGCGCTTCTGGGCGCGGATGGGGTTCATCGAGAAACTCAGGATGGCGGGCGGCCTCGCCTTCGGCGTCACCGACGCCCGCGTTGTCGGTCTCATGCTCGGCCTGCTGGCCGGTGTCGTCGCCGGACCGTTCATCGCGCTGTTCGGTGGCTTCCTCGGTATTACGGACGCGATTCTCGTCCGCGCGGGCGGCAGCGCACTCCTGGCCGTCGTTTCGGGCGTTGCTATCTCGTGGGTCGCCTCCCTTCTCGTCGGCGACGGCGACGATATCGTCGCGGGCAT
The DNA here is from genome assembly GCF_020150815.1 of Haloprofundus salilacus. Lineage (NCBI taxonomy): Archaea > Methanobacteriati > Methanobacteriota > Halobacteria > Halobacteriales > Haloferacaceae > Haloprofundus > Haloprofundus salilacus. Next base: position 1,285,758 of record NZ_CP083723.1, on the reverse strand, counting down.
CGCGGGCGGCCTCGCCGTCGGCCTGCTCGGCGGCGCGACGCTCGGTCTCGCGGACCCGTTCGTTCGGTCGACGTTCAACGGTCTGACGGTGCAGATACTCGGAAGCCTCGCCATCGGTATCTCCGGGGGCGTCGTCGTCGGCCTGCTCGCCGGCTTCGTCGCGGCCGCAACGGGGCTGGACCGCGGCGAGGAGATGGAGGACCTCGACATGTCGGAACTCACGGATACCGACGTGGTGACGGTGATGATGGAGGAGTTCCGCGCCTTCAGCCCTGGCGGGGCCGAGGCGCTCATCGACGAGCGCGACGCCTACCTTGCGCACAACCTCGTCGCGCTCCGAAACCAACGTAAACGCGTCGTCGCCGTCGTCGGCGCTGGCCACAGAGAGGGCATCGAGAACTATCTCCGGAATCCGGAGACGCTGCCGCCGATGGAGTCACTGACGGGCGTCGCGAAGAAGCGGGGCATCCCGTGGATGAAGATTATCGGCGCGCTCGTCTCCGTCGGCTTCGTCGCCTTTTTCATCCTCCTGGCGATGGCGGGCGTCCAAAACGGCTTCCTGCTGCGGCTGTTCGGCGCGTGGTTCCTCGTCAACGGCATCTTCGCCGCCAGCCTCGCCAAGCTGGCAGGGGCGCGGTGGTCGTCGGCGACCGTCGGCGGCCTGGTCGCGTGGATGACCTCGGTCAACCCGCTGCTCGCGCCGGGGTGGTTCACCGGCTACATGGAACTGCGCCACACCGCGGTGAACGTTGCCGATATCGGCCGACTGAACGAACTCCTGACGGACGAGGAGACGCCGCTGGGCGAACTGCTGGGCCAGATGTTCGACGTACCGCTGTTTCGGCTCATCATGGTCGTCGCGATGACGAACATCGGGAGCATCGTCGCCAGCCTGCTGTTCGTGACGTACATCCTGCCGCTGTTCGGCGCGGAACTCGGCGGCGTGGACGCCGTTACGCGCCTGATGCTCGATGGCGCGCGTAACAGCGCCGAACTCATCTGGGGGGTGCTGACGTGAACCTCACCTTCAGCGGCCGCGAGATACGTGATCTGGCCGTCGCGTGGGTGGCGCTCGGGGTCGCCTTCGCGCTCTTTTTCGCCGGTGGCGACCCCTTCGCGCTCCTCGAACGGGGGCTCGTCTCCGGACTCCTCGTCAGCCTCCTGACCGCCGGCGTCGGCTTCCTCCTCCACGAACTGGGGCACAAGGTCGTCGCCGTCCACTACGGGCAGGTCGCCGAGTTCCGCGCCGACTACAGTATGTTGGTCTTGGCGCTTCTGAGCGCGTTCCTCGGCTTCATCTTCGCCGCGCCGGGGGCGGTTCACCACCGCGGGATGCTGACCGAACGACAGCACGGCCTCATCGCGCTGGCGGGACCGGCCGTCAACGTCGTGCTGGCGCTGCTGTTTCTGCCGCTCGTCTTCGTCGTCCCCTCGGGCGGATTCCTCGCCGAAGTCGCGAACCTGGGCGTGATAATCAACCTCTTCTTGGCCGCGTTCAACATGATCCCGTTCGGCCCGCTCGACGGCCGGAAGGTGTTCGGTTGGAGCAAGATCGTCTACGTCGTCTTCACCGTACCGACAGTGACTGTGACGGCGTTTATCTTCATCTTCTGAAGAGGGTTCGGCCGCCGGCGGAGACCCCCCGACTGCGGCCCGGAGAACGACTTTACGCGTGGCTTCGGTAGGTCGTGTATGGAGAGTGTGAACCCGGCTACCGGTGAGCAACTGGAGACGTACGACTCCCACACCGACGAGGAGGTCGACGAGTTCCTCGACCGCGCCGCCGGCACCGCCGACTCGTGGCAGGAGACCAGCTTCGCCGAGCGGCAGGCGCTATTGAACGAGGCCGCCGACGTTCTCCGGGAGAACGAGGACCGCTACGCGCAGTTGATGACCGAGGAGATGGGAAAGCCCATCGCGCAGTCGCACTCCGAGGTGCAGAAGTGCGCCTGGGTCTGCGAATACTACGCCGAGCGCGCCGAAGAGCACTTGCAGGACGAGGTCATCGGCACGAAGCCGAACGCCCACGCGTTCGTGAGCTACGATCCACTGGGCGTCGTGCTGGCCGTGATGCCGTGGAACTTCCCCTTCTGGCAGGTGTTCCGCTTCGCCGCGCCGAATCTCGCGGCCGGCAACGTCGGTCTGCTGAAGCACGCCTCGAACGTCCCCGGCTGCGCGAAGGCTATCGAGGAAGTGTTCCGCGAAGCGGGCTTCCCCGAGGGCGCGTTCACCAGCCTGCTCGTCGGCTCGGATACGGTCGACGACGTCATCGGCGACGACCGCGTCGCCGCGGTCACGCTCACCGGGAGCGAGGGGGCGGGTCGGTCGGTCGGCGAGAGCGCCGGCAAGCACCTCAAGCCCTCGGTGCTCGAACTCGGCGGGAGCGACCCGTTCGTCGTCCTCGAGGACGCGCCGCTCGATCAGGCTGCGGAGACGGGTGCGTGGGCCCGCGTGCAGAACTCCGGGCAGTCCTGCATCGCCGCCAAGCGCTTCATTGTCGTCGAGGAGGTGTACGACGAGTTCGTCGAGCGGTTCGTCGAGGAGGTGGAGTCGCTCACGGTGGGCGACCCGACCGACGAGGAGACCGAAGTCGGGCCACAGGCCCGGGAGGACCTCGTCGAGGTCCTCCACGAGCAGGTGCAGGAGACGGTCGACGCCGGTGCCGAGGTGCAGACCGGCGGCGAACCGATGGACCGCGAGGGGGCGTTCTACCCGCCGACCGTCCTCACCGACGTGCCCAAGGATTCGACCGGAGCCACCGAGGAGATCTTCGGCCCCGTCGCGACGGTCTTTCAGGTGCCCGACGAGGAGGCGGCGATCCGCCTCGCCAACGACGTGAAGTTCGGACTCGCTTCGAGCGTCTGGACGGAGGACCTCGAACGCGGCGAGCGCGTCGCCCGCCGACTAGAGGCGGGCATGGCGTTCGTCAACGAGATGGAGAAATCCGACCCCCGCGTCCCCTTCGGCGGCGTGAAGAACTCCGGTTACGGTCGCGAACTGAGCCGACACGGCATCCGCGAGTTCGTCAACGCAAAGACGATTTGGGTCCAGCACGGCGCAGGCGAGCGCGATCTGGTGGAGTGATTCGGCGGATGAAGGCTGCCGACCTCCTCGTACGCTGTCTGGAGGCGGAAGGCGTCGACGATGTCTTCGGCGTCCCGGGTGAGGAACTGGAGGACGTGCTGTTCGCGCTTCGAGACTCGTCGATACGATTCATCCCGGTGCGGCACGAACAGGGCGCGGCGTTCATGGCCGATGTCCACGGGCGCTTGACCGGCGATGCAGGCGTCTGTCTCGCCACACTCGGCCCGGGCGCGACGAACCTCATCACGGGCGTCGCCGACGCCCACCTCGACAAATCGCCGCTCGTCGCTATCACCGGACAGGGCGGCCGCGAGCGACTGCACAAGGAGAGCCATCAGGCGCTCGACGTCGTCCACACGTTCGAGGCCGTCGTGAAGTGGAACACGCAACTGAACGACACCGAGATAATTAACGAGTCGGTCAGGAAGGCGTTCAAACTCGCCGAGTACGAAAAACCGGGTGCGACGCACCTCGAGTTCCCCGAAGACGTGGCCGCCGAACCCGTCGACTACGAACCGCTGACGGTCCGCGACAGAGTTCGCCGTCCCGACCCGAATATGGCATCAGTCGAACGCGCGGCGGACCTGCTCGCCGCAGCAGAGAAGCCTATCGTCCTCGCCGGAAACGGCGCGGTTCGAGCGAACGCCGCGGATCGCCTCCGCTCGTTCGTCGAGGCGACGGATGTGCCCGTCGTCGCGACGTACATGGGCAAAGGCGCGGTGTCGGACCGAAGCGCCCACTCGCTGATGACGCTCGACTCCGGGCCGGACGGCGAGACGGAGTCGGTGATGGAGCGCGCAGACTGCGTCGTCGCCGTCGGCTACGACATCGCCGAGCACGACCCGAAGCGCTGGAACCCGAACGACGATACACGGGTCGTCCACGTAGACCACGAACCCGCCGAGGTGTACCAACACTACAATCCAGATGTAGAAATCGTCGCGGACATCTCGATGGCACTGAAGCGTCTCGAAGAGACGGTCGACGAGACGTGGGGCACGTGGTGCGCCGACGTGCACGAAGACGTGCTCACCCACGCGCTGGACACGCCCGACGACTCCGACCCGTTCTCCGTCGCGGGCGTCCTGCCGTACCTCCGAGATGCGATGGCCGACGAGGACGTGCTCATCTCCGACGTCGGGAACCACAAGATGGCGATCGCAAAGCGATTCCCGGTGTTCGAACCGAACACCTGCATCATCTCGAACGGCCTCGCGAGCATGGGTATCGGCGTCCCCGGCGGCGTCGCCGCCGACCTGGCGCTCGACTCGAACGTCGTCGTCGGCACCGGCGACGGCGGCTTCCTGATGAACGCCGCCGAACTTGAGACGGCGACGCGTCTCGGTCTCGGCTTTACCGTCTTGGTGTTCAACGACGACGACTACGGACTCATCTCGGCGAAACAGCGCGAACACACCGGCGACGCGTTCGGAACGGATCTCACCAATCCCGACTTCGTCGCCTTCGCGGAGAGCTTCGGCGTCGACGGCTACCGAACCGAGTCGTGGGCGGAGCTGCGGGACGTTCTCGACTCGGTGGTCGGCAGCGACGAGATGGCGCTCGTTGAGGTTCCGCTGGGGAGGTGACGCGGTCGAACGCGACCGAACCCGAGCGCGTCCGCGTCACCGCCTGTAGTTGTGCCCGACGACGAGCGCGAGCACGTTCACACCGACGAGGGCGGCGAGCACCAGCGAGCGGTCGCCGGCCAACCCGTCGACGAGGAGCGCGAGCTGGCAGAACGGCAGTGCGACCGCCAGCCAGAAGGCGGCGAAACGGATCGCCGAGACGACGACGGCGCGAACCGTGGGGCCGAACTGAACGTCTGCGGGGCGAGTGATACGGCGGTCGGCAGTTGAAGGCGCACTTGCCATGGACTGCGTTCTATTCGACTCCTTCTGTGCGTATATAAGCATAAGTTCGTTCTACACCGTTCTGAAAAGTTGTCGATGCCTACCGGACCGTGGGAATAACTCGCATGCCGAAGTCGGGCCGCCCGCTCGCGGTCTGGTCAAGTTTTCGCGCCCGCTGCCGACGCGACGTTTAGGCGGTGCCAACCTCGCTGTCACCGCTGTTAGGCGGCGTCAACCGACGGAGTTGGCTCGGCTTATCACAGAAGCGGGCCGACACGCAGTTCCGTTACGGACCGCGTACCGCGGGGAAGGCGACCCGCGAGCGGTGGGCTTTTGAGGAGTCACCGCGCCGGTTCGCGCATGGGAGACGACGAACTCACGTACTCCGAGGCGGGCGTCGACATCGAGGCGAGCGAGGCAGCGACGGCCGCGCTCGTGTCGGCCGTCGGCGACAGCGAGGGCGACTACGCCGGACTACTCGATATCGGCGACCGGTATCTCGCGCTGGCGACCGACGGCGTCGGGACGAAACTGCTCGTCGCCGAGGCGCTCGGCGACTACTCGACGGTCGGTATCGACTGCATCGCGATGAACGCGAACGACCTCGTCGCCGCCGGCGTGCGGCCGGTCGCGTTCGTCGACTACCTCGCCGTCGACGAACCCGACGAGACGTTCGCCGAACAGGTGGGTGAGGGTCTCGCCGCCGGTGCCGAGGAGGCGAACGTCGAACTCGTCGGCGGCGAGACAGCGGTAATGCCTGAAGTCATCAACGGACTCGATCTCGCGGGCACGTGCGCGGGGCTGGCGGCGAAAGACGACATCTTCGAGGGGTGCGCCGAACCGGGCGACGCGCTCGTCGGCTTTCGCTCGTCGGGCATCCACTCGAACGGCCTGACGCTCGCGCGGACGGCCGCGACGAGGAACCACGAGTACGACGACGCCTTCCCAGGCGACGGCTACGAGACAGTCGGCGAGGCGCTGTTGGAACCGACGCGGCTCTACACAGACCTGCTCGACCCGATGCGCGAACACGGCGTCCGCGGCGCGGCGCACGTCACCGGCGGCGGGTGGACGAACCTCGAACGCCTCGGCGAGAATCGGTACGTCGTCGACGACGCGTTCGACCCGCAACCCGTCTTCGAGTTCGTCCAGTCGGAGGGCAACGTCTCCGACGAGGAGATGCACCGGACGTTCAACATGGGCACCGGGTTCGTCGCCGCGCTTGACCCCGGGAATGCCAAGGCGCTTGCCGAGGCGACCGAGGGGCGCGTCGTCGGCCGCGTCGAAGACGGCGACGGTGTCTCGATTCGCGGACTGGAACTGTAGTCAGGAGGCCGTACGCGACGCTCGAAGGGGAGAACAGATGGCGAACAGACGACGAACCGAGAACCCCCGGACGCGCAGCGGGTTCACCGTGCACCCGCCTCGACCACGCTGCGCCGACTCGTCAGGTCACGCGGCGGAGTGGTTCCGTCTTCTTACAAAAAGATCCGGAGAGCGAGAGGGGAATCGTTGATTCCTACGACAGTTGCGCAGCCACGTCCGCCTCGGTGATGATGCCGACCGTCTCGCCGCCCTCCGTGACCATCACGGCTTTGTAATGGTCCAACAGGTTCCGGACTTCGTCGACGGTGGCGTCGCGGGCGACGGTCGGGAACGACTCGCTCATCAGTTCGCTCACCGGTTTCTCGCCGACGTTGTCGCCGCCGTGAATCACGTCCGACTGGCTGATCGAGCCGACGGGAATTCCGGACTGGAGGACCGGCAGTTGCGAGTACGCCTCGTCTTCCATCGCGCCGATAGCCGCGCGGACGGAGTCGTCGGGCGCGACGCTGATGACCGTCTCGTTCATGATGTCGGCGGCGCGGAGGACGTCGCCTTCGGCCTCGTCGAGCGCCTCGACGATGCGGCGGAGCGTCGACAGACGGGGGTCGACGTCGCCGCCTTCGATGCGAGCGATGAGCGGTTGTGAGACGCCTGCGGCGTCCGCCAGCGCGCTCTGGGTCAACCCGAGCGCGTTTCTGCGTTCGCGCAGGTCCTGCGGCGTCGGAAGTTCCATATCCGCTGATAACCAGCGGTTATTGAAAAGGTTTCGGCTGCCCGCGCCGCCGCTCGCGAGTGTATCGGGTGGAGAGGAAAATCGGGAGCGCCAGCGCTACTCGTCTTCTTCTTCCGTCTCGACGATTTCGATGACCGAGAGCGGCACGTCGCGGAGTGCGCCGCCGACTTCGCTCTTGGCGATGCGGGCGGCGTGTTTCTCGCCTTCGGCGTTGAAGACGTCGATTTCGAGGAGCAGACCGACGAGCGCCGTGTTGGCCGCGATGAACGCGGAGTCGAACGGTTCGCCGCAGGCCGGACACGGTGTCGCGCCGACTTCGACTTCGACGTACTCCTTGTTCTGTTGGTTGAGGCGTTTGCCCGCCTCGCTGACGGCGACGCCGATGGCGTCGTCGATGTCTTTCACGTCGCGCACGAGCCAGGCCGCCTCCATAGCTACGAGGTAGTTGCTCATACCGGTAGGTGGGGACAGGGGGTTTCGTGTCTTGTGATTCGGTCGTGGCCAGAATTCGGCGATATGTATCGGCAGACGGACCGTACAGCGGTGCGCGGAACGGGTCGGACGCGCCCCCTCACACCACAGCGGATTATCTCCGTAAGTTATGTGTGAGACAGCGGTTGGCCACGCACGGTATCCGTCGTGGTTGCCAAAAAATCCAGTTTGCTTGGTGTGAATACAAATGTGGTTTAATCGCAAGCGGGCGTCGAGTTCGTCGGATGAGAGAACCGAGAAAGTTTATATACTGCTACGGCGGACCCCGGAGTAGGCAATGTTCGCATCGCTGTCCCGTATCAGCCTGTTCGCCCTGTACCACCTGACGCTCGCGCTGGGCATCGCGCTCCTCCCGCTCACGCTTGTCGTCCGACAGTTTGGCGTCCGTCTGCCCGTCGGCCGCCTCGTCGAAATCGTCGGCACCGCCTACGAGAACGCCGCCGCACAGTAACTCCGAAGACCGTCGTTTTGCCGTACTCGCTCGGCCAGCGGCGGCGCCGTCGTGCGATCTATAATCGCTTCGACGGCGGCGGCAACGAGTAACCGAAGGGGTGCATTTATCTGCGCGGCCGCGCAAGTGGAGGTAATGCGTCCACCGACACAGGATTTCTCTGGGAGCGATAGTCCCCTCGACGGTGACCGTTCGAGCGTGTTCGGGCCGGAACTCGGCGAATTCCCGAACGCCGGGCAGTCGTCGGAACCGCGAGAGGGAGAGATGAAAACCGGGACGACGACCGTCGGTCTCGAAACCGAAGACGGCGTCGTCCTCGCGACGGACATGCGCGCCAGCGCCGGCTACATGGTGGCGAGCAAAGACGTCCAGAAGGTCGAAGAGATTCACCCGACGGGCGCGCTCACCATCGCCGGGTCGGTGTCGGCCGCGCAGTCGCTCATCGCCTCACTCCGCGCGGAGACGCGCCTCTACGAGGCCCGCCGCGGCGAAGAGATGAGCATGACCGCGCTGTCGACGCTCGTCGGTAACTTCCTCCGCTCGGGCGGCTTCTTCATCGTCAGCCCCATCCTCGGCGGCGTCGACTCGGAGGGCTCGCACATCTACAGCATCGACCCCGCGGGCGGCACGACCGAAGAGGAGTACACCGTCAGTGGCTCCGGTTCGCAGTACGCCCTCGGTGTGCTCGAACAGGAGTACGACAACAGCCTCTCGATCGACGACGCGAAGAACGTTGCGACGCGCGCCATCAAGAGCGCCGTTGAGCGCGACCTCGCCTCCGGCAACGGCATCAACATAGCCGTCGTCACCAAGGAGGGCGTCGACATCGAGCGTCACAAAGACATCGACGCGCTGCTGTAAGCGGCGGGTCGCCGCCGCTCCGACGCGGACCGGGACGCGCGAACCTACGCCTCGCTCGCGATGTCTGGTCTGCCGATTTCTGACCTTCGGGAGTTCTCTCCGCAAGTGCCGCTGTTTTCGACTGATGTGCGGCGACAACGGGATCCCCGGCGACTTTCGCACTCGAGATTCGAATGCGAGTGTTCACAACGCTTTCAGTTCGTCGCGGCGTCCTCCACCGCTTCTCTCGTCTCCGAGACGAGGTCGTCGAAGTCCGGGTTCTCACCGTCGCGAACCCACCGGTACGTCACAATTCCCTCGGTGTCGACGACGAAGATACTGCGCTGAGCGACCTCTATCATCGCGTACATGTCGTCGAGCACCACGTCGTAGGCATGAATGACGTCGTGGTTCCAGTCCGAGAGCATCGGGAAGTTCAGCTCCTCTTCCCGTATCCAGATGTTCTGTGAGAACGGGAGATCAACGCTGACCCCGTACACCCGTGCGTCGAGTTCGTCGAACCACTCCATCGAATCTCGAAACGCGCACATCTCCGCCGTGCACCCACTGGTGAACGCCGCTGGGTAGAACGCGAGGACTGTCGGCCCGTCGTCGACGACGTCGGCGAGTGTGAACGGTTCGACGTCGTTGTACGTCTCCCCGCCGGCCTTCGGCACCGTGAAATCGGGCGCTTTGTCTCCGATATCGACCATATCGAGCAGTCGACTCGACCGATAATCACGGTTTCCCCGCTATCGGTGTGCGTAAAAGCGAGGGTAGCACGCGTCGGGACGCGCTACGCCCAGTCGGCGAACGTTCCTTCCAGCAGCGTCTCCTCCTGCGCCTTGATGTACGTCCGCTGCATTCCGGTGATAGCGTCGGCCAGCGACGCGCCGTCGTCGAGTCGCTTTCGGACCTCGCGGCGCTTCCACGTCGCGGGTGTCTCCATCGCATCGACGCGCCAGCGAAGCGGTGCGATGTAGCGTTCGGCCTCCGTCTCCGAGAAGCCCGAGACTTCGAGACCGTGGCGGGCGTGGGCCAACAGGTCCTCGTACAGTTCGACCGGGTTCGTCGTCTCCTGGCCGTCGTTCGTGATCCAGCGCTGGCCGCTGTCGAGACCCATCCGCGTCGCGGCGGTGAAGTTTTCGCGCGCCTGCTCCCAGTCGAGCGACAGCACGGGGTGTTCGCGCCGCGGAAGCGCCTCCATCAGACCTGCAAAAGCCGCCTGGAAGGCGATGGAGTCGCGCACCGTCGGCTGAGCGGGAATCGGGCGGAACTCGATGCGGGCGTTCGCCGCCGAGCGCGTCGGCCCGTCGAACACCGGGCGAACCCACCGCCAGTACGTGCCGTGTTTCGTCCGCAGCGTCGCGAACGCGTCGTCGAAGCGGTCGCCGCGCTCGACGGGCATCGGCACGAGCGTCGAGTCCTCGACGACTCTGTCGACGGCCTGCTCAACGGAGTTCAGATCTTCGGGGAACGCCACCTTGTCGTCGTCGTCGTCGTTCAACACCGACTCGAAGACGGCGATGCGGTGTTCGTCCCACGCGTCGTCGAGGATGGTCTTGGCGTCGACGCCCTCCTCGTAGAGGTCCGGCGGGAAGAACGGCGAGTTGACGCCGAGCGCCAGAAGCGGTCCGGCGATGCGGAGCGCGTAGTTGTGGTAGACGGGGAGGTCGTCGGCGTGGGCGACCTGGTAGTGCGGTTGGATGGAGGTGATGAGGCTCTCGGGCATTACCGTGTCGGCTGTCATCTCGACGTTCGGCGCGTCGACGGAGAAGAAGTCGGCGGACTCCTCCGTGTTCGCCATCGCGTGGTACCGGACGGAGTCGCTCATGTTGGTGGCGATTCGAACGTCGTCGTCGACGACGCTGTCGGCGAGGTAGCTCCTGGCCGTCTCGCCCGTCGGCGGGATCGTCCACATCGCGTCGCTGACGAGGCGCATCCCCTCGGCGGCGGTGCAGTCGAGCGCCGCCGCCAGTCGCGCCTGCACCTCCGACTCCTGTGCGCGGATGCCGTACGGCCCGAACGGTTGCGGACTCGTCGACATCTCGGCGTTGTGTAGGCCGAGTTCCTTCTCGAAGCCGATGAGTTCGAGCAGTCGACGCGGGACGCGCATCAGGGAGTTTACGTCGTCGGTCGACCCCGTCCACCGGCCGTCTGCGACGGCGTAGAACTCGTACTCGAAGCCGACGATGGACTGGTAGTTGTCGAACGTGCCCGCGTCCAACTCCTCCTTGACGAGTTCCCCGTCGGCCGCGGCCTGTGCGCGGAACTCGTCGGTGTCAACGTTGAGTACATCCGACACGCGTTCCGCGAACGTCTTCTCCATACCGCCTCATGCGCGAGGAGTATCTAAAAGTGCGGCGGCATCGGCCGATTAGTACGGGCTGTCGACGACGTGTAACTCGGAGTCGGTGATGGGACTGGCCCACTCCTCGTCGTACGGAAGGTAGGTGACCGTGAACGACCACTCCGACTCAGCGGCGAGGTTCGTCGTGCTCGCGTAGTTGGAGGTGAGCACCGTCGTCTCGTCGGCGTAGAACTTCGACTCGGCTTTGAGGTAGTCGAACTGTTCCTCGCCGACGTTCCGGAGCTGCCCGGTCAGTTCCGCCTCGACGCCGTCGGTGTCGAGTTGGCTTTCGAGAAGGTCGATTCCCTCCGGAACGCGCGGCAGTGGGTCGACCTGAAACGCCGCTTCGAGTTCGTGTGAGGCCACGTCCGACCCGTCGTCGTAGTACGGGATGTACGCCTTCCACCTCTCGCCCGGGTTCAGACCGATGAGGTACTCCGTGGCGACGTCAAGCGGGTTATCGTCCTCGTCGAAAAAGCGGGCGGTCACACGGATACCGCCCGAGGGGGAGGGACCGACGTTCTCCATCATCGCCAGGACGGCCGCGGATTTACGGTACTGCTCCTGCGTCGTGACGAGTTCATGCGAATTGACGACGATGTCGGGGCTGTCGTCGGCGTCGTCACTCCCGCCGCTGTCGTTACCCGAGAGCGCGTCGATGACGCCGCTTTCGGTCTCAGTCGGATCGTCGGTTGTCGTGTCGACGGTTCGCGTGTCGCGACTCGTACAACCACCGATTCCCACGAGTGCGCCGCTCGCAAGCGTGAGGAACCGCCTCCGATGCATACGTGAAGTAAAGAGAGTGCAACATAAGAACGCTCCTACTTTCTTCCTCAGAATAATGTATAATACCTTATCACATTCGTGGGGCGCGCTACCTATCGAGTCGACGAAACGTGCAGACCGCGGATTTCTCGAACAGTGTCGACGGTGGAGTCGGCGGAGTCGGCGAGACGGGATAGTTAAACCGGGGAGACGAGTATCCACCAGCGATGGAGTTCGCGGCGTTTGCAGACCGGATGGCAGCTATCGAGGCGGAGTCGGCGGACCTCGAAACCGTCTCGCTGCTGGCGGAGACGTTCGGCGAGGCGGAGTCGGAACTGGCGGTGGTCGCGCGGTTTGTTCAGGGTCGCGTCTTTCCGGCGTGGCAGTCGGCGACGCTCGACGTCGGCCCGAACCTCTGCTACGAGGCTATCGCCCGCGCCGCCGGGCCGAACGTCGACGCCTCGGACGTCGAGACGAAACTCGCCGAAGTCGGCGAAATCGGAACCGTCGCCGCCAGCTACGAGTTCGGCGGGCAACGGGGACTCGCGGCGTTCGGTTCGGGCGGGCCGACCGACCTGAGCGTCGCCGAGGTGGACGGAAAACTGCGCACGCTCGCGGCAGCGGAAGGGTCCGGCAGCCGAGACCGGAAACTTGACACGCTGTTCGGCTTGTTCAACCGGACGACGCCGGAGGAGGCGCGCTACCTCGCGCGCATCGTCCTCTCGGAGATGCGCATCGGCGTCGGCGAAGGCGCCGTTCGAGACGCGATTGCGGAGGCGTTCGAGGTGCCCGTCGAGACCGTCGAGCGCGCGATTCAGGTGTCGAACGACTACGGCCACGTCGCCGAAGTCGCCCGCGACGAGGGCGTCTCCGCGAGTAGCGCGGAACAGAGTTCCGCGGACCATTCGAGCGGGCAGAGCCCGCGAGAAGACAACGCAAGCGGAGGCTCGTCACATGCGAAGCGAAGCGACGGCGTCGGCGGACTGGACGCGATGGGACTCGAAGTCGGGCGACCCGTCCAGGCGATGCTCGCGCAGGCGGGGACTGTCACCGACGCCCTCGACGAGTGGGAGGAGGCGGCTGTCGAGACGAAGTACGACGGCGCGCGAGTCCAGATCCACCGCGAACCGAACGACGTGTCGGTGTTCTCCCGTAACATGGAGGACGTGACGGATGCGCTCCCCGAAATCGTCGAGTTCGTCGAGGCGTCGGTCGACGCGCCCGCGATTCTCGACGGCGAGGTCGTCGCCGTTGACGACGACGGCGACCCGCTTCCGTTCCAGGAGGTGCTCCGGCGCTTCCGCCGCAAACACGACGTCGAGCGGATGCGCGAGGAGGTGACGCTCCGCCTGCACACCTTCGACTGCCTGCACGCCGACGGCGACGACTTGCTCGAAGAACCTCTCGTCGACCGCCACGCGCGGCTCACCGGCGTTCTCGACGGTGACGACGCCGAATCGGCCGTTTCGACGCTGCTTTGCTCGGCCGACGCCGACGAGATAGCCGACGTCGAAGCCGACGCGCTCGAGGCGGGTCACGAGGGAATCATGCTCAAAGATCCCGAGTCGACGTACTCGCCGGGGCGGCGCGGGCGGAACTGGCTGAAGCGAAAACCGGGCGTGGAGACGCTGGACCTCGTCGTAACGGGCGCAGAGTGGGGCGAGGGACGGCGCGCGAAGTTCCTCGGGACGTTTCTGCTCTCGGCGCGAGATGAGGACGAGGAGTTCCACACGCTCGGGAAGGTCGCCACCGGCATCACCGACGAGAAACTCGCCGAGTTGACCGAGCGACTCGAACCCGAGATCCTCTCACAGGACGGTCGCGAGGTTGATATTCGGCCCTCGACGGTGTTCGAGGTCGGCTACGAGGAGATTCAGCGTTCGCCGACGTACTCCTCAGGATACGCGCTCCGGTTCCCGCGCTTTCTCTCGGTGCGCGAGGACAAGACGCCGGAGAGCGCCGACTCGCTCTCCCGGGTCGAGCGGTTGGCCGAGTCGCAGTAGCGGCAAGTCGCTGTAGCGGCCGGTGGTCGGTCGCGACTCCGCCGGGGAAGCAGTCGGTCGGAGGGACGCCCACTGAACCACGGTCTTCGGAAACGTGCCTACCGGAGCAACGTTTGACTACGTGCAGAGTGCACTGTCGGTATGGACACGAGCGCCCAACTCTACGAGTCGGAGGCGACGGGATGGAAACGCGGCCTGTACGAGGATGTGAAGGGAACGTTCCGCGCCCCGTTCGTCAACTGGATCTTTCGGACGGCGATGGCGAATGAACCGGCGCTGCTGCGCTACGCGTGGGGACAGGTCAACCCCGTCTTCGGGACCCGCGCGTTCGGCGAGTTCGCGACCGCCTACCGCGACGAGATACTCTCGGTCGACACGGAGTTCGACCTCCCGTCGTACCGCCGCGAGACGCTCGGTGTCCGCCCCCCCGAGTACCGCGAACTCCGGGGGCAACTCGCAACGTTCGACGTCGTCGCGCCGCGACTGCTGGTGTTGTTCGAGCTGATGGACCGGGCGCTTCACGACGAACCCGTCGGCGTAGAGCCGGACGAGTCCCGGTCGGCGACCGAACCGCTGCCGTCGTGGCTCGACCGCGGCCGGGGCGCCCCGCCGACGATGGTCGGTGCCGACGACGTTCCCGACCAGTTGGACGACACGCTCGATTCGCTTCGGAGGTACCACGGTCTCGACGACTCGCTGCCGAGCATCTACCGGTGTCTCGCGCAGTGGCCGGAGTACCTCTCGACGGCGTGGCGCGACCTCGAACCCGTCCTCGAATCCGAGGCGTTCGCCGACGCACGCGCCGGTGGCGACGAACGAGTCGGGGCGTTCGTCGACGCGACGCCGTACCGTCCGCGACTCGACTCGGAGACGCTTCGAAAGCTGGGCTTCGAGAGCGAGAGCATCGAGGGGATGCAGTCGCTGTTTGCCGGATTCAACGACGACCCGGTTCGAAGCGTCGTCGCGACACTCCCCGTCTGGGCGGCGACGGTCGACGCCGGGGGCGAGCGGACGCTGCACTGAAAGTCGCTGTGGACGCCAGGGTATCGGTGTCCGGTCACAGCGCCTGCGAAGACGTGCGAGATTTATCCCGGCGCGGTTCGACTCACACGGTATGACGATCCGACACGACGGTCTCTCGGTAGAGTGGCTCGGCTACGCGACGGTCAGGATCGAGACGCCGGACGGCTTCGTCGTCTACCTCGATCCCGGTCGCTACGGCGTCCTCGACGGCTACGACGCCAAGGATGGGGATTTAGTCTGCGTCTCGCACATCCACCACTACGACTCCGACGGCATCGAGCGCGTCGCCAAGGAGGACGCGACGGTCGTCGCCTACGGCGGCATCGACGTCGACGACACCGACCGCGACGTGACGCCGCTGTCGGAACTCGACTACGAGGTAGTGGCCCTCGGGCAGGAGGACCGCTTCTCGGCCGAGGGCGCGGACGTGTGGACGCTCCCGGCGTACAACGAACCCGACGGTCCCCACACCCGTGACGACGGCGAACCCTACCATCCGGAGGGGTTCGGCGTCGGCTACCTCCTGTCGGTGGGCGGTCGAACCGTCTTCTGGCCGGGTGACTCCGACGTGCTCGAGGGCCACGAGCAATTGGAGGTGTCGCTGTTTCTGCCGCCCATCGGCGGCGCGTTCACAATGGATCGCGAGGAAGCCGCCGGTCTCGCGGAGACGCTTGACCCCGACCTCGTCTTACCCATCCACTACGACACCTTCGAGGCGCTGGAGACCGATTCGAGCGCGTTCGCCGCCGACGTCGCCTCGCGCGGCGTCCCGGTGGTCCTGGACGAACGGTGAACCCGATGAGGAACCGAATCGACTACGGCCACCTGAACGGGCGACTGCCGTACTACCGCGTCGGCGACGGACCGCGACGCCTCGTCGTCTTTCCAGGCCTGCGCGACGCGCTGTGGGGGCGCGACTCGTCGCGTCTGCTCGCCGAGTACCTCGCCCGATACCGCTACCGCGAGTTCACCGACGAGTACACCATCTGGGTGCTCAGTCGGCCGCGCGGCCTCCCAGCGGGCCACACGACGCGCGACATGGCCGCCGACTACGCGGAGGCGCTCGATGACATCGGTTCCGCCTCGATTATGGGCCACTCGATGGGCGGTCTGGTCGCCCAGCACTTCGCCGCCGACTACCCCGAGTTGACGCGACGAGTCGTCCTCGGGTCCAGCGGCTGTTACGTCGGGAGAGAGGGCGCGGAGACACTCGGCCGGTGGCACTCGTGGGCCGAGCGAAACGAGTGGCGCGAGATACAGCTCGACGGCGTCGCCGTGACGTACTCCGGCTACCGGTCGCTTCTGTATCCGCCGCTTCTGGGCGCACTCGGTCAGCGGTTGCGCCCGGAACCGACCGTCGATTCGGACGTCGGCGTCTCGTGTCGCGCCTGTTTGAACCACGACGCGCGCCGACGCCTCGTCGACATCGACGTACCGACGCTCGTCATCGGCGGCGCGCACGACCACTTCTTCCCCGAAGAGATACTGCGGGAAACTGCGGCCGGAATCCCGAACGCCCGCGTCGCCGTGCTTGGCGGCGTCGGTCACGGCGCGTTCGAGGAGCGAAAGGCCTCGGTCGACGCGACGATACGGGCGTTTCTCGGCGACCGAACCGAACCGATGGCTAGACTCGACTGACTCGTCGGATCGCCTCACGTAAATTACTTGTTTCGCGGATGTCGATTTTCGAACATGGTCCTCGACTCGTCGACGCCGAACTTCTGCGCGAACTGCGGAGCGTCTCTCTCCGCGGGGGCGTCGTTCTGCTCGCAGTGTGGTTCGGGCGTCTCCTCCTCGGCCGGTTCCGGCGCGGACACGACACTCTCACCCTTCCGTCAGCGGGTCCACGAGTACACCGTCCACGGCTGGGAAGTAGAGCACGATTACGGCGACCGGGTCGTCGTCAAGAAGCGCGGCTTCGGCTCGATCCCGGTTCACGTCCTGCTGTTTCTGTTCACCGGCGGCGTCGGCAACGCCGTCTACGCGTGGTACCGCTACTCGCCCGGCGCGTCGCGGGCGGAACTCCGAGCCGACGGCACCGAACGGTGGGTCGACGGCCAGTCGTCGAGCCGTTCGAAGTTCGGCGTCGACCTCGCGACGGCGGGCGGCGTCGTCGTCGGATTCTTCCTCGTCTGGGCGGCGGCGGTCGCCGCCGTACAGGGCGTCCTCTCGGGGTTCGTCGTCGCGTCGCTCGTCGCCCTCGTCGTCGGCCTGTTCGTGATTCGGCGACGCTCGGCGGCGACGAAGCGGCGCTCGCCGACCGCGTTCGGTCGCAAGCGCGTCGTCGACACCGAACCCATCGACGAGGGCGAGCGCTGCGTCGTCTGCGGCGAGCGCGCTCGCGACGGTGTGACGCGGACGTTCGCCGACAAGACGTACCTCGCCTGGTTTCCGGTCAAGACCCACGACGAGGGGTCGAACAGTTACTGTCGGCGGTGCGCGGTCGACGACTCCCACGCCGACGAGGGCGAGCGAGAACTGGACGAACTCCGCGAGTCGGCCTGAGGTCGGAGTCGCTTCGACGCCGCGCGAGCCTCGCTTCGAGGCCGGCCGCAGCTTCACCTCGATTCTACGTGGATGAGCCAGACGCCGACGAGGACGAGCGCGCCGCCGACGAACGTCGTCGGCGGGAGGGGTTCGTCGAGCAGCAGAACCCCGAGGACGACGGCGACGATGGGTTCGACCGTGCTGACGAGGCCGGCCCGAGAGGCGCCGATGCGCCGGATTCCGCCGAAGAACGTCACGACAGGGACGACGGTCGCGAGCACGGCGATACCGACGACCGTGAACCACCCGGAAGGCGTCGCTGGCAGCGCCAGCGACCCAGTGGTTGTCCCGTAGGCGAAAAACGACACCGCGGCCGCGGGGAGGACGTGTCCGGCGAGCACGAGACCGTCGGTATCGGCGAGTGCGACCCGACTGACGACGATGTAGCCGGAGTAGACGACCGCCGATCCGAGCACGATGGCGATGCCGACCGACGAGACGCCGACGGGGTCGACGCCGGCGACGAGTGCGACGCCGCCGAGGACGAGCGGGAGGGCGACGAGTCGTCGCTGCGTCAGCGGCTCGCCGAGAAACAGCGCCGAGAGGACGAGCACGAACGCCGGGTACGTGTATAGCACCAGCGTCGTCACGCCCGCGGTGAGGTATTCGAGCCCCCAGAAGAACAGCGCGCTCTGGCCCGTGTAGCCGACCAGTCCGAGCGCGACGGCGACGAACAGGAGTCGCCCGCGGAGTCGGAGTCGCTCGGACGCGCCGGCCCGGCGTCGACGAGCGACGAGAACGGCCCAGACGAGAAGCGTCGCCAGCGCGAAGCGCAGCGCGAGCACCGACGGCACGTTCAGCCCGGCGGCGAAGGCGAGTTCCCCGAGAACCGCCAGCGTGCCGAAGCCGACGGCGGAGACGACGACGAGCACCATCCCGACCCTCTCGGAGCTACGGTCCCGGTCGCCGTGCGAATCCATCGTCTCACTGTTCGTGAGAATCCACAGAAGCATCTACCGATACGGCGTCGGTGCTATCTCGCCGTCGGGGGTGCCGTCGAATTCCGTCGAACTCGGTCGAATCCGTCGAGTCCGAACGAATTCCGCTGAGTTCAAGCGAATCCCGGCGAATCCCGGCGAACCCCGCCGCGTTCGATGAACGACAGCCTACAGGACACCCATCTCGCCGAGTCGCTCGGGGAGGTAGGTGTCGGTGACGAAGTCCAGCCCACGCGAAGCGAGCGCCTGCTGTTCAGCCTTCTTGCCGATGTCGAGCTGGAGCTCTATCTGCTCGGTCCAGTACTCCGTCTGGAACCGCGGGTCGTCCAACTCGCTCTGCAGCGCGTTGACGTCGGAGTCCGAGAGTGGGTCGGTCGGCAGGTCGTAGTCGACGATGTCCTGCGGCTGGATGCCGACGAATTTGGCTTCGGGCGTCGCAAGATACTCCGAGAGGTGCGCGGACTTGATGGAACCGTACGCCACGGAGCCGTAGATGCGGTACGACCATGGGTCGCCGTCGGTGAAGACCACGACGGGTAAGTCGAGTTCGTCGTGGAGGCGTTTCGTGATGCGGCGGGTCGCGCGGGCGGGTTGGCCCTTCAGGTGGACGACCATCGCGCCGTGCTCCTCGTCGAAGCCGTTCTCGACGAGGCGGTCGCGCATCCCACCGGTCTCCACGCAGAGGATGAACTCGATGTCGTGGTCGAGGAACTCGATGGTGTCCGGGTTGTTCGGAATCTGGTAGCCGCCCTCGCCGACGTCCTGCTGGCAGTGAATCTCGCGTTCGCCGCGTCGCGTCTGCTCGCGAATCTCGAGCGGTCCCATCAGGGTCGCCCCGGACTCCTCGGGGCGCATGTGGAAGTCCTCGCGGGTGACCTTCGAGACGATTTCGAGGTCCTCGACCAACTGGTTCGACTCGTCCTGGTCGTTGAAACCTGCCTCCTCGGAGTCCCACGACTCCGAGAGGTAGTACAACTCACGCAGCGTCGATGAGCGGTCTTCCTCCAACTGCTGGGCGAGGAAGTCGATGGTGTAGACGGCCTTGAGCAGTTTCCGCGCACCGCGAACGCTGTTGGCGCTTCGGGTGCTGGTGCGGTCGCCGTACACCCAGACCTTGCTCTCCTCGTCGTACTCGATGTTGCTCTTTGTTCGGGTGGGCAGTTTCATCTCCGGAATCTGCCCGCCCGCGAACTGGTCGTAGAACTCCGCTGCGAGGTCGATGAGACGCTCGCGGGCTTTCTCGTCTTGAATATCCGTGTTTGAACTCATATCAGGCGTTCACCGTGAGTCGTTCCGCGTCGATCCCTTCGACGTTGATGTCGAACGATGCGTCCGAACCGACCGTGTACGTGAGCGTCGCCGTCTCGCCCGACGGCACCGACGGCTTCCACTGGACGAACCACTCGTCGTCGAGGTCGACGACGGTCGCCTCGCCGTTGAGACCCTGCGGTTCGACCGAGACGATGTCGGTGATGTCCAACTCCTCGCTGCGGTCGGAGTAGTTGCGGACGCTGAGCGTCACCTCGTCGTCGTTGACGCGGCGCTCAACGCTCACGTTGTTCATGATGCGGGCCATCGCGCCGTCGATGTTCGGGCGTTCTCGCCCGGTAACCTCCGACACCTTGTCGGCCATCTCGGGGAGAATCTTCCCGAGGACGTTCTGCTTCTGGCGGCGCTGCTGCATCGAGCGCCGCTTCTTCAAGTAGGATTTCAGTTCGCGGGCGGCCTCGCGGATGGCGAGTTCTATCTCGTCTTCGATGGCCGGGATGTTCGCCAGCGCGTCCTTCGACTCGCTCGTGAACGGGACGTTCGTCGAGGCGACGTGGATCATGATGACCGCGGGACCGTTCGGCATCCCGCTGCCGCCGGGTTGGTCCAACCCGTAGTTTCGCCAGCCGATCTGTTTGACCACGTCCGTCGTCGCGCACGCGCCGCGCTGGTAGACGAGCGGGACGCGGTTGGCGAAGCGGAGCAGGTCGACGCTCCCCTCGGCGGCGAGTTCGCCACCGTAGGCGATGCCAGCCTCGACGATGAACGGATCGCCGCCGTGAACCTCCGCGTCACGGGTCGCCGCCGCGTAGAAGTCGGCGTCGTACTCCTTTCGGAGCCCCGCCTCGACCAGTTCAGCGGTGATGGGCGAGAGGCACTCCGTCGGCGGCGCGAGGATGTCGGTCACGCGCATCGCTTCGAGCAGGTCGCTCGCGGCGTCGCGGTCGTCCGCCACATCGCGAACCGGCGGCGTTTCGTCGGGAACCGTCCGCATCGATTTCCAGAGCGCCTCCGTGACGTTCTCGCGGGCTTTCTCGCCGATAGTCGCATCGTCGTACTCGACGGTTGCGTCGGCGGCGTCGGCGACGAGCGCCCGGAGCGCTTTCTTCGAGAGGCGGTGCCGGTCGTCGTCGAGCGCGGCGAACTTTCGGGCGAGACGTTCGGCGAGGCCGTGGACCGTCGCATCGTCCTTCTGGGTGCTCGTCGCCCCGTCGACGGCGGCGTATAGCGACGGCGTCAGCGACGACTCGACGCCGTCGTCTGCCTCGTCGTGGCGGGTCAGTTCGGCCCACGCCGCGGCGACTGCCTTCTCGCGGACCGTCTTGCCGAACGTTTTGCCAGTCTCCTCTTGTACTGTCTCGGCGACGTTGTCGACGATGTCGACGAGTTCGTGATGGCTCGTCCGCTCGCGGGAGGTCAGCACTTCGGCGACGCCGGACGCGAACTGCGTCGTCGCCTCCGGACCCTTACCGGAGACGGCGTCGGCGACGGCGGTTTCGAGTTCGTCCGCGTCGGCGACGGCGGGCCACGCCATCTCGCGGCCGTAGTGGTTGTCGCGGAAGTTGTCGAGCACTTTCCCCGCCGTCTTCTGGCCGACGCGGGTGAACTCCTCCTGGAGAAAGCCCGACAGCGAGTACGAGTCCGTCGCGCCGAGCATCTTCAGGAGTGTTCCGAGTTCGACGCCGTGGGGGTGCGGGCGAATCTCCTCGGTCTTGGCGGGGAGTTGGTCGGTCGCCCGCTCGAACTTCAGCGGCGCGTCGAGACCCGGTTCGCGGAGTTCGAATCGCGCGTGGGGGTTGACGACCGCCGTGTGCTTGATGTAGTCGTGCAGTTGCTGGCGGGCGCGCATGTTCGCCTCCATCTCCAGTTCGATGCGCGTGCCGTGGGGACGGTCCCACGAGGTGTCCCGGGATTCGCGTATCTCGGGTTCGTTCTTGTCGGTGTCGACGACGAGTTCGAAGTATCGCGCGTCGGCACTTCCTTGCGTTCGGGAGGTGATTTTGGCGGGCTTGCCGCTCGTCAACTGCGAGTAGAGGACGGCCGCGGAGATACCGATACCCTGCTGGCCGCGCGACTGCTCGCGGGCGTGAAAGCGAGAGCCGTAGAGCAGTTTCCCGAACACCTTCGGGACCTGCTCTTTGGTGATGCCCGGTCCGTTGTCTTCGACGATCAGGCGGTAGTAGTCGTCGACCTCCGCGATTTCGACGTAGATGTCGGGGGCGATTTCGGCTTCTTCGGTGGCGTCGAGCGCGTTGTCGACGGCCTCCTTGACGGCGGTGACCAACCCTCTGGCCCCGCTGTCGAAGCCGAGCATGTGTTTGTTCTTCTCGAAGAACTCGGCGATGGAAATCGACCGCTGGTTCTCGGCCAGCTCGTCGGCGATTCCCGCCTCGTCGCCGAGTGTCGACTGAAACGAGGTCATTCTGTGAACGCTGATATCAACGGGACGCTTAAAACGTGTTCGGGACCGGGGTGAAAGTGAAAACTTACCGAGTTGGCTGTTGACACACCGAGTCGTTAGCTCTACAGAAAGACTCGAAATCAGATTGGTACGACAATCGAAGAGTCCGATGTCCCGGCTGATACCCTGGGGGTTGCGTGCTCGAAAACCCGCTCTACGGGAACGAGCGCCAACCGACCGACAGAACCAGGACGCGTCGACGTACCGGCCGCCGGATGGCCGTGAAACGCCGGGAGAACGGCGTCGTTCGCGACTCTCCCGAGTCGCCGTCGCTCGCCTCTTGGGTCTATTCGGTCTCCGCGCGCCCGCGCGTACGAGGGCTTTAAGGAGGGCGGTATCTTAGCTGAGGTAGATTCTATGTCCCAAGACAGCGAGTACGGCGCCGGGCAAATTCAGGTCCTCGAAGGCCTGCAAGCTGTCCGGAAACGCCCGGCGATGTACATCGGCTCGACAGACGTTCGCGGACTCCATCATCTCGTCTACGAAGTCGTCGACAACTCCATCGACGAGGCCCTCGCGGGCTACTGTGACAGCATCGAGGTGACGATTCACGACGACGGCTCGGTGTCGGTCTCCGACAACGGCCGGGGCATCCCGGTCGACACCCACGAGCAGTACGAGCGCCCGGCCGTCGAGGTCATCATGACCATCCTCCACGCCGGCGGGAAGTTCGACAACAAGTCCTACCAAGTGTCGGGCGGCCTCCACGGCGTCGGCGTCTCCGTCGTCAACGCGCTCTCCCACTCGCTGGAGGTCGAAATCAAGCGCGACGGCGGCGTCTGGAGACACCGCTTCGACCACGGCGAACCCGAGGAGGGGAAGTTCGAGCGCGTCCGCGACCTCGACTCCGACGAGAACACGGGAACGACGATTCGTTTCTGGCCCGACTCGGACATCTTCGAGACGACGGAGTTCGACTTCTCCACGCTCGCGACCCGCCTCCGCGAACTGGCGTTTCTCAACTCCGGCGTCGAGATAACGCTCGCCGACGAGCTCTCCGAGGAGTCAGAGACGTTCTACTACGAAGGCGGCATCCGCGAGTTCGTGGAGTACCTCAACGAGACGAAGACCGCGCTCCACGACGACGTGGTCTACTTCGAAGACGAGGACCAGAACATCCAGGTCGAAGTCGCGATGCAGGCGACCGACGAGCTTCAGGGCTCGATTCACGCGTTCGCAAACAACATCAGCACTCGCGAGGGCGGCACCCACCTGACCGGGTTCAAGACGGCGCTCACGCGCGTCGTCAACGACTACGCGAGCAAGCAGGGCCTCATCGACGATCTGGACGAGAACCTCCGCGGCGAGGACGTTCGCGAAGGGCTGACCGCGGTTATCTCCGTCAAACACCCCGATCCGCAGTTCGAGGGGCAGACGAAGACCAAGTTGGGCAACTCCGAGGTCCGCGGCATCGTCGAGAGCGCAGTGCACAAACACCTCTCGACGTACTTCGAGGAGAACCCCGGTACGGCGCAGGGGATAATCCGCAAAGCCGCCGAGGCCGCCAAGGCCCGGAAAGCCGCCAAGAAGGCCGAGGAACTGACACGCCGCAAGAGCGCACTCGAATCGACCGCGCTCCCGGGCAAACTCGCCGACTGCCAGACGCGCGAACCCAGCGAGTCCGAACTGTTCCTCGTGGAGGGCGACTCCGCGGGTGGCAGCGCCAAGCAGGGTCGCGACCGGCACAATCAGGCGATTCTCCCCCTCCGCGGGAAGATTCTCAACGTCGAGAAACACCGCCTCGACCGCATCCTCGAGAACAACGAGGTGCGCGCGCTCATCACGGCCATCGGCGCGGGCATCGGCGAGGAGTTCGACGTCGAGAACGCCCGCTACCACAAGATCATCCTGATGACCGACGCCGACGTCGACGGCGCGCACATCCGGACCTTGCTCCTCACGCTCCTGTACCGTCACATGAAGCCGCTTCTGGAGGCGGGCTACGTCTACGCGGCGCAACCGCCGCTGTACCGCATCCGCTACCGCGGCGAGACGTACGACGCGATGACGGAAGCAGAACGCGAGCGCATCATCGAGGAGAAGTGCAACGGCAACCCGACGCGCATCCAGCGGTTCAAAGGACTCGGCGAGATGAACCCCGAACAGCTGTGGGAGACGACGATGGACCCCGACAAGCGCATTCTCAAGCAGATCACCATCGAGGACGCCGCCCAGGCCGACCGCATGTTTAACGTGCTGATGGGAGACGCCGTAGAGCCGCGAAAACAGT
Source organism: Haloprofundus salilacus (assembly GCF_020150815.1). Taxonomy (NCBI): domain Archaea; kingdom Methanobacteriati; phylum Methanobacteriota; class Halobacteria; order Halobacteriales; family Haloferacaceae; genus Haloprofundus; species Haloprofundus salilacus. The sequence continues at coordinate 1,261,396 of NZ_CP083723.1, read as the reverse complement.
TCATCAAAGAACATGCCACCGACGCCGAGTGGGTGGACATCTAACTACTACGTATCCATAATATATGAGTTCAGAACTCCCGGACCCGGACGTGAACGCGGAGGCCGCGCGCGTCCAGACCGCACGCATCGAAGACGAGATGGAACAGTCGTACATCGACTACGCGATGTCCGTTATCGCCGGACGTGCCCTCCCGGACGTCCGCGACGGACTCAAACCCGTCCACCGTCGCATCCTCTACGCGATGCACGAGGCGGGCGTCACCTCGCGCTCCTCGCACCGAAAGAGTTCCTCCATCGTCGGCGAAACGATGGGTGATTACCACCCGCACGGCGACTCCGCCATCTACGACGCGCTCGCCCGCATGGCGCAGGACTTCTCCATGCGCTACCCGCTGGTCGACGGTCAGGGGAACTTCGGCTCCGTCGACGGCGACCCGCCGGCGGCGATGCGGTACACGGAGGCCCGCATGTCCGCCATCGCCGAGGAACTGCTCGCGGACATCGAGAAGGACACCGTCGACTACCGCGCGAACTACGACGACCGCCTGCAGGAACCCGACGTGCTTCCGGCGGCGTTCCCGAACTTGCTGGTGAACGGCTCCTCCGGCATCGCCGTCGGGATGTCCACCAACGTCCCGCCGCACAACCTTGCGGAGGTCATCGACGCGACGGTCCATCTCATCGACAACCCCGACTGCACCGTCGAGGACCTGATGGAGTACGTGAAGGGACCGGACTTCCCGACGGGCGCGAGCATCGTCGGCCGAAACGCCGTCCATCAAGCGTACAAGACGGGGCGGGGACGTATCCGCGTCCGCGCCGAGTTCGAGGTTGAAGACGACGAGCGCATCGTCATCACGGAGCTACCGTTCCAGCAGAACAAGGCGCGACTCGTCGAGCGCATCGCCAACAACGTCAACGAGGGGAAGATAGAGGGCGTCCGCGACCTGCGCGACGAGTCCGACCGCGACGGGATCCGCATCGTCGTCGAACTGAAGCGCGACGCCATGCCCGAGGTCGTCAAGAACCAACTGCTCGAACACCACCTCGAATCGACGTTCGGCGTCATCAACCTCGCGCTCGTCGACGGCGAACCGCGTGTGCTCACCCTCAAGGAGACGCTCGAAGAGTACGTCCGACACCGCCGCGAGGTCGTGCGCCGCCGCAGCGAGTACGACCTCGAGGAGGCCGAAGACCGAGCGCACATCCTCGAAGGCCGTCTGACCGCGCTCGAACACGTCGAGGAGGTCGTCGACCTCATCCGCGACTCCGAGAACCGCGACGACGCGAAGGAGGCGCTGATAGAGGCGTACGACTTCTCGGAGGCGCAGGTCGACCACATCGTCTCGATGCAGCTCGGGTCGCTGACCTCGATGGAGGCCGAGGCCATCGAAGAGGAGTACGAGGACGTGCAGGCGACCATCGAGCGTCTCAACGAGATTCTCGAGAACGAGTCCGAACTGCTCGGCGTCATCAAAGACGAACTCCGCGAGATAAAGGATGAGTACGGCGACGAGCGCCGGACAAGTTTCATCGAGGACACCGGAACCGTCACCCGCGAGGACCTCATTCCGCAGGATGACATGGTCGTCGTCGTCACCGAGGATGACTACATCAAGCGGATGCCCGCCGCCGACTTCCGCGCGCAGGGCCGCGGCGGGAAGGGGATCATCGGCACCGACCTCAAGGAGGGCGACCGGGTGTCGTCGGTGTTCTTCGCGAACACCCACGACTACCTGCTCGTCTTCACCACCCACGGGCAAGTGTACCAGCTCAAAACCTACCAGATACCGGAGATGGGCCGGACCGCCCGCGGAAAGTCCGCGGTGAACCTGCTAGACCTCGACGCCGACGAGGAGATTACGGCCGTCGTCAACACCGACGAGATGGACGACGACGAGTTCCTCACGATGGTCACCCGCGACGGCTACGCCAAGCGGACCGCCGTCGACGAGTTCGCGAACATCCTCTCGACGGGTATCCGCGCGATTCGCCTCGAAGACGGCGACGAACTCGTCGACGTGGAGGTGACAGACGGTGAGCGCGACCTCGTCGTCGCCACCGAAGGCGGCATGAGCATCCGCTTCGACGAGGACGAAGTCCGCGCGATGGGCCGCAGCGCCCGCGGCGTCCGCGGCATCCGCCTCACCGACGGCGACGTGGTCGCGGGCGTCGCCGCCGTCGATCCGAGCCAGCACGACTGGCTGCTCACGGTGACGCAGAACGGCTACGGCAAGCGCAGCGACCTCGAAGATTACCGCAAGCAGTCCCGAAACGGAAAGGGTCTCATCGACATCAAGACGAACGAGCGCAACGGGACGGTCTGCGCCATCGACGCCGTCGCCTCCGGCGACCACCTGCTGGTGATGAGCGAGGACGGTCAGATAATGCGCACCCGTGTCGACGACATCTCGAAGTACGGCCGCAACACGATGGGCGTCATCGTGATGGACTTAGTCGAGGGCGACTACGTCGCCGCCGTCGACGTGATTCCGGCCGCGAGCGTCGGCGACGACGCGGAGGACGAACTGGAAACCGTCACCCCAGAGACGGACGGAGGCGACGAGGTCGAAGCCGACGAGACCGACGACGACGACGCGGAGGACGAACTGGAAACCGTCACCCCAGAGACGGACGGAGGCGACGAGGTCGAAGCCGACGAGACCGACGACGACAACGGCGAGACAGACGTCGAGTAGTTCGTCTGCGAGTAGTCGACGAACCGGACGCGGACGACGGGGTTCTGTTCCGTCGCCGCTCGTATCTGTTGCTGTATCTCACCCGGGAGCGACGAGTACGGTCGATCGGTCAGCCGGACGACGGATACCGTCACCGTTTCGCGGTCGGCAAACCCGACCGGATATGCGTACTGCACGCTGACGCTCGTCGCTTGGAGGTTACTGTACTGCTCCTGTCCGAGCACCTCCTCGACCTGCTGATTCACCGTCTGCTGGTAGTTCATCTGCTGTGCCGTCCCAACGGTGACGACGCCGACCCCCGCGAGCAGGACCAGCGCCACGAGCGCGACGGCGGGCACGTTGACCGAATCGTTTTGCAAGTAATTGCGGAAGCTCTCGACGCTGGAGTGGTAGCCCAGAAACGACAGCGTGGCCACCATCGAGACGTCGATGGCGAGCACCGTCGCCACCAAGAGGAGCACGGTTCCGAGCGCGACCAACGGTGTGCCCCACGCGATGCCGATACCGACGACACCCGCCGCGGGGATGAGCGCCGCTGCGACCATCACGCCGATGAGCGACAGCGGCCCCTTCGTCGTGACGCCGAACGTCGCCGCGGCCCCAGCGGCGATGCCAACGAGGATGGCGACGGAACTGGGCGCGAGGCGGAGACTGACGAGTTCGATGCTCGCGGGGGCGAGCGTCGACGTGACGATCGAGAGTTCCTTCATCGCGAAGGCGGTGACGGTCGCGCCGACGATAGCGACGGCGAGGCCGAGCACCTGCTGGCGGACGCCGGCGACGGCCATCTCCCAGTTGTTCGTCGTCGCGCCGACCGTCGCGGTGAGTATCGGGCCCATGATGGGCGCGATGACCATCGACCCGACGACGATGGCGGGCGAGTCGATGAGCAACCCCGCCGTGGCGATGATAGCGCTGAGAAAGAGCATCCAGACGTAGGAGTAGTCGTCTCGACTCAGCGACTGCGCTTTCGACTGGAGTTCGAAGCCTGCGAGGGGAGTGAAATCCTGCGCGTAGCGCTTCTGCAGTCGGTCGACGTTCGGGGTCAACACCGCCTCCGTGCTTCCGACGACGGTGTAGGACTCCTGGTTCACTCCGGCGTCGTGGAGATCTTCGAGCACCTCCCGAACGCCGTCGGCCGGAACGGGGAACTGGAAGAGCACCTTCGCCTCTGTACCGCTGCCGTCGCTCGTGACGGCGTAGTCGACCTCTAACTCCGAGAGCGTCTCTTCGACCGCCGGGCGCTCCTCGGCGGGGACGAAGATGTGGACGTGTCGCACGTGGTAGGTACCGACGGACGACTGAAAAACGGGGTGTCTGTGTATTCAGGGTGCGTCGGTGGCGAACGCGAGTTCGACGGCACCGGGGAGGCCGAACGGCCGATTCCGAAGGGTGCTTCGGGGGCCGGGCGTCAGAGAATCGTCTTGCCCAGCGCGCTCGCAGCCAGTTCCGTCGCCAGCGCCGCCGTCTCGTTGTGTTCGTCGAGAATCGGGTTCACCTCGACGACTTCGAGCGACCGCAACGCCTCTGACTGGGCGACCGTCTCCAGCGCCGAGTGCGCCTCGCGGTAGCTGACGCCGCCGCGGACGGGCGTCCCGACGCCGGGGGCTTCCTTGGGATCGAGCCAGTCCATATCGAGGCTCACGTGGACGCCGTCGGTGCCCTCGGTGACCACGTCGAGCGCGTCGTCGACGACATCTGTGATGCCGCGTTCGTCGATGTCGGACATGGTAAAGGCAGTGAGGTCGGTGTTGCGGATGAGTTCGCGCTCGGCGTCGTCGAGGCTCCGGAGACCGACGAGCGCAACGTTCTCGGGACGGAGACCGTCGGCGTTGGCCCACTCGACGCCCCCGAAGTCGGCGACGCCGAGACCAGCCGCCAGCGGCATCCCGTGGACGTTACCGCTGGGCGTCGTCGTCGGCGTGTTGAGGTCGCCGTGGGCGTCGAACCAGATGGCCCCGATGTCGGCATCACGCGCGGAGCCGACGAGCGACCCGATGGCGACGGAGTGGTCGCCGCCGAGCACCAGCGGCGTCACGTCGTCTTCGAGCGCGGCGGCGACGTCGTCGGCGAGACGTACCGAAACTTCCTCGGTCTCGCGGAGGAACTTCGCGTGGCCCTTCGTCGGTTGGTTGACTTCCGGGTCGCGCTCTTCGGCGCGCGGAACCGGCAGGTCGCCCGCGTCCTCGGGGACGACGCCCGCATTCTCCAGTTGCTCGGCGAGTCCGGCGTAGCGAATCGCCGACGGACCCATGTCGACGCCGCGTCGATTCGCCCCGTAGTCGGTCGGTGCTCCGATGATTCGGACCGTTCGGGTCATACCCGAACGTTCGTGACCGAGCGGGTAGTGATTCCGGTTCCCGGTCGTCGACGTGACGAGGAGGCGACCAGAACGTTTCGCCGAATGCGACAGTCCGCCACGCTCAAGGCGAATACGCGTATCGATGTGGTAGATGCGGCTCATCAAGCTCCTCGTGAGCGAGGACACCAAACAGAGCGTCGTCGACGTTCTGGAGACCGAGAACATCGACTTCGTTGTCACGAAGGATGCGACGGAGCACGAAAACGACGTTCTCGTCGAGTTCCCGCTGCCGACGCAGGCGGTCGGATACGTCATCGACGAACTCCGCGACGCGGGCGTCGACGACAAGAAGTACACTGTCATCGCCAGCGCCGAGACAGCGAAGACCCGCAACTACCACGAACTCGAAGAGCGGTTCGTCGCCGGCGTCGAGGAGGACGACGCGGTGGCGCGCGAGGAGATTCGTGCGAAGGCGCTGGACATGCACCGGAGCAAGCTGACGTACTACTCGATGACGATGTTCAGCGCCATCGTCGCGGCGGCGGGACTGCTGATGGACTCGCCCGCCGTCGTCGTCGGCGCGATGGTCATCGCCCCGCAGGTCGGCTCCGCGCTCATCGCGGGCGTCGGCATCTCGCTGAACGACCGACGCATGATCCGTATCGGCTTCGCGCAGCAACTGTTCGGGTTCGGCGCGGCGATTCTCGGCGCGTTCGCGCTCGGACTCCTCCTCCAGTCGGGACAGATAGTCACCTCCGTCCTCGACGTGTCGACGGTCAGCCAGATAAGCAAACGAATTTCGCCGGGGTTGCTCTCGTTGCTCGTCGGCCTCTGCGCCGGAGCCGCCGGAGCGTTTGGTCTCGCGACGGCGCTGCCCGTCTCGCTCGTCGGCGTGATGATCGCCGCGGCGCTCATCCCCGCGGCGGCGGCCATCGGAATCGGGTTGGCGTGGGGGCTTCCAGGCGTCTACCTCGGCGCGAGCGTGCTGCTCGTCGCCAACGCGGTGGCGGTCAACGTCTCGGCGTTTCTCGTGCTCTGGTATCTCGGCTACCGACCCGACTCGTGGACCGAGAACACCCGCGAGACCAACGGCGGCGAGTCCGTCGCCGCCGCCGAGACGGACGGCCACGCCCAGTACGCCGCCGCCGCCGTCGCCCTGCTCGTCCTCGCGGGCATCTTCGTCGGGGCGGGCGGCCTCCTCGTCGGCCAGATCGCGTTCGACAACGACGTGAACACGGCCGTCGAAGACGTGCTCGAACAGGAGCAGTACGGCGAACTCGAACTCACGTCGATGCGGGCGGAGGTCGGAATGGTGCGCTACTTCGGGCAGACGCCCGAAATCACCGTCGTCGTGATGCGACCGGCCGACGAATCGTATCCGGATCTCGCGTCGACGATTCGCGAGCGAATTCGGCAGGAGACCGGATACGACGTCGCAGTCGCCGTGGAGTTCCGCGAGGGCCAGCGCGTCGGACACTCGGTGGCTGGACAGAAACGGGTCGACGGACGGTCGTCGTCCGCTCTCGCCTCGGTGCCGACTCCTTCGTCGCCGCCGCCCGCTTCAGTGACCCGCGCTCACTCGTCGAGGTAGGGCGCGCAAACGCGTCGGACGCCCTCCTCGAAGCCGATTGTCGGTTCCCAGCCGGTCTCCTCTCGCATCTTCGAGGCGTCGGCCATCGTGTCGTGGACGTACACGTCCAGCGGGTTCTCGACGTACTTCGGTTCGACGTCGGTACCGAGCACATCGTTTATCATCGACACCATCTCGTTGAAGTCGTAGCTCTCGCCGGTGCCGAGGTTGTAGACGCCCTGTAGTTCGTGGTCGGCGGCGAGTTCGAGCCCCCGGACGATGTCGTCGACGTGGGTAAAATCGCGGGTCTGCGAGCCGTCGCCGAACAGTTCGGGCCGCTCGCCGTTGGCGATCTTGTGCGCGAACTGCGCGACCGTGTTGGCGTACTGGCCTTTGTGTTCCTCCGCGCCGCCGAAGCCCTGGTACACCGAGAAGAAGCGCATCCCCGCCGTCGACATCTCGTAGTGGTTATGGAAGTACTCCGCGTACCGTTCGCGCGCGAGTTTCGAGGCCTCGTAGCCGGTTCGCGCCTCGACGCTCATGCTCTCGGGCGAGGGTTCGGTTCGACTGCCGTAGATGGAGGAGGTAGACGCGTAGACGACGGTGTTACAGCCGTCCTGTCGGGCCTGGTCGACAGTGTTGACGAACCCCTCGACATTGACGCGCGCGCCGTGGCGCGGGTTCTCCTCGTGCATCGCGTACGAGGAGAGCGCCGCGAGGTGGAACACGACGTCGACGTCCGTGGGGAGATCGTCGTCGAGAACGCTCGCCTCGACGAACTCAACGTCGTCGGAGAGGTTCTCCGGCGTCCCGAGATAGAGGTCGTCGACGGCCACCACGTCGTTGTCGACGGCGAGGTGGTTCGCGAGGTTCGATCCAATAAATCCGGCCCCGCCGGTGACGAGAACTCGCTCGTTCTGCATACCTATACGCCCCAGAGGCGCCGGTAAAGGCCTACCGGTTACCCTCAAGCGAGCTGAAAAGTTCGAGACAGAAACGGGCGGCCGTACGTCATCGAACGGACATTCTCCGAAGGGACAGTTACTCAGCCGAGAGCTTCGGCAGAATATTCATTGAAAAGCCCCCTATCCGTCGAATTTAAGAACATCAATTGCGAACGTTCGTTTATGTCGTCTATCGAACTCACCCCGAGTCAGAAACAGATACTCACGGCGCTAATAAATCTCTACCGTCAGGCCGAGGACGCAGTGAAGGGCGAAGATATCGCCGCGGAAGTAAACCGCAACCCCGGCACGATTCGTAACCAGATGCAGAGCCTGAAGGCGCTGCAGTTGGTCGAAGGCGTTCCGGGACCGAAGGGCGGCTACAAGCCGACGGCGAACGCCTACGAGGCACTCGACGTACAGGAGATGGACGAACCGGCGACGGTGCCGCTGTTCCACGAGGGCGAACGCGTCGAGAACGCCAACGTCGAGGAGATAGACCTCTCGAGCGTCCACCACCCCGAACTCTGCCGCGCGGAGATTCACCTGCAGGGGTCGGTTCGCAACTTCCACGAGGGCGACAGCGTCGTCGTCGGGCCGACGCCGCTATCGAAACTCGTCGTCGAGGGAACCGTCGACGGAAAGGACGACACGAGCAACATCCTCATCCTCCGCATCGACGACATGACCGCGCCGGCGGAGGAGCCGGAACACTAAACTGATTCGGGAAAAAGCCACGCTCTCGCGGTTCTTCGTTTTCTCTGTCTCTCCGGCACGTCGAGCCGAAGGGATGTCCGGCGCAACCGCTCTGCGGGGCGACGGAAGGGAAAAACAGCGACGGAAAGAGGAGGAAGCCCAGAGACGGAGACGACGCCGCGCGAGGCGTCCGGCTCCTACATGTCGTCCCAGGCGGTGACGGCGCGCTTGGCCGACGAGATATCGGCGATCCAGCGCGTCGCGACCGCTTTCTTGAGGATTTTCGCGCCGGTACCGCCGAACGTCTGGACGGGCACGCCCATCACGTCGTGGGCGACGGCCATGTCGCCGACGGAGACGAGCGTCCCTTTGTCCTTGTGCGTCCACGTCTTCAACGGCTGACCGCGGACGGATCGGGCGAGGTTCTCGCCCGCGACTTCCGCCGCCTGCCACGCCGCCTGCGCGGTGGGCGGCGCGACGTTGTCGTTACCCTGGTCGACGAGCGCCGAGTCGCCGATGGCGAAGACGCGCTCGTCGCTCGTCGCGAAGTCCGAGCCCGCGAAGATGCGGTTCGAGCGCTCGTCCTTGTCGATTTTCGCCTCTGCGACTTCCTTCTGGCCGGTGATGCCGCCGGTCCATATGAACACGTCGTAGTCAAGCTCCGTCTCGTCGCCGACGTAGATGGCCTCGTCGTCGACTTTCGAGATGAACTCGCCAGTCATGATCTCGATATCCTGGAGTTCGAGGCGCTTGCGGAGCGCACCCTGCAGCTCGGGGTCGTTACCGGGGAGCACCTCGTCCAGCCCTTCGACGAGTTTGATGTCGATGGGCGCGCGGTGTTTGTCGCGGAACTCCGCGATTTCGCCAGCGGCCTGAATGCCCGAGAGCCCCGCGCCGCCGACGATGACCTGGGCGGGTTCGCTGCGCGACGCTTCCTCGGAGGCGGCTTTGATTTGCTCGTGAATCTCGCGGGCGTCGTCGAGGCTCTTGAGCGTGAGCGAGAACTCCTCGAGTCCTTCGATGCCGTAGAAGGCGGTGGCGCTGCCGAGCGCCACGAGCAGGTAGTCGTACTCGACGGTTTCGTCGTCAGCGAGTTCGACGACGCGCTCTTCGACGTCGACGTTCTCAACGCGGCCCTTCACAAACTCCGTCTCCGGCGATTTGATGTCGTCGACGGGGACGGCGACTTTCGATTCGACGCTCGGGTCGCGGATGACCCGGTGGACCTCGTGGAGAACGAGGTGGTAGTCTCGATCCGAAATCCACGTGAGTTCTGCTTCGTCGTCTTCGATCTCGTCTTCGAACGCTTTCACCGCGCCGGCACCGGCGTACCCGGCGCCGAGAACGACGACCTTCTGAGTCATGCGTGTAGGTGCGAAGCCATGAGATAAAGGGGCTTTGGAACGAGAACGGCCCCGTCGCGACCGAGAACGCACGATTTTGGACTGCGTCACGGTTCTGTGACGGCGGTTGACCGTCACCGACTCAGGCAGTCACCGGCTCAGACAGTCACCGACTCACAGCGAGAGACCGGCGTGCCACGTCTCGACGCCAGCCTCTCGTTTCACCTCATCCATGCGCGCGAGGAGCGAGACGGCGAGACTGGCCGTCTCCGCCGCTCGCGACTCGCCTTCGGTCCGGAACTCGCCGGTGATGCGGTTCGCGTAGACCGAACAGACTGCGCCCGCGCGGAGACCGTAGACGTTCGCGATGGTCAACAACGCGCTCGCCTCCATCTCGATGTTCTTCACGTTCGCCGCCCGCAGTTCCTCGACGAGCGATTCGCTGCCCGCAGCGCGGAAACCGTCGAGACCCGGGCGCCCCTGCCCGGCGTAGAAGCTGTCGGCGCTCATCGTCAGTCCGACGTGGTAGTCGTAGCCGAGGCGCTCGGCGGCGGCGACGAGCGCGGAGACGACCTCGTGATCGGCGACCGCCGGGTAGTCCTCGCGGACGTACTCGGCGCTGGTTCCCTCCTGCCGCACCGCGCCGGAGGTGATGACGAGGTCGCCGACGTCCATCTCCGGCTGAATCGCGCCGCAGGAGCCGACGCGGACGTACGTGTCGACGCCGACGCGGGCGAGTTCCTCGACGGCGATGGCCGCGGACGGACTGCCGATACCCGTCGACGTGACCGAGATGGGCGTGCCGTCGTACGTACCCGTCGCCGTCCGGTACTCGCGGTGATGGGCGACTTCCTCGTACTCGTCCCACAGCGCGGTGATCTTGTCCACGCGCTCGGGGTTCCCGGGGAGCAACACGGCGTCGGCGACGTCGCCCTCGCCGACTTCAATGTGGTACTGCACCTCGTCGTTCGGGTCCTCGCTGGCGTCAGTGTCGGTCATACCCGCTCTGGGTGACGACGTAACAAATAATCCGAGGATAGCCAGTGTTCCGGCGAGACCGAGCCAGTCGTCGTTAGTCGTCGTTAGTCGGCGACGGTCGGCGACGGTCGTCGGTAGGTGGCGACGGTCGGCGACGTACTCACTCGGCGAATGAAAACGCCCGCGACGGCTCACCGACGTCCGTGGACGGCGTCGGCGACACGCGCTGGTGGGATGACAGACGATAGTATGGTATCGTTCCGCGGGCGTGTCGCCTGTTACCCGTTCACAGTATAAATCATTCGATTGATGCAGTATACAGGGGTGAAAAAGAAAACCGGTCGGGTCAGCGGTCGGCCGAGCGCTCGGCGTCAGAGAGCGTCCCTTCGGAGATGGTGTTCGGCAGCAGTTCGCCGAGCGTGTACTCGCTCGTCCGCTCGCCGCCCTCGTCGCAGACGACGACGAACGGCTCGTCGCAGAACTCCGAGAGCGTCTGCCGACACATGCCGCAGGGCGTGACGCCGTCGCGGACACCCGAGGTGACGGCGATGCGGTCGAACTCTCGGTAGCCATTCTTCACCGCCTCGGCGACGGCTACCTCCTCGGCGTGGAGACTGTTGCTGTAGTTCGCGTTCTCGATGTTGCACCCGACGAACACCGTGCCGTCGACCGTTCGCAGCGCGGCCCCGACGCGGTACTCCGAGTACGGGACGTGGGCGTTCGAGAGCACCTCGCGGGCCTTCTCGACGAGTTCGTCAGCCATGGACCTTCGAGGACGCACGCGACCGACATAATCGCTCCGCCAGCGGTTTCGGTGCCGGAACGGGTCTCAGGGCGGTCGGTCGTTCCGTCGGCGACGGGGTACCGCTCCGTCGCCTCCTCGACGCGACTCCTTCGACCCTGGTGAGAAAGAGTCTATAACCGACGCCTCCGAGTTCGACCGTGAACGAATCAGACCGCGGTCGTCGCATCCTCCTCGGCGTCGGTGGTATCGTTGTCCTCGTCGCGGGACTCATCGGCCTGTTCGTCGGCGAGAACAGCGCGGGTGCGTCTATCGACCTCCTCGGCGTCGCGACGCTTCCAGTGAGTCCGGTGACGATGGCCCTCTACGGCGCCGTTCTGGCGACGGTAGCGCTCTCCGCGCTGTTCGCCGCCGTCGAGTTCGTCTCGCGGCTAGAAAATCGAGACCGAGTGTAGTCGACGCGTCGAACGGAGCGCGGGCCTTTTGGGGGTCGGACACGGAGTTCGGGTATGGCCGCCACGACGAGCGACTCCGACTCCGACTCGCCGGACTCGACGCCGCTAACGGAGGAGAACACACCGCTGACGGAGGAGAAGGGGCGAAACCGAAAACGGGCCGCGCTCGCCGTCGCACCGTTTCTCGCCCTGGGCCTCTTCGACGTGGTGCTGTTGCTGTTTTGGGGCATCGAACCGCTGTGGGCGTTCGCCATCCTCCCGCCCATCCTCTTCTGTTCGGTGCTGGCGTGGATCGTCTTCAGCACCGACTTCCTTGACGACCGGACCTGAGAGGCGGAGTCGGTCCGCTCGTCATCGCCCCGTGTCGTACTTGTACGTCGCCGAGTCCGGGTCGATACCGAAGTCCTCGGCGCTCTCCTCTGGTTCCGCCGACTCCGGGTCCAACTCTGGTGCGGCTCGCTTGAACGCCTCTCGAGCCTCTGTCGACATCTCGAACGCCTCGACGGGCAGCGAGAGCGCCACCGCGTCGGGCATCACGCTATCGCGCTTGGCTTCGAGTCGCTCGCGAACCGCTGGGCGGAGGTTCTCCGACTCAACCGGTTCGAAACCGAACTGCACGAGATACCCCGGTTCGTCTGTGAAGCAGTACACCTGCTCGAACACCTCGTCGCCGGCGGTCTTCACGAGTCGTTCGACGACGTGCGCGCCGACGCCCTGTCCGCGCCACGCCTCCAGCACGCCGATACCTGTGAGTTCGCAGAAGTCGCCCTCGTCGTGTTTGTGGATACGGATGCGTCCGAACCCCGCGCGAGTGTTCGACGACTCGTCGACGGCGACGACGTAGTCGCGCGAGCGGAACGCGGCGTCGTCGAGTCCCATCGCCTCGATGTGGTCGAGTAACCAGACCTCGTCACGGTTCTTGGCGTCCCGCACGTACATGTTACCCGATAGTCACCGAGCGGGCAAAAGAATTTACGCAGCACTCAGCGTCCGCGAACGACAGCGTCCGAGTTCACATGTCGCGGACGACGACACGCGAACTGGTGACCTCTCGAACGTCCGACCCCGAGAGGGTGTAGGTGTCGTCGTCGACGTCGCCCCAGTTGAGTTCCGCTTTCAACCGGTCGGTGAGACTCGGCGACGGGTCGACGTGGATGACGTCACCTTCGACTTTCGCAACGATGCCGACTTCTCGGCCGCTCTCGTCGACGATATCTTTCCCTTGGTCGCTCTCGTCGAGGTGCGCCTCGGGGGCCTCCTCGTCGGCGGTACTCTGGTCGGTCCCGGCCTGCGCACCTTCGGTCGACTCGGTCGCCTCGCTGGTGAACGGTTCCGTCTCCTCGGTCTCGGTCGTGTCGGCCTGTTCGACCGCTTCCGAGCGGTTCTCCTCGGCGGCCGCCGTGCCTTCCGTCTCCGTCGGCGCTGCGGTCCCTCCGCCCATCTCGAGCTGGTCCAGACGCTCGGAGAGAGTGGTCGTGCGCGCCGCGGCCGTCTCTCTCTCGACGGCTTCCATGCCTTCGTACTCTCGGTCGACGATCTCGCGCTCGATGATTTCGGTGTCGAAGACGTCCGTTTCGAGGAGCTCCGTCTCCGAGAGGGTGTAGATGCCGCGCTTTCGCTCTTCGACCTCCTCTTGAACGACGAGCCGCTGGAACAGTTCGCTCTCGATGATGTCGCCCTCGATCACCTCGCTCTCGATGACGCCCGCCTCGACGATCTCGCTACCGACGGCTTCCGTCCCGATGATGTCGCTTTCGACGAGCGTCTGTTCGACGCCGCCGATGTCGACGCTCGCTTCCATCGTGTCGCTCTCGACGGTGTCGGTCTCCTCCAGTTCCGTGTCGACGACACGACTGTGGATAGTCATCCGTTGGAGTATCTCGTAGGTGTTCGTCCACACCTCCTCGATGGTCGCTTCGACCCGCGCTTCGTCGAGGAACGACGCCTCCACGAGTTCTCGACTGACGAGGTCGCGGTCGACGAGCGTCTCGCCGATAGTCTCGGTGTCGACGACGTTGCTCTCGATAGTGTCGTGTTCGACGATTTCGCGCTCGACGACTTTCGTCTCGGTGACCTCCGTCGTTACCGTCTCACCCTCGATCAACGCCTCTTCGACCTCCTCGTTGTCGAGAGCGGCCCGCCCGGCGATGTCGGAGCGTGTAACGAACTGCCACGGTTCGGCGTCGCCCTCGACCTCCTCTTCGGGGTACGCGAACGCCACGTTCTGCGACTCCAACGTCTCGAAGAACTCGTCCCACTCGCGTCGGTCGTGAGTGTCGTCTATCTCACTCTCTCGGACGAATCGGTAGTTTATCGCTCCGTCGTCGCGTTCCTCGTACACAGGAACGTATTCGCGTTCGTCGGCCCAGGTTCGAATGTGCTCTCGGTCCGTCGTGACGTTTCGTTCACGATCTGTCGGGTCGTCGGAGTTCGTCGGGTCGTTAGACATGTTTCGTCACCGTGTCTACGTACCACGACGAGACACTTAACAGATTGGTGACATTGGTTCGAATCCATGTATATGTGCGAGAATAGAGACTCCACCGGCAACGAAAGTAGGTTCAAAAATCTACTGCAACTTTACATATTCGATAGCTGATACGGGGATTCGAGCGCTCGAAGGGAACTAGGTCCCGACTGCGAGATTCTCGAACTGTCCGACGCAGCGCCCGACGAGAGAGCGGCCTCGCTCAGTTCTTCACAGACGATGGTGAGCAAGCTACTTGACGGCGGCAGTAAAAGGTGCGGACGATGGACACGCTCCCCGACACCGACGAGGTGGTTCACGAACCGACCGAGGCATTCGTCGAATCCACCAACGTCCACGCATTCATGCAGGAGTACGGAATAGAGGACTACGAGGAGCTTATCGCCCGTACGTGCGGCGAGGGAGACGGCGAAGGTGCCTCGGGCGTCGACTGGTTCTGGGACCTCCTCCCCGAGTATCTGGACATCGAGTTCTACAGCGACTACGACGCTGTCCGCGACGACGCCGACGGTCCGCAGTTCTCCCGATGGTACCCCGGCGGCACCATCAACGTCGCGCACAACACGCTCGACAAACACGCCGCCGTCGACTCCGAGACACGGGACAAAGTCGCCTGCATCTGGGAAGGCGAACCCGGCGACGTGCGCGAGGTGACCTACCTCGAACTTCACCGACAGGCGAACCGTGTCGCCAACGTGCTCGAAGAACGCGGCATCGAGACAGGCGACACGGTAGGACTCTACATGCCGATGGTGCCCGAAGTCATCTCGATTCTCTACGGCTGTTTCAAAGTCGGCGCTATCGCAGTTCCTATCTTCTCGGGGTTCGGCGTCGACGCGACGGCGACACGAATCGAAGACAGCGAGTGCTCGGTGCTCTTTACGGGCGACGGCTTCTACCGCCGCGGCAGCGAGGTGACGCTCAAGGACGCCGCCGACGAGGCCATCGAACAGGCCGGACACGTCGAGCACACCATCGTCTACGAGCGTCTCGGGAGCGAGGGCTCGCCGGACTCGTTCGATGGGGTTCCGTGGGACGACGAGCGCGACGAGTGGTGGCACGAAACGGTGGAGAGCGCCGACAACGAGTACGAGACGAAAGAACTGCCGAGCGAGCAGGAGTCGATGCTCCTCTATTCGTCGGGGACGACGGGCAAGCCGAAAGGCATCGTCCACACCCACGCGGGCGTGCTGATGCAGTGCGCCAAGGAGATCTACTTCGGCTTCGACCACAAGCCGTCGGACCGATTCTTCTGGGTTTCGGACATCGGCTGGATGATGGGCCCGTGGACGCTCATCGGAAACCACGCCTTCAGCGGCACCGTCTTCATGTACGAGGGTGCGCCGGACCACCCCGAACCCGACCGCTTCTGGTCGATGATCGACCGCCACGAGCTCTCGGTGTTCGGCATCTCGCCGACCGCGATTCGCGCGCTTCGAAAATATGGTGACGACTGGCTCGACGGCTACGACCTCTCCTCGCTGCGCCTGCTCGGATCGACTGGCGAACCATGGGACCCCGAGTCGTGGATGTGGTTCTACGAGAACGTCGGCAGCGAGGCGCCCATCATCAACATCTCCGGCGGCACCGAGATCTGCGGCTGCTTCCTCATGCCGATGCCGACACAGCCGCTGAAACCCTGCACCCTCGGCGGTCCGGGTCTCGGGATGAACGTCGACATCGTCGACGCGACGGGCGAGAGCATTGCCGACACCCACGAGCGCGGCTACCTCGTCGCGCGCGACTCCTGTCCGTCGATGACCAAGAGCCTCTGGGACGGCGACGAGCGCTACCTCCAGGAGTATTGGTCGCGCTTCGACGACATGTGGAACCACGGCGACTGGGCCCAGAAGGACGAGGACGGCTTCTGGTTCCTCCACGGCCGCGCCGACGACGTGCTCAACGTCGCCGGGCGGAAAGTCGGCCCCGCCGAAGTCGAGGGTGCGCTCATCGACCACGACGCGGTGAATCAGGCCGCCGCCGTCGGCGTCTCCGACGACACCAAAGGGACGGCGGTCATCGCCTACGTCGTCCTCGAAGATGGCGTCGAAGGAATCGACGACCTGCGCGCGGAACTCCGCGGCGTCGTCGGCGAGGAACTCGGAAAGCCGTTCCGCCCGCGCGAGGTGCTGTTCGTCGACGAGTTCCCGAAGACCCAGAGCGGGAAGATACTCCGCCGCGCCATCGCCTCGGTGTACGAGGGCGAAGAGCTCGGCGACATGAGCAGCATCGAGAACCCGGAGGCGCTGGAGAAGGTGAAGGCGGCGAAGTGAGGGGGTGAGAAAGACGAAGAACGCTCTAAACGCCGAGAAGCACCACGGAAAGCTTATTCTCTCACCCACGGTCGTCCTATTAGTCTATGAGCCCTCCACTGACACGTCGTCGTATGGGTCGACTCACGGCCGCCGCACTCGCATTCGGGTTGAGCGGGTGCGCCGGTCGGACGGATGCGACCAGAGACGAGAGTCTTGGAGAACCCAAAATCGAAACCTCGACCACGACACCGGAATCCGAAACGGACACGAACGTTGGACGCATCGTTCTCCTGAACTGGAATTCGACGGCGCACGAACTGGACGTCGTCGTCAAACGCTACTGAGAGGAAGTTCACCGACAAACGCACACAGTGAAAGCCGACGACAGAAAGACAATTCCCCTTCGAGAGCCGGGAAGCTACAGTATCACCGTCGGTCTCGGCGGAGAAACCGTCTCGTACCGCGAGTCGCTCACGGAGTCGAACCGCTGTCGGGAGAGGGAGCTCTCGGTCCGGGTGACAGCAGAAGGAACGCTGAAACGAGTCGTGACGGTGTGTCCGGAGTAGTTCAGTCCGCGTCGCAACCTGTCCGACACTCGGTGTCGCGACCGCCGTCAGTCAAGACTTTCGACGACCCGCCCGTCGGGAGCCGGGCCACGAACTCCGGCAACCAACCCTCGCTGTCCTCGGAGCCGAGAATCGCGAATCCGGCGAAGATGACGCCGAAGCCAGCGACGGTGGAGAGCGAAATCGATTCGCCGAGCAACGCCCACCCCCCGAGCGTCGCGACGACGGGGCTAACGTAGAAGACGAGGCTCGCCCGAATCGCGCCTACCTGGTCCAGCAGACCGAAGTAGGCGATGTAGGCCACCGCACCAGCGAACACGCTGACGTAGACGAGCGCGGCGAAGGCGGCGGGCGTCCACGACACCGCCGAGAGCGACTCGCCCGCGCCGAGGCTCATCCCGTGGACCATGAGCGCGCTCACCGGGAGCGCCCACGCAGTCCGGACGGTGCTCGACAAGGTGCCGTCGGCGCGGTGGATGAGCACGCTGCCGAGCGCCGCGCTCGCCGCACTGCCGAGGATGATGGCCTTGCCGACGACTCCGCCGCCGAGTAGGTTCTCGGGGTTGACGCCGACGACGAACGCCACGCCGAGGAGGCCGACGAGCACGCCGACGGTGCCGCGGCGGGAGAGTCGCTCGTCGGAGAGCAGAAACGCCGCGAGAAGCGGCGTGAAGATGGGCGAGAGGCTGAAGATGATGGAACCGACGGCGCTGGAGACGTACTGCTGGCCGACGAACAAGAGACCGTTCGCGAGGCCGATGGCGAGCACGCCGGTGGCGAGGATACCCGCAACGTCGCCGCGGGTCCGGGGAAGCAGGTCCTCGCGGGCCGTCGTGACCGCCGCGTAGCCGAGCAGCACCGCCGCCGCCACGTCGAAGCGGAGCGCGACGAACAGCAGCGGCGGGAAGTACGCCTGCCCAGCCTTCGCAGCGACGAACACGCCGCCGAAGAAGACGCTCGCGAGCGCGAAGAACGCGAGTGCACGCTTTTCGACCACTACGGCGACACCTCTGGCGTCGACGGTGCGACGGCCGCGGACCGATTGGCCTGTAGAGTGAAAGAAGTCCTCATCAACTGTGTAGAGGAGCGCAGGGTTTAAACATATATTCAGTAAATATTTCAAGGCAAGAAAGAACGCCGACGTTCATCGCTTTTTCACGTATTGAAAGATATTCACGGTGCGAAAACCACTTGTGTAACGCCGGCAAAGACCGCCCATGGAGTCGGCGCTCGAAGACATCGAATTTCTCGCCCTCTCGGCGAATCGCGTCGAGGTGCTCGACGCGCTCGCCGACGAACCGCACACGCGGCGCGCGCTCGAAGAGCGCACAGGCGCGTCGCAGCCGACGCTCGGCCGCATCCTCCACGATTTCGAGGACCGCAACTGGGTCGAGCAGTCGGGTCACGAGTACGCGGCGACGCCGACGGGGCGATTGGTCGCGGAGGGGTTTTCGGACCTCCACGAGATCGTCGAAACCGAGCAGCGACTGCGCGACGTGGCGAACTGGCTGCCAACCGAGACGATGACGTTCGACCTCCGACGACTTCGGAACGCGAACATCACGGTTCCCTCGCAGACCCGACCGAACGCGCCGGTGCAACGCGTCCTCGACCTGCTCCGAGACGGAAGCGACGTTAAAATCGTCTCGCACGCCTTCAACGAGCAGAGTATGAGCGTGGTTCAGCGGCGCGTCGCCGACGGCGAACAGTCGTTCGAGGGCGTCTTCTCGGCGAGCGCTATCGACGCCATCGCCGACGACTCGGCGCTCTGCGAGCGTCTCCGGGAGTTGGTCGACTTGTCCGGCGCGGAACTCCGCATTGTCGACGACGACGTTCCCGTGGCCGTCACCGTCGCCGACGACGTGGTGCATCTCTTTCTCCGCGACGGCGACGGGCTCCTGCAGGCGGCCGTCGACACCGACGACGACGCCGTGCTGTCGTGGGCGCGAGACGTTCACGACCAATACTGGAGCGACGCCCGGCCGCTCGACCCGGCCGACCTCGCCGAGTGAGTCTTTAGCCTTTGTACTCGCCGACGATCGTCTCTCGCATTGCCCGAACCGTCTCCAGATACTCCGCTTTCGAGCGCTTCTCCGCCTTCGCCGCACGAATCGCGGCCTGCTTTTCGGGGGCGGCCAGAAGGTCGACGACAAGCATCGCCGTCAGTTTCGCGGGAATCACGTACGCCATCTCCTCGTCCACGACTTCGAAGTCGCGGGCGTGGACGGCCCCCGAGAAGCCGCCGACGTAGGGGTGGATTCCGGGGATGATCTGTGTCACGTCGCCCATGTCGGTCGACCCGGTGAGGTGCGGTTTCCCCGGCGTGAGTGTCTCCTCGCCCAGCAGTTCCGAGACGTTCGCGTCGTACGTCGAGACCATAGTCTCGTCGGTGCGAAGCGGCATGTAGCCCGGGTAATCCTCGATTTCGACGTTCGCGCCGACGGCCATCGCACCCGATTCGAGTGCGCGGTTCGTCTTCTCGTTGGCGTCCTCGACGGCCTCGACGGTGCTCGCGCGGACGTACGACTCCATCTGCACGTCGCTCGGGACGACGTTGACACCGTCGCCGCCGTTGGTGACAATGGGGTGGACGCGGACGTGGTCGTCGTCGGCAAACGTCTCGCGGTTAGCGTGGACGGCGTTCATCCCGAGCATCGCCGCGTTGAGCGCGTTGACGCCCTCCTCGGGGGCAGCCCCCGCGTGCGACTCCTTGCCCTCGTAGGTGACGAACTTGCCGACGAAGCCGTTCGAGGAGAAATCGCTCGTGACGACGCGCTCGGGCGTGTCGCTCCCGGCGTGAATCATCATCGCGCAGTCCGCGTCGTCGAGGTGCCCGCGTCGGATGAGTTCCTGTTTGCCGCCGAGGAACTCCACTTCGCCGCTCTCGACCAGTTTTCGGCGGTAGCCTAGGTCGAGATACTCCTCGGCGGGCACGGCGATGAAGTCGATAGCGCCGTCGAGGTCCTCGGTGACGCCCGCCGCGGTGAGACCGTAGGCAGCACCGACCAAGTTCGCGAGTTGGGCGTGGTGGCCGCAGGCGTGACACGCGCCCGTTTGGGGGTTCGCCTTCGGATGTGCAGGGTTGACGAGCGCGTCGAGTTCGCCGAGAACCACGACCACGAACTCGCTCGCGTCGCTAGCTCCCAATCGGGCTTTCGCGCCGGTGACGGCGATGTTCTCCTCGACGTCGAGTCCCATCCCTTCGAGTTCGGCGACGACCTTGCGAGTCGTCTCGGTCTCTTTGAACCCGAGTTCCGGTTCGGCTTCGACGTTTTTCGCGAAGTCGACGATGTCGTCGGCGCGGGCGTCGATGGCCTCGACGGCCCGGCGTTTGCGGTCGGCTACGTCGGTCATACTCGGAGATTCCGCCCGACGAACGTAGCGTTTGGGTGTCCGGCAGTTCGCGCAGTCGTCCGCACTCGTCTGGAGAGAAACGAGACCGGCTGTCCCCTCAGTCGTCGCCGAAAACGGCCGAGCGAGCGGTCGTATCCGACCAGACGCCGGCGGTGAAGTCGACGGCGTCGTTCCACTTGCCGACGACCGTCGCGACCGAGAGGTCGCCGAAGACGTTCGTCATCGTCCGCATACGGTCGAGAAACGGGTCGACGCCCGCGACGAAGCCGACGATCTCCAGCGGGAGGCCGAGTTGGGTGAGGACGAGCGTCAGCATGATGAGGCCGGTACCGGGCACGCCCGCGGCGCCGATGCTCGCGAGGACGGCGATGACGACGACCGTGAGTTGCTGGCTGATCGAGAGCGTCACGCCCGCGAGGTTCGCCGCGAAGATGGCGACGACGCCCTGGTACATCGCCGTCCCGTCCATGTTGATGGTCGCGCCGAGCGGGAGCGAGAAGCCGTAGATTCCCTCGTCGATGCGGAGGTTGTCCTACGCGTCGGTCATCGACACGGGGAGCGTCCCGCTGCTCGAACGGATACTGAGCGCCGTGACGAGCACGTCTTTCACCCCGACGAGGAAGGCCACCGGCGACTGGCCGGCGAGCAGTCCGACGAAGAGACCGAGGTGGACGACGGCGATGTGAATCGCGCAGGCCAGCGCCACCGTCGCGATGAGCATCGCGAACAGGACGATGGCGTCGACGCCTGCTTCGCCGAAGACGGCCGCCATCAGCGCGAACACGCCGATAACACCGTACTCCATCACGCCCCAGACGAGTTTGAACATCGCCTCCGCGCCCGCTTCAGCGAGGTCGAAGAACGTCTCGACACCTCGCCGAACGGACTCCTCTTCGGCCGTCTCCTGCAGGAGTGCGAGCGTGAGGCCGAACACGACGACGAAGAAGATAGTCGGCAGCACGTCACCCGCGGCCATCTCGCCGAGTGGACTCTTCGGGACGATGTTGAGCAGGACACTTACGAGGTCCGGCGCCTCCGCGGTTTCGGCCTCACCGCCGGTCAGCGTCAGGCCGGTTCCGGGGTTGATCAGGTTCCCCACTGTGAGCCCGATGAGGACGGCGACTGCCGAGGTAACCGCGTAGAGCCCTACGACTTGGACCCCGACGCGGCCGAGTTGGCTCGGCGTGAGGTTTCGCACCCCCATCAGGAGCGTGAAGACGATGATGGGGATGATGAGCATGCTCAGCAGTCGGACGAAGAGATCGCCAAGCAGTTGGAGCCGCGTCGCCGGTTCTCCGACCACGAGTCCGAAAATCGAACCGAGGACGAACGCGGCGGCGATTCGATAGACGATAGGGACGACCCGATACCGTCGCCACGCGCGCGCTGTCGATGTCGTCACTCCCATGAACAAGATATGCGTCGTTATACCACAGTTTTTAGTTCCTCGATTGACGGAGAAAGACAAAAGCATGGAGCGACGTAACCGCTATGCGACTACGTCCGACGGATCGACGGCGACGGGTTCCGGAACGACGTCGACAGCATCAACCGCAGTGACGGCGATGTCGCCGGAGGACGTCGCTCCGTCGTCGCTGGGGAGAACTACCGTCCCGCCGACGAGAAGCGGGGCGACGACGCCCGCGACGATGACGCCGGGGTGCGAGAGCGACCCGCGGACGACGACGCGCGACGCGTCGGTCAGGTCGTAGTCGTTGACGACGCGCTCGGCGAGGGTCAGTAGTTCCGCGTGCGCGTACGTCGCGTCGTCGGCAACGAGCGCGGGCGTAGACGGCTCCACCTCGTACGGCGGAATCGCCGGGTTCTCGCTCCAGACCTCCGTCTCCCAGTGGGTCGTCGTCGGTCGTTTCGGGCAACCGCCGTAGACGACGAGTTTCGTCCCCGCTCTCGGGTCGAGTTCGTCCTCGCGCTCTGCGGTGGCGACGACGACGCGCGTCTCGTCCTCGCCGCGAGCCTCGAACCGAACCGGCGACCCGAGCAGCGCCGCACCGAAAAAGGCGAGCAGCGACTCCGGCGACGCGACCGGTTGGAGTTCGACGCGCCGCCCGGCGGCGACCCCGAGATGGCGAAAGACGTTCCCGGCTTTCCACGCCGTCGTACAGAAATCGTGGTAACTCATCGTTCGGTCGGCGGCCGGGAGGTGGACCGCCGGACGGTCGGTCCGCCGTTCGCGCGCGACGATCTCGCCGAGAGCGTTCACGGTCATCGTACGGAGAGACCGAAGAAAAACACACCGAGAGGAGGAGAGACGACGGACGACCGGTTCGAGTTTACCACTATGGCCACCGTTGATGGTAATGCAACTGCGTTCGATGCTAACATCCGTCGAGTAACTCAATTTGTCGTGAAGTAGATATAAACGGTTGTCTGATGGGTTACCACGTGAGGTTCTAACGAATGTCAATGAACGCAGTGGTTTACAAAGGGCCACACGAAGTCGCGGTCGAGGAAGTAGACGAACCGGAACTCGAACACCCGAACGACGTCGTTATCGACATTACGACGTCGGCCATCTGTGGTTCGGACCTCCACATGTACGAGGGTCGAACCTCCGCGGATCCGGGTATCGTCTTTGGCCACGAGAACATGGGGGTCGTCGAGCAAGTCGGCGACGGTGTGGACACGTTGGAAGAAGGAGACCGCATCGTCTTGCCGTTCAACGTCGCCTGCGGCTTCTGTCGGAACTGTGAGAACGGATACACCGGGTTCTGTACGAACGTCAACCCCGGCTTCGCGGGCGGGGCGTACGGCTACGTCGCGATGGGACCGTACAAGGGCGGACAGGCCGAGAAACTCCGCGTCCCGTACGCCGACTTCAACGCGCTAAAGCTCCCCGAGGGCGACGAACACGAGGATGCGTTCGCGCTTCTCGCCGACATCTTCCCGACTGGGTGGCACGGAACCCGACTCGCCGACCTCCAACCCGGCGAGTCCATCGCCATCTTCGGCGCGGGTCCGGTCGGCCTGATGGCGGCCTACAGCGCAAAGATTCAGGGCGCGTCCGAGATTTACGTCGTCGACCGAGTTCCGAGTCGCCTCGAACTCGCAGAGCAGCACTGCGACGCGATGCCCATCAACTTCGAGGACTCGGACCCCATCGAACAGATCAAGGACGCTCACGGCGGTGGAGTCGACAAGGGCGTCGACGCCGTCGGCTATCAGGCCATCGACCCAGAGACCGACGTCACCGACGACGCCTACGACCCGGCGCGGGAGAATCCGGCAGTCGTCCTCAATCAGCTCATTCAGACCGTCCGTCCGACGGGGAAACTCGGTATCCCCGGACTCTACGTCCCCTCGGACCCCGGTGCGCCTGACGAGATGGCCGCGCAGGGCCGCCTCGGCATCGACTTCGGGAAACTGTTCGAGAAGGGCATCGCGCTCGGCACCGGCCAGTGTAACGTCAAGCGGTACAACCGACAGCTACGTGACATGATAATCGAAGGTCGCGCCGACCCGACGTTCGTCGTCTCTCACCGCGTCGGCATCGACGAAGCGCCGGAGATGTACGAGCGGTTCGACAACCGCGAGGAAGGCGTCACGAAGGTGCTTCTGGAACCGTAAGGCGACGGACCGTCGAACTTCCTTCTTTTTTACGTGCGAACCCACACGTCGTGGTGGTTCTCTCTGAGGTGCGTCTGAAACGCCTGCACCATCTCCGGGTGCGACGTAGCGAGCATCGACCAGTTACAGTGGTCGCAGCGTCCAGTTATCACAGTCGGTGACTGACTCTCACGAGCTCCTACTTATCAATTTTCTTATTTCGTCGGGGCGAAAGCGTCACTAGTGGTAGATATAAACCTCAACGGGACGTACCTATCGTGACAATGTGCCAGTACTGTAACTACGCGATGGAGGGCTGGACGGAACTGCTGCAGTACGACGCCGTCTACCAAGACGCGGTCGGGAAGCAGAAGGCCGCGAACGCGAACTACGGGTTCGACGAGTCGTGGGACGAACTCCGCGAGGAGTTCGCCTGAGCGGAATCGAGCGAGTTCACTCGTCGACAGTCACCGCGAGTGGGAACGGGTCGTCGCGTGCCGCCGGTTCGGCGTGTTCGTGTTCGTCTAAAAGACAGTCGTCGAGTTCCGCCCGGAGTCGTTCCTCGTCCATCTCGCTCCCGATGAAGACGAGTCGCGTCCGCGGCGTATCCGCGTCGTCCCACTCGCCGATGGGACCTGCCTGTACCGACGGTCCCGCCTGGCTCAACCCCATCACGGACTCCTCGCGTCCGGCGAGCAGGAAGAAGCCTTTCGCGCGGACGATGCTGCCGTCCCAGTCTCGAAGCCACGCCTCGAAGCGTTGGGGGTGAAACGGCACCTCCGTGGCGTACACGAACGACGACACGCCGTGGGCCTCCGCGGCCGTCAAATCGCCGTGGTCGTGGCCGTCGTGGCTCTCGCCGCTCTTGTGGCCGCCTTCCCCGTCGTGGCCGTGGCCCGCTTCGTGCTCGGCGAGGCGGCGTTTCCAGCCGACGTTCCGTCGAGCCTCGTCCACGTCGAACCGGCCGGTGCCGAGGATTCGCTCGGGGTCGACCTCCGAGTGCGTCGTCCGGGTGAGGTCCGCGCGGGGTTGCAGTTCCCGAACCACCGCCTCGATGCGGTCGAGTTCGTCGTCGGGCACCATGTCGCACTTGTTCAACAGCAGCACGTCGCAGAACTCGATCTGGTCGACGAACACGTCGGCGAGCGGCCGGTCCACCGAGGCCGACTCCTTACGAGTCGTCGGATCGAACTCCTTCCAGAAGCCGTAGGCGTCGACGACCGAGACGGTGGTGTCTAGCCGATAGTAGTCGGTCGGGTCGACGTCGCTCTCGGGCGACCCTTCGACGAACGACCGCGCGACCGGCAGCGGTTCGCTGATACCCGACGACTCGACGAGCAGGTAGTCGAACGACCGCGTCTCCGCGAGTTTCGCTGTTTGTTCGAGCAGATCACCCTGCAGCTCGCAGCAGATGCAGCCATTCGAGAGGTCGAGGATACTCTCCTCGCTGTCGTTCCCGTCACTGCTGTCCGCTGCATCGGCGAGCAGTTCGGCGTCGACGTTCACCTCGCCCATGTCGTTAACGACGACGGCGACTTCCATGCCGCGTCGGTTCTGGAGGACGTGGTTGACGAGCGTCGTCTTCCCCGCACCGAGATAGCCGCTAACGACGGTGACCGGAATTCGGTCGGCGTCGGAGGTACTCATAGACTGTTAAACGGTACCGAGTAACGTAGCGTCTAGCACCGCCATCGGATGGTGACACTCACCTATGCGAACGAGACGGGACCGACGGCTCCGTTAGGGTGCGCCTGCGAGCACGAGCGTACTCGCCTCGTCACCGACCCGAATCTGCCGTGTCGCGTCCGGCGGGATACGGACGGTGTCGCCGGGTTCGAGCGTCACGTCGTCACCGTCGACGGTGCGGCGACGGTCACCGTCGACGAGCAGATAAATCTCCTCGTGACCTGTTCCTCGTGGTCGTGCTCCATCCCAGACCAGCCCGATTCGCAGTCGAGCACCGTCACGCCGAGGTCGTCGGCGTCGAGCGCGTCGCGGAGGAAGTACATCCCGTCGGCATTCGGTTCGACGTCTCGGTAGTTGACTTTCGAGTAGGACACACGGACGAATCGGCCGCCAGTTGGAAGAGAGTTTGTCGCGGGGGCTGGCCTCCGTCACCTTCGCTGTACCGCGAGCGAGTGAAACGAGCGACGAGGGATTTTGGTCCGAGAGCAGACGCGAAGCGTCTGCTAAGCCTTCGCGGCTTCGCCGCGAAGAGAGTTTTCACCGAGCGAGCAAAGCGAGCGCAGCATAAAAGGTCGGTCTAGAATGAATTTTTTATCTTCTCGAAGAAGCCTTCCTTCACGTCGACTTCCTCGCCGCCGGCCTCGGCGAACGCTTCCAGCGCCTCGCGCTGTTCTTTGCTCATCTGTTCGGGCGTCACGACTTGCACCTGCACGTAGAGGTCGCCCTCGCCGCGGCGGCGGAGTCGTGGCATCCCCTTCCCTTTGAGGCGGAACGTCTCGCCGCTCTGGGTTCCCTCGGGGATATCCATCTCGACGCTGCTCCCGAGCGTCGGAATCTCGACGGTCGCGCCGAACACCGCCTGCGGGAACGAGATGGGGTGCTGGTAGTGGAGGTCGTCGCCGTCGCGCTCGAAGTCGTCGTGCGGGCGAACCTGTACGTCGATGAGCAGATCGCCGTTCGGCCCGCGGTTCTCGCCGGGTGCGCCCTCGCGCTCCATCCGGAGGGTCTGCCCGTTCTGAATGCCCGCGGGCACGTCGACGGTGAGCGTCACCTCCTCGCGGACGACGCCGTCGCCGCTGCAGGTGGCGCAGGTCTCGTCGTACAGTTCGCCGTCGCCGCCGCAGCGCCGACAGGTCGTCGTCTGCTGGACGCGGCCGAACGGCGTCTGCGACACCTGCGTGACCTGTCCTTGCCCGTTGCACTCGGGGCAGGTCCGGGCGTCAGCGTCGGCGGGGTGTCCTTCGCCGTCGCAGTCCGAACAACGCTCGGGCCGCGTGATAGTCACCTGCTTCGAGACGCCCTCGTACACGTCTTCGAGGTCGAGCGTCAGGTTCGTCCGGAGGTTGCGACCCTGCCGCGGGCGGTTCTGTTGTCTGCGCCCGTTGCCGCCGGCGCCGCCGCCGAAGAACTGGTTGAAGATGTCCTCGAAGCCGCCTCCGCCGCCCGCGCCGCCGAAGGGGTTGCCGCCGCCGAAGCCGCCACCGCCGCCGCCGACGCCGCCGCGCTTCTGGGCCTCCTCGAACCGGTCGTGGCCCACCTGGTCGTACATCCGGCGCTTCTCGTCGTCGGTGAGCACCTCCTTGGCTTTCTTGACCTTCTTGAACTTCTCGTCGGCGTCTGGGTCGTCGCTCACGTCCGGGTGGTACTCGGCGGCTTTCTTCCGGTACGCCTGTTTTATCTCGTTCTCGTCGGCGTCGCGCGACACCCCGAGTACGTCGTAGAAGTCCTCGCTCATCAGTTATCTCTCGTTATTCGGGGAACTACTTGAACGGAATGGCTCGGCACGGAACGAGACGAGTGTCGTTCGGCGCGCGAAGGTCGAGTTACTGCTCGTCCTCGTCGTCTTGCACGTCCTCGAAGTCGGCGTCGACGTACTCGTCGCCGTCGCCCGACTCGTCGCCGCCCATGCCGCCGGGTCCTGCGCCGCCCGGACCGCTCGCGGCGCCGCCCGCGCCGCCGGGACCGGCCTGCGCCTGCTGCTGGTACATCTGCTTTCCGATCTCCTGAAGCTCTTGCGCGAGGTTCTCGGTCGCGTCCTCGAGTTCATCGGTGGAGGCGTCCTCGTCTTCGAGCGTCGCCTCGACGTCCTGGATGGCCGCCTCGATGTCGGCATAGAGGTCGTCGTCGATGTTCTCTTCGTTTTCGTCGAGCAGTTTCTCGGCGCGCTGGACCGCACCCTCGGCCTCGTTGCGGGCCTCAATACGCTCGCGGCGCTCCTTGTCCTCCTCGGCGTGCTGTTCGGCCTCCTGCTGCATCCTTTCGACCTCCTCGTCGGAGAGACCCGCGCCGCCTTCGATAGTGATGTCCTCCTTGTTGCCGGAGCCTTTGTCCTCGGCTTCGACGTTGACGATGCCGTTCTCGTCGATGTTGAACGTCACCTCGATCTGCGGCGTTCCGGCGGGCGCCGGCGGGATGCCTGTCAGTTGGAACTCGCCGAGCAGTTCGTTGTTCTGCGCCATCTCGCGCTCGCCCTGGAAGACGCGCACCTGCACCGAGGTCTGGTTGTCCGCCGCCGTGGTGAAGATTTTCGACTCCTCCGTCGGAATTGTCGTGTTCTTCTCGATGAGGCGCTCGAACAGGCCGCCTTTGACCTCGATACCGAGGCTGAGCGGCGTCACGTCGAGAAGTACGATGTCGTCGACTTCGCCGCCGAGAACGCCGCCCTGAATCGCCGCGCCCAGCGCGACGGCCTCGTCGGGGTTGACGTTCTTCTTCGGCTCTTGACCGACGAGCTCTTCGACTTTCTCCTGGACCTGCGGCATCCGCGTGCTGCCGCCGACGAGGATGACCTCGTCGATGTCGGACTTCGAGTAGCCGGCGTCCGAGAGCGCCTGCTCGGTCGGTTCGACGGTGCGGTCGATGAGGTCGGAGGTGAGACTCTCGAACTTCGCGCGGGTGAGCGACTGTTCGAGGTGGACCGGGCCGGAGTCCGTCGCCGTGACGAAGGGGAGGTTGATGTCGGTCTCCTTTCGCGAGGAGAGTTCGATTTTGGCCTCCTCCGCGGCGTCCTTCAGGCGCTGGAGCGCCTGTCGGTCCTCGCGGAGGTCGATGCCGTGGTCGTTTTTGAACTCCTGAGCGAGGTAGTCGATGATGGCTTCGTCCCAGTCGTCGCCGCCGAGGTCGTTGTCACCGTTCGTGGCGACGACCTCGTAAACGCCGCCGCCGAGGTCGAGGATAGAGACGTCGAAGGTACCACCGCCGAGGTCGTAGACGAGCACCGTCTGATCGGAGTCGTCGTCGAGACCGTACGCCATCGACGCCGCCGTCGGTTCGTTGATGATGCGCTCGACGTCGAAGCCAGCGATTTCGCCGGCGTCCTTCGTCGCCTGTCGCTGTCGGTCGTTGAAGTAGGCTGGCACCGTGATGACGGCCTTCTCCACGTCGTCGCCGAGGTACTCCTCGGCGTCGCGCTTGATCTTCTGGAGGATCATCGCCGAGATCTGCTCGGGCGTGTACTCCTCGCCGTCGACGTCGACGGTGAACTCCTCGTCGCCCATGTGGCGCTTGATGGAACGGAACGTCCGTTCCGGGTTCTGGATAGCCTGGTTCTTCGCCGGTTTACCGACGAGTCGCTCGTCGTCGGTGAACGCCACGACGGAGGGTGTCGTGCGGTCGCCCTCGGCGTTGACGATGATTTCGGGGTCGCCACCTTCCATCACCGCGAACGCGCTGTTCGTGGTACCGAGGTCGATACCGAGAATCTTGTTACTCGCCATTTGCCCACACCTACCGGTTTGCGCCGGTTAAAGGTTACTAGACTAAACGGCGGCCGCGACGAAAATACCCCGCTCCCCTCGTGCGATTTCGTCTCGGCGCGCCGAACGAGGTCGGCGGCTTTTTATCGACGCGCTTTCGGAGGAGACTGTCTCGGTGACCCCGGTCGTCGACTACTCGTCGCCCTTGCTTACGGTGACCTGCGCCGCACGAATCACCTTATCGGCCATCTCGTAGCCCGGCTGGTAGACGTCTGCGACGGTCCCCTCGGGGTGGTCGCTGTCGACGCGCATCATCACCTCGTGGCGCTGCGGGTCAACCGACTCGCCCGGGTCGGGTTCGATGGGTTCGACGTTCTCGTCGTCGAGGACGCGGTCGAACTCCTTGAGCGTCGACTCGACGCCGGGTCGGATGTCGGTTCCCTCGTCCTGGTCGAGCGCGCGCAGGAGGTTGTCGCGGACGCCGACGAGGCGCGAGACGAGATCCTCCGTCGCGCGCTCGCGGATGTCGTCCTGTCGCTTGTTCGCGCGCTTCTTGTAGTTCTGGAAGTCCGCCTGCGTGCGGCGGAGACCCGCCTCCAGTTCATCGACGCGGTCGTCTTTCTCGGCGAGTTCGGCCTCGAGTTCGTCGGTGCGGCTCTGTAATTCGCCGACTTCGGCGGCGAGTTCCTCGTCGTACTCGGCGACGCGTGCGGAGAGCGCGTCGCGCGTCGGTTCCTCCTCGGCGGATTCGCCGGCGTACTCGCCGCTTTCAGTCACTTCGGCGTCCGCCGTCGACGCGTCCGCAACCGATTTCTCGGTGTGCTCCTCGGTATCTTGCTCTACCGCTGACTCGTCGGGTGCGTCGTCGGTCATAGTCGGACTGTGCCGCTGGTTCGGCTTAAGGATTGCAGAAACAAACGGCGGTGGCGGAGGCAGGGGTGGATGCGGTCTGCGGTGCGGAGTGGTAGCAGCACCGGTCGTACCGCGAGCGAGTGAAACGAACGAGTGGGCCGAGGAACCCTCAAAGGCGCGTAGCGCCCGATGGGGTGACGCTGTGCTTTTGGTCGAGCTTTTGCCGAGGGCGCGCTTCGCGCGCCCGTAGTTCAAAAGGTCGTGGTTATTGATACATCCGCAGCGGCTGGGCCTGCGAACTCTCGTCTTCGGCGTTCCGAAGCCGCTGGGCGAGACGCTGCTTTGCCTCGCGAATCTCCTCGGCGTGGTTGACTAGGTCGTCGGTCGGAACGTCCAAGTCGGTGAGCGCGTTGAGCCCCTCGGTGACGACGACACGGGCCGCCTCCGGGTCGGGGAACTGCGGGTCCGACTCGACGACGAGACCCACGGCGGCCATGTCGTTCTCGACGGCGTGGTTCAGCAGCGCGCCGGTCGGCCCGGAGACGAGACCCATCTCCGAGGGGGCGTCGATGCCGGCGTCGTCGAGTCTCGCCGCCGCCGCACCGGTGCCGATTCCGTAGAGCTCCGGCGGCTCCTCGTCCTTGTCTCTCGGGAGACCGCTGATGTAGATGGGCATGAGTTGTTCCTCGTCGAACCAGTCGCCGAGGCAGTCGGCGAACTCTGTGGCGGCGCGCGGCGAGATGGGTACGTCGCTCTGGAGCACCAGCAGGTCCCGGTCGGCGTCGCCGTAGATTCGAACCGGCGGGTGGATGCCCCGGTCGTCGTCGCGGTAAACTGCGACCTTGGGGATGCTGTCGCAGTGGACGTTCGCGTAGTGGGTCATTTCGAACTCCTCAACGAGGTGGTCGGCGGCGATTTTGCCGACCAACCCGACGCCGGGAAGCCCCTCTACGAGCAGCGGTTCGTCGAACGCGAGGTCGTCCGCGAGCACGTTGATTCGCGCCATAGCCGGAGAGATGACGGCCACCGTTGTAAAACCGCACTGCGAGGGTGACGGCGTCTCGGTCGCGGACGGCCGTCACGAAGGTGCGTGCGCTCCGACCACGAATGCGCGCGCACTCCGAAACCGACAAACGCACCGCCGGGAAAGTCGACCGTATGAATCCCTTAGAGCGGTACGCGCCGCTCGTCGACGACGAGGAGGCGTTCTTCGCGGCCTGCGAGCGACCGCTTCCCTCCGTCGTCCGCGTGAACACCATCAAGACGACGCCCGCCCGCGCCCGCGAGGCGCTCGACGACGAGGGCGTCGGCTACGAACCGGCCGGTTGGCACAACGAAATTCTGAAACTCGACGGGCGAAGCCCCGGCACCACGTGGCCGTACTTCCACGGCTGGCTCCACGGTCAGGAGGAGGTGTCGGCGCTCCCGGCGCTTGCGGTCGACCCGCAACCGGGCGAGTTCGTCTGGGACGCCTGCGCCGCGCCGGGGAGCAAGACGACCCAACTCGCCGCGCTGATGGACGACACTGGTCTCCTCGTCGGCAACGACAACAACCTCGGGCGCCTCTCGGCGCTCCGGCACAACTCCGAGCGACTCGGCGTGACGAACCTCGCGGTGACGAACCAAGACGCGAGAAACTTCTCGCTCAAACCGTTCGGCTCCGACGCGTTCGACGGCGGCGAGAGGAGCGTCGACGACGATAACGCCGGGGCCGCGCGGGAGGCGCGAGAGGCGTTCGACCACGCGCTCGTCGACGCGCCCTGTTCCTGCGAGGGCACGGTCCGGAAGAATCCCGACGTGCTCGACCAGTGGACGATGGACCACGTCTACAGCGTCGCCGGCATCCAGAAAGGTATCCTCCGCCGGGCGGTTCAGGCGACGAAACCCGGCGGCACCGTCGTCTACTCCACCTGCACGTTCGCCCCGGAGGAGAACGAGGCCATCCTCGACCACGTCCTCTCGGAAGAGGACTGCCGGATGGTCGAGTTTGACTCGCCGCTCGACACGGTTCCGGGCGTCACCGAGTGGGAGGGCGACGAGTACCACCCCGACGTGACGAAGGCGCACCGCGTCTACCCCCACCACAACGACACAGGGGGCTTCTTCTGCGCGAAACTGGAGGTGGAGGCATGAGCGACGGGAGCGAGGGCGACGACGGCAGTGTCGGGACGAACGGCGACGAGGGTACGGAGACGCCGACGAACTCCGGCCAGCGGTTCGACCGCCTCCCCGCCACCGCCGACGAGCGCGTCGTTCCGGGTAGAGCGACGCGCGAGGAGGTCGTCGGTTGGTGGGAGGGGCGCTTCGACGTCCCGCCGGAGACGTTCGACGGCTTCACGTTCTGGGAGAAGGGCAAGGGGAAGATCTGGACGTTCCACGGCGACACCGTCGACCCGATACGCGTCGAAGGTCTCGGAATGGCGTTCCTCCGGACACGACAGGAGCACTGGAAGCCGACGACCAATGCGGTTCAGCGGTTCGGAACGAAGGCGACGAAGAACGTCGTGGAGCTCTCGGGCGAGGCGGCGAGGCGGTTCGCCGCGGGAGAGGACCAGGAAGTCGACTGGGACGGCGATTGGGGCTATCTCGTCGTCGCCCACGAACTCGTCGGCGAGACCGAACCGATGGGCGTCGGACTGTACCTGCACGGCGAACTCCGGTCGACGGTCCCGAAGGGGCGACAGGAGTCGCTTCCGACGCTCGACTGAGCGACTCTCAGATCAGCCGCGTTCGGTAGCCGTAAACCGTTGCTTCGGGGCGTCGGCGTACAGCGTCTCCACGTCCTCGCCGAGGCGGTCGAGCGCGCCGGTCGTCCCGCAGGCGACGCGGAACAGCGACACCGTGTCAAACACCGAGCCGAGCCAAACCGCGTCGTCGAAGAGGACGCCGAACCGGTGTCCCGTCGCCTCGAACGGGTAGGTGTCGTGCTCCCGACTGTCGAGACGCCACGCGACGTACACCGCGCCGCCGCCGGGCGGTCGCCACGGTTGGAACCACCCCCGAAACTCCCCCTTCCGACCGACGAGTTCGTGGTGGTGAATCTCGCCGGTGGCGGCGGCGTCCGGCGGAGCCAGAAACACCTCGCTGTCGAAGACTGTGGGTATCGCGCCGAGATGCGGCGAGCGCATCGACTCGGTGAGCGCGACGAGCTCCGAGCGAAGTCGGCTGGAGACGGCATCCGAGAGCGTCGCGGCGTACCGACGTGCCCCCGGTCGCTCGGGGAACGAACTGTACCCGAAACGGAGTTCGTCGCCCGAAACGCGGAACGTACCCAGTCGACCCAACACCGGCCCGACTCGCCACGCGACGTAGAGACCGCCGGTCCGGCCGGCCCACGGTTGTATCCCCCCCTCGTACTCGGCGTCGTCACCCCCGAAGGTGCAGGGAATCAGTTCGCCGCGTCGAGCGTTCTCGGTCGGCGCAGGTCCCACTGAGTCGGTCATATCGTCGGAACGCAGGCGAGCGGTAAGTGCTTTTTATCGGTTGATTGTCAACCACGAGCGTCGAGGCCGCCGAACGCGGCGACGACGACCGAAACCGAACCCGTCGAACCGCGTCACGTCGGCGGTTTCTCTCGGACGGAGACGGCGCGTCGATCGAGCAACGCGTCGAAAACCTTCTTCTCGGCTTTCCGGCGGTGTTGGTGGAACGTCGGCTGCGAGACGCCGAGCGACGCCGAGATGTCGTCGCCGGATTTCGCGGGGCCACTCGGAAAAAAGTCGGTTCGGTGGGCGCTCGGAGGGCTTCGGTCAACGTCGCTGCGGTCATGGCTCTCTACGAGGGTCGGTCGAATTCACACCCTCCGTCGACGGAGCCTCGATCACCGGTTGCTCCGACACGATTGGTCGAAAAACCGTCGACGACGAGAGTTCCGCGGAGAACGCTTCTGAGCGGTGTCCGGAGCGAGGGGAATACCTAACTGGTTATGCTCAGCGCTTACGCCCGGGTAGCTCTCTGTAACAGCTCAAGGGCATCTTCGGAACGATGCCGGAACAGGCTAATACATGGATCAACCCAAACGCGAAGTCGATCGATGGATCGCATCCGAGGGCTTGTCCGAAGGTGACCGGATCCGGGTGCTCGCCGCCGAACAGCGGCGACTCGTTCTCGACATCTTGACGGAGGAGACCGCGCCGGTTCGTCTCGAACAGTTGGCACAAACCGTTACCGAACGAAGCGCGAGCGTCGGTGGGTCGGACGCGAGCACCGTCGAGCGGACGAGCGTCAGCCTCTATCACTGCCACCTCCCGCTGATGGACGATTTAGGAGTAATTTCGTTCGACCGGGAGAGACTGCAGGTCGCGTTACTCCACACAGTCGCGTAATCGACCGGAGAAACCGGGTCGCTCACTCCTTGCGCCGAAGCGTCCCGCCGCTGAGTCCCTCCCAGGCCACCTCGTACCCAGCCTCCGAAAGCACCGAACTGGAGTCGGTGATGCCTTCGCTCGACAGCACCGATTCGGCGTCCCCAAGCGACATTCCCGGTTCAAGCGCCGCCGCGATATCCTCCAACACGTCGAAACGAATCAGCGTTCGACCGACTCGCCGGTGGTCGGGGAACTCGACGTCTTCGAGGGCAGCCTCACTCACGCCGTGCGCTTCGGCCAGCGCCTCGAAGGAGATAGCGTCGGCGTCCGGCCGTAACTCGGCAGGAAGCTCCGAGGCCGATTCCGTCACCAACCGTTTTTCGTAGCTCCTGAGTGCGTCGCGAACGTCTTTCAGGCGGACCGACCCCGAGTACGGAATCGCCCGGTGGTCGCGCGCCTCGATTCGTTCGCTGACGCCGAGACTCTCGTCGACGGCGACAAACATCTCTACCCCCTCGACCCCCTCTAGCTGCCCGAGTTTCTTCTCGACGTACTCGGGCGTCCAGAAGCCCATGATCTCGAAGTAGATGCGGAAGTCGGCGTACTTGTAGTCGAACGCGAAGTCGGGAATCATCACCCGGTACCCCGTTTCAAGCGGCTCGGGTTCGCGGACGAGGTCCCAGTCGAGGTCCAGCGCCGCGAAGCGGGCGGCGAAGTCGGCTTCGACGCCGCTGTCGTACGTCGGTTCGGCGACCGGTTCGACGCCCGGCACCGACACGTCCTCGTGCGTGAGCGTCATCTCGCGGTCAGTTCCCCGGTCGTCGACGGTCGCCGTGAGCGACCACTCCGACGCTTTGGCGACCGTCCGCAGCAGGCGCGCGAAGCCGGTTCCGTAGCGGCGGGTCCGCCGAAACAGCGCGTCGGGACCGGTGACGACGACTTCTCTGCCCTCCTCGGTTTTGTTAATCTCGTACATCAGTCGCCGTCGCTTCACCGCCGAGACGAGCGCCTTCGGGTCCGAACTCCGCACGCGGACTTCGGTGGCGTCGAAAAGGACGGTTTGAGCGAGCGAAAGATTGTACTGAGTGAGGAGTTCGTCGGGCGACCACCGCGAGTCGAACTCGGCAAGTCGCTGGTTCACGTCCCTGTCGGCGTACAGCGACGTTTCGACGTCGTCGCCGTCGACGCCCAACCGGTCGGCTGCCGCGTCGAGCGCCGCGGTTCGCTCCTCGTCGGTCGCGACGCCGCCGACGGCCTCGGCACTCTCGAAGGCGACGCGGCGGGCGCGCTCCGGCGGCAACGCGGCGTCGGTCTCGAACGTCGCCTCCCGG
This sequence comes from Haloprofundus salilacus, assembly GCF_020150815.1. NCBI lineage: Archaea > Methanobacteriati > Methanobacteriota > Halobacteria > Halobacteriales > Haloferacaceae > Haloprofundus > Haloprofundus salilacus. The sequence continues at coordinate 1,225,567 of NZ_CP083723.1, read as the reverse complement.
TCGGCGAGCGCGGCGAAGCCGCGGACGAGTTTGAAGTCGTCCGCCTCGGCTTCGAGGTCGTCCAGCGCGGTGGAGAGCGTCTCCCGACGCTCGCCGACGTGACGCTGATAGGTGCCGAGCACCGTCGCCGCCAGCGGACGCCGCGCCGAGTCGACGAACTGCGGGCGGTAGCCGCCGCCGCGGCGCGACACCCGGAGGAGGTCTTTCGTCAGCACAGGTGTCGTTTCGTCTCGGGTGATAAAAGCGCCGCGGGGTACGGGTCGGCGGAATCCGCCGACCCGACGCCACCGACGGAGGACAAGGCTCATACGCCCGCGCGCAGACGCTCGGCTATGAAGCGACGGACGCTCGTCACTGCGCTCCTCCCGGCGCTCTCGGCCGGGTGCCTCTCCTCGCTCCCGTCGGCGACCGGACCGCGCGGCCCGCCCGAGGAACCGACGACCGGCCCCGGTGAGGGGCCCGAGTACGACCCGCTCTCCGTCGAGACGTTCGACTTCGAGGGGACGGAGGAGGACGAACTGCGCGCGTTCGGGACCGTCAACAATCGAACGCCCGAGGAACGGACCGGGACCGTGAGCGTACGCGTCACCGTCGACGGCGAGGAGACCGTCGAGACGACGGAGGTGACGGTACCGGGCGATTCGACCGCGGAGTTCGAGACGGTCGTTCCGGTGTCGTTTGAGGCGTTCGAGCGAAACGGGCAGTTGCAGGTGACGGTCGAGGCGGCCGGATCCGGATGACCTAGCGTCGCCGCGCGGCCACCCGCTCCTCCGCAGTCTCGGCGCTCACGAGTTCGTACAGCGTCGCCATCTGTCCGTCGTCTTTCGGCCGCAGAATTCGCCCGAGTCGCTGGGTAAACTCGCGTTCGCTCCCGCTGCCCGAGAGGACGACGGCGACGTTCGCGTCCGGCACGTCGACGCCCTCGTCCAGAACGTTCGCGGTGACGACCCGCGAGTACGTGCCGTCGCGGAACCGTTGGAGGATTTCGCGGCGCTCGGGCGCGCCCGTCTCGTTCGTGATAGCCGGGAGCAAGAATCGCTCAGAGAGGCGGTAGACGAGGTCGGTGTGGGCGGTAAAGACGATGACGCGGTCCTCGCGGTGGCGGTCCAAGATGCGACCGAGTTCGCGCACCTTCTCGTCGGCGTTCATCATGATGTCGCGGGCGCGTTGTTTCGCGAGGAGGGCCTCGCGGGCGCGCGGGTCGTTTCCGGAGCGCTTGACTAGTCGCTGGTAGTCGCTGCCGCTTCGGAACGTAATGTTCGCCGTCCGGAGGTAGTCGACGAACGTTCCCTGTGCCTTTTCGTAGCGCTCGCGCTCCTCGTCCGTGAGTTCGACCTCGATACGTCGAATTGCGTAGTCGGCGAGGTGGTCGCCCGCCAACTCGTCGACCGACACGCTGTACACTCTGCTGCCGACCAGTTCCTCGACGACCTCGTGCGCGCCGTCGGGGCGCTCGAACGTCGCCGTCAGCCCCATCCGTGCGGGCGCGGCCAGGAGGCGGCCGATGTCGCGGTAGCCTTCGCCGCCGAGGTGGTGGACCTCGTCGAAGACGACGAAGCTGAACGCGCCGCCGATGTCGTCGGCGCGCAGGTACGCGGAGTCGTACGTCGAGACGGTAATCTCCTCCCGAGTCTGCTCGCCGCCACCGAACTGCCCGATCGGGACGTCGAACTCCGTTTCGAGTTCGCGCCGCCACTGTTCGAGCAGGTCGATTGTCGGAACGACGACGAGCGTCGGCACGCCGAGTTCGACCATCGCGGCGATGGCGACGACGGTTTTCCCGCTTCCAGTAGGAAGTTCCAGAATTCCGCGCCGGCTGTTCGACAACCACGCGTCGAGCGCGTCGCGCTGGTACTCGCGGAGGTCGTATGTGGTCGAGAGGTTAAGCGAAGCGTCGGGGAGCACCTGGTCGTCGCACCCGACACCGCATCCGTCGAGGACGCGCCGTAGTTGCGCGTAGCGGTACGCGGGTGCGCGGGCGACGCCGCTCCGCGGGTCGTCCTCGACGAACGGGAGCGACGGCACCGACTCGTCGGCATCGGCGTTGATGCGGATGGTGCCGTTCTCGTAGCGCAGCGTGACGGTCACTGCTCGACGGTTCGCGGGTGGAGAGTAAAGGCGCTCCGGAGGCGACTCCGCGCTCTCACCGTGGTAGAATCCGATGAGACAAGGGGCTCCGAGCCGACGTAGCGCGTATGGTAGACGAACTCGAATCGACGGTCGAAACGTTCCTCGAAGACGCTGACGACGTCCTCGGCGAGTACGAACAGGGTTACATGGACGCCGACGCCGCGCTGGGACTGCTGCAGTCGCACATCGAAGACCTCAGAGACGAGTACGAAGGGTAATCGTCCGAACCGAGGTTCAAGCGCCGTTTTCATCGCCGAACCGTCCCGACCTCCTGAAATACAGTTATATCCTGACCTAGCATCGTCATTATCATGAATATTCGTGATGGACTAGTGTTCGGTGTCGTAACAATTGTCGTCCTCTCGATGTTCGGCGGGTTCGTCGGCGTCGCCGCGGGGCAGTCTGACGTAACCGAGATAGACGACTGTATGGTCCTCACCGAACCGGGACGGTACGTCCTGACGAGCGACGTGAGAAACAGCGAAGGGTTGGCGTACGACGACTACAGCGCCTGTCTGGTCGTTAACACCGACGGAACTGTCGTCATCGACGGCGACGGTCACGTCGTCGACGGGCAGGGTGGCGACGCCGACGCGGACGAGGACGACCACCGGACGGCCGGACTGGAGGCAGGCGGATACTTTGGCAACCTGACCGTCACCGACGTTACCTTCTCCGACTGGGACACCGGCATCTCCTCCGAAGGAGGCGCCGAGAATCTCACGCTCGAACACGTCACGCTGACAGACAACACCGTCGGCATGTTCGGGTACGGCGGGATTTTCGTTATCCGCGATAGCACCTTCAGAGACAACGGTGTCGCCCTGTACACGGAGTTCGCCACGACTACGGTCGAGTCGAGCCTCGTCGAGGGCAACGGCGGGGGCCTCGTAGTGAACGAGGGACAGGGAGTGATCGTCGGGAACGACGTGCAGAACAACGAACGCGTGGGAATCAGCTTCGCCGTCGGCGGCGGGAGCGTCGTCAGAAACAACGACGTCACCGACAACGGGGTCGGTATCCAGATCTGGTCGCACAACGCCGCCGTCGTCGAGGACAACCGGGTCACCAACAACGACCGCCACGGCATCCTCGTCCTCGGCGCCGACGACTTCGGCGACTCTGACGGGAACGTCATCCGCGACAACGAGGTCGTCGGTAACGGCGTCAACGGTATCTACCTCGTCGACTTCACTGTCGAGAACGTCGTCGAGCACAACGTCGTCCGCGACAACGGCAACGACGGCATCGGCGTCCAGGGCTTCAACGAGAACGGCGAATACGGTCCCGCCGAGCGTAACGTGGTTCGCTCGAACCTCGTCGAGAACAACCGCGACGACGGCATCAGCCTCGGCGAGGGTGCTATCGACACCGACGTCGTCGAGAACGAAATCAGCGATAACGGCGGTGACGGGGTCTTCGTCCGCGGCGCCGAAGGAACGACGCTCGACGGCAACGAAATCGTCGGGAACGGCGTCAACGGCGTCAACGCTGTCCGCACGTCCGACCTCACCGTCGTCGACAACGTCGTCGACGCGAACCGTAACGACGGCATCGGCCTCACGAACACCGACGGCGCGACCGTCGAAAGCAACAACGTCAGCGACAACGGTGACGACGGCATCGGGGTGGGCGAGAGCGACGGCAACGAGTTCGCCGACAACGACGTCACCGGTAACGGCGACGACGGGTTCTTCGTGCGCGGGTCCGACGAGAACACCCTCGAAGGTAACGTCGTCCGCGACAACGGTGACGACGGTATCTACCTCCTTCGCGCCGACAGTAACGACATCGTCGACAACGAGGTCGTGAGCAACGACGACGAGAGCATCGAACTCGACAACTCCGACGACAACCTCGTCGAAAACAACGACGTTAGCAACAACGGCGGTCGTGAGATACTTGTGCGTAACGGCTCGAGCGGCAACGTCGTTCGCAACAACTGAGTTCGACCTGTCTTTTCTGCTCGACGTTTGCTAAGCTGATTGTAGAAAATCGCCGCTCGCCGGTCGAACGACGCCCGCACGACCGCGTTCGACCCAAGCCACGCTCTCGCTTCCGCGGAAGCAAGAACTATGCGGACGGCCCGCACGGATACGAGCATGACGGAGTTCTCCGAGCGAGTCGAGCGAATCTCTATCAGCGGCATCCGGAAGGTGTTCGAGGCGGCGGGCGACGACGCCATCAACCTCGGCATCGGCCAACCGGACTTCCCGACGCCTGACCACGCGCGAGCGGCCGCCGTCGACGCCATCGAGTCGGGAAAGGCCGACGGCTACACCCCGAACAAGGGCGTGCTTCCGCTCCGCGAGGCCATCGCCGCCAAACACGAGACGGACCAGGGCGTGAGCCTCTCGCCCGAGCGGGTCATCGCAACGGCCGGAGGAAGCGAGGCGCTCCACATCGCACTTGAGGCGCACGTCGACGAAGGAGAGGAGGTCATCATCCCCGACCCCGGCTTCGTCTCCTACGACGCGCTGACGAAGCTCGCGGGCGGCGACCCCGTCCCCGTGGCGCTCCGCGAGGACCTGACGCTCGACCCGGCGGCGGTCGAAGACGCCATCACCGAGAACACGGCGGCGTTCGTCGTCAATAGCCCCGGTAACCCCACGGGGGCAGTTTCTCCCGAGGAGGACATCCGCGAGTTCGCCCGCATCGCCGACGAACACGACGTGCTCTGCATCTCCGACGAGGTGTACGAGTACACCGTCTTCGACGGCGAGTTCCACTCGCCCGTCGAGTACGCCGAGACGGACAACGTCGTCGTCGTCAACTCTGCCTCCAAACTGTTCTCGATGACCGGATGGCGACTCGGCTGGGTGTACGGCTCCGAGCGACGCATCGAGCGGATGCTCCGCGTCCACCAGTACGTGCAAGCCTGCGCGAGCGCCCCGGCGCAGTACGCCGCGGAGGCGGCGCTGTCGGGACCGCGCGACATCGTCGACGAAATGACGGCGTCGTTCCGCGAGCGTCGCGACCTCGTCGTCGACGGTCTCACCGACGCCGGACTGGAGGTGCCGACGCCCGGCGGCGCGTTCTACGCGATGCCCAAGGTTCCCGACGGCTGGATCGACGAGGTGCTCTCGAGCGGCGTCATCGTCGTCCCTGGCGACGCCTTCGGCGAACACGGCGCGGGCTACGCCCGACTGTCGTACGCGACGAGGACCGAGGACCTGAAGGAAGCCATTGAAATCATGACCGACGCTGCGCGCGCGGTCCGCTGAGCGCTGCGTTCCGACGAGGGGGTTTCGCCCCCGCGCGGACAGGATTTATCCCTCCGTTCGATGGCGACTAGCCTATGGCAGTCGCACGACACGGAACTGGACCGGTAGCGGCGCTTCGGGCGTTCGGGTCGCAGGTGCATCCGGTGTTTATGCTACCGCCGGTCGCCGCGTCGTGGTTCGGCAGCGTCCTCGCCGGGGAGTTCTCGCCTGTCGTCGGCGCGACGCACGCGCTCGCCGTCTTCTTCGCCGTCTACACCGCCCACGTCAAGGACGGCTACGTCGACTTCCACCTCCGCGGCGAGGACGACGACCACCCGCTGTCGGTCGGCGGCTGTCGCCTCGCGCTCGCCGGCGCGACGCTCGGGTTCGCCGCCTGTCTCGTCGCGCTCTGGTCGCTCGTCGGTCCCGTCGCCGCCGCGGTGACACTGCCGTGTTGGGTGATCGGTTACCTCCACGCGCCGCAGATGGACATGCGCGCTGTGACGACGACGCTGGGCTATCCGACCGGCATCGCGCTGGCTATCCTGGGTGGGTACTACGTCCAGACCGGCGCGTTCGCGTCGACGCCGCTGGCGTTCGCGCTCGTCTTTCTCGTGATTCTGACGGGCGTGAAGATCATCGACGACTCGAAGGATTACGAGTACGACCGCTCCATCGACAAACGAACCGTGGCGGTCGTACTCGGACGACGCGACGCCCGGCGACTCGCCTACGCGTTCGTGGTTTCGGGGTTGGGTCTCGTCGTCGGGTTCGCGCTGGTCGGCGCGTTCCCGGTCGGAACGATCGTCGCCGCCGCGGCGTTTGGCGTCGTCGCCACCGTCTCCGCTAGGACGACGGATCCGACGCTCGCGACGATGGTGTTGGTCCGCGGGTCGTACGTCTTTCTGGCGTTGCTCCTGGTGGCCGTTCGGTATCGACCGCTCTCGTGAATCACCGTCGACTCGCGAACGGTTCGTTCAGTCCGCAATCGAGGGCTCGTCGCCGAGTTGGACGTTCTCGTTGATTATCGCGACGAGATTCGCGTACGGGATGAACGCGATGAACTCCTCGTCGTCGGTGAAGATGTTGACACCGTACTCGTCGCGTTCGTAGTCGGCGCACTCCATGTCGCCGTCGGGGAGGATTGCTCTGTACATACGATAACAGCGGACGAGGAGATACTTGAAACGTCGGTCCGTGTAGCGTCGTTCAAGTTACTTTCTGTGAATTAACAGAACTATAATATATTTTACGCGTGACCGAGGGTCGTCGAATCGAAAACAGCGAGAGCGATGAGAACAGTGAGCCACGAACCGGTCGGATTGCCCCCGAGCGAGCAGACGTCGCGCGTTTGCGAACGTCGTTGGAGAGCGAACGGAGTGAGCGAATCCGACGGGAGGACACCACGTGTCGACGACTGCGATTAGAGTGATCGCGGTTCTGTTGGTTGTGATGGGCGTCGAGTCGACGGTGTACCTCTGGCAGCTAAAGGAGGTGCAACTCAGGGGGACGGAGGTCGATATCTGGGGACCATCGCGGTCGTGTTCTTCGCCTGCTGGATACTCATCTTCTCGGCGGTGCTGTTGCGGTTGGCCGTCGGTGCGGGAACGTACAACGCGTAACCGCGTTCGACGGTCGTCGTCGGGTTCGAGATCGGAGAACGGTCGGCAGCGGCGGGTGCCGACAGGAACTCCTCCTCACACCCCCCGACCACCTGAACCGATGCCGAGCGACCGTTTTCGAAAATCGCCCGACTGAACGGGGTTGAAACGGTTCGAAACGGTCGAAACGGTCCGAGACGAACCGCGACGAACGGTCGGCGACGAACGCAAGGAGTTACTAATTTCGCGGCGATTTCGGCGTCAGATTGCTTAGCAGCCCGATAACTAACATCCTGAGTGTCGTCCGCGTTGATGTGAACGACCTAACTGGCTTCCAACGAGACCTACTGTTCGTCTGCGCGGGACAGGACCACCCCTCTGGGCAGGAGATCAAAGTCCACATCGAGGAGTACCTCGGCGGCGAGGTCAACAACGGGCGTCTCTACCCGAACCTCGACATCCTCGTCGACGCGGGACTTGTCGAGAAAGGAACCTTGGACCAGCGGACGAACTACTACGAACTGACCGAGACGGGCCGTCGCGCCATCCGCCAGCGCTGGGCGTGGGAGCGGCGCCAGCACAACCGCGCGTCGGACGCGAGCAACGACACGACGGTCGGCAGCAGCGCCGACTGAGCGCGGTCTCCCGAGCCCTTTCTGAGCGTCGCAGTGGATCGAGCGAGGTGTCGGTCTCGGATTCCTCTCCTCGAAAGTCGAAGTAGCAGCTCACTGAGACCCGCTAGTGTACGTTACGCGTTTTCGAGATACGCTTCGAGTCCGTCCGCCGCTACTTCGCCGTACTGACGATTTTGATGACGTCGCCTTCCGTCAACTCGTAGGAATCCGAGATGCGTCGCTTCGATTTCGCGTCGACGGCGTGGAGGTAGCCGTCGCCGATGTCGGAGTGGACGGCGTAGGCGAGGTCCGCGGGCGTCGACCCGCGAGGGAGAAGAAACGCGTCGGGGAGGACGTTGCCCTGCCCGTCGGTCCACTTCGACTCGTTCTGAACGGGGTACGCCGTCAGGTGGTCGAGTAGGTTGTACACCGCCGTGTTTATCGCCTGCTGAACGCCGGTGCCGCCGTACTCGGCCATCACGTCGCGAATCTGCTCGAGTCCCTTCCGCTGAGCGTCATTCACGTCGCCGACGAGTTCGAAGTCCTCGTCGCCGGGGTCGTAGTCGACGATGCCCGCTTCGGCGGCGCGCCGAAGCGCGAGTTCACCGTCCGCCGTCGCCGGGACGACGAGATTCTCCGTTTCGCGCAGCCGTTCGACGTTCTCCTCGGGGGCGATGTCGACTTTGTTGGCGACGAGGACGATCGGTTTCGTGCGCGCGCGCACGTCCCGGGCCAGCGCCTCGCGGTGGTCGTCGGTCCACTGCATCGGGTCGGCGGGGTAGTCGAGTTCCCGGAGGCTGGCGGCGACTTCGTACTCCGACGCGCCGAACCCCGTGAGCAACTCCGCGAGCACGTCGTCGATGTCGAAGTCGGGCGAGCGCGACTTGCGCTCGATCGACTCCCAGTTACGCTCGATGATGCCCGCTAGCCACTGGTCCATCTCCTCCTCGATGAAGTCGACCTCGTCGAGCGGATCGTACGTCCCGACTTCGACGGGTTCGCCCTCCTCGTTCGTGCCGCCGGAGGCGTCGACGACGTTGACGATGACGTCGGCGTTCGTCAGTTCGTCGAGGAACTGGTTGCCGAGGCCCTTCCCCTCGTGCGCACCGGGAACGAGTCCGGCCACGTCGAGCAGTTCGACGGCGACGTAGCGCTTGCCGGCCTCGCAGTTGCCGCAGCGCTCGTCGTGTTCGAGACAGGGACAGTCGGTCCGCGCGTACGTGACGCCGCGGTTGGCGTCGATGGTGGTGAACGGGTAGTTCGCCACGTCCACGTCGGCCATCGTGGCCGCGGTGTAGAATGTCGACTTGCCCGCGTTCGGCTTGCCCGCGAGCGCGATAGTGAGCATACGCTCCGTTCCGTCGTCTCGGGGAATTTCCTTTCGGTTACGTCGGGAAACCTACTCGATCTCACGCGTCATGTCGCTGCGGACGAGGCGCACCTCGCCTCGGGCGCGCATCGACCCGTCGACGGTCGCACCTTCGTGGACGACGAGGTCCGAACAGACCACGTCGCCGAGGATGCGCGCGCCTTCGTCGATGCGGACGGTTCCGGTGCGGGTAGTCACATCGCCGTGTATGCGGCTCTCCGACCCGACGAAGATGTCCTCTCGCGCGCGGAGGCTCCCGAAGATGTTGTTTCGCTCGCCCACGTCGACGGACTCCGCGCGGACGTTGCCGTGGAGTCGGCAGTCGTCGCCGATGCGGGCCGGCGTCGAGACGCGCCACGCGTCGTCGGAGACGTGGCCGCCGCGGGGGACGACGAGCGGGTCGCGCTGTTCGTCGCCGTCAGCCATCGCCGCCGCGAGTTCGTTGGCTGCGTCGCGTTCGCCGAGTTTCAACAACTGCGAGAGGACGATGAAGTAGAAAACGAGCGTCGGCACCGGGTTGCGGATGACGATCCAGCCGCTGGCCTCGAACCCCTCGTCTATCTCGACGTCGTCGCCGATGTCCAAGTCGCCCGACACCATCAGCCGACCGCCGATGTGGACGCGCTCGCCGAGGTAAGCGTCGTCGCCGACGAGGACGTTACCGGCGACGTCGCACCACATATCGAGTCGGCAGTCGCCGTCCGCTTCGATGTCGCCGCCGAACGACGCGCGTTCGCCGGCAGCGAGGTTCCGGCCGCGGACGCCGAAGTCGACGGTGGCCTGGCTCCCGACGATGACGTCGCCGTCGGTCACCAAGTCGTGTTCCTCGACGGTCGTTCCGTCGGGGATGCGGAGGGCGTCGAGCGGGTCCTGACCGGGTGGCACAGTGCGCACCAGAACGTAGGGGATAATAAACAGTCCGCAAGACGCGCGGCAGACGACGAGCCACGCTTTTACGTGACGGTGGCCAACGGCGGGGTATGACCGCCCTTTCCTTCGACGAACAAGGCGTCGACGTCGTCTACGACGGAACCGAGTTCCGTCTCGAAAAGAAGCTCATCGAGGACGCGACGCAGAAGTCCTACCCCGACGTCACCGACCACGAAGTGCTGAAGATAGTCGAGAAACAACCCGAATTGAACGGCGAACCGCGACGCATTGGCGACATCCTGGCGTAAGCAACGTCTCAGTCTGTTTCCGCGACCGAAACGCCGGGTTCCGACCCGACCACGTCCTCTAACGGCGGTATCGAACGTGGGCGGACCGTCCGTTCGTCGGCGTCGAACTCGACGAGCCCCGCCTCGTCGAACTTCGGGAGGTGGACGTGATACCCTCGATCATCCGATACTGCGACGGACGTTGCAGCAAACGTCCGAGACGAAAATCGTGTGGGAACGGTCGGACGCCGTCGACGACGACCGGGTGCGTATTCTCGTGTGGGCGGAGACCGACGACTTCGAAGCCTTCGAACGGGTCGCCGAAGAGGACTCGACCGTCGGTTCGCTGTCGCAAGTCGCCACCCCCGGTTCTCGTCTCTATCAGACGGAGTTGCGCGGCGAAGGTCTCGAGTCGAGCATCTATCCGCTGTTGGTCGAGGAAGGGGACGTCGTCCACACCCTCACGGCGACGCACGAGGGGTGGCAGTTTCGTGCCGGGTTCCCCGACCGCGAATCGTTCGCCCGATTTTACGCGTTCTGCCGCGAACGCGGCGTCGACTTCGAACTTCACCGGCTCTTCGAGGAACGAGAGGTGTCGACCGTCGAGGAGTACGGGCTGACGACCACCCAACGCGAGACGCTCGTCACGGCAGTGAAGGAGGTCTACCTCGAGATTCCGCGCGAACAGTCGTTGGCGGGGCTGGCCGACGAACTGGGTGTCTCCGGAAACGCGGCGTCGGAGCGGTTCCGCCGAGCGGCGAAGACGTTGATCGAGAACACGCTCCGCCCGGACGACGAGCGCCGGCGACCCGGCGACGAACGGCGCGACGGACGGCAGGAGGACACGCGGGCGAACTGAGGTCTGCTCACAACGGGGACTGTACGTCCGCAAATACGTCGTCGTGGAGGCGGGAGGAAACGTCATCGGCGAGTGTCCGAAGGTTCACCGTGTCGTCGCGGTTGTACGAGACGAGCGTGTCGAGTGCCTCGTCGTCGCCGCGTTCGTACTGTCGCCAGAGGCGGACTGCGTCGCGACCCGAGAGGTCCGGCCGGTCGCGCTCGATACCGACGTCTTTCTCGATTTGCTTGAGACCGCCGGAGAACCCGAGTTGCTTGCAGGGGTACATGAGGTCGAGATGCGGGGCGTCGACGTCAATTCCGAACGAGTCCTCCAAGAAGGGCGCGTCAAATCGGATGCCGTTGAACGAGACGAGAAGCGGCGCGTCGGCGAGATGCTCTCGAAGCGCCTCCGCCGAGAGGTCCTGCCCCCGGACGAGCGTCGTCGTCTCGCCGCGTCGGTGGATGCTCACCGTCGTCACGTCGGCGTACGACGAGTCGAGTCCAGTCGTCTCGATGTCGAAGAAACACGCCTCCTCGCGGAAGTTCTCGTATAGTCTCCAGCGCTCGCTGCTCGGAAACGACGCGTCGAAATAGCGCGAGTCGCCGGCGTCGAGGCGGTCGGTCGCCTCCGCGATGTAGGTCTCGATGCGGTCGGCGGTGGTCTCGCCGACTGCCGAGCGCTCGAACTCGTCCCAGTGGGTGATGCCCGCCTCCCAGAGTTGGCGTTCGGTCTTCTCGCCGACGCCGCGGACGGGAATGAAGCTGTTCTCGATTCGCACGCCAGTACGACGGATACGGGCGAACCTAAACCCGTCGCACCGTCACGACGCGCGGACGGCCAGATGACCCGCACCGACCCGACGACCTAACTCGCTCGGCGTCGTCGACTAGCGTATGTGTGGTCGGTACAGCCTCTTCACCCCGCAACCCGAACTCGAAGATCGGTTCGACGTGACCGCCGAGCGCTCGCTCGACGCGCGGTACAACTGCGCGCCCGGCCAGCAACTGCCGATCATCACGAACAACGCCCCCGACGCGCTTCGGTTGGTCCAGTGGGGGTTCGTTCCGTCGTGGGCGGATTCGCGCTCGAAGTCGTTCATCAACGCCCGCGCCGAGAGCGTCGCCGAGAAGCGAAGTTTCCGTGACTCGTTCGAGCACCGGCGCTGTCTCGTTCCCGCCGATGGCTTCTACGAGTGGACTCAGCGCGAAAACGGAGACGGCAAGCAACCCTATCGAGTGGCATTCGAGGACGACCGACCGTTCGCGATGGCCGGCATCTGGGAGCGGTGGATGCCGCCGGAGACCCAAACCGGTCTCGACGAGTTCACCGACGGCGGCGCGGGCGACCCCGAGCCGATAGAGACGTTCGCAATCATCACGACGGAACCGAACGGGGTAGTCTCGCCGCTGCACGACCGGATGGCCGTCGTTCTCGCTCCGGAAGAGGAAAACGATTGGTTCACCGCCGATACAGACGTGGCGTCGACGCTGTTGGACCCGTATCCCGAAGCCGAGATGCGCGCGTATCCGGTCTCGACGCGGGTGAACAGCCCGGCGAACGACTCTTCGGCGTTGGTCGAAAAAGTGAACTCGGCGTGACGGGGGGACTGCACCAGTTTAGATATAGCGACATACAGTACATACGTTCGCGTGGCGACGGACGGTACCTTTGGATCGGCGGTGCGTTCGACAGAAGATATCGACTGGACGGGCGAAAGGACGGGTCGGAGCCTTCGAGGCCGAGTCGGTTGCAGCGAAGAGGGGATAGACTGGTCGGTGTCGCGTAGCGACCCCCGAACGTGACGACCTGCGTCGGAAGGTTCGAGAGGTGTCTCTCAGGTCCGATTCGAGAGTGCGAGGCAGTTCGTCGCCAGCTATTCTAACAAATCACCGGGACAGCCATTTAACTAGCTAGCCATACAGACAACCATCTAGAAATATATCTGCACAGATATTCAGATATCTACCGAACCTGCGGTCGAAACAGCGGTCGAGCGCGTCCGACCACCGGTTTCACGGAAAGTCGAAGGTGTCGGTCAGACTCGATGCCGACTCAGAGTATCGAGTAGATGTTCGACTCGTACGTCTCTCGAACCTGTCCACCCCAGTTGTGCGTGTAAGTGTCGATGATATCTGTGGCGACGTCGCCCCGGAGATATTTCACGATACCGCGGTCGCCGGTCCGGTCGCGGAGGTGGGTGGTGAAGAAGTGTCGAAAGTAGTGCGGGGTGACGTTCTCCGTCGCGCCGCCGCCGGAGCGGTACCACCCTGCCTCGTCGGCGTAGGTGGTGACGACGTTGTGGACGGCGTTGGGCGTCAGCCGTTCGCCCCATCCTTCGCTCGTTCCGACGAACAGCGGGTCGGCGGGCGAGACGGTGTCCGGCCGAATCGCCAACCACGACTTCAGGAGGTGTGAGAGCTCTTCGTCGATTGGGATCACTGTGTCGCGCTTTCGTTTGTTCGACGCCGACCGAACCTCGCCGTTGTGTCGTTCACCGACTGTCGGTTCGGCGGAGACGAAAAGCGAGTTCGGGCGGGCGTCCAACTGGGGCCGACCGCCGAGGTCGTAGGCGTTCGTCAGCTGGGGGTCGTCGAGCGACACGTCTCGGAGGTCGAGGTTACAGAGTTCGCCCACCCGGATACCCGTCTTGAGGAACGCTCCGACGAGCGCACGGTGCAGCGGATGTTGGACATCGGCGACGAACGCCCGCATCGTCGGCACGTCGATGTCGCGACGGGTCGGGTCTTTCTCGATGGACTCGTCCATCTCCTCGGTGACGAGTGTCATCGGATTCGACTCGAAGACGCCGACCTGGGTCATGTAGCCGTAGAATCGGTGGAGGTACGCCGCGTAAATTGCGACCGTACTCGACGCGACGGTACCGCGAAGCGAGTGCACCCACGCCATGCAGTCGCGGTGCGTCGCGTCGGCGGGCGCGACCGACCGGCCCGTCGGGTTCGTCTCGGGGTCGGCGAGAAATGACTCGAATCGACGGAGCACTCGTTCGTACTCGGTCCGCGTTCGTTCGGACTTTCCGTGGTACACCATATCTTGTAGGAAGTAGCCGACGGGGTCGTCGGTCTCCCCGGCCGACTCACTCGCCATCGGTCACCACGTACCCACCCTCGCGTCCGTTGTACCGAATTCGGTTCGCCGACTGCAACGAGTCGAGAGCGTCTTCGAGGCGACTCTCGAAGTCGCCCGAGAGCGCGTCGACGAGTTGGTCCCACGACATGACCCCGCGCCGATGGAGCACTTCTTGGACCCGGTCTTCAAGCGCGTTACCCCGGGGGTTCGAGGGGTGAACACACCCCTCCGGATTCTCGTCCGGCGCGTCGAGATCGAAGTCTCGTCGACCCGCCTGTACCATCGTCCGAACGAACTCGCTCTGGGTCATCCCGAGTCGTTCGGCGTGATCAGTCCACTGTTCTTTCTGGTACGTAGGCACGTACGTCTTCACCGACGACCGACTGGTGTCCGATTCGCTCACGGTTCGTGGTCGGACCGGCGGTACATCAACGTATCCCTACACACGAATCTTAGCCCACTAAGATTCTCACGTAGTACCCTCATTCGGCAGGCGAGACGCACAAAAGATTGAGTTATATCACTACCCTCCCCCAAAATAGCCCCATAATTCAATCTGTGTCTAGAGGTGCGTAGCTAGTGTTTCTGCGCCGAGTATCCCAAAGCAACACCGGAGTAGAGTTTCGTCGACAGCAGCTCGAGGCGGAAAGGTCAAAAATCGCTGAGGAGAGAGTCCGAGAAACGATTCGAACCACCAACGCGCCGAAAACAGCTATCGGCCGCTACACTCGAAGCGCCGTCTCCGCCGACGTTTCGGACAGCAGCGCCTTGATCTGGTCGGCCGCGCTGCTCCGCTCGGCGTCGTTCTCCATCAGCACGGTTTCGCTCGGGAACAGGTGGTCGCCGAGGACGAGACCGTGGTCGCGCGCCGTCGACCCGGTCATCGTGAGGTAAACGCCGAGACCGGTGTCGGCGATGGCGGCTTCCTCCTCCCGCTCGTCGTCGGGGTACCGGAACTCCACGTCTTCGATGGCGTCGGTTCCGAGGACGGCCTCGACGAGTCGTTCGTACCGGGGGGAGATGCACAGCGGGCCCTCGTAGTCGGCGACGAACGACCGGTCGAGCGTCGCTCCGGCGGTGAGAACCTCCGGCGTCGCCATCAGCGTGTGGTAGACGGTGTCGCCGAGCCCGGCGACGACGCGAACGTCCGACTCCATCGGATCGATGCGGGCGTTGATGTCGTCGATACTGCCGATACCGTCGGATTCGAGGCTGACCACCTCTTCGAGGACGAGGTCCGCACTGTCGAATCCGAGAGCGAACTCGTGTGTTCGAAGCGCGCGGAACGGTTCCTCGCGGCCGACGAGTTGCACGTCGACGCCGTCGAGCGAGAGCGTCACGCTGTCGAAGACGATTCGGCGCGGATGTCCGGCGCGACCGTCCCGCAGGAGGGTGTACTCGGGGCGTTTCGGGTCAGAGAGGTCGCTGTACTCGGCGAGTCGCTCGTAGACGGTTCGGTCGTCCTCGGAGTTTCCTTTCGTGACCGACTTCTCGTACCGGAGCGTTGAGGAGATGTCGTCGGCGACCGAATGCGAATGCGTGCCCGCCACAGTCGCGAGGCGTTCGAGTACCGCTTCGAGCGGGCGTCCCTTCCGTGGGACGGCGACGGACACGATCTGTCTCATTGTCCGCTCAAGGGGGTGGCGTCGTATACCGATTACGTTTCGAGAGATTCTCCGAAAAGTTCGCGACAGCTCGCGAGAGGTTACTGTTCGCCGCCGAAGGCGCTGCTGAGACGGTCGCGGAACGCGTCAAGCGCTTCGAGCTCGTCCTGAATCGCGTCGAGTTCGGCTTCCAGTTCGGCCCGCTCGTCCGCGCCGAGTTCCTCGACGGAGACGATGCGGGCGTCGAGGTCCGCGAGGTCGCCTCTCACCTCTCCCATCTCGTGGTCCAGCGATTCGACGTCGGCGGCGACGGCGGTGACGGTCTCGTCGACGCCGTCGAGCCGACCGGAGACGCGTTCGACGCGTCCGTCTACGTCTTCGACCGCCGAATCGAGATCGTCGCGCTCATCGCGAAGGCCGTCGAGTTCGGTCTCCAGTTCGTCGGTCGCCGCGGACAGCGATTCGAGGTCCGACCGGAGTTCGGTGACGAGTTCCTCGGCGGTGCCGTTCTCGTCAAGGAACGCCGCGAGCGCGTCGGAGTACGCTTCGAGGTCGTCCATCTTCGACTGGAGACGCCGGATTCGGACGTCGACGCTCCGCGGAACCCCGAGGTCGAGTTCCTCGCGGAGGAGTTCGAGGTCCTCGTCGTCGACGCTTCCGGAGCGAATCTCGTCGGCGAGCGCGGCCGCGACGCCCGTTTCCTGCCGGGGGACCGCCGCTTCGACCACTTCGGCGGATTCGGCGGATTCGGCAGATTCGTTAACTTCGACCGGTTCTGGCTCGGGTTCGGCGTCGAACTGCGCGCCGAGTGGGTCTGAATCCGCCTGATAGGAGACGACGGCGGGTGTGAGGTCCGACGAGAGCGAACGCGGCGTGGAGGCAGGTTCGTCGCCCGCGTCGGCGTCGAGAGCGTCGGTGTCGTCGAAATCCTTAGAGTCGTCGAGTGTCTCCGCGTCCGCCGCAGCGTGATCGTCGGACGGTTCGGCCGTCTCCGGCGAATCGAGCGGTTCGGGGTCCGGGTCGTCCTCGTCGGGTGCCGAAACTGGATCTTCGAGCGCAATCGGCTCGGATTCGTCGTCTTCGGCCGCCTCACCTGAGTCGCCGTCAGTCTCGACGTCCGGAACGTCGGCTAACGTGTCGTCCGCGAGCGGGTCGTTGGCTAATGGGTCGGCGAGTTCGATTGGTTCCGGAGGTTCGTCGTCGTCACCCGATTCGAGGCCGTCTGCCAGCGGGTCGTCGCCGTCCAATCCGGGTAAGCCGGTCGCGTCGTCAGCCAGAGCGTTGCGCACGGGGCGAGAACTGTCCGATCCGATCACGTCTTCGACGGTGTCGCTGCCGTCTCCAGGGACGATGGTCTCGAGCATCGGTTCGGTGAGGAACGCCGTCGGATCGTGATCGTCGTCGAGACGAATCCCGTAGACGGTCAGTACCTCTTCGGACGGTTCGAGCGAGCGTTCGTACTCGACGAACTGGTCCTCGTAGGCGGTCCAGTTCGCGCTCTCGTAGTCGGGGTGAAAACCCACGCGTTCCATCGAGAACGACTCGGGAATATCGTCGGAGAGGCGGACGTCGACGGCGTCTTCGCGTTCCGAACGGACGACGAACTTGATGGCGGGGACCGGAAATTCGTCGGCTGCGAACGTTTTCTCGACGGTCACGCCCCCCGCCGACACCGTCAGCGATTCGCCGTGGTCTGGCTCTTGACTCATATACCGGGTAATCCCATAGGTGCTACATAAAACAACCGGCGAATTTATCGGTATCAACGAAACTAGGCGCAGTCGATACGGACGGAACCGAGCGGAAAAAGGCGTCTCGCGGCGGGCGTTCAGAGGTCGACGCGGTCGCCGATGGAGACGATAGTCAGCGCCCGCGGGTACGCGTAACTCGCGGCGTGGTCGTGCAGCGCCGTCGGGTCGGCGGTCATCCCGCGCCACATGTCCCAGTGACTGGGCAGGAGGCGGTCGAACTGCAGGCTGCTGGCCGTCTCGATTATCTCGTTTTCGGTGCTGTACCACTTCGTGCGGACCATCTCGCCGGTCTCCTTGTTCGGGATGTTGCCGATGGAACCGAACGCGAGGATGCCGAGGTCGATGTCGTACTGCTCGCCGATGTCGTCGAACGCGTCGCTCGGTTTCGTGTCGCCGCCGTGGAATATCGTTCCTGCATCGTGCTCGACGACGTAGCTCACCGGGTGCGTCGCGTCCGCGTCCGCGGCCAGTTCGACGTGGACGGTGAACTCGCCGACCTCGAACGTGTCGCCCTCCGACACCTCGGTGAACTGGTCGTCGCTCACGTTCCAAACGTCGGTCCAGTTTTCCTCCTCCTGTGCGACGGCGAGGCTGTCGTCGGGTGCGTAGAACTGTGCGCCCGTGTTTTCGAGAATCGGGGCCTGACTCGGCCCGTGGACGTGGTCGGTGTGCTCGTGGGTCGCGAAAATCGCGTCGGCTTCCTCGATGTCCTCGGGGTCGAACGGAACCGGAATCATCCGGACCGTCCGCGGCGGGTCGCCGACGCCGAGGTACGGGTCGATGAGCAGCGTCGTTCCCTGATTCCCCTTTACGACGAAGCCGTTACAGCCGAGATACCAGACGGCGACGGTCTCGGGTTCGGCCGTCGCGACGGCGCGCGGCAGCCAGTCACCCCAGTCACTACCGGTCATATCTCTCCATGCGAGGGGAAACGGGCTAAGTGTTGTGGACCTGGCTGCCGGTTAGAGCGGTTCGCCGCCCTCGATGATGCGCATCGCCCGCTCGCCGAGCGCGGGCACCTGCGTCTCCATCTGCGGGTAGAGGTCGTCGTCGGAGTTGCCTTCGAGGTAGCGCCGGAAGAACATCTCGCCGAGCGCCGCGAGTTTGTACACCGCGAGCGCCCGGTAGAACCGGTCGTGCTCGTACTCGAAGCCGGTCGCGTCCTCCCACCCCGAGACGAGTTCGCGGCGCGTCGGATAGTCGGAATGTTCCATGAACGTCGTCGTCAGGTCCGGAACCGCGGGGGCGGGGTCCTTGGCGTCGCGCCAGTACGAGAGCATCCACCCCAGATCCGTCCGCGGGTCGCCGAGCGTCGACAGTTCCCAGTCGAAGACGGCGGTGATATCGGGCGGCGTGCCGGGGGAGTACATCACATTGTCCAACTTGTAGTCGCCGTGGACGAGCGTGTGGGGGTACTCCTCCGGTACGTTGTCGGCAAGCCACGACATGACGTCGTAAAGTACGGGAACTTCCCGTTCGTCGGTCGTCCGCGAGAACGCCCACGTCAACTGTTCGGACCACCGCTCGACTTGCCGCTCGGTGAACCCGTCGGGGTAACCGAACTCGTCGAGACCGACGGATTCGGGGTCGATGGCGTGAATCGTCACGAGCGTGTCGACGAGTTCCGTCCCGATTCGTTCGCGGTGCTCGGGAGTGGCGAACCGCTCGGGTTCGGACTCGCGGAGCACGTCGCCCTCGACGCGCTCCATCACGTAGAAGTCGCTGCCGAGAACCTCGTGGTCCTCGTAGGCGAG
This sequence comes from Haloprofundus salilacus, assembly GCF_020150815.1. NCBI lineage: Archaea > Methanobacteriati > Methanobacteriota > Halobacteria > Halobacteriales > Haloferacaceae > Haloprofundus > Haloprofundus salilacus. The sequence continues at coordinate 1,206,456 of NZ_CP083723.1, read as the reverse complement.
GACGGTGTTCGCCAGCGGAACGTCGGTCTCCTGCAGCGCGTCGGTGACGCGGTACTCGCGAAGCACGTCGTGGGCGTTGGAGGCCGTCTCACCCGGAGGCGGCCGGCGAATCACGAGTTCGCGGTCGCCCCACGTGACGAACAACGTCTCGTTGGAATGGCCCTCCTGGTGGTGGTCGACGGCGTACGCGCCCTCGTCAACGGAACCGAGTTCTGCGGCGAGATACTCGCGGAGGCGTTCAGTGTCGACGAGACGGGTGAAGTAGTCGCCCTCGCGTGTCATACGTGTACACGTACATCGAAGGCATGAATAACTGTGCGTTGGGGCGGTGCGAAAGCCGAACACTGGCCGGGGCATTCCTCCTCGGCGACGGTTTCCGGGAGAATCGACGTTCGTCGACGAACAGATAAACTATATTTCGCTGTATAGAATTGGGTCGACGTCTAGCCACCGAAGGTACGTTCAGAGAGGCGTTGTGGAGTGGAGTAAGAAGGCACGTGGAGCGTGTCTACGGAGTGGTCGGCAGTCGTCGCGTACAAGGCGACTCAGATCCACCCCTGACGGTGGAAGTGGACGAGCATCGTGCCGGCGAGCAGTCCCATCCCGAGCATCGTCGCCGGATAGCCGTACGTCCAGTAGAGTTCCGGCATTGCGAACGGGGTGTCGGCGAAGTTCATCCCGTAGACCCCGACGACGAAGGTCAGCGGAATGAAGATGGTCGCGACGACCGTGAGCGTCTTCATCACCTCGTTGGTCGATCGCGTGACGGCGTTCAGGTAGATATCCCGGGACCCGCCGGTGAGATCGCGGTATGTCTCGATGAGGTCGACGACCTGGACGAGGTGGTCGTACACGTCGCGAAAGTACTTCTCGTTCTGTTCTGCGACCTGCGAGATGTCACCGCGAGAGAGCTCCGAAATCGCTTCCCGAGCGGGCCAGGCGACTTTTCGGAACGCGAGGAGGTCTCGACGAACGCCGTTCAGCGTCACCAGCATTTGCGGGTTCGGGTCCTCGAGGACGCGTTCTTCGACCCCTTCGATGTCGTCTTCGATATCGTCGAGGACGTCGAAGTACTCGTCGACGATGGCGTCGATGATTCGGTACGCGAGAAAATCCGTCCCGCGGTTCGCGAACCGTGAACCGTTCTTCGTCCACTGGGGGGAAGCGGGGTCCACGACATCGACGTCGACGGTCGACATCGTGACCAACCAATCCTCGCCGATGAAGAACCCGACGGGGTGCGTTCTCACCTCTTTGTGAAATGCGACGTCCTCGCGCTGGCTGAGCTGAGCCGTTTTCATCAATATGAACGTGTGTGCGTCGTACGCCTCCGTTTTCGGCCGCGTTTTCTCGGAGAGGACGTCTTCGACGGCCAGCTGGTGAATGTCGAAGCGTTCTCTGAGCGCCTTCATCTCGGCCGATTCGATATCGTCCGCGTGGATCCACGTCTCGCCCCTCGCAGAGAGCGCGGTGTCGAGGTCGTCGTACCGTTCGACACCGTCGGCCGTGTAGACCATCGCGTGGAGGCTCATGCGTCTCTCCTTGATGCCGACTGCCGTCCGGTCGCCGCGAGTGCGATGCCGAGCATCACCGCGGTGATCGAAAACGCCCGACCGGGATACGCGGTGGAGATGCCGACGACGTACCCGGCGAGTCCAGCGACGAACAGACCGATTCCCGCGAGCGTGCGTCGATTCATGAGCGTACCGAAACCACCAGTACAAAAGAAAATACCGTGTCGACCCGCTTTTCCGGACCGAATCGAGCGCCGATACGCCAGTCGAGAGGCGGTTTCGCGCCGGTCGGAAAGTTGGGACGACAAAGCGACTCACTTCCCTCTGTCGAAGGAGGAGAAGGCGTGTGTCAGCTTCGTCTGTCGAGGGCACAGCACCCAACGGGGCAATCGCTCGCTGGCCGATGCGACGGCGTAGCTGCGGATCGAGAGGCTGACGAAACCGACGCGAGTTCAAACGAGCTGTTGGACGTCGACGTCGGTTTGTCTCGTCGTAGAGACAGTATTGCGCTGATCATGCAAACAATTTTGCACGCTCGTCCCGTACCGCCGCTAACCGATGGCTAACTCGATGGGCGAGATGCTCCGACAGGATATGCAGTGCGAGGGGCTGCTTGAGTGTTTCCACGATCTCAAGGAGATCGACAAAGACGTGTTCAGACTGCTGAACGAGACCGACGATCCGCTCACGGTCGACGAGATCGCCGACGAAATCGACCGCGAACGGTCGACGGCCTACCGCTCCGTCCAGCGACTGCTGCAGACCGGGTTCCTCCAGAAAGAGCAGGTCAACTACGAGCAGGGCGGCTACTACCACGTCTACCGCCCGCGCAACGCCGACGAGATCTCGCAGGAACTGCAGCGGATGCTCAACGCTTGGTACGCGAAGATGGGCCAACTCATCGGCGAGTTCAACGAGAAGTACGCCGAGGAACCGCCTCGCTCGCCGCCGGTCGAGAGCTAATGAAGTTCGTACTCCGTCGGTCGTCACGACGCGAGAATCCCTCTAAGCTGAATCGACGCCGGGGGCCGCCGACCAGTCGAACGCGCATCGAGTGCCACGTATCACGCAATTTTTCGGCAGCCGTTCCGTTCCGAGCGTGGCGTCTGTCGCGGCGAGATGTGCGCTTCGGTAGTTCCGTCTCCGAACAGCGATTCGGCTGATAGGGGCGAGTTCGGACGGGCGACTCAGATTCCTGAGGGAGCGACGTCTCTGACCTCTCGGAACGCTCCCTGGACGACCTCTGACAGCGCCGGGTGGACGTGAATCGTCTCGGCGATAGTTTTCGCGTCGGCGTCGGCGGCGACGGCGGTGCTCACCTCGTGGATAAGTATCGATGCGTGCGGGCCGACGATGTGGCAGCCGAGAACCGCCCCGTCGGAGCCGACGATGACCTTCGCAAAACCGCCGTCGTTGTGAAGCGCCGACCCGAGCGCGGTGTCGTCGTAGGCGTACGTACCGACCGCATAGTCGGCCCCGTCGTCGAGTTCCTCCTCGGTCTCGCCAAGGCTCGCAACCTGTGGAGAGCCGAACACCGCGTGCGCCATCCCCGGATACGCCACCTCGGCGCGACAGCCGTGAACGACGTTCTCGACGACGTACTCAGCCTCCTTGTCGCCGGAGTGTTTGAACATGTAGTTGCCCGCGATGTCGCCGATCGCCCAGACGCCGTCGACCGACGTTCGGAGGTAGTCGTCAGTCTCAACGAACCCCTTCTCGTCGGTGTCGATTTCGGCGGCGGCCACGTTCCAGCGGTCGCTGCTGGGTTGTCGCCCAGTGGCGAGGAGCACCTCGTCGCCCCGGAGTTCGACCGTCTCGCCGTCTTCCGACTCGGCTTCGACAACCGTCTCGTCGCCGTCCGCCGCCAGCGCCGTCACCGAGTAGCCGAGGCGGAGTTCGTAATTCTCGGCGTAGACGTCGGTCAGATGCTCGGCGACGTCGCGGTCCTCGCGGGCGACGAGCACGTCCCCGCGGCCGACGATGGCGACCTCGGTGCCCATCGCGCCGAAGAAGTGCGCCATCTCGACGGCGATGTATCCCCCGCCGACGACGACGAGGCGGTCGGGTCGTTCGTCGAGACGGAGCGCCTGGTCGCTGGTCAGAAACGACACCTCGTCGGTGCCGTCGATGGAGTCGGGGACCAGCGGCCGCGACCCGCCCGCGAGGACGACGTTCTCGGCGGTCAACTCCGCGTCACCGTCGTCGGTCGCTACCGCGACCGTCCGTTCGTCGACGAACCGGCCCTCGGTCTGATAGAAGGTGATGTGCTCGTGCTCGCGGGCGTCCTCGGCTTTCCGATCGGCCTCGTCGGTGACCGACGAGATTACGTCGTCGACGATATCCGCGAACGCGATGTCGTTCACTGCGGCGTCGATGCCGAGCGAGTTCGCCTGCTGGACCGTCTCGACGACGCTCGCACGGTGGATGAGCTTCTTCGAGGGGTTGCAGCCGCGGTTGAGACACGTCCCCCCGAGTCGGTCGCGTTCGACGAGCGCGACGTCGAGTCCTTCGTCTGCCGCCGCCGACGCGACGATGTTTCCTGTCCCGCCACCGAGCACAATGAGGTCGTACTCGTTCATGGGAGGCAGTATGACACAGAGGTCCCAATAAGTTCTGTGCGGCGGGGTCCGCGCCCCTCGGCCGACGCTCGGACAGCGACTCTCGCCCTGTCGGCGGCGAACGCGACGGGGCGACGCTCAGTCTCGTTCGTGGATCCCTTCCTCGAACTCCTCGACGATTTTCTCGCAGAACGCGTCCAGATCATCCGGGTTTCGGCTGGTCACCACGCCAGCATCGACGACGACTTCCTCGTCGACCCACTCGCCGCCTGCGTTGCGGATGTCGGTCTGCAGGCTGGGGTAGGAGGTGAGCGTCCGTCCATCGACGACGCCCGCCTCGACGAACGTCCACGGACCGTGGCAGATGACGCCCATCGGTTTGTCCGCCTCGAACATCTCGCGGACGAACGTCACCGCGTCGTGGTCGGCGCGGAGTCGGTCCGCTCCCACGCAGCCGCCCGGAACGACGAGCGCGTCGTACTCCTTGGCTGAGACGTCGGCGAACGTCTCGTCCACCTCGAAGCTGTCGCCCGCGTCGAGGTCGTTGTTGACGGCCTGGGCCTCGTCGGTTTGACTGCTGATTACGTCGACGTCGGCGCCGGCGTCCTCGACGGCCTGCTTGGGTTCGGTGAACTCGACCTGTTCGGTGCCCCGCTGTGCGATGAACATCGCGACGTTCGTCTCGGTGAGTACGTCTGCCATCGTGTGCTAGCGGTCTGCGTCCACATGTGTAAACGGCGTGTCGGGGAATACAAGCAACGCCGGAGGCAGCGTTTTCCGGCCGGTGGTGGATGTCGGAACAGTCGATTCATCTCACTCCGTCTCCAATGCGCCCTCGTGACCGACCGACTCGCTTCGCTCGCCTCGGAGCTCCGCGACGCAGACAAGTCCGTCGCGCTCACCGGCGCGGGAATCAGCGTCCCATCCGGAATCCCGCCGTTCCGCGGCGACGGCGGCATCTGGGGCGACCAGTTCGATCCCGCCACCTTTCACCGGTCGCGCTTCGAGCGCGACCCCGCCGGGTTCTGGGCCGATCGCCTCGACCTGCACGACGCGATGCGCCCGCCGGGCGTCGAACCGAACGTCGCCCACGAGGCGCTGGCGACGCTCGAAGGCGAGGGATTCCTCGACGCCGTCGTCACGCAGAACACCGACGGACTGCACGCCGAGGCGGGTACCCAGCGAGTCGTCGAACTGCACGGCAACGCCGAGCGCGTCGTCTGTCAGCGGTGCGGCGAGCGAACGGCCGCCGAACCGGTGCGCAAGCGAGTCCGCGAGGGCGAGAACCCGCCGCACTGCGACTGCGGCGGCGTCTTCAAGCCCGACGTCGTGCTGTTCGGCGAGCAACTCAAGAGGGAGACGCTCGGCGAGGCGCGGACGCTGGCCGAGGAGAGCGACGTGTTTTTGGCTGTCGGGTCGTCGCTGCAGGTCGAACCTGCGGCGTCGCTTCCAACGGCGGCGACGCGGAGTGGATCCCTCGCCGTCGTGAATCTCGACGAGACGCCCTGCGACGGCCTCGCCGACTACGTCTTTCGTTCAGACGTGACCGAGGTGTTGCCCACGTTGGTACGGACACTCGAAACGGCTTGAGTTTCGGCCGGTCGAACGGCGGTCGAGAACCGCGACGCGGCGAGTCAGAGTCGTCGGCGACCGACACGACCGTCGAGAGCGGATACCACAACGGCTACCGCTCCTGTCCCGGCGTCGTGAACGGGAGGGTCGCGGCGGTCCGTTGCGTGACCGTCGCCGTCCGGAGGATGAACGAGAACAGGAGGACCAACGGTACGAATCCGGCGACCGCGGTGACCGGAAGCACCGCGAAGCGGACGAGTGGCGGGATGTCGCCCGGCGACGTGGTCAGTGACAGCAGTACGAGAACCGAGATAACCTCGGCCGGAACCCCCGCGTACAGAAGGACCCGCGACAGCGACGACAGTTCCTCCTGCAGGTAGACGCTCTTGAAGTACTGCCGGGCGATGTCGACCTCCTTGAACCGGTCGACGAGTCGGTCGAGCGCTTCGTCGGTCTCCGCCGAGAGGTCGTGCGCCGACTGGATCTTCCGCGCCCGGTATATCTGCTCGGCGTAGTTGGTCGTCAACGTCGCCGAGAGCGCGCGAAACGTGCTCGACTCGGGCGACGTCAGGAGTTCCGTCACCGAGTCGACGTGGCGCGTCACCGACGTGACGAGATCGTCTATCTCGTCCCATGCGTCGTCACTGTCCGGACCGATGCCGAGACCGCCAAGTCGCTGGGGTTCTTGGCGCATGTTCTCCATGAGGAGATCCAGAAACGGCGACGGCCGCACGGGCGCGATGCGACCGGCCGCGTCCTCGACACGGTGTTTGAACTCGCCGACGTTCTGTATCTGCGATTCGAGTTCCCCC